>NZ_DATGXL010000001.1:0-203160 GCF_035299005.1 Flavobacterium sp.
ATTAAACAAATCAGCCCATCAATAGGCAGTGACGGTTGGGACGGAACGTTTAATAACCAACAATTACCATCAACTGATTACTGGTTTACAATAGACTATACAGAAAATGGTGCTGCAAAACAGTTTAAAGCGCATTTTTCATTAAAAAGATAAAGAATATTTAAGGTTAAAGGTGTATTTAAAACACAAAAATTTATATCTTTGACCGATAAGCTTTAAAAATCATTATTGTGGTTGTAACTGCAATAATGATTTTTTAAAAAAGTTGTATATTAAACAATAAATCGCATTTTCATTAAAACGATAAACCTACGATGAATTTTAAAAAGAGTTATTTTATTTTAGCATTTTTAGTAGCACAATTTACTTACTCACAAGAGGGTGTTGCAGTTTATTCTGATTACTTATCAGACAATTATTATTTAATCCATCCATCTATGGCTGGAGCCTCAAATTGTGGTAAAATTAGACTTACAGGTCGTCAGCAATGGTTTGGTCAAGAGGATGCACCAGCTTTGCAAACCTTAAGTTTTAATACATCTTTAGACGAAGATGGAACTTCTGGGATAGGGATGATTCTTTTTAATGACAAAAATGGTTATCACTCACAAAGAGGAGGAAAGTTGACTTATGCTCATCATTTGAGATTTTCTAGAGGGACTCTAGATTTAAATCAATTGTCTTTTGGTTTGAGTGCTGCTTTTGTTCAAAGTACATTGGATGGTTCTGAGTTTACGGGATTTGATCCAGTGATTGTACCAGGTGTAATTCAAAAGGATTCATATTTTAATGTTGATTTAGGTGTTTCTTATCATTATATGGATTTCTTTACTCATTTCACTATTAAAAACTTTTTGGCCAGTCAGAGAAGAGAATTATATTCAGAAGGATTTGAGTCAGATAACTTGAGTAAATATCTATGGAGTGCTGGTGCTGTTTTTGGAGATGATAGTAATTTGTTGTTTGAACCTTCTTTTATGTTTCAATATACTTCTGAAACTAAAGAAAAAGCTATTGACTTAAATTTGAAAGTATATAAAGAATTAGAATTTGGAAAACTATGGGGAGGATTGTCATACAGAAGAAGTTTTGACGGAGCTCAATATGTAAGCGGAAGCGGTTTAGAAGAGCAAAAGCTACAATGGGTAACCCCAATTATTGGCTTAAATTATGATAAATTTATGTTTTCATATACATATTCTCATATAATGGGAGATGTTAAATTTGATGATGGTGGTTTTCATCAGATTACTTTAGGAATCAATATTTTCTGTAAAGATAAAGAGTGGGATTGTAACTGTCCAGCAGTTAATTAATCTTTTAAATATATTATATCTGTCCCGATGAATCGGGACATTTTTTTTAATTAATTATGCTTATAAAAGAAGTAAACGGAAAATATCCGCAAATTCCTCAAGATTGTTATGTGGCTGAAAACGCAACTATTGTAGGCGATGTAGTTTTTGGATCAGACTGTAGTGTATGGTTCAATGCAGTGGTTAGAGGAGATGTAAATTCTATTTCTATTGGGAATAAGGTTAATATTCAAGATGGAGCAGTAATTCATTGTACTTATCAAAAACATCCAACAGTTATTGGTAATAATGTATCAATTGGTCATAACGCAATAGTTCATGGTTGTACAATTAAAGATAATGTTTTAATTGGTATGGGAGCGATAGTAATGGATAATTGTGTTATTGAAAGTAATTCGATAGTAGCAGCTGGTTCTGTAATTACTCAAAATACTGTTGTTGAATCTGGATGTATTTATGCGGGTGTTCCAGCAAAAAAAGTTAAAGATATAGATCAAAGTAATTTTGCTGGAGAAATCGAAAGAATATCGAATAATTATATAATGTATTCAGGTTGGTTTAAAACAGAAGAATAATCTTAAAAGTTCTTGAAAAAAACTTTTTCTTTATTTTTTAGTATGTTTTCTAAAACTCTTGGATTACTATTGGTGTAAAATAGTTGTGTAGACCATTCTTTTGAATTATTCAATAGATTATGTTCTTCTAGTATTTTTTTAGTTTGTTTTGCAACAGCTTCACCAGAATCAATAATTTTAATGTTTGGTGGTATTATTTTTTTAATTTCAGGAATTAGATAAGGGTAATGACTACAACCAAGTACTAAATAATCAATATTTTTTTCAATCATTGGATGTAAATAGCTTTCTAATAATTCTCTCATTTCAGGAGTATTAATATCTCCATTTTCTATTAGTTGAACTAAACCATGTCCTATTTGTTCAATTATATTGACATCTGGATGGTTTGAAACATTTTTATGAAATAATTCACTATTTAATGTTCCTTTTGTTGCAAGAATCCCTATTGTATGGGTTTTACTTTGAATTGCTGCCGGTTTTATTGCTGGTTCAATACCAATGAAGGGGATGTCATATTTTGACCTTAATTCTTTAATTGCATTCGTTGTCGCTGTATTACAAGCTACAACTATAAGTTTGCAATTTTGTTCCAACAGAAATTCGGTGTTTTTGCAACTTAAGGAAATGATTTCTTCTTTTGATTTTAATCCATAAGGGGCATTTTTACTATCAGCTAGGTAGATGGTGTTTTCATGAGGTAGCAAAGCATGAACTTCTTTCCAAATAGAAGTTCCTCCTATACCAGAATCAAATAAGCCTATTGGATTTGTGTTTTTCATTAAAACAAAAATAAAAAAAACTGCTCAATCTAACGTTAGATTGAGCAGTTTTTATAGTTACTATTTGAATTAATTAGAAACCTAATTCTTTTTTAACATCAGCTAATAAATCTGGCCCATCAGCAACAATAACTCCACTACCTGTTGTTGAATCTAATACATAATTGATTCCTTTTGCTTTAGCAACTTTTTTTACAGCGGCTTGTGCTTTTTCCATGATAGGTTTGATTAAGTCTAATTCTTTTTGACCTAATTCTTTTTGAGCAGTTTGTTGGAATTGTTGAATTCGAGCACCCATGTCTTGCATTTCTTTAGAACGAGTTTCGTTTAATGCATCACCAGCAGTAGCAGATTCTTGTTCATATTTTTGCAATTTAGTTTGGTATTCAGTTACCATATTTTTGTAATCTTTGTCATAAGTTTCTTGAATTTTCTTCAACTGTTCTTGAGCCGTTTTCATATCTGGCATAGAAGTCATTAATGCTTGAACATCAATATGAGCTACTTTAGTTTGTGCTGAAGCTTGAGCTCCTATGAAAAGTACAACTGCGATTACTAATGATTTTAATTGTTTCATTTTTTGATTTTAATTTAGGTGTTAATTATTCTTTTTTCTCTGTTTCTGTTTTTTCTTCCTTAGCTTTTTTAGCAGCTTCTTTATCTGCAGCTAATTTTTTCTTTTTTTCCTCTAAAGCTTTTTTACGATCTTCTATTTTTTTATTTCTCTCGTCAATTGCTTTTTGTCTCGTTTCTTCAGGTGTTAACTTTTTTTCTAAGTTACCATCTTCAGTTATTTTGTCTTTATCTGAATCTGGACTTGTTAACTTGTTTTCTCCTCCTGTAGATTCTTTTTCAATTACTGTGCCATTTTTTTTCGCTTCGCGTTCATCAAGCATTTTTTGGCGTTTTTCTGCTGCAGCTGCCTTTTTATCTGCAATAGCTTTTTGTCTTTCTTCAATTAGCTTTTCTCTCGCTGCTTTCTTGTCGTCTAATATTTTTTGTCTTTCTGCAACCGCTGGATTATCTTCGATCGATTCTTCTAAAGCTTCTTTAGCTTCTAAAGCTTTTAATTGTTTTTTACTCATTTCCTCTCTTTTCTGAGAAGAGGTTAGTTTTTTTACAACATAATCACTGATATCATATTTTTGAGCAGCAAATAGCATTGTTAAATCGGATGATTTGTCAAAAATGAAATCATATTTTCTTTGTTCAGCTACATCTTGAACAATTGTAAAAATTTGATCTTGAATTGGCTTTACAAGTACTGATTTCTGAATGATTAAATCACCTTTAGGACCAAAACGTTTTTCTTGATAATCTAAAAGTTCTTTTTCGAAGTAAGCAATTTCTTCTTCGCGTTCTTCTATCAATTCTTTGGTTAAAAGAACACGTTCTGTTTTTAGATTTTCTTTTAAAGTGTTTAATTCATTTCTTTTGGTTTCAATTTCTTGCTTCCATTTTTGAGCTTTTTGCTCTAATTGGTTGATTGCATCAGCATAATCTGGAACTTTTTCTAAAATATATTCCATATCAATATAGCCAATTTTCACACCTCTAGCGGTTTGTGCATTAGCAACAATTGAAATAAAAGCAATAAATAAGAGTATTCTTTTCATATATAAATGTTGTTGTTTTTTATGAATAAAGTACCAAGTAAAATACTTGATACTTTGCAAACGTAACAAATATCAAAATATTTTTACGAATTTAATAAAAAACTATTAACTATCTTTAAAATTGTTGTCCAATGATAAAGTGTGTTTGCCATCCGCTTTTAACGGTTTCTCCAGGAATAGCATCAAATCCATGAGCAAAATCGATACCTAATAGTCCAAAAGCTGGCATGAATACACGTAATCCTACTCCAGCAGAACGTTGTAACTTAAACGGATTGTAATCTTTAAATTCGTTAAATGCAGCTCCAGCTTCTAAGAAACTTAAGGCATAGATTGAAGCGGATTGGTTTAGTGTGATTGGGTAACGTAATTCTAATGAGAATTTATTGTAAACTGTCCCGCCATCAGTTGAAGATAATGAATTGTTTGGATATCCTCTTAATTGAATAGTTTCTCTACCATCTAACGAATAGTTTGCTAATCCGTCACCTCCTAAGTAAAAACGCTCAAATGGAACCAATCCTCTATCGTTATTATATGCGCCCATATATCCAAACTCTCCCAATGAGCGAAGAACTAATTTGTCATAAACACGAGTGTACCAGTCAGCCTTAAATTTAATCTTATAGTATTCTAACCAATTGTATTTTTTCTGATCTACTTTTGCTTGATCTACTGCAGCATCAGCTGGGTCTGAAACTGGATAGCCGTCTTCGTCTAAGTATGAACCAGCAGGGTAGTTACTTCCGTCAGGAGCAAAACCATCTTCTGTGGCTCTTGTTTTGTATTCGTCTAAATTTTCTAAATTTTTATAATCAACACCATTAAATAAAGAGTATGGTAAAGTGAATTTTCCAGAAATACTAAATTCAGAACCTTGAGTTGGGTAAATAGGGTTAATTCCTTTACTATTTCTTGATAGGCCTATTGTGTATGCTAAATTTCTTGATGCTCCATTCCCAAAAGTAAACAATCCAGTATTGTAATTGTTCAGATCATAATATTGAAACGATACAGCTTGTGACAATACAAAATAATCATCAGGTACTGTTAAACGTTTTGCAATACCAACAGATAATGAAGTAATATTAAAGCTTTGATCTCTAGTTACATCCCTTGTGGAATAGTTGTATAAGAATTGTTTACTATGAGATAAAGATGTTGAAAAACTTATAGGTTTTTTACCTCCAAACCATGGTTCAGAAAAAGATAAACTATAGGTTTGGAAATATGAACTTCCTTGTAAGCGTAAAGACATTTTTTGTCCATCTCCCATTGGAAGTGGTTTGTAGGCATCTTTCTTAAATATGTTTTTAGCTGAGAAGTTGTTAAAAGATAGCCCTAAGGTTCCAATGAAGCCACCGCCTCCATAACCTCCTTGAAGTTCTATTTGACTTGCTCCTTTTTCAACAACGTTGTATTCAATGTCAACAGTTCCTGCTTGTGGGTCAACATTTTTAAAATCGGGTTTAATTGCTTCAGGATCAAAAAATCCTAATTGTCCGATTTCACGAATAGAACGGATTAAATCTTCTTTACTATACTTTTGACCTGGTTTAGTTCTTAATTCTCTATAAATTACGTGATCATTTGTTTTGTCGTTTCCAACAACCGTAATTTTGTTAAAATAAGCAATTGGACCTTCAGTAATTCTAATCTCAAAATCAATAGTATCATTTACAGTTCTAACTTCAACTGGATTGATGTTTGAAAACAAATAACCATTGTTTTGGTATAAATTAGTAATATCTTCTCCGTCTGGTTTAGATTGATCAGCGATTCTTTTTTGTAAAATGGTTCCGTTATAAACATCTCCTTTTTTGATTCCTAAAAGGGCATTTAATTGACGATCAGTATATACAGTATTACCTAAATAACGAATGTCTCCAAAATAGTACTTTCTACCTTCTTCTAATTTAACTTTAATTGCTATAGTGTTACTGTTTTTATCATAAGTTACAGAATCTGATAAAATTCGAGCATCTCTATATCCTTTTTCTTTGTATTTATCAATTACTGCGACTAAATCTTCTTTGTATTTATCTTTAATGTATTTGGATTTTTTGAAGATTCTAATAGGATTACGTTGTTTAGTATTTTTAAATGTTTTTTTAAGTGAGGCATCAGAAATTTGAGAATTACCATCAAAATCAATACTCTTAACCTTTACTTTGTCTCCTTTGTCAATATTTACAACCATTTTTACATCAGAAAAAGCAGAATCTTGAACTGTGCTTATGGCTACTTTTGTATTATAATAACCATCTTTTCTATATTTATTTTCGAAATAGTTTTTAGTTGTAGTTAATAAATTTTCATTAACAATTTTTCCTTTTTTAAGGTCGGCTTCTTTGATTAATTCTTCGGCTTTTCCTTTTTTTACACCTTGGATTTTTACGTCACCTAGCTTTGGAAGCTCATTAATGTTTAATTCTAAAAAGATACTATCTCCTTCAATTTTATTTACATAAAAATTAACATCCGAAAACAAACCTAACTTCCATAATTTTTTAATTGCAGCACTTATATCCTCACCAGGAACCATAATTGACTGTCCTTTTTCAAGGCCAGTAAAAGTAGTAACAGTTTGTTCGTTATAGCTAATTTTTCCAGTAACATCAATTTTGGCTAATATATATTCTTTTCCGCTCTCTAATTTTGTTTCTTGAGCAAAAATTGAACTGCTATTTAATAAAATAAAAATTGAAAGTAGTTGTAATCCTTTTTTAAACATTTTTTTACGGTATAATTTGTTCGCTTGTTTTTCCAAATCGGCGTTCTCTTTTCTGATAACTAATAATTGCTTCATATAAATGGTCTTCTGAAAAATCTGGCCAAAGCACATCTGTAAAATAAAACTCGGCGTAAGCGATTTGCCATAATAGGAAATTACTTATTCTATGTTCGCCACTTGTTCTTATTACTAAATCTACATCGGGTAAATTGTGTGTGTAAAGATGCTGATTAATAATTGATTCGTCAATAGCCTCTTCAGAAATTATATTATTTTTAACTTTGTTGCTAATTTTTTTAACAGCTTGAACCAGCTCTTCTCTAGCACCATAACTGAGGGCTAAAGTGAGTGTCATTCTAGTGTTTTCGGTGGTTTTTTGAATTACTTCTTGTAATTCTTTTTGAACGTTAGCGGGTAAATTTGTTAAATTTCCAATAGCGTTCAATTTGATGTTATTTGATTGTAAAGTTTTAATTTCTTTCTTTAATGAAGAAATTAAAAGCTTCATTAGGGTGTCAACTTCTAACTTGGGACGATTCCAATTTTCGGTTGAAAAAGCATAAAGGGTAAGGTTTTTGATGCCAAGTTTAGCACAAGATTCTACAGTTGTTCTCACGGATTTAGTGCCGCTTTCATGACCCAAAGCACGTAAAAGACCTTTTTGTTTTGCCCATCTTCCATTTCCATCCATAATAATGGCTAAATGTTGAGGCAAAGTTGCTGTATTTATTTGTTGTACTAATTCCATTTTATTCTGCACAAAAACATGGGTTTTGACCAAAGGTATATGTAAGTGTTAAACCTGTAAACACATACCAATCGTTACTATTTATATTGCCAAAACGCAATGTTTCAAAATTATCATTTTCAGGATTACTCCCGTCTAAATTATCAGTAAAAGTATATCGAGCTCCAACTTCTGCTCCTAATACAAAATTATTAAATAAACGCGCTTTTACACCAACAATCATTGGAATTGCAAACGTGCTGCTTTGATAATCTTTTTCACTTTCGTTGTTTAAAATATAAATCTCATCATAAATGAAATAATTAACTCCTGTAAAAACATAAGGTGTTACCTTCTTTTTACCATCATGCAAATCAAAATCCATAAAATTGAATTCCATTCCGGCAGAAAATTCTTTAACTTGATTTTTAAATGAATTTCCTCTTAAATTTCTACTTGGAACATCGCTATCAATATCTTTTGACTTTAAACTTCCTTGATAATAGGAAAATCGCCATGCATGACGTGCGCTTCTGTTCCATTTATAAATTATTCCAATCGCTGGCTCATTTGGTGCTATATAATCCGTCGGACCCACGTCTCCAATATAATTAATTCCACCTACAAAAACACCTAACTCGTTGATTTGTGAGTAGGCATTCAAGGTGCAGAAAATCAAGCTTATGTAAATTAAAAAGCGTCTCATTTTTTGAAATAGTTTGCAAATATAACAATATTGACTTCTTAACCCTATTTTAAAGGATTTTTTTGTTACATCTTGTTGAATTTTTAAAACGCTAAAAAACTGAAAATGATATGTAGAAGGATTAATTTCTTTTATCGGCCCCCCAAAGTAGTTTTTTTCTAATCGTATTTAAAAAAGTTTCTTCTTTGAATTCTATGATTGAAATTGTGAATGGAGCTTTTCTAATATAAACGGTTGTTTCTTTAGAAACTGCGGCAATTCTTGAATCTAAGGAGATTAAAAACTGCTCCTCTCTTCCTGAGATTTTTAATTCAATTTCAGTATCATCTGTAATTACCAATGGTCGTGCATTTAAGTTATGAGGTGCCATTGGAGTAACTACAAAACTGGCAACTTCTGGTGTTAAAACAGGACCGCCGCAGCTTAATGAATATCCTGTTGAACCTGTAGGCGTTGAAACAATAAGGCCATCTGCCCAATATGAAGTTAAATATTCGCCATTTAAAGAAGTTTCAATTGTTATCATCGATGTAGTATCTTTTCTAGCTACAGTAACTTCGTTTAATGCAAAGTCTAAATCTTTGAAATTTTGATATTCTGGATTTGTTTTTACACTTAACAAACTTCTTTTGGAAATAATATAATCTTTTATAAGTACTTTTTGTAATAAAGGCTCAATATTTTCAAATTGTACGGTTGCTAAAAACCCTAATCTACCAGCATTTATCCCAATAATTGGAATATTTTTATCCCTTATAAATGTAGCCGCTTTTAAGATGGTTCCGTCACCGCCAATGCTTATTAATGCTTCAAAGTCATCATCAAGTTCTGTATAATTTGAATAATTTGGAAATTCTTTTGTGATAATATTTTTTTCTTGTAATATTTTTAAAAACGAATTTTCAAAAGCAATTGAAATAGAGTTGGTCTCTAAAAATTGAACAACTTTGGCAACAATTTCAGCAGTGTTGTTTTGGTAATATTGTCCGAAAATAGCTATTTTCATATTTCTCTTTTATATATTAAGATATTTGTCCAAGTAATCTGAACGTTCTTTTAAGCTGTTCAAATAAGAATCTTCCTGATGTTCAGAAATAATTTCATATTCATATCTTCTAAATGTTTGGATAATATCGTTCAAGCCACTTTGACTTATTTTTACAGTGATTTCTACTTTGTTATTTACAATATTAGAAATAAATAACCCTAAAATCTTTGCATTGTTACTTTCTATAATTTGAGCAACTTGACTCATCGAAAATTTATCAGCTTCTTTTTCTACGATAATAATTCCGCCTTCTTCCTTTAAAAATGGAGTTTCGTGTAAAAATCGAATAACATCTTCTAATTCATAATAGCCTAAATAATTGTTTTTTTCGTCTAAAACAGGCAATAAATTTGCCTCATTTTTTGCAAAAACTTCCAAAACATCTAACCAAATCATTGTAGATCGAACGAAAAATCGTTCAAAATGAAATCTACTGTCGTTTATAATAGCATCAGGATTTAGAAATTCAACAGCTTCTTTATTTATGCACCCAATATAAATACCATCTTCTGTTACGGGGAAGTGTGTATATGGAAAATCCACAAAAACATCTTGAGCTTCAGCAATAGAATCAGTATGTTTTATAGGTTTTATCTCGTTATTAATGTAGCTGTCTAAACTATTCATTTTGATTTGTGTCTAATTCAACCGCAAAATAATCAAAAAATACCACATGTTACCTAATTTATACTTTGTATTTTTGCTAAATTAAAATAGAACACATGACAAAATTATCGGTTAATATTAATAAAATAGCAACTTTACGTAATTCAAGAGGTGGAGATGTGCCTGATTTACTAAAGGTTGCAAAAGATATTCAGCAATTTGGAGCACAAGGAATCACAATTCATCCGCGACCTGACGAAAGACATATTCGTTATCAAGACGCACGCGATTTAAAATCAATTGTGTATACAGAATATAATATTGAGGGAAATCCACAACATAATTTTATTGATTTGGTTTTGGAGTGTAAGCCTACGCAAGTAACTCTAGTTCCAGATGCTATTGGAGCTTTAACATCTAATGCAGGTTGGAATACAATAATGCACAAATCATATTTAACTGAAGTAATTCAAGAGTTTCAGCGGAATGGAATAAGAACTTCTATTTTTGTAGATGCCGATGAAAAAATGATTGAAGGAGCAAAAGTAACTGGTACAGAACGCATCGAGTTGTACACTGAATCTTTTGCTCACGAATATGGTTTAGGCAATAAAAAAGGAATCGAGCCTTTTATTAAAGCAGCTATTAAAGCTAATGAGTTAGGACTTGGAATAAATGCTGGGCATGATTTGAGTTTAGAAAACATCAAATTTTTTAAGGAAAATATCCCTAATTTATTAGAAGTCTCGATTGGACATGCTTTAATATCGGAATCTTTATATTTGGGATTAGAAAATGTGGTGAATATGTATCTTCAAAAATTAAAGTAAGAAATGTTGTATTCAAGAATAGAAGGAGAAGGGAAGCCAATGATAATTATTCATGGCTTTTTAGGGATGTCTGACAATTGGAAGTCACTAGGGAGCCAATTTGCTTTACAAGGTTTTCAAATACATGCAATAGATTTACGAAATCATGGAAAAAGTTTTCATTCTGATGATTTTAGTTATGATGTTATGGTAGAAGATGTGAAACAATATTGCAATTTTCATCAATTAGCAGATTGTATAGTATTAGGGCATTCTATGGGGGGAAAAGTGGCTATGTTGTTGGCAACTACTTATCCTGAATTGGTTTCTAAATTAATTGTAGCTGATATAGGGCCAAAATATTATGCTCCACATCACCAAACCATTCTTGCAGGATTAAATGCAATCGATTTTTCTAAAAAACCAAGCCGAGGTGATGTTGAAGAAGAATTGTCAAAACACATTAAAGATTTTGGTACTCGTCAATTTTTATTAAAAAATTTATATTGGAAATCGCCAGAGCAATTAGCTTTTAGATTTAATTTAAACGTTTTTAATGAAAAAATAGAAACTATTGGAAAGGCACTTCCTTTTAATAAGCAATTTTTAAAACCGACCTTGTTCTTGAGAGGTGATAAATCGGATTATATTTTAGATGCTGATTTCGAAACAATTTATCATCATTTTCCCAAGGCAGAAATTAATACAATTAAGAATGCGGGTCATTGGTTACATGCTGAAAACCCAAAAGATTTTTATGAGTTTGTAATGCGATTTATGAAATAAAAGTGCTAAAAAATTATGCACGCATAATTTTTTAGTTAAAAAAATTGTAAAATTCATATTTTGTCTTAATTTTGAACTATTGATTTTTATAAATTCAGAAAAAACTAACACTAAATTACATTATGAGAAAATTACTTTCTTTAACATTATTGGCTTTAGCTGGCTCAACTGCATTTGCAGGAGGATATCGAGTTAGTATTCAAGGTCAAAAACAATTAGCTATGGGGCACACAGGTGTTGCTGTAGTAAATAGTGCTGAAGTTGCGTTTTTCAACCCAGCTGGTATGGCTTATTTAGATAAAAAATTCAACTTATCAGTAGGCGGCAATGCATTGTTTGCAAAAACTAAATTCCAAAATTCACAATACAATTGGGAAGCTTCAACAGAAAATATGGGAACTCCATTTAGTGTATATGCAACATACAAAATCAACGATTGGTTTACGGCAGGTTTAGCAGTTTACACACCATATGGAAGTTCTGTAGAGTGGGATCAAGATTGGGAAGGAGCACATTTAGTAAATAATATTGATTTACAAGCTATTTTTGTACAGCCATCTATCTCTATTAGAGTTGGTGAACATTTTAGTATTGGTGGTGGTCCAATCTATGCAACGGGATCAGTAAATTTCAATAGAAATTTATCTATGAATCCATTACTTTCTGATTCAGAGGGTAATCCAACAGATGTTACTTTAGATGCAAAAGGAATTACTGCATGGGGATATACTGCTGGGTTTATGTTCAATCCAACAGATAAATTAAGATTAGGAATGAATTACCGTTCAGAAATTATTATGGAAGCTAGAGATGGTGATGCAAATTATGACGATACACCTTCATTTAATCCTCTTGCAAACACTAAGTTTGATGCTGATTTACCATTACCAGCAGAGTTAACAGTAGGATTGTCTTATGAAGTAACTAATAAATGGTTGGTAGCATTTGATTATAATAGAACAATGTGGAGTGTTTATAAAGCATTAGATGTTAAATTTGCAAATGGAACAGAGTCTTTGAACCCAAGAAATTATCAAAATTCAAGTACTTATAGATTTGGTACTCAGTATAAAGCAAATGATAAATTTACTTTCAGAGCAGGTATGTATTTTGATGAAAGCCCAGTACAAGATGGTTATTTTGCGCCAGAAACACCAAGAAACGACTCTATGGGGTATACAGGAGGTTTGACATATCAAGTGAATAGTAAATTAGGAGTAGATTTCTCATTCTTGTATTTACACTTTGATGAGATTGATAATTCATACAATTATTCAACAGATCCTATTTCAGGACAGCCTAATCCAGATTTTGGAGGAACTTATAAATCAGTTGTATTCTCTCCAGGTATTGGTATTACATATGGTTTCTAATTTTTAATAAAAAGAAAGATGAAAAATAAATTTATATATTTAGCTATTATAGCAGCTGGTTTTGCATCATGTGAACCAGAATTTGAAAATGCAGTTGATGCAAATTATACAGCAGGTGATGCCGATTTTACAAGCTATGTTGCTATTGGAAATTCATTAACTGCTGGTTATATGGATGGTACTGTTTCTAGAGGAGGTCAAGTAAATTCTTACCCAAATTTATTATCACAACAATTTGCATTAGTTGGCGGTGGAGCATTTACTCAACCATCATATGCAGATGATGTTAATAATTTAGGAGGGTTAATGTTAGGAGGAATGCCAATAGGAACAACACGTTTAGTTATTGATGCTTCACAAGGACGTCCAGAAAATATTGCAGGGACTTCTACAATTGAAGTTTCGAATTTACAAGCTACTGCTTATAATAATATGGGAGTTCCAGGGGCAAAATCGTTTCATTTGCTAGCTTCTGGTTATGGTAATGTGGCTGGTGTAGCTTTAGGACAAGCAAACCCATATTTTGTTAGGCATGCAACTTCTCCAACGGCTACTGTTTTAGGTGATGCAATGACAAAAAATCCAACTTTCTTTACCAATTGGATTGGAGCTAATGATGTTTTAGCTTATGCTACTAACGGTGGTGCAAAATCTGACGGGATGACTCCTGCAGATGACCATAATGTTACAGGAAATTTGAATCCAGCAACTTATGGAGGTAATGATATTACTAACTCAAATGTGTATGCTAGTGTTTATTCTACAATTATTAACACATTAACTTCAAACGGAGCTAAAGGCGTAGTTTGTACAATTCCAAGTGTAACATCAATTCCATATTTTACTACAGTTCCTTATGCACCATTATCACCAACTGCATTGGGTGGTTCAGCGAATATTAACGCATTAAATGCACAGTTATACGGACCTTTAGATGGTATTTTTACTGCTTATGGAGAGCCAAATCGTGTAAATCCATTATCTGCTACTTCAGCAAATCCAATATTAATTTATGACGCTGACGCTACAGATAGATCGGCTCAAATTACTGGAGCATTAACACCAACATTAGGTGCTCCTACTGCAGCTGCTTTTGGAGCTGTTTTTGGAAAAGCACGTCAAGCGACAGCTGCTGATTTAGTTGTTTTACCAGCATCTTCAGTAATTGGTACTCCAAATGCTTCTTCGCCTTCAACTATGATTAACATAAATGGTGTTTCATATCCAATGGCTAACAAATGGGTTTTAACTGCTAATGAAAAAGCTAAAGTAGCAAGTGCAACTGCTTCATACAATAGTACAATTGTTTCTATTGCTGCATCTAAAAACTTAGCCGTTGCTGATATGAATGCTATTATGAATCAGTTAGTGAGTGGTTTACAAATTGAGACAGGACAAATTTATACGGCAAATTACTTTAGCGGTGTTGCAACAGAAAATAAAGTATTGTTTTCTTTAGATGGTGTTCATCCAAATGCTCGTGGATATGCTGTAATTGCAAATGAAATTATCAAAGTAATTAACGAACATTATAATGCGAACTTACCTTTACATTATGTAAATAATTTCCCAGGAATTAACATTGTTGGTTCTAATTAAAAAAATAATTTGTATTTTTAAAAAAGGCATCATTTTTGGTGCCTTTTTTTGTAATTTTAAATTTATAAAACTCAAATAAATGAATTTTTTAATCAAACTTTTAATTAGTGCAATTATTGTATTTGCTTTATCGCATTTTTTGCCTGGCGTACACGTTACAGATTTGAAAGCAGCTTTATTAGTAGCTATAGTGTTAGGCTTGTTAAATACCTTTTTAAAGCCGGTTTTAGTTTTTCTAACTATTCCAGCAACTTTAATAACATTAGGTTTATTCTTGTTGATAATTAACGCAGTTATTATTTTAATTTGCGATTATTTTATTCCTGAATTTCAAGTAGACGGATTTTTAACCGCATTATTTTTTAGTGTACTGTTGTCAATAAGTCAGTCAATTTTGAATAAAATATTCGTTAGTGATAAATAATTTTATAGCGAATTGAATTTCAATAAATTAAAAACTTGTTTGGGTTGTAAAAATTCTATAATTTTGCAACCCAATTTTTATGGTATTTAAATAAAGAGATAATGAACATTACAAAAGCACAAGTTGATGCATTAAACGCTATTATTACAATAGCAATTACAAAAGAAGATTATTCAGATAAAGTAGAAAAAGTATTAGCAGATTATAGAAAAAATGCAGCTATTTCTGGTTTTAGAAAAGGAGCAGTTCCAATGAGTTTGATACAAAAACAATATGGAAAAGCTGTTTTGTTAGACGAAGTAAATAAAATTTTACAAGCTTCTTTAAATGATTATTTGACCACAGAAAAATTAGATATTCTTGGAAATCCACTTCCAAAAATGACAGAAGATTTCAATTGGGATAACGAAAATTTATCTTTTGAGTTTGAGTTAGGACTTGCACCACAATTTTCAGTTGATTTAACTGCAAAAAATAATGTCACAAAATTCAATGTTATTGCTGATGATAAAATGTTGAATGATCAAGTAGAGCGTATTCAAAAGCAATATGGAAAATTAATTTCTCAAGCAGAAGTTAAAGCCGATTATGAAGTTAGAGGAACTTTTACAAATGAAGAAAAAGGAATTAATGCACCAGCAAATTTTGCATTAGATATTTTTGCAGATAAAAAAGTTGCTAAATCATTTGTAGGTAAAAAAGTTGGAGATGTTGTTGCTGTTGCAACTAAAGGGTTATTCGATGACGATCATAAATTAATGGATTATTTGAAAGTAGGACATGATGAAGTTCATGGTTTAGATATTACCGTTGATTTTACAATTGAGGAAATTAATGCAGTAGAAAAAGCTGAATTAAATCAAGAGTTGTTTGATAAATTATTTGGACCTGGAGTTATTTCGTCTGTTGATGATCTTAAAGCGAAGATCAAGGAAGATGCTGAAGTACAATTTGCGCAACAAGCAGATCAAAAATTTTTAAATGATGTAACAGATTTCTTGATAGAAAGCACAAAATTTGATTTGCCAGTAACATTCTTAAAAAAATGGATTAAAACAGTAACTGAAACACCACTTACAGATGAGCAAGCGGAAGAAGAATTTGCTAAAGCAGAAAAAGGATTACGTTTTCAATTAATTGAAGGAAAAGTAATGTCTGAAAATAATTTGCAAATTACTTTTGAAGATTTAAAAGCACATACTGCTGAATTAATCAAAAAACAAATGGCACAATTTGGTCAATTAAATCCATCAGAAGATGAGATTAATGGAATTGTAGCTCGTGTAATGTCTAACCAAGATGAGGTAAAACGTTTATCAGAGCAAGTAATGAGCGAAAAAATGTTAGGTCTTTACAAAGAAAAAGTAAAAGCTAAAACAAAAGAAGTAAATTATGAGCAATTCATCAAAGAGATGTATGGAGAATAATATCTCATAAAAAATAATTATCTTTGAGCGTCAAACTAGTTTTGACGCTTTTTGTTTCAAGATAATTTGTCACAAAAAGGGAAAGGCACGAACTTTGTTTTTATTTCAATACTTTTAAACGCATAAACATTTAAACAAAAAAACATGAACTACGGAAAAGAATTTAAAAAATATGCTACTAAGCATCATGGAGTAAACAGTTTATATTATGATAAAATAGTTGGAAGTATGACTCCATATATCATTGAAGAACGCCAAATGAATGTAGCTTCAATGGATGTTTTCTCTCGTTTAATGATGGATAGAATTATCTTTTTAGGAACAGGGGTTGATGATTATGTGGCTAATATCATTCAAGCACAATTATTATTCTTAGAAAGTGTTGATGCGTCTAAAGATATCAGTATTTATATCAATTCACCAGGAGGAAGTGTATATGCCGGATTGGGAATTTATGATACAATGCAATTCGTAAAACCAGACGTAGCTACAATCTGTACAGGAATGGCAGCTTCGATGGGAGCAGTTTTATTGTGTGCAGGAGCAGAAGGAAAGCGTTCTGCGTTACCACATTCAAGAGTAATGATACATCAACCATCTGGAGGAGCTCAAGGGGTAGCAACCGATATGGAAATCAACTTAAAAGAAATGTTGAAATTAAAAGAAGAATTATACCAAATTATTTCTCAACATTCAAAACAACCTTATGATAAGGTATATAAAGATAGTGAAAGAGATTATTGGATGATTGCTGCCGAAGCGAAAGAATATGGAATGATTGACGAGGTTTTAACAAGATAATTTAAAGAGTAATTAGTGATTAATAAATAGTGTGAGCTAATTACTAATCACTTTTCACTAATCACTATAAAATGGCGAAAGAAGTATTAGAGTGTTCATTCTGCGGAAGGAAAAAGCCTGAAACTAATTTATTAATTGCAGGGATTAATGCGCATATATGTGACAAATGTATCGAACAAGCTCATGGAATTGTTCTAGAAGAATTAAAACAATCTGGAAATTCTGATTTAATTGCGGATTTAATTTTATTAAAACCAAAAGAAATTCGTGCTTTTTTAGATGATTATGTAATTGGACAAGATCAGACAAAAAAAGTGATGAGTGTAGCGGTTTACAATCATTACAAGCGTTTGATGCAAAAGCAATTGGAAGATGAAGTTGAGATTGAAAAAAGTAACATTTTAATGGTTGGACAAACTGGAACCGGGAAAACATTAGTGGCAAAAACTATTGCAAAAATGTTGAATGTTCCTTTGGCAATAGTTGATGCAACTGTTTTAACCGAAGCAGGTTATGTAGGAGAAGATGTAGAAAGTATCTTAACTCGTTTATTACAAGCCGCTGATTATGATGTGGCGAAAGCCGAGAGAGGTATTGTTTTCATTGATGAAATAGATAAAATTGCTCGTAAAAGTGATAATCCATCTATTACACGTGATGTTTCTGGTGAAGGAGTACAACAAGCATTATTAAAATTGTTAGAAGGAACAATTGTTAATGTGCCACCAAAAGGAGGTAGAAAACATCCTGATCAAAAATTTGTTGAAGTAAACACGCAAAATATCTTATTTATAGCTGGTGGTGCTTTTGACGGAATTGAAAGAATTATTTCAAAGCGTTTGAACAGACAAGCTGTAGGTTATAGTTCGTCTATTGGGACTGATCATATTGATAAAGACAACTTATTGCAATATTTGATACCAAAAGATGTGAAAGATTTTGGTTTGATTCCTGAAATTATTGGGCGCTTACCCGTTTTAACTCACATGGATCCTTTAGATGCAGAAACATTAAGAGCAATTTTAACAGAACCTAAAAATGCCTTAATTAAGCAATATAAAAAATTATTTGAAATGGATGAGGTAACTCTTGAAGTTGAAGAAGAAGCCTTAAGTTATATTGTTGAAAAAGCTTTAGAATACAAATTAGGAGCGAGAGGATTACGTTCGTTATGCGAGGCTATTTTAACGGATGCTATGTATGAATTGCCAAGTTCTGAAGAGAAGCATTTACAAGTAACGAAAGAATATGCTGAAAATAGTTTAAGTAAAAATTTATTACAGCGTTTAAAAGCAGTTTCCTAGTTATACCAATTACATTATAATTAAAAAGGTCGCCAATTGGCGACCTTTTTATATTTAAGCATTTTTCTTTTGCCCGATTGTTTTTACTTGTTTAGCGTGAACGTATCTTTTTTGACAACTCCAACCTCCAGAACATGAGGTTAATAATAATACAGTTGCAATGGCTAAAACTAGAGAGAATTTTTTCATTTTGTTTAGAGAGTTTTTTATAGTTGTGATTAATTGTGTTATTTAATAATTTTAAATTCGACTCTTCGGTTTGTTTGGTCTTGTTCAGCTGAACATTTGTCACATTTATTTAATAGTTGACTTTCTCCATAGCCTTTATATGATAATCTCGAAGCAGCAATTCCTTTGTTGATTAAATATTGGTATGAAGATTTAGCTCTTCTTTCAGAAAGTTTTAGGTTATAATCAGCAGTACCTTTATTGTCAGTATGGGCGTTAATTACAATGGACATCTCTGGATTGTTATTTAAAACCTCAACAATTTTATTTAAAGATAATGTTGACTCTTGTTTGATACTAGCTTTGTCAAAATCAAAGTATATGTTTTCAATAACAATCGCATCTTCGGTAACAACTGCTTTTTTCTGTTTTAATGTAAGTGTTTTGTTTGTGTCGCCTGTAGAAATTTGAGTAGTTTTAGGTTCATAACCATCTTTTTCAACCGTAGTTGTGTATTGAGTTAATGGCTCTAACTGTAATCTTACTTTTCCTTTATCGTCTGTTTTTGTGTTAGCAATAACATCTCCAAATTCATTTTTAACAACAATTTTTGCATTTGGCAGAGCAATACTTGATAGTTCTTCTACTACGGTATAATCGTTATATTGGTTTTCTTGTGTTTTGATATCAAATTTTAAAATATCAAAATTTCCTGCTGCATGTTTATCTGTAGAAATATAACCTTTAGATGGTGAAGTCATTACAAATGCAACATCATCTCTTCTAGAGTTCAAATCAGTACCTAAATTTAAAGCAGGTAAGAAAGAGTTGTCAACTTTAGCAGATCTAAAAACATCATATCCACCAATGTTTGTATGACCTTTAGATGAAAAATATAAATATTTATTATCAGAAGATATGAAAGGGTATTTTTCATCAGTAGCCGTATTAATAGTAGGTCCTAAATTGACTAATTTCCCTATTGTTCCATCTTCTAAAATAGGTGCTTCATATATGTCAAAACCACCAAAACCACCAGGAATGTTTGATGCTATATAAATTTTCTTACCATCAGGAGAAACGCTTGGAGTCTCTACAGAGTAATTTGCGGGTACAGCATTTAAATTAGTAATATTTGTCCACTTCTTTGCGTCTTTTTCATTTAATTCTGCTTTGTGAAGTGTAAAAATTTGATTGTTTTCTGGGCTCTCTTGTGTAAAATAGATTGTTCTTTGATCAGGTGAAAAACCTAATGAACCTTCATTTTTGTCAGAATTTAAGGCTTGAGAAAAAAGTAAAGGGAATGATAAGCTACCATCTTCTTTAATATCTACACAGTATAAGTTATTATTTGGTTCATTGGTTACTGGATTAACAGTAATTTCAGCGTGTCTATGTTTTTTGTTAGATAAAATAATGTATTTGTTTTTGAAAAACGATGTTCCAACTTCATTCAGTTCAGAATTAATGCCAGTATCGTTGATTAAAAAATTTAAACCTTTAGTAGATTTATTAATTACATTGATAATTGAGTCTAATCCTTCTGAGCGTTTTGGTTCTTGTGAGTATGCAGTAAAAGTTCCAATAAGTAAAAATAAAGTTAGTATTTTAGGGAAATTCATAAAATTAAATACTTAATTAATAGTAGGTTAATGTTTTCTTAAAACGAGTGCAAAATTAAGACTATATTTCAGATAAAAAATCTTTTGTATAATAATTATCATAAAACTCGATAAAGTGCAAAAAAAATCGATTTCATGACAAATGAAATCGATTAAATTTTAAATATTTTTTTAAAAAGTAAAATTATACAACATGTGTTTTATGAATATCTTTATAAATTTCTTGTTTTGTTGAATTTTTATTGATTTCACATCTTCTGTAAGGGCCACATTTATAACGTCTTGGACCACATGAAAACGATGATATTATAACTATTGATATCAGTAAAATGATTACTACTTTTTTCATTTTATTTTTTTATAAATTAAGTAAGCTTTCTAAATAATTTCGTTCATTTGATAATCTCGGAATTTTGTGTTGTCCTCCAAGTTTATCTTCTTTTTTTAACCAGTCATAAAAAAGATTCGCTCGAGCAACATTTAATACTAACGGATTTAAGGTCATATTGTTGTATCGCTTGGCTTCATAATCAGAATTGAGTGCTTGAATATTTTCATCTAATGCTAAACTAAATTTTTCAATATTTTCTGGCGGATTTTTAAATTCAATAATCCATTCATGTGCTCCCTTTTGCTTGTCACTCATAAAAATGGGAGCGACAGTATAATCAACAATTTCACAGTTAAACATAGCACACGTTTTGGCTATGGCAGTATCTGTATTTTCTACCATTAATTCTTCGCCAAAAACATTGATGTGATGTTTGGTTCTTCCAGAAACTTTAACTCTATATGGATTTAATGAAGTAAATCGTATTGTGTCTCCAATTAAATAACGCCATAAACCTGAATTTGTAGTAATAATTAATGCATAATTTTTATTCAATTCAACCTGATTTAGTCTAATTACGCGTTGATTTAATGTTCCAAAAGTGTCCATTGGAATGAACTCATAAAAAATACCATAATCTAACATCAATAGTAGTTCGTCAGAATTATTTTGATCTTGAATGGCAAAAAAACCTTCAGAAGCATTATATATTTCGTAATATTTAAAATTGTCCTTTGGAAATAATTTTTTGTATTGTTCCTTATAAGGTTCAAAACTTACACCTCCATGAAAGTAAACTTCTGCATTTGGCCAAAGTTCTAATAAATTTGATTTTCCTGTTGTTTCTAATGCTTTTTGGAGTAAAACTAACATCCAACTTGGCACGCCTGCCAAACTTGTAACGTTTTCATTAATCGTTTCATTAATAATTGCAGGAAGTTTTGTTTCCCAATCGCCCATTAGTGATATTTTACTGCTTGGAGTTGAGCTAAATTCTGCCCAAATAGGCATATTATCAATCAAGATAGCTGATAGGTCACCAAAAAATGTATTATTATCTTCATACAATTGCTTGCTTCCACCCAAACGAAGACTTTTCCCTACAAAAAGTTGCGAATCTTCGTTGTTGTTTAAATACAAACACAATAAATCTTTACTAGCTTTATAATGACAGTTTTCTAATGCTTCTGTGCTTACAGGTATAAATTTACTTTTAGCATTGGTAGTTCCGCTGGATTTAGCAAACCACTTAATGTTGGAATTCCAAAAAACATTTTGTTCACCTTTTCGAGTCAATTCAATTAAAGGTTCTAAATCTTCGTAAGTTGATACCGGGATTCTTTCGCTAAAGCTTGTGTAACTTTTCATAGAAGAAAAGTCATATTTCTTACCTATTTGAGTGTTTTCGGCTGATTTTATTAGGCTGAAAAGTAATTCTTCTTGTACTTCATGTGGGTATTTTAAAAACAACTCCATTTGATGAATCCGTTTTTTTAAAATCCAAGTTGCAAAAGAATTTATGATTTGTAATGGCATTTAGCTAGTTCTAATTTTGAATTATTAAAAGGGAATAATAACTTTACCAAAAATAGCATTTTTTTTAAATAATTGAGCAAAAAAGAAAATCTTTACACGAAATGATATATCAAGGCACACTTTCTAAAATGCAAACCGAATTAAGTAACCCAATTCAGTATTACTTGGTTTTTGAAAACAGTTTTTTGAATCTTAATCAACTTTTGGGAAAAAATCTTGAAATTGAATTTCAAGGATACCAATGTTTAAATTGTGGAAAAGCCAAAAAGATTTTCCGTCAAGGTTTTTGTTATGATTGCTTTATGAGTAGTCCAGCGGTAGGTGATTGGATAATGAAACCTGAATTAAGCACTGCTCATTTAGATATTGAAGATAGAGATTTAGCTTATGAAAAGCGTGTGCAATTGCAACCTCATGTGGTGTATTTAGCTTTGTCAAGTGAAGTAAAAGTAGGAGTGACAAGAAAAACACAAGTGCCCACAAGATGGATTGACCAAGGTGCTGTTCAAGCGATTCCAATTGTAGAAGTTCCAAACAGATATTTAGCAGGAATAACAGAGGTAGCGTTGAAAAATCATTTTGCTGATAAAACCAATTGGCAAAAAATGCTAAAAAATGAAGTGCCTAACATGGATTTAATTGCTGAACGCAATAAAGTTTTTGATTGGTTGCCAAATGAAGTAAAAGAGTATTTTCCAAATGATGAAAAAATTATTCAATTGGATTTTCCTGTATTACAATATCCAAAAAAAGTAAATAGTTTAAATTTAGATAAAACACCGAATTTCTCAGGAAAATTAGCTGGAATTAAAGGACAATATCTACTTTTTGAAGACGGAACCGTTTTTAATGTGAGAAGTTATGAAGGTTATGTGGTGAAGATGAGTTTATAAAAAGAAACCCTTTCAAATTTGAATGGGTTTCTTTTTTATTTCGAATTTATTCTTTTTTCTTCTTTTTAAGCCAACCATTTAATGCATCAGTTGCTTTGGTCTTAATTTCTTCTTTAGGAGTTGTTTTGGGTTTTGTTGTATCTGTTGCAGTATTCGTTCCAGATGTATTACCTTTAGTTCCGCCTAATAAATTACCTAACGCTGTTGTTCCTTGGTTAATATACTTGTCTTTTTGCATTTTTACTAGTTGAGTGGCCAAGCTAGTAGTGGCTTGTTTCATGTCGGTAGTGATTTTGGGTTGTTTAAAGTTGCCTCCAAGTACCGCATTTACAGGAACATTTTCAATTTTCTTTTGATCAGCAGGTGTGAGTTTTGCAATTAAATTATTAACTTCTGTTCCCATATATTTTGCAGGGACATCAAATTTTAAATTGTAATTCATGCTCTGATCAAAACCGTGCGTTCCACCTACATTTACTGTAATATCTTGATATTTTATGTCAAACGGTTTAACGTTTACTTTTCCTTCTTTAAAGGATAATGCCGCTTTTACATCGTTTAAATTTACCTTACTCATATCAATAAATTTAACTTTAGAACTCAATTGTGTTAGTAATTCTGAGTTTTTCTCATTTATTGTTGTAGATAATAGTTGTCCGAATAAATCACCTGATATCGTTTTTAAATTAGGTGTCATATCTTGTTGTAAATCACCCGACAGTTTTATTGTAGAATTAATTTTTCCGTTAACTACACCAGCAATAGGAGCAATAGATTTTAACATATCTAATTGCGTAAATGATTCCGCAATATTGACTTTGTCTAAGCCTAAATTCATATTAAAAGTTGGCGTTTTTCCTTTGGTTGAAACCGTTCCGGTTAATCCAATGTTTCCTCCAAAAATGCTCATTTTTAAATTATTTAAGGATACAGCCTCATCTCTGATAACCATATTACCAGAAACATTTTGTAGGTTTAAATTGTCATAGATGACTGTTTTTGCTTTTGCCGTAATACTACAATCTAAAAAAGAAGGGATTTTTACAGCTTCTGTTGTTTTCTTGCCTTCATTATTAGTGGTTGTAGTTGGAGCCATAAAATCTGAAACAACTAATTTATTGGCACTCATTGTGAAGTTTCCTTTTAGGATTTGATTTTTGAATACAAAACCATAAAAGTTATCTAAAGTTCCTGTTACTTGTAAATCAGAAGTTCCAGTTTTTGCATCAAATTGATTTAGACGAATTTGACTAGGATTGAATGCAACTGCTGCTTGATTAATTTTGAATGGTTTTGCCATTTCTGGGCCTTCATAATTAAAACCAGTTAAACTAACTAATCCTGAATTTTGAATGTTTTGATACTGACTCGTTTCTACCGATTTCATGTCAAATTTTGTCTTAACATTGGCTTTTAAAATTCCAGTTAAAGGCTTGTCTAATTTTACAGGATAGGCTTTGGTGACATTTGCTAAATTTATGGTTCCTTTTAATTCGGCATCAACAAGCGCATTTTCTGCTATGTTTTTAATAGTTGCTTTTGCATTAAAAACATCTTGATCAATAGCAAATGATAAATTATGTAAATTAACATAAGTGTCGTTCATTAAGCCAGTTTCGTTCACTATATGTGTGTCAATTACAATGTTTTTAACTGATTTTGGTAAGTCTGGATACTGGAAAGATGCGTTGCTTGAGGCAATTTTTACATCAAATGCAGGAATAGTAGTTTCGGTTAAATTTCCTTTTACTTTTCCGTCAACTGAAAATTGTCCTGTTGTTTTTACTTTGTTAATATCGCCAGAATATGCTGCAGGAATTAATCCCAAGAAATTTTTAAAATCAGAAGTTGGTGTTTTAAAAGTTAAATCATAGGCTTGACCTGTTTCCACCATTTGGATAAATCCGTTGAATTCTAACGGTAGCTGATTAATTAAGGCTTTGTTGTCTTTGAATTCATATTTGCTTTTTTCTAAATCAATTCCTAAAATGGCATCTAATGAAATGGATACATTGTTCATATAGTTCATTTTATCCATATCAAAAGATAGTTTTGCTGTAGTTTTAGTTTCTAAATCTAATTTTTGGGCAGCAAAATTTCCTTTTCCTTCGTGATTAATGCTATCTAAAACCATTTTCATTTTTGAACCTTCATCTAGATAAGTGAATTTTAAATTTTCAACTTCATAGTTTTGAATGTTTAAGGCAAAAGGTTTACTGTCAGATGATTTTTTATCGGTTTCTTCTTTTAGTGCGATGTCAAAATTACCAACGCCATCTTTATTGAAAATGATGTTTACAATTCCGTTAATAGTACTAAAACTTTCTAAATTCATAGCTTCACCATCACCTTTAAAAAGCTCTTTAACGCTCATGGTTAAATTAGTTTCTCCAGCATATAAAAGTGTATCGTTTTCAAAAGGAGCTTTTGTTATAATGCTTAATTTTTCTATTGAAACATTTGCTTGAGGGAAACTTTTGAAAAGACTTAAATCAACATCTTCAAAGGCTATGGTTGCATTTACGTTTTCATTCAATGTTTTGGCAATCATTGCTTTGATTTTGTCTTTAAACAAGAATGGTGCTGCTGCCAATGCTATGATGGTTACTAATAGGAATATTCCAGTTCCTTTTAAGATTTTTTTCAACATAATTGTAATTTTTGAAGTGTAGGATGAATTGTATGACACAAAATTAATACCAATTATATAAATAAGTACTAATTTTATGTGAAACTTAAAAAAAATCCCAAAAACGAAATGCTTTTGGGATTAGAAACAATTTATTATTTTAATTACTTGATACTGATTTCATAAGGCATCATTGCTTGAACTCCTTTTCTGCTTTTTACGCGTTTGATTTGTTCTAACATTTGGAAACCTTCTTCGCCTAACTGTTCTTTTAAAAGTTGTTCTTTGGTTTTGAACATTGCCATTCCAGTGAAATTTGCTAATAAATCTTCAAAGTTTTTTTCATATTCAGGAAAGTTCTCTGTTCTGTATGATGTAGTTTTTCCTAATTTAGCAGCATATTTAATAGCATCTTCTAGGCCTCCAATTTCATCTACCAAGCCTAATTTGTGCGCGTCAACGCCAGTCCATACTCTTCCTTGAGCAATAGCGTCTACTTGAGATGTTGTCATTTTTCTTCCATCTGCTACGCGTTTTAAGAAAGTAGTATATGTTTTTTCTATGCTTTCTAACACATATCCTTTGAAGTTTTCGTCTATTGGTTCAAAGATACTATAGCCGCTTGCGTTTTCATGTGTTTTTACTTGTTCAGCATTAATTCCAATGTTTTTTCCTAATTGGTTCATGTTTGGTAACATTCCAAAAACGCCTATAGATCCTGTAATTGTGTTTGGTTCTGCAAAAATTCTATCTGCATTGGTTGAAATATAATAACCGCCAGAAGCAGCATAATTACCCATAGAAACCACAACAGGTTTAACTTTTTTAGTGATTTCAATTTCTCTCCATATTAATTCAGAAGTTAAAGCACTACCTCCAGGACTATTCACTCGCAATACAATCGCTTTTACATCATCATCGTTACGCGCATCTTCTAATGAACGTTTGATTGAACCTTCACCAATAACGTTTACATCACCTTCGCCACCAGCAATTTCACCTTGAGCATAAATCACAGCAATAATATCATCTTTTGAATAATCTTCAACAGATGTCGCTGCTGTTTTAGCATAATCTGTGATGCTTACAATGTTGTATTTTTCTTTTTTATCAACTTTTAATTTTGTTCTAATTGCATTGTGATATTCGTCTTCATAAGCTACTTTGTCAACTAATTTATTTGCTAAAGCTAATTCAGGTGTTCTTGCACCTAATGTATTTGCAATAGCATCAAGTTGTGCAACTGTAAGGTTTCTACTTTTTGCAATATCTGAAACGATTGTTCCCCAAACCGAATTCAATAAAACGGTCATTTGCTCGCGATTTTCAGGACTCATTTCTTGTGCTAAAAAAGGTTCTACAGCACTTTTATATTTCCCATGACGAATCACTTCAAATTTAATACCTGATTTTTCTTGCAAATCTTTCATGTATAAAATTTCTGAGGATAATCCTTTGAAATCTACTTCTCCAACAGGATTTAAATACACTTGATCAGCTACAGAATTCAAATAGTATTCACCTTGTGTGTAATAGTTGGCATAGGCATACACAAATTTTCCTGATTTTTTAAATTCTTCTAATTTATCACGAACAGATTTGCTTTGTGCTAAACCTAATTGTGATTGATTGTTTAAAATAGAAATCCCTTTGATTTTATCATCTGCTTTTGCAGCTTCAATTGCATTTAAAATATCGGTAACACCATCATGATGTGCTTCAAAATAATTGAAGTCTTTATAATTTGTTTTTCCAGCATAGTCTAATGATACTTTTGATAAGTCTAATTCAATCACTGAATTTTCTTTTATCTTAACAGTATCTTCGCCACTTCCTGCAATAGCACCAATTATGATTATTCCGAAGAAGAAAATCATACAAAAAATAAATATCCCAACAATAGTTGCTAATACATTTCCTAAAAATCTCATTTCAATTTATTTATTAATTATCTATAAGTAGTAAAATGAATAAAATTGTTACATGTTCATAAAAAAACTGAAAAGGTAAATTATAAGTCTAAAATAGTTTGTTATTTTGCCAATATGAGTCAACATCAAGTCATTTTATCATTAGGAAGTAATCAAGGCAATCGATTAGAAACGATTAAGTCTTGTATTGATTTGATTCATAATGAAGTAGCTGTTGTGGTTAAAGTTTCCAAAATTTATGAAACACCTGCTTGGGGTTTTGAAAGTGAACCTTTTTATAATTGTGCAATTTTAATTCACACATCAAAATCAGCTCAAAAAATTTTGAACCAGGTTTTAAAAGTTGAAAAAAAATTAGGAAGAGTCCGAGTAAATGAACAAGGTTATCAAGCCCGTATTATAGATGTAGATATCATCGCTTTTGATGAAGAAATTATCTCGACAGAAACCTTACAAGTTCCACATCCATTGATGCAAAATAGAAAGTTTGTATTACAACCCATGTTGGATTTAGGATTAAATTGGGAACATCCAGTTCTAAAAAAATCTGTGGCTCAATTGTTAGTTTTAACAGAAGATAAAAGCGAAATAAAAGTTTTAAATTCAATAGTTTCGCCAATTGAACAATTAGAATTACAACAATTCAATTACATTGCTATTGAAGGAAATATTGGTGCAGGAAAAACTACATTAGCATCAAAATTAGCTGAAGATTGCAATGCAAAATTAGTTTTAGAGCGATTTGCTGATAATCCTTTTTTACCAAAATTTTACAAAGACCAAAGTCGCTATGCTTTTCCTTTAGAAATGTCTTTTTTAGCTGATAGGTACCAACAATTATCGGATGATTTAGCGCAGTTTGATTTGTTCAAAGACTTTGTGGTAGCTGATTATCATATATTTAAATCATTAATTTTTGCTAAAGTTACGCTTCAGGAGGATGAATTTCGTTTGTACAAAACGATGTTCGACATCATTCACAAAGAAATGCCTAAGCCTGATTTGTACGTGTATTTGTATCAAAACACTGAACGACTTTTAGAAAACATCAAAAAGCGTGGCAGAAGCTATGAACAAGAAATTCCAGCTGATTATTTGGAGAAAATAAATCAAGGCTATTTAGACTATATCAAAACTCAAACCGATTTGAATGTATTGATAATTGATGTTTCTGATTTAGACTTTGTAAAAAAGCAAGAAGATTATGTTTTTTTGTTGCAAAAAATACATAAAAAAATAAATTAGCGTAATAATGAAAAATGACCTTTGATGATTTGATTCGTTTCTGGTATTTCAGTTGAAAACCAATAATCTGCAGCTGGCATTTTTTCATTATTAAAACTTCCATCCCATAAAATGTTGTTTGTGTGTAGCGTTGTTAGCAGTTTTCCATATCTATCAAAAATGTAAGTTTTTGCATTGGGAAAAAACTGAGTGCCTTTTACAAACCAAAAATCATTGTTTCCGTCGTTGTTTGGAGTGAAAAATGTAGGTGTTGAAATAAATATAAAAGATTGAATGTCAATGCCACAATCGTAAAAGTCTTTTACATAAGCACTGTATAATCCGCCATTTGTTATTGAAAAAAAGTTAGAAGAATAAAAATTTGTACCATCAATAGAATAAAGAAAATTTCCTGAATTTGTAGTGTTAATGGTAATTCCATCCATTTGCACCTTAATGGAATCTATTTCGGGGATTGGGTTGGTAGTTACCAAAAAATTCTTTGTAGCGCTACAACCGAAACCATTGGTTATTACAACCGAATAATTTCCTGCTGCAACAACAGTTATATTTTGACTTGTTTCACCAGTTGACCACAAATAAGTTGCACTACTAATCCTAGATTGCAATTGAGCGGAAGTGTTTTCACAGAAAGATATGTTTTCATCAAATACAGTTGGGATAGGTTGAACATCAATAGTAACAGCGGTTCGATTTGAAAGACAGCCGTTATTGTCTGCTTCAAAATAATAGGTAGTGGTTGTATTTAAAATTGGAGTTGTAAAAGAATTTCCGCTAAATAAAAGCGACGTACTTGTTGGAGAAGCATACCAATTTATTGTTCCAATAGTTGAAGTAGCATTTATTGTTGTACTTGTATTTTGACAAATAGGATTTGGCTGTATGAAAGAGGTAGTAGGTATTTCGTTTATCGTAGCTGTAATCATGGTTCTGGTTCCTGTTGAACAACCTATTGGGAATGCGTCTACATAATAGTTAGTGGTAGTGTTTAGAATAGGAGTAGTAAATGTGTTTCCAGTAAAAACTGGAATACCTCCAGTCGAATTAGCATACCAATTAACGCTTCCTGTGTTGGCTGAAGCTTGAAGTGTCACAGTTCCATTTCCACAATTTGAGGAATTTGTAAAACTTGTAATTTGAGGAATTGTAATTGTAGCAGTAGTTGAAATATGTAAAACAGGGTCTCCTGGCATTCCACCATATTCTACAATATAACCTTTAGGCTGATAATTTCCACTAGTAGCTCCCGTTAAACTCAAATCATTCCATGAGCCAGGTTGACCGACGCCTGGAGCAGTAACATGAGCATAATCTTCATCACCTTGATTGTTTGGTTCGTTGGTATTCCAAAAAGAGAAGTTAGGAGTACTTCCATTTATACCTCCATTCCAAAAAATAGTTCCTGCTTCGGGTCCTGACGCCCATTTCCAAACACCTTCAGTTTCTTCATCAGTTCCTCCAATCCATCCTGCTCCAGAAGCTTGAATTCCAGAAATTTGAACTTCATCCATAGACGTTATCGTTGCCAAATAGCCTTGTAGTCCATAATAAGTTGAGGAAGCTGCAGCATTTTTTGCATTTAACCAACTAATTCCAGTATTTGGGATATATTGATAATAATGATCGGTTGATTCTAAGTAATTGGCTTGTCCAACTGTAATTGAAAAAACACGTTGACCGTTTGGATTTATTGAAGTGTTTGAAAAGACAATTGCTTCAATAGCGGCAGTAAATTCCAAGTAAGTAGGGTTTCCACTCACACCGCTTAATGTTAACTTTCCTTCTGTTGCGTTCCAAGATGTGGTTATTGTGGGATGAACGCCTGTTAAAGTTAAAGTGTCTTGTCCTAAAACATATCCCGAGGATATTTGAACATACATTGCCTGAATACCAATATCATCAGGGTCAATAATTGACATATTTGTAACTATTGGCAATGAACTTTGAGGACAATATATTTGATTTCCAGTAGCGGTTAAAACTGGAGCAATATTTTGTGAATAAACAATACTTGATAACAAGAGTAGGGTTAAGAATAAATTTTTAATAGTAATCATTCCGTAAAGATACCGCAAACGCTAAATTAAAAAAACTATTTTTTTGTGATTATTTTTTGAAATAAATCCCAAATCACAATTCCAGCACTCACCGAAATATTCAACGAATGTTTGCTGCCCAATTGCGGAATTTCAATTACTCCATTGCTTAAATTAATGGCCTCTTGCGAAACGCCTTTTACTTCGTTTCCAAAAATTAAGGCATATTTTGTATTGATTTCTGGTTTAAAGTTATCTAACATAACTGCATTTTCAGTTTGTTCTACCGAATATACTTTTACATTTTCCGATTTCAATTGATTCACCACCTCTAAAACATCTTTTTTGTGTTCCCAAGTTACAGTTTCAGTAGCACCAAGAGCTGTTTTGTGAATTTCTTTGTTTGGCGGAGTAGCCGTAATACCACACAAATAAATTTTCTCAATCAAAAAAGCATCCGAAGTTCTAAAAACCGAACCAATATTATGTAAACTTCTAATATCGTCTAAGATTACAATAATAGGTGTTTTTTGAGCTTCTTTAAACTCGATGATGTTTTTGCGTTCTAATTCAGCGTTGGCTAATTTTCTCATGTGGCAAAAATAAGGGAAATGTCGCAATTAGGCAATTTGTCAATGTCACATTTTAAATATATAACTCATTTAAGATATAAAAGTTTTTTCGGTCTTTGCGAAAAACTTAACTTCTTTACGTTAAAAATTTTAGATTTTAGTCTTGCTACTTAATTCTTTTATCTTAATACTTTATTTTCTTACCTTCGCAATCATACTTAAAATTTTAAATTGTGGCTAAGAAATCTGCAGCAACTCCCGATAAAACACCAAAGGAAACGCCTTTAATGAAACAATACAACGAGATAAAAAACAAATATCCCGATGCGTGTTTGTTATTTCGTGTGGGCGATTTTTATGAAACTTTTGGAGAAGATGCTGTGCGCGCATCACAAATTTTAGGGATTACCTTAACCAAGCGTGGTGCTGGTTCTGAAACCGAGACTGCTTTGGCAGGATTTCCACATCATTCAATCAATACGTATTTACCTAAGTTAGTTAAAGCTGGACTTCGAGTAGCGATTTGCGACCAATTAGAAGATCCAAAAATGACTAAAACTATCGTAAAACGTGGTGTTACGGAATTAGTTACGCCTGGAGTTTCGATGAATGATGAGGTGTTGCAATCCAAGTCAAATAACTTTTTAGCATCTGTTCATTTTGGTAAAAAATCACTTGGTGTTGCTTTTTTGGACGTTTCTACGGGTGAATTTTTGGTTTCGCAAGGCAATGAAGAATACATTGATAAACTATTACAAAACTTCCGACCAAGTGAAATTTTAATTCCGAAACAATTTAAAAATCAGTTTAATTTGGTTTTTGGAGACGATTTTCATACCTTCTTTTTAGAAGATTGGGTGTATAAAGATGATTATGCGTTAGAAAGTTTGACCAAACACTTTCAAACCAATTCGTTAAAAGGCTTTGGCGTAGAAGAATTAACCGATGGTTTGATTGCTTCGGGTGCGATTTTGTATTATTTGTCGGAAACACAACATAATAAAATCCAACATATCACAAACATTCAACGTATTGCTGAAGATGCTTACGTTTGGATGGATAAATTTACGATTCGAAATTTAGAATTGTATCACAGTTATAATCCAAATGCAGTAACGCTTATAGATGTGATTGACAAAACGCTTTCACCAATGGGAGCAAGGCTGTTGAAACGTTGGTTAGCACTTCCATTAAAAGATGTTTCAAAAATTAGAAGTCGTCATGAAGTGATTTCGTATTTGAAAACCAATCCAGAAGTTTTACAGCAAATTCAATATCAAATCAAACAAATTTCCGATTTAGAACGTTTGATTTCAAAAGTGGCAACAGGAAAAATTTCGCCAAGAGAAGTCAATTTCTTGAAAGATTCGTTAGATGCGATTATTCCGATAAAAACATTGGCTTTGAGTAGTGATAACGAAGCGTTGCGAGTTATAGGGGATAGTTTACATGCTTGTGAATTGTTACGCGAAAAAATCAAAACGACCATTCAAGAAGATGCACCAGTAAGTGTTAATAAAGGAAACGCAATTGCCGTTGGAGTTCATTCGGAATTAGATGAATTACGTGCGATTTCATCCACTGGGAAAGGATATTTGGAAGAATTAGAGCAAAGAGAAAGTGCTGCTTCGGGAATTCCTTCCTTGAAAGTTTCGTTCAATAACGTTTTTGGTTATTATATTGAAGTTCGAAATACACATAAAGATAAAGTTCCAGCCGAATGGATTCGTAAGCAAACCTTAGTGAATGCAGAGCGATATATTACGGAAGAATTAAAGGAATACGAATCTAAAATTTTAGGTGCCGAAGAGAAAATACATCAGTTAGAAACACAATTGTTTGAACAATTAGTGAATTGGATTGCAACATATATTAAACATGTTCAATTGAATGCTAATTTAATTGCGCAGCTAGATTGTTTGACTTCTTTCACGCAATTAGCGATTGATAATAGATATGTTTGTCCTGATTTAGATGAAAGTTTTGATTTGGAAATTAAAGAAGGGCGTCATCCTGTAATTGAAAAGCAATTACCTGTTGGTGTACCGTATATTTCGAATGATGTGTATTTGGATAGGGAAACCCAACAAATTATAATGATTACTGGCCCGAATATGTCGGGTAAATCTGCAATTTTGCGTCAAACCGCTTTAATTGTGTTGATGGCCCAAATGGGAAGTTTTGTTCCAGCAGAAAGCGTCCGAATGGGTGTAGTAGATAAAATTTTCACCAGAGTAGGAGCAAGTGATAATATTTCGATGGGCGAATCTACCTTTATGGTAGAAATGAACGAAACCGCTTCGATTTTGAATAACATTTCGGAAAGAAGTTTGGTGTTGTTAGATGAAATTGGACGAGGAACTTCAACCTATGACGGAATTTCGATTGCTTGGGCTATTTCAGAATATTTGCATGAACATCCAAACAAACCGAAAACTCTTTTCGCCACGCATTATCATGAATTAAACGAAATGGAAGTTACGTTTGACAGAATTCAGAATTTTAATGTTTCGGTAAAGGAATTAAAAGATACGGTTTTATTCATTCGTAAATTAGTAAAAGGTGGAAGTGCGCATAGTTTTGGTATTCACGTAGCAAAAATGGCTGGAATGCCTCAAATTGTGATTCAAAAAGCACAAAAATTATTGAAACAATTGGAAAAAAGACATTCTAGTGAAGAATTATCCGGAATTAAATCGGCTAATGATGAATTGCAATTGAGTTTCTTTAATTTAGACGACCCGCTTTTGGAAGATATTAAAGAAGAAATCATGAGTATTGACATCAACACATTAACGCCAGTGGAAGCATTGATGAAGTTAAATGAAATAAAAAGAATGTTGGTTAAAAAATAATTTCAAAATAAATAATTAGTTATCAAAAGGTTATAAAAAAGATTTAATTTTTATTCTAAAAGTGCTTGCAAGAATAAAAATATGTACTATATTTGCACTCGCAATACGGAACAAGTATAGCAACGTTCTTTAAGAGATAACGAAACGAAACGCGAAAATAGCTCAGTTGGTAGAGCGCGACCTTGCCAAGGTCGAGGTCGCGGGTTCGAACCCCGTTTTTCGCTCTACTACCAAAAATATTTGCTCGAGTGGTGGAATTGGTAGACACGCTGGACTTAAAATCCAGTGGGTAGTAATGCCCGTGCGGGTTCAAGTCCCGCCTTGAGTACAAAAAGCTTCAAACTATGTTTGAAGCTTTTTTTGTTTCTAAAATTCTTTAGTATAGAATTTTCTATTATCTTTAAAAAATTCTTACAAATAATCAATAACATCTATATGGGAACATTTGTAATCGCACAACGATTAAGTGGGGCTTATAAATATGAATTTGTTTCAAGAAAAGGCAAAACGATTTTCACAAGTAACGATTTTGAATTGCGATTTGAATGTGAAGATCAAATAGGGCTACTCAAAAGTTCTTTGGATAGATGTGTTTTTATGCGTTTTAAATCTTCTAGTGGTAAGTTCTTTTTTCGATTGATATTGGATGAACACGAGATAGCGGTAAGCCGAAGATATACTACTCAGTTGTTACTTCAAAAAGGGATTGATGAAATAATTAAATATGCTGATAAAGCAGAATTTTTGGATTTTTCATCTGCTGAAGATATATTTGGGACCTTGTAATAATAAAAAAAACCCTGCAATGCAGGGTTTTGTTTTTTTCTGTGAGTAACTAATTACTTAGCAGGTGCAGCTTCAGCAGCAGGTGCAGCAGCTTCAGCAGCAGGTGCAGCAGCGCTATCAACAGCAGTAGAATCAGCAGTTACAGCAGTAGAATCAGCAGCAGGAGCTTCAACAACAGTTGAGTCAGCAGCAGCTTCAGTGTTTTCAGCAGCTTCTTTACAAGAAACGAACATAGCAGCAACAACTGCTAAACTTAATACAATTTTTTTCATTTTTTTAATTATAAAAGGTTAAAATTTTGTTTTGAATAGACTTTCACTATTCTGCTTTTTTTATATTGTTAAAAAAAAGCCCCACCTTGTGGAGCTTAATTTTTTCTGTCAGCAATAAATTACTTAGCAGGTGCAGCTTCAGCAGCAGGTGCAGCAGCTTCAGCAGCAGGTGCAGCAGCGCTATCAACAGCAGTAGAATCAGCAGCAGGAGCTTCTTCAACAGCAGGAGTTTCAACTACAGTTGAATCTACAGCTTCTGTAGTTTCAGCAGCATTTTCTTTACAAGAAACGAACATTGCAGCAACGATTGCTAAACTTAAAACAACTTTTTTCATCTTACTAAATTATAAAGGTTAATTATTAATTCGGAGCAAAGATATAAATTTTTTAACATGTCAAAATATTTTTAGACAAATTTTTTTAATTTTTTTTCTTTGGATTCCGAAATGCTATATTTCAAATCTCGTGCCAAACTATTATTTTGATATTTTTTTTGTAATTATTTGGCTGTCTGTTTTTTAGGATGTACTAATTTCATCTCGTCTAATAAGTGACTTGCTCCTGCAAATTTGTCAATTATGAATAGTACATATCTGGCGTCAACCATAATGTTTCTACAGATTTCAGGGTCATAATTAATATCACTCATAGTACCTTCCCATACCCTGTCAAAATTTAATCCAATTAAATTTCCGTTTGCATCTATTGCTGGGCTTCCAGAATTCCCACCAGTTGTGTGGTTTGTTCCAATAAAACATACAGGCATTTTTCCTGATGCATCAGCATAGATTCCGTAATCTTTGTTTTTTTCTAGTTCTAATAATTTTGCGGGAACGTCAAATTCATAATCCCCAGGTATATATTTTTCAATAATTCCGTCTAAATGAGTTACAGGTTCATAATATACAGCGTCACTTGGATTGTAGCCTTTTACTTTTCCATAGGTTACGCGTAAAGTGCTATTTGCGTCTGGGAAAAAGCGTGCATTAGGGAAAAGTTCTAATTGAGCCTTCATATAATTGCGTTGTAATGCTGCAATTTGTAAGTTGATTTCATCATATTTAGGTGAAATATTTTTGTAGAAATTATCAGCTAATTCTTTAACTAATAAATAGCCCTTGTCTTTGTTTAGTCTTTTTAAAATTGTTTTTGAATCTCCTTCAAACAACTTTTTAAGCGTGTTATACGAAGTTAATTTAGATTTTGAATATACTTCAGTTGTCAAAGATTTATAATCTTTGTTTTTTAATACTTCTGGTGCTAATGGTGACTTTGTTCCATATAAAGCGATTAATTGTTCAAAAACTTTTTCATCTACTTTTGCACTAAAATCTTTATAAAATCCTTCAGATTCTTTTATAAAGTTGTTTTTACGATCTGTAAAAGCTTGTTCTCCTTTTGTTTTGTATACTTGTTCTAATTGGTATATTTTAAATCCTAAACTTAATAATTCTGTATTTCTTAAAACTACTTCTACAAAATAATCTCTAGCAAGTGCATAATCATTGATCGCTTTGTAATTTTTATCAAAATCGGTCAATAGATTACCATACTCATTTTGTTTTCCTTGAGCAATTATTTTTTCTGAAAATTGTTTTTCAAAATCTTGTTTTAATGCTACAGCATTTGATTTTTTTAATCCTTTGCTTTCTCCAATCCATTTTTTCCAATAGTTAGCAACGCTAGCATATTTTGAAGCATATTGAATTTTAATTGCCTTATCTTTTCGCATGAAGCCATCCTGTACTTTCAAAGCTGCATCACGAATCTCAATTTTTGCTGGATTTAAAGTATTTACAATTTGTTCAACTGCATGTGAAGGTAAATATTCTTGAGTTCTTCCAGGAAAACCAAAAACTAATGTAAAATCATTTTCACTAATTCCATCTAAAGATATTGGTAAAAAGTGTTTTGGTGTATAAGGGATATTATCTGCGGCATATTCTGCAGGTTTATTGTCTTTGTTGGCATAAATTCTGAAAAGCGAGAAATCACCTGTGTGACGTGGCCAAACCCAGTTGTCAGTATCTGATCCAAATTTTCCAATTGATGAAGGAGGTGTTCCTACTAATCGAATGTCTTTAAATGTTTCGGTAACAAATAATAAATATTGATTTCCTTCGTAGAATACTTTAATTCTGTTTTCTTGCCATTTTTCTTTTGGAAAAGTAGCTTGAATTTTAGTTATATTTTCTTGAATTTTCTTTTGTTTTTCTGCTTCAGATTTTGATGATAGAACATCTTCCAAAACAGCGTTTGTTACATCATGAATGCTAATAATCAGTGTAGCAACCATACCGGGATTTGGTAATTCTTCAGCATTGTTTTTTGCCCAAAAACCATCTTGTAAATAATCGTGTTCTACAGTAGAATGACTTTGTATAGCATCATAGCCACAATGATGATTGGTTAGCATTAATCCTTTTGGAGAAATAATTTCAGATGTGCAGCCACCGTCAAAGTGAACGATAGCGTCTTTTAAACTAGATTGGTTTACAGAATACACTTCTTCGGCAGATAATTTCATACCAAGTGTTTTCATTTCTGATTCGTTCATTCCTTTTAACATACTAGGTATCCACATACCTCCTTGTTGAGCAAATGTTGGAAGAACAAATAAAATAAGTAGAACTCTTAAAAATTTCATGATGTAGTTGTTATTTTTCATAATGCATTTAAAATCGATTGCAAGATACAATTTTTGTAGATTTTGTTCTACACGTGCAGAAATAAAAAAAATCCTCATGAATTACATGAGGATTTAAAATTATTTTTTAGCAGATTCTTTTACTTTTTTAGCACCTTCCTCGACTTTTTCAGCGCCTTTGGCTACAATTTCTTTTGCTTTTTCGCCTACTTTTGATGAGTCTAGTACTTTCTTTGCTTTTACTTTTGCAGAATCTGCAGCTTGTTTTATATCAGCACCTACTGCTTTTGAAGCTTCTTTTACTTTTTCTTTAGTTTCTTCTTTACAAGACATTACTAATGCAGCAATGGCAAGTGATAAAATTATTTTTTTCATATTAAATATTTTTAGTTTCTAGGATTAACACAAAATAAATGCCAAAATAGTATCTTGGTTATTCAAGATTAGGCGGAAATAGTCGTTACTTCTTTGTTGATTTTATTTACTAAACCTACTAATACTTTTCCTGGTCCAACTTCTGTAAAGCTTGAAGCGCCATCAGCAATCATTTGATTTACAGATTGCGTCCATTTTACAGGAGCAGTTAATTGAATAATTAAGTTTTTCTTGATTTCATTTGCATCTGAAACTGCACTTGCAGTTACATTTTGATACACAGGGCAAATGGGAGTTGAAAAAGTAGTTGCTTCAATAGCTGCAGCCAATTCTTCTCTTGCTGGTTCCATCATAGGTGAATGAAAAGCTCCTCCAACAGGTAAAATTAATGCACGTTTTGCACCAGCTTCTTTCATTTTTTCGCAGGCTAATTCTACTGCTTTATATTCTCCAGAAATAACTAATTGTCCCGGACAGTTATAGTTAGCTGCCACCACAACGCCATCGATAGAAGCACATATATCTTCCACAATATTGTCGTCTAAATTTAAAACAGCTGCCATAGTTGAAGGTTTTATTTCACAAGCTTTTTGCATTGCTATAGCTCTTTGAGAAACCAGTTTTAATCCATCTTCAAAAGATAATGCACCATTTGCAACTAAAGCAGAAAATTCTCCTAATGAATGTCCTGCAACCATTTCTGGTTTGAAATCTTCTAATGTTTTGGCTAAAATTACTGAATGTAAAAAAACGGCTGGTTGTGTGACCTTAGTTTCTTTTAGTTCTTCAGCTGTTCCTTCAAACATAATATCAGTAATTCGAAAACCTAATATTTCGTTAGCTTTTTCAAATAATTCTTTGGCTACAGCTGAATTTTCATATAAATCTTTGCCCATTCCAGTAAATTGTGCTCCTTGTCCTGGGAATACGTATGCTTTCATAAATTTAGTTTAAAAGTTTAAATTATTGTTTAATAGTCGTAATTCAACATTAAAACAATAACAAAAATAGTGTTTTTTGTAAATATATAATTTTAGAATAATTTTTCTTTTATTTTTTTCCAACGATATTTTCTGAAAAATTTAGCTTGATCATTGTTAACAAATAAAGGCTTTCCAGATGATTTTGCTTTCCAAAAACCCATTAAATAATCGATAAATAGTAATGGCTTTCCTTTGCGCATGGCTAGTTTTAATGATGAAATTGTAGTAATGAGAAATCCATAACCTAAACTATAAAACGCTTCGCCTTGTTTATATCTTGCCGCTTTGTTGTAACTGGCTCCTGTAGGTTTTAGGTGTTTTACATGTAAACTTTCATCTGTAACTACTTTCCAATTATAGAATTTACTCAACAATTCATCAACGGTGTCCCATCCCATTGCAGGTTTTAAGCCTCCAATTTGTTTGAAAGTTTCTTTTCGATATGCTTTTAAAGCACCGCGGATGTGGTCTTTATCGGTTAAGTTTTCTAATATCCAATCGTTGTTTTTCTCGATGTAGCAAAAACCGCCCACCATGCCAATTGTTTCATCAGATTTGAAATGGTTAATGATAGTTTCGAAATAATTTGCTGGAAAAATTAAATCAGCATCAACCTTTACAATGATATCATAATTATCATCAATGTGTTTTTCTCCTTCATGAAATGCTTGAATTACTTTGCTTCCAGGTAAATGAATTGCATCCGATTTTTTGTTTACTAAAGTGATAAAAGGATGTTTTTCGGCGAAAGTTAAAACAATTTCTGGAGTTTTATCAGTTGAATTGTCATTCACTACCACAACTTTTGAAGGCAAAACGGTTTGTTCTACCAAAGATTGTAAAGTCAATGCCATAAATTCTTCTTCGTTGTAGGCAGGAATTATGATGTAGTATTTCATTAGATAAAATCTGCTTTTCTGTGTTGTTTTATCTTTTTTGTCTTTCAGCGTAAACCAAATAATATCTTGGTGTAAAACATCTTAACAAAGGTCTAAATCCAATCTTTTTTACAGGGTGAGTAAATTTTGTGCTATCAATAATTTTAAACCCTGTTTTTTCTAACAACCAGTCTAACTGCCAATCTTCAAATTCATGATAATGCCTATCCCACATATCTGTTTTGCTTCTATAAGCTGGAGAAAACCATAAACGAAGAGGAATTGAAATTAAAATTTTATCCGCCTTTACACTTTGTAAAACAGTGTAAGGATTTAATAGATGCTCAAAAATTTCAAAAGCTGTAAAAACAGAATAATCTTCTGCTTGTAATGCAGATTGATTGTTGTCAACATCTTCTCCTTTAGTATTGATTACTTTGTAATTGTTTTCCACCATAATTTTAGAAAAAGGATTTGGAACTCCTAAATCTAATATGGTTTCGTTTGTAGAAATATGTTTTTTTAGAAAATCTAAAGTAATATTGAATCGCTTGCTAGGATATGTTTTTTCGTACATTGTAATGAAAATTGGTGTACAAATTTACTTTTTTCTTCCAACTTCCAACTTCCAACTTCCAACTTTTTTACATCTGATAGACAATAGCATTAATATTCATACCCGAACCTACTGAAGCAAATACAATAACATCTCCTTTTTCTAGGGTTTGATTTTCTAATTGACCTTTAATCATTAAATCAAAAAGTGTTGGAACAGTAGCTACACTTGAATTTCCTAATTTATGAATACTCATTGGCATAACACCTTCTGGAGGAGTTTGCTTATATTGTTTAAAAAAGCGATGAATAATAGCTTCATCCATTTTTTCATTGGCTTGATGAATCAATACTTTTTTTACTTTACTAATATCTACGCCGCTTTTTTCGATGCATGCAGCCATTGCTTTTGGTACTTGGCTTAATGCAAACTCATAAATTTTTCTACCGTGCATTTTAATATAACGCACATCAGGATCATGGTCTTTATTAAATGAATTTCCGAAGAATAAATAATAAGCTTCGTCATATGTAAAAGTAGCTGTTTCATGTGCTAACATTCCACCTTCTTCTTCTGTTGCTTCAACTATTGTTGCTCCAGCTCCATCAGAATAAATCATAGAATCTCTATCGTGTATATCGACTACTCTTGACAGAGTTTCAGCACCTATAACTAAGCATTTTTTTGCCATACCAGCTTTAATAAATGCATAAGCCTGGATTACTCCTTCAACCCATCCAGGACAACCAAAAAGTATATCATATGCTACACATTTTGGGTTTTTAATTCGTAAATGATGTTTTACACGAGTTGCTAAACTAGGTAAAATATCAGATTGAATAGCTCCTTTTTTTACATCACCAAAGTTGTGTGCAAGTATAATATAATCTAAAGTTTCTGGATCTATTTTAGCATCTTCAATAGCTTTTTTTGCCGCAATAAAAGCAATGTCAGACGTGCATAAATCATCTGACACATATTTTCGTTCTCTAATTCCTGTAATTTCTAAAAATTTTTCAGCAACAACATCATTTGGATAAGGAAAAGGAGTTCCATCATCGTTTAAAAATGAGTGTTTTGCAAAATCGACATTGGATATTGTTTCAGTTGGAATATAACTTCCAGAACCAGTTATTTTTATATTCATAACATTTGGGTTAGTGTAACGAAATTATTAATTATTTCTTAACATAAGATAAAAACAACGGAATTATTTGGAGTAATTATCGAATCGTCAATTTATAGTTAAAAAATTACGAAATTGACTTTTTTATTGCTTTTTTATGTAAATTTTATTTCCATTATAGTTGCCATGCTTAAGGCTTGTGTTTTCATTTGCTCTGCTTTTTTACCTACAAAATATGCATCTATGGTTGTATAAAAATAATTTAACCAAATAGTATAATGTTCTTTTGTAAAAGCCGATTTTTCATGTACTTCTTTGTGAATTGAAAACATATTGTTATAATAACCACCTTTTAAAAATAAGGATTGCTCCCAAAATGTAACCAATGTTTCAAAATGAGCTTCTAAATGCTGGTCAACTGTTGTTATTTTAGTGAAGAAAAAATTAATTGCATCATCGGCTAATAGTTTGTCATAAAACTTTTGCATGATCAATAAAATGTCTTCTCTTGTTTCTATATCATTCATTTACTTGAGAATAAAATTCAAATTTACAATTTTCTATAGTGTGTATTATTGATAAATATCATTTTAAAACAAAAGGTTTCAAGTTATAAACTTGAAACCTTTTTTATAGTTTTTCTAATTTTAATTATAAATTACATATATGCTTCGATAGGAGCACATGAACAAACTAAATTTCTATCTCCATATGCTTCATCAACACGACGAACTGTTGGCCAGAATTTGTTTTCTGTTATATATGCTAATGGGAATGCAGCTTGTTCTCTAGTATAAGGATAAATCCATTCATCAGCTGTTACCATTGCTAAAGTATGAGGTGCATTTTTCAATATATTTTGAGTGTCTTCTTTTGATGAAGCAGTAATTTCTTTACGAATCGAAATTAAAGCATCGCAAAAACGATCTAATTCTGCTAAATCTTCTGATTCTGTTGGTTCAATCATTAAAGTTCCAGCCACAGGGAAAGATACAGTAGGAGCGTGGAATCCATAATCCATTAAGCGTTTTGCAATATCAGTGACTTTAATGCCGTTATCTTCAAATGCGCGACAATCTAAAATCATTTCGTGTGCGGCACGTCCCATTTCACCAGAATATAAAACAGGATAATGTTCTTGTAAACGTGCTTTCATGTAATTTGCATTTAGAATAGCGTATTTTGTTGCATTTGTTAGTCCTTCTGCACCTAACATACAGATATAGCCATAAGAAATTAAACAAACTAAAGCTGATCCGTATGGAGCTGAAGAAATCGCTGTAATAGCTTTGTCTCCACCAACTTTTACTACTGGATTTGTTGGTAAAAACGGAACTAATTTATCGTTCACACAAATTGGTCCAACACCAGGTCCTCCTCCTCCGTGAGGAATAGCGAAAGTTTTGTGTAAGTTTAAGTGACAAACATCGGCACCAATTGTTGCTGGATTTGTTAATCCAACTTGGGCATTCATATTTGCACCATCCATATATACTAATCCACCATTTTCGTGAATAATGTTTGTAATTTCAATTATTGAGCTTTCAAAAACGCCATGAGTTGATGGGTAAGTTACCATTAAGCAAGATAATTTATCTTTAAACTCAATAGCTCTAGCTCTTAAATCTTCAACATCAATATTTCCTTCTGGAGTTGTTTTTGTTACGATTATGTCCATTCCTGCCATAGCTGCTGATGCTGGATTTGTTCCATGAGCTGAGGAAGGAATTAAACAAACAGTTCTGTGATTGTCTCCACGAGATTGATGATATGCCCGAATGGCCATTAAACCTGCATATTCACCTTGTGCGCCAGAATTTGGTTGTAATGTTGTACCTGTAAAACCAGTAACCACATTTAATTGTTGCTCTAATTTTTTAAGCATTGTAATATAGCCTTCAGCTTGTTCAACAGGAGCAAAAGGGTGAATGCTGTTCCAGTTTGCCATTGATAAAGGTAGCATTTCGGCAGCAGCATTTAATTTCATCGTACAAGAACCTAAAGAAATCATCGAATGATTTAATGATAAATCTTTGCGCTCTAATTTTTTGATATAACGCATCAATTGGCTTTCAGAATGATGATTATTAAATACATCATGTTGTAAGAAAGTTGATTTTCTTACTAAGTTTTCAGGAACCATTACTTCATTAGCTAATTGACTAATTGTAATTTTTTCTTTTCCAGTAGCTTCAGCAAAAATGGCAATGATTTGGTTGATGTCGTTTACAGAAGTTGTTTCGTTAAATGAAATCGAAACCGTTTCTGCATCTGGATAGAAGAAGTTTACTTCATTTTTCTCAGCAATTGCTTTTACCTTGTTAGCATCAGCTTTTACTAAAATTGTATCAAAGAAAGCAGAATTTGTTTGGTAAATACCTAATTTATTTAAAGCTTCTGCTATTGTTGTTGCAGAAGCATGTACTTTATCAGCAATATATTGTAATCCTTTTGGTCCGTGATATACAGCATACATTCCAGCCATAACTGCTAGTAAAACTTGAGCAGTACAAATGTTTGAAGTTGCTTTTTCACGTTTAATATGTTGCTCACGAGTACCTAATGCCATACGCAATGCACGATTTCCGTTTGCGTCAATAGAAACTCCAATAATTCTTCCAGGCATTGAGCGTTTATATTCCTCTTTAGTTGCAAAATATCCGGCGTGAGGACCACCATAGCCCATTGGAATACCAAAACGTTGTGTTGTTCCCACTACAACATCAGCACCCATTTCACCTGGAGGAGTTAATTTTACTAATGATAAAATATCCGCAGCAACGGCAACTTTAATTTCGTTTGTTTTTGCTTTTGCAATAAAACCAGCATAGTCATAAACTTGACCATATTTTCCTGGATATTGTAAAATAGCTCCAAAATAGTCACTTGAGAAATCAAAAGTTTCATGATTTCCAACAACTAACTCAATTCCAAAAGGTGTAGCACGCGTTTGTAATACGGAAAGAGTTTGTGGTAAAATTTCTTCAGAAACAAAAAATTTGTTAACGTTATTTTTTTTCTGATCACGAGAACGAACATCTAACAATAGCGCCATTGCTTCAGCAGCAGCAGTTCCTTCGTCTAATAATGATGCATTTGCAATTTCCATTCCAGTTAGTTCTATAACTGTGGTTTGGAAATTTAAAATCGCTTCTAAACGGCCTTGTGCAATTTCTGCTTGGTATGGTGTGTAAGCAGTGTACCATCCTGGATTTTCAAAAATATTTCTTTGAATTACTGCAGGAACAATTGCTGGATGATAACCTAAGCCAATATAGGATTTGAAAACTTTATTTTTTCGTCCTAATTCTTGAATATGATTTAAATATTCATATTCTGTCATTGGGGCTTCTAAATTTAAATCGTTTTTTAAACGAATATCATCAGGAATAGTTTCAAAAATTAATTGGTCCAAAGAGTCTACACCAATGGTTTTAAACATGTGATTTAAGTCTGTTTCACGTGGACCTAAATGTCTCAAAGCGAATGCGTCTGTTCTCATTTATTAATAAAATGTATAAGTGTTTTTATGTGTTGTTTTGGACAACAAAAGTAATTATTAATCTTGTAATAATTTGCTTTTAAATTGTGAAATTTTGTGATTTTATCAACTAAAACAGTATCTTATTAACAGATTGATTAATTTTGTTGAATGATGCTTTTTAAGAAAATAATTGACTTTTATGTTGATAGCAGTATTCATGTGGCATTAGCTGCTTATGCTTTTATTAGAATGACGATGTTGCTATTAAACATTTCTTATGATGAGTCTGTTGCTTGTTTTGGGTTTTATGGAACTATTACAGCGTATAATTGTATTAAATATTTTCTTTTTTTTATTCAAAGAGAAGCGCAAATAACAATAAAATTAAAATTAATTTTTGTAATAAGTCTAATTTCATGTTCAGCATCGATTTATTATTATTTTCAATTAGAGACTATTTCTAAATTGTTATCTTTATTTGCTTTTTGTATTGCTTTGATTTATGGATTCTCTCTTTTTGGAGGATTAAAAGCAGCCCGAAATTGGATTGGTTTTAAAGTTTTTTTAGTTGTTTTTAGTTGGACAATAATTACTTTTTTACTTCCTGTAGTTAACGCAAAACTCGAATTTACTCAAGGATTGTTTCTATGTGGAATACAACGTTTTGTTTTAATTTATGCGTTAATGTGTGTTTTTGAAATTGTAGATTTACAATTTGATGCGATTTCATTGCAAACGATTCCTCAGCGAATAGGCGTAAAGCAAACAAAATTAGTAGGATTTACTTATTTGATACTATACTTGATTTTAGAGTTTTTTAAGACAAATCAATTCATTTTGATTGATTTATTTTTTGTTGGATTAATTGGAACTTTTATTTGTTTTTCAAGCAGAAATAGGTCTAAATATTATTCAAATTTCTGGGTAGAAAGCATTCCAATATTTTGGTGGCTAATCCTATTGTTGTTTGTTTCTGATCTTATTTTCCCATTTCCAAGCAGAAGCTAATGCATCTTCTAGAGATAATGTTGTTTTCCAACCAAGAATTGAATTCGCTTTTTCAGTATTAGCATAGGCTTCAGTAATGTCGCCTTCACGTCTGCCTACGATCTGATAATTTAATTTTTGACCTGAAACTTTTTCGAAAGCCTTGATTACTTCCAAAACTGAACTTCCTTTTCCTGTTCCTAAGTTAAATGTTTCAACTTTATCAGTATTTTGTTTGTTGAGTAAACGTTTTAATGCAACAACGTGTGCTTTTGCTAAATCAACAACGTGAATATAATCTCTTACAGCAGTTCCATCGATTGTTGGGTAGTTATTTCCAAAAACAGATAATTTTTCTCTTAATCCGAAAGCAGTTTGTGTAATGAAAGGCACCAAATTTTGAGGAACTCCTAATGGTAATTCACCTATTTCGGCTGAATCATGAGCGCCAATTGGGTTAAAGTAACGTAATAAAATAGAATTAATATTATTGACTTTTGCAACATCGGTAATAATTTCTTCTCCAATTTGTTTGGTATTTCCATACGGCGACATAGCTTTTTGTATAGGCGCATTTTCTGTAATTGGCATTTTTTCGGCTTGGCCATATACAGTACAAGACGAACTGAAAATAAAATGTGATTCTGGTTTTTTTTGCAATTCCTGCAGTAAATATACTAATGAATTGATGTTATTTTCATAGTACAACAAAGGATTTTCAACACTTTCTCCAACCGCTTTCGAAGCTGCAAAATGAATTACTCCAGCGATATCTTGGTGTTTTTTAAAGAAATCTTGAATAGCAAATTTATCTCGCAAGTCGATATTTTCAAACAAAAGTTTTTTCTCAGTGATGCGTTCAATGCCATCCAAAACATCAATTGATGAATTGGAAAGATTATCAATTACTACGACTTCAAAGCCTTCATTTTGTAATTCGACAACTGTGTGTGAACCTATAAATCCTAAACCACCTGTAACCAGTATTTTCATTTTTTTTCTTGAGAAAATAGAATAAAGAATAAGAAAATAGAATTAAGACTATATCGATTCTATTTCCTCACTCTTAGTTATTAGTTAAACAAATTCTAAAACAGAATCTGTGATAAATTTAATTTGTTCGTCATCTAATTCTGTGTGCATTGGCAATGCGATTACCTCTTTTACCAATTGATTAGTAACGGGAAAATCCTCTTCTTTATATCTTGAATCAGCATATGCTTTTTGACTGTGTAACGGAATAGGATAATATATTGCACAAGGAATTCCTTTAGCTTGCAAATGTTCTAATAAACCATCACGTTTTCCGTTCAAAATTCGGATTACATATTGATGAAACACATGGCAATCGCATGATTCACAAATGGTTGGTGCCCAAATGTTTGAATTTTGCGCTAAAGCCAAACTATATTTTCTAGCTGCATCTTGACGCGCTTTGTTATAAGTGTCTAAATGCGGTAATTTTGCTTTCAAAACACCTGCTTGGATACTATCTAAACGAGAATTTACGCCTACTACATCGTGATGGTATCTTTCATACATTCCATGGTTGACAATTCCTCTGATTTTATGAGCTAATGCATCATCATTAGTGAAAATTGCACCTCCATCTCCATAACACCCTAGATTTTTTGATGGAAAAAATGAAGTTGCAGCAACATGTCCAATTGTCCCAACTTTCTTTTTAGAACCATCTTTTGAAGTGTAATCAGCACCAATAGCTTGTGCATTGTCTTCAATAACATATAAATCATGTTCACGAGCAATTTCTATAATTGCATCCATGTTAGCTGCACGACCAAACAAATGTACTGGAACAATAGCTTTAGTTTTTGGTGTAATTGCTTTACGAATTCCGTCTAGCGAAATATTCATGTTATTCATATCTACATCTACTAAAACGGGAGTCAATTGCAACAAAGCAATCACTTCTACCGTAGCAGCAAAAGTGAAATCAGCAGTAATTACTTCATCACCTGGCTGTAAATCCAATCCCATCATGGCAATTTGTAAGGCATCGGTTCCATTTGCGCATGGGATAACGTGTTTTACACCTAAATACTTTTCTAAATCAGACTGAAATTGGTGAACCAAAGGACCGTTTATATATGTATTTGTGTCTAAAACTTCTTGGATAGAAGCATTTACTTCTTCTTTTATTTTTTCGTATTGACTTTTTAAGTCAACCATTTGTAATTTTCTCATGATTGAAATTTTCTGTTTGCAAAATTACTAATTATCTTTTGATGTGGTTTTTTTTCTGTTTAAAAAATAATAGACTAAACCAACTATTATTGTACCTATTAAAGTGGATATTATAGCTTTGCTATCTAGCTGTTCTTCAAATAAATATTTTTTTATTCCTAGATTTACGATGAAAAATACACTTACAAAAATCCCCATTTTTATTGAAAACAATTTCATATTTTTTTTATTTGATGAAACAATCGTACTTTTATAACCTTAAATATTGGCATGAATCAAATATATAATTTAATTGTAATTCTAGCTTCACAATTGCTAAAAATTATTGCGCTTTTTAGTCCTAAAATGAAACTTTTTGTAGATGGACGAAATACTGTCTTTCAATCCTTGGAAAATAAAATTCAAGCGACTGATAAAACAATTTGGTTTCATGCAGCATCTTTGGGGGAGTATGAACAGGGTTTGCCTGTAATCGAAGCCATCAAACAACAGTACCCAAGTCATAAAATTGTAGTTACTTTTTTTTCGCCTTCAGGGTATGAGGTGCGAAAAAGCAATACTGTTGCAGCTATTACGGTTTATTTACCTCTAGATACTATTTCCAATGCAAAACAATTTTTAAAAGTAGTTCATCCAGAAATGGCATTTTTTATTAAGTATGAATATTGGCCAAACTATTTAAACGAGCTTAAGAAAAAACAAATAAAAACATATCTGATTTCAGGAATTTTAAGAGAAAACCAGGCGTTTTTCAAATGGTATGGAGGGTTTTATAAAAATGCTTTAAATACATTTGATTACTTTTTTGTGCAGAATGAAAGTTCAAAAACACTATTGCAAAACATTGGGTTTACAAATGTTAAAGTTTCTGGAGATACACGTTTTGATAGAGTAGTTTCCATTTTGGAGCGCGATAACGCATTAGATTTTATTGAACAATTTAAAGGTAATAAAACTACAATCGTCATAGGAAGTTCTTGGCCTAAAGATGAAGAGTTGTTAATTAGCTATATTAATAATAGCACTGAAGATGTAAAATTTATTATAGCGCCGCACAATATTAAAGCTGAGCAAATACAAGAGCTAAAAAATGCAATTACAAGAAATACAATTTTGTTTTCTGAAAAGGATAATTTTGATGTATCAAATTATTCCGTTTTCATCATTGATACTATCGGAATTTTAACCAAAATTTATTCGTACGCCGATATTGCGTATGTAGGTGGAGGTTTTGGAAATCCTGGCGTACACAACATTTTAGAACCAGCAACTTTTGGGGTTCCAGTGATTATCGGACCAAATTACTCTCATTTTGCTGAAGCTACGGCATTGGTAAATATGGGAGGTTGTATTGTTATACAAAATCAAATCCAGATGAATGAAGCATTTGATCTTTTACTTCAAAACGAAGATGAACGATTTGAGAAAGGACACATTTGTAGCACTTTTGTTCAAATGAATAAAGGAGCTACACAAGCGGTAATGGGATATTTAATTAAATAATGATAACTTTTAAAGCAATAGAGATTAAAGATATTTTTATCATTATTGATATGATGAAAGATTTTTATGCTATTGATGATTACCCAATAGATGTTGAAATCTCGAAAACTTTGTTTCAAGAATTTATCAAACATAATAATTTAGGGAGTGCGTGGTTGGTTCATCACAATGGCGATGTAGCAGGTTATGTAATTTTGACTTATGTTTTTAGTTTCGAATACCAAGGAAAAATTGCATTTATTGATGAATTATATGTGAAAGAAATATACCGTGGAAAAGGTGTTGGAAAAGCTATATTGCAATATATTCAACAACAAGCACAAGTTAATGATTTAAAATTATTGTATTTAGAAGTTGAAAATCACAATGAAAGTGCTGAAAAATTATATTTGAGTAACAACTTTGTAATTCATAACCGAAAATTAATGAAATACAAAGTTGTTAAATAGTTGATATTTACCCATTAATCACAATTCGTTGTTCCACTTGTGCTTGACTTGCTTTTCGTTTTCCTCTAAAGAAAAAATATAAGTTTAAGAATAACATTATTCCCAAATAAATTGAAAATCCACCAATTTTGTAACTCAGTTTTTCAATTAGCACTTGGTAAGTGTCATCATACATATTCATTTCTAAAATCATAAGAGCAAAACCTAAATTCAACAAATAAAATCCGGTTTCGAATAGTTTGTTGGTGGCGTTGGCGATTTCTTCTCGACCTTTAAAAATATCCAACATATAAATTTTACTGTTTTTGAAAAGTGTTTTTGAAACATAGTAGGTTAAAAATAAAGCAATTGGAAGATAAATTGCATAACCGATTAAAATTTTTGTAGTTTCCATAATAAGAGTGTTTAAATTAATTTTTTGATGTAATTTGTTAATAAAATAATGTTGATGTAATGCATCACGGCAATCGCAATAATAATGAAAGCCGATTTTGAAGTAATCACTTCGATGAGTTGCGTGATACTTTCAATTTGTTCCCAAGAAATTATCGTCATCGCACAATACCCAATGTTTAGTAAATAATAACCCACCAAGAGCAATTGATTAATTTTATGACACAAGTCTTCATGATTTGGAATCAATTGTGAAACGAATATGTTTCCATTGTCGTAGCAAATTCTTCCAACCTTCACAATGATAATGCCTGTGATGCTGAAATAGATGAGATAGGCGATGATGTTGAGGTTCATGATATTTCTTTTTGTGAATAAATGATGATTGAAATATAGATGCAAAGTACCAAAGGTGTAAAAATCAATGGCCATGTCAGAGCATCGATGTAGTTTATGTTCACGTTATAATACCACAAACTAAAAAATGTGGCTACTAGTAGAAAATATATTTTTATGTGAATATTTTCTTTATGGTTTTTCCAGAAGAAGATTCCAACAATAATTTGTAGTAAACCTGTTAGCATAGTTGAATAGGCTGCAAAATATAAACTGATTGGTTCAACAATTCCCAAAACTCCAAGGAATAATGGAATTATCATTGCAATTGAATTAGTTAATTTTAAATTTTCCATATTATCTATTGTTTTAAACTTTCAGAAATAATTGAAAGTTATGATTAAATTTTTTTACTTCATGATTTTAACAACCAATTTTGCCAACCAATTGTCTTTGTATTCTGTAATTTTATCCAAAACGTTATCTGCTTTTAATACAAAATCGTATAATTTTGTGGTTTGATCTACGAAATGTTTTTCCGCTTCGGTTCCGTCAGATTTGATGGTCGAAACTTCTTTTAAAACTTTTAAAGCGGGTTTTATTTCGCGTTTGCTTCTTTCTCTCGAAATTTTTACGGCTAGTTCGTCTAAATCTTTTTCGGCAGTGAAAAACTCACGTCTTTCTCCTGCTTTGTATTCTTTATAGACGATTCCCCAATCCATTAAAGCTCTTAAATTCATAGAAGCATTTCCGCGCGAAATTTGCAATTCTTCCATAATGTCTTCCATAGAAACAGGTTCGTGCGAAACCATCAATAACGCATGAATCTGTGCCATGGTTTTGTTAATGCCCCATTGAGAACCTAAAGCTCCCCAAGTTTGTACGAATTTATTTTTTGCTTCTTTGAATTCCATGAGACAAATGTACAACAAAGTTTTTAAAGTTTCAAAAAAAAATGAAAGCTTATTATTTTGATTGTAAAAATTTAATATTGGTGAATATAATCACTGAAAAATATATAAATTCGGTGAATATAATCACTGAAAAATATATAAATTTGGTGAATATAAATAAATTATATAAATTTGTTTAAAATTTAAGGCATGATTTTTAGGGATTTAGCAGCTAATTTGGAAGCAAAATTACACAAAGGAAAAGTTATTGTGTTAATTGGCCCAAGACAAGTAGGAAAAACAACTTTAATTAATTCCATTTTAAAAGATAAAGAGTATTTGTTTTTGGATGGGGATGATAATACTGTAACCGAAACTTTAGCTACTGCTAATACAGAAATTTTGAAAAGTATTATTGGTAATCATAAATATATTTTTATTGATGAGGTGCAACGCATTCCTAATATTGGACTGAAGTTGAAAATTATAGTAGATCAAATAAAAGATGTGCAAGTTATTGTTAGCGGATCTTCTTCTTTAGATATTAATAATGTTATGCAAGAGCCATTAACAGGTAGAAAATTCGAGTTTCATATGTTTCCCGTTTCATGGAAGGAATTTGAAAGTAGTGTGGGCTACATGAAGGCACAACAACAACTTGAAATTCGATTATTGTACGGAATGTATCCAGATGTTATCAATAATTTTGGTAATGAATATGAAATCTTGAAAAACTTGGTTTCGAGTTATTTGTACAAAGATATTTTAGCTTTGGCAAGTATTAGAAAATCAGAAGTTTTAGAGAAAATATTACGTGCTCTTGCTATGCAAGTGGGAAGTGAAGTTAGCTATAACGAAATTGCTCAATTGGTTGGAGTTGATAAAAACACTGTAAATAATTATATTGATTTGTTGGAAAAAAGCTTTGTTATTTTCCGTTTGACAAGTTTTTCAAAGAATATTAGAAACGAAATTAAAGCCAATAAAAAAATATACTTTTATGATAATGGTGTACTGAATATGCTAATTGGTAATTTCAATTCTTTTGAATTTAGACAAGATAAAGGAGCATTATGGGAAAATTTTTTAGTTTCTGAACGAATGAAACAATTGTCTTATACTCAAAGTTTAGCAAAACCTTATTTTTGGAGGACTACAACTCAACAAGAAATTGACTATATCGAAGTTGATATGGATGAGGTAAGTGCTTATGAATTCAAATGGGCAACCACTAAAAAAGCGAAATTACCCAAATCTTTTTCGGATGCTTATAATCCAAGTTTTTTGGTGGTGAATAAAGATAATTTTAGAGAGTTTTTGAAGTGATTAATCCTGACAGGTTTTTGAAACCTGTCAGGTTTGATATTTTACAAAAGCCCCGCCCTTTTCAACAAAGCCTCTACTTTCGGTTCCTGACCTCTGAATTTTTTATACAATTCCATTGGTAATTCGGTGCCACCTTTTGAAAGCACGTTGTCTTTGAATTTGGTTGCGACTTCTTTATTGAAAATCCCTTTTTCTTGGAAATATGCAAATGCATCGGCATCTAAAACTTCTGCCCATTTATAGCTGTAATATCCCGAAGAATAACCGCCTTGGAAAATATGCGAAAACGAAGTACTCATACAATTTTCTGCTACATCTGGATATAATGATGCGATTTCCATTGCTTGTTTTTCAAAAGCTTTTACATCGTCAATAGTTTGCGATTTTCCGTGATACGTCATGTCTAATATACCGAAGCTTAATTGTCTTAAAGTAGCCATTCCTTCTAAGAAACTCGCACTTTCTTTGATTTTTTCTACATAATCTTGCGGAATAATTTCACCTGTTTCGTAATGTTTGGCAAATAAAGCCAATGCTTCAGGCTCGTAACACCAGTTTTCCATTACCTGACTTGGTAATTCCACAAAATCCCAATACACCGAAGTTCCTGATAAACTTGGATAAGTTGTATTCGCTAACATGCCGTGTAAAGCGTGTCCAAATTCGTGAAACAATGTTGTTACTTCGTTAAAAGTCAATAATGAAGGTTTTGTTTCGGTTGGTGGTGTGAAATTACAAACAATAGAAACATGAGGTCTTTCGTTGATTCCATCCTTAATATATTGTGGTTTGTAAGAAGTCATCCAAGCTCCGTTTCGTTTTCCTTTTCTCGGGAAGAAATCCGAATAGAAAATGGCTATTAATTTTCCTTCGAAATCTAAAACTTCAAAAGTTTGCACATCTTCATGATACTTATCAATATCGAAAACTTCTTTGAATGTAATTCCGAATAACTTTTCAGCAATGGTGAAAGCACCGTTCAATACATTTTCTAATTTAAAATACGGTTTCAACAACTCATCATCCAAACTGAATAATTTTTGTTTCAATTTTTCTGAATAATACGCGCCATCCCATTTTTCTAATTGGTCAATTCCGTCTAGTTCTTTGGCGAAAGCAGTTAATTCAGCAAATTCTTTTTGAGCTGCTGGTTTTGCCTTTTCCAATAAATCATTCAAAAACGATTGTACTTTTTCTGGATTTTGCGCCATTCGTTCTTCCAAAACAAAATGTGAATGCGATTGATAACCTAATAAATTTGCACGTTTGTGACGTAATTCAACAATTCGTTTTACGTTTTCTTTATTATCGAATTCATTATTTTGAAACGATTTTTTTCCTGCAGCGATGGCGATTTCTTTACGTAATTCACGATTTTCAACATAAGTTACAAAAGGCAAATAACTTGGAAAGTCTAAAGTGAAAATCCAACCTTCTAATTTTTTTGATTTTGCTAAACTGGCCGCCATTTCTTTAGCACCATCAGGTAAACCTTTTAAATCAGCTTCATTTGTAATATGTAATTGATAGTTGTTGGTTTCAGCCAAAACATTTTCACCATAAGTAAGTTTTAGTTTAGCTAATTCGGTATCAATTTCACGTAATTTTAATTTGTCTTCTTCATTAAGCAAAGCACCATTTCTTGAAAAACCTTTGAATTTTTTATCCAGTAAAGTCGCTTGTTCAGTAGTTAGGTTCAGAGAGTCTTTTTGATCATAAACGGCTTTAACTCTTTTGAATAAATCTTCGTTTAAGGCAATATCATTACTAAATTCGGTCAATAATGGAGAAACTTCTTGAGCAATTTTTTGCATTTCGTCGCAAGTTTCAGCAGAATTCAAATTAAAGAAAATAGATGACAAGCGATCTAGCGGTTCACCTGAATAATCTAAAGCTTCTATGGTATTTTGAAAAGTAGGTGCTTCAATATTGTTAGTAAGGATGTTAATTTCAGTTTTTGCTAATGCAATAGTTTTTTCAAAAGCCACTTTATAATCTGAAAGTTTTATCTTACAAAAAGGAGCTGTATTGTGTTTTGTTGTAAATTTTTTTAAAAAAAGTTCCATAAAAATTTGTTTTTATCGATAAAGTGTATAATTTTGTCGACGAAATGAAGATGAAAATCCCTTTTTCCCCCGAATCAAGAGAGAGTAGAATTTTTTTATAGTTGTCACTTAATTGTGAGTAGAAATCCCGAATTAGTAATAATACGGGATTTTCTGTTTTTATTTTAATCCTTCCGAAGCTTTAATTACCGCTTGTTTTAATCCTTCTTTGTAGGCTATGATTTTATCTAATACACATTTATCAGAGCTTCCTATAATTTGTGCAGCTAAGATTCCTGCATTTTTAGCCCCGTTTAGCGCTACAGTTGCTACAGGAACACCTCCAGGCATTTGTAAAATAGATAAAACTGAATCCCATCCATCAATAGAATTGCTTGATTTTACAGGAACACCAATTACAGGAAGTGGCGACATTGAAGCAACCATTCCAGGTAAATGAGCCGCACCACCAGCACCAGCAATAATTACTGAAATACCTCTTTCGTGTGCATTTTTACTGAAATCAAATAGTTTTTCAGGTGTTCTGTGTGCCGAAATAATATCTACTTCGGTTTCAATATCAAATCCTTTTAATATGTCGATGGCTTCTTGCATTACCGGCATATCCGAAATGCTGCCCATTATGATGGCTACTTTGCTCATAAATTTTATTTAAAGATTGAAAAATTTAAAGATTGAAAATTCGCTTTGACAAAAAACTTTCAATCATTAAATCTTTTAATTATTCAATTGTTATACTAATTACTCTAATGCTATTTTTCACTTCTTCCGCAATTCTTCTTGCTTCTGTCATGTTTTCATTTACAATGGTAACGTGTCCCATTTTTCGGAAAGGTCTTGTTTCTCTTTTTCCGTAAATATGTGGTGTTACGCCGTCGATTGCCATGATTTTTTCTATGTTTTCGTAAACTACTTGTCCAGAATACCCTTCTTCACCTACCAAATTTACCATAATTCCGGCAACTTTACTATCAGTGTTTCCTAAAGGTAAGTTTAAAATCGCACGTAAATGATTTTCAAATTGAGATGTATAACTCGCTTCAATGGAATAATGTCCAGAATTGTGTGGGCGAGGAGCGACTTCGTTTACTAAAATTTCATCGTCTGCTGTTTGGAACATCTCAACTGCTAATAATCCAACATGATGAAAAGCTTCTGAAACTTTTAAGGCAACTTCGATAGCTTTTTGTGCTACTTTTTCATCAATACGTGCTGGACAAATTACATATTCTACTTGATTCGCTTCGGGGTGAAATTCCATTTCTACTACTGGATATGTTTTAACTTCACCAGAAACAGAGCGAGCCACAATTACGGCTAATTCATTTTTAAACGGAACCATTTCTTCAGCAATGCATTCTACATCGGGTAGTTTTATCAAGTCTAATGCAGAACGACATATTTTAACGCCATTTCCATCGTAGCCAAATTGCGCACATTTCCAAACAAACGGGAATTCTAATTCGTCTTTTGCGATGGCATTTTTTAAATCATTCAAATCAACAAAGCGTTGATGTGATGATGTTGGAATATTGTTTGCAACATAATAGTCTTTTTGTTTCCCTTTATTTTGAATTAAACGTAAGGTTTTTGGCGAAGGGTAAATCGGTAAGCCTTCTTCTTCCAATTGGTCTAAAGCATCTAAATTTACATTTTCAATTTCGATTGTTAGTAAGTTGACCATTTTACCAAATTGGTAAACCGTGTCAAAATCCATCAAGCTACCTTTGTAAAATCCGTTGCAACTGTATCGTGCTGGAGCTTCTTCGTTCGGTTCTAATACTAAAGTTTGGATATCGAATTTTCGAGTTTCGGTCAAAAGCATTTTTCCTAATTGACCGCCGCCTAAAATTCCTAATTTAAAATCAGAAGAAAAATAATTCATTTTGTAGTAGTTGTTGTTTGCGCAAAGATAAACAATTGCAAATTATTTTAATCGCTTCAAGATATCTTTCGCTGCAAAGCAATAGCCTGCGGTTTGTTGGCTAAGATCGCGTGAAAGTAAAATTTTTAATTCTTCATTTACCCACGAATGTTTTTTACCAAGTTCAAAAAGACTTCGCATAGTATAAGCAGCATTAGCGGCTTTGTTTGTTGAAATTAGCCAGTCTAAATTAGTTTCAATAATTTTTTCTTCTTGAAATGTAGTTAACTTAATTGTTTTTGATTTGGATAAAAACAAACAAATTTTTGATACAGAACGAATGGCAGAATCGGAAGTATAATCGGGTAGTTTGTTACAAAACGCTTCAATAAATGGAATGAATAATGTTAGTTGTTCTTCACAAATTAATTCTAAAATCCAACACGCTTTGTGGTGGTTTTTGTCTTTGGTCATTAATGCAATTTCAACTAAATCTTTTAAATAGTCTGGATGATCAAAAACAAAGTTTTTAATATCGTCTCTGCATTTTCTGTGTGCGGTGCTTTCGGCTATTTCGTTGTAAAAATCTAGATTCATTTGGTAAATATATCAAATTTGCAAAAAAGTTAAAATACTTTATTTGAAATCCTTATGAGTTTAGTAAATTTGTTGTTTATTTCTAAAAAGTAACCTAAAGTGATACAACTACACGATAAAAAGTTTGAAGTTTTTATTTCTGGAGAAGAAATTAACTTTGCCATTGAAAATATGGCCAAACAAATTGAAGATGATTTTTTTGATGATGTCCCTGTTTTTATTGGAGTTTTGAACGGCTCTTTCATGGTGGTTTCAGATTTGTTAAAAAAATACAATCAGCCTTGCGAAGTTTCATTCGTTAAAATGGCTTCTTATGAAGGAACGCAAACTACCAATGAGGTAAAACAACTAATTGGTGTGAATCAAAATTTAGAAGGTCGTTCCGTAATTATTGTGGAGGATATTGTAGATACTGGAAATACTATCGAAGAATTAAAGGCAATTTTAAAAGAACACAATGTAAAACATTTTAAAATAGCAACCTTGTTTTTAAAGCCTGAAGCCTACAAAAAAGATATTAAATTGGATTATGTAGGAATCAGAATTCCAAATAAATTTATCGTGGGCTATGGTTTAGACTACGATGGTTTAGGAAGAAACTTAAAAGACGTATATCAATTATCAGAAAACTAACTATTACATTAACATAACTAACAATGATTAATATCGTATTATTTGGAAAGCCAGGAGCTGGAAAAGGAACACAAGCCGAATTTTTAAAAGACAAATACAATTTAGTACATTTATCTACAGGAGATATTTTTAGATTTAATATAAAAAATGACACCGAATTAGGAAGATTAGCTAAAACATTCATGGATAAAGGGGATTTAGTTCCAGATGCTGTAACTATTCAAATGTTGCAAAGTGAAGTTGATAAAAACCCACAAGCAGCTGGTTTTTTATTTGATGGTTTTCCAAGAACTATTGCACAAGCAGAGGCTTTAGATGCTTTTTTAGCAAGTAAAGAAGAAAAAATTACTGCAACTGTGGCTTTAGAAGCAAATGATGAAATTTTAATACAGCGTTTGTTAGAAAGAGGAAAAACTTCTGGTAGACCTGATGATCAAGATGAAGAAAAAATCAGAAATCGTTATGACGAATACAATCAAAAAACTGCTCCTTTAATGGATTATTATAAAGGTCAAAATAAGTTTTATGCAGTAGATGGTATTGGTTCAATACAAGAAGTAACCGAAAGATTGAGCGAAGTTTTAGATCAATTATAAGCTGAAAATTAAGCTGCTAAGATAAATTTCGAGCATTCAATTTTTTTTTAGATATTTGCAAACAGAAAAGGAGCTATTTCCGAAATTCGGGATGTATGCTCTTTTTTTGTAATTTTAAACTATGGAAATTTTAATTATACTTTTTTTAATACTTTTAAATGGTGTCTTCTCAATGTCTGAAATCGCATTGATTTCTGCCAGAAAAAATCGTTTAGAAACCGCTGCAAAAAAAGGAAATAAAAATGCTAAAGCAGCGTTAGACCTAGCGAATTCGCCTAATGAGTTTTTATCTACAGTTCAAATCGGAATCACTTTAATTGGAATTTTAACAGGTATTTATTCGGGAGATAAAATCACGCAAGACATGCAAGATTTTGTAGCTACTTTCGAGGTTTTAAAACCTTATTCACATTCAATTGCTGTTGGAATTGTGGTGGTGACTTTAACTTTTTTCTCTCTTGTTTTAGGGGAATTGTTACCAAAACGCATCGGTTTAAATTATCCAGAAGGTATTGCAAAAGCGGTTGCCTATCCTATGAAAATAGTTTCAACGGTGACAATGCCGTTTATTTGGTTGTTAACTACTTCAACAGATTCATTACTAAAAATGTTGCAAATTAAGCCAACTGCCGATGGGAAAGTGACTGAGGAAGAGATTAAAGCAATTATTAAAGAAGGAACAGAAGTAGGTGAAGTACAAGAAATTGAACAAGATATTGTGGAACGGGTGTTTCATATTGGAGATAGAAAAGTAAATTCGTTAATGACGCACAGAAGTGATATTGTTTATTTATCACTTGAAGATTCTAAAGAAGAAATAAAAGCCAAGGTAATTGATGAATTGCATTCGGTTTACCCTGTATGTGAAGATAATTTGGACAATGTAATTGGCTTAGTGTTATTAAAAGACTTATTTGTAAGTTTTGAGTCTGGAACTTTTGATTTAAAATCAATTACAAAAGAACCCGTTTATTTGATTGAACAAACATCGGCATACAAAGCATTAGAAAATTTTAAAACTTCAAAGCTACATTATGCTTTTGTAGTTGATGAACATGCTATTTTTCAAGGAGTTATTACTTTAAATGATATTTTGGAAGCTTTAGTTGGCGATGCTTCAGATTTTGATGAAGATGAATATAAATTAATAGCAAACGAAGATGGAACGTGGTTAGTTGACGGACAATATTCATTGCATGATTTTTTAACTTTTTTTGATTTAGATGAATTAACTACTGATTATGAAGTAACAACAGTTAGTGGATTTTTTATCACAGAACTAGGAAATATTCCTACACAAGGAGAAAAAATTATTTGGAACAAATTAGAATTAGAGGCATTAGCTATGGATGGTGCCAAAATAGATAAAGTACTTATCAAACAATATAAAGAATAATTATAAAGTATTCAGTGTTCAGTATTTAGTAAGCAGTTATAAGTACTGTACATTTAAAACAACAAAATGTCATCAGATAATGATGTTTAGTTGGGAAAAAATCACTGAACACTCAACGCTGAAGACTGAACACTAAGAAAAGATGACAGAGGGAAATTTTGTAGACTACGTAAAAATATATGTTTCTTCCGGAAAAGGAGGGAAAGGTTCGTCTCATTTACACAGAGAAAAATTTATTGAAAAAGGAGGTCCAGATGGTGGAGATGGTGGACGAGGAGGACATGTTTATATAAAAGGAAATAAAAATCTTTGGACATTGTTTCATTTAAAATTTTTGAAACACTTAAGAGCGGGTCATGGAGGAGATGGAGGAAGTTCAAGAAGTACAGGACATGATGGCGAAGATAAATATGTTGAAGTACCACTTGGAACAGTTGTAAAAGACCAAGAAACAGGAGATGTTTTGTTTGAAATCACCGAGCATGATGAGGTCAAAATCTTAGCTGAAGGTGGAAAAGGGGGGTTAGGAAACTGGCATTTTAGAAGCGCAACGAATCAAACCCCACGATATGCTCAGCCAGGAATGCCTGTTAAAGAAGTGGATGTAACTTTAGAATTAAAAGTATTAGCAGACGTAGGCTTAGTAGGTTTCCCGAATGCAGGAAAATCTACGCTGCTTTCAGTTCTTACATCAGCTAAGCCCAAAATTGCAGATTATCCGTTTACAACTTTGAAACCAAATTTGGGAATTGTAGCTTACAGAGATTTTCAATCGTTTGTAATGGCTGATATACCTGGAATTATTGAAGGTGCGGCAGAAGGTAAAGGATTAGGACATTATTTTTTACGTCACATTGAGCGTAATTCAACCTTATTGTTTTTAGTTCCAGCCGATGCGGATGATATCAAGAAAGAATATGAAATTTTGTTAGATGAGCTGCGTCGTTACAATCCAGAAATGTTAGACAAAGACCGTTTGATTGTGATTTCAAAATGTGATATGCTTGACGATGAATTGAAAGCAGAGTTGAAAAAACAATTGGATAAAGAGTTTAAGGGGACACCATATTTATTTATTTCTTCAGTTGCACAACAAGGGTTGCAAGAGTTGAAAGATAAATTATGGCAAATGCTAAATGCAGAAGCAAAATAAAATAAAAATATAAATGTAAGAAAAAGCATCTTCAACTTGAAGATGCTTTTTGTATTTAATGCAATTATTAAAATAAAAAGTTAAAATTGACATAATCGAAATTGAAATTGTAACTATAATTTTATCAAATTCTTATTTTTAAGTATATTCGCCACACAAATCAAAAGACACATATTTATTATGAAAAAATTATTATTATTTGTCGTTTCTGCGATAATGCTTGTGCCAGCTTCGGTAAAAGCAGACGAAGGAATGTGGTTTTTAATGTTCATTGAGCGTTTAAATCACCGCGACATGCAAAAAATGGGCTTGCAATTAACAGCCGAAGAAATTTACAGCATCAACAATCACAGTTTAAAAGATGCTATTGTGCAATTTAACGGTGGATGTACAGCTGAAATGATTTCTAAAGATGGTTTAGTTTTAACCAATCATCACTGTGGATACGATGCAATTGCAGAATTATCATCAGCTGATAAAAATTATTTAAAAGATGGTTATTGGGCTAAAAACAGAGCTGAAGAATTAAAACCGTCTAGCTTATTTGTGCGTTTCTTTGTTCGCATGGATGATTGTACAAAAAGAATTTTATCTGTTGTAAACCCAAGTATGAGTGAAGCAGATAGAGAAAAAGCTATCAACGCTGAAATCGCAAAGATTGAAAAAGAAAACAACGAAGGTGGAAAATACACAGTTTCAGTTCGTCCGTTTTTCCAAGGAAACGAGTATTATTATTTTGTTTACCAAGACTACAAAGATGTTCGTTTAGTAGGAACTCCACCAGAAAGTTTAGGAAAATTTGGTGGTGATACAGACAACTGGGAATGGCCACGTCATACAGCAGATTTCTCTATGTTTAGAGTATATGCTGATGCAAACGGAAATCCAGCAGAGTATTCTCCAAACAATGTTCCTTTAAAACCAAAGCACCATTTACCAGTAAATTTAGGTGGCGTTAAAGAGAATGACTTTGCTATGATTTTAGGTTATCCAGGTAGAACAAACCGTTGGATGCCAGCAGGTGGAATTGAGCAAAATGTAAAATTTGCTTATCCAGCATGGGTTGAAGGTTCTAAAACGGGAATGGATAACATGAAAAAATACATGTTACAAAGTGATGCTTTAAACCTTGTGTATGCTTCAAAATTCGCAGGTGTTGCCAACTACTGGAAAAACCGTCAAGGAATGATTGATGCATTATCAAAATTTGGTACAGCAAAAACAAAAGCAGCTCAAGAAGCGAAGTTCCATAAATGGGCAAACAAACCGGCAAACAAAGCAAAATATGGTAATGTAGTCCCTACTATCAACAAGTATTATGCAATGACTAATGAAAAAGCACGCCATGATAATTACATGATGCAATTATTCAGAACGTCTGCATTTGGAACAGTTAGTAGAGGTTTAGGAAAACAATTGGAAACTTATGCAAAAGCTGATGCTACAAAAAGAGCGCAAATGGCGCCAGGTATTTTAGAAATGGTGGACGAAATGTATAAAGAATTACACATTCCAGCAGAGAAAGATATTTTAGCGGCACAATTAAATTTATATTCTAAAAAAGCGGGATATACTTTAGCACCAATGGTTGAAAAATTAGCTAAAGAAAATAACGGTGATTTTACTAAATATGTAAACGCAGCATTTGATTTAAGTATTTTTACTTCAAAAGAGAAAATAAAAGCATTCTTAGATTTACCATCTGAAGCTTTATTAGTAAACGATCCTTTATATGTTTTAACAAATGATTTATTAACGCACTATAGCTTTAAAAGTGAAGAGTTAACAAAAGCACAAAACGATTTTGGAGCGTCTTTCCGCTTATTAGTAGAAGGTTTAAGAGAATCTAAAATTGGAGAAATTAAATATCCAGATGCAAACTCTACTTTACGTTTAACTTATGGAAAAGTTCGTTCTTTACCAGCTGATAAGCGTAATGACGCTACAGTTAATAACTATACTACTTTAGCAGGTCAAGTTAAAAAATACAAAAAAGGAGATTTAGAATTTGACTTACCAGCAAGAGTATTAGAAATGAACGCAAATAAAGATTTTGGTCGTTATGCAGATAAAGATGGTTCTTTACACGTTTGTTTCTTAACTGATAATGATATTACAGGTGGAAATTCTGGTTCACCAGTTTTAAATGGAAAAGGTGAATTAATCGGTTTAGCATTTGATGGTAACATTGAAGCTATGGCTGGAGATGTTATTTTTGACAAAAAATTACAACGTACAATTAACGTAGATATTCGTTATGTGTTGTGGGTAATTGAGAATTTCTCTGGAGCTAAACATATTGTTGATGAAATGACAATTGTGAAGTAATTGCAATTTTTTAAATAAATAAAAACCGACTTAAAACTAAGTCGGTTTTTTTATGAAATTATATTTCAATAGAACTAATAATGTTTGTTAATTGACCCTTCAAATTTGGGTTAATAATACCATTTACTACATCAAAATTTTCATAGAAACTTGGTAAAGAAAAACTGCCTTTTACAATTCCTCCTTGAAAAGGAAAACGTTTAGTAGCAATCTCTAAAACCGAACTTCCACCACGAGCACCAGGAGAAGTAGCTAACAACAACATAGCTTTTTCTTGAAAAGTTTTGGGGTTAATACGCGAAGTCCAGTCTAAAATGTTTTTGAAAGCAGTTGAGTAATTTCCGTTATGTTCAGCAAACGAAATTATAATTAAATCAGCACTTCCTAGTTTAGTATAAAAATCTTGTGCTAACGGATGAATGCCATTTTCTTTCTCTTTGTCAACAGAAAAAATAGGCATTTCGTAATCGTTTAAATCTAAAATTTCAACCGAAGCATTTTGAAATTGATTAGCAGCAAAAGTTGCCAATTGTTTGTTTATAGATTGTTTACTTGATGAAGCTCCAAAAGCGATGATTTTTTTCATGTTTTTATTTGTTAAGCCAATTGCCTAATATTTTTCGTAATAAGGGTAATAAAACAAAAACCATAAGTGGAACTAGAATTCCAGTCATGATTAATGTTTTTATAGGTAATGATAAGTTTTTAATATAGTCTCCAATAAAGTAAGATAATAGGGTTATGGCTGGATAAATGGCAAGCCAAACCATGATAGCAAATTTCCATTTAGGTGTTTGTTTCATTATTTAAATAATAAGTCAATGCTCCCGAAGGACATTTTTTTACGGTTTCAATAATTTTATCTGTTGTTGATTTTTTTGCATCAATCCATGGTTTTTCTTTGGGTTTGAAAACATCAGGATTATTTTTCACACATTCGGCAGCATGTTTGCACAAGCTATTTTTCCATACAATGGTTACTTCTCCATTGGTATATTCTTTGGTTAGGTCTTTAGCATTCATAATTGATTTTTTAAATTACAAAACGTATCTAAATTCAGGTGTTTTATCAAATACGCTTTTGGCAAATGGACAAAGTGGAATAATTTTTATATTTTTATCTCTAGCAAACTCAACCGCTTTTATAACCATTTTTTTACCTAAACCTTTGCCTTCATTTCCTGGATTTACTTCGGTGTGGTCAATGATAATTTTATCTTCGCCAGCAAAAACAAAGGTCATCATAGCCTCTTGTTTGCCTTCTACTTCAATGTAAAAAGCACCTTTGTTGTCGTTTATTTTGAGTTGTACTTCGTTAATCATAATTCTTTTTTTTTACTGAATACTTGAGACTGCTCACTAATTATTGCTCCATCGGAATTTCCATTACTAAAAATTTTGCTTCTGTATTGGCTTTGATTTCAATTTCGGAAGTTTCCCAAATTCCAATCGCGTCTCTTTTTTCTAATTTTTGACCATTTATTTCAATTTCACCTTCAATATTCATGATGTAAAAGCCGTTTCCTTCTTTTTTTAAATTTAATTTTTTTGAAAAACCATTATCAAAATTACTTAAATAAAACCATGCATCTTGATGAATCCAAACACCAGCATCATCTGGATTTGGAGATAAAATTTGAGCAAAATCATTTTTTTGTAACGATTGGTCTAACGTAATTTGTTGGTAACGAGGTTCTACATTTCTGTATTTTGGAAACAACCAAATCTGAAATAATTTAGTGTGTTGATTGTGATTTGGATTGAATTCGCTGTGTTGAATTCCAGTTCCAGCACTCATCACTTGAATGTCGCCACTTTTAATAGTTGTGCCATTTCCCATACTGTCTTTGTGCGCCAAATCACCCTCCAATGGGATGGTAATTATTTCCATATTATCATGTGGGTGTGTTCCAAAGCCCATACCAGCTGCAATTGTGTCGTCGTTCAAAACACGTAGCATTCCAAACTGAATTTTTTCTGGGTTGTACCAACTAGCAAAACTAAAACTGTGGTAAGCATTCAACCAACCATGATTAGCATGGCCTCTTTCATTCGCTTTATGTACTATCGTTTTCATTTGTTGTAAATATTTGTTTTTTAATTGTCAAATGCAGCCAAAACAAAACTTTTTATATGATTTAATTGAATTTGTTTTGGTGTCATATCGTATAAATTTAGTAATTATTATGATACAAATATACAACGAGGAATAGGGAAGAGCACTTAACCTAGATTAAGAAATTATTTTTTTAGTAATCTAGCTTTCATTTTACTAAAAAACTCTGGTGTTACTCCAATGTAAGAAGCAATATGTTTTTGAGGAACTTTTTGAATTAAGGTAGGATATTTAGAACAAAATTTTTCAAAGCGTTCTTCAGCGGTCAAACTCAAATTATCCATTAATCGCTCTTGGTGAGAAACCAAGGAATTTTCGGCTAAAATTCTAAAAAAGCGTTCTAATTTTGGAATTTCTTGATAAAGTTGTTGTTGGTTTTCTTTGGTAATAATGACAACTTCGGCATCTTCTAAGACTTCTATGAATAAATTGCCAGGTTTTCCAGAAATGTAACTGTACATGTCGCCAATCCACCAACCTTCGCAAGCAAAATGCAACACATGTTCGATGATGTTATCATTAATATTGAAACTTCTCAAAATTCCTGAATTCACAAAGTAAGTGCAATTAGCAATTTCACCCGAACTCAATAAAATGGTTTTGGCTTTGAATTGTTTGATTTCTATTTTTGATAACAATAAAATTTCTTCTTCAGGAGTTAAAGAAACATGTATGGAGATGTTTTGAAGTAATTTTGACATACTTCAAAAATAGGATTTATTTTTTAATATTTTGAATGGCCCAAATTAGCAAAGCATTTTTTTCTTTAGGAATTCCTAATTTTTCAATGATTTTTGTACGATGACCTTCAACTGTTTTTTCAGATAAGAATAATAATTCGGCTATTTGTTTGCTTGTTTTTTGAGTGGCAATTAACTCAATAATTTTTCTTTCAGACAAAGTTAAAGAAGATAGAATATCGTTTGAAAGAGTTGTGTCTAATTTAAAATCGTGATGCATGGAAGTTGAAAAATATTTTTTCCCATTTTCAATTTCTTTCAGGCAATTTTCCAAATCAGGAAAAGCCTTATCTTTTAAAATATAACCATAAATATTGTATTCTTTTGCTTTGTTAAGAACACTAATTTCATTGTGCATGGTAAGCAAAACAATCTTAGTTTGGCTTTTGTTTTCAAAGATTTTTTGTGCTACTTCTATACCATCTAATCCAGGCATGTTTAAATCTAAAATAGCTAAGTCTGGTGTATGAAGTTGAATGTAATTTAATGCAGCTTTGCCATTAGAGCAAGAGCAAACCACTTTATGTCCCATTTTTTCAACATAAGAAACGGTACCTTGTAAGGTTAAAGGATGATCGTCAGCGATTAGAATTTTCATGTTATTTTTTAATTTCAATTACGATTTTTGTTCCTTTTTCAGAAGAAGAAATAACCGCAATCCCACCAATTGCCTTACTTCGTTCTATAATGTTATGTAAACCAAAAGCATCTTTAGATTGTAGCGTTTCTTCCACATTAAAACCAATACCATTATCAATAACTTCTACACTAATTTTTTCTGATGTTTCTATAATTGTTATTTTAGCGGCAATGGCATCAGCATATTTTATGATGTTGGTTACAGCTTCTTGAACAATACGGTAAACTTGTAGCTCTTTTTCAGAACTTAAACTGTTTTGATAATTAAATTCCGAAGAAATCATGAATTGATGTGTATTTTCAATGCGCTCTATGAATTGTTCTAAACTATTTACTAATCCAATTTTTTCAAACATAACGGGATGTAAATTTCTACTGATTGCTCGAATATCATTAATAATCGTATCTACTTTTTCATTTAACTGAAAATGATTGGCTTCAAATGAGTTTTTTAATGCAAGTAATTCATGACTCACACTATCATGCAAATCGGAAGCAATTCGTTTGCGTTCTTCTTCGGTTTTATCGAGTAAGTTCTTAGTAAATTGTTGTGATTGTTCTCTCTCTTTAAATAATTTCATTTGTTTTTGTTTTAAAAAGTAAATAAAAACACTCAATATTGAGGCTATGAAAACTAATGCTAAAGCAAAAATAGTAGTGTTCTTCTTTGAGATGATTTCATGTTGAAGCTGAATTTTTTGCTCTTTTTCTTTAGTTTCATATTTAGCGGCAAGGGCCAAATTTTCTAATTTATTTTGAATATTTGATAAGCTATCTTTTGTTCTGTAGGCTTCTTCTGTATAAAAAACAGCTTTTTCAAACTCTTTATTTTGAATCGCTTTTTCCAGTAAAACATTATAAAATAAATTAGCGCGTTCATAGTTTTCGTTAGCAAGAAGATTTGGAAGTGCTTTTTCAATATAGCTAGTATTACAATTTTTTACATCATTTTTTATTTCATATAGTGCTAAAGCTGCTTGGTAATCATTTTGCCAATTTTGAGAAGTATTTCTTGCAGCAACAGGTATAATTCTGTCTAAAACGACTTTTGCTTCCTTTATTTTGTTTTCATCTAATAAAGCAGCAATTTCATAATCTGATAAACAAAGGAGCAATACGTCGCTGTCAAATTTACTGTCTAAATATTCTTTATAAGTAGTATGAATGTAATTGTTTTTTAACTTAGTTTTGCCAAAAAAACCATAAATGGAGCATTTATTGTATTTAGCCATAAAATAATCATAAGTGTTTTCTTCTTCTTTGAATACTTTTATAGCTTCATTAGCACTGCTAATTGCTTTTTCAAAAGAACCATTCGCTTTGTAAATATTAATGTAATTCAAATGCACTGAAACAATGCTTTCTTTATCTCTAATTCTTTCAGAATAAATTCTAGATTTTTCATTAGCTTCAATACTGAGTTCAATGTCCCCAAGAATAAAATAAGCATAGGATAAATCATAGTAGGCACGTGCAATTTTATAACAACTCTTATAATCATTAGGTTCTAATGCTGTAATTTTTAAAAAGTAGTCTTTTGCTTTCTTAACGTTGTCTCTATCAAATTCTAAATTTGCGTAATAATTGTCTACATGAGTAGTTTTTAAAGCAGGTAATTTGTTTCTGTATTTTAAATTAAATTCATCAACTGTTTTAGTTAATCTTGGGTCAAAATCATAAAAATATACAAACTTGGTTGTAATTACATCCAATATTTTTGAGGCATTGAGATATTCTTTATTAGTTAATTTAGTATTGTAATATTTAAAAAAAACTTTTAAATAATGCTCTTTATCCTCTTTATAGTTTTCGTTTTGTCTCAACCAAACTTTTGTTGAGTCTTCTTTAGGAGGTGTTACTTTTTCAAAATAGAAATTCTCTTTTTTGTCTTCACAGCTAATACTTAATATGATTAGTGTTAAAAGAAATGTATATTTTTTTATCGCTAACATGTATTGATTTTTTACAAATGTATTCATTTCTGCAAAGAAAAAAAGGAGCTATTGCATTTCAAGGGTTACCCCTTACATGAATATTTAAGAGATTGATACAATTTTGTATTCAAATCAAAAAGACATAACAATGAAAACACAATTACTATTTAAATTAAAATTGCTAACGCTTTTAAGTTTCTGTTTTATTACTCAATTTGGTTATTCTCAACAAGGAGAAGCACTACATTTTGACGGCTCTGACGATTATGTTATGTGTGGGAGTTTTTTACCTTCTTCATATACAAAGGAAGCTTGGATATACATTTCAAATTTTAATGTTTCCAATAATATTATTTCGGGAGGAAACTCAGATGGTCAACATGCTTTGTTTATCCCTAATTATTCTGGAAATAAACTAAGTGCAGGTCATAATGGTTCATGGGAAGCTGTTCAAGATTCCAATCCACTAATTATAAATACGTGGTACCATGTAGCAGTAACTTATGATGCTGCAACTACAACAATGAAGTTGTATAAAAACGGTAATTTGGTGGCTACTAATACAAACGTGCCTCAAGTATTGAATGGCAATATAATTCGATTAGGATCTTTTGATGATGGTGCTAACGTATTCAATGGAAGAATGGATGAAGTAAGAATTTGGGATAGGGTTTTAACAGCTTGTGAATTACAATATAATAAAGATACTGAACTTGCTATTGGACAAACAGGTTTAGTTGCTTATTACAAATGTAATCAAGGAACTGCAAATCAAGATAATGGTGGGGAAATTGATTTAATTGACTCAACAACAAATGGATATGACGGCGCAATAATTGATTTTCAGTTAAATGGAACAACTTCCAATTTCGTTGCTCCGGGTAGTCCAGCAAATGGAGTTTCAGGAACTTTATATAACTCGTTAAACGTAAATACTTCACAAAGTTTTTGCAATGCAGCACAAGTTTCAGATTTGATTGCAACTGGTTCTGGAGTAATTAATTGGTATGATGTCGCAACAGGAGGAACTCCATTGAGTAGTACTCAAAATTTAGTAACAGGCAATTACTTTGTTTCACAGACTACAGGGACTTGTGAGTCGGATAGGGTAGCAGTGAGCGTTATGGTGAATATTACTTCAGCACCTATTGCACCTGCTAGTCAAACTTTTGATGCTAATGCAACAATTGCAAACTTAGCGGCTACTGGATCTAATTTGAAATGGTTTTCACAAGCATCTGGAGGAGTAGAATATAATATAACGGATATTTTGACAACGGGAACATATTATGTCTCTCAAACCAATAATGGTTGTGAAAGTTCAAGAGTTTCTGTAAATGTAACTATTAATGGAGGTTCATTACATTTTGATGATTCTAATGATATAGTTTCTTTAGGTACAGCAATTAATGCTGTTATTGATCCCATCAATACAATAACAGTTGAAGCGTGGGTTTACAATACGTCTTTTAACAACGCATTTGGTTATAACTTGGGGTCTATAATTGGAAATTACAACACCTTTAATGTGGATATGCAATTTATGTTACGTAGAGACGGGACAGCCTATCAGTTTTGGGTTAACGATAGTTTCGGAACCAATTTTAAGGCAGTTTCTGTGTCAAATTTGGCCGTGCTAAACCAATGGCAACATGTGGCTGGTGTATGGAATGGGACTGATTTAAAATTATATCTTAATGGCGTTTTAGTTGGAACAACTACAGGAGTAACAGGTGCTAGTTTTAAATCAGTATTCAATAATCCAATCCATATTGGAACGAACTTGTCTAATGAGAAATACACAGGGAATATAGATGAAATCAGAATTTGGTCAAGAGCTTTAACTGCTCCAGAAATACTTAATAATATGAATTGCGAATTAGGTGCTTCTCAAACAGGATTAGTGGCTTACTACAAATTCAATCAAGGATTTGGAGGCGGAAATAACACAGGTTTATCATCATTAACAGATGCAAGTGGAAACAATTACAACGGTACATTGATTAATTTTGCATTAAATAGTAGCACTTCAAATTGGTCAAATATTGCAGCGGTTACTACTGGAAATACGTGCCCTACATTTCTAAATGCAAATACTTTTGATGAATCTAATTTAAGTTTATATCCAAATCCAACTTCTGGAATAGTGAACATTTCTTATGATGAAGAGATCTCTAATGTGTCAGTTTTTAATTTATTAGGTCAGAATGTTTTAAACCAAGAAGGCAAAGGTATAGAAATGCAATTAGACCTGTCAACACTTTCTTCTGCAACTTATTTTGTAAAAATAACTTCCAAAGGAGCAACAAAAACTATAAAAATAGTTAAGCAATAAATATATAGATTATACTTGATTAAGCAATTAAAAACCGTCTTTATAGGCGGTTTTTGTTTTATATTAATGTGTTATCTTTGATAAATTAATACTAAATAATGAAAACCGAAAAAGAGAAAATGATATCGGGTGAAAATTATTTTTCTAATGATAAGGAGTTGTCTTTGGATAGAAATAATGCCAAAAAACTTCTACATAAATTAAATATCACGGAATATTTAATGAATGGTAATGCTCGTACTATTTTAAAAATACTATTACCTAACGCGCATAAAAGAATATACATTGAACCACCTTTTCATTGTGATTATGGATATAATATTTATTCTGGTGAAAGAGTTTATTTCAATGTGAATTGTGTTGTGTTAGATGCTGCGAAAGTAATCATTGGGAATAATGTTTTCATTGGCCCTGGTGTTCATATTTATACAGCAACACATCCAACAAATGCTATTGAAAGGCAAACAATAGAGTTTGCAAAACCAGTTTCTATTGGCAATGATTGCTGGATAGGAGGAAACTCTGTAATTTGCCCAGGTGTTACAATTGGTGATGGATGTACCATTGGTGCAGGTTCTGTAGTGACTAAAAATATACCAGATAATTCACTTGCAGTAGGAAATCCTGCTAAAGTGATTAAAACTTTGGAGAAATAAAAAACCGATGTCTTTTAATAAAACATCGGTTTCTATATTAATGAAAGTGATCTTCTTCAATTTCGAATTCAGCATCTTTTTCCCAAATTTCCATTTCACAAGGTTTACAATTGAATTTTAGTTTGTATTCCAATTCGCCTTGCTTTAAAACTAAAGGTTCTTTTAGTTTTTTATCCATGTTTTCACGATGGTATTTTGGGCAACGTTCTAATTCGTATTTGATACAATATTTAGTGGTCATTACACGAGATTTTCCAGGGTCCCATTGTAATTCGAAAGCTTTTTCAATTTCTGTTACACCATGACGTTCGTAGAATTTACGAGCTGTTTTGTTGGCAACATTGTACATGAAATCCAATTTCGTTTCTGGATAGGGATGTGATGTTTTTACCAATTGGTGTTCCTTACGAACATAATTTTTCATACGAATTTCTGATAATTGTTCGTAAACCGTTCTTCGCATTTCATTGATTTTTGAAATAGGAAGAAACCAATTTCCAGAAAACTCAATCGTGATTTCATCAGCTGTGTATGGTGTAAAACCTGTTTTTGCTAAGTTAGTTTTGAAGTTTTCTGCTAAAGATTCGTTGTTTTTTGTTTGTTCTTTTGGGTGAACCAAATTCACGATACTTACATTTCCATCTTCGTCAGTTGCGATTAATTCAAATCCTGTTTCGTTTTCTTTTAATAGCAAAGTCGTGCTTATTTTTCGAACTGCACTGTCTTCTCGTTCTACTAACTTAATGAAAGCGGCATCGTTATTTCTATAAATAAAAGTACCTTCTTTGATTTCTTTCAACACATTTGGATAAACGATTCCGTTTTCAGCACGGTTCACGTAAATTCCTTCGGCTTCGTTTTTCTCGTTGATGAAGCACAATCCGTCACCATTATTTAGTAATTCACCGTTTTCAATTTCGTATGAATTCCCAACAGTCTTGATTAGTTTTCCAATATATTGCCCTTTGGATTTTGGACTTTCCCATGAGCCAATGGCTTGATGTCTTTCGTTTACAAAATAATCTGTATAACCGCGATTAAAAGTTCTATCTAAAGCTGAATCAAAAGTATAAGTGCAACTTCCAGAAGATGCCTTGGTGTATTTTTCGCTATTTTCTTTTAAGAAGTTGTCTAACTTTTGACGTAAATAGGACACGTTGTTCTTCACATATACAATATCTTTTAAGCGCCCTTCAATTTTGAAAGAAACAATCCCAGCTTCAATTAAATTTGGAATTTGGTCTGTTACATCAAAATCTTTAATCGAAAGTAAGTGACTGTTTTTTATTAAAGTGTCACCATTTCCGTCAATTAAATTATAAGGTAAACGACAGTTTTGCGCACATGAACCACGATTTGCGGAACGTTCTCCATTGGCAACACTCATATAGCAATTTCCACTAAAAGAAACGCATAATGCGCCAGTTACAAAAAACTCTAATTCTACATCAGTAGCTTCACTGATTTCTTTGATTTGGTGAAGGTTTAACTCGCGTGCTAAAACTACTCTTTGAATTCCTGCATCGGCTAAGAATTTAATTTTATCAGCGTCTCTGTTGTTGGCTTGAGTGCTGGCATGAAGTGCAATTGGAGGCAATTCCATTTCCATAATTGCCATGTCTTGAATGATTAAAGCATCAACTCCTGCATCATATAATTTCCAAATTAATTGACGACATTTTTCTAACTCATCATCGTATAAAATGGTATTGATTACCACAAATACTTGTGCATTATACAAATGAGCATATTGTACCAAAGCGGCAACGTCTTCAAGCGAGTTATGAGCATTGGAACGTGCTCCAAATTGTGGTGCTCCAATATAAACTGCATCCGCTCCAGCATTGATAGCGGCAATTCCAGTTAGTAAGTCTTTTGCTGGAGCTAAAATTTCAATCTTCTTTTTCATTTGTAAATCTTTAATCTTTCGGTATTTGCCGAAAAAAAGTGTGCAAAGTTCTTATAAAAAATTCAAGATTTCTAATTCGAGTTCGCTTTTTTTGATTTTAAAGTATAAAAAAACACGAATTAATCTAATTTAATAGTCAATTCGTGTTAATTTGTGTTTGTTATATAATTTAAGAAACGGCTTCTTTGATTCTTCTCATAGCTTCTGTTAATAAAGCTTCGCTTGTTGCGTAAGAGAAACGAATACAATTAGGATTTCCAAAAGCATCACCTGTTACTGTTGCCACATTTGCTTCTGCTAATAAGAACATCGAGAAATCAGTTGCATTTTTAATTTCAGTTCCTTTTACAGTTTTACCAAAATAGTAAGACACATCAGGGAAAACATAAAACGCACCTTCTGGGACATTCAATTTGAATCCTGGAATTTCTTTCACCAATCCAACAACTAAATCTCTACGGTTTTTGAAGGCAGAAACCATTTCGTTTAGAACGCTTGGATCAGCTTCAACAGCAGTAATTGTTGCTCTTTGTGCAATAGAATTAGCTCCAGAAGTAACTTGTCCTTGAATTTTGGTACACGCTTTTGCAATAAACTCAGGCGCTCCAATATAACCAATTCTCCATCCAGTCATGGCAAATGCTTTTGCAACTCCATTCACCGTTATTGTTCTTTCTAACATTCCAGGAATAGAACCAATACTGCAAAATGTTCCTGAAAAGTTGATATGTTCGTAGATTTCGTCGGAAACTACATATACATGTGGATGTTTTTCTAAAACTTTAGCTAAAGCTGTTAACTCTTCACGATTATAAACCGAACCACTTGGATTACAAGGTGAACTAAACCACATCATTTTTGTTTTTGGTGTGATAGCTGCTTCTAATTGTTCTGGTGTAATTTTGAAATCACTTTCTACTGAAGTAGGAACTTCAACAGGAACACCGCCAGAAAGTTTGATAATTTCGAAATATGAAACCCAATATGGAGCTGGAAGAATTACTTCGTCACCATCGTTTAACATTACTTGTGCGATATTGTATAAAGATTGTTTAGCTCCAGTAGAAACCACAATTTGTGAGGATTTATACTCTAAATTGTTGTCTCTTTTGAATTTTTTACAAATGGCTTCTTTTAATTCTAAGTAACCCTCAACCGGTGTGTATGTACTATAATTTTCGTCGATTGCTCTTTTTGCTGCTTCTTTAATAAATTCAGGAGTGTTGAAATCAGGTTCGCCTAAACTAAGGCTTATAATATCTTTTCCTTGTGCTTTTAATTCTCTTGCTAAAGCTGCCATTGCTAATGTTTGTGAAACAGCTAAGTTGTTGATTCTGTCCGATAACGGGTTCATTGTGTGTTAGTTATTATAGTTAATAGAAAAGACGCGATTACTCGCGCCTCTATGTTTATGCTAATTGTGGTTTTCTTCCAAGCTCTCTCAAATGTTTGAAGTGAGATGCAATTGCTGCTCGAGTTGTTTTAAACTCATGGTATGGTAAGTTGCATTCTGCTGCAGTTTGTTTTACAATTTCAGCAATTTTATTGTAATGAATGTGACTAATATTTGGGAAAATATGATGTTCAATTTGATGATTTAATCCACCCGTATAATAATTTACAATCCAATTTTTAGGAGCAAAATTAGCTGTGGTAAATAATTGGTGAATTGCCCAAGTGTTTTCAATTTCTCCATTTTCATCTGGTAGCGGATTTACAGTGTCTTCTACCACGTGTGCTAATTGAAAAACTACACTTAAAATTAATCCAGCAGTGTAATGCATTACTATAAATCCTAATAATACTTTCCACCAATCAACTCCTAAAACCATTGGTAAAACCAACCAAATAGAGAAGTAAATTACTTTTGTGATAACCAAAGTTGTCCAAAGAATGGTCGGTTTTTTAAATTCACCATATGATAGTTTTCTTTTTAAATATCGTTTCATCTGTAAAAAATCGGTTGTAATTGCCCAGTTAAACGTTAATAATCCATATAAAAATACAGAATAATAATGTTGAAATCTGTGGTGACTATACCATTTTGCAGTTTTAGAAAAACGTAAAATTCTACCAGCTTCTAGATCTTCGTCATGTCCGATAATGTTTGTATAAGTATGATGTAAAACATTATGTTGCACCTGCCAGTTGTAAACATTTCCAGCTAGAATATATATACTACCACCCATTAATTTATTCACCCAAGATTTGTTTGAGTATGCTCCGTGGTTTCCATCGTGCATTACATTCATTCCAACGCCAGCCATTCCAACACCAATTACCACATTAAGTAGTAAATAGGTCCAAAAAGGCATGTCCATTGCTAATAAAAAGAAATATGGAGTCAAGAAAAGGGCAAACATCACAATAGTTTTTAGGTGAAGTTTCCAATTCCCTGTTTTATCTATGTTGTTTTCTTTGAAATAATCGTTTACTCTTTTATTTAAAGTTCTGAAAAATTTTAGATTGTCGTTTTTAGAAAAAACTGGAGCTTGTGTATTCATGTTTTTGCATTCAAATTTTGCCAAAGATAATTATTATAATTTTTTCATTTATGATATTAGTCACTTTTTATTCACTAAAATGAGTATTTTTGTGTAAAATTTAACTAATGGAAGAGATTTTAAGACAATTTTCTAATTTAACTGAAAATCAGGTGCTTCAGTTTCAAAAATTGCAATCCCTGTATGAAGATTGGAACGCAAAAATTAATGTAATTTCAAGAAAGGATATTGACGAATTATACACGCGACATGTTTTACATTCGTTGGGGATTGCAAAAATCATAGAATTTCGTCCTGGTTCAAAAATTATGGATGTGGGAACTGGTGGTGGTTTTCCAGGTATTCCATTGGCAATTTTGTTTCCTGAAGTTGATTTTTATTTGATTGATATAATTGCAAAGAAAATCAAGGTGGTGAATGAAGTTGCAATTGGTTTAGGATTAAAAAATGTAAAAGCAGAACAAAAGAGAGCCGAATTAGTAAAACAAGAATTTGATTTTATCGTAAGTCGTGCTGTAACCAATATGCCTGATTTTGTAAATTGGGTTGATGGTAAAATTTCTAAAAAGCAAAATCATGAATTAGCCAATGGAATTTTATATTTAAAAGGCGGCGATTTAACCGAAGAATTAAAGGATTTTCCAAAGGCAGCGCAATATAATTTATCTGATTTTTTTACCGATGAGTTTTTTGAGACTAAGAAAGTGGTGCATTTGCCGTTAAAATATAAAAAATAAGCTCCAATCTGGAGCTTATTTTTTGATTTAAAAAATCACTTTCTTTTGAACTTTGATATTGTTTTCGTCAACTATTGTTAGAAGTAAAACATTTTGGGTTGGTTTTAAATTTGGAATTATAAATTTGTTATTTTGAATATTATTTCCTTCAAATAAAACTCTTCCTAAAACATCATAAGCTATAATCGATTTCATTTTTGTTGTACGGCTTGTTATTACTAATGAATTATTCTCGTTGAAAGCAATTACTGTATTTTCATTGAATTCAGTTTGGTTGTTATTTGATAAATTATTTTTGTACACTATTTCAAAACGATTGTTTATAGTTTCTGCATTTGCCATGAACGTATAATTGTTTTGAGTTAAATCAATTAAGCTATTAGTAACATTGTCTTTCAAATAAATAGATTGATTTGTGAATAATCCCTCTTTTTCACCTAATGAAATTGTAAATAATCCACTTTTTTGCGAAGTAAATCCTAATTGAATAGAATCTTCATCAGTAAATGGTAAAGTTTTTCCTTGAATTACTAATTCGTTATTGTCTACTAAGGAATAAATCGCACTATTTCCGTTATTTAATATTATACCATCATAACCAAAATCTAAAGCATTAGTAGCGTTTTCAACATAGCCTAATAAAATTTGATTGTGATTGTTATTTCCTTCTGAAAGGTTCAACCAAAAACGGTGTTTTTCTGTTGTTGATGTATTATTACTCACATTTTTACTGATAAATTGATTATTACTTGTTGCGTTTCGCATGCTATTAGTAAAATACATTGGACCTGTCGCTAAAGCATTCACATAGAATCCTTGTCCTGTTTGTATGAATGTATCTGGAATTAATGAACCATTCATTGCTGCTGTTCCGCCTGTTAAATTTCGTGAAGCAAAGTTATTTGCTACATAAGTTCCATTTACTGCTGCATTTGTATTAGTCCAAAAGTGAAGTGTTCCATCAATTTTAGATAAATTTCCAATAATAAACTCTTGAATGTTAATTGGTGAAGGGTACGGATTTCCAACTAAGTTAAAACCTAAGCCTACTGAACCTCCATAAATAACATTTGGGTTAATTCTGCCATTATTTGGTGTTCCAGTAAATTTTCCGTTCCAAGGAGTTGTTGTGCTAGGCATTGTATTTTCAGCTCTAATTAAGTATCCTTTTCCAATAGCAAAGCTATTTGTTGCTGGATTTACGCTATTATAAGCTGTTGGAGTTGTTGTCCCTGTTGGTATATATTCGTAAAAACGATTGGTCAACGTGTTTGGCGAAAATGCTAATAAATTTTGATTTGTAACTGGTGCAGACCAACCCACATAATCTAATCTTTTTAAAGAAGTTTCTCTATTGAATTCAATGTTCCCAGAATTTGAAATTTCTTCTATTTGGTATACATTTGAATTTGATGCAAATTTTAATTGAGCAGTTGGCGCTACTGTAATTCCACCTTTAACATTCAAATCATGATTTGCTAAGAAATTTACAATAGCTGTCCCAGATACAGAAATCGAGCACGCATCAATTGAAGATGATGAGGTGTAGTTTCCTGTGAATGCAACTTGTTTGTCTTTTGATGGCAATCCATTACTCCACGAAGTTCCATTCCAAGTAGTTGTAGTTGGGCATTTCAATTGAATGTTATTTACAATTTCATTCATTGCAAAAGTTACATTTGAAGGTGTTAATGTGACATGGTCTTCATTGACTGTTGGAACAGAATATGCATCAAATGCACTTGTACTACTAGCATTTATATTTGCATACCAGTTGTTAGTGCTTGTAATTGCCAATGAACTTTGTGCTGGAATAAAGTCAAATTTTTTAATGGACATTGCATTTAAAAAGCGAGTTAATGTTGGGTTAGGTCCAGCATCAGCAGCTAAACTTTCTAAATTAAACATGCCTCCTGGTGCCGAATCTAAGCCTGCAGTATAAGAAAATGAACGCGCATTTGTTTGTCCTGTTCCAATAGTTAACCAAAATAATGTCCATGCTTGTTTTCTAACTCTGCTTACTCTTATATTGCCGTTAGCTGCTGGCGTAAAATTCAAATCTAGTAATGCTCTTGTAAAACCATCGCTATTTGGAACATCCAATCCTGAAAGCACTGCCATTCCTGGTGTTCCTGTCATTGTTCCATTTCCAGCTCCATTTGAAATGGCAATTTTTCTACAATTTTGCGGGAACCCCATTGTATTTAATTCTGTTTGAAAAACATTTCTATGTGTAGGGTGACCTGTTGGAAGTAAAGCGGCAGATGCTTGGTCAAAGTCGGTTAAACTTGAGCCTAATAAATGCCCTTCAAAATGGTCAATTAGCATTTGTCTTGCAGCTGGACTTTTAAGCATTGAATCAACAATTGCTCTAACAGTTAAATCAGAAATATCTGGATCATATGCTAAGTAGTTAAACATGTGTTGCATTCCAATAGGAACATTTGCTCCTAAATGAGGTGAATCAAAAGACAACCATAAACGTGTTTTATGATTCATTCCATTCATTTCCATATATCGCAAAGCCATTCTGGTAATCAACCCGCCCATACTTGGACCTATAACTACAAGTTCTTGATTTCCAACTTTATTTGCATTGATATAATTAATTAACTCAATCATTATTCGCGCATTTCTTTGGATATAATCTACACCCCCGTCTACATTTGTAACGCCGTCTGGTCTTGTGTAGATAGGAAAGTTTAATACAACAACATCATAACCTAAATTTCTAATATTGTCACCAAGGTTTTGTGTTGGAGTTCCATAGTTTAATAAGTTATAAATTGCACCTGTATCTCTTCCGTCTCCTGGGTCAAATCCATCACAAACAATGATTACTTTGTCTAATAGGCCAGCCTCATTGTCATAGAATATTTGAAATTCACCTTTTCCAGCATGTGCAGCAGTTTCGTTTGTGCCTTGATAAGTTAATGAAGAAGTTATTTCGGTCAATGGGCTAACAGCAAAAGGAGTTTGTTGTGCAACTTTATTTAATTGACTTAGATTTTGCGCTTTTTCTTTTAAAGTAAATTTTGATTCGTTTGTAAAAATAGTTCCATCATTTAAAGTAATTTTAAATGAAATTGTTTTTGAGCCAAGAGTTTCAAAATCAGTATAAATGATTTGATTACTAGAAATTTTTTCAAATCCTTTTCCAGTATTAAAGTTAATTTCAATTTTACTAATTGTTTGGTTAGTAGTATTAAAAATTAATTCGTCAGAAAGTTTAAAAGCTATCTGAGTTCCTTTCAACTGCTTTATTAAAGGGGATGCAAATCCTATTTTATGTGTATCGAAGTAATCAATTGATAAATCGATAATTTCGTATTGATTGTTTGCATTAAGTTGTAATTGATTTTGCGCTCTTACGCTTGGTTTAATTGCTTCAAATTCAGAAATTAAAATTGAAATTGGAATAATGTTTTCTGAAAACCCTTTTTCTGTTTTAGTTTCTAAAAAATCAATCTTTGGAAGTCGTTCAAGAAAATCTGCTCTTTGAATTTCATGGTATGCTTGTTTGAACTCAATCGAAGATAATGGTTCTGTTTTATCTTCTGTTAATTTTGCAAAAGCACCTACTTTATCGTAAAGTATTTTGGTTTGAGTATGATTTTCTAATAAGTCAAATGTCTTATTTTTTTCTTTAATTTCTTGAGCATTTGAAGATGCTGAAAAAAAAAGCACAGCTACAAAAAGTATTTTTTTAATCATAATTTATTTTCTTTAGGGAGGAAAATACTATGCTTGCATAATAGATTTCGGATACAATTTATAAAAAAAATAATAAATCCTTAGTTTTTTTTATAAATCAGTTGAAAAGAAGCAAAATACCGATGAAATGATAAAAAATAAAAAAGCTTGCCATTTCTGACAAGCCCTGATATGATTTATTTTTTTTAGATTATCCTAAAAATGGGTATTTATAATCTTCTGGTGTTACGAATGTTTCTTTAATAGTTCTTACAGATGCCCAACGTAATAAGTTTTGGGCTGAACCTGCTTTGTCATTAGTTCCAGAACCTCTTGCTCCTCCAAATGGTTGCATTCCCACAACGGCACCTGTAGGTTTATCATTAATGTAGAAGTTTCCTGCAGCATTTTGTAAAGCTATTGTTGCTTCTTCAACTGCATAACGACATTGGCTAAATACAGCTCCAGTTAAAGCATATTCAGAAGTTTCGTCAACTAATTTTAAAGTTTCAGTCCATTTTGTATCTTCATAAATATAAATGGTAACTACTGGTCCGAATAATTCGGTTTCCATAGTTGTATATTTAGGATTTGAAGTTAAAATAACGGTTGGTTCAATAAAATAGCCTTTAGATTTATCATAATTTCCACCAATAATTACTTCTGCATCACTATCTTTTTTAGCTTGGTCGATGTAACGAGTTAATTTGTCAAATGAAGCTTCCGAAATTACAGCAGTAATAAAATTACTCATATCTTCTGGCGAACCCATTTTCATTGATTTCATATCAGCTTCTAATTTAGCTTTAACAGCTGGCCACAAACTTTGTGGAACATAAACACGGGAAGCCGCGCTACATTTTTGCCCTTGGAATTCAAAAGCACCACGTGCAATTCCAACAGCTACTTGTGCTGGGTTTGCAGATGGATGTGCAACGATGAAATCTTTTCCACCTGTTTCACCAACAATTCTTGGATAGGTTTTGTAGTTGGCAATATTTTGACCAATAGTTTTCCAAATATCATTGAAAACACCAGTTGACCCTGTGAAGTGAACTCCTGCTAAATGTGGATTGTTTAAAACTACATCAGAAACCATTCCAGAGTCGCCCATTACCATATTGATAACTCCATTTGGTAAGCCAGCTTCTTTGAAAACTTCCATAATTACATTAGCAGAATAAACTTGTGTTGCTGCTGGTTTCCAAACCACAACATTTCCCATTAATGCGGCACTTGAAGGTAAATTTCCTGCAATAGCAGTGAAGTTAAAAGGAGTAATTGCATATACAAATCCTTCTAAAGGTCTGTATTCAACTCTGTTCCACATGTCAGATGTAGAAGCTGGTTGGTCTGCATAAATTTTAGTCATGAATTCTACGTTATAACGTAAAAAATCAATTAATTCACAAGCCGAATCAATTTCTGCTTGGTGAATTGTTTTTGATTGAGCAATCATAGTCGCAGCGTTGATTTTGGCGCGGTATGGACCTGCTAATAATTCAGCTGCTTTTAAGAAAATACTGGCTCTATTTTCCCAAGACATTGCTGCCCATTTTTTACGTGCTTCTAATGCAGAAGCTATTGCTTTTTCAACTAATACCTTGTCGGCTTGATGATAAACTCCTACAACATGTTGGTGATCATGTGGAGCTGTCATGTTTTTGATATTACCTGTTTTAATTTCTTCGTTACCAATATATAAAGGAACTTCTATTTGGGAATTCCACATTTTTGAATAGGTTGCCGCAACTGTAGCTCTTTCAGGCGAACCTGGAGCATATGATTTTACAGGTTCATTAACTGCTTTTGGAACATTAAAAAATCCTTTTAACATGGTGTTGTATTTGAAAATTAAACAATTTAGTACTTTAATTTACGAATTTATCGTAAACGAATACAAAAATACAAAGTATATTTTGAATAATCGATAACAAAAGTTACGATTGATTAAAGATGTTATTGAGTTTGATTTTTGAATAAATTAATTCAATGCGAATGGCGCTCCTAGTTTAAAAGCTGGAATTTCAACTTTAAAACTACGAGTAGAAGTAAAGTTTACCATGTTAAAGTATCCTTTCATAGCTCCAATAGGTGATGAAAGTAAACACCCTGAAGAATAAGTATGAGTTTCTCCGGGTTTTAATACTGGTTTTTTACCAATAACTCCTTCGCCATCTACAATTTCAACGTTGTTTAAAGCGTCATAAATTTCCCAATGGCGAGAATTTAATTGAACAGAGTCTTTACTTTGATTTTCTATGGTTACATGGTAAGTAAAGGCAAAGTGAATCTTGTAGTTTTTGAAGTAAGTTCCTTCAAAACTAGTTAAAACAGAAATCTTTATGCCTCTTGTAATTTGACTAACCATTTATTTTAAGTAGTGCTTTCTTTTTTCAAAATTACAAATTTTATGGTATTTTTTGTAAAATGAATGCTAATTTTTTCATAAATAAAAGTGAATCAGCAATTTCTGTAAAAATATTCTTTAGTTTTTAATAACCTCGCTGTTTGTGTTGGCAATTCCAATAACTCTGTCATATCTTTCACTATTTCCTTTGTAATAAACGATAGCAGTGTAATTATTTTCAGTTTGATAGTGGTTGCCATCAAGTGCATTTTGGAAATCAATTTTCCCAGTTTTATCAGTTGTAATGTATTGATAATTTGTAAAACCTTGTTTTATTAATAATGCTTTTTCATAAAGACCAGTAGCTTTATTGTATTCCATTTTATATTCATCTGAAATGGTGTAATTATTAAACATTCCCGAAACATAAATGTTATTTTCAAAAAATGTTGGCGCTTCAACAGCGAAGTAAACCCAAGAATAATCGGCTTCAATTTCTGGATTTGTAGTGTTCGCATTTGTAATAAAAAAGTTCCCATTAATGTCTGGAAAATAAGTATAAGGCAGGTTTTTTCTAGCCGAGTTTACATATAAATAAGTGTTATAAATATTGTCTCCAGAAGTTACTTTTGAAACAGTATTGTTAGTCGCTCTAATGATTTTATTGTCGATAGTATAACATTCATTTCCACCCCAAAATTGAGTTTCTTTATTGTATCTGTAAATTAGTTCAGAGCCTAAGGTATATTGAGGTTTTATGTCTGTTATGCTAGTTTTCCAATTGCCATTTTGAAATAAAGTTACTTTGACATTTTGAATTGGATTTTGCAAAATTTTGTCGCCATAATTTATGGTCATTTCTATATTTTGTTTAGTATCAATAGTTTCAAAATCTCTACTTCTGCGAACTAATAAACCAATATTTACTTCTTCTTCATAAAGAATAAATCTTCTTGAAAAAACTACTTCATTTTCATCATTTAAAACAGTTAGTAAATAATTACCACTTTTTGTAATTCGATTAAATTTATTAGGAAAAACTTGTTTGTAATGCGAATAAATTTGTAACGTGTTAAATGAATTTAGATAAGTAATAATTCGTTGATTATCCATCCCAGTTAAATATTCTGCTTTGGATAAATTGGATGGTGCAGACCAGTCGTAGTTGTATTGAGTTATGGTGTAATAATAATCTGCTTCATCACCATATAAATCATCAAATTGCAATTCAAAAGTATCTCCCAATTTAAAAAAAGGAATCACATTTCTACCATTTTGTACAAATGAAATTGTTTTGATATTAAAAGTAGGTTCTTGTTCATCAGCTTGTTGAGAGAATGAGCTGAAATAAACAAAAAGTAAAGCAAATACACTAAAACATTTTTTCATTTGAAGCGGTTTAATAATTGTAAAAATAACAAACTAATTGAATGTCTGCAAAAACTATGCAATTATTACCAAAAATATTATTTAAAACAAACAGGAATTATTTCTCCTTTTGCTAAGCAATATTTTTCTACTAATTCTGGTGAAATGGTAGCGGTATAATCAACTTCATCAACTTTGAAACCAATACTTCTCAACTTATCAAAATAATCTCTGCCGTAAACTCTTACGTGGTCATATTGTCCAAATATTTTAGCGCGTTCTTTTGGGTCGGTTATTGAATCATCTGTAAAAGTTGTTGCTCTTGACAAGTCTTGTGGAATTTGAAAAATTCCCATTCCACCCGGTTTTAAAACGCGATATAATTCTTGCATAGCTTTGGTGTCATCTGGAATATGTTCCAAAACGTGATTGCACAAAATCATATCGTATGAATTGTCTTCAAAAGGTAAATTACAAATATCAGCTTTCACATCTGCTAAAGGCGAAAACAAATCAGTTGTTGTATAATCTAAATTAGATTGCTTTTTGAAACGCTTGTAAAATTCTTGTTCAGGAGCAAAGTGCAATACTTTTTTGGGTACTACAAAAAAATCAGTTTCGTTTTTCAAATATAGCCACAATAAACGGTGTCTTTCTAAAGAAAGTGTGCTTGGTGATAATACATTGTTTCGTTGTGTTCCATAGCCATATGGTAAAAACATACGAAAGCTTTTTCCGTCAATTGGATCAGTAAAACGATTACCTTTTAATAAAAAAGCCAAAACAGGACGCACCACAATACTTAATCTAATCAATATTGGACGGGGAATTGTGTTTAAAATAAGTTTAAAAAGTTTTTTCATTATAGTACCAAAGGTTTTTGTCTCAATCCATCCTCTTCATTACTTACAATTCCCAATGCTTCATAAATGTATGCAAAAGTTGATAATAATTCTGGTTTTCCGTCAACAATGGCTACATCGTGTTCAAAATGGGCACTTGGTTTTCCGTCGGCAGTAGTAATTGTCCAACCATCTTTGTGTTGTTTAATATTTCTTGTACCCATATTAATCATTGGTTCGATTGCAATAACCATTCCGTTAACTAATTTTTTTCCACGACCGCGTTTCCCATAGTTAGGAACTTCTGGATCTTCGTGCATTTTTCTGCCTAAACCATGCCCACATAATTCACGTACAACACCATATCCTTGTGCTTCACAATATACTTGAACAGCATTTCCAATATCTTCCACGCGGTTTCCTACTTTAGTTGCTCGAATTCCTTCGTATAATGATTCTTTTGTGATTTTTAGTAATTTTTTTGTTGCTTCAGCTACTTCACCAACTTCAAATGTATAAGCATGATCTCCATAAAATCCATTTTTCAAAGCACCACAATCTACTGAAATAATATCTCCTTCTTGTAATGGAACGTTATTTGGGATTCCATGAACAACCTGAGTATTTGGACTCATACACAATGAATTAGGAAAGCCATACATGCCCAAAAAGGCAGGCTCAGCACCATGAGAACGTATAAAATCTTCAGCTAATTTGTCCAAATATAAAGTAGTTACGCCAGGTTTGATTTCCTTAGCTATCATTCCTAATGTTTTAGAAACAATCAAAGCGCTTTCACGCATTAATTCAATTTCTTCAAGGGTTTTAAGTACAATCATAATGCAAAATTTCGAAGCAAAAGTACGAATTCAATTTCAAATTCAAGAGCAATTTCAAAATTCAATTTTTATTTCATTTTCCTTTAACTATTAAATCAAAACCTTTAATCAAATATGAGCAATATCATATTTTATCATTAAATTACAGCATAATTTTGCAATATAAATTTCATTAGGTATGGGAAAATATGTTACCGCAGCAGAAGCTGTACAAGTAGTAAAAAGTGGCGATAGGGTTTACGTTCAAGCAGCAGCAGCTACGCCAACAATTTTAACAAAGGCATTAACAGATAGAGCTTCAGAATTAAGAGATGTTGAAGTTTGTCATTTGCATACAGAAGGAGAAGCACCTTATGCTAATCCTGAATTAGCTGATAGTTTTCATGTGAATTCGTTTTTTATTGGAGCTAATGTGCGTCATACTTTAAAGGCAGGAAATGGTTCCTATACACCGGTTTTTTTAAGTGAATTGCCATTATTATTTCGTAAAAATGTAGTGAAATTAGATGTGGCTTTTATTCATGTTTCTCCACCAGATGTGCATGGATATTGTTCTTTAGGAGTTTCTGTGGAAGCAACTGTTGCAGCAATTGAAAATGCAAAATCAGTGATAGCGCAAGTTAACCCAAATATGCCAAGAACATTTGGTGATGGTATATTACATGTTTCTGAAATTGATTATTTAGTAGAAGTTAATGTGCCTATTTTTGCTCACGATGTTGCTCCTTTTACAACAGAAGAAGAGAAAATAGGAACTTATGTTGCTTCATTGATTGAGAATAAGAGTACACTTCAAATGGGAATTGGTTCAATACCTAATGCAGCATTGAGTAAATTAACTAATCATAAAGATTTAGGTTTGCATACAGAAATGTTCTCTGATGGTGTAATTGATTTAATTGAAAATGATGTAATTAATTGTAATTATAAAGGCACTTTGCGCGGAAGAGCTTTGGCAACATTTTTAATTGGTTCAAAACGGTTGTATGATTTTGTAGATGATAATCCCTTTATTGAAATGAAAGAATCATCTATGGTAAATGATACTGCTCGAATTCGTAAAAATCCAAGAATGGTCTCAATTAATTCAGCAATTGAAGTGGATGTCACGGGACAAGTTTGTGCTGATTCTATTGGAAGCACTATGTATTCTGGTGTAGGTGGGCAAATGGATTTTATTCGTGGAGCATCATTAAGTGATGGAGGAAAAGCAATTATTGCCTTGCCATCTATTACAAAACGTGGCGAAAGCAGAATTGTACCTTATTTAAAGCAAGGTGCAGGTGTAGTTACCACAAGAGCTCATGTACATTATATCATTACAGAAAACGGAATTGCAGATTTATATGGTAAAACCTTAAGACAGCGTGTTACTGAATTAGTAAAAATTGCTCATCCAACGCATCAAGAAGCTGTGGAACGAGCTTACTATGAAATGACTGGTTGTAAGTAATAAAAAGTTGAGTTAGTATAAAAAAGGCAATCGAAAGGTTGTCTTTTTTTATTTTAAAATTTTTAATAATTCTGGTAATTCATTTAAAAACTTTTTAAAAAACTAACTTTTTGATTTTGAATTTTTTAACAAAAAATAGCTGTTTTTGAAAATATTTCAAAGTTTAACCTTTTCACAACATTAAATAGCCTACCTTTGTAAGGAATTAAATTTTTCATAGATGAACATTTTTGTAGGAAGTCTTCCTTTCAGTGTAGAGGAAGCAGATTTAAGAGGTTATTTTGAAGAGTATGGAGCTGTAGAATCAGTTAAAATTATCTCTGACAAATTTACCGGAAGAAGTAAAGGATTTGGATTTGTTGAAATGGCTAATGATGCTGAGGCTCAAAAAGCAATCGACGAATTAAACGGTGGAACTATCGAAGGTAGAAAAATCGTTGTTAACAAATCTGAACCAAAACCAGAAGGCGAAAGAAGAAGCTTCGATCGTAATTCAGGTGGAAGTAGAGGCGGTTACTCTAATAATAGAGATAACAACTCAAGAGGTCGTTACTAATATTTTTGGATATAAAACGAAAAAAAACCTTCGCATTGCGAAGGTTTTTTAGTTTATTATGGGTTTGCAATGATTTTATATAATCCAATAATAGCATTCAAATATCTATTCTCTATAATAATATCATTAATTTGTGAGCTTATCAATGAATTTTCTCTGGAATTAATAACAAACAACGAACTTTCTCCCATTTCAAACAATCGATCTTCAGCATTTAGTAATGTGGTAAAATCTTTTACTAATTTATCATTGTAATCTTGCTGTTTTTCAAGCGAAACAATTTCTTGCTGTTGTGCTTTGAGTTTATTTTCTAAATTTTTTCGTTCAAATTGTAAGCCAAATTCCGAATCCTGAATTTTTAAACCGGTTAGTTTTAAACTTCCACGTTCTTTTCGTAAAAATATCGGAAACAAAAAATTCACCCCAATTTTATAATCTTCAAATCGATAATTGTCAATATAACTGGGTTCTGATAAATAATTGTAACTCAAATCCAACTTGGGCAAAAGTGCATTTGCTTTTAGTTTTCGATCAACTTTCAGCATTGCAATTTTCGCATCTAAAGTTTGTATCTTTGGATGATTGTCTAAATCAATAGTTCCTAATTCGTTAATTTGTAAAACTTCTTTAATTGTTTTGGATAACGTTGCTTCTGGAAATAAATTGTCATTCAATTCTAGTGGAATATTGTTTTCTAGCCATAGATAATTGGATAGTTCTAATTTTGCTTTGGTTAATTTTAATTTTGCGTCTTCTAAATTTAATCTTCTGGTTTTAACAGAGATCCCAGCTTCAACGCTATCAATAGCTGGTTTATCACCTTCTTTAATTAATTTTAAAACACCGTTGTAACGAGTTAGTGCATTTTCTAAGTAGGTTTCATACAATTTTACTTCATCAAAACTTCTTTTCCAATTTACATAACTTATTGAGGCTTCATAAATTACTTCAGTAGCTTGCAAATTTCTTTCAGCTATGTTTAAGTTTTGCATAATTTTAGCTTTTCTCAAATCTGCCATTCGTTGATTGATGAATAAACCTTGTCCAACAGGAACCGAAATTCCAAACGAAGTTAACCCACTGTTTGGTAGCGTGTTTTCTGGATTTACATAAATTCCTTCAGAATTATCAAAACCTGCTTTTAATTCGATTCCGTACCAAGTTGGAATTTTAAAACTGCTGTTTAAAATCGAATAATATTCGCTGTCTTTGAATTGTTTTTTACTAAAATCAACTTCGATTTTTGGATCAAAAGCACCACGAGCTTGCATTATATTAGCTTGGGCTTCATTCAGTTTTAAATCGGCTTGTTTCACCAGCGGATGGAATTTTTTCACATATCCTAAAAATTCATTGTAGGTGAATTCGGTTGATAAATTTTGTCCCAACAAATTAAATGAACTACAAATGAAAATGAAGATATAAAATAATTTTGGTTTCATTATTTCTTAGTGTTTTCGGTGGTTTTTGGTTGGTAAAAATTTGGTGGAAAACCATTTAAAGTTCTCCAAATTTCAAACCAAATTGGCACATCATCCAATAAGGCTAAAGATTGTGTTCCTGCTCCAATGCTTAATTGTTCTGGCCATTTTTTGTCTTTTGGATCTGGAGCAATCAAGACACGATATTTTCCGTTTGGGCTAATGAAGTTTTCTTTAGCAATAATTACACCGCCAAAAGTTCCATATGAAACACCTGGCCAACCACTGAACACAATTGTAGGCCAACCATCAAACCATACCCTAACTTTTTCACCTTTGTTAATTAATGGAAAATCCATAGGCTCGATATAAGTTTCAACGGCAATGTCGTATTTTGCGGGCATAATACTCACAATTGAAGTTCCTTCTTTAATAGTTTCACCAATTCCAGATTGCAAAGCTCTATTTACAAATCCGTCCTGAGGAGCTGTTATGTAGTATAATCCATTTCTAATTTGATAGTTTTTGTACTGATTTTTCAATTTGTTTACTTGTGCTTCGGTATCAAATTGGGAACTCAATGCTGTTTGCTTATCACTGCTTGCTTTTGCATTTTTTTCGGCGTATTCAGCAGTAATTCTGTTGAGTTCCATTGTGGCATTCAATACTTCATTCTTACTAGCAATATATTTGTTTTCTTGGGTTATGATTTTTGCTTCGGTTTCTTGCAACTTCATTCGTTTCTCTTCTACATCTGTTAAGGGTTTTAGACCTTCTTTGTTTAAATTTACCGAACGATTATATTGTGTTTGAGCAATCTTTAACTGTGTTTTAGTCGCTTCAAAATCAATACTATCACTTTGCACTTTTAGATAAGTTTGCTTAAGCTTGTTTTGTGCTTGTTTTAATTTTAGGTTTTTTTCGTTTTGAATAGCTCCCATTTGCGCTTCTAATGCTTTTACTTTATCTGCATAAGAGTTCACAGCGTTTTCTTTAGCTTTTACTTGATTGCCTGTGTTTTCTATCAGATTTGGATCTAAATAATCTTCTTTTATTTCCGAAATGAATAAAATGGTATCTCCTTTTTTAACATAATCACCTTCATTTACATACCATTTTTCTATTCGACCACCAATAATAGTTTGAATCGTTTGTGGGCGTTGATTTGGTTTTAAGGTAGTAACATTTCCAGTTCCTTGAATGTTTTGAGTCCAGGGTAGAAATAGAAATAAAACAACAATAACAACAAATGCCCAAATAATCTTGCGAATTACTTTGTAATGCTTTTGCTCTTTGAATATTTGCCCAGATTTGAATTGTTCTAACTTAACAAATTGATCAATTCTGTTTTTTGTGATGTTTAGCATATCTAACTTGCTTTAATTTCTCCTTTTTCTAAAATAATAGTTTGTTTACAAATTTGTTTCCAATAACTGTATTTACTTACAACAATTAATGTCCAAGGATGTTTTTCATCGCTTAGATAATCGATAATTTCTCTGCAATTTTGTTCGTCAGATTTGTCTAATGGATTTTCTAGAAACAATAATTTGGGTTGATTGATAATACATCGAGCCATTACAATTTTTTGAATAGTTGACGAATTAATTTGCTTTCCTTCCGACGAAATTTGTGTATCTAATCCTTTTGGAAGCGCTTTGATAGCTTCAGTTAGTTTTAATTTCTCGATTAATTCAAAAACTGTATCCATTTTGATTTCAGGATTATTACATGTGATGTTTTCTAAAATAGTGCCTTCAAATGGCATTTCATGTGCTGTGATAATTCCAATTTTAGAGCGATATTCATCTGAAGAATATTTTTTGTAATTGGTATTGTTGATGAAAATACTTCCTGAAGTTGGTTCAATCAAACGCGCTAACAATCTAATTAATGTTGTTTTTCCAGAGCCATTTTCTCCCAAAATCAAAGTGTGTTGTTTTGGCTCAATAGATAAACTTATATTTTTTAGTATTTCTTTATCAGATTTAGGATAAGAAAAAGAAACATTTTCAGTTTCAATCGTTATTTTATTTCTGTCTACTAAATAATTTGAGTTTTGAATGCCTTCTTCTAATTCCATATCCACAACCGAACCTAATTTTTCTAAAGAAGTTAATACATCATAGAACAATTCTAAACCAGAGAACAGTTTTTCAACCGCTGCAATAATGCTTAAAATGATAATTTCAGCTGCAACGAATTGTCCAATATTCATTTGTTGATTGATTACTAACAACCCTCCAATTATCAATAAACCAGCCGTAATTAAAATTTTAAATCCTGTTAATTGAATAAATTGTTTCATTAAAACCTGAAAATGATTTTCACGCTGTTTAAGATATTCATTAACTAATTTGTCGTTTTTATGTAATGAAAAATTAAAAATAGAATTACTTTTAAAGCTCAAGTGATTTCTAGCAATTTCTTGTAACCAATGTGCAATTTTATATTTGTATTTAGATTCTTTTAAGCTAGTTTCCAATCCTAAATTGAAGTTGATTTTAAAAATTAAATACAGCAATATCAAAAGGACTAATCCAAAAAAGATAAAAAATGAATGATACAAGGAAAGTAACACAATTCCGAAAAAAATTTGTAATGCTGCTCCTGAAATATCCAATAATAGTTTTGAAAATCCTTTTTGAACCGTTAAAGTATCGAAAAATCGATTGGCTAATTCCGGAGGGTATTGATTGTGTAATTCGTTGAACTTTATTTTCGGGAAGCGATACGCAAATTCAAAAGAAGAGCGCACAAATATTTTTTGTTGTAAGTTTTCGGTGATTCTAAACTGCATAATTTTTAGTAATCCTACAAAAGCTACACCTATTACTACAACTCCAACAAGGACAATCCATGAAGTACTAATTTTTCCAGCCTGGATAAAGTTAATGATGGATTGAATCCCCAAAGGCAAAGACAAGCTGATTAATCCTGCAATAATGGAATACAAGAAGATTTGATAAATATCTTGTTTGTCGATTAAGATGAGGTTTTTGAATCTTTTTAATGGTGTCATAGTAGTGTTTTTTTTGCCATATCTGTATAAAATTCTGTTGCACATTCTTTATCAGATAAGTTTGTGATGGTTTTCAAATGATTTTTTAAAAAATGTTGATGAAGCGATCCTTCTACAATATTTGAAGCTAAACTTTTTGCAAATGGATAATCTGGATTAACTTCTTTTATGATGTCAATAATGCGATTGATAACCCTTTTGTACACCAAGAAGAAACCTTCTTTGTTTTCGTTGTCCACCTCTTTAGTCATTAATGTTTTAGTGAATTCTTCAACGATTATTCGGCTTAGAATTTCTTCATTGATGTGTGGAGTTGTATTATCATCTGCTACATTTTCAGTAACTAGTTTAATTACTTTTTCTAATTTTTCTATTTGATTTGAAACATTTGTAGTAGCAAATGCCATACGATATTCCATCCAAGACCAATACCATGAAGTTAGATAAACCAAAAGTTTGTGTTTATTTTCAAAATAGCGATAAATAGAACTTTCATTTGATTGAATTCTTTCACCTAATTTTTTAAATGTGAATGCTTCAAAGCCGATTTCATCAATTATTACGATGCTGTTTTTTAATATATTACGTCCTAATTCTGAGGTTTCAGGATCTTTAACATATAACTTTTCGTTAATGGTTATTTTTAAATTAGATAGTAAATTTTGCATGATATAATATTTAAAAATGCAAATATAATAGTATTACTATTAATGTGTAAAAGTTTAACTTTTAATTTACAATTGTTATATATAAAAAAAGAGACTCAAGTTAATGAATCTCTTTTTTAAATTTATTTTTGCTATCCTTATAATAATGATTTACATGTCATTACATCTGGTTTTTCAATTCCCATTAATTCTAAAATAGTAGGTGCTATATCTCCCAAAACACCATCATGAATCGCTGTTAAATTTTTATCTACTAAAATAATTGGCACTGGATTCGTTGTGTGAGCAGTATTTGGTGAACCATCTGGGTTTATCATCGTTTCACAATTTCCATGGTCGGCTATGATTATTGTGGTGTAATTATTTTCTAAAGCGGTTTCAACCACTTCTTTTACACAAACATCGACAGCTTCGCATGCTTTTATTGCTGCTTCCATTACCCCTGTATGACCAACCATATCTCCATTGGCAAAGTTTAAACAAACAAAATCAACTTCACCTTTTTTAAGTTCTAGAACTAAAGCGTCTTTTAGTTCGTACGCACTCATTTCTGGTTGTAAATCGTAAGTGGCTACTTTTGGTGAATTTTTCAAAATACGAGTTTCGCCTACAAAAGGTTCTTCTCTTCCACCAGAAAAGAAAAAGGTTACGTGTGGATATTTCTCTGTTTCGGCAATTCGGATTTGTTTTTTATTGGCTTTTTCTAATACTTCTCCAAGTGTTTCTGTGATGTTGTCTTTGTCGTAAATTACATGAACATTTTTATACGTTTCATCGTAATTTGTCATCGTAACATAATATAAACTCAATTTGTGCATGTTGAATTCGTGGAAGTCTTTTTGAGATAAAGCTTCGGTTAATTCTCTTCCTCTGTCTGTTCTGAAATTAAAGAAAACAACTACGTCATCGTCTTGAATTTTAGCAACTGGATTGTTGTTGTCATCAACCATCACAATAGGTTGAATAAATTCGTCAGTAACATTGTTTGCATAACTTTCGTTGATACTCGCAATGGCATTTTTTGAATAATTCCCTTCAGCATTCACAACTAAATCGTAAGCTAATTTTACTCTTTCCCAACGTTTATCTCTGTCCATTGCGTAGTATCTTCCAACTACAGAAGCTAATTTTGCATGGGTGTTTTGAAGATAATTTTCTAAATCAGAAATGTATCTTACTCCCGATTTTGGATCTACATCACGGCCATCAGTAAATGCATGAACAAACATGTTTTCAACACCACTTTCTTGAGCAGCATCAATTAAACCTCTTAAATGTGAAGTGTGAGAATGCACGCCACCATCAGAAACTAATCCCAAAAAGTGAATAGCTTTGTTGTTCTTTTTAGCGTAATTAAACGCCTCCATAAGTGGTTTTTCTTGACTCATGGTTTTGTGTTCTACCGCTAAATTCAATTTGGCTAAATCTTGATACACAATGCGTCCAGCACCTAAATTCATATGACCAACTTCTGAATTTCCCATTTGTCCTTCAGGTAAACCTACATTTAAGCCATCTGTTCTTAGTTGTGCATTCGGGTATATGTTATATAAACTATCAATAAAAGGTGTGTTAGCATTATCAATTGCTGAAACTTTCGGATCTGGAGATTTTCCCCAACCGTCTAGTATCATTAAAATTACTTTTTTGTTCATGGTTCTGTGTTTGTACAAAGATAAACAATTGATAAATTTTTGAATCAAAAAGTAACTTAAAATTACGAAAACGATTAAGCCATTTATCCTTTTCTAAGCCAGTTTTTGGCTTGGTTGTAATCTATAAAATAGCGTACACTAATTGATAAGACATGATTCAAATTGTTGTCAAATAAGTTGGAAAAATTTGAACCAAAATCCTTATTTATTGTACGATCAAAAGTAGCTGCATTATTTCTGTATAATATTGACATTTGGCTACCTGGAGCAAACCACCACGAGTAGGATAAATCTAAATTCCAACTGCTGAAATTTGAGTTTTTATTATTGGTGTAAGTTGTATTAGGTGATAAACTTCCGTCAGCGTTTAATGTGTTTATTTGATTGTTTTCTGCTAATGACCAATAATGTCTTACCGATAAATTAAAGTTCATTACACTACTTATAGAAAATTTGCTTGTTAGTGCATTTGTAAAAGTGTTTCGGTCTCTTCTAGCGAAAATAATATCACTGTTTTCAAAATCAATAAATCCTATATCGTTTTGTTGTTTGAAATAATCAAAACTATAGACTAATGAAAACTTGTTATTGAAGCGATATCTTGGACTTATATTGATTCCTGCTTCGTATCTATTTTGATCTAAAACATGAGTAATATATGGATTGATATCTAATGCAAACTTATTGTTGTAATTAGATGAAAAATAAAACCATCCGCCCAAGTTTCCTGGATTTACAAAAAAGCGATCGACTACTCGTGGTTCATAATAATCATAATTTTTAAATGGATTAAAATTAATACCTCCACCAAAAAAGTGATTTTTCTTGTTTGTTGAATTAATGTTTACATTGAAGTTACTCGATTGGATTTGATTTGTTGGTTTATAAAATTCAAAATAAGAATTCAAATTGATTCTAAAGGTGTTGAATGTTTTGTTTGGATTTAATATGCGATAATTTGAGTTTCCATAGATTGCATAATAATTTGTTTTGAAATTAATTCCCAAATCATTGTTATCAAAATCTTTAGAAATAAAATCACCACCAATGCTATGTCTAAATTTACCGTTAGTTTCTGCTAAATAAAGCGATGCATTTATTCCATTAGTATTTTTGACATCGTTTATGCTGCTCGATTTTATACCTCCTGAAACATTGTATTTATTAGTTTTATTATTCAGGTCAAATAGTAATCCTGTTACATTAGCATCTCTAAAGTTTCCATTTCGAGCCACGTTAGTATTGATAAAAGTAACGGACGAATTTTTATTAAATCTTTGGTCAAAAACGGTAACATTATAATTGGTTAAGGGAGAAACAATAACTTGTCTAGTTAAATCATTATCAGAATTTGAAACGTTAGCAGTGGTTTTCTCTGTAATTGCATTCAAGAAGCCAATTCCCATTCCGTCTTTATCACGACCCGAAATTTTCATGGCATTTAATAAATTAATAGCACTTGGAAATTCATTGATAAATTCGTTATCAGCTAAATTTAAATTTAAATCGGGTGTTTGTCCTATTCTTCTTGAATACAATAAGTTTCCTTTGCTAAATAAATCAGTTCCTTCTGTAAAAAATGGTCTATTTTCGTTAAATTGTTGCTCAAACGGGCCTAAATTTAAAATTACATTATCAAATTTTGTTTGACCAAAATCTGGGACTAAAATAGCATCTAAAGTAAAAGCATCATTGATGCCGTATTTAACATCTAATCCTCCTTTGAATTCCCCTTTTGTTTTTTGAGTCTCGCTTGCATTCAAATAAAAAGATGAATAAGGAATCAAAAATAATCTAGTAGGAGTTTTTATATTTTTGATACCATTTAAAACTCCAGCTTGTTGAATTACGGCTCCAATTTTTGAATCTACATGAGTCCATGTATAAACGCGTCTTTCACGTTTAATTTCACGAACAAAATTTAATCCCCAAGTTTGAACTGATTCAGGAGAAAAACGCAAAGCAGCATATGGAATTTTCATTTCTACAATCCATCCGTAATCAGTAATCTTTACTTTACTATCCCAAATAGCATTCCATGAAAAATCTTCACCTATTTGTTCAGTTGCTAAACAATCTAATTGGCCTCCTGCAGCAGTAAGGAAAAATCGAAAATCTTGTTGACCGTCATTATAACCATTGATGAATATTCCGAAAGCATCTGTTGTGCCAAAGTCGTCACGTTCAGTGATTTCTTTCATAATTTTTTCTGGTTCATCATCATATAGTAAAGCACCTACATATATTGCTTCATCATCATACAATATTTTGACTTCCGTTTTTTTCTTTTCATCAATTGGTTTTCCATTATCAGGTTCAAACATTACAAAATCAGTAGCAATTTCAGCATTTTTCCATGATGCTTCGTTTAAATCTGCATCGATAGTGATAGACTCATTTGTTTTATTAGTGGTAATACTTTTTTTAGTTTGTGAAAACGAAAAAAATGAAGTGGCTATGCAAAAAAGTAGAGTTATGCCGAATTTGTTTGTCATATAAATTAAATTGATGCGCAAAATTATGCGATTATTATATAGGTCTACATTTTTTGTATAATGTTTAACTTTTTTTAGAATAATCGATGAAATACATAAAATTTCGACAAAAAACACTTTTTTATTTGTTTATTAAAAAATAATAAATATATTTGGCACTTTCAACAACAATATAACTACAAGATTAACAATGATTTACAAGTTTTTACCGCTTATTTTATTTTGTGTTTTTTCATTCAAGCCTTTAAATACGGCTGATGTGGAAAGAAATGTAATTTCAAATACAGATCCAAAATTAGTAGCTGCAAATACAAAGTCAACTTTAGAAACAAAGTGTAAAACTTTTTACACAACTATAGATGCTAACAATTTATCATTACCAAAGTTTGATAGTTTTTTTGCTGCATTTCAAGGATACGAGCAATTAAAAGCACAAGGTAAAATTGAAAATGAGATTTTAACAGTAATCGATTTTAGCTTATCTTCTAAAGAAGAAAGAATGTGGGTTATTGATATGAAATCACAAAAAGTAATCATGAAATCATTGGTAGCTCACGGAAGAAATTCGGGCGTTGAATTTGCTACTAATTTTTCAAATGAAAATGAATCATTCAAAAGTAGTTTAGGTTTTTATGTAACAGGTGAAGTGTATCAAGGAAAACATGGGATGTCATTACGTTTAGATGGAATGGAGTATGGAATTAATGATAATGCTAGAAATAGAGCAGTGGTTATTCATGGGGCTGATTATGTAAGCAAAAAAATAGCTAATACTCAAGGTTATATCGGAAGAAGTCAAGGTTGTCCTGCGGTTCCTTATGAAGTTCACAAACAATTAATTGAAACAATTAAAGATAAATCATGTATTTTTATTTATCATCCTTCAAGAAATTACACAATTAAATCGAAGTTAGTTTCTTAATTTCAAAAACAATTCTTTGTCAAGTTCATAGATGTCGGTTCTAAATTGTAATTGATTTTTTTCTAACCAACTTGTCCAATAAAAAATATGAATATTTACAGTGTCTTTAACAGACACTGTTTTTGTTTTCTCTCGTTTTATAATAGAATCTATTTCTGGAGAATCCCATTTTTTAGGATTCTCTTTCACTAAAATTTGTTTGGCTAGAACCAAAGGATTTTCAATACGAACACATCCAGAACTTAATGAACGATAAGTTTTTACAAAATAATCTCGATGATTTGTATCGTGTAAGTAAACTAAGTGACTATTTGGAAAGTTGAATTTTACCAATCCAAGTGAGTTATTATAGCCAGGTTTTTGAACATAGCGATAACTATTAGCTTTTGCTGGGTTCCATTCATATGGGCTTACTTCAACTCCTTTGTTGTTGTATATTGTTAACTTTCGAGAAGAAAAATAATTTCTATTTTTTGTTGCACTAGGAGTTAAATCTTCTTTTATAATTGTAGGAGGAATTGTCCAAGTCGGATTGAAAACAAAATTGGAAAGTTTCGAAGTGAGTATCGGTGTTCTTCTTTTTGGTGTTCCAACAACAGTTCTATGTGTGGCAATAGTATCATTATCGACAACGTAGTTTAACATATATTCAGGAAGATTTACAATTAAGTATTGTTTTCCTAAGTCTGTTGGGTACCAGCGCCATCTTTCTAAATTGGCAAAAATTTGTTCTCTTCTTTCATTTTTGGTAATATTTAAAGCGTTTAATGTTCCTTTTCCGATAACACCATCTTGCAATAGACCATGACGACCTTGAAATTTTTTAACTGCTTTAAAAGTTAGTGTATCGTAAGCCCATGTAAAAATACTGTCAGGGTTTTTGTAATCGTTCCAATAACTTAATCTTTTTTTGATTTTGACCATTTCTGGTAAGGTGTCGTTAAGTTGAATTTTTTCCTTTTTGGTTTCAATCTTAGTAAAAGTAACATTTGGAAATTTATCCAATTCAATTAAACTTTTTTTAAGTAATTGATAAACAATGTGATTTGGTTTTAATTCCTTAAATGTAGATGCGACTGTTTTCTCTGTAATAGCTTTTTCTAACAGTGGTGAAAGTGCAATTTCTTTAGGCTTCAAATCCCAATCTTTATAAAGTTCTTTAGGGTTTAATTTACCTTTGTGTAAATGAAGTGCTAATTTTTCAAAAGATTCTGTTAGTAAAATGTCATATTTAACAATATCTTCATCAGAGAGTTCTTTTCTCTTTTTTTCTAAATTCTCAATAAATTCAAACGAATAATCTAGAGGATTTAAGCCTTCAAGATAGCAAAATTTGATTTCGTTAATAAGGTCATTTCGGTTTTCATCTAAATACCAAATTTCGTGAAAGTTTAATTTTTGATAATATATTTTTAAACTATCTGATTTACCTTCAAGAAGTTCGGGGTTAACGGGTCTGATGATTACATTGTGTATTGTATCTTTTATAATGCTATTGTCAAAAGCAACGATTTTTGTTTCTTTTTTACATGAAACCAGAAATGATAGTAAAAGTAGAGTAGTAATTATTTTCATAGCGAAAATCCATTTGGATATATAAATGTAATAAAAATCTTTTTAATTCCTCTTAAACATTACAAAATGGATGCCAACATCTGGAATGTCAAATGAATTTCCAACAATTTTGTATTTCAGTTTTGAATAAAAAGAAACAGCTTTTTCGCGTGCATTAAACCAAATTAAATTAGCTTTTTCTTCCCAACAAAATTTTTCAGCAGCCTTTAATAGTTGTTCTCCATAGCCTTTGTTTTGAAAGTTTTCTAAAACTGCCATGCCTCGAATCTGGTATTGTATTTCATCTGTAAAAAGAAGGGAATTTGTTTTATAAACCGAAACAACCCCAATTATATTCTCGTCTTCAAATAATCCAAAATGGGTTGTGGTTGAATCGTTATCGCCATTAAAATAACAAGTTTCTATTGGTTTTCCTTTTCTTAAAACTTCTTGTCGAACAGTGTAAGTTTCAAAAGCAGTAATTTTTTTAATGATAAACATTTTCTAACTATTTATATTTTAACGGATTAAGAAAAACGAAATGAATGTCAACAAATTTATAACAAAGGAATTAAAAAAATGTGCTTAAAAATTTGCAATTAAAAAAACTTTTGAAGTATATTTGCACCCACAAAATAAGTATTCATGTGCTTTTTTGCAATGCGGAAGTAGCTCAGTTGGTAGAGCTCCAGCCTTCCAAGCTGGTTGTCGCGAGTTCGAGCCTCGTCTTCCGCTCCAAAACAAGATAAAGTTTTAAAAATTATCATTTGCGGAAGTAGCTCAGTTGGTAGAGCTCCAGCCTTCCAAGCTGGTTGTCGCGAGTTCGAGCCTCGTCTTCCGCTCTTTAAAAAAGCCTTGCAATTGCAAGGCTTTTTTTTATTTCAATTCGTTGAGTTCAGTTTCTGGGTCTACTTCAATAGGAGTTTCGTTTCTTTTGAAAATTCTAGCGGTTAAAGTTCCTTTCAATTTTACTGAATCGCCCTTAACTTCTAACCAACTTCCTTCTCTCAATCCTACAACAGGTTGCGGATTAAAATGATGAAATTCATTAATTCTGGTTTCACGCGTTTCTCCCATGTGTGTTGAGCCTTCAATTGGATCTAAGTAATGAGGATTTATGTTGAATGATACAAATCCTAAAGTTCTAAAACTTGGAGGATATACAATAGGCATATCATTTGTAGTGCCCATCGTTAAACCACAAATATTACTTCCGGCACTAGTGCCTAAATATGGTGTGCCATTTTTAACTACTTTTTCTAAGGTATCAATAACGTTGTTCTTATACAATTGACTAACTAATAAAAAAGTATTTCCTCCGCCAATAAAAATTCCTTGCGCTTTTTCAATGGCTTCAATTGGATCATCAAATTCGTGAATTCCTCTAACAGAAATTTTAATTTTTACAAAAGCATCAGCTACTTTTTTTGTATAATCTTCATGTGAAATACCACTAGGGCGTGCATATGGGATAAAAATTATTTCGGAACAATTTTGAAAAAACAGTTCCAATTCTGGTAATAAATAAGCTAAATAGTCTCCGTTGTGTAATGTTGAAGTACTGGCAATAATTATACTTTTCATGATTTTTTTTTACAAATTTACAAGATTGTATTAACATAAGTTTATCATCTTGTTAGGATTTCATTTTGATGGCTCATAAGTACATTTACAAAATATTATTTGACTATATTTTCATGACGAAACAATTACTTTTTTTTCTTTCTCTTTTTCCAATATTTGTTTTCTCGCAAAACGATTCTATTGTGAATGGAAAAATAGTGTCAAATGCAAATGAAGTGGAAGGAATTTTAGTAAAAAACATTTCAAATAACCAAGAAGTTCTAACACAACGAGGAGGGTATTTTTCAATTTTTGGAAAGAAAAAAGATACATTAATTTTTAGTGCTTTCAATTTAAAAGCTGAAACGCATATTATAACGGATAAAGATTTTGGTGAAAATTTAGTTTTTATTACAATGCAATTAATAAGTAATCAACTTAGTGAAGTTACCATAACTGATTATAAAAATATAAATGCAGAAGCTTTGGGGATTGTACCAAAAGGACAAAAAACTTACACACCAGCCGAGCGCAAACTTAAAACAGCTGGAGAAATGTCGATAGGTTCAGTAATTTCAGTTGACCCATTGCTTAATTGGATCTCTGGAAGAACCAAAATGTTAAAAAAAGAAGTAGAAGTTGAGAAAAAAGAATTGCTTCAAACTAAAATGGCTAATAATTATGAAAGAGAGTATATCGTAAATACTTTAAAAATCCCAGAAGAATATGTAGATGGATTTTTATTTTATGCAGCAGAAAACGAACAATTTGCAGCAGCTATGAAAACTAAAAATTACACTATGGCAACATTTGTCTTATCCGAATTAGCTTCAAAGTATAGAGAAATAAATGAGTTTGAAGTAGTTAAAATTGAAGAAAGAAAATAGAAATGAACACATTTTTTTTGTCTTTTATAGGTTTATTTTTTTTTGTACAAACTTCATTCTCTCAAGGAATTGAGCGAAAGGTACTGCGTGGAAAAATTGCTGTTGACTCTTTTGATGTTGAAAATGTGGCAGTATTTAACGTTTCTTCAAATGTTAGAGCAGTTACTGATATTGACGGAAAATTTTCGATACGAGCTAGACCAACAGATACATTGTTTTTTGAAGGTACTTCTTTTGTATCACAAAAGTACATCTTGACCCAGAAAGATTTTTGGAAAGAAGAATTAGAAATAAAGCTACATGTTAAAATTACCGAACTTGATGAAGTTGTTATTTCTCCATATTCACTTACTGGCGATTTAAAAGAAGACACAAAGCGAATTCAAGTTTATGGAGAAGCTTTTGTAGGTATCGATGCAAAAGCAGTAAAATATTATGAAGATGATATTACATCTCAATCTCCTCTAAATATTGCTATGCCAAATAGTTTTGCGCCAGGAGCAAGTGTTGATATTATAGCAATAGGAACTGGTATTGGAAAATTATTAGGAATCAATAGAGATTCCAAAACGCATTCCGAACAGGTTTATGAAGAAAGACGTATTAGAGATTTGCAATCTAAATCGTTTTCAGAACATATTTTCGAGCGCTTTTCCAATAATTTTTTTGTAGAAACACTTAAAATTAAAAATGAAGATATTCCCATTTTTATGAGTTTCTCCGAACTTTCAATTTATGAATTGTCAACATTATTAAAAACTGAGAATGAACTAAAATTAATAGAATATTTGGTCAATAAAGCAACAGAATTTAAGTTGCAAATACCTAAAGAATAATTATTATTTTTACCAAATGAAAAAGAGTAATAAAATAATATTTTTATTTTTTTGTTTTGCATTGTGTAGCTCATTTGCAGCTCATAAGTTTTATGTGTCGGTTACTCAAATTGATTATGTGCCAAATAAAAAGAGAATAGAAATCACTTCTCGAATTTTTATAGATGATTTAGAAAAAGCACTTACAAAAAAATATAAGAAAAAGCCAAATTTAACTTCAACCAATGAGCTTCCAGAAGCAGAAGAGTGGATTAAATCTTATTTGAAAGAAAAAATTAAAATTTCAATCAATAAAAAGCCACAAACTATTGATTATTTAGCAAAAGAAGTAGAAGGAGATGTGTTAATTGTTTATACTAAAATTGCTATTTCAAAAAAAATAAATACTTTCGAAATCTATAATTCTTTATTAACAGAAACTTTTGTTGATCAACAAAATATTGTTCACACAAATATTAATAGTAACAAAAAAAGCTTTTTGTTGACTAATACTGAATTAGAAGAAAAAATTGACTATTAAACCGACCATAATATTATGAGAAAATCAATTCTATTAAGTGTTTTTTTATCCATTACAGTAGCTTTTGGAGTTTCTGCACAAGAAGTAAAACCTGAAGAAAAAAAACGCGAATCAGGACATTATGATGAAAATAAATTTCGTCAAATGTATCAAGAAATGGCGACGCCAAATATGTTTAGAACTGCCTCTGGAGCACCAGGGCCAGCTTATTATCAGCAAAAAGCAGATTACAAAATGGATCTGGAATTAGACGATAAGAATAAAAAACTATATGGTTCTGAAACGATTACATATTATAATAATGCTCCTGAATCTTTAGAATATTTATGGGTTCAATTGGATCAAAATATTGAAAAGCCAGATTCAAAAACACCATTAATTGAAAATGAAAGTTTAAATAAATCTATTTCAACAGATGGTTTTGCTAAAAAATATATTGAAAAGCCCTTCCAAGGAGGTTTTAATATAGAATATGTAAAAGATGCAAAAGGAAATCCAATGAAATATACCATCAACCAAACAATGATGCGTATAGATTTACCAAAACCATTAAAAAATGGAGAAAAAGTAACTTTTTCAATAAAATGGTGGTACAATATTGTGAATTACATGGAGCAAGCTAATAACGGTCGTTCTGGTTATGAGCAATTTGCAGATGGAAATCGTTTGTATGTTATGGCTCAATTTTATCCAAGAATGGCAGTTTATAGCGATGTGGAAGGTTGGCAAAACATGCAATTTTGGGGAAGAGGAGAATTTGCATTGACTTTTGGAGATTATGAAGTTAATATCACAGTTCCTGCGGATCATATTATGGAAGGGACTGGAGTTATTCAAAACAAAAGTGAAGTTTATACAGCTGAACAAATGAAACGATGGGAGCTTGCTCAAAAAACATTTGATAAACCAGTTGTAATTGTAACACAAGAAGAAGCTACTCAAGCAGAAAAAGGTTTTTCAGACAAGAAAAAAACGTGGAAATTTAAAGCGCAAAATGTTCGTGATTTTGGTTTTTCAACTTCAAGAAAATTTATTTTAGATGCCATGGCTGTTGATTTACCTACCAACAAGCCTCTTGCCATTTCTATTTATCCTAAAGAAGCAAATCCACTTTGGGGAGATTTATCTACAAAAGCAGTTGCACATACTTTAAAAACATATTCACACTACACTTTTGATTATCCTTATCCAAAAGCGGTTTCGGTTTCTGCAGAAGATCAAGGTATGGAATATCCAATGATTTGTTGGAATTATGGACGTCCAGACGATAAAGGATTTGTAAGTAATAGAGTAAAATACGGAATGTTAGGTGTAATTATTCATGAAGTAGGACATAATTTTTTTCCTATGATTGTTAATTCAGATGAAAGACAATGGACATGGATGGACGAAGGTTTAAATACTTTTTTAGAATATTTAACAGAAATTTCTTTTGATCCTAATTTCCCTGTTGATAGAGGTCCAGCTTCAAAAATTGTTCCATATATGAAAGGAAATCAACAATATTTAGAGCCAATTATGACTAACTCAGAAGGTATTTATAATTTTGGGGCTAATGCCTATGGGAAACCAGCAACTGGTTTGAATATTTTAAGAGAAACCATTATGGGGCATGAGTTGTTTGATCATGCTTTTAAAACATACGCAAACCGTTGGAAATTTAAACATCCTACACCAGAAGATTTTTTTAGAACAATGGAGGATGCTTCTGCTGTAGATTTAGATTGGTTTTGGAGAGGTTGGTTTTACTCTACTGATTATACAGACATTGGTATTAAAGATGTGAAACAATATTATGTTATTGAACAAGATCCAAAAGAAGCGCAACAACAATTTAACAGAAGAGGTCGAAAAATAGGTGATGGACAATCAATGTTAAAATTGGTTTTAGAAGGATCAACAGAATTTAAGCCAGAATTAAAGAATGGTTTTGATGCTTCAAAAGTACAAGCATTGAATGATTATTTAACTAAAAATTATACAGCTGAAGAAATTACCGCATTAAAATCACCAAGATTTTTCTATGAAGTTGAGTTTGATAAACCAGGGGGATTAATTATGCCAATCATTGTTGAGCTTCAGTTTGAAGATGGAACAAATGAAACACAAGTCTTTCCAGCTCAAATTTGGAGAAAAAATAATGCAACAGCAAGACGAGTTTTTGCAACCGAGAAAAAAGTGGTAAAAATTCAATTAGATCCAAAGCTAGAAACAGCAGATATTGATGTTGCCAATAATTTTTGGCCAAAAGCCGAAATGGAATCTAAGTTTGATACTTTAGAAAAAAAATAAATTATTGAAGACTATCTACGGATAGTCTTTTTTTTGAATACTTTAAGAGTAATCGAAGTAAAACTTTGTAAATTTGCAACATAAATATAGTAATTATGTTTGACGGAATAGGAGAATTATTATTAATTCTAGTTGTAGTTTTAATGCTTTTTGGTTCAAAAGAAATACCTGATATCGCAAGGTTTTTAGGTAAAACAATGGCGCAATTAAAAAATGCAACTAACGAAATTAAAAGTGAAATTCAAAAAGGAGCTAGAGATAATGGGGTGGATTTAGATTCAATTACTGGAGGTGTCTCGGAAGAAATTAATAAAGCAAAAGCTGGTATTTCGCAAATGGTGAACCCAATTGAGAATATTGATTTGGGTATTCAAAATCCTATTCAAGAAGTAAAAGAGAATATAGAAGATTTGACAGGACCTATTAAAAGACAATCTTAATTTTGGAACATTTAATTCAACTTGACAAGGATTTGTTTGTTTTTTTAAATGGTTTAGGTTCTGAGCCTTTTGATGGTTTTTGGAAAATTATTACCAAGCAAATTTACTGGTCGCCTTTATTTTTAGCCGTTTTTTATTTGATTCAAAAAAAAATGGGCTGGAAAAATTTAGGAATAATCATTCTTTTTTTGGCTGTTTTAATCACCTTTACTGATCAGATTACAAACTTATTCAAAAATACTTTTGAACGCTTACGTCCTTGTAATGTTCCAGAATTTGATGGAATAATACGAGAAGTAATTACAAGAAAATCATTTAGTTTTTTCTCAGGTCATGCTGCCAATTCAATGGCCTCTACTGTGTTTGTATATTTAATAATTAGAAAATACTATAGACACACCCATTTGTTGTTTTGTTTTCCACTTATTTTTGCTTTTAGTAGAATTTACCTTGGATTACATTTTCCTGGTGATATTTTAACAGGGTATTTGTTTGGAGCAACTTTTGGCTTTGTATTTTATAGAATGTATTTGCTCTTTAACAAAAAATATAATTTCATCATAGAACACGACTAACTGTCAAACCATCACGAATAGGTAGTAAAACTGTTTCTACCCTTGGGTCTTCTTTTAATAGTTTATTGTAGTCTAATAAAACTTGAGTGCTTTTGTCGTTCAATTTTACTTCTTCTAGCACTTTTCCGCTCCATAATACATTGTCTGACAAAATGATGCCGCCTTTGTTCATGATAGGGACAATTAAATGAAAATAATTTACATAATTTTCCTTATCAGCATCAATAAAAACTAAATCAAATTTTTTGTTCAATGTTGGTATGATTTCAATTGCATTACCTAAATGTTGGATGATTTGAGTACTCCAAGGTGAAGCATCAAAATATTTTTTTTGGAAATCAAACAATTCTTCGTTTATATCAATCGTATCTAAAGTGCCGTTTGCAGCTAAACCTTCTGCTAAACACAAAGCCGCATAACCTGTATATGTTCCAATTTCAAGTATATTTGTTGGATGAATAATTTTAGACAACATACTCAAAACTCTTCCCTGAAAATGACCACTCAACATTCTTGGTTGTAGAATTTTTTGGTGTGTTTCTTTATTAAGCTTGGCTAATAATTCAGGCTCGTTTTCTGAATGATTGGCTACATAATCTTCTAATTCTTCGGATATAAAGTGCATGATGAAATCAAATTTTGGCAAAAATACAAATTAACAATTAAACGATTTAACATTTTAACCTAACTTTGCACCATGCAAATCGAGAAAAAAGACATACGAGCACTTACAAAAGAACAATTGCGTAATTTTTTTGTTTCCAATGGAGATAAAGCATTTCGTGGTAATCAAGTTTATGAATGGTTATGGCAAAAACGGGCACATACTTTTGAAGATATGACTAATGTGTCTAAAGAAACTCGCGCTATGTTAGAAGCTAATTTTGTTATCAATCATATAAAAGTTGATACATTGCAACGTAGCGAAGATGGAACCGTCAAAAATGCTGTTCGTTTGCACGATGACTTAATTGTAGAATCGGTTTTAATTCCTACTGAAACTCGAACCACTGCTTGTGTTTCTTCGCAAGTAGGTTGCAGTTTAGATTGTAATTTTTGTGCTACAGCGCGATTAAAACGCATGCGAAATTTGGAACCAGGTGAGATTTATGACCAAGTAGCAGCAATTGATAATGAAAGCCGTTTATATTATGACCGACCTTTATCTAACATTGTTTTTATGGGAATGGGTGAGCCTTTGATGAATTATCCTAACGTGATGAAAGCGATTGATATGATTACGTCTAACGAAGGTTTAGGAATGTCGCCAAAACGCATCACGGTTTCAACTTCTGGAATTCCGAAAATGATAAAAAAAATGGCGGATGATGAGGTGAAATTCAAATTAGCCGTTTCATTACATTCTGCTGTGGAGGAAATTCGAAATGAAATTATGCCATTTACCAAGAATTTTCCACTAACTGATTTGCGTGAAAGTTTGGAATATTGGTACAGAAAAACCAAAAGTAAAATCACTTACGAGTATGTAGTTTGGAAAGGTATCAACGACGATAAAAAATCGATTGATGCTTTGGTGAAATTTTGCAAATATGTTCCTTGTAAAGTTAATCTTATTGAGTACAATCCTATTGATGATGGAATGTTTCAACAAGCCTCTAATGAAGCAATTGATTCCTATATTTCTGCTTTGACGAAAAGTAATATCGTGGCAAAAGTAAGAAGAAGTCGAGGTAAGGATATTGATGCGGCTTGTGGACAACTAGCGAATAAATCGTAAAAAAGTGAACTAGTAGTAAAATGTTTTAAAAACTTTCTTACTTTTGTTTACTAATGAAAATAACCGAACAAATAAAGCTGCCTATTGCCCAAGAAATGGAACTTTTTGAAGAAAAGTTTCGTGATGCAATGTCTTCAAAAGTTGCTTTATTAAATAGAATCACACACTATATTGTTAACCGAAAGGGAAAACAAATGCGACCAATGTTTGTTTTTTTAACCGCTAAAATGGTTTCTGGAGGTTCAATTAATGAGCGTACCTATCGAGGTGCTTCTGTTATTGAATTAATTCATACTGCAACTTTAGTACATGATGATGTGGTTGACGATAGTAACAAACGTCGTGGTTTTTTCTCCATAAATGCACTTTGGAAAAATAAAATAGCAGTTTTAGTGGGTGATTATTTGTTGTCGAAAGGATTGTTACTTTCAATAGATAATAATGATTTTGATTTACTAAAAATTATTTCTGTTGCTGTTCGTGAAATGAGTGAAGGCGAATTACTTCAAATTGAAAAAGCGCGAAGATTAGATATAACAGAAGATGTTTATTACGAAATCATCAGACAAAAAACAGCTACTTTAATTGCAGCTTGTTGCTCGCTTGGTGCTTGTTCTGTTGCTCCAAATGACGCTGTATTAGTAGAAAAAATGCGAAAATTTGGTGAACTTATTGGAATGGCTTTTCAAATAAAAGATGATTTGTTTGATTACACCGATGATGCTATCGGAAAACCAACGGGAATTGACATTAAAGAACAAAAAATGACATTGCCATTAATTTATACTTTAAATCATTGCACAGCAAAAGAGAAAAGCTGGGTGATAAATTCGATTAAAAATCACAATAAGGATAAAAAAAGGGTAAAGGAAGTAATCTCTTTTGTAAAACAACAAAGTGGACTGGCTTATGCCGAACAAAAAATGGTTCAATTTCAGCAGGAAGCACTTTTATTACTGCAAGATTTCCCTTCTTCTCCTTATAAGGATGCACTTACTTTGATGGTAAATTATGTGATAGAGAGAAAAAAATAATATTTGATTCAAATATTATTTTTTCTCAGAGTTATTTTTTATTTCATTCTTTTTTTCCTTGCTTTTTGTTTGTTTGAAGAAATTTTGAACCCAGTAATTTACATCATATGCAGTAGGTTCAAATCCCTTTGTTTTTATGTAACCGTTATAGTATTTTAAAAATTCATTTAGAGGAGTGTCCATTTTTCTTTAGTTAGAGAGTTTTATGTTTTATATTAGTTTGTTTTATTTTCTTTTGTTTGTATGGAAATTTAAGAGAAACTACTGTCATTTCATCAATCTTACTTGATATAGAAATTGTTCCATTTAATAATTCTGTGAATTGTTTAGCAATAATTAAGCCTAATCCCGAACCTTGAATAGTGGAAGTATTACTTCCTCGGTAAAATGATTTGAACAAATGTTTTGTTTCTTTTGGAATAATACCGATGCCAAAGTCTATTATTTGAATTTTGAAGTATGCTGGTTCAAAATCTATTTTTAAAATAGGATTTGAGCTTCCTTTTGAATATTTAAAAGCATTTGAAATTAAATTATTTAAAATGTGTATTAAAAGACTTTCATCTGACAAAATTGGTTTTTCAGTTCCGGTCATCTCGAAGATTAATTTTCGATTGTCTTTTTCACTATTAAAATAAGTTTCTATAAGTTTTTCTATAAAATCAGAGAGTAAAATTTCTTTGATTTCTATTTTTAAATTATTAGACTCATATTCTCCAAAAACTAAGATATTATTCATTAATTCAGTCATTCTGTTGACTTCATTGCTAATCCGATTGGTAATTACTTCAACATCATCTTTAATGATTACTTTCTTGGTGTTAATTTTATAATTTAAAAGCTCAACATTAGAAAAAATTACCGAAAGAGGTGTTCTAAACTGGTGAGATGCCATAGTAACAAAACCCGATTTTAATTCATTTAGTTCTCTTTCTTTTTCTAAAGCTAATTTAATTTCTTCTTGATCTTTAACTCTTTCAGTAATATCTCTGCTTGACGTTTGTACACCAATGATTTCTTTGTTTGAGTTTAAAATTATATTGGATGAAGTTTCACACCAAATATATTCTTGGTCTTTTCTTCTCACCCTAAAAGTCATAATTTCATTTTTAAAATTCAAGATGTTTTTATGTTGAATTCTAATGCGTTCTAAATCGTCGGGGTGTAAAATTAAATAAGGGCTTTTGTTTAAAAGTTCATGAGGTTTATAACCAATTAATTTTTCACAATTACTAGAAACATATGTAACTATTCCATCTGGGCGATGTTGCATGATTAAATCGGAAGTGTTTTCTGCTATAAATCTAAATTTTTGTTCAGAAATTTCTAATTCATTTTTTAGACTTATGGTGTCATTAATATCTGTGATACTTCCAATGGCAATTTTTTTATTATTTCTAATATCCGTTTGTATGGTTAAAATAAGTAATACCCAGATTTTAAGGCCATTTTTTTTAACTAATTGAGCTTCAAATAGTTTTGTGGAACTGCTTTCTTCAAGTTGACTTTCTATAATTTCACAGGTAATGTTTTCGAAATAGTCAAATAGATTATGGTTTATGCATTGATTTATTTTATAGCCAGTAGTTTTTTCCCATTGACTATTTAAAAAAATGATGTTACCATTTAGTTCAGTTTTAAAAATTACTTCTGCTAAACTATTTACTAAATGATCATATTCATTTCTTTGTTGTGCTAATTCAATTTCTTTTTCTTTTATTTCGCTAATATCAATATGTGTTCCTACAATTTTTGTTGCTACTCCAAAATTATCAGTTATCATTATTCCAGAATACTTTATCCAAACATAATGGCCTAATTTATGAAGCATTCTAACGACGCCAGAATAATTTTTACTTATTTTATTGATATAATTATTAAGATTTTGTTCAATTTCTGATAAATCTTCAGGATGAATTCTGCTTCTCCAAGTTTCAAATGATTCTTCTAATTCTTCTGGAGTAAAGCCAAGCATTTCAAACCAATAATAAGTGAATTTAACTTCTCCGGTAATAATATTCCACTCCCATTTAGCTTGTTTAGAACTCTTCATATAGAAATTGAGTTCGTCTAATGCGCTCTCGAGTTCAAAATGTACTTTGTCTTGATTTAATCGAATTCCAATATTTCTAGCTACGGTATGCAGTACATTAACTTCTTCTTCTTGCCATATTCGTTCGGTTTCACAATCGTCAAATCCAATCCAGCCCCAAAATTCATCATTTGAAAAAATAGGAGTAAATAAGTAAGATTTAATTCCTTGCATTTCCATAGTTTCTCTAAAAAGAACGTTGTCGCTTTCACGAACAAGACCATATAGAGGAAGATTTTGGATTAAGGTTTCAAGTAATCCAGGGAAAACATCATAAGGTATGCCGCTTAATTCAGGGTTTCCAATAAATGGCGTAACATCTTTTTTGCACCATTCATATTCATAATTAAGTATTAATACCCCATCTTTAATCTCATTTTTAAAAATATAACATCTATCAACTAAGATATTGCTTCCTAATGCTGTAATACATTCTTGGAGAGCATGAGTTATACTATACTCTTTGAGTAAGTGGTTATTTGCTTCTGAGATTGCTTTAAGTAGATGGTTCATTTAGATAGGGACTAATTGTAATAGAAAGAGTTTATTTTTTTAAATTTGTATATAAATTATTATTAGGAATAAAGTATTTCTATTAAGTTTTGATGAACAAACTTAGATTAATTTTCTTTAAATATGTTTCTGTGTACGAATGATTAAAAGTAAATTATTTATAATTTAAAAAATATTAAACTAAATTTACCTTATGAAGAAAAAAGCATCTAAAATATTATTAATTGAAGACGATATTTCATTAGGGCAAACAGTTTCTGAATTGTTAGAAGTGAATGATTATGAGGTTAAATGGTGCCAAAATGGACTGGAAGCTTATCATTATTTAGAAACTAAAATACCAGATATTATTGTGTGTGACTTAATGATGCCGATAATGTCTGGAGAAGAATTGTTTTTTAAAATTAGAAAACTAAAAAAATATGATGAAATTCCATTTTTGATTATTACTGCCGATATGACTTTTGAGACGAAGTTAAAACAACTCGAAAATGGAGTGAATGATTTTATTAATAAACCATTTAAAATTCAGGAACTTATCTTTAAAATTAAAAATTTTCTTCAGTATAAAGAAACGCTAATGAAGCGAACTATTCAAGATCCTTTTTCAAAAGTAACTATAAAACTTAAAAATAAAAATTTCTTTGAAAGACTGAATGAGGTAATAATTAAAAATATCAAATCAAACATTACCATTGAAAAAATTGCTTCGGAGTTATTTATTAGTAAATCAGCTTTAGACAAAAAAATAAGAAGAGATAAACAAGTTAATACAACTAAATATATAAGAGAGTTTAGAATTGAATATGCAATACGTTTAATTGAAGCAGGAGAAACCAATGTGCAACAACTTGCGGATTCTTGTGGATTTAATTCGCTTTCTTATTTTTCAATTAGCTTTAAAGAATACACAAATACTTCACCAAAAAGTTACATAAAAAAAAGAAATCTTAATTAATTACTTTTATACAACCCTATAACTTTTTTTCTCGTCTATATAATTATAAATATTTTAAATTATATAGTATGAGAAAGATATTTTTTACATTTATTCTTTTAAGTTTTTCATTACATGCTCAAGTAAAAAATGAAGTATTTTTCAATTCATTACAAAAGGTTGAAAGTACATATTTTTATGTTTCGTCTTATGAAAAACATTCAAAAATGAGTTCAAATACTCGTGAAAACAATCAAATTCTAATTATAAATTCTAAATTAGATGAAGTAAAAAATATTGTTTTACCTTTGAATGAAAACATAAATAAGGTTAAAACTGACTGTAAATCATTGTTTAAAAATCAAAATTTCATTTTAGTTGAAACTTCTTTTGAAAACGAAAAATCTGTAAAATTGTCTTCTAATTATTCAAGAAACTTATATTTGATTGATTTGGTCAATTTTAGCTTAATCAAATTAAATAGTGATTGGTCAACTATAATAGAGTACGAACTTTCGGAAGAGAGTGATAAATTAATCATTATTCAGAAGAGTTTTTTGAAAAATTCTGAAAATCAAGTGGTTATTGTTAGTTTTGATTTAAAAACCGGAGATAAAAAAGAAATTTTTAAAATAAATTAAACTTCATACAACCATTTTGAAATCATTCTCGTCTATGTTTATAGAAGAATATTTTACTGAACACTTTTTATGAAAGTTATCCAGTTACATCAAGAAGAAAAGCAACTAATTACCTTGGCTGTCGAAAATAATCGACAAGCACAACAGCAAATTTATGCCAAGTTTTCTTCAAAAATGTTGAGTGTCTGTCGTCAATACATAAGAGATATTCATCACGCAGAAGATGTAATGATTACTGGATTTATGAAAGTGTTTACCAATCTAAAAAATTTTGAGCACAAAGGCAGTTTTGAAGGTTGGATTCGAAGAATTATGATTTATGAATGTATTGATTTTCTTCGGGTGAAAAAGAATAATTTTAATCATCAAGATATTGAAGATGTTACAGTAAGCGAAAATGAATCGGTTTATGAAATGGAAGATTTTTTGGCAGATGACATTCAAAACATGATAGACAATTTGCCTGTTGGTTATAAAACAGTGTTTAATTTATATGCAATTGAAGGGTATAAACATCAGGAAATAGCCGAAATGCTAAAAATAAGTGAAGGAACATCAAAATCGCAATTATCACATGCCCGAAAGTTATTGCAACAACAAATCACAGACTTAAGAAACAAATTAAATGGAACCAAGTAAAATAGATAATCAAATAAGAGAAAAGTTGAATGCGAGAGAAATTCAACCCTCTGCTCAAGCCTGGGACAGATTAGATGCAATGCTAACCGTTTCGGAAGAAAAAAAGTCAAAGAAAGGCTATGGTTGGTTTTTTGTAGCCGCGTCTATGATACTTTTTTTTGGATTAGGGTTCTTTCTTTTCAATTCAAGCGAAACACCAGAAATTAATAATTCAACTCCAATTGTAACAACAATTAATAAAAAAAATGATTCAGTTAGAATAAATAAAAGTGATGGAAATTCAGTTAAAAATGAACAAATTTTATTAGTTCAAAATGGAAAAAATAATTCAAAAGAACAATCAAGATTTATAAAATCTATAGATACAAAGGAACCCGTAAAAGAGGAGAACGTAATTCAAGATAACCCTATTATGCAAAAACCTTTGCCTAATACATATAAATATGTTTCTCCAGAGGATTTATTAGCGGAAGTTCAAACAGGAGAAAAAGTAATTACTTCAGATAAAAAAATTACTCCTAAATCTAAAATGAAAGTAGATGCTAATTCTTTATTGACTACTGTTGAAAAAGAATTAGACAATACACACAGAGAAACAACTTTGGATAAATTAAATAGAAAATTTCAAGATGCTAAATCTGCATTAGCCAATAGAAATTACGAATAAAATTAAAAATCATCATTAATTAAAAATCAAACAGTCATGCAAAAAATTATTTTGTACACAATTCTTATTGTGTTTAGTTTAGTAACTAAAGGGGTTGCGCAGGAGCTAGAAACTATAGAGAAATCAACTGAATGGATTGAACGTGGAAGTAAGTCAGAAAGTTATGAAATGGGTTTGTTGAAAAATTCAACAGATAAAGAGCAAAAAGTTTTAACGATTAAATCTATTGATAAAAAAATAAATGGTTTTGGAACTTTAATGCAATCTAGTAAGCCAAATATATATTCAGGAAAAACGGTTAAAATGACAGGTTATGTTAAAAGTAAAAATGTAAAATCTTGGGCTGGACTTTGGATGCGAATTGATTATTATGAAAATAAAGTTCTTTCTTTTGATAATATGGAAAACAGGCCTATAGAAGGGACAAATGATTGGGATAAATACGAAATTGTTTTATATGTTCCCCAAGATGCAACTAATTTATCTTATGGTGTTTTATTGGATGGTACAGGTCAAATATGGTTTAAAGATATACAAATTGAAGTTGTAGATGATACTGTTCCAGAAACAGGAATTGTAAAAGGTAGAACTTTAAAAAATATTTCATTTGAAGCTAAAGCGAAAGCTATTGCAAATAGTATCGAAATGATTACCACGGAAGAAAAAAAAGCATTAAAGAAAGAAGTTGAAGCTATTGATTTGCAAGTGAAAGAAGGAAAAATAACACCAGAAAAAGCTCAAGAATTAAAAGCTAATATAGCTCAAGAACGCGCCAATAACATCGAAACTAAAGTAGCAATTGAAGAAGCAAAACTGGCACAATTGGTACAAGATAAAGTAGATGGAAAAATTGTAGATGCTAATCAAGAATCAGCAAGAGGAGGAACTACAATTATTATAGGGGGTAATAAAAATGATTCTATTGGAAAAAATAAAACCGAAATCAATTTAGGTTCCATGAAAATCTATAATGGTGAAAAAGATAAAGCTGAAAGAAAATCAAAAAGAACAACTTCGCAATTTGTTTTTGCCTTTGGTTTAAATAATGTTATTACTGATGGCGAAAATTTTGAAGATTCAGATTACAGAGTATGGGGGTCACATTTTTATGAATGGGGAATTACATATAACTCCAGAATTTTTAAAAATAACAATTTACTTCATGCTAAATACGGACTTTCTTTAATGTATAATAATCTTCGCCCAACGGATAATCGCTATTTCGTAAAAAACGGAAATCAGACTGATTTAGTCACTTCAAGTGTAAATTTAGACGAATCACGTTTTAGAAATGTGTATTTAACCGCACCATTACATTTAGAATTCGATTTTACTCCAAAGAAACTTTCAAAAGATGGAACAAAATCTTATTTCAGAACACATGAATCGGTTCGTTTTGGAATTGGGGGTTATGGAGGTGTGCGTGTAAAAACAAAACAAATATTAAAATATGAAGTTGACGATGTTAAAGTGAAAGAAAAGCAAAAAGGGGATTTCAATGTTTCGGACTTTAATTACGGGTTAAGTGCTTATTTAGGATATGGACAAACAAGCCTATATGTTAAATATGACTTAAATCCGATGTTCAAAAACAATAATATAGATCAAAACAACGTTTCGTTAGGAATACGCTTTGATTTTAATTAAATTTAGGGTTAGGTTAAGTTCTCTGTTTTGAAAAAGTACTTCAGCAATGAAGTACTTTTTTGTTTTTATAAGTTTTTTTATGGATTAACTTTGCAACTTTGTATCTTTGAAACTTTCCTACATAAAACGTATAGTTTGATATCAAAAGACACCATAGAAAAAGTATTTGAAACCGCCCGAGTTGAGGAGGTAATTGGTGATTTTGTACAACTCAAGCGAGCAGGGAGTAATTTGAAAGGATTGAGTCCATTTGTGAATGAGAAATCACCATCATTTATGGTTTCTCCGGTAAAGCAAATTTGGAAAGATTTTTCTTCTGGAAAAGGAGGAAATGCGGTTACTTTCCTAATGGAGCACGAGCATTTTACTTATCCTGAAGCTATCAAATATTTAGCAGTAAAATACAATATTGAGATTGAAGAAACGGTTCAAACCGATGAAGATGTAGCACAAGCGAATGAAAAGGAAAGTATGTATTTAGTTTCTGAGTTCGCACAGAAATATTTTCATCATACTTTACTAGAAACCGAAGAAGGAAAAGCTATTGGATTATCGTATTTTAAAGAGCGTGGTTTTACTTCAGACACGATTAAAAAATTCGGTTTAGGATATTCGCCTGAAACTTGGGATGCTTTTACCAAGGAAGCGCTTGGTAAGGGTTATAAATTAGAATATTTAGACAAAACTGGACTTTCCATTGTTAAGGAAGACAAGCAATTCGACCGATTCAAAGGTCGTGTGATGTTTCCTATTCAAAGTATGAGCGGACGTGTTTTGGGTTTTGGTGGGCGTATTCTTACCAATGATAAAAAAGCAGCGAAATACCTCAATTCACCCGAAAGTGATATTTACCACAAGAGTAAAGTTTTATATGGAATTTTTCATGCAAAGCAATCAATTGCCAAGCTAAACAATTGTTATTTAGTTGAAGGTTATACCGATGTTATCCAAATGCACCAAGCGGGAATTGAAAACGTGGTTGCTTCTTCCGGAACCGCTTTAACGCCAGATCAGATACGTTTGATCAATCGACTAACACCAAATATTACCGTGCTTTTTGATGGTGATGCTGCTGGACTTCGTGCGTCCATTCGTGGAATTGATTTGATTTTGGAAGCAGGAATGAACGTAAAAGTATGCACGTTTCCTGATGGCGATGACCCAGATAGTTTTGCTCGAAAAACGTCGTATGAAGATTTACAATTATATTTTGAAGAAAACGCTAAAGATTTTATTCAGTTCAAAGCTTCTTTATTGATGCAGGAAGCAAAGAATGATCCTATCAAAAAGGCAGATTTAATTAGAGATATGGTAGTAAGTATTTCTAAAATTCCAGACCGAATTAAAAGAGAAGTTTATATTAAGGAATGTTCTCGAATCATGGATATTTCCGAAGACGTACTTTTTAACACGCTGGCACAATTAGTTAAGAAAGATTTATCAGAAGCAAATAAGCAATATAAGGAGGAGCAAAAGGCATTTGAAGTAGTTAAGAATGATATTTCTCAACCTACAACTAAAGTTGATATACAATATGAATTAGAGCATAAAATAATCCAAATTTTATTGTTGTATGGCGACAAAGAAGTCGCTTTTGAAGATACTATTTTAGCTCAAAATGAAGAGGGTGAAATGGTTGAAGTAAAGGAACAAAACAGCTATAGAGTATACCAACGTATTTACCTTAGTTTACAAGAAGATGAAGTGGAATTAGCTAATCCAGTTTTTAAAGCTATCTATAATCATTTGATAGCTTATTTTAATGAGAATGAAGTTTTTGAATTGGATAAATATTTGATGCATCTTCCAGAAGAATTAGCACAAGAAGTCACCACAATTTTAATGAATGAAGAGCGTGAAGTGTTACATAATTGGGAGGTACAGCAAATTTATGTAAAACAGAAAGAAGCAACGATAAGTCAGTATGTTACAGAAACGATTATAACACTTCGTTGGTATTTGGTAAATAATATTATTGATGAATTAAAAAATAATTTATCTACTGATGAAGAACCAGACAACAGAGAAGCATTGGAAATGGTTGTAGCTTACCTTGGGCTGACACATATTTTTTCAAAAAACTTAGGGAGGGTTTTGTCCAGATATAATTAAAGTATCGAGAAAATTAGCGTTTAGAAAGTTTAAATCACATCTAGATCTTTCGCTTTTTTCAATAGATCAACCAAATTGGTTACATTTAATTTTGCCAAAAGTCTCAATTTATAAGTACTAATGGTTTTTTCATCCAAACCCAAAATTTGAGCAACTTCTTTGTTTTTTTTACCATTATTTAGATAACGAAGTACTTCTATTTCACGTGTTGATAATTTTTTAAACAAGCGTTCCGATTTTTTCCCTTTACTTAAAAGATCTATACTTTTTTTAACAGAATCACTAAAAATAACGGTGCCTTCATCTGCTTTAAGTATGGTGTTTTCTAAATCTTTTAATTCAACATTTTTAGACACATAGCCTGAAACACCAGCTTTTATAGCTGTTGGAGCATACATTTGTTCTGAAACTGAAGTGTATAAAATAATTTTAGTTTCAGGATAATCTTTGAGTAAACTTTTAATATCTCTAATACTAGATAGGCCAACAAGTTCTACATCAAGTAAAAGTATTGCTACTTTTTTTGAGTTTAGTTCTTGTAAAAGAGATTCTAAATTTTTTGCAACTGCTACTACTTCTATTTTAGGATTTCCTTTAAAATACGATTGTAAGCCATAGGTAACAACCGGTAAACTATCTGCAATACATACTTTAATCATAACTAAAAAATTACATTACTGATAATAACTAATCAAAGTTAGTAAAAAAAACGTAATTACTTGTTAATTAGATTGATAATTATTTAAAATTTTTAGTAATTTCACAAACAGGAATAGGATTCATCTTGTGTTGATTGATCGTATTTAGTCTTTTGTAGATAGAAAACACATGTGCTTCTCTCCCAGAAAAGTCTTCCATTGTCTTTCCGCTTTCATATTGTTGCATTGCCCATTCTAGCTCGTCATAGTTAGCGCCAATTTGATCTTCATCGCTTCGGTCGTCTCCAAATAACCCATCTGTTGGTTTAGCTTTCAAAATACTTTCAGGAACATTTAAAAATGTAGCAAGTTGGCGTACTTCACTTTTCATTAAATCTGCTATTGGGCTAATATCTACACCACCATCACCATATTTTGTAAAAAAGCCTACACCAAAGTCTTCTACTTTATTTCCAGTTCCAACAACTAAAAAACCATGTAAACCTGCAAAATAATATAATGTAGTCATTCTCAAACGTGCTCTGGTATTAGCTAACGATAAATTTAAGACTGCTTCATTCTCAGATGATGGAACTTGAGTTTTAAATGTTTCAAAAACAGGAGTTAAATCAGCTCTTTCGTTAAAAACATTAGGAAAACGTTTTTTTAGTTGGTCAATATGTTCGTTAGCTCTATTTACATGACTCTCAGCTTGATGAATTGGCATTTCAATACATAATGTCGGTAAACCTGTTTGTGCACAAAGTGTTGAGGTTAAAGCACTGTCGATTCCTCCAGAAATTCCAACAACAAAACCTTTAACTTTTGCGTTAGTAGCATAATCGAGTAACCATTTTACTATGTGTTGATTTATTTTTTCAGACTGAAATGTAATAGAATTTGTCATTTTTTTATGAAAATTTATGAGTCGATAACTGTATATTTGCAACCAAATTTAGTTTTGATAAAAATATAAAAAATACGCTATATGAAGCAATTATTATTCATACTTATTGCAGTTTCTTTATTTTCTTGTAAGGAAGAAAGTAAAATTGAAGAAGCTGTGGCTCAAATCCCTGTAGAATTTAAAGTTGAACGCTTTGATCAAGTTTTTTATGGTTCAAAACCTGAGGAATTACAGCAAATAAAAGCAAAATATCCCTTCTTTTTTCCAGCGGGAAATCCCGATTCTGTATGGGTAAACAAATTGAAGAATCCATTGTTGAAAGAATTGTATAGAGAAGTACAATCAAAATATCCTACCTTGGGTAAAGTTGAGACGGATATGGAAAAATTGTTTGCTCATGTACAATATTATTTTCCAAAATATAAAACACCGCGTGTAATCACTTTAATTAATGAAGTGGATATGGAAGGTAAAGTTTTTTATGTCGACACTTTAGCACTTGTTTCATTGGATTGTTATTTAGGAAAAGATCATCGTTTTTATGTAGATTTTCCTGAATATAAGAAAATCGAGTTGGAAGAAAATCAAATTTTACCAAACTTAGTTTCTAATTTTTGTTATGGAAAAATTGCAACACCAACTGATAGAACGCTACTTTCTGCGATGATTTATTATGGAAAAGAATTGTATATAAAAGACAAATTAATTCCTGATTATTCTGATGCTAATAAAATTGGATATACCGATTTGCAAATTAAATGGTGTCAAGAAAATGAATATTTTATGTGGAGTAATTTGGTAGAAAATAAATTGTTGTACGATACTAATCCAAAAAATGAACAACGTTTTATTTCTCCAGCGCCTTTTTCAAGATTTTATTTAGAAATTGACAATCAATCTCCAGGGAGAGTTGGGCAATGGTTAGGATGGCAAATTGTTAGAAGTTATATGGAAAATAATGATGATGTTACTTTAGAGCAATTAATGGCAATGGATGCGAAAACTATTTTTGAAAATTCTAAATATAAACCTAAGAAGCAATAAGTTTAAAATGAAAAAATCAGATATAAAAATAACCGTAGGTTTAGATGAAAATAACGTTCCAGACAAATTGTTATGGACGGCGCAAGATGGTGGTGTAGAGCAGGAAGAGGCAAAAGCAATGTTGTTATCTATTTGGGATAGCAAAGCAAAAGAAACATTACGTATTGATTTATGGACAAAAGATATGCCTGTGGATGAAATGAAACAATTCTTTCATCAAACACTTGTAGCAATGGCAGATACTTTTCAACGCGCAACTGCCGATGAAAAAATGGCCGATACCATGCGCGATTTTTGTGATTATTTTGCTGAAAAAATGGAGTTAAAAGCTTAATAAAAAAAAGCCGTTAAAATTAGTTAGCGGCTTTTTTATTTGTTTAAAGGTTGTTAAATAAATCCTTCGTTTTTAAAAATATTTTCATTGATTTCATTGATATATTCTAAAATCCCTTCTCTGCCAATAGATTCCAATGATGAAGTAACAAAATAAGGCGGCATTTCAGCCCAATCACCAGATAACAATTGTTTTTTGTATGCTTCTACATGATTGTTAACTTTGTTTTTTCCAAGTTTATCTGACTTGGTAAAAATAATCGCAAACGGAATTTCGCTTTCGCCTAAGTATTCCATGAATTCCAAATCAATTTTTTGAGCTTCTAATCGGATATCAATCAAAACAAAGGCACAAACTAACTGTTCTCTTTGTTCAAAATAATCCATAATAAATTGCTGGAAAACCGCTTTGGTTTTCTTAGAAACTCTTGCATAACCATAACCCGGTAAATCAACTAAAAACCAATTACTATTGATTTTAAAGTGATTGATTAATTGGGTTTTACCTGGTTTTGATGATGTCTTAGCTAAATTTTTATGATTCGTTAACATGTTAATCAATGATGATTTCCCCACGTTTGAACGACCAATAAAAGCGTATTCAGGTAAACGCTCTTTAGGGCATTTATCTACTTCTGAATTACTAATTACAAATTCGGCGGTATTAATTTTCATATGGTATTAAAATAAAATTCCCCAAAATGGGGAACTATTATAAATTGTTCTTTTGTAACCAATCAAATAAAATTTGATTAAATTCGTCTGGATGCTCCATCATGGCAGCGTGTCCGCATTTGTCAATCCAAAACAACTCAGAGTTTGGTAGTAATCTATCAAATTCTTCGGCTACATTCGGTGGCGTTACTTTATCATTTCTACCCCAAATAATACAGGTTGGTGTAGTCATTTTTGGTAAATCTTTTGCCATGTTGTGACGAATAGCGCTTTTAGCAATAGTTAATGTTTTGATTAGTTTGATTCTATCATTAACTGTTGCAAAAACTTCATCAACAATTTCTTTAGTTGCTATTTCTGGATTATAGAAAACGTCTTCTGCTTTCTTTTTAATGTATTCATAATCACCACGTTTTGGGTAACTTTCGCCCATTCCACTTTCATATAAACCTGAACTTCCAGTAATTACTAATGCTTTTACTAGTTCTGGATACATTTTTGTGTGATACAAACCAATGTGTCCTCCTAGTGAATTTCCAACAAGAATAACTTGATCAAATCCTTTGAAAAGTATAAAGTCTTTTACAAATTTTGAAAAAGCTTTAACGTTTGTTTTTAAAATATTTTGTGTGTATATCGGTAATTCAGGGATAACAACTTTGTAACCTTTTGGCGGAAAAAAATTTGCTACACCATCAAAATTACTCAAACCTCCCATTAATCCGTGTAGAATAATTATAGGGGTTCCTTCTCCGGCTTCAAAATAGGTATATTTCTTTTCTTTTTTTAACATAAATTCCACTTAATGTGTTAGTTCTCATGTTCGACAAATATACTATTTTATTAACGAATGTAAAGAAAAAAATAACGAACAAATTTTAGTTTATTGTTTTCTTCTAATTTGTTAGTTATCAACAATTTTAGCCCTAATTTAAGGAGTGATAGGCTTTTATTTATTTTTCTTTTTTCTTTCTAAAGTTCTCAATTTCCTTGTTTTTGCAAATAAACTTTTGTTAAAAGTGGGTTTTTTAGTTTTTGAATCTAAAAACTTATTAACAAAGTGGTAGTTTGTGGTAAAAAGTGGTAAAAATTTTCTAAATTTGTCCTTATTCTAATTGAAATAAAAAATTGAAAACATTAATCGGAACATACGAGTGTAAAGTAGATGCCAAAGGAAGGCTGATGCTGCCTACGTCGCTAAAGAAACAATTGGGTTCTTTAGAGGAGGGTTTCGTGTTAAAGCGTTCCGTTTTTCAACCTTGTTTGGAGTTGTTTCCAATGAGCGAATGGAATAAAATGATGTTGAAAATCAATAAGCTAAATCGTTTTGTAAAAAAGAATAACGATTTTATTAGAAGATTTACGGCAGGAGTTAAAATGGTAGAGATTGATGCAACAGGGAGACTTTTGATTCCAAAAGATTTAGTGGTTTTTGCTCAAATCGATAAAGATATTGTGTTGAATTCAGCAATTAATATTATTGAAATTTGGGATAAAGATAAATATGAAAATGCGATTGAAAATGCTACGGATGATTTCGCAGATTTAGCAGAAGAAGTAATGGGTAATTTAAATGACGACGAAGATGGAATATCATAATCCGGTATTGTTAAAAGAAACGGTTGATGGATTAAATATTCGTCCTGATGGAGTGTATGTGGATGTTACTTTTGGTGGTGGCGGTCATTCGAGAGAAATTATGAGTCGTTTGGGTGAAAACGGAAAACTATTCGCTTTTGACCAAGATTTAGATGCTTTGAAAAACGCCATTGATGACGAGCGATTTACTTTAATCAATGAAAATTTTAGATTCATAAAACGATTTTTACGTTTCCACGGAGTCAAGCAAGTGGATGGAATTTTGGCAGATTTAGGCGTTTCATCACATCAATTTGATGTGGCTGAAAGAGGTTTTTCAACCCGTTTTGATGCTGAATTGGATATGCGAATGAATCAAAAAGGAGACATCAGTGCCTATCACGTAGTAAATGAATACGACGAACAAGATATTTCAAGGGTTTTGTTTGATTATGGCGAATTAAAAAATGCTAGAGCTATGGCAAACGTAATTGTAACGGCTCGAAAAGATAAAGAAATCAGGAATTCTGACGAATTGAAAAAAGTGCTGGCTAAGTTTTTACCAGGACATAAAAGCAATAAAATTTTAGCCCAAATATACCAAGCTATTCGTATTGAAGTAAATCAAGAGATGGAAGTTTTAAAAGAGTTTTTAGAGCAATCATTAGAGATTTTGAAGCCTGGTGGAAGATTGAGTGTGATTTCTTATCATTCATTAGAAGATAGGTTGGTAAAACGTTTTGTAAAAAATGGGATGTTTGAAGGAGAACCAGAACGTGATTTCTTTGGAAATTTTGAAGTTCCTTTTAAAATCATCGAAAAATTAATCGTTCCAACCGAAGAAGAAATTGCAATCAACAATAGAGCTCGAAGTGCAAAATTAAGAGTAGCAGAAAAAATATAATCACATGAAAAACGGAGTTTACAGTTTATTAAAAGCCAAATTTCTTATTAGTGATGACGCTCTTAAGAACTGGAAGTTTATAGTTTTTTTAGTGATTTTAGGAATGATTATGATTGCTAATAATCACCAATATGATGCTAAAAATTATAGAATTACCGAATTAACTAATCAAGTAAAAGAGTTGCGCTCTGAATTTGTAGACCGCCGTTCTGAATTGATGAAGTTAAAAATGGAATCTACTGTAGCAAAAAAAATGGAAGCAAGACAAATTCTACCATCAGAAGTGCCTCCAGTAAAAATAGTAGTGGAAAGTAAAAAAGAAAAAAATAGTTTTTGGGACAAATTAAAAATATGGCAATAGAAGATAAAAAAATATCGTATCGCATGTATTTTGTAGCCTTCATGTTTTTCATGATGGCAGTTTTTGTTTTGATTAAACTGAATAATATTCAATGGGTAGAAGGGAAATATTATCGCAAATTAGGAAACGAAAGAACGGTTAAAAATTTTCCAATTCCAGCCAATAAAGGAAACGTGTATTCTGCAGACGGAAGTCTGTTAGCAACTTCAATTCCAGAATATGCAATTTATTTTGATGCCGTGGCGCCGTCTGATGAAAATTTCAAAGAAAATGTAGAGGGGCTTTCAGACTCTTTATCGGTGATGTTTGGAAAATCTGCAGGACATTATCAAGCTAAATTGCAAAAAGCAAGAGCTAATAAAAGTCGTTACGTTTTTATAGCAAAAAAATTGAGTTATACCCAACAAATGCGTTTAAAAACATTTCCATTGTTCAATAAAGGAGCTAACAAAGGAGGATTAATTATTGAGCAAAAAATTGTGAGAGAGCATCCAATTGGTTTGGTAGCAAAAAGAACCATAGGTTACGAACGTTCAAATGAAGATGGAAAAGGGTTAGAATATGCTTTTCGTGATTATTTGAATGGAAAAAACGGACATCGTATGATGCAAAAAATCGCAAAAAATCAATGGAAACCTATTAGTGATATTAATGAAAGAGAACCTCAAGATGGCTATGATATTATTTCAACAATTGATGTATACATACAAGATATTGCACATCATGCGTTGTTGAAACAGTTAGAATATTACAGTGCGGATCACGGTTGTGTGGTAGTAATGGAGACCAAAACAGGTCACATCAAAGCTATTTCAAATTTAGGAAGAGCAGATGATGGGTCGTATTATGAAACACAAAATTATGCTATTGCAGAGTCACATGAACCTGGGTCAACATTCAAACTAGTGGATTTGATTGCGGTTTTAGATGATAAAAAAGCTGATACAAGTACGGTTTATAACTCTAATGGAGGTGAAATTCAGTATTACAAACGTAAAGTAAGAGATTCACATAAAGGTGGTTATGGTAAAATTTCATTAGCAAGAGGTTTTGAAGTTTCTTCGAACACAATTCTTGTGCAATCTGTTTACAATAGTTATAAAGACAATCCAAAACAATTTGTAGATAGAATCAATAGCTATGGTTTAAATAAACCATTAGGGTTGCCAATTAAAGGAGAAGGAATTCCTGTAATTCCTCAGCCTGGAACAGATAAGTGGTCGGGAGTTTCTTTGCCGTGGATGGCATTTGGATATGGTGTTTCCATAACTCCATTGCAAACATTGACATTGTATAATGCAGTTGCGAATGATGGGGTAATGGTGAAACCAATTTTTGTAAGTGAAATTAAGGAATGGAATAAAACAATCAAAAAGTACAATACCGAAATAATCAATCCAAAAATCTGTTCACAAGAAACACTAAATAAGGTACGAGCGGTATTACAAAACGTGGTGAAAAAAGGAACTGGGTCAAAATTGTATTCTAAAGATTTTTCAATGGCAGGAAAAACAGGAACTGCTCAAGTAAATTATAAAGATAAGTCAAAATTGTATTATGCTTCTTCTTTTGTTGGTTACTTTCCAGCAGATGAACCAAAATATTCATGCATTGTAGTAGTTCACAAACCAAATGTAGCTGCAGGATATTATGGTGCTGATGTTGCTGGGCCAGTTTTTAAACGAATCGCTCAAAAAATATTTACTGATTCTCCTTCAACCAATCATGTAAAAAATATAGATGCTAAGGTTGTTTCTCAAGAAAAAAGCTATGGAAACTATTATAAGGCTGTTGAAAAAGAAGTTCAAATAGTTCCAAATGTGAAAGGGATGGATGGAATGGACGCGGTGGCATTATTAGAAAATTTAGGATTAAAAGTTAAAGTCATTGGTATTGGAAAAGTTAAAAAACAATCACTTTCATCTGGGCAGGCTTTTAACAAAAATCAAACTATAATAATCGAATTATCTTGAAAAATTTAAAAGACATATTATATAAAGTAGGAATTGAAGCAGTTCAAGGAACTACTGATGTTACTATTTCAAAAATTGAATTCGATTCAAGAAAAATTGAATTGAACGATGTTTTTGTGGCTATCAGGGGTACACTTTCTGATGGTCATGATTATATTGAAAAAGCTGTAAATCTTGGTGCAATTGCAGTAATTTGTGAAGAATTTCCAAACACAATTATTGATGGAATTACTTATGTCAAAGTAAAAGATTCTAACGTAGCCTTGGCTTTTTTAGCGGCTAATTATTATGGAAATCCATCTGAAAGTTTAAAACTAGTTGGTGTTACAGGAACTAATGGTAAAACAACTATTGCTTCTTTATTGTACCAATTATTCAAAAAAGCAGGTTATAAAGTAGGATTGTTGTCAACTGTTAAAATCATGGTTGACGAGCAAGAATTCAAAGCTACCCATACAACGCCAGATTCTTTAACTATCAACAAGTATTTAGATGTAATGGTTTTAGATGGTTGCGAATTTTGCTTTATGGAAGTTTCTTCGCATGGTATCCATCAAAAAAGAACAGAAGCTTTGCATTTTGCAGGAGGTGTTTTTACAAACTTATCACATGATCATTTAGATTATCACAATACGTTTGCAGAATACCGTGATGTTAAAAAATTATTCTTTGATAATTTGCCAAAATCAGCTTTTGCAATTACCAATATTGATGATAAAAACGGAGCGATAATGCTTCAAAACACAAAAGCTAAGAAATTAACTTATGCTTTAAAATCATATGCTGATTACAAGGCGCAAATTTTAGAAAACCAATTATCTGGATTGTTATTAAAAGTTAATGATAATGAAGTTTGGGTAAAATTAATAGGTTCTTTTAATGCTTATAATTTATTAGCAATTTACGGAGTTGCTGTTGAATTAGGAATCGAAAGAGTTGAAGCTTTACGGTTACTTTCAGAATTAGAAAGTGTTTCAGGGCGATTTCAATTTATTGTTTCCAATTCAAAAATCACAGCTATTGTTGATTATGCACACACACCAGATGCCTTGGAAAATGTATTAAAAACCATTGAGGATATTCGAACTAAAAACGAGCAATTGATAACTGTTGTTGGTTGTGGTGGCGATAGAGATAAAACGAAAAGACCAATTATGGCAAACATTGCTTCTTCAATTAGTGACAAAGCTATTTTTACATCAGATAATCCAAGGACAGAGAATCCTGAAACCATAATTGAAGAAATGGAAAAAGGAGTAGAACCTCAAAATTTTAAGAAAACACTTTCGATTTTAGATAGAAAGCAAGCTATAAAAACAGCTTGTCAATTAGCAAATCCGAACGATATTATTTTAATCGCAGGGAAAGGACATGAGACTTATCAAGAAATAAAAGGAGTGCGTTATGATTTTGATGATTTAAAAATTGTAACCGAATTATTACAACAATTAAACAAATAAAAGCCAATCACTAACCCTTAAAACTAAGAAAAAAAGATGTTATATTATATTTTCCAATACTTAGATAAAGCATTTGATGTTCCAGGAGCTGGAGTGTTTCAATACATTACATTTCGTTCGGCGTTAGCTTTTATATTGTCAATATTGATAGCTACTATTTATGGTAAAAAAATTATTAACTATTTGAGAAATCAACAAGTTGGTGAAACAGTTCGTGAACTTGGTTTAGAAGGGCAAACTGCTAAAGCTGGAACGCCAACAATGGGTGGAATCATTATTATTTTAGCAACGTTAATTCCAGTTTTTTTACTTGCTAAATTGAATAATATTTACATTATTTTATTGATTATGACCACTCTTTGGATGGGAACAATTGGTTTTATTGATGATTATATTAAAATTTTCAAAAAAGACAAGCAAGGTTTAAAAGGAATTTTTAAAGTAATAGGGCAAGTAGGTTTAGGATTAATTGTAGGAACGGTTTTGTATCTAAGTCCAGATGTAACGGTTCGTAAAGATACAGTAGCTTCAAGAATTAAAATCGAAAACAATATTAAGCCAGCAGATTTAGAAGAAAAATCTACAGCGACCACGATTCCGTTTATGAAAAATAACGAATTTGATTATGCAGAAGTACTTTCTTTTATGGGAGATGGTTATGAGAATTATGCATGGTTGATTTTTATTCCGATGGTAATTATTGTAATTACGGCTGTATCAAACGGAGCTAATCTTACAGATGGAATCGATGGTTTAGCCGCTGGAACTTCCGCAATTTCAGTACTAACTTTAGGATTGTTCACTTTCGTTTCAGGTAACATTATTTTTTCTGATTATTTGAACATCATGTACATACCAAATTCGGGTGAAATGACAGTATATATTGCAGCATTCGTTGGAGCTTTGGTTGGATTTCTTTGGTACAACGCTTATCCTGCTTCAGTATTCATGGGTGATACAGGAAGTTTGACGATAGGTGGAATTATTGCTGTAATTGCAATTGCAATTCGCAAAGAATTAATGATTCCTGTGGTTTGTGGTATTTTCTTAGCCGAAAACTTATCGGTAATTCTACAAGTGAGTTATTTCAAATACACCAAAAAGAAGTTTGGAGAAGGACGACGAATCTTTTTAATGTCACCATTACATCATCATTATCAGAAAAAAGGGTATCACGAAAGTAGAATTGTAACTCGCTTTTGGATTGTTGGAATTCTATTAGCTATTTTCTCACTCGTTTCTTTAAAATTAAGATAAGATGCGGCTGGTAGTTTTAGGCGGAGGCGAAAGTGGAGTTGGAACCGCCATTTTAGGAAAGAAAAAAGGATACGATGTTTTTGTGTCAGATTTTGGAAAAATAAAAGAAAATTATAAAGAAGTTCTTACCATTAATGGAATCGCTTGGGAAGATGAAAAGCACACAGAAGATTTAATTCTGAATGCCGATGTTGTAATGAAAAGCCCTGGAATTCCTGAAAAAGCACCCATCGTAAAAAAGCTTATCGAAAAAGGAATTTCGGTAATTTCTGAAATCGAATTTGCTATTCAGTTTACTGATGCAACTACAGTTGGAATTACAGGGAGCAATGGGAAAACAACCACAACACTTTTGACGTATCATTTGTTAAAACAAGGTGGTTTAAATGTAGGATTAGCAGGAAATATCGGAAAAAGTTTTGCTTGGCAAGTAGCTGAAAACAAGCACGATATTTATGTGTTAGAATTGAGTAGTTTTCAATTGGACGGAATCATAAATTACAAGCCACACATTGCGATTATTACGAATATTAGCCCAGATCATTTAGATAGATATAATTATGATTACAATTTATACATCGATTCCAAATTTAGAATTACAAAAAATCAAACAGAAGCTGATTATTTGATTTATGATAATGAAGATGAGGCAATTAAAAATTGGTTAAACAATAACAAGATTAAAGCAAACAAAGTTCCTTTTTCGCTCATAAAAAAACCAGAAAATCAAGGAGCATTTTTAGAAGATAACAACATTAACAGCACAATTAATAAAGAACTATTTACTATGCCAATCAACGAACTAGCTTTAGAAGGAAAACACAACATTAAGAATGCAATGGCAGCAACAGCTGTAGCGCAATTGTTGAATATTAGAAAACAAACCATCAGAGAAAGTTTAACAAATTTCCAAGGTGCTGAACACCGATTAGAAAAAGTATTGAAGATTCAAGGTGTACAATACATCAACGATTCTAAGGCTACGAATGTGAATTCGGTTTTTTATGCTTTGGATAGTATGACAACGCCAACTGTTTGGATAGTGGGAGGTGTTGACAAAGGAAATGATTACGATGAGTTAATGCCATTAGTGCGCGAGAAAGTAAAAGCAATTGTATGTTTAGGTGTTGATAATACAAAAATTATTAATGCTTTCAATAATGTTGTAGATGTAATGGTAGAAACTACATCAATGGCCGAAGCAGTTCAATTAGCACAACGTTTGGCTGAAAAAGGAGATAGTGTATTATTATCACCAGCATGCGCAAGTTTTGATTTGTTTGAAAATTACGAGGACAGAGGAAAACAATTCAAACAAGCGATTTATAATTTATAAAATTAAACATAAATGTTCGATATCATTGGTAAAATACGAGGAGATAAAACCATTTGGGCTATAGTTTTTCTATTAGCGCTTATTTCTTTTTTACCAGTATATAGTGCAAGTACTAATTTGGTTTACGTTATCGGAAAAGGGACTACAATTGGTTACTTGTTTAAACATTTTGTACATGTAATGCTAGGGTTTACTATTATTTATTTTGTGCATAAAACACCTTATCATTACTTCAAAGCATTATCTATTTTCGGAATCCCGTTGGTGATTTTACTTTTAGTATATACTTTATTCAAAGGAACAGTTATTGATGGTGCAAATGCTAGTCGTTGGATTCAAATTCCGTTTGTAGGAATCAGCTTTCAAACATCTACGTTAGCATTTATTGTTTTAATGATTTACGTAGCGCGTTATTTAGCAAAAGTCAGCGATAAAGAATATTCGTTCAAAGATTCATTATTAGAGTTATGGGCTCCCGTTTTTGCTGTTTTAGCATTAGTGCTTCCTGCAAATTTTTCAACGACAGCCCTAATTTTTTCAATGGTGTGTATGTTGGTTTTTATAGGTCAATATCCATTGAAATATCTAGGATTTATTATTGGAGCAGGTTTTGCTAGTTTGTTAATGTTTGTTTTGGTAGCAAAAGCATTTCCAGATGCTATGCCTAATCGTGTGGATACATGGATGAGTCGTATCGATAGCTTTTTTGACGACAAACCAAATGAAGATGATTACCAGATTGAAAAAGCAAAAATTGCTATTGCATCCGGAAAAATATATGGATTAGGACCGGGAAAAAGCGTTCAGAAAAACTTTTTACCACAATCTTCTTCCGATTTCATTTTCGCAATCATTGTGGAAGAATATGGATTAATAGGTGCTGTCGGAATTATATTTTTGTATTTGTTGTTGTTTATCCGTTTCATTATTGATGCGCAAAAAGCAACCACATTATTTGGAAAACTCTTAATCATTGGGCTTGGATTTTCAATCATATTTCAAGCATTTATCAATATGGGAGTTGCGGTAGAATTGCTTCCAGTAACTGGTCAGCCTTTGCCTTTAATTAGTAGTGGGGGAACTTCAATTTGGATGACATGTATCGCCATTGGAATTATTTTAAGTGTTACGAAAAAAGAAGAAGAAGTAGCATTGGATTTAGAAGAAAAACGTAAACGTGATGAAGCGTTACAACAAATTATCGATGCGCAAGTAGCATTAAATGAAGAAAAAGAAGCCGATGAAAATCAACAAAAAATAAATAATATTAAAAGTTCAATTAAAGAGTCATTAATTGAAGATGAAAACGGAGATGTGTTAGTAAACGGGCAAAATCCAATGAACGCAGTTTTAAATAAAAAGTAATGAAAAAACCAAGATTCATAATAAGCGGAGGTGGAACAGGCGGACATATTTATCCTGCAGTTGCAATTGCAAACGAATTAAAATCTCGTTTTCCAGAAGCAGAATTTCTTTTTGTAGGCGCCAAAGATAAAATGGAAATGCAAAAAGTGCCTCAAGCAGGATACGCCATCAAAGGATTATGGATTTCTGGAATTCAACGAAAATTAACTTTTGATAATGCGATGTTTCCTTTCAAACTGCTTTCAAGTATGTGGAATTCATTTCGAATTATTAAAAGTTTTAAGCCTGATGTAGTAATTGGAACTGGAGGTTTTGCAAGCGGAGCAGTTTTGAAAGTAGCTTCGATGTTAAATATTCCAACGGTTATTCAAGAACAAAATTCATATCCTGGAATCACGAATAAATTATTAGCTAAAAAAGCAAATAAAATTTGTGTGGCTTACGAAAATTTGGAACGATTTTTCCCAAAAGATAAAATGATTTTGACAGGAAACCCAGTCCGACAAGATTTGATTAATGAAGCTAGTAAAAGTGAAGCTATTGCTTATTTTAAATTAGATGCGAATAAAAAAACATTGTTAGTTTTAGGAGGAAGTTTAGGCGCTAGAAGAATCAATCAATTGATTGAGAAAGAATTGGATTTTATATTGAGTCAAAATATTCAAATCATCTGGCAATGTGGTAAATTATATTTGAACGATTATTCAAAATATAATGAAAAAGAAAACGTTCAGGTAGTAGCATTTATAGATAGAATGGATTTGGTTTACGCAGCTGCAGATGTCGTAATTTCTCGTTCAGGAGCATCATCCGTTTCGGAATTGTGTATTGTGGGAGAACCAACGATTTTTATTCCGTCACCAAATGTTGCTGAAGATCATCAAACTAAAAATGCTAAAGCAATTTCGGATAAAAATGGAGCAATTTTAATCAAAGAATCTGAATTAGATACTCAATTTGAAACGATTTTTTCAGACTTAATTTCTGACGAAAAGAAACAATTAGAATTAAGTAAAAATATAATGAGATTAGCCAAACCAAATGCAACAAAAGATATTGTTGAAGAGATAATAAAACTAATCAACTAAATAAATTAACAGTTAAACAATTTAACTAAAAAAATGAATCTAAATCAAATACATAACGTTTATTTCATCGGAATCGGAGGTATCGGAATGAGTGCTTTGGCGCGTTATTTTCAATACATTGGAAAAAAAGTAGTGGGTTATGACAAAACACCAACTCAGTTAACAGATGAATTGCAAGAAATAGGTTTAGAAATTCATTTTGAAGACAATATAAATCTTATTCCATCTGATTTTTACAGAGAAAATACGCTGGTAGTTGTTACTCCAGCTGTTCCTGTTTCGCATTCCGAGTGGAATTATTTTGTTGAGAGAGAATATAATATTAAAAAGCGTGCCGAAGTTTTAGGAATTATTACTAAAGACACGTACTGTTTCGCTGTTGCAGGAACACATGGTAAAACCACAACATCAAGTATCTTAGGACATGTTCTGTATGAAAGTGGAGTAGATGTAACGGCTTTTTTAGGAGGAATAGTCGAAAACTATAATTCTAATTTAATAGGTTCAGGAAAAACTGTAACGGTTGTAGAAGCTGATGAGTTTGATCGTTCTTTTTTACATTTACATCCTAATGTTTCTTGTGTAACCTCAATGGATGCTGACCATTTAGATATTTATGGTGATGCAGCTCATATTGAAGAATCATTTAGAGAGTTTGCAGCGAAAACACCTGCCGAGAGTTTATATATTATCAAGGGATTACCATTAGAAGGAAATACTATCGGAGTAAATAATGATGCTGATTTTTCTGCTCAAAACATCCGAATTGAAAATGGTTTTTATGTTTTTGATGTAAAAACACCATCCGAAGTAGTTCAAAATGTAAAATTTGGATTACCTGGTCATCATAATTTAACTAATGCATTGTTAGCTTTTGCGATGGCGAAATCTTATGGTGTTTCTAATGAGAAAATCATTGCGGCATTAGCAAGTTTTAAAGGTGTAAGAAGACGTTTTTCATTCCAAATTAGAGAAGAAGAATTAGTTTATATAGATGATTACGCACATCATCCAACTGAAATTAATGCGGTGCATCAAGCGGTTCGTGAATTGTATCCAGGTAAAAAAATCATCGCAGCATTTCAACCTCATTTGTTCAGTAGAACGAAAGATTTTGTTGATGGTTTTGCAGAGAGTTTAAGTAAGTTTGATGAGATTTTATTATTGGAAATTTATCCAGCTCGCGAGTTGCCTATGGAAGGTGTAAATTCGACTTGGTTGTTGAATAAAATTGATAATCCAAATAAAAAATTAGTTAGCAAAGAGGATTTGTTCACAGCTTTTGAAAATTCAGATGCAGATGTGTTTGTGACAATTGGTGCGGGCGATATTGGTGAACTTGTAAAAGATCTAAAAAAAGCGCTTCATGAGAAGAATTAATTGGCATACTATTCGATTAGTGTTAATCATTTTTGTGATGATTTTTTTGTACTCTTTTTCTTCAAAGAGGAATAGTGAGCGCAAAATCAATAAGATAGATATTAAGTTTGAGTCGAATGAAAATATGTTTTTAACACATGAAATGGTTAATAACTTGTTAATACAAAATTTGGGAGGTAGTTCAAGAATACAAAAAGATAAAGTAGATTTGAATACTTTAGAAACTATTCTCGATGATCACGAGATGATTGAAAAAGCACAAGTTTTTTCAACAATAGATGGTTTTCTAAATACGCGTATTACTCAAAAGGCCCCAATCGTAAGAGTTATTACAGATAGTGAGAGTTATTATCTTGATTCAAAAGGTGATAAGATGTCATTGTCGCAAAATTTTTCGGCACGAGTTCCGCTAGTATCTGGCGAAATGAGTAAAGGAACTGAAAAACCCTATTTGTTGTTATTCAATGAAATCAAAAAAGATGATTTCTTGAGTAAAAACATTACAGGTGCCAAAATTATGCCTTCTGGCAATGTGGTTTTAACCAACAGAAGTTATGATTATAAAATAGCATTTGGGAAACCAATTAATGTTGAAAAAAAACTTAAAAATTACAAAGCATTTTTTCATCATGCTGTAAAAGATACATTGATTAAAAGTTATAAAGAGGTAAACTTAATGTTTACACAACAAGTGGTTTGTAAGAAATAGAGCGAGTTATGAACAAAGACAACATTGCAGTAGGATTAGATATTGGTACAACTAAAATTGTAGCAATGATAGGGAAGAAGAATGAATACGGAAAGCTAGAAATTCTTGGAGTAGGAAAATCTAAAAGCTTAGGTGTGCATAGAGGTGTTGTAAACAATATTACACAAACTATTCAATCTATTCAGCAAGCGGTAACTGATGCTGAAAATGATTCGGGTTATAAAATAAATGATGTAGTGGTAGGTATTGCAGGGCAACATATTCGCAGTATTCAACACAGTGATTATATCAGTCGTCCTAATGCCGAAGAAGTAATTGGCGATGCTGATATTGATACATTAATTGGACAAGTTCATAAATTGGCAATGTTGCCAGGGGAAGAAATTATTCATGTTTTGCCACAAGAATTTAAAATCGATGGTCAAGCTGAAATTAAAGAACCAATCGGAATGTATGGCGGGAGATTAGAGTCTAGTTTTCACGTTGTAGTTGGTCAAGCGGCTTCGATTCGTAATTTGGGAAGATGTGTTAAAAGTGCAGGATTAGAATTGTCAGGATTAACATTAGAGCCTTTAGCATCAGCAGATGCTGTTTTAAGTCAGGAAGAAAAAGAAGCAGGAGTTGCTTTGATAGATATAGGTGGTGGAACAACCGATTTAGCCATTTTTAAAGATGGAATCATTCGTCACACAGCTGTAATTCCTTTCGGAGGAAACGTAATTACGGAAGATATTAAAGAAGGTTGTTCAATCATTGAAAAACAAGCAGAGTTGTTAAAAACGCGATTTGGTTCGGCTTGGCCAGGAGAAAATAAAGACAACGAAATTGTTTCTATTCCAGGATTGAGAGGTAGAGAACCGAAAGAAATTTCACTTAAAAATTTGTCAAAAATTATTCATGCTAGAGTTGTGGAAATTATTGAACAAGTATATGCTGAAATTAAATTATATGGACATGAAGATCCTAAGAAAAAACTTATTGCAGGTATTGTATTAACAGGTGGTGGAGCACAATTGCAACACATTAAACAACTGGTAGAATACATTACAGGAATGGATACAAGAATTGGTTATCCAAACGAGCATTTAGCTGGAGATTCAAACGAAGAATTGTCAAGTCCATTATATGCTACAGCAGTTGGTTTAGTAATGAATAGTATTAGAAACAATACAAAAAGTGCTACTCCATTTGTAGAAATGAAAAAAGAAGAGCCAGTAGTGGTGGCTCGTCCTCAAGTTGTAATTGAAGAGACAATTATCGAGGAAGAAAAAGAGGAGCCAAAAGCTACTCAACCTATCAAAACAGAAACAACGGATGATAGAATCAAACGTTCGTTTTTTGATAAGTATATAGATAAGATTAAAGAATTTTTAGATAACGCAGAATAAAAGGAGATACTATGTCAGAATTTGGAAACATTTCATTCGATTTACCTAAAAACCAATCTAACGTAATTAAAGTAATTGGCGTTGGTGGTGGAGGTAGTAATGCCATTAACCACATGTTTAAACAAGGCATTAAAGGTGTTGATTTTGTAGTTTGTAATACTGATTCTCAGGCATTGCAAAATAGTCCTGTGCCTAATAAAATTCAGTTGGGTGTAAGCTTAACAGAAGGATTAGGGGCTGGAGCAAATCCTGAAGTAGGTCAACAATCTGCTATAGAAAGTATTGCCGAAATTGAGAAAATGTTGGATAGCAACACCAAAATGGTTTTCATCACTGCAGGTATGGGTGGTGGAACAGGAACTGGTGCGGCTCCTGTAATTGCGCAATTGGCGAAAGAGCGCGACATTTTAACTGTTGGTATTGTTACGATTCCTTTTCAATTTGAAGGTAAAGTTCGTTCTGAGCAAGCGTTAGCCGGAGTAGAGCGTTTACGCAAGCAAGTAGATTCTTTAGTTGTTATCAATAATAATAAATTACGTGAAGTTTATGGAAATCTAGGATTCAAAGCTGGTTTCTCCAAAGCAGATGAAGTATTAGCTACAGCATCAAGAGGAATTGCAGAAGTAATTACACACCACTATACTCAAAATATCGACCTTAAAGATGCTAAAACCGTGTTGTCAAACAGTGGAACGGCAATCATGGGTTCTGCTACAGCAGCTGGAACAGATAGAGCAAAGCAAGCTATTTCAAGTGCTTTGGATTCTCCATTATTGAACGATAATAAAATTACAGGAGCGAAAAACGTGTTATTGTTAATCGTTTCTGGAACAGATGAAGCTAACGAAATTACAATCGATGAAATCGGAGAAATCAATGATTTCATTCAATCTGAAGCGGGCTACAATGCAAACATCATTATGGGTGTTGGTGAAGAAGAAGCTTTAGGTGAAGCAATTTCGGTAACGGTAATTGCTACAGGTTTTAACATTGAGCAACAAGCTGAAATCGTAAATACAGAGCCTAAGAAAATTATTCATTCTTTAGAAGACGAACAAAAAATTGTTCACGAATTGTTGAATAAAACAATTGCTAGTCTTCCAGTTAATGAGCCAATTTTTGAAACGCCAATAGAAACAGAAATTAAAGCAGATATTATCAATCCAATTTGTGACGAACTTGCTGAACAAAAAGTTGTTTTTACTTTAGAAGAAGAAGTTGAAGAACAGGTTTTTGAAATTCATACACCAGTTGCTGCTATTGATTTAGTGCCTACAACCGATTTTTTAAAAAATATTGATGTAACTTTTGAAGTGATTAGCCCAAATGTAGCGCCGACTTTTGAAATCATTACACCACAAATCAGAGAAATTGAAGTTAAAGAACCAGAGTTTGTAGTAGCAAAAGACGACTTTAATTTTTCGTTAGATTTATTTGAAACTAAGATTGAGACTAAAGCTGAAAATACAATTGTATTTGATTTATCACCTGAAACACGTTCAATGGAAGTAAAAGATCCAATTAATGTGGTTCCGGTTACTGAAGTAAATCAAAATGGAATTATTAAATATTCATTAGAAGATTATTTAGAAAAAGAGGAAGAATTAGTAGCTTCTAAACCAGTAGAAATTGTTGCTGAACCAGTAGATGAGGAGCTAAATTTTACCATGAAAAAAGAAGTGGAAAAATTAGAAGATAATATTCAGTTTGATGCAGTTTCTCCTCTTGAAATGTCAATCGAAGAAACATTAAAGTTTAGAGCAGAAGAGCGTAAAAGAAAAATGAAAGAATTCAACCACAAATTCAACAATAGTAATGCACAAATTGATGAGTTTGAAAGAGAACCAGCTTATAAAAGAATGGGAATTGATGTAACTTCAACACCTGCAAACAATAATCAATCTCGCATGTCATTAGGAATCGATAGTAACGACGACATTCAACTTCGTTCAAACAATTCATTTCTTCATGATAACGTAGATTAAATCTATAATAAACTAACCTACCCTACAAAACCCGAAGAGCAATTTTCGGGTTTTTTTGTTACCTTTGCAAAACTATAAATCACAAATAATAAACATAAATATATGAGTTTAGAAGTAAAAATCATGGATCACATGAAAGAAGCCATGAAAGCAAAAGATACGGTTGCATTAGAAGCTTTAAGAGCTATTAAATCGGCTATTATTTTGGCAAAAACTGAAGCTGGAGCAGCAGATGGTTTATCTGAAGCAGACGAAATCAAAATGTTACAGCGATTGGTAAAAATGCGTAAGGATAGTGCGGAAATTTTTACAGCACAAAATCGTCCTGATTTAGCAGAACCAGAATTAGCACAAATTGCTGTAATTGAAAAATTTCTTCCAGCACAATTATCAGAAGCAGAAGTAGAAGCAATTATTGCAAAAATTATTGCAGAAACTGGTGCTTCAGGTATTGCTTCTATGGGAAAAGTTATGGGATTAGCTTCAGCTCAAATTGGCGGACAATCTGAAGGAAAAGTAATTTCGGCTATTGTAAAAAAACTTTTAGTATAAAGTAATAATTCAGAGCAAATAAAAAGAAGATTAATTTTTTCTGTTTTCTTTGCTATGTATTCTTAAAAGGCTTCGTAGCTCAACTGGATAGAGCACTGGATTTCGGCTCCAGCGGTTGGGGGTTCGACTCCCTTCGAGGTCACTTATAAACGTCAAGATTTCTTGGCGTTTTTTATTTTGTATCACACAAATTTTTACGTTATTTGTAAATATGATTAGCAGCCTAATTGCATTAAATCCTGAGGATAAGTACGAATTGTTTTTAGCCGATTATATCGGAATGTTTTTGCTATTAGCTCCTTTAGTTGGGTTGTTTTTATTTTTTACTTTTTATGTCATAGAAATTCTTTATCTACGAAATTATAAAAAGCCATTAGTGGTTTTTGCAAACGTAAGTTTTTTTAAAATAAATGATTCTCAGAGGCAAATATTGTCAAATAATTTCCATTTTTATACAAGGCTAAAGCCTAAATACAAGCGTTATTTTGAGCACAGGGTTGCTAGTTTTGTAAATACATATGAGTTTGTTGGAAGAGATATATCGGTTACAGAGGAAATGAAAATTACTATAGCTGGAACCGCAATTATGTTGACTTTCGGAATGAGAGATTACCTTAATCCACTATTTAAAAGAATTATTATTTTTCCAGATATTTATTATTCTGAGCAAACAGAAAATTATCACAAAGGTGAATTTAATCCAAAATTAGCAAGTATTGTCTTTTCATGGAAACACTTCAAAGAAGGAATTGAAATTTCAAACGATAATTTGAATTTAGGATTGCACGAGTTTACTCATGCATTTCATATTCATGCTACAAAAAGTGATAAAGTAACATCTGTATTATTTAATGAGTCATTGCAAAATTTGTTTCGAGTAGTTTCTAATCCACAAATGAGAGAACATTTGATTAATTCTGGATTTCTTCGTGATTATGCTTATGAAAATCAGTTTGAGTTTGTAGCTGTTTTGTTGGAATATTTTTTTGAATCACCACATGAGTTCAAGACAAAATTTCCAACTATATATACAAAAGTTAAGCATATGATTAATTTTAACGAAAATTATTTTATTACTACAATTCAGTAAATTACTGATATCTATCATGTTTTTGAGCCGTTTTAATGAGTAACTTTATGTCAGTAAAATGTATAAATCATGAAAAAGTCAGTTCCAGTGTCAACCATAATGACCAAAAATGTTGTTAAATTAAATCTTTCTGATGATTTAACAAAAGCCGAAATGTTGTTTAAAAAACACCATATAAGACACATTCCAGTGGTAGGCGGAAATAAAATTGTGGGTATGTTAAGTTATACAGATTTGCTAAGAATTTCTTTTGCGGATGCTATAGATGACGATGACGATGTTGTAGATACAACAGTTTATAACATGTTTACAGTAGAACAAGTAATGGCAAAAAAACTAATTTCTATTGCACCAGAAACTACTATAAAAGAAGCGGCTGAAATTTTAGCTTCAAAAGAATTTCATGCTTTACCAGTGTGTGAGGGAGATTTATTAGTAGGAATAGTAACTACTACCGATTTAATCAAATACTTAATCAATCAATATTAATAAATCTGACAGGTTTTAAACCTGTCAGATTTTATTTATTACCTTGTAATTTGTTTTAAGTCAGCAATTGTAGCAATTGGATTTTGAGCTCCAAAAACAAAACTTCCTGCAACTAATACATCAGCGCCAGCATCAACTAACTGTTTTGCATTTTTATTGGTCACACCACCATCAATTTCTATTAAAGTTGAAGTTTTTTTTCGGTTAATTAAAGCTTTTAGTTTTTCTACTTTTGAATAAGTGTTTTCTATGAATGATTGACCTCCAAAGCCAGGATTTACACTCATAATACAAACTAAATCAATATCTTGAATAATATCTTCTAGTACATCCACATTAGTATGAGGATTTAAGGCAACTCCCGCTTTCATTCCTTCTGCTTTAATAGCTTGGAGTGTTCTGTGTAAATGGGTGCAAGCTTCGTAATGAACTGTCAAAACATCAGCTCCCAATTTTTTGAATGTTGTAATGTACCTGTTAGGGTCAACAATCATTAAGTGAACATCTATGGTTTTTTTTGCATGTTTCTTGATAGCATCCAAAACAGGCATTCCAAAAGAAATGTTTGGAACAAAAACGCCATCCATAATATCTATATGAAACCAATCGGCTTCACTAGCATTAATCATTTCAATGTCACGTTGTAAATTAGCAAAGTCGGCTGCAAGAACTGACGGTGCAATAAGTGTATTTTTCATAAACAGTAATAGTGTGTGTTGTTGCGTACAAAGATAGTTTTTAGTTTACTAGTTTAAAAATTTAGTAGATTAAAAGATTTTATTCAGTACTATTTCTCCTTTCAGATTAGTCTTAAAAATAAAACTCCGGTAATCAGCCGGAGTTTCAATCATCAATCAAAAAACGAACAGTCTTAGACTGTTGTTATTGTTTATTAGGAACTATCCTAAATATGTTTTCAATATTTTACTTCTTGAAGTGTGCTTTAATCTTCTAATTGCTTTTTCTTTAATTTGACGTACACGCTCGCGAGTTAAATCAAATGTTTCTCCGATTTCTTCTAAAGTCATAGGGTGTTGGTCACCTAAACCAAAATACAAACGAACTACATCTGCTTCTCTTGGTGTTAATGTTTCCAATGCTCTTTCAATTTCTGTTTGTAACGATTCATGAATTAATTCTCTATCTGGATTTGGAGATTCACCTGAACGTAAAACGTCATATAAGTTAGAATCTTCCCCTTCAACTAAAGGCGCATCCATTGATAAATGACGACCAGAGTTTTTCATTGACTCTTTTACATCATTAACAGTCATGTCTAATTCTTTTGCAATTTCTTCTGCAGAAGGAGCACGCTCTTGAGATTGTTCTAATAAAGCGTACATTTTGTTGATTTTATTGATAGAACCAATTTTATTCAACGGTAAACGTACAATACGAGATTGTTCAGCTAAAGCTTGTAAAATTGATTGACGAATCCACCATACAGCATATGAAATGAATTTGAATCCACGAGTTTCGTCAAAACGCTGTGCAGCTTTTATTAATCCTAAATTCCCTTCATTAATTAAATCTGGAAGGGTAAGTCCTTGATTTTGATATTGTTTTGCTACTGAAACTACGAAACGTAAATTAGCTTTTGTTAATTTTTCTAAAGCTCTTTGATCACCAGCTTTAATTCGCTGTGCTAATTCTACTTCTTCGTCAGCAGTTATAAGGTCAACTTTTCCAATTTCTTGTAAATATTTGTCTAAAGAAGCAGTTTCACGATTAGTAACCTGCTTGGTGATTTTAAGTTGTCTCATTTAATTTTCTCCTTACTTTTTAAAAGTTCTGATTATTATACGTTGGAAGTTTTAAAAAAGTTACAAAAAATTAAAAAAAATTATTCTAAAATATAATTGTCAATTTTTTTTTGATAAAAATCTATCTTTTGGTACATTCTATTGAAGAAGATTTTTTGTTCCTTAATTCCTGAATTTGTTAGTGATTTAGAATTTTTTATCTGCTGATTAATGTAAGCCTGTTCTTCTAAGCAAGTTTTTTTATCTATTGATACATAATAACTTAACATATTGTGAGGAATAAAAAAATGTGCTTGTTGAGAATTTGTAAATAAAACGGTATTGTTTAGTAATAGTAATTCGTTATAAAAAAGTTCAAAGTTATGATTGTTAAGGGTGTTCGATTCCACTTTTTGAATGCAATTAGTAATATCAACTAATACTTCGCAAGTATTATTATATGAAATCAATCCTGATTCGTAGAAATACATTAATTGTTGTAATGAACTGTTTATTGTGGTATCGTTCCATATTTCTATTCTTTTAACTTGGTTAAAAATATGGATTAACGTTGATGTTTCTTCTAATAAACTAATATCTATTTTGAAATTCTCAAATGAAGTATTTGTTTCAGAATTTAATATGGTTAGCCAAACAAATAGTTTGAATTTTGATAATAATGTTCCTCCAATTGTATAATGTAATGGAATATCTTTTGCCGAATAATAAGCTGTTGAATTTGTTTCAGTGTAAGAATGTAATAATTCAGTTGTTTTTTTTAAATATGCTTTAAAGTCTGATGTGTTTTTTATTGTGTCTGTTTTTTCTAAAATGTATTTATTGGACTGTAAAAAAAGCTGGTCCATAGAAATTTGAAATGTATTACATAATTGTATGGTTTCATCAATGCTGAATTTTGATTTTCCTGAAGTTCTTCTATGAGCAGCATCATAACTAATTCCGAGAATTATGGATATCTTTTCAATTAATGAGTTGTCGCCAATTTTTTGACGAATGCTTTTTAATAGTATTTCTTGGTTTTTCATGTTTGCGATTTTCACAATTACAAATATATAATAAATTATTTTTCGTAATTTATTTTGTGAAAAACATCAGAATTTTGATGCTCTTTCTTAACTAATTAATAGTATTTGATATGAAAAAAATTAATGGTGAAATTTTAAATTCATTTTGTTTAATGGATTTACAAAGATATTCGACGTTGGTGAACCAATATTTCAAGCGGAAATGGCGTTTCTTTTTTTTGTTTTTTTTGACATCTTGTAGTGTGCAAAATCAAATTAATAAAGAGGAATTTATAAGATTCCCAAAATCATTATCGGTTCGATTTTATGACAAATTGGATACAATTACTACACAATATGACAATAGGATAGTTACACGGAGTTTTATAAAAGATTTTTCAAATAAAAATGATATTGATTTTTCAAAACCAATTCATCTTGAAATTAATCAGAAAGAATTGTATTTGAAATTTAAAGACAAATTGCAGAAGCAATATGTCTTAAAATTTTATGGGAAGCAATATAATAAGAGGTTTGTTTTTTATACTAATTATGAGACAATTACTTTTCCAATACTTTTTATGAGTAAGCAAATGACAAAATACTCGGTTTATTTGTCAAATGATAATGAGGTTATATTTGAAGAACATAATGTAAATGAGGGAATGCTGTTTGTTTTTGGGGGTGGTCATAGTTCGAGATTTGATTATAGATTTAAAATTTTAAAAGATGAATAAGTTATTAGTTTTATTTTTTATGAGTGGTTCTATTTGCGCTCAAGATACCATTGTTTTTCCAAAAATTGATATTTTTAAAAGAAATATAATTGAAGTTAGTTATGGTAAACCAATTGGTGATTTAGCTGATAAATATGAGAGTTCAGTTACAACTGCTTATTATATGCGTACTAAAATAGCAAAACGCCAGTTTATTGATTTTGGTGCTGAATTAAGTGGAATTGTGAAAGGAAACAATGTTGATTATAAAGTTGGGGATGAAAATATTCAATTAGATGGTAGTAAATCTGCTTTTTTCTTAGGGTTTCGTTATACTCGATTTTTAATTCAATCAAAGAATGAAAATTTCCATATCGAAACAAATACAGGAATTGGTTGGAAGTATCTTTATTACTCAAAGCCTGAAAATGAAGTTTATGAAGATTTAGATTTAAAACCTGCTTTGAATACAATAGGATTTAGCCAAGGACTAAAAATAATATTATATGGTTTTGGTTTGCACTGCAATTATCAATATGCTCCTTATGATTTGTTTAACACCAAAGTTGAAAAGAATTTTGGTGGTTCTTCAATTAATTTTGGATTGTCGGGGAGTTGGAATTTTTAGTTGGTATTAAAATTAAAACCCCCAATTCATAATTGAATTGGGGGGCTTTTATATGAACTAATAATTAAAGTATTAACCTTGTGGTTTGTCCTTTTTTTCAATTGGTTTTTCTTCTCTTGGAGGTCTTGGTAAAAGTGCTTTTCTTGATACTTTTTCTTTACGGGTTTTTGGGTCAACACCTAAGTATTTTACCATAAACACATCTCCCATGTTTACAACATCAGTAACATTTTCGGTTCTTTCCCAAGCTAATTCAGATACGTGTAATAATACTTCGTTTCCTGGTGCTTGCGTGTATTCTACAACTGCGCCAAAATCTAACATTTTAATTACTTTTACTTCGTAAGCTTCTCCCATTACTGGTTTAAAGATGATAGAGTCAATTTTAGCTAAAACAGTTGCAATTCCTTCTGGACTTGTTCCTAAAATTTCAACAACACCTTGCTCATCTACTTCGTTGATTACTATTGTAGTTCCAGTTGCTTTTTGTAATTCTTGAATTACTTTTCCACCAGGACCAATTAGGGCTCCAATGAAAGCTCCAGGAATAGTTCTTGTAATGATTTTTGGTGCTTTTGGTTTTACTTCTGCTCTAGGAGTTGCAATAGTTTCAGTAATTTTTCCTAAAATATGCATACGACCTTCACGCGCTTGACCTAATGCCTGTTCCATGATATCATAACGTAAACCATCAATTTTGATGTCCATCTGACATGCTGTAATACCGTCAGCAGTTCCAGTTACTTTAAAGTCCATATCTCCTAAGTGATCTTCATCTCCTAAAATATCAGACAATACCGCAAATTTTTCACCGTCAGTAATTAATCCCATAGCAATACCAGAAACTGGTTTTACCATTTGAACTCCAGCATCCATTAACGCCATTGTACCCGCACAAACTGTAGCCATTGAAGAAGAACCATTCGATTCTAATACTTCAGAAACTACACGAATTGTATAAGGACAATCTGCAGGAATCATATTTTTTAAAGCGCGTTGTGCTAAGTTTCCGTGACCTACTTCTCTTCTTGAAGTTCCTCTTAAAGGTTTTGCTTCACCAGTTGAGAAAGGAGGGAAGTTATAATGTAAATAGAATTTTTCTTCACCTTGTTCAGATGGGGAATCTATTTGGTTAGCTTCTCTTGAAGTTCCTAAAGTAACTGTCGCTAAAGCTTGAGTTTCTCCACGTGTAAATAAAGATGAGCCGTGAACAGAAGGTAAATAATCAGTTTCACACCAAATTGGTCTGATTTCAGTTGTTTTTCTTCCATCTAAACGTAAACCTTTTTCTAAGATTACATTTCGAACAGCTTCTTTGTTAGTTTTGTAGAAATATTTTCCTACTAAATCTCCGTTTTCAGCTAATTCTTCTTCTGTAAATAAAGCTTTTACTTCTTCTTTTACAGCAGCAAATTTTTCGCCTCTTTCACTTTTTCCAGAAGCTTCTTGAGCAATTGCATAACATTTGTCGTATGCAGCTTCTTTTACTTTTTTGTAAATAGCTTCATCTTCTTTTTCACCTTCATATTCTCTGTAAGCAGGAGAGCCAATAGCTGTTCTTAAACGCTCTTGTGCTTGAATTTGAATTTTGATAGCTTCGTGAGCAAATTTGATAGCTTCTACCATTTCTGCTTCTGAAATTTCTTTCATTTCTCCTTCAACCATAGCCACAGAATCCATAGAAGCTCCAATCATCATGTCGATGTCTGATTGCTCTAATTCTTCTCTACTTGGGTTGATAACAAATTTTCCATCAATACGTGCAACACGAACTTCGGAAATTAAGTTATAAAAAGGAATGTCTGAAACCGCTAATGCTGCAGAAGCAGCTAATCCAGCTAATGCATCTGGCATAACGTTTTCGTCGTGACTCATTAATTGAATCATTACTTGTGTTTCAGCATGGTAATCATCTGGGAAAAGTGGACGCAATACACGGTCTACTAATCTCATGGTTAATACTTCGCTGTCACTTGGACGTGCTTCTCTTTTGAAGAAACCACCAGGAAAACGACCTGCTGCTGCAAATTTTTCGCGATAATCAACCGTTAAAGGTAAAAAATCAACACCAGGATTTGATGTTCTTGCAGATACTGCTGTTGCTAATAACATGGCATCGCCCATACGAACAACAACAGATCCATCTGCTTGTTTGGCTAATTTTCCAGTTTCGATAGTGATGCTTCTTCCGTCACCTAAATCGATAACTTCTTGGAATACTTTTGGAATCATAAATTTTTAATTCTAAATTAAACAAAGGGTCAGTTGTGTTGTTGTTGTGTGTGTAGTTGTTTGTAACCCAATGAAAAACCAAACTTTTTCTGTCAATATAAATAAAACAAAAAGGGGCACGAAGCCCCTTTAGTTGATTATTTTCTAATATTCAATTCTTTAATAATTTCACGATATCTGTTGATATCTTTCTTTTTTAAGTAGTCAAGAAGACTTCTTCTTTTACCTACTAAAAGCACTAACGAACGCTCAGTGTTGAAATCATGACGATTTTTTTTCAAGTGCTCAGTTAAGTGAGAAATTCTAAATGTAAATAATGCGATTTGCCCTTCAGCAGATCCAGTGTTCTCAGCTTTTCCTCCGTGTTTAGCGAAGATTTCAGCTTTAGTTTCTTTTGTCAAGTACATGCCAATATTATTTTAAATGATTTTTATGTATGAATTGTATGGTTGCAATTCGGATGCAAAGGTAACAATAATTGTGAATTATGAATTATAAATTATAAATTATTTTTCTAATTTTAATAATTAAGCAACTTTATCAATAGATTTAAATGCTCTTTTTAGTAAGAATGGTGTTGATAGTGTTGTAATAAGGCCCATAATTACAAGCATTGAAAAAATTTCGGTATTGATAATTCCTGCTTTGTAAGCTATGTTTGCAATTACTAATTCCATGATTCCTCTTGCGTTTAATCCAATTCCTAAGGCTAAAGAAACTTTATGATTTAAACGGGCAAATCGACCTCCAATATATCCTCCGATAATTTTTGACAGAAAGGATACTGCAATTATTGCTAATAATAACGGATAATTTTGAATAGACGAAAATTGAAATTCTAATCCTATTCCAGCAAAAAAGATTGGTGCCAAAAACCCCATTGCCATACTGTTAGTAGTATTGTGAAATGTTTCTAAATGTTTTTCTCCAACCAATTCTTTTGAAATCAGCATGGAAGCAAAGAATGCACCAATGATGAAGTGTAGTCCAATGCTTTCTGTAATAGTTGCAAAAATTAGAATAAAAACAAAAAATACCGCAAATAAGGATTCTTTTCCTTTTAAAAAACTTAAGATATTATTTAACTGGTTTTCTATAAAATTCTCTTTTTGAGCTAATTTCTGAATCATTTTATAAGTTAAAATAATTATTAGTAAAAAGAAAGTTAATTTTAAAACTGTAAAAATCGTAGCTTGAGTAATGTTTGCAAAAGTAGGTTCAACATCTTTGATGTCTAATAAAATTCCCAAAATTGTCAAAGCAATCACATCATCAAAGATAGCTACAGAAATAATTTTTTGGCCTACAGGAGAATTTAGTTTTCCTAAATCCATTAGAATTCGAATACTAACAGGTAGTGCTGTGATAGCAACGCAAAGTCCTATGAAAATAGTTGACATAACATCTTGCCCAAAATAACTACCGACTAAATAACCTAAAACTATAGGTATGAAAAAGGCAGATATTGAAATAACTATATTTCTACCTTTCATTGATTTGACAATTTCATCTAAATGAATTTCTAATCCAGCTATAATTACCAATAAAAATACACCTAGTTCGGAGATAACTTTTAATTCTTCGGTTCGGTGGATAAAATTTAAGACAGTTGGTCCAAGTAAAACACCAGCCAGTATTTCACCAATCATTGCTGGTTGTTTAAAACGTTCCATTATTTCGCCAAAAAGTCTTGCTAAAACTAACAGTATAAGTAAGTTGGCAAAAAAAGGAAGTTCTAAACTTGGGACGTTGAATGGCATAAGATGAATTAGTCTATTTATGTTAAAAATCAGACAAATATATTAAATTAAGGTTGAGATGTTGTTGTTTCGCTAAAATAATTTAGAAACTTCAAGATTGACAAATTCTAAAAATCTTTCGTCCAATTCAGTAAATGGATTTAAAACATGTGAATCAATGTCGATTTGTCCGATGTTAATTCCGTTTACAAAAAGAGGTACAACAATTTCCGATTTTACTGTAAAACTACAAGCAATGTAGTTGTCTTGTGCTGCTACATCAGGAACAACAAAGTTATTATTAGAAACAGCTACTTGTCCACAAATTCCTTTTCCAAAAGGAATTACAGCGTGATCTGTTTCTGCTCCAACATATGGGCCTAAATGTAGTGTTTGATTTTCATGATTTGCAAAATAATAACCAACCCAATTGTAGTATTCAATGGAATCGGTTAATAATTGACAAATAGATAAAAGTTTTTCGTCTCTAGTTGTGTTTTCTTCAGAAACAATTGCAGAAACTAATGGTTTTAAATTTTCAAAAGGCATTTTTTATTTTTTTACAAAAGTATTTATTCCTTCGTATTAAAAAATCTATATTTTTGTTAAAAATACAAGATTTGAAAAATAATTTTTCTCAATATAGACCTTTCTTTACTTTTTTATTAAAGTTTCTCCTTTTTTATGTGGTTTTTACATTTGTTTATAAAATGTATTTAAATCAATATGATGTAACCAAAAATGAGGTTGATTCTTTTACCCAAGTTGTTGCAAATCAGACAGAAAAATTAATGGGTGTATTTGTAGAAAATACAAAATCATTTCGTCATGAATTTGAACCATCAATTAAGATTTTTTATAACAACAAATATGTTGCTCGTGTTATTGAGGGATGTAATGCAATTAGTGTAATGATTTTGTTTGCGGCATTTATTTTTGCCTTTTCGACTCAATGGAAAAAAACAGGATTATATATTATTTTTGGAATCATCTTAATACATATTTTAAATATTATTCGAATAGCATTGCTCTCTTTCGCGTTATATTATTACCCTGAATATGAGGAAATTTTGCATGGAACTATTTTTCCATTATTTATATACGGAGTCGTTTTTTTATTATGGATTTTGTGGGTAACCAAATTTTCGGGCTATGCTAAAAGAAATTCGTAAAGATAGAAAACGCGTTTTGCTACTTTTTTTAGCCATTTTAGGATTGGTGTTTGTTCGTGCTTTTGAAAACCAACTTTTTTACGATCCATTTTTGCAATTTTTTAAATATGATTATCAAAATAAGCCATTACCAAGTTTTAATACTGTAAAATTATTTTTAGGCCTTTTCTTTAGATATGTGTTGAATACTATCCTTTCGCTAGGAATTATTTATTTGTTATTTAAACAATTACAACTAGTAAAGTTTTCTGCTTTACTGTTTGTGGTTTTGTTTGTCATATTGATGCTTCTTTTTTTTGGTGTACTGCATTTTTCTAAACAGCCTGATTATCTTGTGTTGTTTTATTTGAGACGTTTTTTAATACAGCCTCTTTTTTTAGTGCTTTTTATTCCTGCTTTTTATTATCAGCAAATGGTTCGCTAATTTTTTGTATCTTTATGTAATAATCTATTGATTATGAAAGTTACAAAGTATTCTGGTGAATTGGTTCATTATGACGAGCAAAAACTAATTAATTCCCTCCGAAAATCTGGTGCAGATAAAGCTGTGGCCGAAGCTATCGTAAAAAAAATTGAAAGTGAATTATATGAAGGAATAGCTTCAAAAAAAATATACAAATTAGCATATCAATTACTAAAAAGTATCTCTAATGCGCACGCAGCTCGTTATAATCTTAGAGCAGCTTTGATGGCACTCGGACCTGCTGGGTTTTTCTTTGAAAAATTTATCGCTAAAATATATCAAGAACAAAAATTTCAGACCAGAACTAATGTTTCTTTGAATGGTAATTGTATCTCACACGAAATAGATGTTTTACTAAAAAAAGAGTATACAATTTCTATGATTGAATGTAAGTTTCATTCTGGTCAAGATGCAAAAACGGATGTAAAAGTTCCAATGTATATTTTGTCAAGATTTAATGATGTAAAGAATAGAAAACATCATTTGTTTTTGACTAATGAAACTATATCGGACTGCATAATTGTTACCAATAATCGTTTTACTACTGACGCTATTCAGTTTGGTGAATGTTCTGGATTAAAAATGTTGAGTTGGGATTATCCTCCAAAAAAAGGAATAAAAGAAATCATCGATTTATACGCTGTTTATCCAATTACATGCTTAACTACATTGACACAAACGGAGAAAGATAAATTATTAATTTTAGATTGTATTACGGTAAAAGATTTGGTTGCTAATTCGTCTATTTTAAATAAAATAGAGCTAAGTCATAACCGGATTAAAAACATTTTAAAAGAAGCAAATCAACTAATCGCAAAATAGAAAATTATGAAAATTCATTTTTTAGGAGGTGCAGGAACTGTAACGGGTTCAAAAACATTAATAGAGTTTAACAATCTTCGAATTTTAATTGATTGCGGAATGTTTCAAGGAATAAAATCATTACGTGAGTTAAATCGTGAACCATTAGCTATTCTGCCTGAAACAATAGATTATGTACTATTAACACACGGACATTTAGATCATTGTGGTTGGTTGCCAAGGCTTGTTGCTGAAGGTTTTGAAGGTAAAATTTTCTGCACTCGACCTACAAAAGAAATTTCAAGATTGATTTTATATGATAGTGCAAAAATTCAAGAGGAGGAAGCTAAAAAAGCTAATGAAGAACAGTACTCTAAACATATGCCAGCAGAGCCTTTATACACAACTGAAGATGTAGATGCTGTAATTCCAAAGTTTAGAGTGGTTGAAAGAGATTTAGAAATTCAATTAAATGATAGTGTTTTTTTTAAATTCTTTTATGCAGGTCATATTTTAGGAGCTTGCTCGATAGAGTTGCATATTGATGGAAAAATATTAATTTTTTCTGGAGATCTTGGTCAAGATGATGATGTATTGATGTTTCCTCCCCAAAGACCTCAAAAAGCAGATTATATTTTTTTAGAAAGCACATATGGTAATAGACTACATCCTCAAACAGATTCATTATTTGAATTAGAAACCATTATTAATAACACTTTTAACAAAGGCGGAACTGTCGTAATTCCAAGTTTTGCTGTGGAAAGAGTGCAAACGATGATGTATTTGATTTGGCAGCTTAAAAAGGAGGATAGGATTCCTAATATTCCATATATAATCGACACTCCAATGGGAATTAGTGTTTTAGATGTTTTTAAAGACAATAGCCTATGGCATAAACTTTCGATTGAAGAATGTGATGAAATGTGTAAAATATTTACTTTAATTTCCGATTTTCAAGACAGTATGAATGCAGTATATGATAAACGGCCAAAAGTAGTTATTGCAGCAAGTGGAATGATTACTGGAGGAAGAGTTTTATCTTATTTAGAACACTTAATAGATAAACCTGAAACTTCGGTAACTCTAGTAGGTTATCAAGCGGAAGGAACTCGTGGTAGAAAATTATTAGAAGGTGCTCCCGAAATTAAGATTTATGGAAAATATTATCCAGTTTTGGCAAATATTCTTTTAATTGAAAGCTTGTCTGCACATGGAGACCAAAATGATTTATTGAATTGGCTATCTGATTTGTCAATAAAACAAAAAAAAGTTTTCTTAGTTCATGGTGAAAATGAAGCCGCTGATGAGTTGCGATTAAAAGTAAAAGAACGCTATGGTTTTGATAGTCAAGCACCATTTTTAGGTCAAATAATAGAAATTTAGATTTTTTTTTATAAAAAATACTTTTTGATTTCCTACTTTTGCCATGATGAATTTTAGAAAACACATAAGTATTGTATTAGCTTCACTTATTTTGCTTGCCAATTTAGGTTTGAGTTTTTCTGTGCATTATTGTAAAGATGAAATTGCATCCATTTCTTTCCAATATCAAAAAGAAGAGCCTTGTGTTGAAAAAACTACTTCTTGTTGTGCAAAAGCTACTTCTCATGATTCTTGTTGTTCTAATAAAGTAATAAAAGTCGAAAAGAAAACCGATGATATATTGGTAAAAACCTTTCAATTAGATTTAGACGCTTCAATCTTGGTATCTAATTGGAAACCACATTTTTTTTCAACCGGAAAAAACATTTCACATGCATCAGCCGTAGATTTTTATTGCGATTCTCACGCACCACCACTCTATGAACTGTATTGTCAACTAATTTTTTACGCATAAGTTTATTGTTTTTTATTCTGTAAATCACTGAATTTTAACAATAAACAATAGTATTATGTTTAAAAAAATAGCGTTATTGCTATTCTTTATCTCTTCAGTAGCTTCCGCTCAAGAAATAATTAAAGGAATAGTTGTAGACGAAAAAAAACAACCATTATTAGGAGCAAATATCATTTGGCAAAACTCAACATCAGGAACTACAACTGATGAAAAAGGTAATTTTTCAATTGAAAAATCTACTGAATTTTCTGTTTTAGAAATTAGTTATGAAGGTTTTGAAACACAAAAAATCGAAGTTTCATCCACAGAAAACCTTACAATTATTCTTAAAGAAGTAAATAATCTTAAAGAAGTTACTATTTCAAAAACTAAACGAAGTACCGAACATTCACTTTATAAAGTAACTAATGTTCAAACAATGGGTCAAAAAGAGTTGTTAAAAGCGGCTTGTTGTAATCTGTCTGAAAGTTTTAGTACAAATCCATCTATAGATGTAAATTTTTCGGATGCAGTTACCGGAAATAAACAAATTAAAATGTTGGGCTTGACCAGTCCATATATTTTAATTGCGGAAGAAAATATTCCTTCTGTTCGTGGAGCTTCTCAGGCATATGGATTGTCTTTTGTACCAGGTACTTGGGTAGAAAGTATCCAAATTACCAAAGGTGCAGGAAGTGTTATTAATGGTTACGAAAGTATTTCTGGACAAATTAATTATGAAGTATTAAAACCAGTTAACGACATTCCTTTTTTCTTAAATGTTTATGGTTCTCAAGATAGTAGATATGAATTAAATACACATTTCAACCATAAATATTCAGATAAATTGAGTGCTACTTTATTCCTTCACGGAAATACAAGACAAAGTAGAAACGATATGAATGATGATGGTTTTTTAGACAACCCAATTGGCAAACAAGTAAATATTTTGAATCGTTGGCAATATAATGATGCCGAGAACGGATGGGTTAGTTTTTTAAACTTGCGTTATATGAATGATGAAAAGCAAGCCGGAGAAGTCGATTTTAATCCAGATACTGATAAATTAACCACAAATGCTTGGGGAAGTGAAGTAAATACTGAAAAAATTGAGATATCAAATAAAACCGGTTATGTTTTTCCCGAAATGCCTTATCAAAGTTTTGGTTTTCAAAATTCATTTCAAGCACACAAACAAGAATCATATTTTGGGTTAAACCAATATAATATTCATCAAAAGAGTTTCTATTCAAATCTTTTATTCAATTCAATTATATCAAATACAAAGAATAAATTTACAACAGGGATCAATTTTGCTTATGATAAATATGATGAAGTAGTAAATGTGAATTTTAATCAAGATTTTTCTCGAATTGATAATTCAATTGGTGCCTTTTTTGAATATACTTTTGACAATTTAAACAATTTTAGTTTGGTAGCAGGAGCTAGGGCTGATCATCATAACAGACTGGGAACTTTTGTAACACCAAGGTTGCACATTAGATATAATCCATGGGAACAAGCTGTGATTAGAGCTTCTATCGGAAGAGGAAAACGCGCCGCTAATATTTTTGCTGAAAATCAACAACTTTTTGCTTCTTCAAGAGATTTTTCAATACTTAATTCTGATGGGAAATTATACGGCTTAAATCCAGAAATTGCTTGGAATTATGGATTAAGTTTTATTCAAAAATTCAAACTTTTAGGAATGAGCTCTGAAGTAATATTAGATTATTACGTTACTGACTTTCAAAATCAAGCAGTGGTTGATATTGATGCAAATGCACAGCAAGTTTTATTTTATAATTTAGATGGTAAAAGTTTTGCTAATTCGTTTCAAGCAGAGTTTAGTATTGAGTTAATTAAGCATTTGAATTTCAAAACGGCCTATAAGTATTATGATGTTCAAACCCAATACTCGACGGGACAATTACAAAAAGCATTACAAGCAAAACATCGATTTTTTGGAAATTTATCATTTGAAACACATATCAAAGATAAAGGACAGCAATGGAAATTTGATTTTACATACAATTGGTTAGGTGAACAACGTTTACCAGATACAACTATGAACCCCACAATATATCAATTAGCTGATTATGCACCAGCATTTGCTGTTATGAATGCTCAAATTACTCGTACTTTTTCAAGTACATTTGAAATGTATATTGGAGGCGAAAATATTGGTAATTATAAACAAAATAACGGTATAGTTCAGAATGAGAGTCCGTTTGGCTCATATTTTGATAGTAGTATGATATATGGACCAACATTTGGGGCTATGTACTACGCAGGATTACGATTTAAAATTAAATAATTAACTCAAAAACACCTTAATATGAAAAATATTATAATAGCAGTTCTAGTAGCTTTTTTCTCAATTTCAGCAGTGGCTCAAGAGAAAAAGAGTAAAAACAAAAAAGCCGAAATTAAAGTAGCGGGAAATTGTGAAATGTGTGAAAAGCGTATTGAAAAAGCAGCTTTTTCTGTAAAAGGAGTAAAAAGTGCAGACTGGCATGCCGATCACCAAGATATTCATTTAATAATTGATGAAACTAAATGTTCTGTCGAAGATGTAGCAAAAGCAATTGCAAAAGTAGGACATGACACCGAAATTATTAAAGCAAAAGATGAAGATTATGATAAACTTCATAGTTGTTGTAACTATGAACGATTATAATTTAAGAAAATCCCGAAAGCTTATTTTCGGGATTTTTTTATAAATTAATCTTAAAAAAATATTTCCACAAGAATTAATCCATTACTTTTGTCTTACTTTTAGGTAAAAAGGCAATACATTTTGAGCAAGTTGAAGAAGTTTATGTTTTTATTCCCATTACTCACATTATCGATGTGGGCTATTGGTGCTGTTCCAAACATTAAAAAAGAAACATTATCTTCTGATAATAAAATAGCTATAAAAGGAAATTCGGCAAAAGAGTTTTCGCATTTTATTACCACAGAAGTTGCAGAAAATGACTTTGTAATTACAGAATTAGAACCAGAATTTGAAGTCGAATTAGAGTGGTATAATTCAGAATTTACAACTTGTTTTGTTGGGTTTTTAAATATTGAGAATCAATCAAAACTTTTTTATAAGCCTTATTTTTCTACAAAAGAAACTATTCCGTTATATGATTTATTCTGTAATTGGAAGTTTCACCTGTCTTAATACAATGTTATTTTAATAATTTCAAGTAATTCTTGAAATAATAAATTAAGTATTAATTCAATTTCATTTAAAAATGAAAACACATAACGGGAGTTTTGATGAACATACAGTTCTTCATCACTTAACTCATTTTTTACCAGCGCAAAATCCGTTGAAAGATTTTGTGCATCATAATACTTTGCATGCTTTTCAGGATAAAAATTTTCATGAAGCTTTACGAGAAGCTACTACAATTTTTGGTTATAAAACCTATCTTTCTTTAGAAGATTTTAGACAACGATATGCTAATTCTGAAATTAATGAAAAGGTTTTAGATAAGATTTTAATTGAATCTAAAGGACAATCTAATTTAGACCAATGGAAAGAAAAATTGATACATCAAAACTACGATGAGTCAATTAATCCAAGAATTGGAAGTTTGCGCTCGCACTGGAAAAAAGAGTATGCAATTAATCTTGAAAAATCAACTCATAGCATACTATTTCGTGTATTGTGTAGTTACTTGGATCAAGGAATTGCAATGTGGAATTTTCCGATTCATGATCAAGGATTTTTAGCATCAATTAAAGCAATTGAAAACAATTCTTTTAAAGGAATTTTTACTTCAAAAAGAGCTAAAGAATTACTAAATAGTAATGCTTCAATAACCCAATTATTAGAAATTATTGTTGGAAAAGAAGAGCTGTTTGAACAATATCTTTTTGATCAGCAATTTTCACATCCTGGATGGAGCGGAATGATTGCAACTATTGAGTCTAATCCAACTTCTTTACTAGATACAAAGACGATTACTTTTGAAGAATTAGTCAGATTTGAACTGCTTTTAGAGATTGATGCTTTAGATAAAAAATTTAATAGCAATTGGTCTCCACTTGGTTTAAAAGTTAGGCCAGAAGAGTTCAATTTGTTTGAAACCGTAAGATATAATGAACTTTTTGACGTACTTTCTTTGTGGCAACAAGCATTTGAATGGAGTTTTTACGACCAAGTTTTATCAAATGTGCAACATGTTAAAGAAAATGATTCAGAAGAAGTTCCAACTTTTCAAGGATTATTTTGTATGGATGACAGAGAATGTTCTTTTAGAAGACATGTAGAACATTTTGATAATAATGCTGCAACGTTTGGAACACCTGCGTTTTTCAATTTCGAGTTTTATTTTCAACCAGTTAACGGGAAATTTCATACGAAGTTATGTCCAGCTCCGGTAACTCCAAAATATTTAATCAAAGAAGAGTACAGAAAGAAAAAGCAAGCAACAGATTTGCATTATCACAAACAATCACATTCACTTTTTTTTGGTTGGATAATTAGTCAAACATTAGGTTTTTCTGCTGCTTTTAAGCTGTTTTTGAATATTTTCAAGCCTTCGATGTCACCAGCTACTACGGCTTCTTTTAAACATTTGCATAAAAAATCAAAATTGATTATCGAAAATTTTGATATAAATAAAAAAGAAGAAAATCTTCAAGTTGGATTTTCTGTAGAAGAAATGGCGGATCGAGTAGAAGGGTTGTTAAAAAGTATAGGCTTAGTTGAAAATTTTTCACCAATAGTTTACGTGGTTGGCCATGGAGCTACAAGCATAAACAATACACACTATGCAGGTTATGATTGTGGTGCTTGTTGTGGAAGACCGAGTTCGGTAAATGCTAAAGTAGCCTCTTTTGCAGCAAATCATATGAAAGTAAGAGAATTGTTGAAATTAAGAGGTATTGATATTCCAGTTTCTACACAGTTTCTACCTGCTTTACACGATACAACTCGTGATGAAATTGCTTTTTATGATGAAGATACATTAAGCGAAGCCAATAAAGCATTACACCATCAAAATGTAATAACATTCGCAAAAGCTTTAGAGAATAATGCAAAAGAGCGCTCAAGACGTTTTGACACAATAGATACAAATGAGCCACTTGAAATAGTACATGAAAAAGTAAAAAAACGGTCACTTTCATTATTTGAACCAAGACCTGAATTGAATCATGCAACAAACGCAATGTGTATTGTAGGAAGAAGAAATTTGTCAAAACAATTATTTTTAGATAGACGTTCATTTTTAAACTCTTTCGATTATAAAGTTGATCAATCGGGAGATTATTTAGCCGTTATTCTAGGAGCAATTGCACCAGTTGGCGGAGGAATAAACTTAGAATATTATTTTTCTAGAGTTGATAATCAAAAGTTGGGTGCAGGTTCTAAATTACCACATAATGTTATGGGACTTATCGGCGTTGCAAATGGAATCGACGGTGATTTACGACCAGGATTACCAAGTCAAATGATTGAAGTTCATGATCCAGTTAGGTTGTTAGTTATAGCAGAACATTTTCCAGATAAAGTGAAATATGCGATAAGCAAAAACCCAGCAACTTATGAATGGTTTAAGAATGATTGGGTAAAATTAATAGCTATTCATCCAGAATCGAAAGAGATGTTTGTTTTTAATAGTGAAGAGTTTGTAGTATATAAAACGGTTTCAAAAGAGGCACATTATATCAAAAATGAACTTAAGTTGTTTGAAAAAACAAAAGAAAATCTTCCGATAGGAATTCTAACTAATGCTTAATACGATGAACGATATACTTCAATATTTTTTATTATTACCTCTGTTGGGGTTTATAATGAGTTTACTGATACCTGAGGCGAAAGAAAAGTTAATTTCTTGGACCGCATTCGGTACTGTTTTTATACAATTAATAGCTTTAGTAATTTTTATTTTTATATGGATTTTTCAGGGAGCTATTGATTTGAATTTAAAGGAGATTACTTTTTTAAAAACTGCAAATTATGAATTCTTTATTGATTTTTATTTTGATAAAATTTCTGCGGTTTATTTATTTGTGGGTGCTTTACTAACCTCAATGATTACAACCTATAGTCGTTATTATTTGCATAGAGAAAAAGGATACAAACGATTTTTTAATACGGTTTTGTTTTTCTTTTTTGGGTATAATTTAGCCATATTATCTGGGAATTTTGAAACTCTTTTTATTGGTTGGGAAATCATCGGAATTTCTTCATTTCTATTAATAGCTTTTTACAGAGAACGTTATTTACCCGTTAAAAACGCTTTTAAAGTTTTTTCAATTTACAGGATAGGTGATGTAGGATTGATTCTAACTATGTGGGCAAGCCATCATTTATTTCATGAAAATATTACATTCATGAAGTTAAATAACTATGGATTGGTTAATGAACACTTGCAAAGTCATTCGTTAATTGGTGTTTTCATTGCCTTGAGTTTGGCCTGTGCTGCTGCTGCAAAATCAGCACAAATTCCATTCTCATCTTGGTTGCCAAGAGCTATGGAAGGACCAACACCTTCAAGTGCAATTTTTTATGGTTCACTTTCGGTGCATTTAGGAGTTTTCTTAATGTTGAGAACATATCCATTTTGGGAGCACCAAACTTCAATGCGAATTGCAATAGGTTTAATGGGATTGATTACTAGTATAGCGGCTTCATTGATGGCTAGAGTTCAATCTTCTGTTAAAAGTCAGGTTGCTTACAGTTCTATTTCTCAAATTGGAATTATATTTATTGAAATAGCACTTGGTTTAGAAACGCTAGCTTTGATTCATTTTGCAGGAAATGCCTTTTTAAGAACCTATCAATTGTTGGTTTCACCTTCCGTTGTGAGCTATTTAATTAGAGATCAGTTTTATAACTTTCAACCAAAAGAAAACAAAACAACTTTTTTATTTCCAAAGAAAATTGAAAACACATTGTACATTTTAGCTTTAAAAGAATTTAACTTAGAGAGTTTTCAAAATTTAATTTTATGGAAACCATTAAAAACAATAGGAAAAACATTAGATTTTTTAAATATTAATCGAGTGTATTATTTCTTTGTACCACTATATGTTTTAGGTTTTTTAGCTTATAAATTCAAATTGAATTTACCAGTACAATTAATTTCTATTTTACCAGAACTATTTGCATTCATAGGATTAGTTTTTGTTTTTAAATCATTTTCAGAACGAAAAAGTCCTTTTTTAGCATGGATTTTAATTGTGTTAAATCATTTTTGGATTGCGCTAGCTATTGTTTTTAATGAAAAGGTTAGTGTTGGTGAAATCTTAGTTTACTTAACAGGAATTGTAATTGCTGGAATTATAGGATATGTGGCTTTACTAAAACTGAAAAAGATGGAAATGCGAATTTTAATCAATCAGTATTTAGGACACATTTATGAGCATCCTAAATTTGCGTTTTTCTTTTTATTGGCAACATTAGGAATTACTGGTTTTCCAATTACTACAACATTTATTGGTGAAGATTTGATTTTTAGTCATATCGGTAGTAACCAAGTTTTTTTAGCATTTTTTGTTTCTTCAAGTTTCATCGTTTCTGGAATCGCAGGAATACGAATTTATGCACGTTTATTTTTAGGGCCACATGTTAAAACATATCATGAGTTGCCTTATAAATCATCTTAAAATTTTATAAAAATATGAATTCAAAAATAAAAAAATATATACCTGCTGATGGATTAGCAGGCTTAAAAGAAAATTTTAAAACAGATGCTATTTCTGGTTTTATCGTGTTTTTATTGGCATTGCCACTAAGTTTAGGAATAGCAAAAGCATCTGAGTTTCCTCCAATAATGGGATTAATCACTGCTATTATTGGCGGTATTGTAGTTTCTTTTTTTATGGGCTCAAGGTTAACGATAAAAGGGCCAGCGGCGGGTTTAATTGTTATTGTTGCCGGTGCAGTTGCTGAATTTGGTCAAGGAGATAATAATCTTGGTTGGAAATTGGCACTCGGAGCTATGGTTGTTGCAGGAATTATCCAGATTTTATTCGGAATCTTTAAATTAGGAAAATTAGCAGATTTTTTTCCACTTTCGACTATTCATGGAATGTTGGCTGCTATTGGAATCATTATCATTGCTAAGCAAATCCCTGTTTTATTAAATGATAATCCTGCATTAGCAAAAGGAATGGGGCCAATTGAATTATTAGTTCATATCCCAAAGTTTATTATAAATTTAGATGCTAAAGCAAGCATAATTGGCCTAGTGAGTTTGACTATAATGCTGGGTTGGCCATATATTAAGAATAAAAATATAAAAATGATTCCTGCACCATTAGTCGTGTTGCTTTTTGCAATTCCAGCTGAATTATTTATGGATTTTGCACATTCTGAACCACCTTATGCCTTAGTTAAAATAGGGAGTTTAATTGATAATATTAATCTTAATGCCGATTTTTCAGGAATTAATCAAACAGGATTGTTTATTAAGTATGTGATTATGTTTGCTTTGGTTGGAACTTTAGAGTCGTTATTAACTGTTAAAGCAATTGATTTATTAGATCCATACAAAAGAAAATCAAACGCAAATAAAGATCTGATTGCTGTAGGAATTGGTAATACTTTTGCTGGTTTATTGGGTGGATTGCCAATGATTTCTGAAGTAGCCCGTAGTTCTTCAAATGTAAACAATGGTGCAAAAACACGTTGGGCTAACTTTTTTCATGGATTTTTTGTTTTACTTTTCGTGTTGTTAGCTGCACCTTTGTTAGAAATGATTCCTAATGCAGCATTAGCAGCTATGTTAATTAGTGTAGGAATTAAATTAGCTCATCCAAATGAGTTTATACATATGCTTCATATCGGTAAAGAACAATTGTTGATTTTTACAGTGACCGTTTTGGTAACATTATTTGAAGATTTATTAGTTGGTATTGCAGTAGGAATGCTGTTAAAAATGATTATTCATATGTATAATGGCACACCAATTTCTTCTTTCTTTAAAGCACCAACAGTGGTTTCCTTTGAAGGGGATGAATATAAAGTTGAGATTAATAAAGCTGCCATATTTTCAAATTTTTTAGGAATTAAAAGAAAATTAGAAGAAATTCCACCAGGACATCATGTTAGTATTTGTTTGAAAAGAACAAAATTAGTAGATCATTCTGTTTTGGAAAATTTAGAACATTTTAAGCATGATTATGAAGCTCATCCTGATGGTGGTTCAGTTACAATAATTGGTTTGGATAATCATAAACCATTATCAAGTCATCCAAAATCTTCTAGAAAAAATATACTAGCTTAATTCGAATGTATACTATATATAAAAAAAGCGACTTAGCGTTATTATTAATGCTAAGTCTGATTTGTTCGTCTTTTATGTTTGGGCAAGAAAAAGCTACTAATAATGACATTTGGTTTCATTACTTTGGAAAAAATAAGATAACTGAAAAATTTTCCTTTTCCTTTGAAGCAACGATGCGCTATGCTAATGGGATTTCAGAAAAACAGCAATATTTTGTTAGACCTTCGGTAGATTATCAATTTACAAAAAGTTTTATGGGTAGTTTAGGTTATAGTCATTATAATACTTATTCATACGGGAGCCCATCATTAAATAAAATAGCAATTCCGGAAGATCATTTTTGGATTCAGGGAACGTTTGTTCATACTCGTGGAGATTTGAAAGTTTCGCATAGATTGAGAGATGAGTTTCGTTATGTAGGCGTTTCTGCAATTCAATCTAATGGTAATCTTGCAATTGATCATTATGAATATCGAAATAGAATGCGATATATGTTACTGTTTAATTATCCTTTGATAAAAAAAGCAGAAACCACACAATTATTTGCTTTATTTGGAGATGAGGTTTTTATGAATTTAGGCTCTAATGCTGGAAAAACATTCTTAAATCAGAATAGAATAATTGGGGGAATTGGGTATAATTTCAACAAAAATCATCAGATTCAGTTGAGTTATATTCATCAGGATATTTGGAATTTTTCAAACACTTTACAAGAAAGTAATCCAACTGTTAGGTTGTCTTATATTACAAATTTTGATTTTAGAAAGTAGTTTTTGAGTTTAGTTTTTAATAAAAAATCCGATTAGAATTTCTAATCGGATTTTTTTATCATAAATATTTTGAATTACATCATTCCTGGCATTCCTCCGCCCATAGGCATACTTGATGATTCTTCTTTGATCTCTATTAGAGCACATTCAGTAGTTAAAATCATACCTGCTACTGAAGCAGCGTTTTCCAGAGCTACACGAGTTACTTTTTTAGGATCGATGATTCCAGCAGCTAGCATTTGAACATATTCTCCAGTTTTTGCATTAAAACCAAAATCTCCAGTTCCTTCTGTTATTTTTGCAATTACGACAGAACCTTCACCACCAGCATTTTCAACAATAGTTCTCAATGGTGATTCTACCGCTTTATTAATAATTTGAATTCCAGTTGCTTCATCTGCATTTTCTGCTTTAATGTTTGCTAAAGCAGCTTTAGCTCTAACTAAAGCAACTCCACCGCCAGCAACAATTCCTTCTTCAACAGCTGCGCGAGTAGCATGTAATGCGTCATCTACACGGTCTTTTTTCTCTTTCATTTCTACTTCAGAAGCTGCTCCTACATATAAAACTGCAACTCCACCGGCTAATTTAGCCAAACGTTCTTGCAATTTTTCTCTATCATAATCAGAAGTTGTAGTTTCTATTTGCGATTTGATTTGATTTACTCTTGCTTTGATGTTTTCAGCATCTCCAGAACCATTTACAATTGTAGTATTGTCTTTGTCAATCGTAATGTTTTCTGCAGTTCCTAACATGTCTAGAGTAGTGTTTTCTAACGAATAACCACTTTCTTCAGCAATTACAGTTCCTCCAGTTAAAATTGCAATATCTTCTAGCATTGCTTTTCTTCTGTCTCCAAAACCTGGAGCTTTTACAGCAGCAATTTTTAAGCCACCACGTAATTTATTAACTACTAAAGTTGCTAAGGCTTGCCCATCAACATCTTCTGCAATAATTAATAATGGTCTTCCAGATTGTGCTACTGGTTCTAAGACTGGTAATAATTCTTGTAAGTTAGATATTTTTTTATCGTATAATAAAACGTATGGATTGCTTAATTCAGCAACCATTTTGTCAGCATCAGTTACGAAATAAGGTGATAAATATCCTCTGTCAAACTGCATTCCTTCTACAACATCTACATAAGTATCAGTACCTTTTGCTTCTTCAACAGTAATAACACCTTCTTTTCCTACTTTTCCAAAAGCTACGGCGATTAAATCGCCAATAGTTTCATCATTATTAGCTGATATAGAAGCTACTTGTTTAATTTTTTCAGAAGAATCACCCACAGCTACCGATTGTTTTCCTAATTCAGCAACAATTGTTTCTACTGCTTTATCGATTCCTCTTTTTAAATCCATTGGGTTTGCTCCAGCAGCTACGTTTTTCAAGCCTTCTTTAACGATAGCTTGTGCTAAAACTGTTGCAGTTGTTGTTCCATCACCCGCTAAATCATTGGTTTTAGAAGCAACTTCTTTTACCATTTGAGCACCCATATTTTCTAATGGATCTTGTAATTCTATTTCTTTTGCTACAGAAACACCATCTTTAGTTACTGTTGGCCCTCCAAACGATTTCGAAATTATTACATTTCTTCCTTTTGGTCCTAAAGTTACTTTTACTGCATTTGCTAATGCATCAACTCCACGTTTTAAACCATCTCGAGCTTCAATATCGAATTTTATATCTTTTGCCATTTTAATTTTTTGTTTAAATGTTTAACAGTTGTTGTTTAATCTATGATTAAAGAATTGCATAAATCTCATCTTCTCTCATAATCAGGTAGTCTTTACCTTCATATTTGAATTCAGTTCCTGAATATTTACCATATAAAACTGTATCTCCAATTTTTACAGTCATGGTGTAGTCTTTTTTGCCATTTCCTACGGCTACAACAGTTCCTTTTTGTGGTTTTTCTTTCGCAGTATCTGGAATAATAATTCCAGAAGCAGTAGTTGTTTCTGCTGCTAAAGGCGCAATAACAACGCGGTCTGAAATAGGTTTAATGTTTAATGACATATTTTTATTTTTTAATGATTAATTTTTTCGTTTTCAAAATATTCAGAAATTATGCCAATTGAATTTTCTGACATTTTTGCTGAAATAAAAAATGCCAGCACTGACAGGCTGGCATTTTTTTATATTGTTCATGAATTCTTATTTTGCAGAATCTTGAGCAACTGGAGCAGTAGTTGCTGCAGGAGCTTGTTTGTTTGCTTCTGGTGTGGTTGGAATAGTTGTTGCAGGAGCGGCATTGTCTTGACCTAAAATTTTAGAATCTGTTGCTGCATTTCCACCATTAAAGCTCAAACTAGATAATAGAATTAGAGCAATTAAAATTCCTCCTAACGTCCAAGTACTTTTATCTAAAAAGTCGGTTGTTTTTTGCACACCGCCTAATTGTTGAGAACCTCCAAATGAAGAAGATAAACCTCCACCTTTAGGGTTTTGAACCATAATAGCTAAGATTAATAAAAAACAAACAATTGTTATCGCAATTAAAAAACCTGTAAATCCCATAATTAATTATTATTTTGTTGTAAATTTTTGATTTCATTTATTCGGTCTGCAAAGAAACTACTTTTTTCTGGATATTTCAAAATTAATATTTCATAAGCTTGCATTGCTTTGTTATATTTTTTTTGTTCCAAATACACTTTTGCTAATGTTTCTGTCATTAAGTGTGTTGGTTCTTCCATGCTTTTATTAATATTTGCAGGTGCTTTGGTTATATCTTTTACTGGAGCAATTTTTGGATTGGCTTCAATAAATTTATCGATTATATCTATTTTTTTTTGTTTATCGGAATCAATTTCTGGTTTATTTTTTTCAAAATCACGTTCTATTGGAGTGAATTTTGTCAATTGTAGCCATTCTTGAAACGAATGGCGTTCTGTTGGAGTAAATGGTAGCGGTTTGCCAATTTCTAATTTTTCTTCTGTAGATTCGGGGATTATTTTTTCTTCTTTTTCAGAAATAGTTTCTGTTTTTGATGAGACTATAATCTCTTCTATTTGGTGAACTTCTATATTTAATAAAGCTTTTTGTATTTCATCAATTTTATCTTGTTGAATAGCAACAAAGTTTTCAGAAGTTATAAATTCAAACAGCACAGTTCTATCGGTTGTATAAGCTGCTGTTTTTTTTAATTCATAATTATATCTAAAACTTTCCTGATTGTACAATCCTTTTAAATGTAAAGCACGTGCAGCCTGAAAGTATGGAAACTGCAAGACAATATTTTCTAAAGCTATCGTTTGTTTCTCGTTAGTAGCTTCAGGCTTATTTAAAAGATATGTTAAATCGTTTATATTCAAAGTTTAAATTTGTTTACCATTTAGCTAAAGATTCATTAAAGACGTCTTGAGTAATTCGTTCAAATATAACATCTAATGCTGATGAAAGTTGAGAACCAACTAATTGTTGATTGGCGTCAAAATCGTAATAAAAAGAAAAACGCTTTTCAAAATTATCATCTTCTTTGTTTTTATTTACAAAGCGAACCATCACAGCTATTGTCAACCTGTTTTGTGCTGCTCTTTGGTCGGCAGTAGCTGTCATAGGTGTAATTCGATACTCAACAATTTCACCTTCATATAATAACTCACCGCCTTGTGAAACTAAATTCAAGTTGGTTTGATTTTGAATGATGTCTTGCAATTCTAAAGTGAATGTTCTTTCAATACCAGGTTCAATTAATTCAGCATTATTTTGAAAATAATTTACCTGAAAAGTTTTAGCATCCACTGGTTTTGCACCTGTAAAATTATAAATTCCGCAACTATTTACAAGTAGTGAAATGGTAATAGTAAAAGCGATTATTAAATATCTCATTATAAATCGTATTGTTTGATTTTTCTATATAAAGTGCGTTCTGAAATTCCTAATTCGTCAGCAGCTGCTTTTCTTTTTCCTTTGTTTCGTTCAAGCGATTTTTTAATTAACTCAATTTCTTTTGCTTCTAAACTCAAAGTTTCTTCTTCATCAACGGTTTCAGCAAATAGATAATTTTCATCGTCATCATCGTCAAACTCTTCTTGTATCAGATTATTTTGATTCGGAAGCATTTCCACTCTTGGTTCTTCTTCAAAAATAGTATTTTCTTCGGGTTTACCGTAAATTTTTTGAATTAATCCTTTATTGGCTTCTTGCACTTTTGAACTTCCGTTTTGCATTAATTCCATCGTAAGCTTTTTCAAATCGTTCAAATCGCTTTTCATATCAAAAAGAACTTTGTACAAAATTTCTCTTTCGTTACTAAAATCACTTTCCGATTTTTTTGTTCCAATTACCGAAGGTAAATTTGCATTTTCCTGTGGTAAATAGGAGTGAAGCGTTTGCAAAGAAATCTCACGTTTGGTTTCTAAAACCGAAATTTGCTCGGCTACATTACGTAACTGACGAATATTTCCGCTCCATCTATATTTTATCAACAATTGAATGGCGTCATCATCCAATTTAATAGGCGGCATTTTGTATTTGTGTGCAAAATCGGCAGCAAATTTTCTAAACAATAAATGAATGTCTTCTTTGCGTTCGCGAAGTGGTGGCAACATAATGTCAACCGTACTCAATCTATAAAATAAATCTTCACGAAATTTGCCTTTTTCAATCGCATCAAACATGTTTACGTTGGTAGCAGCTACAATACGAACATTTGTTTTTTGTACTTGGGAAGAACCTACTTTGATAAATTCCCCATTTTCTAAAACACGTAATAAGCGTACTTGAGTGGTTAATGGTAATTCACCAACTTCATCTAAAAATATAGTTCCGCCATCAGCTACCTCAAAATACCCTTCACGCGTGTTAGTTGCACCAGTAAACGAGCCTTTTTCGTGACCAAAAAGTTCACTATCAATTGTTCCTTCAGGAATTGCACCACAGTTTACTGCAATATATTTTCCATGTTTTCTGTGCGAAAGTGAGTGAATAATTTTTGGAATACTTTCTTTTCCAACACCACTTTCACCTGTTACCAATACCGAAATATCCGTTGGAGCAACCTGAATGGCTTTCTCCACGGCACGATTGAGTTTTGGGTCGTTCCCAATAATTTCAAATCGTTGTTTTATAGCTTGTACTGATTCCATTTTTTTATTTTTTTGCCACGGATTAAAGGATTTTCACGGATTAATTAAAATACTAATCTTTTATGTTGTAAAGATTTGTTTTGAAAATTCACTAATAATCCAATTTCTGAATCTGAAAGTTTCATATAATTCAATACTTGTGCAGTATGTTCGCCTGAAAATTCTTTTATAGCTTTTACCTCTAAAACAATATCTTCATTTACTATGAAATCAGCATAAAATTTATGCGGTAATATTACTCTTTTATATTCGATTGAAAATTCTTTTTCTCTTTCAAAAGGAATATTATTTGCTTTAAATTCTATCTCTAACGCATCTTTATAAACCACTTCAAGCAATCCAGGGCCAAGATTTCTATGAACTTCCATACAAATCCCAATAATTTTAAAAGTTTCTTCTTCTCTGTATAGTCCCATTTTAAATCCGTGCTAATCTTTTAATCCGTGGCTTATTTTTTAGTTCATTACACTTGAATATCCAACCGCTTCTCCAATTAAAGTTGCAGCGGTACAATCTGTTATTTTTACCATTACAAATTCGCCTACTTTGTAATTTTCTTTTGGGAAAACCACTACTGTATTTTGAGAGTTTCTTCCGCTCCAGTGTACATCAGAACGTTTTGATTCTTTTTCAATCAATACTTCCACTTCTTGTCCAATGAAACGTTGTGTTCTTTCTAATCCGTGTTTTTGTTGTAAATCTACAATTTCGGTTAATCTACGTTTTTTAACTTCTTCTGGAACGTCGTCTTCCATTTTTCTGGCAGCTAATGTTCCTGGGCGTTCTGAATACGCAAACATAAATCCGAAATCATATTTTACATATTCCATCAAACTCAAGGTGTCTTGATGATCTTCCTCTGTTTCTGTTGGGAAACCAGCAATCATATCTTGCGACAATGAAATGTCTGGAATAATTGAATATATCTTATCAATCAACGCCATGTATTCTTCACGGGTGTGTTGACGATTCATTTCTTTTAAAATTCTTGTGCTTCCACTTTGAACAGGTAAGTGAATATAGTTGCAAATGTTATGGTGTTTTGCAATAACATGCAATACTTCTTCGTGCATATCTTGCGGATTCGAAGTAGAGAATCTAAAACGCATTTTTGGGAACAATGTCGCACATTTGTCTAACAATTGCGCAAAATCCATAGCAGTAGCTTTTTGCATTTCAGTTGCTTTGTCGTAGTCTTTTTTCAAACCACCACCATACCAAAGGTAACTATCTACATTTTGTCCTAACAAGGTTACTTCTTTAAATCCTCTATCGTATAAATCTTGAATTTCATCAATAATACTTTGTGGTTCACGGCTACGCTCACGACCACGTGTAAAAGGAACAACGCAAAACGTACACATATTGTCACATCCTCTTGTAATTGAAACAAAAGCATTAACACCGTTACTGTTTAAACGAACAGGTGAAATATCGCCATACGTTTCTTCTTTCGAAAGAATTACGTTGATGGCATCTCTGCCTTCTTCTACTTCCGCTAATAAATTTGGTAAATCTTTGTATGCATCGGGTCCAACCACCATGTCTACAATTTTCTCCTCCTCTAAAAACTGACTTTTCAAACGTTCCGCCATACAACCTAAAACTCCAACTTTCATAGTTGGATTGATTTTCTTAACTGCGTTGTATTTTTCTAAACGTTTACGAATCGTTTGTTCCGCCTTATCACGAATAGAACAAGTGTTTACCAAAACTAAATCGGCATCTTCTAAATTTTGAGTCGTATTATATCCGTTTTCATAAAGAATAGACGCCACAATTTCGCTGTCCGAAAAGTTCATTTGGCAACCATAACTCTCTATAAAAAGTTTTTTTGTATTTCCTTCTTTTTGGTCAAGCACTAAACTTTGACCTTGTTTTTTCTCGTCAATTTCCTTTTCCATAATAAAGATTTCCTTTAATCAGTCTGCAAAGATAATACTAAATTATAAAATCTGACAAGATGGCAGAAAAGGTTTAACAGGATTTTTTAAATTATTTTTTGTTGAAATTCTAAGTAGTTGTTTTTTGTGGTTTTTACACCTATATATATAGGATTAATTTGACTTATATTTTGGTTAATTATAGGTAAAAAAATGCTTGGGATGTTAAAATTTAAAAAAAACCTATACTTTTGCGATTCAAAAAAACGTGAAATGGCAAAGAATTTAGTAATCGTTGAGTCACCAGCTAAGGCAAAAACCATCGAAAAATTTCTAGGAAGTGAATATCAAGTAGAGTCAAGTTATGGACATATTGCCGACTTGCCTTCGAGAGAAATAGGAGTAGATGTAGAAAATGGTTTTAAGCCGAAATATGAAGTTTCGGCTGATAAAAAAGCATTAGTGACCAAATTAAAAGGATTAGCTAAAAATGCCGAAATGGTTTGGTTAGCTTCCGATGAGGACCGTGAGGGAGAAGCAATTTCTTGGCACTTATCTGAAGAATTAAAATTAAAACCAGAAAAAACAAAACGTATCGTTTTTCACGAGATTACAAAATCAGCTATCCAAAAAGCAATTGAAAATCCGAGAGGAATTGATTATAACTTAGTAAATGCACAACAAGCTCGTAGAGTTTTAGATCGGTTAGTAGGTTACGAATTGTCGCCAGTTCTTTGGAAAAAAGTAAAAGGAGGATTATCAGCAGGTCGTGTACAATCGGTTTCTGTTCGTTTAATTGTAGAGCGTGAAAGAGAAATTCAAGATTTTAAACCTGAAGCATCTTACAGTATTACAGCAGAATTTACAAACGAAGCTGGAAAAACATTCAAAGCAAAATTACCTAAGAACTTTGCCACTAAAAAAGAAGCAGAAGATTTCTTAAATAAAAATATGGGTTCGTCTTACAAAGTAGGAGATTTAGAAACCAAACCAACAAAAAAATCACCAGCAGCACCTTTTACAACTTCAACATTGCAACAAGAAGCAGCTAGAAAATTGTATTTGCCTGTTGGAATTACCATGCAAATTGCACAACGTTTGTACGAAGCCGGACTTATAACATATATGAGAACGGATAGTGTAAACCTTTCACAAGAAGCAATGGCAGCTGCTCAAGCCGAAATTACAAGTTACTACGGAAAGGAATTTTCGAAACCGAGAAATTTCAATACCAAATCAAAAGGAGCTCAAGAAGCGCATGAGGCAATTCGTCCAACGGACATGTCGCGTCACACAGTAGATATTGATAGAGATCAAGCGCGTTTGTATGATTTAATTTGGAAAAGAACATTAGCGTCTCAAATGAGTGATGCTGAACTGGAAAGAACCAACGTAAAAATCGAAGCGAGTAATCATTCAGAAACCTTTACAGCAACTGGAGAAGTTATCAAATTTGAAGGTTTCTTAAAAGTGTATTTAGAAGGCAATGACGACGATGATGAAGAACAAGAAGGAATGTTGCCTGCTTTAAAAGTTAATGAAAAACTTACTAATAATTATATCACGGCTACGGAGCGTTTTTCGCGTCCGCCAAGTCGTTATACCGAAGCTTCTTTGGTGAAAAAATTAGAAGAATTAGGAATTGGTCGTCCGTCTACGTATGCACCAACTATTTCTACGATTATTGCCAGAACCTATGTTGAAAAAGGAAGTTTTGAAGGTCAAGAACGAAAATACACGCAAATAGTTTTAAAAAATAGCGAAGTAAAAGCACAAGTTTTAACCGAAAATGTGGGTTCAGACAAAGGAAAGTTAGTTCCAACAGATATCGGAATTATCGTAAATGATTTCTTGGTAAAAAACTTCGGAACTATTTTAGATTATAATTTCACAGCAAAAGTAGAGCAAGATTTTGACGAAATTGCAGAAGGGAAAGTAGATTGGGCTAAAATGATGAATGATTTTTACAAACACTTTCATCCAAATGTAGTTGATGTTGAAAAAAATGCGGATAGAGAAAGTGGTGAACGTATTTTAGGTGTTCATCCTGTATCAGGTAAACAAGTTTCGGTTCGTTTAGGGAAATATGGAGCAATGGCTCAGATTGGAGATATTGATGAAGAAAGCAAGCAATTTGCAAGTTTACGTCAAGATCAAAATATTGGAAATATCACGTTAGAAGAAGTATTGAATTTATTTTTACTTCCAAAACAATTAGGAACATACAAAGGAGAAGAAATAGAGGTAAATAATGGTCGTTTTGGACCTTATGTGAAATTTGGTTCACAGTTTATTTCGTTGCCAAAAGGGATGGATCCGATGGATGTAACCATGGAAACTGCTCAAGGTTTAATTAATGAGAAAGTTCAGGCTGATGCACCAATTGGAACTTATGATGGCTTGCCAATTCAAAAAGGTGTTGGTCGTTTTGGTCCTTTTATCAAATGGAACGGTATGTTTATCAATGTGAATAAAAAGTATAATTTCGATAATTTATCTCAGTCAGATTTGGACGAGTTAATCGAAGAAAAGCAACAAAAGGATATCGATAAGGTGCTTCATGATTGGAAAGAAGAAGGAATCAAGGTGGAAAAAGCGCGTTGGGGGCGTTCGGTAATTACAAAAGGTAAAATCAAAATTGAATTAAGCAAAGATGTTGATGCTTCAAAATTAACTTTGGCACAAGTTCAAGAAATGATAGAGAAGAAAACGCCTGCCAAAAAAGCGACGGCTAAAAAAGCACCTGCAAAGAAAACAACAACAAAAAAGAAATAACAAATGGTTTTTGATTTTTTGCAACCTGTTTCAGCTTCAGTTGAAAAATATATTTCAGAATTATCTAATCAAACGTTAGGTAAAAAAGTTACATTGCATACACAAACAGATTTTCCTGTTTTAGAAAATGTTTCATTAGCAATTATTACTGTTAATGAAAATAGAGGCGCAAATGGAACAAATGAAGATTTAGCTTTTGAAGATTTTAGAAAACAATTCTATAACTTATATCCAGGAAATTGGAGTGTATCAATCGTTGATTTAGGAACTATTGAAGCAGGAGCAAGTGTTGAAGACACATATTTTGTTGTAAAAAAATTAGTTGAAGAATTAATTAAGAAAAAAATTACACCTATTATAATAGGAGGGAGTCAAGATTTAACCTATGCAATGTATCGTGCATATGATAATTTAGATCAAATGGTAAATCTAGTTTCTGTTGATAATCAATTTGATTTTGCTAAAGAAAATTCGTTAATGTCTAATTCTTTTCTGTCAAAAATTATAGTTGAAGAGCCTAATAATCTATTCAATTATGCAAATTTAGGTTATCAGACTTATTATAATTCGCAAGAGGAAATTGATTTAATAGAAAAATTATATTTTGAAGCTTATCGTTTGGGAGAAGTTTCAAACAATATAGCTGTTGCAGAGCCTGTTTTTAGAGATGCTGATTTAGTTAGTATTGACGTTACGGCTGTCCAATCTTCTTTTTCTGGAAATTTCTTACAATTTAATCCTAATGGATTTAATGGAAAAGAGATTTGTGCATTAACTCGATATGCTGGGATTAGTGATAAAGTTTCCTCATTAGGAATTTTTAATTTTAATTCAACGGAACAAGAAAATATATTAATTGCACAAATGATTTGGTATTTTATTGAGGGATTTAGCTTTCGTTCAAATGAATATCCGTTTGGAAGCAAAGAGAGTTATATCAAATATATTGTTCCAATTGATGATGAAGAATTAGTGTTTTATAAGAGCAATAAAACTGCTCGCTGGTGGATAGAAATACCTTTTTTAACAAATGTTAATAATAAATTAAAAAGAATTACGTTATTACCTTGCACAAATGAGGATTATTTAGCAGCTTGCGAGCAAGAAATTCCTGAAAGATGGTGGAAAGCTCAGCGAAGAAATGTCTTGTAAATCAGCATGTTTTACTGTGTTTTATTGAATGAATCAATAGTGATTTTTTAAATTATGGATATTTTTTTCACGTTTTTTAAAAAAAAATTGTTTTTTTCAAAATTATTGAATAGGTTTACGCCCTTAAAAAGAAGTTACATTTAACCCAAATTTATATGAAGAAGTTTGTTGCATTTTCAGCAATTTTGTCATTATTTATCAGTTGTGGTAAAGGCGATAAAGGAGAAGTAGTAGGAGTTAAAGGAAGAAAATGGCACCCTGAGAAGCCTTATGGGATGACATTAGTTCCTGGAGGAGCCTTTATTATGGGTAAATCAGATGATGATTTAGCTAATATTCAAGACGCGCCTACTAAAACAGTTACTGTTCGTTCATTTTACATGGATGAAACAGAAATCACGAACAGTGAGTATCGTCAATTTGTTGAATGGGTAAAAGATTCAACAATCAGAACTCGTTTAGCAATTTTAGCTGATGAACAAGGTCAAAAACCAGGTTCTGGAAGTGGAAAAGGCGGAAGCATTGGTGATTTTGGATTTGCTGATGTAGATCCAGAAAAAATGACTCCTTATGATAAGTATATGTATGAAAACTATTATAGTGTTGGTACAGATGACGATATCTATGCAGGAAGAAAACTAAACAAAAAAATCAAATTAATTAAAGAGCCAGGGAAATATCCTGATGAATTTTATGTTGAAGTGATGGATTCTATGTACCTACCAGAATCTGAGTCATACAATGGTCTAAAAACTATTGACGCGTCAAAATTAAAATTCAAATACAATCAAGTTGATTTAAATAAAGCAGTTAAGAAGAAAGGTCGTAAAAACTTCTATGAAGATGCACCGCCAATCGAAATTTATCCTGATACAACTGCTTGGATTAAAGACTTTGCTTATTCGTACAATGAACCGATGCACAATGACTATTTCTGGCACCAAGCTTATGGTGAATATCCAGTAGTGGGAGTGTCTTGGAACCAAGCTAAAGCTTTTTGTGCATGGAGAACTATGTACAAGAATGCATATATCAAAAAGAAAAAAGGAAGAGATCAAGTAAATTCTTTCCGTTTACCAACTGAAGCTGAATGGGAATATGCTGCTAGAGGAGGGATCGAAGGAGCTACGTATCCTTGGGGAGGTCCTTATGCTAAAAACGATAGAGGTTGTTTTATGGCTAACTTTAAGCCAAACCGTGGAGATTATGCTGCTGACGGTGCATTATATACTGTAGAAGCTAAGTCTTATGAGCCAAACGAGTATAACCTATACAACATGGCTGGTAATGTGTCTGAATGGACTGAATCTTCATATTTTGCAGAAGCTTATGAATTTGTTTCAACTATGAATCCTCACGTTGCTGACAAGTCAAACCAACGTAAAGTAGTTCGTGGAGGTTCTTGGAAAGATGTAGGTTTCATGTTACAAGTTTCAACTCGTGACTTTGAATATGCTGATTCTGCAAGAAGTTACATTGGATTCAGAACTGTTCAAGATTACATGGGAACAGCTGCAACAGGCAACAGACCAAAATAGTATTTAACCAATTTTTATATAATTAACTTAACTAACTAAAATTTATTTATTATGGCATTATTAAGCAAAAAAGCAATGGGATTCCTTTACGGAATGGGAGCAGCAGTTGTAATCATCGGAGCATTATTTAAACTTCAACACTGGACAGGTGCTGACATCATGCTTATTGTTGGACTAGTTACTGAAGCATTTATTTTTGCTTTGTCTGCATTTGAACCAGTTGAAAAAGATTTAGATTGGTCTTTAGTGTATCCTGAATTAGCTGGTGGTGAAGCTAAGGCAAAAGACAAAAAAGAAAACCCTGCTGAAGCTCAAGGATTATTATCTCAAAAATTAGATAATATGTTAAAAGAAGCTAAAATTGATGGTGAATTAATGGCAAGCTTAGGAAATAGTATCAAAAACTTTGAAGGTGCTGCAAAATCAATTTCTCCAACTGTTGATGCTATGGCTGGTCAAAAGAAATATGCTGAAGAAATGTCTACAGCGGCTGCACAAATGGAAGCTTTAAATGGTTTATATAAAGTTCAATTAGAGAGTGCTGATAGAAATGCGCAAGCTAACAAAGAAATTGCTGAAAATGCAGCTAAATTAAAAGAGCAAATGCAATCAATGACTTCAAACATTGCTTCATTAAATGCTGTTTATGGAGGTATGCTTACTGCTATGAGTAACAGAGGATAATTAGTTTTATCATTAAATAATTTATTAATTAAAAACTAATTTAAAGAAAAAATGGCAGGAGGAAAATTAACCCCTAGACAGAAGATGATTAACCTGATGTACTTGGTTTTCATCGCAATGTTGGCATTAAACATGTCAAAAGAAGTATTATCGGCTTTTGGAAATTTTAACGATAAATTTTCAGAGTCTAATAAATTAACTGAAGAGGCAAATGGTAATTTATTATCTGCTCTAAATACAAAAGCAGCTGATGAGCCAGCTAAGTATGCTGAACCAGCTAGAAAAGCTAAGGATGTGGCTAAGATATCTAAAGAATTTGTTGAATTTTTAGAGACTGTTAAAGCTGAAGTTACTGAAGGATATACACCAGACGAAAAGACTGGTAAATTGCCTTTTGAGTCTATGGATAAATCGACTATAGATGAGAAGTGGTTTAAAGGTGATGGATATAGTCCTAGAGGTACTGAAATTGTCTCTAAAATTGATAAATATGTTGCTGATATTAAGAAAGTATTAGGAAATGATGTTAAATATATACCTTTTATTAAAGAGATTGAAAAGAAATTTTCAACTGCAGATATTGCCAACAAAGAAGGTGTTAAAATTAAGTTTTTAGATTACAAAGCGAAAGGTTTTCCTGCGGTTTCTACTTTAACCTTCTTAACAGCTATGCAGAATGATGTTAAAAACACTGAGGCAGGTGCTTACAATTTATTCTTAGGAAATGCATTAAAATCTGCTGCTTCTATGAAAAATTTCCAAGCAATTGTAGTTTTTGAAAAGAATGCTTATTTTCAAGGTGAGCAAGTTAAAGGGAAAGTAGTTTTAGGTCGTTATGATGCTAATACTGTTCCGACATCATTTAAAGGCCCTGGTAAAATTGAAAATGGTCAAGCTGTTATCTCTATGACTGCAGGAAGTGTTGGAGAGCAAAATATTTCTGGTGAATTTGGTTTTATGGAAGATGGTAAAGAAATTCCTTTGAAATTTGAAGGTAAATATGTTGTTGTACCAAAGCCTAAATCTGCAACCATTTCTGCTGACAAAATGAATGTTGTTTATAGAGGTGTAGTAAACCCAATGACAATTTCTTTTGCAGGTGTTTCTGATAAAGATGTAACTGCTTCTGCTCCAGGCTTAACTAAAGGAAGCGCTTTAGGTAAATATAATATGAGTCCTGGTGCTGGTAGAGAAGTAACTATAAATGTTAATGCTAAGCTTCCTGATGGTAAAACTGTTTCAGATAAAAAAGTGTTCAGAATTAAAGGGATTCCAGGTCCATCTGGAACTGTTAGAGGAGAATATTCTGCTAAAGGTCCTAAGTCAAGTTTAGAGATTTCTACTGTTGGTGCTAAATTAGAAGATTTTGATTTTGAGGTTGGTTTAAATGTTACTGGTTTCACTATCAAAGTACCTGGTCAGCCTACTGTTGTTGTTTCTGGTAATAAAATGGATGGAAGAGCTAAGGCTGCGATTGCTAAAGCTCAAAGAGGAGATGTTGTTATTATTAACAATATTCAGACTAAATTAGTTGGAGCTGGTAATTATATGTTGCCAAAAACAGCACCTTGTACATTTGAAGTACAATAATTTTAATAATTTTAAGTTTATATATCAAACTTGAATAAAAATGAATAAGATGAATTGGAGAAATAGTATTGCAATTTTAGCATTAGGTTTAAGTTCTACTTTTGCCTTTGCTCAGTCTAATCTTTTAAATGCTAAGACACCTGATCAAATCGGGAAAAAGACAGAAGCAGAATTAAGTGCAGACAATGATAAACCATTACCATACGGTTACGTTCATGATAGAGATATCTTGATGGGTAAACGTATGTGGGAAATTATTGATTTAGATGAAAGGGTTAACTTTCCGCTTTATTTTCCAGTAGATGGTGATGTTATGTCTTCTCCAGATAGAAGACCATTGTATAATGTGTTGATTTCTGCTATAAAAGATGGTAAAATTACCGAAGTTTATGATTCAAGTTATTTTACTACAAAAAAGTCCTTAAAGGATATAGAGGCTTCATTAGTTAAAATTGATACAACAGATGCAGGTAGAGAATATTTCAATGCAGGTGAAGCAATTCCTGCTGAATTTATTGTAAAAACCCAATTGGAAGCAATTCATGTTGATGCCTATAAAATTGTTGGCTATTGGTATTTTGATAAGCGTCAAGGAGAATTAAAATATAGATTGTTAGGGATTTGTCCTAGTATTCCAGATGTTTATACAATGGGTGAAAAAGAAAAAGACTATATTGAATTATTTTGGGTTTATTTCCCTGCTTCAAGAGATGTTTTGCATGCAGCTAAAGCATTCAACAACAAAAACTCAGCTATGTCATTTACTTTTGATCATTTATTAAATGCGCGTCGTTTTAATGGAGTTGTTTATTTGGAGGAAAACGTTTATGGAGACCGTCAAATTAAAGACTACATGAAAGAAAACGCACAAATGCAATTATTAGAATCTGAGCGCGTGAAAGAAAAGATCCGTGACTTCGAACAAGATATGTGGAATTATTAATAGTATTTCTCCAATTTCATTTAAAAACTCTTACCATTTGGTAAGAGTTTTTTAATTTTACATCATGATAGACTTTATAATTGTTGGAAATGGTTTGGCTGGTATTTCTTTTGCAGAAATAGCCTTGCAAAACAATAAATCAATTTTTGTTTTTGATAATAATTCACAACCTTCATCTCGTGTAGCTGGCGGGCTATATAATCCAGTTGTTTTAAAACGTTTTAGTGAAGTATGGAAAGCTAAGGAGCAAATTGATTTTGCTTTTCCTTTGTATCACAATATTCAATCCAAGCTAAATGTAGTTTTTGATTTTGAATTACCTATACTTCGTAAATTATTTTCGGTTGAAGAACAAAATAATTGGTTTCAAGCTGCTGATAAACTTAATTTGGCTCCTTTTTTAGATTCAAAATTAGTCACAAGATCATACGAAAGTATTGCTTCTCCATTTCATTATGGTAAAGTTAATTTTACGGGTTACCTTGAAATATCAATTTTAATTGAAGCGTATCAAATTTTTTTAAACTCCATAAATAGTTTTTCTGTAGATACATTTGATTACAATGCTATTAAATTTTTAGAAGATGGAATTCAGTATAAAAATATAAAAGCAAAGCATATTATTTTTGCTGAAGGTTTTGGATTGCACGCAAATCCTTACTTTAATAATTTGCCTTTAGACGGTACAAAAGGTGAGTTATTAATTATTAAAGCTCCAAATTTGAAACTTGATGCAGTTGTTAAATCAAGTGTTTTTATATTGCCAATTGGAAATGATTTATATAAAGTCGGGGCTACCTATGATTGGACAGATAAAACAAATACTCCTACTGAAGAAGGTAAACAAGAATTAGTAGAAAAGCTTTCTGAATTAATTTCTTGTGATTTTGAAGTTATTCAACATTTCGCTGGAGTCCGTCCTACAGTTAAAGACAGAAGACCACTGGTCGGAACACACATAATCCATCCACAATTGCATGTTTTAAATGGTTTGGGAACTCGTGGCGTCATGTTAGCTCCGTATCTAGCTAATCAATTATTTCAACATATTGAAAATAATATTCCGCTGGAAAAAGAAATTGATATTATTAGATGTTATAAAAAAAACCGAAACTAATTTGTTTCGGTTTTTTGTTTATCGTAATGTAGCAGTTTTTTCGCCTTTATGTTTCTCCCATTCTTTATCATAACTCATAAATAGATTAATCCAAATATTACGCGATAATCTCATAATTACAGGCATAAAAACTATTAATGTAGCTATTATTGCAATGAAATTATTAATTAAACTTTTTTCTCCTACAAAGAAATATGTTATAATAAATGCTGCAACACCAAATGCAATACCAAGAGCATAACTTACATACATTGCTCCATAAAAAAACGATGGTTCAATTTTATATTTCGTTCCACAATGACTGCAATTTTCATGCATTTTATAAACATTGACTACATTATACGGATTTTTGTCTAAATACATGCTTTCTTCATGACAAGTTGGACAACTTCCTGTTAAAATACTATTTAATTTGGATCCTTTTTTTAACATTTGCAAAATATTTTACACAAAGGTACAATAACTATGAATGATTTGTGTAACAATTATTACAAATAACCATTTGTTTATAGATTTTTGTGTTTCATTGAAAGGTAACTTTTATACACATTAATCAATTAAATATTTAAATTAATTAAATGCTAAACATACATAATTTATCGGTTTCATTTGGTGGAACATATCTTTTTGAAGAAGTAACTTTTAGATTAGGTGCTGGAGATAGAGTAGGACTTGTTGGAAAAAATGGTGCTGGAAAATCAACTATGTTGAAAATTTTAGCAAGAGATTTTGCACCCGATTCTGGTCAAATTGCTACTGAAAAAGAGGTCAAAATAGGATTTCTTCGTCAAGATATTGATTTTGTAAAAGGGAGAACAGTTTTGGAAGAGGCTTATCAGGCTTTTGAAGAAATCAAGCGTGCCGAGTTTCGAATAGACGAAATCAATCATCAATTAATCACTCGTACCGATTATGAAAGTCAGGAATATTCTGATTTGATCGAAGAGTTGAGTGATGTAACACATCATTATGAAGTGTTAGGTGGTTATAATTACGTAGGTGATACCGAAAAAATTCTTTTAGGTCTTGGATTTAAAAGAGAAGATTTTGACAATCAAACCGATACTTTTTCGGGAGGTTGGAGAATGCGTATCGAATTGGCAAAATTATTATTGCAGTCAAACGATATTTTACTTTTGGATGAGCCAACAAATCACTTGGACATTGAAAGTATTATTTGGTTAGAAGGGTTTTTACGTAATTTTCCGGGTGTGGTTGTAATCGTATCTCACGATAAAATGTTTTTAGATAATGTAACGAATCGTACTATCGAAATTTCATTAGGTAAAGCCTACGATTTTAATAAACCGTATTCTGAATATTTGGTGTTGCGTCAGGAAATTCGCGAAAAGCAATTGGCAACTCAGAAAAATCAAGCAAAAAAAATTGAAGAAACGGAGAAATTAATCGAAAAATTTCGTGCCAAAGCATCAAAAGCTTCCATGGCGCAATCGTTGATTAAAAAATTAGATAAAGTAGAACGAATTGAAGTTGATGAAGACGACAATTCGGTAATGAATATTTCGTTTCCTGTTTCGCAAACACCGGGAAGAGTTGTAGTAGAAGCGGAGCACGTTACCAAAGCATACGGGGATAAAGTAATTTTAAAAGACATTTCGCTTTTAGTTGAGCGTGGAAGTAAAGTGGCTTTCGTTGGACAAAATGGTCAAGGGAAATCAACATTCATGAAGGCTATTGTAAATGAATTTGAATATGAAGGTTCTATCAAATTAGGTCATAATGTACAATTGGGCTATTTTGCTCAAAATCAGGCGGAATATTTAGATGGCGAAATCACTTTGTTACAAACTATGGAAGACGCTGCAACTGACACAAATCGTTCAAAAGTACGCGATATGCTTGGTGCATTTTTGTTTAGAGGTGATGATGTTGAGAAAAAAGTAAAAGTACTCTCAGGTGGTGAACGAAATCGTTTGGCACTATGTAAATTATTGCTTCAGCCAATTAATGTTTTAGTAATGGACGAGCCAACGAATCACTTAGATATTAAGTCTAAAAACGTTTTAAAAGCCGCTTTACAGCAGTTTGAAGGGACATTGCTTTTGGTTTCTCACGATCGTGATTTTTTGCAAGGAATGTCTAATATTGTTTATGAATTCAAAGATCAGAGAATAAGAGAATATTTAGGAGACATTAATTTCTTCTTAGAACAGAAAAATGTTATGAATATGCGTGAGATTGAAAAGAAAGATGTGGTTGTAAATACAAGTGTAAATAAGGCAGCCAAAAGTATCTCTTATGAAGACCAGAAGAAAGCGAAATCATTACAAAATAGATTGAGTAAAATTGAAAGTCAAATTCAACAATTAGAAAAAGATATTCAGCATGATGACAAAGCATTAGCTTCAAATTATGACAAACACATCGAGGATGCTACATTTTTTGCAGCTTATGAGAAAAAGAAAAAAGAGTTGGAACAATTATTAGAAGATTGGGAAAATGTGCAATTAGAAATAGAAATGGTAAATAGCTAATTGCAGAACCATATATTATAACAATTCAAAACCAAGCAAGCAATCGCAATGATTATTATGATTATTGCGATTTTGTTTTTTTTCAAATATTTTGGATAAACTAACTTCATATTCTAAATTATTAATTAGGTAAATATCAAGTGTTTTAGTTACTGTTTAAATACGTTTTTTGTCGTATTTTTAAAATTGAATGGTAGGGAGTTTTTCTTTAATCTTTATAATTTTAGTTTCTAATGATGACAAGAAATTTTGATGCCTTTCTGTATTTGGATTAAAGGGTCTATGTTTCAAAGCTCTTTGAATTTCACAAATAGCATTCATCAATCCGAATTCAGTTTCCTGAATATAATTTTCAAAGAATTTTATCCAAATATAATCAATTGCTATTTGATTTGGATGTAACATGTCTTCAGTATAAAAACGATAATCGCGCAATTCATCCATCATGATTTCATATGCCGGGAAATAGTTTGTATTTTGTGTTTTGGCGCCTATTTTTTGATGAATAGCAGCAATCAAATGAGCTTTGCTCAGCGTGTTTTCAACAAAACCATCTTTTATGTGACGAACAGGAGAAACGGTATAAATGAATTTACAATTTGGGTTTATTACAGAGATATTAAAAAAAATAGACTCTATGCTTTGCTGTATAATTTCTAATGATAATAATTCTTTTGTAAACTGCTTTTGCGACACCTTATGGCAATTAGCAACAATTTTATCAGTTTCAACATTTCGATACACCCACGATGTTCCTAATGTGGTAATAATATGTGTTGCATCTTTTAATTGTAGATGTGTTGCATCGATTAATTTGTTTAATGAAATCAGAAAGTTGTTTTTGTCTGGATTTGATAATTCAGAATGCACATCAAAGCAATGCCATAACTCGTTATGAAAAAAAATATCGTTTTCAGTGAAATAGTCTTTTTGAATACTTTTTTCTATAATTCTACTTAAAGAAACCGGGTTAAAAATGATGCCAAACGGATTTACAACTGTCTGAAATTTAAAATACTCAAATTTTTCACCCATATTTTCCGCAAAACAAGAACCTAATAAAACTATTTTAGAAGAATAGTCTATTGGGAAATTGCTTTTTTGAATTGGAATTTTTGTAGTGAAGTTCATTTTAATCTTCCATTGATATTCAAAGGTAGTAATAAAAAAGAAATCCCGATAAATTTTATGTTTATCGGGATTTGAATTTATTCTTTCTTTTCTTCTTCTTCTTTCTTCTTTTTTTCTTCGAGCTCTTTTTTAGAAGTTTCAATTCTTTTTTTGATGTTTTCTATCTTTTTTTTTGCAATCTCGATTTTTTTTGAATTTAAATTAATCTTAGATTGAGTTGTGCTGATTTCTTTTTTAATATTTGCTGACTTTTTTAATTTTTCCTCAGCAGAAAGATTTGAATCATTCTCGATATTGGTCAATTCTTCATTAAGTTGATTTAATTTTGAATTGAACTCTTCATTTATTTTTACGAGATCATCAGCTTTATTAGATTCAGTAACTAAGGTTTCTTCATCAGCTGCTAGTTTGTTTTGCAAAGTTTTCATCAAGTGTTGATGTTGCATCAATTGATTTCTTTGACTAAATAACTTATTGCTTACATTTACATTGTTTCGTGGTGGGGAAAACCCTTGAGAAAATCCTATAAACGGAATTGTAAAGATTAAGAAATATAATAGTTTCATGTTTTGAAGTTTAGTTGTTCTAAAAAGCTCTTGATAAATCAATATTTGCGGATATTACTGCACCAAAGAAATTACTTTTATTACCATTATTTAATTTAAAAAATGGTGTTAATTCATAATCTAATTTTGTTTCAATATCAACAAACTTTAATATTCGCCAACCAAATCCTAATTGAGTACCAAAATTTAAGGTTTCAAAACTATCTTTTACATCTTCTCCTTCTGATTTTGCATTTGTGATTAATGAAATTTTAGTGCCAATTAACATATAAAACCCATCTCTATATGTTTCACCAAAGTCATATTTAAAATTTGGCGCAATATCAACAAAATTCATAGTGAAAATTTGCTTGTTAGGAAAATAGATGAATTCTTTTTTAGAAAACAATACATCAACTTTTATCCCAATATTTTCAGTAAAATTATATTCACTATAACCACCTAAAGCAAAAGATGAAACTTTATCTTCAGTTTCAAAAGATGTAGTTCCATTATTATTTCCAATTGTGTAAAAACTATTACCTAACACAACACCATAAGAAAATTCTTGTTGTGCTGAAACAACACAAGTAAAAAGAATAGCAAATAGATAAAATAGTTTTTTCATAGGAGAACAATTAATTAAATTTATACAAATCAAAAAAAAAACGATTTCCCAAATTTTTTTATAAAAAATACCGACAAAATTTTGGCGGTATTTCTATTTTTTTTTAATCTTTTTGATTTTTTAGATTGATTATTTTACAAACTCAATAACTTTCTCCAACACTTCCTTAATTCCTTCAACATTTTTTCCTTTTCCAGAAGCAAAGAACGGTTGTCCGCCACCATTTCCGTCGATGAATTTTCCTAATTCTCTGATTACGTTTCCAGCGTTTAATCCTTTCTCAGCAACCAATTCTTTAGAAATGTAGCAATGAATATTTGGTGCATTATCTTCAATCGAAGCTAAGAATACAAACGCATTTGGTTTTGAAGTTCCAATAGCTTGTGCTAAATCTTTAGTCGAACTCATAGTTAAATCTACTTGTTTTGCTAAAAAGTTGATTCCATTTATTTCTTGAAAATCAGTAACTAACGTATTTTTTAATCCTTCAATTTTTTCTTTTACTAATTGCTCTAGTTGTTTTTTCAACTTTGCATTATCATCTTGTAACGAAGCCACAGATTTTAAAACATCTTGCGGGTTTTTCAATACTTCTTTGATTTCTGCCAATGTGTTTTCTTGCGAAGTGTAAAAATCTTTTACTGCATCGCCAGTAATAGCTTCTATACGACGAATTCCAGCAGCAACTGCTCCTTCAGAAATAATTTTGAAATGCCAAATTTCAGCCGTGTTTTTCACGTGAATTCCACCACATAATTCTTTACTATCGCCAAATTCAATCATACGAACATTATCGCCATATTTTTCACCAAACAAAGCCATTGCACCTTTATCTAATGCTTCTTTGATTGGAATATTTCTGTGTTCTACTAATTGTAATTGTGCTTCGATTTGTTGATTCACACTTGCTTCCACCTGACGTAATTCTTCATCCGAAACTTTACTGAAATGCGAAAAATCAAAACGCAAATAGTTTGGATTAACCAATGAACCTTTTTGCTCCACATGTGTTCCTAAAATATTTCTCAAAGCCAAATGCATCAAATGCGTCGCCGAGTGATTTTTAGAAGTCGAAGTTCTTAAATCGGTATTTACTTTTGCTACAAATCCAGTTTCTATATTTTCTGGAAGTTGTTTTGCGAAATGTAATATTAAATTATTTTCTTTTTTCGTGTCAATAATTTCAATGGTTTCATTTGCCGAAACTAATGTTCCTTTATCACCCACTTGTCCACCACCTTCTGGATAGAACGGGGTGTTGTCTAAAACAATTTGGTATAAAACACCATCTTTTTTAGAATCTACTTTACGAATACGAGTGATTTTTACTTCATTTTCCGTTTTATCATAACCCACGAATGTTTCTACATTTCCTGGAATTAAAACGTTCCAATCTTCAGTAGAAACTTCAGAAGCTGCACGCGAACGCGCTTTTTGTTCTTGCATCGCCACATTGAAACCTGCTTCGTCTAAATCGTATCCTTTTTCACGAAGAATTAAAGCCGTTAAGTCAATTGGGAAACCAAAAGTATCATACAATTCAAACGCTTTTGCACCAGAAACTTCTTTTCCAGTTGTTTCAGCCATTACGTTTTCTAATAATTGTAATCCTTGTTCCAAAGTTCTTAAGAAAGACGCTTCTTCTTCGCGAATTACATTCGTAACCAATTGTTGTTGCGATTTAATCTCAGGGAAAAATTCGCCCATTTGATTCGCTAACACTTCTACTAATTTATTAATGAAAGGTTCTTTTGTTCCTAAAAACGTAAATCCGTAACGAATTGCACGACGTAAAATTCTACGAATTACATAACCAGCACCTGTGTTTGATGGTAATTGTCCGTCAGCAATTGCAAAAGCCACAGCACGAACGTGGTCAACTATTACACGAATCGCAATGTTGGTTTTGTTTTGTTCTTCACTTATGTTTTTAACTTCGTTTGAAGTGTATTTTAAACCTGTAATTTGCTCTACTTTTTCAATAAGTGGTGTAAAAACATCGGTGTCATAGTTCGATGTTTTCCCTTGTAATGCCATACACAAACGCTCAAAACCCATTCCGGTATCTACGTGTTGTGCTGGTAATTTTTCTAACGAACCATCAGCTTTACGGTTGAATTCCATGAATACGTTGTTCCAAATTTCCACTACTTGTGGATGGTCGTTATTCACTAAACTTTTTCCAGAAACTAAGGCTTTTTCTGCTTCCGTACGTAAATCAACATGAATTTCAGAACAAGGTCCACATGGTCCTTGATCTCCCATTTCCCAGAAATTATCTTTTTTGTTTCCTAAAATAATGCGGTCTTCGCTAATTAATTCCTTCCAAATATCCCATGCTTCTTGATCAAACGGAACATTCTCATCTGGATTTCCTTCAAAAACAGAAACGTATAGATTTTCTTTCGGAATTTTATAAACTTCCGTTAATAATTGCCAAGCCCAATTAATTGCTTCTCTTTTGAAATAATCGCCAAAAGACCAATTACCTAACATTTCGAACATGGTGTGGTGATAAGTATCAAAACCTACATCTTCTAAATCATTATGTTTTCCTGAAACACGAAGACATTTTTGCGTATCGGCTATTCTTGGGCTTTTTGGAGTTCCATTGCCTAAGAAATATTCTTTGAATTGGGCCATTCCCGAGTTATTAAACATCAAAGTTGGGTCGTCTTTTAAAACGATTGGCGCAGAAGGAACAATTAAGTGTCCGTTAGATTCGAAGAATTGTAAAAACTGTTTACGAATGTCTTGTGATTTCATATATATAATATATTTTTTAGGTAATATATCAATCGCATTTTTAAGTTATGGTTGTTACACCGACTGTTTTATTTGCGATTTCATTGTTTTATTTGTTTTCTGATATTTTTTTTAATTCTTGTAATGCGAGCGGAAACTTTTCGTTCATATAATCGATGTACTCGGGAACGCAGTCAATTTCGGCTGTAATTGTTGTAAGACCATCAATTTCATTTAACTTATAAGTTTCAAAACTTCCTGTCCATTTTTCAGTCTCGGCATCAATTGGTAATTCCTTCGAATCTTTTAACAATCCAATATGTTTAAAAATAAGTAATTTATTAGGGATAAGATAAAAAACATCGCTATACATTCCTTCAAACGATGGTGCAATAAAATGAATTCTACTACCTAATACAATTTCGCCTGTAAAATATGTTCCAGCACAAAACGGAGTTGTCCATTCTGTATATGATTTTTTGTCCCACATTTTGTTCCAAATACTGTCAGCTGATGCTTCTATTTTTACCTCAAAAGTTAATTTTTTGATGTTATAGAGGTAGTTTCTCAAGCTTGTTTTAACCAACGCATTCCAACCCATTTCATAATTAGCTACTGCAAAATTAGGTCCAGCATCTGCAAAAGTTTCAATACCTTCGTGAGTCAAAATCACCTTTACTTTTTCTTCTAATTCTTCAATTTTCCATGTTAATACTGAGCTTCCTTTAGATTGTTCTGGATGTGTCCAAGTGTGCTGTAATAGTTTATTTTCTAAGAAATTTAAAATTTTGCATTGATGAAGATAAGTGGTTCCATCTGTTTCATAAAAAGAAAATTCATTGCCAATAGAAAGGTTAAAATTTGACATATTAAAATACCAAATTTTCATCACTTCAGGATTCGTTATAGCTTCCCATACTTTTTGTTTTTCAGTATCAAAAATAGCTTCTACAATAATTATAGCCATGGCATAATTGTTTGATTTTCTTTTTATTAAATATTCTAAAAAAATAAAATAGCTTTAGAATGAAACATTTCTTAAATTTGTTCGTATAACTTATGTCATACCAATAAATTTGGCACAAAAATAGTATATTTTCATTTATGTCGAAGGTAAAATATTATTACGATTCAGAAAATTTAGCTTACAAGCGAATTCAAACCCGAAAAAGAAAGAAATTTGCCTATGTGTTGCTGTTTTTGTTGTCTTCGGCATTGTTTGGATTTTTAATTTTTTTACTGTTGATTAATACCAGTTACTTTGAAACACCGAAAGATAAAATTCAAGCTAGAGAAATTGAAGCTCTAGCATTAAATTATAAAGTTTTGAATAAAAAACTAGATTTAATGAATGAAGTTTTAGAAGCAATTGAAAATAGAGATAATAACATTTATAGGATATATTTTAATACAACTCCAATTTCGGAAGAAGAGCGAAAAGCAGGTTTTGGAGGAGTAAATAGATACAAAGATTTGCAAGGATACAATAATTCTGAGCTAATGGAAAACACAACAAAACGTGTGGATATTTTAACGAAAGAATTGGTTATTCAATCTAAATCATTGGATGAAATTGTAGCTTTGGCCAAACAGAAAGAGAAGCTGTTAGCCGCAATTCCAGCAATTCAACCAGTTAAGAATGAAGATTTGAAGCATATGGCTTCTGGATATGGTTATAGAAGTGATCCGTTTACGAAAATTAGAAAGTTTCATTACGGAATGGATTTTACAGCTCGAACAGGAACACCAATTTATGCAACAGGCGATGGGGTTGTTTATAAAGCAGATGCTTCATTGTCGGGATATGGAAATCATATTGAAATCAATCACGGCTATGGTTATAAAACATTGTATGCCCATTTGAGTAAATACAAATGTCGACCAGGACAACGTGTAAAAAGAGGTGATATTATTGGTTATGTAGGGAGTACAGGAAGAAGTCAGGCACCCCATTTGCATTATGAAGTATTTAAAGGCAATGAACGTGTAAATCCGCTGAATTTCTATTATGGAAGTATTTCGGCAAAAGAATATATAGAGATTTCAAAATTAGCGAATCAAGAAAACCAATCATTAGACTAATGCATTTAGAATTAGCACCAAACAAAAGATATTACAGCATTGGCGAGATAGCCAAAGCATTTGATGTAAACGCATCCTTAATTCGTTTTTGGGATAAAGAATTTGATATTTTAAAACCCAAGAAAAACGCTAAAGGAAATCGTATGTTTACGCCTGAGGATGTTAAAAATTTGCAATTAATCTATCATTTGGTAAAAGAGCGCGGATTTACATTAGAAGGTGCCAAAACACATTTGAAAGAAGGTCAGAAAAAAACATTAGACAAGTTCGATATTATTAATAAACTTGAAACCATTAAAGCACAATTAACAACAATTAAAAATCAACTTTAAACAATTAAAACTAGAAATTATGAGAAAATTTTTGCCTTGGATAGTAGTAGGAGGTTTGCTTTTGATAGCAGCATTTTGGTATGTAAATATAAAAAATGGAGCCGTAAAAGTCAATCAGGAAGTTAGTAAAGAATGGGGGAACGTAGAGACTTCATACCAAAGACGTAATGATTTGATAGGTAATTTAGTTAAAACTGTAAAAGGGGCAGCTGATTTTGAAAAATCTACTTTAGAAGCAGTAACAAATGCTAGAGCTAGTGCAAGTCAAGTTAAGATTGATCCTTCAAATATGACATCTGAGCAATTAGCTCAATTTAACCAAGCACAAGGGAATTTGAATAGTTCTTTGTCTAGATTGTTACTTACAGTTGAAAATTATCCTGATTTAAAGGCAAATCAAAATTTTTTAAAATTACAAGATGAATTAGCTAGTACAGAGAATCAAATTTTAACAGCAAGAACACGTTTTAATGAATCTGTTCAAAAGTATAATAATTATATTTTGGTTTTTCCTAACTCGATGTTTTTAGGTAATTATAAAGAAAAACCATATTTTGATGCAGTAGCTGGGGCGGAAAAACCAGTAGATGTAGAGTTTGATTTTGGCAACGAAAAAGAAGCAAAATAATGTCTAAAACCGAAGATTTTTTATCAAAAGCAGAAGAGCAAGAAATTGTTCATGCCATTGTTGAAGCCGAAAAAAACACTTCGGGAGAAATTCGAGTACACATAGAAGAACATTCAGAAAAATCACCTCTTGACAGAGCTCAGGAGGTTTTTTTTGAATTGAAAATGGATGAAACGCAAGATCGAAATGGCGTTTTGTTTTATGTGTGCGTTTCGGATAAAAAGTTTGCTATAATTGGTGATAAAGGAATCAACGAAGCAGTAGAATCTGATTTTTGGGATTGTACAAAAGATACAGTAATTGCTAACTTTAAAGAAAGAAATTTCAAAAAAGGCTTGGTAGAAGGAATTTTAAGAGCTGGAGAACGATTGAAAAAGTATTTTCCTTATCAATCAGATGACATAAACGAATTGTCTAACGAAATCTCAAGAAGTTAATATGAAAAAGTTATTTTTATTTGTATTAGCTTTAAATGGAATAGTTGCTCAAGCACAGTTTACTATTCCAGACAAGCCTAGTTTTCAAACGAGTGTTTATGATTATGCAGGTGTTTTAAATTCAACAGAAGAGAAAGAGTTAGAAAATAAATTAATTCGCTATTCGGATTCTACTACAACGCAAATAGTTGTAATTACTGTTGAAGATATAAAAGGAGAAGATATTGGTATTTTGACTCCAAAATGGGCTCATGAATGGGGAATTGGTCAGGCAAAAGAAGATAATGGAATTTTAATTCTTTTAGCTAAAACGGAAAGAAAAATATGGATTGCACCAGGCTATGGTGTAGAAGATAGATTAACCGCCGGAATCAATGGAGAACTTATCAGAAACATCATTATTCCAGAATTCAAAGCGGGAAGTTATTACACTGGTTTAGACAAAGGGGCCGATGCTATTTTTGATGTTTTAAAGGGCAAGTACAAAGGGACTAGAAAAGAAAAAAGCAAGAGTTTTCCTATTTTGCCCATCATTTTTTTTATTTTCATTATAATACTAATTATTTCTAAATCAAAAGGAGGAGGAGGTCGTTCAGGTGGCTCAGGTGGAATTGATTTAGCGGATATTATTATTCTAAGTAGTTTAGGAAGGAGTAATGGTGGTGGAGGTTTTGGAGGCGGTTCATCTGGAGGCTTTGGCGGCGGCTTTGGCGGCGGCGGTTTCTCTGGTGGTGGTGCTGGCGGAAGTTGGTAATTAAAAATTAATACATAAAAAAGCCCGCAATCGCGGGCTTTTTTATGTATGTAATGAAATTATTGAATTTCATATGATTGATTAACATTTGGTCCAGCTTCTCTTGAATTTAGTGCTTTGTTTGACGAATCAATAACAAAAGCTACAAAACGAACATTGCTAGCATTTACATTACTTGGTATAGTATATGAAAATGTTTTAGAGAACTCATCATTAAAGTTTGTACTTCCAGTCACTACTTCACCCAAGATACTACTAGATAATACAGCTCTTAAGACATGATCATGCTCAAAGTTGTTGATTGTACTAGTTCCGCCATAGTATGTTGTATAGTTAGTTTGATTGTATATCAAATTATCTTCTAATGCATAAACAACTAATTTTAGATTAGTAAAATCTTTACCAAATTTAATTTTAACTTCAACATTAGAAGTATTGCCAGAAGTAGAAGTAACCATTGCTAATCCAATTTTAGGATTTGTTCCAGTAGTTAAATTTACAGCTTGAGATACATATGATGGTTCAGGGTAGCTCCATTCTGTTGTTCTGTTTAACATTGCAGTTGGATAGCCAGATAATCCAATTTGAGATTCTAAAGCTGATGCTCCAGAAAAATCATATGGATCATTTCCTCTGTGTATAGCGACTACTGTTGCATCAGTAGTTTGAGTGTTTACTTGTTCAATTGCATAAGCAACTCTAGGGCAATAACCACACCAAGTGCCAGTAAAATCTTCAATAAGTACTCTTTTGTTAAAGTTTATAGAGTTATTAACTGTAATTTGTATGGTTTGAGAAGTTAGTGTTGTTCCACCTTGAGTTGTATGAGTAGAATAAACACTAATCACACCACTTGCGGTTGGGACATAAGTATTTTGTGTTAATTGTGTACCATTTACAAAAAACAATGAATTGGCAGTTAAATTATATCCATTATTGCCAATCGTGTTGAAGTTGATTGTTTCACCTATATCTGCAGAAGTTTTATTAGAACTAATTGTTATTGAAGTTAGTGGTGCAGGAGATGCTGAAAATGACACATTTAAATTTTGACTTGTCGCACCATTAAATGTAGCTTTTACAGTAAATGAGCCAATAACAGAAGATGTGTAAGTATTACCTATAATTGCCGTGTTGTTTACATAAAATATAGCCTGACTAGTAACATTGTTTCCGTCTCCATCAGTGGCAGTGAATGTTATTAATTCATTTACATATCTAGAAGCATAATCAGAACTAATTGTTACTGTTGTTGAACTACCTCCATTCTCATCACTACTACATGATGAATAAATTAAAGTGCTTAAAAAAGCAATAACTAATAGGATTTTTTTCATAATAAATTGATTTGGTTTGTTGTAGTTAATAAAATTTAGTTTTGCAAATAAAACATTTTTTTTAATATAATGTTAAAAATTATATAATAAAAAGTTATTTTTTTTGTTGCGAATTATGACTTAAATCATTTTATTTGCTCAAATATTAAAACACAACAAATGAAAACATTAGCCCTTTTTTTACTATTTGTTGGGAATTTTATGTATTCTCAACAAGAATTTCCTGCTGTAAATGTTAAAAGTATTGATGGTGAAACTATTACTACTTCAAGTTTTAGCGAAAAAGATAAATTATACGTTTTTTCTTTTTGGGCAACTTGGTGTGCTCCATGTATTCAAGAGCTAGAAGCTATTAGCGAAGTATATGAAGATTGGAAGATACAATTGAATGTTGAAATAATTGCAGTTGCAACTGATGATTCTAGAACTCAAAAAAGAGTAAAACCTTTAGTTAATGGTAAAGGATGGAATTACACGATTCTTTTGGATTCTAATCAAGATTTAAAGAGAAAATTGTCAATTGCAAATATTCCTTATCTAGTTGTTGTTAAAAATAACCAAATTGTCTTCATTCAAAATGGTCATACACCTGGTGCAGAAGAAGAATTATTAGCCAAATTAAAAAGTTTATAAGCATGAAAAAAATTAGTCTATTAATAGCAATTGCATTTAGTGTAATTTCTTTTGGTCAAACACAAGAAGTTAAAGAAGAAAAAAAAGGAAACTTTTTTGGAGGTTTTGAATCAAATTCGCAATGGTATACAAATGATAAAAATAGAAAAATTGGTCATCCAGAAGATCCGTTTCGTTCAAATAATTATTTGAATTTGAATTATAGTTATGGAAGATGGACAGCAGGCATTCAAGGTGAATCTTATGCTCCAAATGCACTTCAAAATTATAATCCAAAATACGACGAAACCAATGTGGCAACCTATTATTTAAATTACAAATCAAATAAAATAGATGTTACTGCGGGTTATTTTTATGAGCAATTTGGAAGTGGGTTATTGTTAAGAAGTTGGGAGGATCGATCATTAGGTATTAATAATGCACTTCGTGGAGGGAAAATTACTTATACACCATCAGATAATTTTATGTTTACAGCACTTTATGGAAGACATAGGAGTGGTTTTGATGTTTCAGGGGGTGACGTATTTGGATTTAATTCAGATATTAATTTATTCAAGTTGTTAAAAATTGAAAATTCAGATTTAACTGTTGGCTTTTCTTATGTTGGAAGATACGAGGAAACAGATATGATTAATCCAGATTTTGATGAATTAACAAATGCTTATGCAGGTAGATTTAATTTTTCAAAAGGAAATTTTTATTGGTCAACAGAGTTTAACTATAAGTCAAAAGATGGAGTTTTGTATGACTCAAATATCGTAAATGATTATACTAAATCGGGTACTGCTTTATTAATGAATTTTGGATATTCAAAAAAAGGATTTGGGTTAGATGCAACTTTTAGAAGATTAGAAAATATTAGTTTTTATTCTGAAAGGGAACCAGAAGTTTTAGCGCCAGAAAAAACAAGTATATATTTCAATGATAAATTGATGAATTTTGTTCCTAGTTTGACTAAACAACATCATTTTAATTTGGCTAATATTTATGTGTATCAAGCGCAATCTTTGGTTTATTTAGATCCAAATAATGGTGTAGGGAAAGCGGGTGAAATAGGAGGTCAAATTGATTTTTATTATGATTTTGCAAAGACAACTGCATTAGGAGGAAAGTATGGGACTAAAATTGCAGTTAATTTTAGTAATTGGAATAATCTTAAAGGAGACTACTCTTTATTTCCACCTGATTATAAAACAGATTTTTTAGGCTTTGGAGAAAAATATTTTTCTGATTTCAATATAGAGGTTACTAAAAAATTAAGCCCAAAACTAACAAGTTCTTTTGCGTTTATTAATCAATATTATAACAATCAGTATATTACAGGAGCTTCAAAAGTTACTGTAAAAACTAATATTTTAGCTGCAGAATTTGACTATAAGTTTTCAAATGGAAAAGCTGCAAAAATAGCTGTTGAACATATGTGGGCCGATAATGATAGAAAAAATTGGGCAGCATTATTATTAGAATATAATTTTAATACTAAGTTTTCAATGTTTGTGTCTGATATGTACAATTATGGATATGATGCGGATGCAAATTTAATTGATCATGAAACAGATCCTTTTGATATTCATTTTTATAATATAGGAGGTGCTTATAAAAAAGGGAGTACCCGCTTTGCATTAAATTATGGCCGTCAAAGAGGTGGTTTAGTATGTGCAGGAGGTGTATGTAGATTTGTTCCGCCAAGCACAGGGCTTGGTTTTACGATTACGACTTCATTTAACTAGAAATAATTGATTAAAAAAATGCCCCAATTAAAGGGGCATTTTTTTAATCAATTATAATTATTCCACCATCGTTTTTTTTCTTACCTCCAAATTTTTCTAATTTATATGTTAAAGAAAACATAGCATATTGTTGTAAAACAGTGTTTTCCATATCTGTAATTGCTGTTGGGGTAATAGTTCTTGCTGTACTTATGTTTTGATTTAATACATCATATATTTTTACTTTTGCTAATAATTTGTCTTGAAAGAAATTATATCCTAAACTCAAATTCCATAGATAGAAGTCTTTCTTAAAGCCATCTGCGATATTAGAGTTGTAGTTATATCCAAAATCACTTCCCAAAACTACTTTTTTAGGCCAATAACTTGTGATTTCTAGCTTAGCACTATGCTTGAAATTTTTGGTATTATCAATAACATAATTTGAATAATCATTTGTAATGTAGGTGTATTTGTATGATGGACTAATTGTGATTAATTCATCAATTGACCAAGATATATTCGCTCTTGGATTTAAACTTAATCCTTTAGATTCGAATAATTCTGTATTTGTTAATCCTTGATTGTAATCGTAGCTTAATTGAATTCCAAAACCATACTTAAATGTTCTTTTTTCTTTTTTTAAAGATTTGTTTAAACTAAAACCTACATAAGTATTGTATGCTCTGTCTATATTTTGATAAGTAGTTGTTGCTTTGAAATCGGTATCATATGTTGTAGAAGCTACAATTTGATTTATATTATAATCTCCTCCAGCAAATGCGTAAAAACCACTTCGTGTAGCATAGTCATAGTTGTTAAAATTTGTGTATATTGAATAGTTTTCATTAGGTTTTAAATCAGCATTTCCTATGTAAGTGTTTAGTGGGTTTGCTAGGTTTTCAAAAGGTAAAATTTGATTTGCAGAAGGCAAGTTTACTTCATATGAATAATAACTATATATTGATTTTGATTTGCCTAAAGTTATACTAACATATCCATTCATTTTTGGATACATATAGTTTTTGTTTACCAAAGTTTTATTTGATAAATATGTAGATTGATTGTTGAAATTAATAATTTCTGTACCCATAGAAATACTTCCTCTAATTTTCTTTTTTCTAATACTAATTCCAACCATTGATGTAACTGATGAAGTACTAGAGATGATATCATTTGAAAGTAAATCATTAAAATTTGAATATGAATTTAATGCAGTGTCGAAATCATAGGTTTCTCTTAATTCATTTGATTTTTTGTAGCTATATCTTGCTTCAAAGTTGAAGATTAAAGAGTCTCTAAGTGGTTCTGAATAACCTATTTCTGCTTTAAAACTATCTTTTTTTGACTTATCAATTCTAAATTGGTTTCTATCGTCATTTGAACTCCCAGATTGAAAAAAGGTTGTTGTTGTTTTAGTAAATAAATCTGAGTCATATTCGTTATTTTCGTTATTTATTGAGGCACTAATTCCTCTGCCTTTTTTCTTTAATTCTTTGTAGAAATAAATGTTATTTTTGAATGTATTACTCACACTTGACCATTTATTGTCACTTGTGTTTTCGTTTAATGCAGCTCCAGTTTCATCAAATGTAGCATCAAAACCAGAATTATTGTTTTTTATTTCATTTTTGGAAAAACTTGGGCTTACATAAATGGTTGTAGTAGAGTCAAGTTTTATTTCAAAATCCATAGCAATGTTATGGCCATCGGATACAGATTTAGTTTTAGATTCTGCCAAAGTGTTTGTGTTTCCAGTAGGAAGTAGGTTGATTCTATTTGTTCGGTTACTGTTATTTGTTTCCGCATTAGAGTAATAATAACTCCCATTTGGATTTACCTTCTTTTTGACCCATTCGTCTGCAAAATTGATACCAATCATATTGGATTTTGTAATACCGTTGTTGCTACCGAATTGCATTCCGTTTATTCCAAAGCTACCATTATCATTTACCCAGATAGAGTTGTTTCTTCCACCTCCCATATTGTCAAATATTTCATCCATTGAAAACCCAATAGAATTAATATTGTTTGAAGAACCTAAAACACTAATTTTTTGTGTGTCTTTAAAATAGTTAAACAATAAACTCGATTCGTACCTATCATCAGTACCATAACCAATATTAGCTTTTCCAAAGACACCTTTGTTTTTATCTTCTTGAATGGTTAAATTGATTGTTTTTTCATCTGAAGTTGCATCTTGCCCCGAAAGTTCTTCTTCTTTTGTTTTAGTATCGGTAACTTGAACTTTATCAATGATATCAGCCGGAAGATTTTGAGTTGCAATTTTTCCGTCTTTACCAAAAAATGGTTTACCATTAACTAGAATGTTGTTTACTTCTTTACCATTTACAGTTATTTTACCTTCTTCATCAATTTCTACTCCAGGTAATTGTTTTAAAAGTGCTTCAACATTTGCATCTGGTCTTACTTTGAAAGAAGAAGCGTTAAATTCTAAGGTGTCATTTTTAATGGTAATTGGAGGCGCTTCTGCTTTTATTACCACTTCAGATAAGGTATTGATGTCTTCTTCTAATCTAATAATACCAAAATCTTTACTTTCATATAGATTGTCAAGTTTTTCTGAATACTCAGAATAGGATGTAAATGAAACTTTAAAGAAAACAGGTTTGTCGATTTTTTTTATCTCTATTGAAAAATTCCCGTTTTTATCTGTTATTGTATAGTCAACAACTGTTGAGTCTTTTACTGTTTTAAAGTAGATAGTAGCTGACTCTATAGGAATTAATGTTTTTTTGTCTAAAATTTTTCCTTTTATGGAAATTGTATTTTGTCCGAAAGAAATTGTTACAAACAAAAGTAGAATGTAAAAAAAGCATTGCTTCAACATAAAAAAGGTTAGTTAGTTAAGTATAATTAACAGCGAAATAAAATATTTATTGTGTAAATAAAAATTTTCTTACGAAAAGTTTAACAACCTTCATTAAAAAAACCGAAGCATTGACTTCGGTTTTTTTTATTTCTGTCTGAAATAAATATCTATGGGAACGCCGCTAAAATTGTATTGCTCTCTCAATTTATTTTCAATAAAACGTTTGTATGGGTCTTTTACATATTGCGGTAAGTTAGCAAAAAACACAAACTGAGGCGTTGGTGTAGGCAACTGCATACAATATTTTATTTTTACATATTTACCTTTTAAAGCAGGTGGCGGTGTCGCTTCAATAATTGGCAACATTAACTCGTTGAACTTTGAAGTCGAAATGCGTTGTTTTCTGTTTTCATATACTTCAACAGCCGTTTCTAGAGCTTTTAGTAATCGTTGTTTTGTTAAAGCAGATATAAAAAGAATTGGTACATCTGTAAAAGGTTGTAACTCTTCTCTAATTTTACGTTCATAATCACGAGCACTCATGGTGTCTTTTTCAACCAGGTCCCATTTATTGACTAAGATTACAATCCCTTTTCTGTTTTTTTCGGCCAACCAAAAAATACTTTGATCTTGTCCTTCAAATCCTCGAGTTGCATCAATAACTAATAAACAGACATCACTATGTTCAATTGCTCTTACCGAACGCATTACCGAATAAAATTCTAAATCTTCTTTTACTTTGGCTTTTCGACGAATTCCTGCTGTATCGACTAAGTTAAATTCAAATCCAAAACGGTTATATTTTGTATCAATTGCATCACGAGTGGTGCCTGCAATATCAGTTACTACAAATCTATCTTCACCAATTAGTGCATTGATAAATGATGATTTTCCAGCATTTGGTCTTCCTACTACACAAAAACGAGGTAATGGTTCTACTTCTTCAGTAACTTCAGGCATTTCTGGAAGTACTTCAACTAATTTGTCTAAAAGTTCTCCTGTTCCACTTCCACTCATTCCTGAAATGGTATAATAATCACCTAATCCTAAATTGTAAAATTCAAATGCGTCTTTTTCACGCATAGCATTATCTACTTTATTAACCACTAATAAGACAGGTTTGGTAACTTTTCTTAATAATTTAGCTACTTCGTCATCCATTGGAGTAATGCCTTCTTCCACATCTACTACAAAAATAATGGCATCTGCCTCATCAATTGCTAACTCTACTTGACGGCGGATTTCGGCTTCAAAAATATCATCAGAACCTTTAATATAACCACCTGTATCAATTACTGAAAATTCTTTTCCGTTCCATTCGCTTTTTCCGTAATTTCTATCACGCGTAACACCGCTTACCGAGTCAACAATAGCTTCTCTTCGCTGGATTAAACGATTAAAAAATGTGGATTTTCCAACATTTGGTCTTCCTACAATGGCAACAATATTATTCATAACTTTATTTTGAATTTGCAAAAGTACGATTTTTTTTGAAGCTTTCTTGAGCTAATGAATACATCTACAAAATTTTAGAATCATTTTATTACTTTTTTCTAGCATCTTTCTGTTTGGTTAATTGTGTTTTAATTAAAAAAAAGTAGATTAATTTTATGGCTTTCATAATTTTATTGATTAAAAATTATAAAATAAGTTTAACAATTGTTAAAAAAAATAATATATTAGCTCAAAATCCAAGAATATGGAACCAGAGAAAAGTATTGCATTAAGACCAAAGTTTGAAGTTGAATCAAAAAATAGTGTTGAGAAAATTTTAGAGAAAGCTTTGTTGTTAAAAAAAGAACTTATCGCTGATTATCAAATAAAGATAATTGACGAGCATATCTATTTTTATTTTAGTAAAACAAAGCGAAAACATTATTCACCATTTCTTCATATTGAGTTAGAGGCTAATGAAAATAAAACCTTAGTAAAAGGGTTGTTTGGGCCAGAACAATTGCTTTGGACACTTTTTATGTTTCTTCATTTTATCATTGCGGGATTATTTTTAGTCTTTGCTATGATGGCTTATACACATTGGTCGCTAGGTCAATCTTTGATTTTAGATTTTAGTATAATGGGAATTATGATTGTCTTTTGGTTTTCGTTGTATTTTTTAGCAAGATTGAATAGAGAAAGAGGCATTCCACAAATGCACGAATTAGAAGAATTAATGAACCGAGTATTAGAATAAAAAAACCTGATAAATATTTATCAGGTGTCTTTTTATTTTTCTTTTATTTTTGGTTATAACCAAAACGTTTTAATTGGTAAGTGCTGCTTCTCCAATCTTTGTTTACTTTAACGTAAGTGGCTAAATGAATTTGTTTTCCAAAGAATTTCTCTAAATCTTCACGTGCTTGAATTCCTACTTTTTTCAAAGCAGCGCCTTTGTGACCAATGATGATTCCTTTTTGAGTATCCCGCTCTACCATAATTACTGCACGAATTCTAATAATGTTATCGTCTTCAATAAATTCTTCCGTTTCAATTTCTACAGCATACGGAATTTCTTTATCGTAATTTAACAAGATTTTCTCACGAATGGTTTCGTTAACAAAGAAACGTTCGGGTTTATCGGTTAATGCATCTTTAGGGTAAAATGCTGGAGAAACCGGAAGTAATTCGATAATTCTATCAAAAACCGTTTGGACATTAAAATTTTCTAAAGCCGATATAGGAAATATTTCAGCATTTGGTACTTTTTCTTTCCATAATTGTACTTGCTCGTCTAATTGCTCTTGATTTGATTTGTCAATTTTATTTAATAGTAATAAAACTGGAATTTTAGAATGGATAATTTTATTAAAAAACGCTTCGTCTTTTAATTCTTTTTCTCCAATTTCCACCATATACACTAAAATGTCAGCATCTTCAAAAGCCGATTTTACAAAATCCATCATCGAATTTTGTAATTCATAAGCAGGTTTTATGATTCCTGGCGTATCTGAAAATAAAACTTGAAAATCATCTCCATTTACAATTCCTAAAATACGATGTCTTGTAGTTTGTGCTTTCGATGTAATAATAGAAAGACGTTCGCCTACAAACGCATTCATAAGAGTTGATTTCCCTACATTCGGATTTCCAATAATATTTACATAGCCTGCTCTGTGCTCCATTTTAATATATTTATGAGTACAAAGGTAGTGATAACACCTGAAATAGTAGAAAGAAAACATTATTTTTAAAAAAAGTCTTGTAATTTTAAATAAAGATTGTACCTTTGCACTCACAAATCGCGGGATAGAGCAGTAGGCAGCTCGTCGGGCTCATAACCCGAAGGTCACAGGTTCGAGTCCTGTTCCCGCTACTAAATTTATTGAATTACAACCGTACATCGCGGGATAGAGCAGTAGGCAGCTCGTCGGGCTCATAACCCGAAGGTCACAGGTTCGAGTCCTGTTCCCGCTACTAAGA
>NZ_DATGXL010000002.1:0-16925 GCF_035299005.1 Flavobacterium sp.
TGGAAAATTAATCAAACAACTAAGTGCTACGGATGGCAGTGACGGTTGGGACGGAACGTTTAATAACCAACAATTACCATCAACTGATTACTGGTTTACAATAGACTATACAGAAAATGGTGCTGCAAAACAGTTTAAAGCGCATTTTTCATTAAAAAGATAAAAAAAAAGAGTTAGTCAAACACTAGCTCTTTTTTTTATCTTTTTAAAACACTGAGTAAATATTTGTAGTAATTTTGCAACTCTCTCTTACAACTATTAAAAATGATGAATTCTAAAAAATCGCTTTTCGCTAAAATTCTCAAAATAACTGGAATTACATTTGTGATTTCTTTATTGATATTAATATTACTTCCCATTGTTTTTGCTGACACAATTACTGAAAAAGTGAAAGTTTTAGCCAACAAAAACTTAGAAGGCAAATTAAATTTTAACGATTCAGAATTGTCATTCTTTAAACATTTTCCATCACTAACTTTAACATTACATGAATTTAATTTAAATGGTTCAAAGCCGTTTAAAAACAAATCGCTTATTTCTGCAAAAGAAATTGGCTTTGGAATTGACGTATGGAGTGCGGTTTTTGGAAATCAAACGCAAATTGAAGAAATATTTTTAGAAAATGCTAAAATCAATATTCAAGTAAATCGAAAAGGAGAAGCTAATTACAATATTTATAAATCTAATCCTAAAGAAAACAATACAGCCTCAGAAAGTGCTTCTTTGGAATTAGAAAACATTCAAATCAATAATAGCGAATTAGTCTATAACGACAAATCCACAAAAATTAATATTGAAGCAAAAGGTTTTAATTACAAAGGAAAAGGCGATTTATTAAAAGCAAATTTTAACTTAAAAACTTCGGCAAGAATTGATAGTTTAAGTTTTGTATACGATCAAAAAGAATACTTAAAAAACAAAAAAGTTAAAGCTAATTTAATAACAAAAATCAACACCAACTCGCTTTCGTTTGTCTTTGAAAAAAATGATTTAGTAATCAACCAATTACCTGTTGAATTTACTGGTTTTTTTGATTTCTTAAAAAACGGTTATCAAATGGATTTCAAACTAAAAACCGAAAACAGCGACTTAGAAGACTTATTTACTGCATTACCTGCAGAATATGTTTCATGGATGAATGAGACAAAAATGAAAGGAACAACTTCGGCTTTTCTAACCTTAAAAGGAAAATACATCGCTACAGAAAAATTGAGTCCCGAATTAAATTTTAATATCAAAGTCAGAGATGGTTATGTAAAACACTCCAAAGCTCCCTACCCTGTTGAAGACATTTTTTTGAATTTAGATACAAAATTACCAAACTTAGACATCAATCTATTAAAGATTCGATTAGATTCTCTGTATTTTGATGTTAACAAAAACAAGTTAAGTGCTGTTTTAATTTCTGATGGATTTGGTAAAAAAATAACTATCGATTCTAAAGTTAAATCAAAACTAGACTTAAGTTTTGTGAGTAATGCACTTCAAGTACCAAATTTTAAATTGGCAGGAAACTTAGATGCAGATATTATTTCTAAAGGAAATTTTAATAAAGAAGATAAGAAATTTCCAATTACTAAAGGAAATTTCGAATTAAAAAATGGTTTGATTCAAACTGCTTATTATCCAAAACCAATTCAAAACATCAATCTAAAAGCTAGTTTAAATAGTCCTACCGGCGATTTCAAAGATGCTTCTTTCATACTTTCTCCGACTAATTTTACATTTGAAGGAGAATCTTTTAATATGAAAGCTTCATTTATAAATTTTGACGATATAAATTACAACATAAAAGCCAAAGGAACATTAAATGTAGCCAGAATTTATAAAGTCTTCTCTCAAAAAGGGTTAGATATAGATGGATACATAAAAGCTGATGTTAATTTAGCAGGAAAGCAAAGTGATGCCACAAATGGAAATCTGAGCAACTTGAAAAACAGCGGAACACTTGAAGTGAAAAATATAAAAACTACAAGCAACTATTTAGCAAAACCTTTCCTAATTGAAAATGGCCTTTTTAAATTTAATCAAGACAAGATAAATTTTTCAAATTTCAATGGAAAATATGGAGCTTCTGACATTACAATGAATGGAAATTTAGAAAACGTAATTAATTTTGTGCTTTCTGAAAATCAAATTTTGAAAGGAAATTTCAATTTAACCTCAAATTTTTTGAATATAAATGAATTTATTCCAACTATTACTGAAGAAACTGATGATGAAAAAACTGCAAAAACCGAAATATCAGGAGTAGTTGAAATTCCAAATAATTTAGACGTTACAATTCAAACAAATGCCTTAAAAACAAAATACGACGACATAACTATTGACAATTTAAGAGGCAACCTATTAATTCAAAATGGAAGTTTAAAATTAACTAATGGAAATTTAGGAATTATTGGTGCTACAGCAAAAATGGATGCCTTCTATAAAAATGAAGGTACACAAAAAGCCTATTTTGATTATAAAATTAACGCCTCTGAATTTGATATTAAGCGTGCTTACAATGAAATTAAAATATTTAGAGAGATCGTAACTGCTGCTGAAAGTGCAGAAGGAATTATAGGGTTAAATTATTCTATCAAAGGTGTTTTAAATAATAAAATGGAACCCGTAATGCCATCGCTTGAAGGCAGCGGAACACTTTCTGTTAAAAAAGTAAAAATGAAAGGTTTTAAGTTACTAAACGTTGTTTCTTCAAAAACAGAAAATCCAGACATTAAAGACCCTGACGTTACAAAAGTTGACATCAAAACAACAATTAAAAATAATATTGTAACCATTGAACGTTTCAAATTTAAAGTTGCAGGCTTCAGATTGCGCTTCGAAGGGCAAACCAGTTTAGATGGAAAATTAAACTTAAAAATGCGTATTGGATTACCCCCATTAGGAATTATAGGAATTCCAATAAAAGTTTTAGGAACCCAAGAAAATCCAGACATCAAATTAGGAAGAAAATCTGAGGATTTAGAAGAAACCGAATATGTTGATGGAGTTACACCAATAAATGCATCTACAAGTTTACCAAGATCTGCAACGATTCCAAACGACAGTATTCCAAAAACAGAATCCCCTGCTCCAATAGAAAAGCCAATTGAAAAATCTGAATAATCAAACTTAAATTTATTTTAGCAAATTCACAAAAAGTTTTTCAGCTTTCTGAAAAATTCGTAATTTTACGTCAAACATCACATATAAAATTATGGAAACGCATTTTGAAAGCAATCATTTGATTGACAGATTACCAAAACATTTAAAACAATTTATTAAACCTCAAGTTTACGAGGATTATACCCCTATAAATCAAGCTGTTTGGCGTTATGTAATGCGCAAAAATGTAAATTATCTTTCAAAAGTTGCTCATAGTTCTTATATTGAAGGTTTACAAAAAACTGGAATCGAAGTGGATAACATTCCCAGCATGTATGGCATGAACAGAATTCTTGCTGAAATTGGTTGGGCTGCAGTTGCCGTTGATGGATTTATTCCACCTAATGCGTTTATGGAATTTCAAGCATATAATGTATTAGTTATAGCTTGTGACATTCGTCAATTAGAACACATAGAATATACACCCGCTCCAGACATTATCCATGAGGGTGCAGGTCATGCTCCTATTATTGCAAATCCTGAATATGCCGAATACTTAAGACGTTTTGGTGAAATTGGTTGTAAAGCCATTTCATCGGCTCGTGATTATGAATTGTATGAAGCGATTCGTTTGCTTTCCATTTTAAAAGAAGCAGAAGATACTCCAGAAGAAGAAATCAAAAAAGCTGAAGAGCAAGTTGATTTCTTACAGAATAATATGGGAGAATTATCTGAAATGTCTCGCATTAGAAACCTACATTGGTGGACTGTAGAATATGGTTTGATTGGAACCGTTGATAATCCAAAAATATATGGCGCTGGGTTACTTTCTTCAATTGGTGAAAGTACCTGGTGTATGACTGATAATGTAAAGAAAATTCCATACGATATTTCGGCTGCTGATATGAGTTTTGACATTACAAAACCGCAACCGCAACTTTATGTTACGCCTGATTTCGCTCAATTAAGTCAAGTTTTAGAGGAATTTGCTAATAAAATGGCATTACGAACTGGTGGTTTATCAGGAATTAAAAAATTAATAAATTCTAATGCACTTGGAACTATCGAATTAAGTACTGGACTTCAAATTTCGGGTGTATTTACTAATGTTATTGAAGATGAAGGAAAACCAGTTTATGTTCAAACAACAGGGGAAACAGCACTTTCTTACAGAGAAAAAGAGTTAGTAGGTCACGGAACAGAATACCATGCTGAAGGTTTTGGTTCTCCAATTGGAAGATTAAAAGGTATCAATTTGGCAATCGAAGAAATGAGTCCAAGAGATTTGCGCGCATATGATATTTACGAAGGTGAGCAAGTTACTTTAGAATTTGAAGGAAATATCAAAGTCACAGGAGAAATCGTAACAGGTTCTCGTAATTTACAAGGAGAAATTTTATTGATTAAATTCAAAAATTGTACAGTTACTCATGATGATACCGTCTTATTTCAACCAGAATGGGGTATTTATGATATGGCAGTAGGAAAAAAAGTAATTTCCGCTTTTTCTGGTCCAGCAGACGTGAATAGTTTTGATATGATAAGCCATGTACCTTCAACTCAAACTATTAAACAGAAAAAATCGGTTGAAAGAGAAGAGTTAGAAAAACTATATTTAAGTGTTCGTAATATTAGAGAAGGAAAACCTGCTGCGACTACTTTAAAAGAAGCATTTGCTTCGGTTTCTGCTGGACATCCAAACGATTGGTTATTATCGGTTGAGATAGCTGAATTAGCTAAAAAAGAAGGAAATTCAGATTTAGTAGATAAAGCTTTAAATCATTTAGAAAAAGTAAAAAACAATCGCCCAGAAGTTGCTCATTTAATCGATGGAGGTTTAGAATTAATTTTTGAAAAAGCGAATGTTTAATCGCTAGGTAACTTTTGTTACTGAAAAGATTTTCAATCAAATTTACCTTTGTCAAAAAAAGAAACAATTATGGGAATTTTAGATTTTTTAGGATTAGGAAATAAAACCAATGATGTTCAAGAATATGTTCAAAAAGGTGCGATCATTTTAGACGTAAGAACTCCAGATGAATTTAGAGAAGGACACATTAAAGGTTCGAAAAATATCGCATTACAAGTTTTAAATGGAAATATTGAAACGATAAAAAAATGGAACAAACCAGTGATAGCATGTTGCCGTTCTGGAATGCGAAGCGCTCAAGCTACTTCTATTTTAAAACAACACGGAATTGATTGTATTAATGGTGGTGGTTGGAGCAGTTTAGAAAGTAAATTATAAAAAAAAGTCCCGATTGCATCGGGACTTTTTAATTTGACATAAAATCAGAATAAATACTTTTTACAATAATTTCAGAATTCACATAAGGATTTTGAGCATTTGAAATGATTATTTTCGTTGGATTTCCTTCTGCATCATATTCGTATTGATACAAAGTTGGTGCTTCGTTGTCTTTTTGTTCAGAGATTACATTTCGCTTTTCATCGTACTGATACACTACTTTACTTTTTAAATCAAAAATCTGATAATTTCCCTCTATTAACAAACCTTCTTTATAAACTTCAACAGACAAATTATCTTTCTTTTTGCCCTGATTGTAATAGGAAGTTTTAGTATAACTATCATCTGAAATGTAATTAGTATATTCTGTGATTTCTGAAAAACCAGTTTCTTTTTCTTTACAAACTGATTTTATCATTCGATTTTGTTTGTCGTACGAATACTTAGTTTCCGAAAACAATCTGCCTTGTACAAACTCTTGAGACTTTGTTAATCGCAATTCTTTATCATAGAAAAATAAGGTTTTGTCTTGGGTTTTACTTATTTTATAATCTGTAATTTTAGAAACCATGCAATTATCAATATTAAAATTACATTTTGTAATTTCTTTTGCATCACCCAAATCCACTACTACAGAATCTAAATATTGATTATAAAACGTATAGATTTCCGTTTTTGACCATTCTTTTGCTTTGGTTTCTGGATGAAAATAAAAAATTTGTTTCTGAAGCGTGGCTGTTCTGGGTGACCAATTAAAATGTGATGTTAAAAATTGTTCTTGCGCTTGCAAACTCAAACCCAATAAAACAATAATTGAAAATAATAAACTTTTCATTTTTCTATTTTTTAAATAATGGATATAATCTTCCTGCTTCAGAAGCATCAATATTTTGAATTTGATAAGCTGTTCCATCAGCTGATTTTACAATCAAATGATTTGTATTTTCATCATCATGGATAGAAAAATTACTGCTTTGTAAATACTTTCCGTCTTGATAAAATGAAATTTTAAACTTGTTGTCTTTAACCCAAAATATTTTTGTTGGCGATTCCAATTTTATAGCATCATGCCATTCATTTTTTGCAAAATCGTCTAAATAAAACCCTTTCACAAAATGCACGGATTGATCCACTTCATTAAAAATTACCAAACTTGAATGTTCTGGTGTAACAACTAATTGCACTACTTTTTCAAAATTATTATCATAGGAATCTTGAATTTCAATTCTATCATCTTCACCTTTTAAAACTGTTAAATAATTTGTTCTCGAATAAGTAATTTTTTGATACTGTTGCAACAAAGAATCTTTCTCTCTAAAAAACTTATCATGCTTTTTAATAAATTCTAAATCTAATTCTGTGCTTCCTGAAGTTATTCCATCTGCATAGGTGATTTTTGCAAACGCGAACGAATTATCATCTGGCAATGCTGGAATCACTTTTGCAATTTTTATACGATTGTTCTTTGCATCAAATTCATAGTCATAATCAATTTGGGAACTATCGTCATATACTTGAGATATCACATTTTTATAATTGTCATAAGAATATTTCGTAGTCGATTTAAAATTTTCTGACACAATGTTTTTTTCTTTTAACAAGTCATCTTTGTAAATTTCTTTTGTAAAATCGCTTCCTGAACCATCGTTACTTTTCTTAATTTTGGTATAACTTTTTTTATCAATATAGTCTTGGTAAAAAATGGTTTCCGAAGGTTCATCATCTGCATTTAATTCTACTTCTTTAATTAAATTTTCTTTTTTATCGTATTCGTAAGTAGTAGATGACATGTGTTCAACAATTACTTTTTTCAACTTCCCTTTTTCGTACTGAAATAGAAATCTGATTGGATGACCAAAGTTTCCTATAATTGGTTTATAATTGATTTCTTTCAGTGTTGAGTCGGAATTATAAACATATAAATACTCACCTGAAATTTTTTCTTCTTGATAAATATTCTCTAAAATTTGCCTTTGCACATACGTATTTTTAATCTCTGTTATGTAGTAGTTCTCTTTGACAAATTTATTTTTATCTTTATCAAACTTATAGAGCGATTCTTCCACTTTTACCACATCATCAGAATAACCAAAATCGGAAGTTCTAAATTGTTGCTGGGCAAAAATATTAGCAAACCAAAAGAGAAAAAGAATAGAAAATCTCATGCTTAATCATTTAAAAATTCTAACGGATAAAATGTTTCAAAACCTTTTGAATTCAAATCGCGTATGATGTATTTATCAATTCCCGCTTCTTGCACAATAAAATCATCTTCTTTTTGCGTTTTTACCAATTTGTACAAAGATGAATCTAAAATTACTCCGTTTTGAATCACAAAAAACTCAGGTTTATCCGAAAATATCCAATACATTCCACTTGGAGACGAAAAATCTTCCATATCATACCACTCGCCCATTTTTACGTTTTCGGTATAAAAACCTTTTAACAATACTGTTTTCTTGAATAAAACATCATAAACCAAAATATCATAATTATTTTTTACAGCATCAACATCATTGGTTATTTCTTCGCCATTAGCATCTTGAATGGTAAATGTATTTCCTTCATTTTTCTTAATCTTATAGTTTGATTTTAATAACGCTTGTAAATCGGCTAAAGCTTTATTTAATACTTCGTCAGAAGCGCCATCAAAAGATGTACTCACTTCATAAGAAGCCGAATTTGAATCATACTTTTTAACATAATTGACATCAAAATCTGCTTTTCCTGCAGTTTTACCGTTTGAATACGTAACTTTTGCAAAAGTGAAATAGTTAACTTTATCATCAGTATCAAAATCGAGTTGTTCAATTTTTGATTTCAAAATATCTCCTTTGCTGTCGTATTCATAGCTGTTTTTAAAAACCTTATCATCTCTTGTATATTGAATTTGATTTCTATTTTTATCGTATTGATAGGTTTCGGTTAAAGTTGAATATTTAGTTGTGTTTTTTTCCGAAATCAACAAACCATTTTTGATTATTTGTTCATTTACTTGATCTTCTTCATTGTTAGCATATTTAATTGATTTCTTGGTATATGAATTTGGTGAAGTGTAATTAGCATAAGTAATTTTTTCAACCATTACCTCTTTTTCGTACACTGTTTCTTTGCTCAAATTTCCTTTGGCATCATATTCAAAAACGCTCTTTTTAGTAGTATCCTTTTTTTCAACGATTTTACCATTTTTGTGTACGAAGTTTTCAGTGAATTCACCCAATTGTGTTTTAATATGAATTGACTGCAGTAATCCATTTTTATAATTAAATGTGTTAGTGGCTTCCATATACATGAAATAATTAGACATGTTTTCGATTTTTGTTACCAAACCTTTCTCTAAATAAATAGTTCTAGTATTTGATAACTTATATTTATTTAATCCAAAATCATAATAGAATTCTTTCTCTTCGTATTTTGTTACATCAGTAGTTAAATTAAAATCTGAAGCTTTGTATTTTGCTATTTGAGCATTCGTAAAACTTACTACCAATACGGCTATAATTGTGATTAATTTTTTCATTTTTATATTTTTTAGAAGTTATATTGAACACCAAATCCAACGTGATTGCTTTTAAAAGATGAAGTTCCTCCGCCAGCATTTTTCCAAGAATATTTCCCGAAATCGAAAACTGCATTACACGACCATTTTTCTGAATCGGATTGGAAAATTTGTGGTTGAAAACCCCAACCGAAGTATTTCATGGTGCGTTTTACGGTTTCGTCTTGAAATCCAATTCCGGCATAATCTGTTTCTAAAATTTTACCACTTCCTACACCATAATCAAAATGCAAACTATTAAAAACTGAATAAATACCAATATAAACTGGAATTTCAACTAAAAAAGGTAAACCTTCTGGAAGTAATTGTTCTAATCCATCTTCAATATTTCCGTCGTATGAAAGTGGATACACTCTTAGCTTTGCACTTGTAACGGCAACTTTTAATTCGGTACTTCTATCAGCTGCTAAAAAGTTAGCCCAATCTTGACCAAGAACAGCCGCTCCTTTAATTCCGAATTTGGTGTTTTTGGTATAATTTACATGATATGAAGCTTCTAAACTGGCAAATAATTGCATTGCTTTTCCTTTGTCGGCTACTTCACCTAAATCGTCTCCAGGTTTTGAGAACGACATTCCCGTATTGAATTTTACGGCTAATTTGTCTAATTGTGCCGTTACATTTTGAAAAGCAAAAGCTAAAATAAGTATTGAAAATAAGGGTAGTTTTTTCATAATTTCTTCAGAATTAGTTACACATTTTTTGTTCTTAATTATGAAGTAAAATTATGCGGTAGCAATACGTAAAGAAATACGTAGAAATTCGTATATTGATTAAATCAACTTATTATTTTTTGCTTTTTGAATGGCTTCCAACTTATTGTGGACTTGAAGTTTAGTGTAAATATTTTCCACATGTTTACGAATCGTTCCTGGTGAAAGAAACAAATTTTCGGCAATGGCATTGTATTTTAATCCTTTGCTTAATTGTTCCAATACCTCAACTTCTCTTATAGTCAAACTGATTTCTTCTTTAGCAATCGAATCATCAAAAACTAAAGGTTCTCGTAATAATTTAAGCGTTTTTAATGCAATGGAAGGCGTCATTCCTGCGCCACCTGACAAGGTTTCATGAATGCCATTGTACAATTCTTGTGGATTCACTTCTTTTAGAAAATAACCATCTGCTCCGGCTTTTATGGCTTTGAAAATGTTCTCATCATTATCAAAAACCGTTAGCATGATGATTTTGATTTGTGGAAACTTTGATTTGATGATTGCCGTTGCTTCGATACCATTCATTTTTGGCATTTCGATATCCATTAGAATTAAATCGAGGTTGTGATTTTTTTCTAACTTTTCAATGATATCTTGACCATGAAAGGCTTTCATTCGAACCTCAACATCAGCGAAAAAACTCAATTTATCTTGAATGGTTTTTTGGAGAAATGTATTATCGTCAACTATGGCAATTCGAATCATAGATTATTTGTTTAGTGAAATTGTAATTTGAGTTCCTTTTGTGAGTTCGGATTTGATTTTGAAAACGCCACCAATTTCTTCGATACGCTTTTGCATGTTTATAATTCCGTTTCCTAAATCGATCGTATCCAAATCAAAACCTTTTCCGTTATCTGAAATTTTAATTATAATTCCGTTTTCATTTGGTTTAACTTGAACTAAAACTTCAGATGCATCAGCATATTTAATCGCATTATTAACCGCTTCTTGAATTGTCCTATACAAATTAACACCTTCTAATGAGGAAAACTTACTGTTTTTTAAACTCTCATCAACCGAAAATTTGAACGCTGTATTTTCTTTTACCGATTGCGCTTTTTCGATAAAATTATAAATTCTGGAACTTAAATCATCAAACGTAAATTCGTTTGCATTCATGGCCCAAATCGTGTCACGAAGTTCTACAATCGTAGTTTTTGTAAAATCGCTAATCTTGGTCAAATGATTTTTAATAGACGTTTCCATCATTGGAAATCCGAATTTTAAATTCTCAACCGAAGAAATAATAAACGTTAATTGCGCTCCAATGTTATCATGCAAATCTCTTGAAATCGCCAATCGTTGTTCGTGTAATTTATTTTGATTTTCGATTTGGGCAATAGCTGATTGCAATTCAAATTCTTGCTTTTGTTGCACGTTTTTCAGGCGTTGTTGGCGGTAAATTAAAAATCCAACAATCGCAATGAAAAAGGCTAATAGCGAGAGAATAATAATGGTTGTGGTTTTCTTTTTAGCTTCTGCTTCTTTTTGTAATAGTTGCTTTTCTTTTTCGGCCGTTTGGTATTTGGTATTGATTTCTTCAACTGCTTTTAAATTGTCAATATTCAATAAAGAATCTTTTGTTTTTGAATACAATTTATGATAGTCATAAGCTTTTTTAAAATCTTTTTTTGCCGAATTAATCAGCGCATAAGTATCATAAACATTGATTAACTCTTGCAAGTTTCCCGATTTAGAAGCCAATTCAAAAGCTTTATCATTGTAACTCAACGCTAAATCGTATTTTCTAATATCTAAATAAACCGCTGCAATATTGTTGTATTGAATAATCAAATCGTTTTGGTTGTTCATCTGTTTTTTTATGGCTAAAGCATCTAATAAATAGTCAATTCCTTTTATAGTGTCTTGTAAATCGTTGATATAGACAGAACCAATGTTATTATACAACTTCGCAATAGTTTGATTGTCATTTGTTTCTTTAGACAATTTCAAAGCTTTATTATAATTCAACAAAGCATTTTGAGGTTGGTAATAGTCGAAATAACAATTTCCGATATTGACATAAGTTGCCGCAATATCATTTTTAGATTTTAACTGATTAAAAATGGCCAAAGCTTTATTATTGTATGCCAAAGCTTCTTTAGTTTTTCCTTGTGAATAATAAACGAGTCCAATGTTCTTGTACAAAGAACCAATTTCATTTTTATACCCTTTTTTTTCTGCAATTGTTAAAGCATTGACATATTCTTGCGTTGCCTTTTTGGTTTCACCTTTTTGATACAAAACACCGCCTTTGTTCATCATGGATTTTATAATTCCCATTGAATTATTAGCATTTTTGTAAAAAGCGATGGATTTGTCTAAACTTTTTAAAGCTGCATCATGTTCTAATTGATTGATTAAAAATTTAGCATGAATTCTATAGAAATATCCTTTAATGGTATCATTTGAACTATTATCGATTATCAATTGTAAAGAATCGATTGATGATTTATTTTTTGCATCGTTCAAATAATTGAGGTTGTCAATTTTTTTTAGAAATTTGAATTTATCGATAGCTTCGTTTTGCCCGTTTACAAAATTCAACCATAGGGCTAAGATTACAACTAAATATTTGTTCATCTGTTGGATTTTATATACTAAAAATACAAATTTATTTCTTTGAAAGTAATTCAAATATTGTTTTTTGAAGTAAAAAAATTTCATCGCTTAACTTTTTCATATCCAATCTGTATTGGCTTTGATAATTAGAAGAAATTGTTGCTTTTTGATTCAGGTTTCTCTGTTTTTGAGTCAACATTGTTATCATATCTTTGAGTTGTTGCATTTTTGTTTGATGCAACATTTTTATTTTTTTATTAACAAGCACTAACTTTATCACAAAAAAAGAAAGCAAAACTATTAGTAAACCTATTATTTTATCCATAAAAAAAGTCATTAAATCAATTACAAATTTGACTTAATGACTTCGTTATTACAATACGAATAAATACGTATTTAATTGATTATTTTGAGTTCTAAATCTTTGTCATTTTTAACAACATTTCCTTTATAAGACAACGTCCAACCCATAGAATTTGTTAGAATCAACATTTTTGAAAGTTCACTCAATAATCTGTTTTGAGCATTTGTTTTCAGTGTGGATTTTTCTATTTTTCTTGCCAAATTTGCTCTTGCAATTTTATTTATCTTATTATAATCTTCACCGGTAAATTCGTTGAATGTAGAAGATTCAGTATCATAATATTTAAAATCTGGACTGATTTTTATTTCTTCTTTTGGAATATTTGTAATGGTCAAGATTTTATTTTTTGAATCAATATCATACGTTACTTTACTCAAATCAAAGCCAACAGTAACATCAGCATTTATAACAACTAATGCTTTTTTATCAAAAGATAATCCAGGAATATAGGTTTCTTTTTTGTCTTTATACGTTAAAACTTCAGCGAAATGGCCTTCAGTTACGACCAATTTTCCAACATTTTTTATTTGAACTTGAATCAAATTTGTATCGTATTCAATGGTTGATGTTTCAGATTTTTTAGTAAAAAATTGATAAACAAAATAGCCAATTACCAAAAAAATAATCAAATACAATAGTTTTCCAGAACGTCCAATGGCTTGAACTAATGGAATTAACATGTTTTTTATTGCGGTTTCTGTAGAAGATGTTCGTGCCATGATTAAAATTTTACACGAAGATATAAAGATTTTTACTTAAATGGATGGCGTTGTTGCCAATTTAGTTCTGGCTCTAATTGTTTAAATATTTTTCCAATAAATTTATTAATCAATTTGTTATTATGGAATATAAACCCTGACATTTTCACAGGTTTTGCACCAATTGAGCTTTTAATTTCTAAAGCTGTTCGTCCAAAAATAATTCGTTTAAAACCTTTTTCAATACCATATTCAGTCATGTTGTAGAGCATGTTCAAATACAACATGTTTTCTTTTTGAATAGTTTCATCATAACCTAAAAAATAGGTTTCTAATGTTTCATCATTCAATAAAAGTGTATGAAAACCTACTAACTTTTCATTTAAAAAGTAACCAAAAATTTGAAATCGATTACCACATTGTCCCTTTAAGGTTGAAAAATGATTCTTAGCTAAGAAAAAAGTGTTAAATGGGGCGTTTTTAGCAACATAATGATACAAATCATAAATGGCATTTTCATGTAGAAATACTTCTTCAAAAGTCAGATTTTTAACAACAATACCATCAATTTTTTTGTGCGCTCGCTTGTATTGGTCTCGGTATTTTTTTGAAAGGGCATTGATATAATCTTCAGCCGAATTCCAATTTTTATTCAAATAAAAAATCATATTGGGCTGCGTATTGAATTCGTATGTTTCTTTAAAACGATACTTTTTCAATTCAACAGAACAATTTTCGTAAAAATCTTTAAACGAAACCAAATGAATTTTCACGCCTTTTTGTTTGAAATATTGCGTAATTTCTTCTGCGCTTTGCAGTAAAATTTCGCTAATACATTCAAAATCTATCTCTTTAGAAAACACGTAACCATTTTGTCCTGTTATCATGTTATTCCCAAGAAACAAGGTATGAGAAGCAAAATTTTTGAAAATAAAATTACGAATAGCGGTTTTAAAACACTTGTCTCTTTCTCCAAACGATTCGAGTTTATTCAAATCTAAATATTGCGCTAAAGAAACGCCTATTAATTCCGATTTTTCAAAAATACCAATGTAAAAACATTCCATATTTACTGGTGCCGAACGCTCAAGCACAGACAAATATGGTGTTTGCAAAAAAACATTACTTTGTGCCACGGTGTCCCAAAGCGAAGGTAGCGCTTTAATTGAATTGTATATTTTAAAGGTAATTTCGTTCAATGTAAAAAAATAAATCGCTCCACAAATGTAGAGCGATTCCTATATAATTAAATGTTAAATTATTTCCAGCCACAAATAATTGCACCCATTAAAGTCATAACTAAAATCCAATACCCAGAAGTTATCGCAACATATTTAAATGATTTTTGTTCAAATAGGCTGTTAGTTGCAATGACTGGAACTACAATAAATAATGATGCGAAAAAACCATGTAAAGCTCCATGACCAAAACTTCTAAACATGTGTCCATGAACTTGCATATAAGCTAAAAATGCTTCGTCTTTTTCATTACCGCTTGCTAATTGCAAAGCACCTATTTGATGAATTACCAATGTAGGCATCATAAATGCTAACATGATAGCAAAAACAAACGTTAATCCGAAGATTTTTGCCATGTTTCCTTTTTTTGCACTTTCTTCAGTCATTCCGATTTCATTCATCCAAATGGTTCCGAAAACTTTTGGGTTGTACCAAACAAATCCGACAACAAAACTTGATAAAGCAGCTACCAAAATAGCCAAATAATTCATTTCCATAATTGATATATTTTATTGGTTAGTATATCAAAAATATAAAAAAATTAATTAAAAACCGACATTGCTGGTAATGCCTTATGATTAAAATCCCAAAGAGCTTGATTTTCCCATGAAGAACCATTTGTAGATGTTGCTCCTCTAAAAGCAATCCATTCGGTTCCCCAATAACAAAATCCTAGTCCGTTTGGCGCGTTTTTTACTGTGTTTTTGATCTGTTGTAAAAAAGCTTTTTGCCCTTCTGGAGAAGCAGAATAATTGGGATGGATTTGATTTGGAAGTCCAATTACATTATTGGTCCAATCATTCCAATCGAATGTAAATGGATAAGAAGTTTCGGCAACTAACACTTTTTTATTATGTGTTTGTCCTAATGTAGCTATAGTTTGTTGCAATAAATTAATATCCGTTCCATGCCAAATGGGATAATAAGATAATCCTATATAATCATAATCAATTGCAGCAGTTTTAGAAAAAAACCATGAAGCACCATCAATTCCAGCATAATGCAACATAATTTTTGTTGATGGGCTATTGGTTCTAATTACAGTGCTTGCACATGTTAATAGTGATAAAAATTGAGATTCATTTGATACCAAATTTCCTTCAGGAAAAATAAAACCATTATTGATTTCATTACCAATTTGAAAAATATCGGGTTGAATTTCGTTTACAATTGTTATTGTATAATCCTCAACTTGTGCTTTTAATTGTGCAAATGTCAAATTATTCCAAGCTACTGGTTTTATCTGATTTCCTGGATCAGCCCATGTATCAGAATAATGAACACTCAACCAAACCTTCATACCTTGATTTTTAACGCGTTGTGCTAAAGTTTTCACTTCATTAAAACCAGATTGATTCATAGTTGGTGTATGCCAAAGTCTAATTCGAATCGTATTGCAACCTGCATTTTTTAGCGTTAGCAGTGCATCTTCGGTAATATTGTTGTTATTGTAGTAGATAGTTCCTTCAGACTCTATCAAAGGCAACATTGACATGTCTGCTGCCTTGATAAACTCTTGCGAATTATTAGATACTTCATCTTTAGAACAAGAAAAAGTAATAAGAATGCATAATAATGATAATAATTTTATACCAATTTTCATTGGATAAAGGTACAAAAACTATTTATTCGCTTGCCACTAATTTTGAAGCGCTTCTATATAAAAATTCATTATAAATGTGTCTTCTTGCAAAACGACTTGGTGATTCTGCATTCACCATTTTTATATAAGTTACTTTTGGTACACTAAAATATTCGTAGTTACTTCCGTCTAAAAACGAAATATACAATACGCCATTATCCATATAAAAATCTTGGATATTAACTGTCGTTGTAGTTTTTAAATAAACTTCTTTATTTCTCTCTTGTGTTTCAGGAGCAATACTTACCAAAAAATGATATGCTTCAATAATATTTTTACTTCTTTCTTCTGCAGCTAAACGCTCCACTGGATCAGCAATAGTATCTGGGTGATCTTCCTTCATACTATTTCTGTAAATGGTTTTCAATTCTTTCAGCGTAGCTGTTTTAGTAACATCAAGTAACTTTCTGTACTCGGCAATTTTCTTTGGATTCATAGTTTTTAAAAATAAAGGTGCAAAAGTAATGTTTTATTATTAAATCGAATAAAAAATAAGAAAAAATAAAACCTAATTATTTGTCAATGAGCTAACTAAATAAAAAAAGCTCCACATTTCTGTGAAGCTTCTTAGTAGCGGGAACAGGACTCGAACCTGTGACCTTCGGGTTATGAGCCCGACGAGCTGCCTACTGCTCTATCCCGCGCTGTTTCGAGTGCAAATATACAACCTATATTCAGAACTACAAGTTAATTTGCTAAAAATATTAGCCCCAGTGTCAATAAATGCTGGAACTTATTGCGATACGAATTCGGATTTGCTAACTTTACCCGACTTCAAGATGATTGGTATGAAAGACAAACCCGT
>NZ_DATGXL010000003.1:0-54070 GCF_035299005.1 Flavobacterium sp.
GAGCTCATATCGACGGGGGGGTTTGGCACCTCGATGTCGGCTCGTCACATCCTGGGGCTGGAGAAGGTCCCAAGGGTTGGGCTGTTCGCCCATTAAAGTGGCACGCGAGCTGGGTTCAGAACGTCGTGAGACAGTTCGGTCTCTATCTACTGTGGGCGTTAGAAATTTGAGTGGATCTGATTCTAGTACGAGAGGACCGAATTGGACTGACCGCTGGTGTATCTGTTGTTCCGCCAGGAGCACTGCAGAGTAGCTACGTCGGGAAGGGATAAGCGCTGAAAGCATATAAGCGCGAAACCCACCACAAGATGAGATTTCTTTTAAGGGTCGTGGAAGATGACCACGTTGATAGGCTATAGATGTAAAGGCAGTAATGTCATAGTCGAGTAGTACTAATAACCCGTAAGCTTATGTATAAGTCTGCGCCTTCGGGCGCAGCGAAACTTTCTTACCTTAGAGTAATCTTAGGTAACTTTTTAAACGATTTATCTCAGTATGTTAAGATATTTGCAACGAAGTTGCAGTGAATAGTAATAAGTAAAAAGTGATTAGTGAAAAGCTAATTACTTATCACTAAGAGCTAATCACTAAAAACTTAAGGTGGTTATTGCGTCGGGGCTCACCTCTTCCCATTCCGAACAGAGAAGTTAAGCCCGACTGCGCAGATGGTACTGCAGTTATGTGGGAGAGTATGTCGCCGCCTTTCTTTTGAAAAGCCTGTCTATAACTAGACAGGCTTTTTTGTTTTTGTGTTTTGGATAAGGAGATATTTAGTGTTTTTTATATATAAAATAGTGTAATTAACTAATAAAATTAATTATCTTATTGATTACGTTATCATCACCTAAAATTTTACGATGTCCTAATCCTTCCGTAATTAATAACTCTGAATTTTTTAGATGTTTTTGAATATTGTATGCTGATTTTACAGAAACATCATCATCATCCTTATCGTGTATCACTAAAACAGGAATCTCAATTAGATTAGCAGCTTTATATGCAGAATAATCATCCATTTTGTTACCAAATTTGTGTTCAAAATGATTTCTTAATTTAATTCCAAAATCAGACTTTAGTTTCAATTTCTTAATGAAATCATCAATAATATCTTGAATAATATCTCCACTACCAATTATTATTGCTTTTTTAACTTGTAAATGTTGTTTAATAGCATTTAAAACGGACATACCACCAAGTGAATGACCTATAGCATATTCAAATGGTCCATATTGCTTTTCTATTTCTAAAATTGAAGCAATAAACTCTGTCATTATGGAGAAATTACCTTTTGATTTTCCATGTGCTGGAGCATCAAAACTGATAGTCATGTATCCATTTTTTAAAAGTTCATCAGCGATTTTCACTAATTGAGTGCCTCTACCTGACCAACCATGAACTAGTAGTACTTTTTTTGAACTTTCTCCATATTCGTATACTATTATTTCTTTATTAATTGAGTTAATTAAAATCTTCTTCTGTTTACTTTCTTTATCCATAATAAATTCTCGTTTGGGAATTTTGTGTTTAATTGGAGTTGTAAAAAGTTTAGCAGCAAATTTTGTTGTTAAATTGGAAGATAATACTTGTAGAATTTTTGCAGTAATTAAGATTGCTTTGGGAATTTCTTGGCTATGTGTAGTTTTTTTTTTTTTTTTTGACATTTCAACTAAATTTTCTGCAAATTACAATTATTCTGTTTTTAATTTCATTATTAGATTTAAAATTATTTCTAAAACAAATTTTAATCAAAGAATAAAATTTGTTTGTAGTTTTCTTTGAGTAGTTTAAATGTTGTAAATTTGCTTGTTATTAAAAAAGATTTTCCCTATGAATATTAAAGTTAAAATTTTAGCCGTATTACTTTTTGTATTAGTAATGTCTTGTGCAAAAAATCCATTTACAGGAAAAAGCACTATGGCTTTTGTCCCAAACAGTCAAATATTTCCATCAGCTTTTCAGCAATATAATCAGTTTTTATCTGAAAATAAAGTAATTAAAGGTACTTCAGATGCCAAAAGAATTGAAACTATTGGTATGAAAATTAAGACAGCTGCTGAACGTTTTTTAAATGCAAACGGAAATGCAAATTATTTAGATGGTTATGAATGGGAATATAAATTAGTAGATAGTAAAGAATTGAATGCTTGGTGCATGCCAGGAGGTAAAATTGTTTTTTATACAGGAATTTTGCCAGTTTGTAAAGATGATGCTGGAATTGCGGCAGTTATGGGTCATGAAGTTGCTCATGCTTTAGCAAATCACGGACAACAAAGAATGAGTGCTGGGTTGTTACAACAATTGGGAGCTGTTGGTACGCAAGTTGCTGTAGGAAATCAAGATGCTGAAACTCAAGCATTGGTTATGCAAGCATATGGTGTTGGTTCACAAGTTGGAGGAATGCTACCTTTTAGTAGAAAGCATGAAAGTGAGGCTGATATGATAGGTTTAACATTAATGGCTATTGCAGGTTACGATCCTATTAATGCAGTTAAAGTTTGGGAAAGAATGTCTGCAATTTCAAATGGTCAAGCCCCACCTGAAATTTTGAGTACTCATCCTAGTAACGAGACGAGAATTAAAGAACTAACAGCATTGATTCCTCAAGCAAAAGCAGAGGCGGCAAAATTTGGAGTTACTTTTAAATAAGTAAATAAAATACTATATTTGAATCCCGACTTAATTTGTCGGGATTTTTTAATTTATGACAAATTTAGAAAAAGGAAATTCAAAGTTACTTAATGCTTGGGCGTTTTACGATTGGGCAAATTCCGTTTACACATTGGTTATCTCTTCAACTATTTTTCCAATTTATTACGGAGCTCTATTTAGAGTTAAAGGAATTGAGGAAGTTGAGTTGTTTGGTTTTATGATACGAAGCGAATCATTAATAAGTTATGTTACTGCATTAGGATTTTTGATGATTGCTTTTATTTCTCCTTTACTTTCTGGAATTGCTGATTATTTAGGAAATAAAAAGTTTTTTCTAAAATTGTTTTGCTATGCAGGTTCGATTTCTTGTATGAGTCTATACTTTTTTTCTTTAGAGAATATTATTTTTAGTTTAACAACTTATTTATTTGCATTAATTGGTTTTTGGGGAAGTTTAGTGTTTTATAATTCCTATTTACCGGATATAGCTCATAAAGATCAGCAAGATAAAATTAGTGCAAAAGGTTTTAGCTTAGGTTATATAGGAAGTGTTATTTTATTGTTAATTTGTTTAGCAATGGTAATGTTAGTTGACGAAAAACATGCTATTCAAATGATGAGATATTCATTCTTATTAGTAGGAATTTGGTGGATAGGATTTAGTCAATATACTTACTATTATCTTCCAAATAATAAAAATGATAATAAATTACATAGAAATGTTGTTTTTAATGGATTTAAAGAATTATTAAAAGTATGGCAACAAATCAAGAGTATCCTTCCTTTAAAGCGATATTTAGCTGCTTTTTTCGTATACAGTATGGCCGTGCAAACTATAATGATTATAGCTGCTTATTTTGGTGAAAAAGAAGTTGAGTGGGGAAGTGATAGCAAAAGAACAACAGGCTTAATTATTAGTATTTTAGTGATTCAATTGGTTGCAGTGTTTGGAGCTTGGATTACTTCTATGTTGGTTGAAAAATATGGAAACATTAAGGTTTTGATGCTTTTAAATTTCTTATGGATATTAATTTGCACTTATGCATATTTTATAATTACTCCGAATGATTTTTACATTGCAGCATTTTTTGTTGGATTGGTAATGGGTGGAATTCAATCTTTATCACGATCAACATATTCAAAATTTATACCATCAAAAACGTCAGATACTACTTCATTTTTTAGTTTTTATGATGTTGCTGAAAAAATTGGTATTGTAATAGGAATGTTTACATATGGTTATATTGCAGATGTAACGGGTAAAATTCAAAATGCAATCTTATTTTTAATTTTATTTTTTATTGTAGGATTATTTTTATTAGTGCGAGTACCGAAAAATTAAAATTACTTATTATATTTGAAAAATTTAATTTGAATTAACTTATGAAAACTATAAAATCAATTCTAACACTTCTAGTTCTAACTTTAGCTTTTACAACAACGTCATGTGATAATGAACCTGTAGATCCAGTTTTATCAGGTGAAGAAGGAAATGGCGGCGGAGGAAATAATGGTGGGGGAAATAACGGTGGTGGATCAGGAAGTAGCTTTTTTAGAGCAAATTTTGATGGACAAACTTGGAATGCTAGTACAACACAAGCAATTGTAAATTCTGATTATATATCAATAAATGGAATGCATTCAAATGGTAGTTTTTTTCAAATTACAGTACCAAATGGGGTAGTAGGAACATATAATTGGGCTGGTGCAACTTCTATTACATCGTTAGGGTTAATTTATTCATCTGGTAGTGGACAAGTTCCATATGTAAGTTTAAGTAATACTGATGCTACTAATCAAGGATTTACTGGTTATACAGATACTGCTGAGTTAGTAATATCCGAGATAAATACATCTACACATAAAATAACTGGAACATTTAAATTTACTGGTGTTCGCTATGATAGCACTCTGACTCAGACGGAAACTAAAGTTTTTACAAGTGGACAATTTTCAGTAACATATACATCAAATAATACTTCTCCATCAAATAATACTTTTACTTGTAAGTTAGATGGAAATAATTTTGTAACAACAAATGTTGATGGTATTAAAAATTCAGGTATGATATCGCTTATAGGCAGAAGAGGATCAGTTGAGAATATAAGTTTGAGTTTGCTAGATAATATTGCAGTAGGAACATATAATTTAGATAATATGCCTACAGGAACTAATAATGTTGGAATGTATGTTCCTGATATGTCTGGTAATGTATACTCATCAAATCCAGGTACTGTAACTATAACAACTCATAACATCGCTTCAAAACGAATAGTAGGAACTTTTCAGTTTACGGGTACTAGCTTTTTTGATTCATCAACACATTCCATTACAAATGGTTCATTTGATATTACTTATCAATAAAATAAAATTTTATATCAAAATCCCGAACTAACACTTCGGGATTTTTTATGGCATACATCTTGAATTAATAGGTTTGAATTAACTATATAAATTTATTTTATAAATTGATTATCAGTTAAATAAGTTGGTTATTCGTAACTTTGAATAGTTTTTAAAAATTAATTTACTGACAAAAAGACCATATTTGTACATATGCCACATCACAAAATTTTAGCCCTTGACAATTTGTCACTTCAGGAAATGGATCCAGATTCAGAATTGATTCCATTAATGACCCCCGAAGATGAAGAAGAAATGAACAATGAAGAATTGCCAAAAGACATTGCAATTCTGCCATTGCGAAACACTGTTTTATTTCCGGGTGTAGTAATTCCTATTACCGCTGGAAGAGATAAATCTATTAAATTAATCAATGATGCCAATGCCAAAGGGAAAATAATTGGGGTTGTGGCTCAAATTGATGAAAACGAAGAAGATCCATCACCAAATGATGTACATCATATTGGAACAGTAGCCAGAATCATGCGTGTTTTGAAAATGCCTGATGGAAATACAACCGTAATTCTGCAAGGTAAAAAACGTTTTGAAATTGAGGCATTTACTCAGGAAGAACCTTATCTCAGAGCAACTATTAAAGAAGTTTCAGAAGAACGCCCTGATGCAAAAAATGTTGAGTTTAAAGCTATTATTGAGTCAATTAAAGAATTAGCAATTCAAATTATCAAAGAAAGCCCAAATATTCCTACTGAAGCAACTTTTGCTATCAAAAACATCGAAAGTAATCCATTTTTAATCAATTTTGTTTCTTCCAATATGAATCTTTCAGTGGAAGAGAAGCAACAATTGTTATCGATAAAAAATTTAAAAGACAGGGCGTTAGAAACGTTGCGCTTTATGAATTTAGAACTTCAAAAATTAGAAGTTCGCAACGATATTCAGTCTAAAGTGCGCTTTGATTTAGACCAACAACAGCGCGAATATTTCTTACAGCAACAAATGAAAACCATTCAAGAAGAATTAGGTGGCGTTTCGTATGAAGCTGAAATTGAGGAAATGCGTGCCAAGGGGTTAAAGAAAAAATGGGACGAAAAAACAGCAAAACATTTCGAAAAAGAATTGTCAAAATTGCAACGAACCAATCCAAATTCGCCTGATTTTGGTATACAACGCAATTATATTGAGTTATTTTTAGAATTGCCTTGGAACGAATTCACTAAAGATAATTTCGACTTAAAACGTGCTCAAAAAATTCTAGATAGAGATCATTACGGTTTAGAAGAAGTTAAAAAACGTATCATTGAGCATTTAGCGGTTTTAAAATTGCGAAACGACATGAAATCGCCAATTCTATGTTTATACGGACCTCCAGGTGTAGGTAAGACTTCAATTGGGAAATCAATTGCAGAAGCTTTAGGTAGAGAATATATCAGAATGTCGTTGGGAGGTTTACGTGATGAAGCTGAGATTCGTGGTCATCGAAAAACATATATTGGTGCGATGCCAGGAAGAATTCTTCAAAATATTAAGAAAGCAAAAACATCAAATCCAGTGTTTGTTTTAGATGAAATAGATAAATTATCTTCGAGTCATAATGGCGATCCATCTTCTGCCTTGTTAGAAGTTTTAGACCCAGAACAAAACAAAGAGTTTCATGATAATTTCTTGGAATTAGGTTACGATTTATCAAAAGTAATGTTTATAGCTACTTCTAATAGCTTGTCAACTATTCAGCCTGCCCTTCGTGATCGCATGGAAATCATCGAAATGACAGGATATACCATTGAAGAAAAAATCGAAATTGCTAAAACACATTTATTGCCTAAACAATTAAAAGAGCATGGATTAACCACAAAAGATTTGCAAATTGGTAAAAAACAATTAGAAAAAATTGTTGTGGGTTATACGCGTGAATCGGGTGTTCGTGGATTAGAGAAAAAAATTGCTCAAGTAGTACGTCATGCTGCAAAATCAATTGCAATGGACGAAACCTATAACGTAAAAGTTTCGGATGCTGATATTTTAGAAGTATTAAAATCACCTCGTATGGAGCGTGATAAATATGAAAATAATGATGTTGCTGGTGTAGTTACTGGTTTGGCTTGGACTTCCGTTGGTGGTGATATTTTGTTTATAGAATCTCTGATATCAAAAGGTAAAGGATCTATGACTATGACGGGAAATTTAGGAACTGTCATGAAAGAATCGGTTACAATTGCATTAGAATATATTCGTGCAAACGCAGAAGATTTAGGTATTAATCCAGAAGTTTTAAACAATTACAATATACACATTCACGTGCCAGAAGGGGCTACCCCAAAAGACGGGCCAAGTGCTGGGATTGCAATGTTAACCTCAATGGTTTCCTCTTTTACACAAAAAAGAATTAAGAAAAATATAGCCATGACTGGAGAAATAACACTTCGTGGAAAAGTGTTGCCAGTTGGTGGAATCAAAGAGAAAATTCTTGCTGCCAAAAGAGCAAATATTAAAGAAATAATTCTTTGTAAAGAAAATAAACGTGACATTGAAGAAATTAAACCTGATTATATTGAAGGATTAACTTTTCATTATGTTGATAAAATGAGCGATGTTCTTGATGTTGCTATTACAAATCAAAAAGTTAAAAATGCAAAATCGTTAGAATTTAAAAAATAACTATTGAATTAAACTTTATAAAAAGAAATCCCAATAACTTTCTTATTGGAATTTCTTTTTTGTTTTCTACCGTATATAATTTTATCTTCGCAGTTGCGTTATGATTAAGTTAACACCACAAAATGCTACAAAAAACGATATTATTTTTTTTAATTCTTCTTTCGACTAACGTTTTTAGTCAAATAGGAGGTAAGTATGTATATCAGTTTTTAAATCTAGCACAATCTCCTCGTCAAGCCGCGTTAGGTGGTAAAACAGTAACCGTTGTAGATTATGATGTAAATCAAGCTTTTTACAATCCTGCTACAATTAATCAAAAAATGCACAATCGTTTGTCGGCAAATTATGGGAGTTATTATGGAGAAGTTTCTTATGGAACAGCTGCTTATGCTTATACTTATGATCGTCATTTGCAAACATTTCATGCAGGGATAAGTTATATCAATTACGGTACTTTTGAAGGTCGTGATGAAGTAGGAAATTTAACTTCAGATTTTACAGGAAGTGAAGCTGCTTTATCTTTAGGTTATGCATATAATTTGCCTTGGACCGATATGTATATTGGTGCAAATGCAAAATTAATTTCTTCAACATTAGAAAGTTATAATTCTTGGGGAGCTGCTGTAGATTTAGGATTTTTGTATGTTGATTATGATAACGATATTAATTATGGTTTAACCGTAAGAAATGTTGGTTTTCAAATCAAACCGTATGCTGATACGCGAGAAAAATTACCACTTTCAATTGATGCTGGAATTTCGCAGTTGATGGAAAATGTTCCCATTCGCTGGCACATGACATTTGAAAATTTACAGCAATGGAATATAGCTTTTTCTAATCCAAACAGAGCAGAAGGAAATTTAGACGGTGGATCAACAGAAGAGAAAGTTTCGTTTTTTAATAACGCACTACGACATGTAATTGTTGGTGCTGAATTATTTCCTGAAAAAGGATTCAATATTCGATTGGGCTACAATTTTAGAAGAAGCGAAGAGTTGAGAATTCTTGAACAAAGAAGTTTTTCGGGAATTTCTGCGGGTTTTGGAATCCGATTTGGAAAAGTTAAATTTGATTATTCGTATTCAAGATATACCGTTGCAGCAAATACTAGTTTATTTGGTTTGATAATTGATTTGGAGTAAGAGAAGAAAGAGCAAAGAGTAAAGAAGCAAGAAATGATAAAAGTTATTATAGTAATTATTAGTTTATTTTTAGTTTCTTGTGATGTCAATGAAAGTGATTTACATAATACAATTTGGAAAATTTACAAAAAGAATTCACATGATTTTGGAGATGTTATTTCTTTTGATGATATAGTTGTAAAAAATGACACAATTTTTTTAAACCTGGAGCCGATTTATGAAATTATAGAATATAAAAACAGATATTTTATGGATGAATTTATCACTATTAAAAATTTAAAAACACAAAATTTGGCAACTTATATTAAAAAATAATTCTTGTCTTCTTGTAAACATATGAAAAAAATTACCATAGCAATAGACGGTTTTTCGTCAACAGGAAAAAGTACACTAGCTAAGCAATTGGCTGCAGCATTAGGTTACGTTTATGTTGATACAGGCGCAATGTATCGTGCAGTGGCTTATTATGCTATGCAGCATAATTTAGTTTCTGAAACATATTTAGATAAAACAGGATTAATTTCTCAATTGCCAACTATTAATTTGCGTTTTCAATTCAATCCTACTCTAGGATTTGCGGAAATGTATTTAAACAACGAAAACATTGAAACTCAAATCCGAACTATTGAAGTTTCTCGAATGGTTAGTAAAGTTGCCGAAATTTCAGAAGTGCGTGCAAAATTAGTAGAACAACAGCAACAAATGGGTAAAAACAAAGGTATAGTAATGGATGGAAGAGATATTTGTACAGTTGTTTTTCCTGATGCTGAGTTGAAATTATTCATGACCGCAAGTTCAAAAACTAGAGCGCAACGTAGATTTGACGAATTAGTTGAAAAAGGGCAACATGTTACTTTTGAAGAAGTATTACATAATGTTGAAGAACGCGATTATATTGACACCCACAGAGAAGATTCACCATTAGTAAAAGCGGATGATGCTATCGAAATTGACAATTCTACCTTAAGTAAAAAAGAACAATTTGAATTGGTTTTAAATTTAGTTAAAGAACGATTATAATTCATTTTTCATTGCTATTAATTTAATTATTCTAATTTCTTTCTTTTCAAGCTTTTAAATATTTTAATTAAGTTTTGTAAATAAACAAAAAGTAGTATCTTTGCACACCTTTTGGCAGAGTAGAGTTTCCTTTAGGTATCAATCATTTATGTAAAACACTGCTGCTGTTTTCTATCGCATTAAGAAACTCAAGAAGCACGGCATACAAATTTTTAATCAGCATGTCTGAAATTAACAAAACACAAGAAGAGTTTTTAGCGAATTTTAACTGGCATAACTTCCAAGAAGGAATTGATCCAGTTGATGAAAAAAACTTACAAGAATTTGAAGATCTAGTAACTAAAACTTTCATCTCTACAGGAGAAGAAGAAGTAGTAGAAGGTGTTGTTGTAAGAATTACTGATAGAGATGCAATCGTTGATATCAACGCTAAATCTGAAGGTGTTATTTCTTTAAACGAATTCCGTTACAATCCTAACTTAAAAGTTGGTGATAAAGTAGAAGTATTAATTGATGTTCGTGAAGACAAAACAGGTCAGTTAGTATTATCTCACAGAAAAGCTAGAACTATCAAAGCATGGGATAGAGTTATTGCTGCTAACGAAACAGGAGAAATCGTTAATGGTTTCGTTAAATGTAGAACTAAAGGTGGTATGATTGTAGATGTTTTCGGAATTGAAGCATTCTTACCAGGGTCTCAAATTGATGTGAAACCTATCCGTGATTACGATCAATATGTGAATAAAACTATGGAATTTAAAGTTGTGAAAATCAACCACGAATTCAAAAACGTAGTAGTATCTCACAAAGCGCTTATTGAAGCTGATATTGAAGTACAGAAAAAAGAAATCATTGGTCAATTAGAAAAAGGACAAGTATTAGAAGGTGTTGTTAAAAACATTACTTCTTATGGTGTGTTTATTGATTTAGGTGGTGTTGATGGATTAATCCACATTACTGACTTATCTTGGTCAAGAATCAATCACCCAAGCGAAGTTCTTGAATTAGATCAAAAATTAAACGTTGTAATCCTTGATTTCGATGATGAGAAAACAAGAATCCAATTAGGTTTAAAACAATTAAATGCTCATCCTTGGGATGCTTTAGGAACTGAATTAAAAGTTGGTGATAAAGTTAAAGGAAAAGTTGTTGTTTTAGCTGATTACGGTGCTTTCATCGAAGTTGCTGAAGGTGTAGAAGGTTTAATCCACGTTTCTGAAATGTCTTGGTCAACTCACTTAAGAAGTGCTCAAGATTTTATGAAAATTGGTGATGTAGTTGAAGCAGTTGTTTTAACTTTAGACAGAGACGAAAGAAAAATGTCTTTAGGTATCAAACAAATGACGCAAGATCCATGGACTGATATTACTGCTAAATACCCAGTTGGTTCTAAACACACTGGAATAGTTAGAAACTTTACTAACTTCGGAATTTTCGTAGAGTTAGAAGAAGGTATCGACGGTTTAGTATATATCTCTGATTTATCTTGGACTAAGAAAATCAAACACCCATCTGAATTTGTAAACGTTGGTGAAAAATTAGACGTTGTTGTATTAGAATTAGATGTTGAAGGACGTAAATTATCTTTAGGTCACAAACAAACTACTGCTAATCCTTGGGATAAATATGAAGACGCTTTTGCTGTTGGAACAATCCACAATGGTACAATTTCTGAAATCGTTGACAAAGGTGCTACTGTAGAATTTGGTGACGATATTGTTGCTTTCATTCCTACACGTCACTTAGAAAAAGAAGACGGTAAAAAATTGAAAAAAGGTGATACTGCTGACTTTAAAGTTATTGAATTCAACAAAGAGTTCAAAAGAGTAGTGGCATCTCATACAGCTATCTTCAGAGAAGAAGAAGAGAAAAACGTTAAAGCTGTTGTTGAAACTACTTCAACTAATGCTGCTCAAACATCTACTTTAGGTGATAATAACGATATTCTTGCTGAATTAAAAGCTAAAATGGAAAAAGGAGGTAAATAATCTCTATAATCCTAAATATTTTAAATCCCGAAAGAAATTTCGGGATTTTTTATTGTATTTTATATTTGTTTATCGTAATATTGCAATATAATAATGTAAAATTATGGGAGCATCTAAAACAGAATCCTTTTCAGTAGAACAAAACGAAATGGCAAACTTATTCAAAGCCTTGTCTCATCCAGCTCGTATAGCAATTGTTGATTATTTATTGTCGGTTGATTCATGTATTTGTGGTGATATTGTAAATGAATTGCCTTTAGCTCAACCCACAATTTCTCAGCATTTAAAAGAATTAAAAAACGCTAATATCATAAAAGGAACAATCGAGGGTACAGCAATTTGTTATTGCATAAATCCAGATACAATTGATACAATCGAAAATCATTTTGGTGCGATTCGTCGTATGTTAAAAAACAAATGCTGTTAGTTAATTACTTTTTATTAATCATTAATTATATATAAAATGAAATTATCTGAAATAAAAAATCAATTAAAAAATCTTTCTCAAATAGCTTTCCAATTACCAAATGGTGATTTAGTACCTAATCATTTTCATGTAACCGAAGTAGGTAAAATTACTAAACATTTCATCGATTGTGGTGGAGTTGTTCGTACAGAAGAAGTAGTCAACTTCCAACTTTGGGAAGCTAATGATTATGATCATAGATTACATCCTGAAAAATTAATACGTATTATTGAACTTTCAGAAAGTACTCTTGGTTTGCCAGATTCAGAAATTGAAGTAGAGTATCAAATGAAAGAAACTATTGGAAAATTTAGTTTAGATTTTGATGGTATTAACTTCCAATTGAAATCAAAATTAACGGATTGTTTAGCAAAAGACAATTGCGGAATTCCACCAGAAAAATTAAAAACTAAAATAGGTGAGTGGAAACCAAAAGAAACGTCTTGTTGTGCACCAGATTCAGGTTGTTGTTAATATGGAAAATACTAAAAAACAACATTGGGAAACTGTTTTTACAACAAAAGCAGAAAATGAGGTAAGTTGGTTTCAAAACAACCCAAAAACTTCAATTCAATTAATTCAAGCTTGTAAGATAGCTAAAGATGCCAAAATAATTGACATTGGTGGTGGTGATAGCTATTTGATTGATAGTTTATTAGAATTGGGTTACACGAATTTATTTTTGTTAGATATTTCAGCTGCTGCTATTGAACGTGCAAAAAAGCGATTAGGTGATAAAGCTAAGGATGTGACTTTTATAGTTTCTGATAGTTTGCATTTTCAATCGGATGAAAAATTTGATGTTTGGCACGATAGAGCATCATTTCATTTTTTTACTGAAGCTTGCAATATTGAACAATATAAAGCTAATGTAATTGCAAATACCAATCAAAATGCACATTTAATTTTGGGAACTTTTTCAGAAGATGGTCCTTTAAAATGTAGTGGTTTACCAATAACACAATATTCGGTTGATAAAATGGAAGCTGTTTTTGGCGAAGATTTCGAATTAGAAAATTGCTTTACAGAAGACCACGAAACGCCTTTTGATACGGTTCAGAATTTCATTTTTTGCCATTATATAAAGAAATAATATGTTAGAAAATTTATCAAAAACTATAGCATTGTTTTCCGAAATTTCTGTTTCAAATGAACGAAAAGAAGTTTTGATACCATTAGTGAATTATATCCAATCTAAAACCAATGCTAATGAAGAAATTCGATTGAATTTCATTTGTACACACAATTCTAGAAGAAGTCATTTATCACAAATTTGGGCACAAACGATGGCGTTTCATTTTGGAATTAATAATGTTTTTTGCTATTCTGGTGGAACTGAAGCTACTGCTATGTTTTCAAAAGTAGGTGAAACATTAGTTAATCAAGGATTTCAAATTCAAAAAATTAGTAACGAACAAAATCCAGTTTATGCAGTGAAATTCGATTACAATCAACACCCAATCATTTGTTTTTCAAAAGCCTATTTCGATGATTTTAATCCGAAAACTAATTTTGGAGCCATCATGACGTGTAATAATGCCGACGAAGGTTGTCCAATGGTTTTTGGTGCAGAAGCTAGATTTCCAATCAAATACGACGATCCAAAAGTCTTTGATGGAACCGAATTAATGAACGAAAAATACACAGAACGTAGTTTGCAAATTGCAAGTGAAATGTATTTTGTGTTTTCTCAAATAAAATAATCATATGAAAAAGCGATTAGGGTTTTTAGACCGATTTTTGACACTTTGGATTTTCATAGCAATGCTAATTGGTGTTGCTATTGGTTATTTTATTCCAAATACTGCCGATTACATTAATTCATTTTCGTCAGGAACAACAAATATTCCACTAGCTATTGGGTTGATTTTAATGATGTATCCACCGTTGACTAAAATTGATTTCTCTAAAGTTCCTCAAATGTTTGAGAAGCCAAAGTTATTATCTGCTTCGTTTTTCATCACTTGGATTGTTGGACCTTTTTTAATGTTTTTATTAGCTACAATCTTCTTAAAAGATTATCCAGAATATATGACAGGCTTAATTATTATTGGATTAGCGCCTTGTATTGCAATGGTAATTGTATGGAATGAGCTTGCAGAAGGAAACCGCGAATTAACAGCTGGTTTAATTGGAATTAATAGTTTATTGCAAGTACTTTTTTTTAGTTTATATGCTTATTTCTATTTAGAGATTATGCTGCCATTGTTCGGAATTAAAAGCCTAGAATTAAATATTACAATTGCTGAAATTGCTACAACAGTTGGAATTTACTTAGGAATTCCATTTGCTTTAGCTGTGATTAGCCGTTATATGATTAAAAAATATTTAGGAGATAAATTTTTCAATCAAAAGTTCATCCCATTTATTTCTCCAATCACTTTAATTGCTTTGCTATTTACAATTGTTATTATGTTTAGCTTAAAAGGTGAAATGATTGTCGATTTACCAATGGATGTTGTTAGAATTGCCATTCCATTAGTGATATTCTTTACAGTTATGTTTTTCTTGATGTTTTTTGTTTCTAAAAAAATCGGATCCGATTATAGAGATGCTGTGGCCTTGTCTTTCACTGCTTCTGGAAATAACTTTGAGCTTGCCATTGCAGTTTCAATTGGTGTTTTCGGAATTAATAGCGGACAAGCTTTTGCAGGCGTCATTGGACCATTAGTAGAAGTTCCTGCCTTGATAATTTTAGTAAATGTAGCATTTTGGTTGCGAAAAAAATATTTTAATTAATAAAAAAGAGGATTGTAATCCTCTTTTTTTATTCCTCTTTTTGTCCCATCATCATTAGATATCCTTTCAAGAATTTATCAATTTCTCCATTCATTACGCTATCAACATCACTAGTCTCAACTCCAGTTCTTACGTCTTTAACTAATTTATATGGTTGCATGACATAGTTTCTAATTTGTGAACCCCATTCAATTTTCATTTTACCAGCTTCAATGTCACTTCTTTGGGCTTGTTGTTTTTTGAGTTCAATTTCATATAACTGCGATTTCAACATTTGCAAAGCACGTTGTCTGTTATCATGTTGTGAACGCGTTTCTGAACATTGAATTTGAATTCCAGTAGGTTTATGAACCAATTGAACTTTAGTTTCTACTTTGTTAACATTTTGACCTCCAGCACCACTTGATCGAGCTGTAGTAATTTCAATATCAGCAGGATTGATTTCAATTTCAATTGTATCATCCACTAGTGGATATACATATACAGAAGCAAATGAAGTATGTCGTTTTGCATTACTATCAAAAGGAGAAATTCGCACTAATCGATGTACGCCGTTTTCACCTTTCAAATAACCAAACGCAAAATCACCTTCAAATTCCAAAGTAACCGTTTTTATTCCAGCAACATCACCTTCTTGAAAATTTAATTCCTTGATTTTATAGCCTTGTTTTTCGCCCCACATTAAATACATTCGCATTAACATAGAGGCCCAGTCACAACTTTCGGTACCACCAGCGCCTGCGGTAATTTGCAATACAGCACTCATGCTATCACCTTCATCGGAAAGCATGTTTCTAAATTCTAAATCTTCAATATGATTAATAGTTTCCTTATAAAGTGATTCTACTTCTTCTTCAGAAATAGCTCCTTCTTTATAAAAATCCATCATAATTTGAAGTTCTTCTACCTGATCCATTCCTTTATTATAATCTTCTACCCATTTCTTTTTTGAACGTAAGTTTCTTACTATAATTTCAGCTTCTCTAGCATTGTTCCAAAAATCTGGAGCAAAGGTTTTTTCTTCCTCGTTAGTTATCTCAATCGTTTTGGCATCAATGTCAAAGATACCTCCTTAACGCACCAAGGCGATCAATAATATCTCTGACTTGTTCTGTATTTATCATAAATATTGTAGTTTTACACAACAAAAATAGGTATTCTTTTTTATTCTATGGAAATAAATTTAGTAAGCGACACAGTAACTAAACCTTCAGTTGAGATGTTAAACGTAATGTTTAATGCAAAAGTAGGTGATGATGTATATAAACAAGACCCAACAGTTAATGAGTTAGAAGAAACTTTAGCTGATTTGTTTGGAATGGAAGCAGCATTGTTTTTTCCTTCGGGAACTATGGCAAATCAAACAGCTATTAAATTACATACACAACCGGGTGAACAAGTAATTTGTGATAAGTATTCGCATATTTATCATTATGAAGGAGGAGGTGCATCTTTTAATAGTGGTGTTTCTTGTTGTTTAGTTGATGGAAATCGAGGAATGATAACTGCAGAATTAGTAAAAAACGCAATCAATGATCCAGAATTTTATCATTCCCCATTAACTTCTTTAGTAAGTATTGAGAATACAACTAATAAAGGAGGTGGAGCTTGTTATGATATTCAAACATTGCAAGAAATTAAACAAGTTTGTACAGCTCATCATTTAAAATATCATTTAGATGGAGCGCGTTTGTGGAATGCTTTAGTAGCAAAAAAACAGCATCCAAAACAATTTGGAGAATTATTTGATACAATTTCTGTTTGTTTGTCTAAAGGATTGGGAGCACCTATTGGTTCTGTTTTATTAGGAACGAAAGCTGACATCAAAAGAGCGTTGCGGATTCGTAAAATTTTTGGTGGAGGGATGCGTCAATCGGGATATTTGGCAGCAGCTGGTCTATACGCTTTGCAAAATAATATTAGTCGTTTAGAAATAGATCATAGAAGAGCAAAAGAGCTAGGGTTGCTGTTAGAAAAAATGCCTTGGGTGGTCAATGTGGAGCCAGTCGAAACTAATATTTTAATTTTTGGATTACAACCATCTATAAATGAAATGGTATTTATGGAAAAATTAAAGCAAAAAGGTATTGCAATTAGTTCTATGGGACATGGAAAATTGAGAATTGTTACTCATCTAGATTATAAAGAAGTAATGCATGAATATGTGATGGAAGTTTTTTCAAAGTTACAATTTTAATTTTTGGAACACAGATTTAAGAAATTTTAAGACTAGATAAATCAAACTTATAGCTTGACAATAATTTTATGGAAATCATAATCATATCAATAGTAGCGTTTTTAACAGCTATCTTGACCTTTTTTTCAGGGTTTGGTTTAGGTACGTTGTTGACTCCTTTTTTTATGTTGTTTTTTCCAGTTGATATTGCAATTGGTTTGTGTGGATTAGTTCATTTTGCTAATAATTTATTTAAGTTTTTCTTGGTAGGGAAACACGCCAACAAAGAAGTTTTACTAAAATTCGGAATCCCAGCCATTTTTGCGGCTATGATTGGTTCGTGGTTGTTGTTGCAAATTTCGGATTTACAACCTTTGTTTAGTTATTCACTTTTCGGAAAACAATTAGATGTTTTTCCTGTAAAATTCATTATTGCAATTTTATTAGTGATTTTTGCGCTTTTAGACTTGATTCCGTTTTTAAGTAAATTGGAATTTGGTAAAGATAAACTGCCTTTAGGCGGAGTTTTAAGCGGATTTTTCGGTGGACTTTCCGGACATCAAGGCGCTTTGCGAAGTGCGTTTTTGATTAAAGCTGGTTTGTCAAAAGAAAGCTTTATTGCTACTGGAATTGTAGTTTCCATGTTTATCGATTTTACTCGTTTGAGTGTTTATGCTTCAAAAATTACAACATATGCTTTATATGAGAATAAAGTATTGCTGATTTCTGCAACGCTTTGTGCTATTACAGGAGCGTATTTGGGTAACCAACTTTTAAAGAAAGTTACCCTAAAATTTCTCCAAGTTTTTGTTGCTATTTTATTACTTTTAGTGGCAATTGCTTTAGGTATGGGAATTATTTAAACATATCCATTCCTGGAATATTTGGCATGCCCTCTTTTGCTACAGCAGCTAATTCTGTTTCGTGAACGTTTGTAGCTTTATCGATAGCTTTATTAATTACATTAACTAAATAATCTTCTAGCATTTCTTTATCTAAAAGTAAATTCTCATTTAAGGTAATGTTTCTAATTTTTCTATTTGCAGTAATTGTTACTTCAAGTAACCCATCTGAACTTTTTTCATCAATCAAAACGTGATCTAAGCGTTTTTTTGTTTCTTCTACTTTTAGTTGGGTTTCTTTTAATTTACCCATCATTCCCATAAGGTCTCCAAACATGATTATAATTTTTTTATTCGGACAAAAATAGTAAATTAGCAGTTAATAATTATTGTAAAACTTCATGAAAAAAATCACGTATTACCTTTTGGGTTGTGTTATTTTTACTCCAGTTTATAGTCAAAATAAAACAAATAAAATGTCAGATAAAATCAATCCGCCAGTAGCTAAAATTATTCCTAAAACATTAGAAAAACACGGAGATAAAAGAATTGATAACTACTATTGGTTAAACGAAAGAGAAAATCCAGAAGTTATTGATTATCTAAATAAAGAAAACGAATATTATCAAAAATCTACAGCTCATACGAAGCAATTTCAAGAAGATTTGTTTCTTGAGATGAAATCACGAATCAAAGAAGATGATAGTTCTGTGCCTTATTTGTATAATGGCTATTATTATATCACTCGTTATGAAACAGGAAAAGATTATCCAATTTATTCAAGAAAAAAGGGAAGCCTTGATGCGAAGGAAGAAATCATGTTTGATTGCAATGAAATGGCAAAAGGACAATCCTATTTTAATTTATCTGGAATAAGTATTAGTGAAGATAATAAGTGGGTTGCATACGGTGTTGATTTGGTATCAAGAAGACAATATACAATTCACATTAAAAACCTTGAAACAGGCGAAATACTTCCAGTTAAATTAGAAAATACGACTGGAAGTTCAACTTGGGCAGGAGATAATAAAACGCTCTTTTATACACGTAAAGATGCGCAAACTTTACGCTCTGATAAAATTTATAAACATACTTTAGGATTAGAGGCTTCAACTGATGTTATGGTTTTTCATGAAAAGGATGATACTTTTAGTACGTTTGTTTACAAGGAGAAATCAAAAAAGTATTTAGTGATTGGCTCATCAAGTACTTTAACTTCTGAATATCAAATTTTAGATGCAAAAAATCCAAATGGTGAATTTAAGATTTTCCAAAAAAGAACAAGAGGATTAGAGTATTCAATTTCACATTATGGCGATAGTTTCTACATTGTCACTAATAAAGACAAAGCAACAAACTTTAAATTAATGAAAACTCCAGAAACTGCAACAGCTGCTGAAAACTGGAAAGATTTAATTGGACATAGAAAAGATGTTTTGTTAGAAGGAATTGAAATTTTCAAAGATTATTTGGTAGTTGAAGAACGTTCAAATGGATTGAATAAAATTCAAATTCGCCCTTGGAATGGAAAAGGTGAGTACTATTTGCCATTTTCTAGCGAAACCTATACAGCTTATACTACTACTAATGTAGATTTTGACACTGAAATTCTTCGTTATGGATACCAATCAATGGCAACACCTTCATCTGTGATTGATTTCAATATGAGAACAAAAGAAAAAATGGTATTAAAAGAGCAAGAAGTTTTAGGAGGAAAATTTGATAAAAATAATTACATCGAAGAAAGGGTATGGGCAACTGCAAAAGATGGAACTAAAGTGCCAATTTCGATGGTATATAGAAAAGGATTAAAAAAAGATGGAAAAAATCCATTTTTGTTATATGCATATGGATCATATGGAGCTACAATGGATCCTTATTTTTCATCAACTCGCTTGAGCTTATTGGATAGAGGATTTATTTACGCAATAGCACATATTAGAGGAGGTGAAGATTTAGGAAGAGAATGGTATGAGAACGGAAAACTTTTAAAGAAAATTAACACTTTCACCGATTTTATTGACTGTTCAAAATTTGTGATAGCAGAAAACTATACTTCATCAGAACATTTATATGCAGAAGGAGGTTCAGCAGGTGGTCTGTTGATGGGGGCAATTGTTAATATGAATCCTGAGTTATATAATGGAGTTATTGCACAAGTTCCTTTTGTAGATGTAATAACAACAATGTTAGATGATACAATTCCATTAACTACAGGAGAGTATGACGAATGGGGAAATCCTAATGAAAAAAAATACTATGATTATATGTTGTCATATTCACCATACGATCAAGTGAAGGCACAAGCATATCCAAATATGTATGTTTCAACTGGTTTGCACGACTCTCAAGTACAATATTGGGAACCTGCAAAATGGGTTGCAAAATTACGTGTTATGAAAACAAATGATAAACAATTATTTTTAGATACTAATATGGATGCTGGGCATGGAGGAGCTTCAGGAAGATTTGAAGCACTGAAAGAACTAGCTAAAGAATTTACTTTTTTATTAGATTTAGAAAAAATTAAGAAGTAATTAAACTTTTTTTGTTAAATTTGCAGGGTTTTGAGGTAACTAAAAATTACCTGCCTCAAATAATTTATTTTTTATGAAAGAAGAAATAAAAGCCTATAATAATGTTTTGGAATTAATTGGTAATACACCATTAATCAAATTAAGCAGGGTAGCAGAATCTTTATCAGGAAGTTTCTATGCCAAAGTTGAAGCTTTTAATCCAGGACATTCTACAAAAGATCGTATTGCATTATACATTATTGAAGAAGCAGAAAAAAGAGGCATTTTGAAGCCAGGCGATACTATTATTGAAACTACATCTGGTAATACTGGATTTAGTTTAGCAATGGTAAGTATCATAAAAGGTTATGAATGTATTTTAGCTGTGAGTTCAAAATCATCAAAGGATAAAATTGATATGCTACGCTCAATGGGAGCAAAGGTATATGTTTGTCCTGCACACGTTTCTGCAGATGATGAACGCTCATATTATAACGTTGCTAAGCGATTACATGAAGAAACTAAAGGTTCGGTTTACATTAACCAATATTTTAATGATCTAAATGTAGATGCTCATTATAATTCTACAGGACCTGAAATTTGGGAGCAAACGGCTGGTCAAATTACTCATTTAGTGGCTTGTAGTGGCACAGGAGGAACAATCTCTGGAACAGCTCGTTTCTTAAAAGAGAAAAATCCAAATATTAGAGTTTTAGGAGTAGATGCTTTTGGTTCAGTTCTGAAAAAATACCACGAAACTAAAGAGTTTGATAATGATGAAATTTATCCTTATAGAATTGAAGGTTTGGGGAAAAATTTAATTCCTACAGCTACAGATTTTGACATTATTGATAAATTTATCAAAGTATCTGATGAAGATAGTGCACATACTGCTAGAGAAATTGTAAAGAAAGAAGGTTTATTTGTAGGATATACTTCGGGAGCAGCCTTCCAAGCTGTTAAACAATTTGCTGAAGAAGGTGAATTTGATGCGAATAGTAAAGTTGTAATTATTTTCCCAGATCATGGTTCAAGATACATGAGCAAAGTATTTAGTGATGATTGGATGAATGAACAAGGTTTTTTTGACAGTATAAACAGAGAAGAAGCTTTAAAAATTGAAATTATTAAATAATTATAAGATATAATATAAAAAAAAACACCGCTTTTATAGTGGTGTTTTTTTTTATATAAAAAGAAGAATTATTGCAATAATAGCTGGAATTGATTGGACATAAAAAATCTTTTTTGATTTTGTTGAATAATACCCATAAATTCCTGCTATAATTACACAACTTAAAAAGAATAATGCAACGTTTTTACTCCAATTATTATCTCTGATAATAATTGACCAAATTAAACCAGCAGCTAAAAAGCCATTATATAAGCCTTGATTTGCCGCTAAAACTTTTGTTTTTTCAAATAAATCTTCAGGTAGGCTTCTGAAAACTTTTTTTGCTTTTGTGGTCCAAGCGAACATTTCTAACCATAAAAAATATAGGTGTAATATCGCTATAATGACAATAATAATTTTACTGATTAAAGGCATATTTATTTGTTTTCGTTAAAAGTACGTTCAATTCTTTTGTCAGGAATTAGCCAAATTAATGCTACCAGAATATAAATACTTCCTGAAATCTCAACACTATATTTGGTCATAAATACTGCAATTAAATATAGGACAACAGATGTTTTCCCTTTGTAATCTTTTCCTATAGCTTTTGAAAGAGCAGAATCTTTTCCGTGTTCATTTAAAATTAATCTTTGTAAAATAAAATATGCCAAAGCATTCATTAATAATACTATTCCATATAACATCATTGGAAAAGAGGCAAAATGATGTTCTCCAATCCAGGCCGTTGCAAAAGGAATTAATGATAACCAAAACAATAGATGTAAATTTACCCAAAGTATTTTTCCATTTACATTTTTTGCAGAATGAATTAAATGATGGTGATTATTCCAATAGATTCCAACGTAAATAAAACTCAAAATATAGCTTAAAAACTTGTGAGATAATTTAATAACTGCCTCGAAAGTAGTATCACTAGGAACTTTAAATTCCAAGACCATAATTGTGATAATGATTGCTAAAACACCATCACTAAATGCTTCAAGTCTGTTCTTATTCATAATATTAAGTGTTTATAGTTCCTAAATTTTTATGAATTTTTCTTTTATGTTGTGTTTGCTTTATATTTTCACTTCCTGAAATAATACTTATATTACCATCAATTTCAAGCATGGCTAATTTTACATCTTTATAATGTTCAATTCCATGCTCACGCATCGCTTCTTGCATTTCATCTGAAGTAATTCCTAATCTTGACAATGAAGAAAATTCTATTTTTCCATTATGAATTAGTATTTCAGGTTTACTTTGAATTAGATGCCTAAAAAATTTAGAAGTAAACATTATTTTTTTTAGAAGATAATTAAGTATAAATAAAACCAAAGCTGCTATTAATCCACCTGTTAGTGAGGAATTGTTACCAACCATTGCATTCTGGACAGAATTACTTATTAAAAGTATTAAAATTACATCGGCAGTATTTAATTGCGAAAGTTCTTTTTTACCAAATATTCGCAGTGCTGAAATCATGAAAAAGTAAACAGCTATACTCCGTAAAACTATGTCAATATACGGATTCATTTCATTTTCTTTAATAAAATGGTTATTAATACAATTATTGCAGCAGCTTCAGTAAGCATTCCTAACGTTAACATAATATTAGCACCAGGCCAATGCATAATTTTAAATAAAGCCCCAACAATTGTAATTGCCATTCCTAAAAAGAATAATACTAAGGGTATTGCATATTGTTTTTTCATAAGATGTTTTATTTTAAAGAATTAAAGTCGACATTATTTCCATTTAAAGTTTTTCTCAATTGCTTTAATCATTTCACCCGCAATGTCTTTCTGAGTGGCTCCTTCAATACCCTCTAAGCCTGGTGATGAATTGACTTCTAATAGTAAAGGTCCTTTTGATGAACGAATGATGTCTACACCAGCAACTTTTAAATCCATTGCTTTTGCAGCTTTAATTGCAATTTTTTTCTCCTCAGGAGTTACTTTAACTACCGATGCAGTTCCTCCTAAATGAATATTTGCTCTAAATTCTCCAGGTAAAGCTTCGCGTTGCATGGCAGCAACTACTTTTCCATCAACAACAAATAATCGTAAATCTTTTCCGTTAGCTTCTTTTATAAACTCTTGAACTAAAATATTAGCATTCAAGCTTTTAAAGGCGTTAATCACAGATTCTGCCGCTTTTTTGGTTTCAGCTAGAACTACCCCTTTTCCTTGAGTACCTTCTAATAATTTTACAATTAATGGAGAGCCTCCAACCATTTTTATTAAATCATCAGTATCTAAAGGTGAATTTGCAAAACCTGTTGTAGGAATGTCTACACCATTATTTAAAAGTAACTGCAATGAAAAAAGTTTATCTCTAGATTGACTAATAGCAGCGGCATTGTTTAAAGCAAATACTTTTAAAGCTTCAAACTGACGGGTTAATGCACAGCCATAGTAAGTCATGCTAGGTCGAATTCTTGGAATTACTGCATCAAAATCATTCAATACTTTTCCACCGCGGTAATGAATTTCAGGTTTTGTAGCGTCTAATTTCATGTAACAATACTTTAGGTTTAAGAAGTGCATTTCGTGCCCTCTTAATTCTCCTGCCTCTAAGATTCGTTTATTGCTGTATAGTTCAGGATTACTGGCTAAAAGTCCAATTCTTAATCCTTTTTTAGGCTCTTCTGATGAATAATAGTACTCTTTTAATTTCTCTGTTGTGGGTTGACCTAGTAAATAGCGTTTTTCAGGGTCAACTAAAACCCTTCCAGACATTGCTTCTCTGCCTAAAAGCATGCGGAAACCCATAGAATCTCTGTTTGTAAGTGTAACTTCGATTTCCCATGTTTTTCCACCAATTTCTAATTTGGTTTTGATTACATAACGTTGTTCTCTAAATCCACTAGAGCTCTTTACAACACGTTTATCAATAAGTGGAGCTTCGCAATGAATGACTGCTTTTGCATTGTTTTGAATAGGGTTGATGTCAAATTTTACCCAACTTTCGCTATTTTTTTCAAAAGTTACGATATTAATTGCATGTAATGCTGAAGTTTTAGCCCCAGAATCTACCCTTGCTTTAATTGTTGGAATTCCTAGAGTAGGGAAGGAACACCATTCTTCACTACCTACAATAACTTTGTCTAACATTTTTTAACGTATGAATTAAGATTCTAAAGTAGTATTTTTTTTAATATGAATACTAATTTATAACAAATAAAAAAACCAAGCTATGAGCTTGGTTCTTCGAGTTTCTTAATTTCTATTATGAGTTCTTGATTTGTTTCATCCAAGTCCATAAAAATTTGATCACCTTCATGAATTTTAGATGTTATAATTTCTTCAGCTAGAGCATCTTCAACATATTTTTGAATGGCTCTTTTTAATGGTCGAGCACCAAACTGTTTATCAAATCCTTTTTCAGCGATATAGTCTTTTGCTTTTTCAGAAAGTTGTAAAGTATATCCTAAATCTTTAACTCTTGCGTACAATTTATCCATTTCAATATCAATAATTTTATCGATATCATGTTTTTCTAAAGCATTGAACACAATAACATCATCAATTCTGTTTAAGAATTCAGGAGCAAATGCTTTCTTTAATGCGTTCTCGATGATTCCTTTAGAGTGTTCTTCGGTTTGAGCATTTTTTGCAGCTGTTCCAAATCCTACCCCAGTTCCAAAATCTTTCAATTGACGAGCACCAACATTTGATGTCATGATTATGATTGTATTTCTAAAATCAATTTTACGCCCTAAACTGTCTGTCAAATGACCATCATCTAAAACTTGAAGCATCATGTTAAATACATCTGGATGGGCTTTTTCAATCTCATCTAAAAGTACTACGCAGTATGGTTTTCTTCTAACTTTTTCCGTTAATTGGCCACCTTCCTCGTATCCAACGTATCCTGGAGGTGCTCCGACTAAACGAGAAATAGCAAATTTTTCCATATATTCACTCATGTCAATTCTAACCAAAGCATCTTCAGAATCAAACAATTCTTTTGCAATTACTTTTGCTAATTGCGTTTTTCCAACACCAGTTTGACCTAAGAAAATGAATGAACCAATTGGCTTGTTTGGGTCTTTTAATCCTGCACGATTTCTTTGTATTGATTTTGCTATTTTTTGAACCGCTTCATCTTGCCCAATAACCTTTCCTTTAATAAGTTCTGGTAGATGGGCTAATTTATTACTTTCAGTTTGTGCAATGCGATTTACAGGAATTCCAGTCATCATTGAAACTACATCTGCAACATTGTCTTCAGTAACGGTTACTTTGTTGTTTTTTGAATCTTCTTCCCATTGTTCTTGAGCAATAGCTAAGTCTTTTTCAATGCGTTTTTCATCATCACGAAGTTTAGCCGCTTCCTCATATTTTTGTTTTTTAACGACTGTATTTTTAAGTTCGCGCACTTCTTCTAGTTGGCGTTCTAATTCTAAAATTTGTTTAGGAACATCAATGTTTATGATGTGTACACGAGACCCAGCTTCATCCAAAGCGTCAATAGCCTTGTCTGGAAGGAATCGATCGGTCATGTAGCGATTTGTTAATTTCACACAAGCTTCTATAGCTTCAGGGGTGTAAATGACATTGTGATGGTCTTCATATTTAGGTTTGATATTGTTCAAAATAGTTATTGTTTCTTCAACCGATGTTGGTTCTACAATAACTTTTTGAAAACGTCTTTCTAAAGCGCCGTCTTTCTCAATATACTGACGATATTCATCTAACGTTGTAGCTCCAACACATTGAATTTCCCCTCTTGCTAAAGCTGGTTTAAACATATTAGATGCATCAAGTGACCCTGTTGCGCCACCTGCACCTACAATTGTATGGATTTCATCAATAAATAAAATGATATCATCGTTTTTTTCTAACTCATTCATAACCGCTTTCATTCGTTCTTCGAATTGTCCGCGGTATTTTGTACCAGCTACTAAACTTGCCAAATCAAGTGTAACAACACGTTTATTGAATAAATTACGGGATACTTTTTTCTTAATGATTCGCAATGCTAATCCTTCAGCAATAGCTGATTTTCCAACACCTGGTTCGCCAATTAAAAGTGGGTTATTTTTCTTTCTTCTACTTAAAATTTGAGAAACACGCTCAATCTCTTTTTCTCGACCTACAACAGGATCTAATTTCCCTTCTTCAGCCATTTCTGTTAAGTCTCGACCAAAGTTATCTAATACTGGAGTTTTAGATTTTTTATTTGTCTTATTTCCTGAGGGAGGGTTGTTAAAACCGCTATCTTTTAAACTGTCATCTTGTCCTGAATCGTCATTAAAAGATTCAGCTTTTGGCAAGTTTTCTAAGTAATCGTCTTCGTTTGTCATCATGGCTGTATATTGTTCTTTAACGGTTTCGTAATCAATTTTAATCTTATTTAATAATTTTGTAGTGGGATCATTTTCATTTCTTAAGATACATAAAAGTAAATGAGCAGTACTAATTTCTGAATTATTAAACAATTTAGCTTCTAAAAAAGTTGTTTTTAGTGCTCGTTCGGCTTGTCTTGTTAAATGTAAATTTTTCTTTTCAATATTTTGAATTCCATTAGGATTTGCAGGACTTAGTATCTCTACTTTTTTTCTAAGATGAGATAAGTCTACAGCTAAATTATTTAAAATATTTATCGCTTTTCCATTTCCATCACGAAGAATACCAAGCATTAAATGCTCAGTGCCAATGAAATCGTGACCTAAACGTAAAGCTTCTTCTTTACTAAAGGAAATTACATCTTTAACTCTTGGTGAAAAATTATCGTCCATACTGCATTTATAATATTAGTAAAAGTACAAAATTGTATAGGTAAAAGCAAAAACTATACCTAATAAACATACTATATTGCTAAATGACAAAAAATAAATGGAAAATAAAAGAATTTAGTGGTTGATTTATAACCAATTTGTAAACAAAATTGTTAATAAAATATCTAAATTAGTCACTAAAAATGTATTATAAAAGTTCAAAAAGCCGTATATTGGCACGTTTTAGTAATAATCATAATTTTAATATAAATACTTATGTCAGAAGGAGAAAAGTTAATTCCTATTAACATTGAGGAAGAAATGAAATCAGCTTACATCGATTATTCGATGTCAGTTATTGTATCAAGAGCACTTCCTGATGTTAGAGATGGTTTAAAACCTGTACACCGTAGAGTTTTATACGGAATGTATGAATTAGGAGTTCTTTCGAACAGAGCCCATAAAAAGTCGGCAAGGATTGTTGGAGAAGTTTTAGGTAAATATCACCCACATGGTGATACTTCAGTATATGATGCAATGGTGCGTATGGCTCAAGAATGGAGTTTACGTTATCTAATGGTAGATGGTCAAGGTAACTTTGGTTCGGTTGATGGGGATAGCCCAGCAGCAATGCGTTATACTGAAGCAAGAATGAAAAAGATTTCAGAAGAAATGTTAGCAGATATTGACAAAGAAACAGTTGATTTTCAATTGAACTTTGATGATACATTACAAGAGCCTACGGTTATGCCAACTAAAATCCCTACTTTGTTGATTAACGGAGCTTCAGGTATTGCAGTAGGTATGGCTACTAATATGGCGCCACATAACTTAACTGAAGTTATTAATGGAACTCTTGCTTACATTGATAATAATGATATTGAGATTGATGAATTAATAAATCATATCAAAGCTCCTGATTTCCCTACAGGAGGAATCATTTATGGATATGAAGGAGTAAGAGAGGCATTCAAAACAGGTAGAGGACGTATTGTTATGCGTGCAAAAGTTGGTTTTGAAGAAGTTAATGGTAGAGAAGCAATTATTGTTACAGAAATTCCATATCAAGTGAATAAGGCAAATATGATTAAACATACTGCCGATTTAGTTAATGATAAAAAAATTGAAGGAATATCTAATATTCGAGATGAATCGGATAGAAATGGTATGCGTGTTGTATATGAATTAAAACGTGATGCGGTTCCAAATGTAGTTTTAAATACACTTTATAAATACACACAGTTACAATCATCATTTAGTGTAAATAATATTGCATTAGTTAATGGTCGTCCACAAATGTTGAATCTTAAAGATTTGATTCATTATTTTGTTGAACACCGTCATGATGTAGTCGTTCGTAGAGCGCAATATGATTTAAGAAAAGCTGAAGAAAGAGCGCATATTTTAGAAGGATTAATTATAGCATCAGATAATATTGATGAAGTAATCAAAATTATTAGAGCATCAAAAGATGGTGATGAAGCTAGAACGAAATTAATTGAACGTTTCAAATTATCAGAAATTCAAGCACGTGCAATCGTAGAAATGCGTTTGAGACAATTAACAGGTCTTGAGCAAGATAAATTACGTGCAGAATATGAAGAAATAATGAAATTGATTACTTACTTGAAAGAATTATTAGCAAGTAAAGAAATGAGAATGCAAGTAATCAAAGATGAATTAGCTGAAGTAAGAGAAAAATATGGAGATGAACGTCGTTCTCAAATTGAATATTCAGGAGGAGATGTAAGTATTGAAGATTTAATTGCAGATGAAAGTGTTGTAATTACAATTTCTCATGCTGGTTACATTAAACGTACATCTTTATCAGAATACAAAACACAAAATAGAGGAGGAGTTGGACAGAAATCTGCAGGAACTAGAGATCAAGATTTCTTAGAGCATTTATTTGTTGCAACTAACCACCAATATTTAATGTATTTCACCCAAAAAGGAAAATGTTATTGGATGCGTGTGTACGAAATTCCAGAAGGCACAAAAGCAAGCAAAGGACGTGCTATTCAAAACTTAATCAATATTGAAAGTGATGATAAAGTAAAAGCATTTATTTGTACTCAAGACTTAAAAGATGAAGAATATATCAATAGTCATTATGTGATTATGGCTACTAAGCAAGGTCAAGTTAAGAAGACACCTTTAGAGCAATATTCTCGTCCACGTCAAAATGGAATTAATGCCATAACTATCAAAGAGGATGATGAATTATTAGAAGCAAAATTAACTACCGGAAATAGTCAAGTTTTACTAGCGGTTAAGTCTGGTAAATTAGTTCGTTTTGAAGAAGAAAAAACACGTCCAATGGGAAGAACGGCATCTGGAGTTAGAGGAATCACTTTAGCTGATGATAAAGATGAGGTAATTGGAATGGTTTCTATTGATAAGGATACTGTTGCTGAATCTCAAATTCTAGTTGTTACTGAAAATGGTTATGGAAAGCGAACAAAATTAGTTGATGAAGACGGAGAAGATGTGTACAGAATTACTAATAGAGGTGGAAAAGGAGTAAAAACATTAAATATTACAGAGAAAACAGGTGCATTAATTGCTATTAACAATGTAACTGATGCTGATGATTTAATGATTATTAATAAATCTGGATTAACTATCCGAATGATGGTTTCTGATTTAAGAGTAATGGGTAGAGCTACACAAGGAGTTCGACTAATTAATATCAAAGGAAACGATTCAATTGCTGCTGTTACGAAAGTACTTCGTGAAGATGAAGCTGAAGAAATTTCAGAAGAATTAGATGGAGGTGAAGAAACTGGCACAGATGTTGAAACATCAGAAGATATACAAGAATAAATTAGAGTAAAGAGCCCAAATTTATTTTGGGCTTTTGTTTAACCAAGTTTACATAAAATGAAAAAACTTATTTTAAGTGCAACTTTACTACTATCAGTTGCAACATTCGCTCAAAAAGATGAGCTGAAGACATTGAAAAAAATTTATGCTAAAGATGTACCTTCAGCAGAAGAAATTCAAACGTATAGATCGACTTTAACAGCATTAGAAAATATTGCTACTGAAGAATCTGACAAAGTATACGCTAACTTTTATAAAGTAATGCTTCCAATCTTGGAGCTTAGCTCTCAAGGGGATGCATCTAATTCTGCTCAAATTGCAAAATTAATTAATGCTAAAAACATATCCATTCTAGCAGATGGATTGAATCAAACTTTAGATTTTGAGAAAAAGACAGGAAAAAAAATATATACAGATGATATTAATGAAACTATTCAATCCTATAAGCCAATGTTTTGGGATTTTGTAGTTGCTTTAGATGGTCAAAAAAAATATAATGAGGTTTCAGAAATTTTATATTCAATTTATCAATTGGATAAAAAAGATCAAGAAAAATTATATTTAGCGGCTAGTTATGCTATCAATGCAAATAATTATGATAAAGCAATTGAGTATCATAAAGAATTAATTGCCATCAATTATACAGGAGAAGGAACACTTTATTATGCAAAAAATAAAGCAACAGGAACTGAAGACGCATATTCTGATAAAGCAACAAGAGATTCATTTGTAAGAATAGGTTCTCATAATTTGCCTAGAGAAGAAAAAATACCTTCTAAAAGAGGTGATATATTTAAAACATATGCAATGCTTCTAGTAGAAAAAGGTAAGACAGAAGAAGCAAAAACAGCAATTACTGAAGCTAGAAAAGTAAGTCCAAAAGACACTTCATTGATTTTAGTTGAAGCCGATTTATATTTGAAATTAAATGATTTAATTACTTATAAAAAATTAATTAATGAGGTTTTAGCAATTAATCCTAACGATGCTGATTTAGTTTTTAATCTAGGTGTAGTTAGTCAAAATTCAAACCAACTTGAAGATGCAGAAAAATATTATAAAAAGGTTTTAGAATTAAATCCAAATTATGTGAATGCATATTTAAATCTGTCAACACTTAAATTATCTCCTGATGTAAAGCTTGTTGATGAAATGAATAAATTAGGCACATCAGCAAATGATATAAAAAAATATAATGCATTGAAAGCAGAGAGAGTCAAATTATTTAATGCAGCTTTACCATTGTTAGAAAAGGCTTATGAATTAGATTCAACTAACGAGTCTGTTAAAAGTAATCTTCTTGAAGTTTATAGTTTCTTAGAAATGACAGATAAATACAAAGCTTTGAAAGCAAAAAAATAATGGCACCATTTTTTAAAACAAAAAGCGCTGGTTAATACCAGCGCTTTTTGTTTTTCTTCGAAGCTTCTGACTTTCTTGAATTAGAGTTTGGATTCATTTTATTTTTATTTCTTAAATCTGGTTTTGCATTAGGGTTTACTTCTTCGTCTCTCCATGTGTATTGGTGATCTGCAACCACTTTAACTTTTATTCGGATTAATTTTTCGATATCTAACCAATATGCTTTTTCATCTTTGCCACAAAATGAAATAGCTAAACCTGAATTTCCAGCACGACCAGTTCTACCAATTCTATGAACATAGGTTTCAGAAATATTTGGAATATCAAAGTTTATCACAAATGGAAGTTGTTCAATATCAATTCCTCGTGCAGCTATATCTGTAGCTACTAAGATGTCAATCTCTTTATTTTTGAATTGATCAAGAACACGCTGACGCGCATTCTGTGATTTATCACCATGAATAGCTTCTGCTTTTATATGTGCTTTTTTTAATACTTTTACAATATTATCTGCACCGTGTTTTGTTCTTGTAAATACTAAAGCATTGCTTAAACTCTCTTCAATAATCAATTGTTTCAGCAGTAATCGTTTGTCTTCTTTATTTACAAAATAGACTTTTTGTGAAACATTTTCTGCTGTACTCGATATTGGTGTGACTGAAATATATTTTGGCTTTGTTAAAAAAGTATCAGCTAGTTCTCTTATTGCTAAAGGCATAGTTGCGGAAAAAAGCAACGTTTGTCTATTTTCTGGTGTAAGCTTAATGATTTTTTTTACATCGTTAATGAACCCCATATCTAGCATTTGATCAGCTTCATCTAAAACCAAGTGATGCATATGATTCAAATCAATAAAACCTTGTTTGTGAAGGTCTAAGAGTCTACCTGGTGTTGCAATTAATACATCAACTCCACTTTTTAGTTCGTTTACTTGTGGTACTTGATTTACACCTCCAAAAATTACTAGTGATTTTACATTAGTATATTTTCCATAGGTTTTAAAACTTTCATCAATTTGAATGGCTAATTCTCTAGTAGGGGTAACTACTAGTGTTCTGATGTGTTTTGTTTTTTTGGCAGAACCTACAATACGATGAATTAAGTTTAAGATTGGAATAGCAAATGCACCCGTTTTTCCAGTTCCTGTTTGTGCACAAGCAACTAAATCTTGGCCTAATAAAATTTCGGGTATTGCTTGTTCTTGTATAGGAGTGGGATTTGTATATCCTTCTTCTTCCAAGGCTTGCTGTATATTGTTGTATAATTTTAAATCGTTAAATGTCATATAATATTTTTTTCCCTATTGAAGATGTTCAATAAGGTTACAAAGGTAGTGTTATTTTAATTAAATTGATTTTGTACTATTAAATCGATTTTGCCTTCATAAAATCAGTAATCATTGAGGCTATTAATTTTCCAGTTAAATGGCAGTTCAATGAATCATCTAATTCTGGAGCTCCTTCACAAATATGCAAATAGGAAGCATTTTGATGTTTTCCCATATAATAGATATAGTGTCTGGCTTTATCAACACTAAAACCACTTAATGTCATTGCACTTGATGGAATGCCAGGAATAGCATCAAGATCAAGTTCTACTCCAAAAGGCTCATTTTTTATAAATTCTAAAGCATGTTCTAACTCTACTTCAAATTGTTTTTCACGTTTTACTTCAACTTCTTCATAAGTAACAAATTTTACTCTTGAAGTAAGTTCTTTTAAAGTATTAAAGACACTTTTTGAAACAAAGTTTTCATGAAGACCAAAGACAAAATATTTTTTTAAGAAACCATCTTCATAAGCATAACTAAAACCATTTCCTGAATGACGTCCTTCAAGAATTCTAAAATCAGTATGGGCATCAAAATTAATTGCATTTACAGCTTTTCCTTTTGCTAAAGCTAATCCTTTAATGTTTCCATAGGCATTATTATGACCTCCACCTATAATTATTGGAATTTTACCAGCTTTAACAATTTGATGTACAATATGAGAAACTTCTTTATCAATTTTTTCAACTAGCTTAAAAAGTTCTTTACGATGCTCTTTATTTTTGGAATCTAAATCTTTAGCAGCTTGAATTTCAACTTCAAAATTTAATTGTCCTAAGACTAACAGATTGCTTCCTTTACAAAATTTATTATGCTGAATATTAACCAAATTTTTTAAAGCACTATCATAAGCAGATGCAGTTCCAATCCTTCCTAAATTAGCTTTAACTCCAATATCTTCAGGAATTCCAATAAGTACAAATTTAGCTTCACAAGTTGACATAAAATCAAAAACATCGACGTCTTTTGGAACGGTTATAATTTTTTCGCCAAATTTAATTTCACCACTTCTGTGACTTGTAATTTTCGCTAACTCAAAAGGAGTTAGAATCGTAATGTTTTCCATAAAATGTTAAAAAATAAGCATCCCAAATGTACTATTTTAAAATAAAAATCGTTATAATTTTATAAAATTCTTTTTTTAGTTGTAATTTTGAAAAACTAATTTATTTAACCTACAATACAAATGGAAAACAAGTCAAACAATTCAGGTTTAAAGGCAGCAATTGTTGTTTTAGCGTTACTTCTTTTAGGAAGTGTCGGGTACATCTATAAGATTACTTCAGATAACAAAGAAACTGTTACCGGATTAACCACAGAAAAAGAAACATTAGCAGAAGAGCTTAAAGCAAAAATTGCTGAGTATGACACGATGATTGCTGATAACACGGCGCTTAAAGATGAATTACAAGCTGAACAAGCAAAAATGGTTGAATTGCTAGAGCAAGTTGAAAAATCTAAAGGAGATGCTGCTGCTATGGCAAAATATAAAGGAGCTTACCTTAAATTAAAAGGTGAGATGGACAATTTAGTCGCTGAAAATAAATTGTTAAAAGAGCAAAACGTTACGCTTACGTCTAGTTTAGATAGTACAAAAGTTGTTTTGGATGAAGCTAAAAAATTTAATGATACTTTGCTAGTTCAAAATGAGGGATTAACTAAAACGGTTGAAAAAGGTTCAAAATTAGCAGTATTGAACTTAAAAGTTCTAGCGGTTAAAGAAAGAAGTTCAGGAAAACAAATAGAAACTGATAAAGCAGGTAGAGCTGATAAATTAAAAGTAAGCTTTTTAATTGCAGAAAATCAAATTGCAAAAACTGGTAGTAGAGAATATTATGTTCAAATTATTGATAGTAAAAACAATATTCTTGGAGAAAAGAAAACAATTCCTACAGGTGATAAAACATTAACTTATAGTTTTATTTCAACTGTAAAATATGAAAATAAAACAGTTCAGGTTAACGAAGAAGTTTCAGGAAAAGATTTTGCTGCTGGAACTTATTTTGTGAATGTGTTTGATAAAAATGCTGAATTAGTTTCTAAAACAAGCTTTAGTTTGAGATAATTATCCCCAAAAGTTATCTTTTAAGATGATATAATCCCGATAAGAAATAAACTTATCGGGATTTTTTATATAAATTTTGATAAATAATTGCCAATTCCAACAGCAGTTATGGTAAGAATTATTGAAGTAATAATATATAGATAAGCGGTTAGTTGCTGATTGCTTTGGAACAAGTTATAATTTTCTAAAGCAAAACTAGAAAATGTTGTAAATCCGCCACAAAATCCCACAATAAGGAGATATTTCAAGGGATGATTTTCTGGATAATATTTCGCAAATAGTCCAATAAATACACCAATTAACAAACTGCCAAAAACATTAATTAATAAAGTACTCAAAGGAAAAGAACTTTGAAAGAATTTGGCGGCTAACCAACTCGATAAATAGCGAAGTATACTACCTAAAGCACCACCAATACCAACTAATAAAATTGTTTTTATCATATTAAATAAATTTTCCTTCAATAATTACTTTATCAATAAGATTAGTACCAAAAGAATAAGGCAATTGGTAATAACTAGTTAAAGGTTGTGTTAGTAATATGTTAGCTTTTTTTCCTTTTGTAATGCTTCCATGTGTATTTGATATTCCCATAGCATATGCTCCGTTTATGGTAGCGGCATTGATTGCTTCTTCAGGAGTCATTTTCATTTTTATACAAGCTGTTGCTACTACAAAATTCATGTTTCCAGATGGAGTTGTGCCAGGATTATAATCGGTAGCCAATGCTAAAGGTAAGCCAGCATTAAGCATTCTTCTGGCAGGTGTGTATGGAATACTAATAAAGTAAGAACAACTCGGTAAGGCTACTGGCATTGTTTTGCTATTTTTTAAAACCTCAATATCTTCATCCGTTACTATCTCTAAATGGTCAACAGATAATGCACCATTTTCTACACAAGCTTTAATACCATCAATAGCAGTAAATTGATTTACATGAATTTTTGGTTCCAATCCATATTTTTTGCCTGCTTCCATAATTTTTATAGTTTCTTCAACAGAAAAATAACCTGTTTCTAGAAACGCATCGATGTAATCTGCTAAATTTTCGGAAGCAATTTTCGGAAGCATTTCGTTGATGATTAAATCAATATATGCCGAATGATTTTCTTTGTAAGTCAATGGAAAAGCATGTGCGCCAAGAAAAGTAGCTTTGATAGCAATAGGATAATTCTCTTTTAATCGTTTAATAACACGCAACATTTTCAATTCACCTTCAACCGTCAAACCATAACCCGATTTGATTTCTAAAGCTCCAGTTCCTTGTTGCATAATTTCTTCTAATCGAACTTTAGATTGCTCATAAATTTCTTCTTCAGAAGTTTCATTTAGTTTTTTTGACGAGTTCAAAATTCCACCACCGCGATTGGCAATTTCTTCATATGTTAATCCGTTTATTCGATCTACAAATTCTTGTATTCTGTTACCTGCATAAACAATATGTGTGTGGCTATCAACCCATGTGGGTAAAATAACGCGTCCCGTTGCGTCAATAATATTTGCATTTGGTAGAATTGGACAATTTTCCATGGAACCAAAATCGGCTATTAAATTATTTTCGATTAAAAGAAAAGCATTATCAATTTTCGGTAAAATGGACATATCAGAACCAGCTACTTTGTCAATGTGCTCTTCTCTAACTTGTAAAAGTTCTTTTATATTGATGAATAATGTTTGCATTAAAAATAAATTTGAGTAAAAATACTTCTCATTTTTAAAAACTCCTATCTTTATATCAAAATTTATTTGTTTTGAGAAAAATAAAATATAAAAAAGGTAGAAAAGTTCAACCAGTAATTTTAGAGTATACTGGTAGTCATAAAGATACGCCTACAGAAATACAATTGTTTGTATATAATAATGAAGATATAACTGAATATCATCAATTATTAGTTGATGACATAAAAGAGAATATTGACATTCAAAAAGTCAACTGGTTAAATGTTCATGGATTGAATAAAGCAGAAGTAATTCAAACAATCGGAAATGATTTTGGCGCTGATAATTTTATAATAGGTGATATTTTAAATACAATTAAACGAACTAAATTAGAAGAGTATAGTGATATTTTATTTTTTAATGTGAAGTCACTTTTACCATTAGCAGCATCAGATAATATTAGTGTAGAACAGATTAGCTTTTTGTTAAAAGACAATGTTTTATTATCATTCCAAGAAAAGCGAAGCGATTTTTTTACTCACATAAGAGAACGGATTAGGACAAATTCGGGTATTGTACGAACAAAAAAAGCCGATTTTTTACTGTATTTATTATTAGATGCAATTATTGAAAATTTTTACATCACCCTGGAAAGTGAAGAAGATAAAGTTGATGATTTAATTAATTCGATAAAAGTAAATACCAAGCCAGAAACTTTAGAGCATTTAGAAAAACACAGAGATAATCTAAACTTTTTAAAACGTTCAATTATTCCACTTAGAGATTCGTTGTATTCAATTAAAACAATCAAAGACGACAATGTATTTAATTCTATTGAGCAAGAAAATTATTCGTTTTTCTCACGTTTGCATCAAAAATGTCTAGAATTGTTAGAACAAATAGAATCAGATTTAAGCACATTGGATAGTGCTTCAAACTATTTCTTTTCGGCACAAAACCATAAAATGAATGAAGTAATGAAATCCTTAACGGTGGTTTCGATGTTTTTCTTACCCTTAACATTTATTGTTGGAGTGTATGGAATGAATTTTAAAAATTTTCCTGAACTAGAGTGGGAGAATGGCTATTTTATAATTTGGGGTGTAATGATTTTAATAGTAATTTTTATGTTTGCCTACTTTAAGATTAAGAAATGGTTTTAGTTTAAAAATTAATCTATAAAATAAATCAATATTCTATTGTTCAAAATAAATATTCCCATTATCTTTGACAAGAATTCATTAATTCCGGAAAAATCATGTTTGAATTTCAACAGTACCTAGGTTTTTTACTTTTCTTAACCATATTAACTATCGGTTTTTGGTTGATGATATTCTTAGTAGGTTTCGTACAATATTGGTTGGGCGGCGCTATCATAGAATTGATTAAAGAGAAAAGAGCTAAAAGACAAGATGACTCAGAAAATTAATTTTTTCTAGTTTTTAAAATAAAAGTCCCGAATTATCGGGACTTTTTTTATATTGTATGTTAATGGATTTTATGGTTGCCCCACAAAATCTCCTTCGCCATTATCTTCGCGTTTTTGTTGTTTTTCTCTTTCGTTTTTCTGTTTGTTAAAACGATAAGTAAACGATAATGTGATTTGGCGTTCTCTCATCTGCATTTCACTATATGAACTTACTACATTTTCAATGTTAGTTTCCATTAAACGCTTTCTTGAATTAAATAAATCACTCACATTTAATGCAATGGTTCCTTTATCTTTTAATACATCTTTGCTAAAGGCTAAATTAACTGAAGCATTTCCAAGAATTTTTCCTTGAGCAGTTGTTTGTGGTGCGTTGTATGTTGCGTTAGTTTGCCAATCAATTTTATATGGTAAAGTTACTTTAGAACTTATTCTAGTTGTCCAACTCAAGGCTATATTGTCAAAATTTTGATTGATTTCATTACCTAAGTAATCAGTATAAGTATAATCACCTTGTGTTTCATTTCTATATAAATTGAAGTTTCCATTTAATCTCCACCATTTATAAGGTGTATAATTAAGATTAAATTCAAAACCAGCTCTATATTCTTTAGCTAAGTTTATAGGAGTACTGATAATTACTGGAACACCATCAACAAATAAACCAGATTCTTTTCTGATGAATTGGAACGTATCGTTTGTTAAGTTGATATAAGCTGACGTACTAAAAGTCAGTTTATCCCATTTGTTTAAATAGCCAATGTCAATTGCATCAGTTAATGAAGGATTAATATCTGGATTACCTTGAAAAATATTAATATTACTTGAATAGGAAGAAAAAGGATTTAAGAAACGACCTCTTGGACGATTTATCCTTTTGCTATAACTTAAACTTACAGAACTTTTATCAGAAACTTCATAATTGATAGTTGCTGATGGAAAAAAGTTGTTGTACTTTTTGTTATTATAATCATTCGCAGTAATTGAATTTACATCAATATTACTGTCTTCAAAACGCATTCCTAAGAAGTAAGAAAATTTATTAATTTTTGAACCATACTGTGCATAAAGAGCATTTACATTTTCATTATATTCTAATGTGTTTGAATACAATGAAGTTGGTAAAATTTCAAATTCAGTTAAATTCTTTTGAAAGCTTCCTCTATAGCCAGCTTCAAAACGACCATCTTTTCCAATTGGTAAAACATAATCGGTTTGAAATAAGTTACGTTGTTGCTTTTGATTATTTACAGTAGTTTCTGTAAAAAGGGAAGTAGCATCTCCTAAAATTTCATCATAGATTGTAGAGCTTTCGTTTTCTCTGTTTTGAGAAACAGCTACATCAACGGTTAATTGATGTCCATCTTTTTTGAATTTTTTAGTAAAATTGGTAGAATATTCAATACTAAATTCATCACTTTTTGAATCGTTCAAACGGTTTCTTACAAATGTAGGATTGTTTAAAGCATCAAAATTATAGAAGAAAACATTATCTGGATTTTTGCCATTATTTTCTCTAAAAGTAATCGCATTGGTCCAAGTTAAAGATTTACTCAAATTCAAATCGATACCAAAATTTGCATTGTAGCCTTCGCTAAAACGTTTATTGGTTCTTCTTTCATTAATAAATCTACTTGTTGTACCATCAGAATTAAAGTACTCAGCATCGGTTAACGAGTTTCCTGGACTATTTCTATAATTGTAACCAATATTTGAAAAAAGGTTAAAATCTGTTCCTTTCTTGTTTAAACTAGTACTTACTCCATATGATTCTGGATCACCCGCAGATACTATAATAGATCCATTAACTCCATTAGATTTACCTTTTCTAATCACAATATTAATGATACCTCCACCACCTTCAGCATCATATCGAGCAGATGGATTAGTAATTACTTCTACTTTTTCAACTGCATCAGCAGGTAATAATTTTAAAGCATCCGCAACATTAATTCCTGCTAATCCTGATGGTTTTCCATCAATTAAAATTTTTACATTTTCATTTCCTCTTAATGCAACTGTTCCCTCAGCATCAACTGTTACAGAAGGTACATTATCTAAAACATCGCTTACAGTTCCACCTTTTACCATCATATCTTTTCCTACATTATAAACTCTTTTATCCAGTTTAATTTCAACAGTAGATTTTTCTGCAATAACTACAACATCTTGTAGTTGCGCGATATCGGCTTCTAAATAAAATGGGCCTATAGCTGTATCTGTCAAGTAGGTTTTTTGAGGAATTGTAACTTTTTTATAAGAAATCAATTCAACATCTATGGCTCCAGTATATTCTCCTGGTGTAATTTCAAATGAAAATGAACCGGTACCATCTGTCATAGCTCCAAAAAGCTGTTTGGTTGTTACATTTTGAAACGAAATAGGTGCATATTCTACAGGAAGATTAGTTCCTTTTTCAAATATTTTACCAGAGATTTTAATTTTTTTATCAGCTGGTTTTTGCGCTAGGGCAGTAAAACTTAGTAATAATGTAAATACTACTAATAGAAAATTCTTATTCATAAATATTTTTTTCGATAAGACTGCAAATTTACTCTTTGGTTTAGCCTTAATTTCCTAAATGTTTGTTAAAACTCTTATAGTAGGTCTTTAATCTTTTCTTTAGGTCTTGCAATTATAGCTTTATCTCCTTTAACTACAATTGGTCTTTCAATTAGTTTAGGGTGTTTCAACATTGCATTTACGATTTCAGTATCAGATAGTATTTTGTTTTTATAGTTTTCAATCCAAATAGATTCTTTGGTTCTAACTAATTCAATAGGCTTTATGTTTAGTTTTTTGATAACTTCTTCAAGTTCATCTTTAGTAAAAGGGTTGTCCATATATTTGCGAAGTTGAAAAGGTAGATTTAAAATTTCTAACTCACACAAACCTTCTCTCGATTTGGTGCATCTTGGATTATGGTAAATGGTTATCATTTCGTATTTTTGTTACAATTAATGTACAAAAGTAACAGATATAAAATGTTTATAAACCAAGCTTTCAAAAAAGAAACTGATTTTTCACTAGTTTTATTAGATTTTCTAAAATATTTGATAGGATCGATTATTGTATTTCTTGCTTCTTTAATTGGACAGATTCCTTTAGGAATAGCTATTTTATTTTCAGGAAAGACACCAGATTCTGAAAGTGATATTTATAAATTATTTGACTCAAATTTGTTCTTATTTCTTGCTTTGCTTTCATTTGTTTTTGCAATGATAGGATTGTATTTTGTAGTCGAAAAAATACATCGTCAAAAATTTATCACCATTATTACTTCAAGAGAGCAGGTTGATTGGAAGCGAGTATTTCTATCTTTTGGAATATGGGTTTTAGTGTCAACAGTATTAATTTTATCAGCCTATTTTTATGATCCAAGCGAAATTATTATGCAGTTTAATCTGGTGCCTTTTTTAATTCTAGTTGGAATTACATTGTTATTGATGCCTATTCAAACGAGCACAGAGGAACTTATTTTTAGAGGTTATTTAATGCAAGGTTTCTTTAATTTGGCCAGAAATAAATGGTTTCCATTATTGATGACTTCTGTTATTTTTGGTACAATGCACATCATGAATCCCGAGGTCGAAAAAATGGGTTATATTATTTTAGTTTATTATATAGGTACAGGATTGTTTTTAGGTATAATAACTTTAATGGATGAAGGTACCGAATTAGCTTTAGGCTTTCATGCAGCAAATAATATAGTTGCTTCATTATTAATTACTTCTGATTATACTGTTTTTCAAACGCATTCTATTTTTAAAGATATGTCAGAACCTTCAATGAATTTTGAAGTATTTTTTCCTGTTTTAGTGCTATTTCCAATATTATTATTTCTATTTTCAAAAATTTATAAATGGAGTAATTGGAAAGAAAAATTAATAGGAAATAAACAAGCTCTTCAGTCTCATGAAAATTCAATATTTAACCAATAATTTTTTAAAATGATACCAAATTATAAAAATATTCACAATCGATTTAAAATAAATGGCTTTCATTTAGATAAAGAAGCCTTATTTCAATTAGCATATAGTTTTATTAAAGAAGGAGAAATTTTTGAAAAAGAAATCGGGGAGTTTTTATTGGATTGGTTAGATGATTCTGATACGATTCAGTTGATGACATCTGGTACTACAGGTGAGCCTAAATTGATAACTCTAGAAAAACAAGCAATGGTGCTTTCAGCCATTGCTACTGCAGATTTTTTTGATTTGCATCCGGGAAATAAAGCTTTACTTTGTTTACCTACTCGTTATATAGCTGGAAAAATGATGCTGGTTAGAGCATTTACTGTTGGATTAGAATTAGATATTATGCCTTCAAGTTCACATTTAGACAATTTATTGCCTCAAAATGTGTATGATTTTGTAGCTCTAGTTCCTATGCAAGCCCAACAGAGTATTTCAAAATTAAATCAATTTAAAAAAATAATTATTGGAGGAGCACCAGTTTCAAGATCGCTTTCTGAAGCGTTGCAAAATTTAAAATGTGAAGCTTATGAAACGTATGGGATGACCGAAACTATTACCCATATTGCTGCAAGAAAAATTAATGAGTCAACATTCAAAGTTTTGCCAAATATCAACATTGCTACAGATGATAGAAATTGTTTGATAATTACTGCTCCAGAGATTTCCTCAACTCCAATAGTTACAAATGACATTGTAGAGATTAGTAATAAAAATGAGTTTAAATGGTTAGGTCGATTTGACAATGTTATTAATAGTGCAGGGATTAAATTATTTCCAGAGCAAATAGCTGCTAAATTGGAATCGGATATAACTCAACGATTTTTTATTGCAGGTGTTTTTGATGAAACATTAGGTCAGAAAGTAATACTTGTGATTGAAGGTGAAGAATATGCCATAGACAAAGCATTGTTTGAAATTTTAGATAAATACGAAAAACCAAAAGAAATTTATTTTGTACCTAGTTTTTATATGACTGAAACGAATAAAATAAACATAAAAAAAACCCTATCTAAAATAGGGTTGTAGTATTAATTTATTGCTCCATTTTTAAATAATAATCTGCAGAATGTTTTCCGCTTCCATACAATAAAAAGGTAATGCCCAAAACGATGGCAATACTAGATTGTATAAATTCGGAATAATTAAATTGGTGTATAAAATTCAGTAAAAAAGCACATAAAATAATTGGCATTTGGACACCAACAGACCATCGTGTAAGAAATCCAATAATTATCATTATGCCTCCAACCATATGTGCTAATGCGACATAATGAATTAATAACATTTCACTGGCAAAATTTCCCATGATACTTAGAATATCATGCAAATATCTATGTTCAGTAATAAACTCAACACCTTTCAAAAACAAAAAGACGCCATACCCAATTCTCAAAATATCAATAGGATAATAAGTGTGTGTATTAGCCCATTTATTTAACTCTCTAATTGTAGCCATAATAAATAAATATTTGATTACGCACTGCTAAGTTAGTGATAATTAAACAATTAAAATATTTTTTTGGCTTAAAATTTAATTAAATTTGATATAGAACTTATCTGTTAACACTTTAATGTCATTTACACTATTAATCACTTCACCAGCTTTTTTCCATTCATTAGTTGGTAAAAGACGTATTTTTCTATCACCAATAATAATGTCTACAGGCATATTAAATCCAGTTACATTTGTTTTCCATCTGTATTGAAAACGATTTTTATATCCTTTAATTTCTAAATGAGGAATAGCTGTGTAATTCAAATATTGATTAAAAATTGGAGACAAATCTTTACCTGTTTCTTTATTAAAAAATGCAATTACCGTTGGTGTATCAATAATTTGCTTTTTGTAAGTTTCTGAGTATTTTAATAAGATGGCCCACCATTTATCATCATTATCAATCACATGTCGAAGTGTATTTAATAGGAGTGAACCTTTGTAATACATATCGCCAGAACCTTCACGATTTACGCCAAATTGACCAATAATTGGCTTGTCATTTCTAACATTTTTAGATTGACCATTAATATATTTCATGGCAGCCTCATAGCCTTGAGTACACTCTATAAAAACAGTTTCAGTATAAGTAGTAAATCCTTCATGAATCCACATATCAGCAATGTCTTTACTTGTTATACTGTTACCAAACCATTCATGACCCGTTTCGTGAATAGTAATATAATCAAATTTCATTCCTACACCAGTTCCAGACATATCAAAACCCATGTAGCCTTTTTTATATTTATTTCCATAAGCAACGGCACTTTGATGTTCCATACCTAAATAAGGTGTTTCTACTAATTTATAGCCGTCTTCCCAAAAAGGATATTTTCCAAACTTAGATTGAAAACAATCCAGCATAGGTTTTACATCATCTGCAAAGTGTTTACGAGCTTTATCTTCATTTTCACGCAATACATAATAATCTAAATCTAGACCATTATGATTATCATGAATGTGCACATAGTCACCAATATTAATAGTAATGTCATAATTGTTGATTGGATTTTTAACTTCCCAATCCCAACGTGTAAAATTGTTGGCTAATTTTTCAGAGCCTAAAAAGCGTCCGTTTGAAACATTCATTAATCCATCAGGAACAGCAACTTTTACCGATGCTCCATTATCTGGTTCATCTGTTTGTGTATCTTTTACAGGATACCATAAGCTTGAACCTGTACCTTGTACAGCTACACCTATCCATGGTTGTTTTTTTGCATCAGAAGAAAATACAAATCCGCCATCCCATGGGGCATTTTTTGCAATCCTTGGATTTCCTTCATAATATATCTTTATAGATTGTGTGCTTTCTTTTGTCAATTCAGAAGGAAATTTTATAAATATTGCGTCAAACTCTCTTTTATAAGATAACTTTTTACCATTCCATTCTATCGAATTAATTTTCATGTTTTCAAACAAGTCAATTTGAATAGTGGAGGTGTTTTCAATTACTTTAAAAACGATTTCGTTATGTCCTTCAATTTTTTTAGTTCTAGGCAGTACTTGAATGTCTAAATTGTAACGCAATACATCAAAACAAGTTCTTTCAAATCGTAATCCACCTTGTAGTGAGTCTCTTCGAGTTGTTTCTTGCGCGTTAATTTCTTGCATTCCAATACTAAATAAAACAATTAAAAGTAGTTTTTTCATAATATAAAAGTTATATGGTAAATATAAGTAGTAGAAATTAGATAAATGTTACCATTTCTTAATTAAATGTTTAGAAACTCCATTTATCATTTTTTTATCGTTTAAGTTTGATGAAGTCTTTTTGAAGAATTAATATTTTTTTATTCTATTTTTGATTTATAATTAAAAATATTTTACTCATAATTTAAAAAACTTAAAAAATAATCAGTTTTTTGATAAATTGTTGAATTATATTTAAAAATGAAGTGCGCTTTTTATTTTAGATAAAATATGTATTAACTTGCGCCCATCCCCCCGCTACTTTTTCTATTGTATTACATAATTATTAATTATGCATCATAAGCCCTATGAATAGAATACAGAGAAGCAATTTACTTGGGGATTTCCAAAGTATTAAAAGTTTTGAAGAATCAATAGATGTTGTATTGTCCTATATAATGGATCAATGTGATATTCCTTATGCGTATTTGCATATTACTATTGATGATTCAATTATATCTATTTCTAAAGGAGATATAGATTTTAGTACCATAGCACAATTTCATACTTCAATTGAAAAGGCAATACAAGAGGATTCAATTAACAAAAAAACTTCCTTTTCAGTTTCTAAAGAATTATCCTTTACAATTTTAGCAGGATTTCCTATTAATGGAGGTGATAAAAAAAGAATAGGAACACTAAGTTTTCTTGATACAGATTCCAAAATAGTACCTACTTCACAAGTCAAAACAATTGAGTTTGCCGTAAAACAAATTCAATTTTTAATAAAATCTTGTTGTAATAATATAAATTTACAGAAAAGCATTGTTAATCAACAAGATAAATTTGATTTATTTACCGAAAATTCAAAAGAAATACTATTTGAACTCAGTCTTGAGGGAAATTTTCTTTCACTATCTGAAAGTTGGATTACTGAAATGGGATATGAAATTGATGAAGGAGTAGGAAAAAATACGGTAAATTTTTTGCATCCTGATGACCAAGAATATGTTGGTAATTTTCTAAGTAGGTTAGTGCCTAATGAAAAATGCAGTGAGATAATTACATATAGAATCAAACACAAGAAAGGGCATTATGTATGGCATTCTTCAAATGTTAAATTAATAGCTAAAGATGGTGAGTGTTTTTTTATAGGAAATTGTAGAGATGTTACAGCCTTTATTAAGGCACAAGAAGAAGTAACAAATCAAAAAGAATTTTACGGAAAAATATTAGATAGACTTCCAATAGATTTAGGCGTTTGGGATGACAAACATCGTTATTTATATTTGAATCAAGCAGCGATTAAGAATGAAGAATTGCGAAAATATATTATTGGTAAGGATGATTTTGAATATGCTAAATACACTGGTAGAGATGATAGTTTTGCGACAAGTCGTCGAGAAAAATTTTTGAAAGCTTTAGAAACTAAACAAATTTCTGAGTGGGAAGATACAATTACCTCAATAGACGGACAGCAATTTTTTCACACCAGACGATTTATTCCTATCTATAATGAGGATGGTTCGTTTGACATGATGACTGGATATGGAATAGATATTACAGAAAGTAAAAAAATCAACGAAGAAATTCTTAGAAGTAGACAATTAATTACAAATGTGATTCAAAATGCGGCCGTTGGAATTATTGTTCAAGGGCCACAATCTGAATTTTTAGAATACAATAAATCGGCTTGCGAGATGCTTGGTTTAACGGAAGACCAAATGCTCGGTAAAACTTCTTTTGATCCTCATTGGAAAGTAATACACAAAAACGGAACTGAATTCCGTTCACATGAACACCCTGTGCCACAAGCCATTGAAAAACGTGTTCCAATCAAAAATATTGTAATGGGTGTACACCGACCAATTACTAATGATTTGGCATGGTTGTTAGTTGACGCTATACCTGTTTTTGATGACTTAGGTGAATTGGTCTATGTGGTATGTACTTTTAACGATATTACGGCAAGAAAAAAAGCTGAAGATGCTTTAAAGGTTAGTAATGAGCGTTTTACTTATGCCAGTGAAGCAACATCAGATGCGTTGTGGGATTGGAATATGATAACAAACGAAATTTTTGTTGGTGAAAGTTATTCACAATTGTTTGGTTATCAATTTGAAAACAATATTATACCTGGCGAATTTTGTGAAAATTTAGTACATGCAGAAGATAAGGCTGAGTATGAAGAATCTATTGAAATAGCTATAGCAGCAGGTGATCAAAAATGGTCACACGTATACCGCTATTTAAAAGCAAATGGTAATTATGCTTATGTTAGTGATAAAGCTATCATTATTAGAGACGCAGAAGGTAATCCTGTACGTATGATTGGTGCTATGCAAGACATTACGCAAGAAAAACAACTTAAAGATGAATTGCTACAAAGTGAAGAACGATTTAAAGGAGCTTTTTTCAATTCATCTTTCGGGATGGCTATTGTTGATTTAGAAGGCTATTGGTCTGAAGTTAACGATAAAATGTCTGAAATTTTGGGCTATACTAAAGAGGAGTTTCGCGAATTGACTTTTCTTGACATAACTTATGAGGGGGATTTAGAAGAAGATTTGTATTATAAAAACCAGATTGAGACCAGAAAAATGCCTAATTTCAATATGGAAAAAAGGTATATTCATAAAAATAAATCACTGGTTTGGGTACATTTATCTGTGTCTGTTGTTAAAAATAGAGCTGATGAAATTCAACATTACGTTGCACAAGTTATCGATATTTCTCAACGTAAACGAATGGAGGAGGAGAACAGAATATTGATTGAAGAAAATAATAGAAACAAAGCACTACAGCTGGATGAAGCTAAAAACATGTATCGTTTATTAGCGGATAATACTATTGACTTAGTTTGTTTACATAATTTAGATGCAAGTTTTAAATATGTTTCACCTTCTATACATGCTCTATTAGGATATGAAGCTGAGGATTTGATAGGGAAACTGCCTGAAAATTATGTGCATCCAGATGATTTAGAACGATTTAAAAAGCGAATAGGAGGAAGCATCAATAGCAGAAGTCGTTTTTCAGAACAAGTGCGTTTAAAAAACAGTAAGGGTGAATATGCTTGGTTTGAAACCAATGCTGCAATAGTTTTTGAAAACAATGTTCCAGTTGGTTTTCAATCTAGTACTAGGGATATTACTCAACGTAAAAAAGCAGAGAAAATTATTGAAGATACGCTAATTCAAGAACGACAACTGAACGAATTACGAACCAATTTAGTGTCAACCATTTCGCATGAGTTTAGAACACCAATGACTACTATCAGGACTAGTGCAGAGTTAATTACAATGTACTTGCAAAACAATGATTTTCAACATGCTCCATTGGTAGAAAAAAGAGTCGATACCATCACTCAAGAAATTGACAGAATTGTAGAATTGATGGATGCTGTATTAACAATTTCAAAAGATGATGCAGGCAAAACTAGTTTCAATCCTGTAAGTTGCGACTTAAAAGAAATTTGTTTAGATGTTATTGAAAATAGTTTTAATCATCAAAAAGATAATAGAAAGGTTGATATAACTTTTGATGCAAAACAAGCCATTATAGTTGCCGATATTAATCTTATTAAATATACCTTATTCAATGTTTTGAATAACGCATTCAAATACTCGGAAGGATGTGGTAATGTAAAATTGAATTTATTTGCCCAAGATAAAAAAGTGTTTGTTGAAGTAATTGATAATGGTATTGGTATTCCAAAAGAAGACCAGCCTAAATTATTCAACACCTTCTTTCGTGCTAGTAATTCAAACGGTATTCAAGGTACGGGATTAGGACTTTATATCATTAAAATGTTTACCAAAAAAAATTCAGGAAAAGTAAAATTAGAAAGCCAATTAGGAAAAGGAACCAAAGTTACATTGACGTTTCCTTTGAGTAATTAAAGAGTAATAGAAATCATGACAAAAGTATTAATTATTGACGATGAGGTCAATTTAAGAGAAACAATTGCAGAGATGCTATCTTATGTAGGTTACCATATTTGTTTAGCGCAAGACGGTATCCAAGGTTTACAAAAAGTAATTGAATTTGAACCTGATATCATTATTTGTGATGTAATGATGCCCGAATTAGACGGTTATGGATTTATGGAACGACATAAAAGTTCATCTCATGCACACATTCCAGTAATTCTTCTCACTGCAAAAGTTGAGCAAAAAGATGAAGAATATGGCTTAAGTTTAGGTGTAAAAGCATACATCAGGAAACCATTTACTTTTAAAGATTTGCAAGAACAAATAGCACAACATTTACCAAAATAGAAGGTAGGTCATCGCGACCTACCTTTTTTTTAATCATTACCTTGTGGAATTGTGCCTCACTAAATATAGATACTTTACAATTGTATTGTATCAATAAGTTTCATAATCCTATCCGTTTCTGTTAACGCTACAATTATCTTTTGATAATGGAAAATATCATCTGTACTTAATTCACGGTCTTTGCGGTCTTTAAGCCATTTTTGTGCTGGTTGGTAACCACCAATGTAAAAGTTCCAAGCTACTTCAGGAACATTGGCAAAATACTGCGTCTCATTAATATACACACGCCCTAAATTCCCCTCCTCTGGAGGGGTGCCCGTAGGGTGGGGTGGTTTTTCCTCAGCAAGAGTATTGCCCGCAGTAGGGTGGGGTGGTTTTTCCTCAGCAAGAGCATTGCCCGTAGTAGGCTGAGGTTTTTTTACACCATAATTATTAACGATAAAATGCTCCACATCATTTAATGCCTTAGTCATATTATGTAATACATCTTCAACTGAAATTCTACAAACCAATAAACCTAAAGACTCTAAATAAGCTTGTCGTTTTGCATCATATATTTCTTTTTCATCATGGCTTTTACCATCAATCTCAATGACTAAACCTAGTTTTTTAACATAAAAATCAACAATATAATTTCCAATAACGCGTTGACGATCAAAATCTAATTTATGAAAGTGACCTTTATGCACTTGTGTCCAAAAAAGAACTTCTGATAAATTATTGGCATAGCGCAATTCTTTTGCTCTTGGTTTTAATTCTGGATTATAGGGCAAATCGGTTATAGTATTAAAATAAATGGGTTGCTTTTTAATGAAAATATCGGGTTGTTGTTCTTTTATTGACGAAGAAAAAACCACCCCGTCCTTCGGACACCCCTCCAAAGGAGGGGAATTTTCAAAGCGTGGTTTCATCACTACATTATCGCCATCTTCAGGATATTGTGTTATGTACTTTTCTACAACGTCGCTTTCTAATAAATGAATTTGTCTTAATTCACTACCCAGTTCCACTAGATGCCAAAACGTTGCTCTGTCTTTTGGATAGGGCACACGTGGAAAATCTATTTTTAAAAACTCTTTATATTTTTCTCTGTAATTAGGACTGTGTAATATGGCATATATGTAATCTAAAATGTCAATGGGTGCAAAATCTTTAGGCAGACCTGACAGGTTTTCGAAACCTGTCAGGTCTTTTTCAGGTACAAACGGAATACCCAACTGCTCAGCCATTTGATTCACAATTTCAATGTTGAGATTAGGTGTGCGAATCACTTCATCTAATATAGTTGCTTGGTCAGTGATTTCAGGATATATATAAAGTGGAAATATTGCTGACTGTGTTGTTCTTTCTCCACATTTTGTCTCCATTATGTTTTTTGAAATATAAAAGTGGTCACATGTATCTGATTTATTACTTCTAGCTGTTATCAATCCTAAATTTTCACCTCTGATAAATTGATTCATAATTTTAGGTTGTGGACTTGAATATAATCCACGTGAGTTACCAGTGTAAAGTGTCCATCTTACATCGAAAGGGCGATATTGTACCTTTCTATAGTTATTTGTGTTTACAAAATTAATTGCATCGTTTTTAGCAGTAACATATGTCCAATCACGGGCATCTTTTGGACGTTTATTCATTATTCTCCAACCATTTTCGTCCATAGTGATTAGTTGATTTATTTTTTCTAATTGTTCAGATTTTGAAAAAGATATATTCAATCCATCATTTGCAGAAACAAAGCCAACTGAATTTACACTAAATAATTTACTTATACTAAATCCACTATTGTAAAGTTCAAATAAATCGTTGTTTGAACTTTTAAAAAAATAATATGGTTTTTCAGGAGATAATTTTTTAAAATCAATTGTATTTAAATAATTATCGGTTAAAAAATCATACTTCATTTCTCTCTTACCATATAAATCATAATGTAATACTTCGGCTAATTGGTTATCATCTTTTTTGTTACTCTTGATGAAAATATTTATTGAAACTCCTTGTTGGATATCAAACACATTTACATCAGAACTCCCATCGGGTGAAGTCTCTTTAATATTACTGTTTCCGTGTAAGTCAATAGTGTAAATTTTATCATAAGTTTTCAGTAAATTCCATCTCATACCCCTAAAAGTAGGGTTTCCTAGAAATCCATGAGGATTGATAAAAGCTAAAACACCTTCACCATTCTTATCAATAAAATGTTGTCCAAAACGCATGAATTTTACATAATCATCGTTTAACCAATGTTTACGTTCTTTAAAGTGTTCTCCATCAATATATTTGTAATCTTCTATCAAATTTTGAATCCAATCACCATTATTTGAAGAAATTCCACTATATGGCGGATTTCCCATCACCACCATAACAGGCGCATCACGTTTTATGGCATTGGCTTGGTCGGCTTCATCGCTTAACCAACTGCTAAATAGTGTTTGCGTATCGGGGTGGGCTTCTTCTAAACTATTAGTCAAAAATATTTTTAATCTCTGAGATTCCCCTCCTTTGGAGGGGTGCCCATCGGGCGGGGTGGTTGGTTTATAACCTGTTTCGGTTAATAGCATGTCCATTTTCAAATGCGCCATAGCATAACTCGCCATTAACAACTCAAAGCCATTTAATCGTGGGATTAAATCATTGGTAACATACTTACTCCAAATACCTTGTTGCCCTTCAAACTTTTTGTAAATGTGTTTTACTACTTCGGCTAAAAATGTTCCTGTTCCAGTAGCAGGGTCTAAGATTTGTACTTTGTGTACTTCTTGTTCAGTTTCTACTTCGGTTAATTTTGAGCGTTTATCTGCTGTTGCTTTTGTAACCGCTTTTTTCTTAATTTTTATTTTACTGGTATCTGCTAAACCCTGTGGTAAATTGAACTCGGTTTTTAAAATATCATCTACAGCACGTACAATAAAGTTTACAACCGGTTGTGGTGTGTACCAAACGCCTCGTGCTTTTCGCAAAGAAGGATTGTATTCACCCAAAAACGTTTCATAAAAGTGTACCACCGGATCTTCTTGTTTGGTACTTCTACCAAAGTTTTTCATAATTAAGGCGACATCAGAAGCCAAGAAAATGTTTACCAATTCATCTACAATCCAAGCCAAACGGTTATCTAAATCATAGCCTGCAATATCTTGAAACAACTTGCGCAAAAATGGATTACTTTTTGGAATCAAAGTTGCAGCTTCTTCTCTTGAAAAAGTAGGCAATGTAGGGTCGTGATAACGAGCTGCAAACATTCCATAAGCGATGGTTTGCGCATAAATATCAGAAAATGATTTGTTATCAATGTCGTGAATCAGCATTTGTTGAAATGCCAACATTTGCGATTTTATTTGAGAACGCTTGCCTTCTAGGTCGTCATTGTTTAATGATTTCTCAATTACATCAGCCATCAAACGGGCTTTGCCAGCCATCATTTGCGCCAATTTTGTAGGCGACTTAATGGTTTGACTTACTGTAACAGCAAAGTTTTGAATAAGGTTTGTAAATTGTTCAAAGTTTTCAGGTTTAGCTACAATACTGCCATTTTCAACAGAAGCAATAGCAATTTTAGTAGTGAATTCACCATCTTTATAAAAATGGAAATCCATGTAATCGGTAAAAATCAAATTTGATAATCCCGCTTTGTATCGATCAAATTGTTCTTTTAGCTTTTTATCATTCAAGTCTTGAGTTACATCTTTTGCCTCAATATATCCAACCGGAACATCTTTACGAGTTAGTACATAATCAGGTGCACCACAATCTACACGAGCAGGCTCGTTTGTTACCAAAATATCTGGTAATAAATACATTAAAAGATTTTGTAAATCCCCACGATACGAATGTTCTCTGGCGTTTCCTGTTTTATAAAGTGTGTTTATCTTATCGATATATTGTGTAAGTGTCATTAGGCAAATAATTAATTTCTAATATCCCCAAACATAATGAAAAATATGCAAGTGTACAAGGTTTTTTTTGGCATAAATGCGTAAAAATTAAATTGGGAAAAGCGAAAAATAGTATAGGCTCAATGCATCAAAAAGCACTAAAAAAGCCTCACAGCATACGTAAAAAAAAAGAGAAAAAAGGGAACAAAAAAGTTGTTATTTTCAATGTTAAATTTTATAAAATCGTGCATGCACAATCAAAATAAATACTATATTTACACTATAATTTCGTTAGAGTAGCTGGAACTACTCGAGGTCTTATTACAAAATTACGCTCAAAAATCGGGGTTCTAGCCAGTTTTTTTGAGCTTTTTTTATGCCTTTTGAGAAGAAAAAATTCGATGAAAAGAATAAAAAATTCGATAAAAAGTTTTTGATGCGAATGGATTGAAAGATATTTTTTGACCATTTTTTTTATTTTTTAGAAAGAAATCAAAAAAAGCAATCAAAATTAGTGTTGAAAATTTTGTCCTGATGAAATAATAGGAACATCCCGACGAAGGAAATGTTTTGTCAGGACAAAGCAAACGGTTCGTCCGTATGAAATTGTTATAATTATAACAAAAAAAAGACCCCGAGCACTGGAATACTCGAGGTCTTACTACATAATTACGCTCAAAGATCGGGGTTCTAGCTCGCTTTTCTGAATGACAAGTCATTCAATAAAGAACGCAATCTTTT
>NZ_DATGXL010000004.1:0-304543 GCF_035299005.1 Flavobacterium sp.
CTTGGTCAAGAAGTTCTTTCTAGAGATGTAAATGCAACTTCAACACAAATAGATATGTCTCAATTGAGCACTGGAGCATACATTGTTAATGTAACAGTAGGAGATACAATCAAAACAATTAAAGTTGTTAAGCAATAATTAGAGGTGAAATTCTAATATATTAAAAAGTCCCGCTTTGGCGGGACTTTTGTTTTTTGCTATATTTGTAAAAATTAGAATATGTATTTTTCTTTTATTATTCCCGTTTATAATCGACCTGATGAAATAGATGAGCTTTTAGAAAGTTTATCAAAATTAAAAACCGAATTAGTTTTTGAAGTTGTTGTAGTTGAAGATGGCTCTAAAATTTCATGTGAGCATATAATTGAAAAATATAATTCTAAACTTTCCATATCTTATTATTTTAAACCAAATTCAGGGCCAGGTGATTCACGAAATTACGGAATGCGTATTGCAAAAGGGGACTATTTTATTATTTTAGATTCTGATTGCATTATTCCCGAAGATTATCTGGAACACGTTACAAAGAGCTTAGAAAATGATTATGTGGATTGTTTTGGAGGACCAGATGCTGCATTAGATACTTTTTCAGATGTACAGAAAGCAATAAATTTTACAATGACTTCTTTTTTAACAACGGGAGGAATTAGAGGAGGAAGTGAAAAAGTAGATAAATTTCAACCAAGAAGTTTTAATATGGGATTGTCTAAAATTGCATTTGAAGCTTCAAATGGTTTTGGAAATATCCATCCTGGTGAGGATCCAGATTTATCAATTAGATTATGGAATTTAGGATTCCGAACTAAGTTAATCAAAGAGGCTTTTGTTTATCATAAAAGAAGAATTAGTTGGGAAAAGTTTCAACTTCAAGTGAATAAATTTGGAAAAGCACGTCCTATTTTGAATTCGTGGTATCCACAATTTGTAAAAATTACTTTTTGGTTTCCAAGTCTTTTTTTATTAGGATTCTTATTTTCAGTTTTACTATTAGGTTTTAAATTCCCTTATTTTTTAGAATTGTATATAGCTTATTTCACAGTTCTATTCACGGTGTCATTATTTGTAAATAAAAGCCTTAAAATTGCACTATATTCAGTTTATGCAGCCATAATTCAATTTTATGGCTACGGAAAAGGATTTTTACTTTCTTTTTATAAAATCTTTATTTTAAAACAAAAACCAGAAGAGGCATTTCCAGAATTATTTTTTAAAAAATAAATATGACTAGAATTATTGGTTTAACAGGTGGAATTGGCAGTGGGAAATCTACAGTAGCAAGTTATATTGCTTCAAAGGGTATTCCTGTTTATATAGCTGACGAAGAAGCAAAAAAGCTGATGGATTCTAAAAAAATTTCGACAAAAATTCAAGCTATTTTCTCCGAAAATATTCTTACAATCGATGGCACTTTAGATCGAAAAAAAATAGCTGCTATAGTTTTTAATTCTCCCGAAAAACTATCTAAATTAAATGCAATTGTTCATCCAGAAGTAAAAAAACACTTCAGAAATTGGCTCAACTTACATAAAAATGCTCCTTTTATTATTAAAGAAGTAGCAATTTTATTTGAAACAGGTGGGAATTTATCTTGTGATAAAGTAATTTTAGTTACGGCTCCTGAGGAAATCCGTATTCAAAGAGCAATGAAACGAGATAATGTTGATAGAGATAGTGTATTAAAGCGTATTCAAAATCAACTGCCTGAAGAAGAGAAAATTAGTAAAAGTGATTTTGTAGTGCATAATATTGATTTACAAAATACGTTTATAGAAATAGACCAAATTCTTAAAATTTTAGCAAAACCATAAAAAATGGTTTTTATGTTAATCTTTGGTTAATGTATTTTAACAAGATATGTTAAAATGTTAAATTTGTTGTCGATGAATAAATCAAGGTTTAGGTTATTGGTCTTTTTAATGAGTTTGTCATTAATAGGAATTATTTTAGTTCAATTGTATTGGATAACAACCTCGTTGAATAAAAACGAAGAAGAATTCAAATATCATGTACAGCAAGTACTTGGGAATGTTTCAAATAATTTGAAAGAAAAAGAATTGGTTTCTTTTTTTACAAAGTATAATGAAATTAAAGACAGTATTGGTAAGGATCCAGAAACTAGTCAATTAAAGGAGATTTACTTTTATGAGCGAGACACAAAAACAAATGAAACTATAATTTACACCAATACTTTAGTAGCCGAAAATTATGGAATAACAGGTTCGTTCTTTGATAATAAAGCTGATTCAGTAAATGTTGGAAATCTAATCGCTAAACGGAAAACTGAGATTTACAACGGAAATTCTATTAATGACGGGAGTTTTCAAATTAACAATCAGCCAAATATAACAATTTCAAAAGCAGGAAGTTTGTCTAGTTTAGACAAAGCAAATTTTGAAGTGGTTTTTAAAGATATTGTTTCCCAAAAACCATTGCAGCAAAGAATTACAAACGAAGAATTAGAAAAGTTATTAAAAGCTGAATTAAAAAAATATGGTGTTAAAACGCCTTTTGAATTCGGAATTTATAGTAATGGATTAGCTACTAAAATTCGTTCAGAAAATTTTAAATACGATAAGAAAACCACCTATGGAATTCCTGTTTTTCAAGATAATGAAGGAATGTCAAAGTACCAATTATTGGTAGGTTTTCCTCACAAGAGTAAATTCGTTTTTTCATCGTTAATTGGAATTACAAGTTTGTCTTTATTGTTTACATTGGTTATTGTTTTAACCTATTCAAGCGCTTTGAATCAGTTAATTAAACAAAAACAAATTTCGGAAATAAAGACCGATTTTATCAACAATATGACACACGAGTTTAAAACACCTATTGCTACTATAAACTTAGCTTTAGATGCAATTAAAAATCCAAAAATAATTGAAGATAAAGAAAAAGTACAGCGTTATCTCCAAATGATTAAGGAAGAAAATAAGAGAATGCACGCTCAAGTTGAAAATGTTCTTAGAATTTCAAAATTAGAAAAGAATGAATTAGATATTTCTAAAGAACCAAGAGATGTTTCTGAAATAATTGAAGATGCAATTGAACACGTTAGTTTAATTATTGAAGATAGAGAAGGAGTTATACATCAGCATTTTAATGCACAGCGAACTACAATATTGTTAAATGAAGTTCATTTTACAAATGTGTTAGTAAATGTCTTAGATAATGCAATTAAATATTCGCCAAACGCACCTGTAATTGATGTGTTTACCGAAAATATAAAGGATTTTATTTTAATAAAAATACAAGATCAAGGGGCCGGAATGAGTAAAGTAGCTCAGAAAAAAGTGTTTGAAAAATTTTATAGAGAACACACCGGAGATTTGCATAACGTAAAAGGTCACGGACTTGGTTTAGCTTATGTAAAGCAAATAGTTGAAGATCATAACGGACAAATTTATGTTGAAAGTGAAAAAGGTCGCGGAAGTACCTTTATTATAAAAATGCCATTAATAAATTAAAAAATATACACACAACACTATTATCATGGAAGGAAAAAAAATATTATTAGTAGAGGATGATCCAAATTTTGGAGCTGTTTTAAAGGATTATTTAATGATTAATGACTTCGAAGTTACGTTGGCAAAAAACGGAATGGAAGGATTTGAAAAATTTAAAAAAGATACTTTTGATTTATGTATTTTAGATGTAATGATGCCATATAAAGATGGTTATACATTAGCAAGAGAAATTCGTGAAAAAAATCAGGAAGTACCAATTATCTTTTTAACAGCTAAAACACTCAAAGAAGATGTTTTAAAAGGTTATAAAGTAGGAGCAGATGATTATTTAAACAAACCATTTGATTCTGAAGTGCTATTAATGAAAATTAAAGCAATCATTCAGCGTAAAGCGTCTGAAGTAAAACCTGATACTACTAAATTTGAGTTCGAAATTGGAAAATTTCACTTGAATTCGAAATTACGTTTTCTAACATTTCCTGGTCAAGAACCAATTAAACTATCTCCAAAAGAATGTGAGCTTTTAAAAATGTTAGCATTACACGAAAATGATTTAATGCCTAGAGAATTAGCATTGACAAAAATTTGGAGAGATGATAATTATTTTACTTCTAGAAGTATGGATGTTTACATTGCTAAATTGAGAAAATTTTTAAAATTAGATGAAAATGTTGAAATCTTAAACATTCATGGTGAAGGTTTTAGATTAGTAATCAAAAAATAATAAAAATGGCTCTGATTTTCAGAGCCATTTTTATTATGTAATTAAATCAAGTGCGAAACAAATTTTATCATCCTTAGAAATCGTATAAATAGTTTCGTGATTTTGGATAACCACATCATCATTCAGATTTAATTCTTTTAGAAAATTCATTTCAAAGCCTTTAATTTTTTGTCTTAGCACAAATTTTGCGTCCATAGCATTTAAACACCATTCTAAATATTTTACATTATTAGCATGGTTTACAATATCTATGTCTGACAATTGTACTTTATGGTCCAAAACCTTTTTAAAAGCAACATTTAAATTAATTTTTTGAACTTCTTTTTCAGAGGCATTATTTTCTGGGTATTTAATAAAATGCTCATGAGGTAATGCTAAATTTTCTGGCCTTCTGGTTTGTGTATTCATTACCACCCAATAGGTTTCACATCCTACTAATTTTTCATTACCTCGGTACAATTCTAAACAGCGAGTCGAACGTGAGTTTTCAAGCGATTTTATCCAAGTTTTTACAGTAACTTTTTCTTTCCATTTTGGTAAATTGATAATTTCCAGTCGCATTTTACTCATTACCCAAGCTTGATGATGTTCTTGCATATCGCTAAAACTAATGCCACCTAAATCGGCATGAATTCCAGCAGTGATTTGAAAAATATTACATAAATCTGTATATTTTAAAACACCATTTGGATAACATTGCACAAAATTTATTTCGTATTCTTGTTCTAAAATGGATGTAAAGTTGGGTGAAATGGGCATTTTTTTATTTTTTTGGAATCTTAGATTCTATTACTTTAATAATTTCTTTTTTATCAGTTAAATAATCAAACCAACTCACATTTTCAGTTCGTTTAAACCAAGTTATTTGACGCTTGGCAAATCGTCTCGTGTTCATTTTGATTTGTCCAATAGCAAATTCTAGTGTTGTTTTCTCATCAAAATAATCGAATAATTCTCTGTAGCCAACGGTTTGTAATGCATTCAAATCTTTGTTTGGATATAGTGAGTGTACTTCGGCTATAAGCCCTTCATTTAGCATAATATCCACGCGTTGGTTGATTCTGTCGTACATTACCTCTCTGTCTGCTTCTAGACCAATAATGATTGGAGTGAAGTTTCTAACATTTTTTCGTTTACCAATAAAACTCGAATAAGGTTTTCCTGTTCCTTTACAAACTTCTACAAACCTCTTCATACGTTGCGGGTTTTGTAGTGTTTGCGGGTTTTGAGTTTGTAATTTTTGATAATATTTCGAATCTAATTCTTGTAATTGTTCTTGTAAATATGTAATTCCTAAAACATCAAACATAGCATTAATTTTAGTTCGAACAGAACCATCTATATCTGGAAAATCATCAAAACCTTTCAAAATTGCATCCACATACAATCCTGAACCGCCTACCATAATTTGAATGTTGTTTTTTTGAAATAATTCACTTAATTTATCCAAAGCTTCTTGTTCAAAATCTCCTACTGAATAACCATCAAAAATTGATTTATTTTGAATAAAATGATGTGTAGCAGTAGCTAATTCATCATCATTAGGAACAGCAGTTCCAATTTTCATTTCTTTAAAAAATTGTCTACTATCACATGAAATAATATCACAACCAAAATGTTGAGCCAAAGTAATACTTAAGGCTGTCTTTCCTATAGCTGTTGGGCCAATAATGGTGATAAGATAATTTTCTGAAGGCATAATTAAAACGTAATCACTTTATGTACTCTATTTTTACGCAAATAGGTTTGAATAATCGTTTTTGTATCACGATTGTGTTGCATCGGAATAATGATGTTTTTAAGAATTTCAATATTATTTACTTGATAGTTTAATTCATAGAAACAATAGCCTTTATAGACGCCATTCTCGATTAAAATTGCACTTCGCTCATCAAATGTTCGTCCTTTATCGATGATGACCATGTTATTGTTTTCAAATGAGTTTTCTGTAATAAATTCTTGCACACGTTCATTATAAATTTCTGGAGATTCTTCACCTAAACAAGCTCCATTACACTCTTTTATTTTGTATTGAAAACAACCGTTTTTTGTTTCGTATAAACCGTTTATTTTTTGGCATAAATTATACTTTTCTGTAACTTTAAAAAGGTAGTTTTTGCCTTCTTGTAAAGTTGTAAACGATGTGATTTCTTTTTTACGACCATCTGCTTTTTCGATAGATAGTGCTAAATAGCCAGCATCATCTTTTTGCATATACAAAGCATATTGGAAAATACTCTTACGTTGCGCAACATTATAAATTGGCTTGTTGATTTTAATTTCTTCGCTTTCTTTTAATAGTGCGATAAGCTCGCTACCCGTTTCTTCAACGTTTACGGCATATACATCACGCTGAATTTTTTTACTTTTACTATTAGAACCTGTAAAATGTTGATTGACACGTTTTTTGATGTTTTTGCTTTTGCCAATATAAATTAAATTGCCTTTTTCGTTATGTATGTAGTAAATACCTGTTTTTGAAGGTAAATTCTCTACAATATCTAATAACTTTGGAGACATTCCTGATTTGATTTCGGTTTTGACGAAGCTTTTTAAAATTTCTTTTTCAACGTCTTTTGCCATCAGCATTTTGAATAATTTTACGGTTGCCAATGCGTCTCCGCTGGCTCTATGTCTGTCAGCCATTGGAATTCCTAATGCACGAACTAATTTCCCCAAACTGTATGAAGCTTGGTCTGGAATTAGTTTTTTTGATAATTCAACCGTGCAAAGCGTTGGTTTTTTGAAATCAAAGCCTAATCGTCTAAATTCGGTTTGTAAAATTCGGTAATCGAAAGAAGCATTGTGTGCAACAAGCACGCAACCTTCGGTAATTTCTATAATTCGTTTTGCAATTTCATAAAACTTTGGAGCGCTACGAAGCATTGCATTGTTAATTCCAGTTAACTTCACCACAAACGGTTGTATTGGTTTTTCGGGATTGACAAGGCTAATGAGTTGGTCTACTACCTCATGACCATCAAATTTATAAATGGCAATTTCGGTAATACCTTCTTCATTGTATTGACCTCCAGTGGTTTCTATGTCGAGTATTGCGTACAAATTTGATTTAAAAATTTAAAGATTTTGAAATTTAAAGATTTTGAAAGGATAATTTTTCAATCGTTCAATTATTAAATATTTTAATTTCTTCCGCCAAAGATACTACTTCCAATTCGAACCATCGTACTACCGCATGAAATTGCGAGTTGATAATCGCCCGACATGCCCATTGAAAGGGTATTTGGTTTTAGGTTTTGGGTAAAAGGTAATTTTTCTAATTTATCGAAGATAATTTTCAAATGTTTAAATTCTTTTTCGATTTGGTTTTTATTTTCGGTAAACGTTGCCATTCCCATTAAACCAACAATTCTGATGTTTTTTAATTGTTTGAATTCTGTAGAAGATAAAATCTCTTCCAATTCTTGCTCGTCTAAACCAAATTTACTTTCTTCTTCAGCTATATAAACCTGTAACAAACAATCAATTATGCGATTATTTTTAGCCGCTTGTTTGTTGATTTCTTGTAATAATTTCAAACTATCTACACCATGAATCAAACTCACATAAGGCGCCATATACTTGACTTTGTTGGTTTGCACGTGACCAATCATGTGCCATTCGATGTCTTTTGGCATGACTTCCCATTTATCGGTCATTTCTTGGATTTTGTTTTCTCCAAAAATACGTTGCCCAGCATCGTAAGCTTCCATTAAATCAGCCATAGGTTTGGTTTTTGAAACCGCTACTAATGTAACGTGTTCTGGAAGTTGGGATTTTATGGTATTGATTTTTTTTGAAATTGACATTTTTTTATTTTTTTGGAACGCAGATTTAAGAAATTATTAAAATTTTCAAAATTTATTATATCTGTGTTTCTAAGTTTTAATTACTCAAAATTACAGTTCATAAACCACCAAACCACTTCTAAACTTAGGTTCAATATAGGTGGATTTTGGAGGCATGATTAAATTATTATCGGCTAAGGCTTTGATTTCGTTAATGTCGGAAGGGTAGAGCATGAAACCTACTTCAAATTCCCCTTCGTCTATTAAATCTTTTATAACAGAAATGGATTGTTTTCCTGGAATGTAATCAATGCGTTCGTCGTTGCGTAAATCTTCTATGCCTAACAATGGTAAAAGTACTTTATCGTACAATATTTGGGCATCTAAACTATTTAAAATAGAAGATTCATTGTGGTTTTCATGTTTGTAGAAAAGGGCATAAAAACTTCCATCTATATACATGCCAAATTCAAACTTATTTAGTGGTTTCCACAATTCCTGATCTTTGGATTTAATAATGAAATGTTCGGATAATTTTTTGATAAAATCATCCTTACTCAAACCATTCAAATCGCGAATCAATCTATTGAATTCGTAGATTTTGACATTACTTTCGGCAATTAAAAAACTCATGAAATAATTCAAGTTTTCGTTGCCTAAATGTTTGTCTTGTTCATACAATAACTCGGCTGAAGCAGAACGATGATGTCCATCGGCAATATATAAATTCGGAATTTTTTCGAAATGTTCTTGCAGCCAATCGATTTCACTTTGGGTATCAATTTTCCAAAGGGTGTGTTTTTCTTTATTGGTTGTTGAAAATTCGTAAACAGGCTTACTTTTTTTTCGTAACGAAATAAACGTATTAATTTCAACACTATCGGGATATGTAATTAAGACCGGTTCGGTGTTAAAATTCGTTTGATGTAAATAATCTTTGAATAGTTCTACTCGATATTGCAAAGTATCTTCGTGTTTTTTGATGATATTATTTTGGTAATCATGAACAGAAGTTCCAGCAATAATTCCAGTAAAAATTTGTCCTTTTGACTGAATTTCGTACAAATAAAAAACAGGATGTTCTTCAGCAACTAAAATTTGCTCTTGTTTGAAATCTTGATATTTATGAGCCACACCTTTGAAGCGTTTGTCCATTGTGATTTTTTGCGCATTTGCATAAGCAGGATGAATTACATGCAAAAACGAATACGGATTAAAATTTAACCAAGCGGCAAGCTCAGCCGAACTATAATCGTCATAAGTTCTACACGAAACCAACGCAACTTTATCAGAAGCGGGACGAATTGCTTTAAAAGGTTTTATTTTGGCCATTTTTAAGTGATTAGTAATTAGTGATTAGTAACTAGCTATTCACTAATTACTAATCACTTTTCACTCTATTTAGAAAATTGTTTTGAAACTTTTTCTGCTTTCTTGCTTTCAGAGTAATCGTAGAAACCTTCACCAGATTTAACGCCTAATTTCCCAGCCATTACCATATTTACTAACAACGGACATGGTGCGTATTTTGGGTTTTTGAATCCGTCATACATTACATTTAGGATAGATAAACAAACATCTAATCCGATGAAGTCAGCTAATTGTAATGGTCCCATTGGATGCGCCATACCTAATTTCATCACCGTATCAATTTCTTGTACGCCTGCAACACCATTGTATAACGTTTCAATCGATTCGTTAATCATTGGCATTAAGATTCTGTTGGCTACGAAACCAGGATAATCGTTTACTTCAGTTGGCGTTTTTCCTAATTTTACTGATAAATCCATGATAATTTTAGTCACTTCATCCGATGTAGAATATCCACGGATAATTTCAACCAATTTCATAATTGGCACTGGGTTCATAAAGTGCATTCCGATAACTCTTTCAGGATGTACTACTTGTGCAGCAATTTGAGTAATTGAAATAGATGAAGTATTAGAAGCTAAAATTACGTTATGGTCACAAACATCGCTCAACTGTTTGAAAATGTTCATTTTTAAACCTACATTTTCTGTCGCTGCTTCTACAACTAAATCACAACCTACTACACCGTCTTTGATGTCAGTGTACGTAATAATATTTCCGATGGTTTTGAATTTGTCTTCTTCGGTGATTGTTCCTTTTGAAACCATTCTGTCAAGGTTAGCAGCAATAGTTGCCATCCCTTTTTCTAATGATTTATCTGAAATATCGATTAATTTAACGGTAAATCCGCTTTGTGCAAAACTATGAGCAATTCCATTGCCCATAGTTCCTGCTCCAATTACAGCTATTGTGTTCATTTTGTTATTTTAGGTTTGTTTGGTTTTTTATTTATTCAAGCAATCAATAATCTGATATGCCACACGAAGAGCTTCAGTTCCGTCTTCTAACGTTACGATTGGTGTGGTGTTATTATTGATAGCGTCTGCAAATGTTTCTAATTCGTCCAAAATCGCATTATTTGCTTGTACATTTGGATTGTCAAAATAGATTTGTTTTTTTACACCTTCTGCATTTTGTAAAATCATATCAAAATCACCAGGAACTTCTGGAGCGTCTTGCATGCGAACAATTTCACATACTTTATCCAAATAGTCAACAGAAATGTAAGCGTCTTTTTGGAAGAAACGCGATTTTCGCATATTTTTCATTGAAATTCGGCTCGAAGTAATATTAGCGACACAACCATTTTCAAATTCAATTCGCGCATTGGTAATATCTGGAGAATCTGAAATCACTGCAACACTACTAGCGTTAATTGATTTTACTTTCGATTTTACAACACTTAAAATAGCATCTATATCGTGAATCATCAAATCTAAAACCACAGGAACATCAGTGCCGCGCGGATTAAATTCAGCCAAGCGATGGGTTTCGATAAACATCGGATTATTGATTTTGTCTTTTACAGCCGTAAATGCAGGGTTAAAACGTTCTACATGTCCCACTTGACCTTTAATATTATATTTTTTGGCTAAGGCAATAATTTCTTCTGCTTCTTCAACCGTATTTGAAATTGGTTTTTCAATGAAAATGTGTTTACCAGCTTCAATAACTTGTTTGGCACATTCAAAATGTTGTAATGTTGGCGTAACAATATCTACAACATCAACTGCAGCTATTAAGGCTGCAATAGAATCAAATTTTTTGTACCCAAATTCGGCAGCTACTTTATTTGCATTTTCATCAAAAGCATCGTAAAAGCCTACTAATTCATATTTTTCAGATTGTTTTAATAATCGTAAATGTATTTTTCCAAGGTGGCCAGCACCTAAAACTCCAACTTTTAGCATAAGAAAGTATTTTAAACAAAAATAGTATTATTTGTTTAAATTTTATAGCTAAAAGGGTAAAGTTTTTTACAATTTCACAACAAATCTAAGCTGTAGAAAGCGCCTTTGTTTTCTTTGGCTTGCATTGATTGTTTTACAATTAAATAGGCAACCGCGTTGATGTTTCTTAATTCACAAATTTGCGGTGAAATGGTAACATGTTTGAACATTTTTTCTGTATCCGAATAAATATAGTTTAAATGATCAATTGCTCTTTCTAATCTTTCGTTTGAACGTACAATTCCGACTAAATCGTTCATAATATTTTGAACCGATTTTCTATTATGCGAAATTAAAATTTGCTCTTTTGGTGCAATTGTTCCTTCAGAATTCCATTCGGGAATTGGTGGAAATGGTACTTGAAATACAGATTGATTTTCGATAATATTTTCTGCAATTTCATGACCAAAAACTAAGGCTTCAAGTAATGAATTTGAAGCTAGTCGATTTGCACCATGTAATCCTGTTTTGGCAACTTCACCATTAGCATATAAATTATGTATAGATGTTTGTCCTCTTTTGTTTACACTAACACCACCACACATATAATGCATGGCTGGAAGTACTGGAATAAAATCTTTTTTCACATCAATTCCGATACTTTTGCATTTTTCAACAATATTTGGAAAGTGTTTATAAAACGCTTCATATTCTAAATGGGTACAATCAAGATAAACACATTCAGCGCCAGAAGTATTAATTTCCATATTTATGGCCCTTGAAACAATATCTCTTGACGCTAGTTCACCACGATCATCTGTTTTTAGCATAAATCGTTCACCATTTTTATTTCTTAAATAAGCACCAAAACCGCGAACGGCCTCTGAAATTAAAAAAGCTGGACTTTTACCTGGTTCGTATAAAGCTGTAGGGTGAAATTGAATGTATTGCATGTCTTCAATTATTGCTTTAGCTCTAAAAGCCATGCCTACACCATCACCAGTTGCTATTACAGGATTTGTAGTTGTTGCATAAGCTTGTCCGCTTCCCCCAGTTGCTAATACTACTTTATGTGCCAAGTATGTGTCAATTTCAGAAGTTTTTTCGTTTAAAATGTATGCCCCAAAACAATGAATGTCATTTTGTCCTAATTCTATGGTTTTATCTGTAAAATGATGTTCTGTGATTAATTCAATAGCAAAATGATGTGAGAGAAATTCGATATTAGATAAATTTTCTACCTGTTTAATTAAGGTCATTTGAATTTCATAACCTGTAATATCTTTATGATGTAAGATTCGATTAGCTGAATGACCTCCTTCTTTTCCTAAATCATATTCATTTTGTGTGTTGAAATCAAATTCTGCCCCCCAATCTATTAATTCTTTAAGTCGAATAGGTGCATTTTCAACCACCATTTTTACAACTTCAATATCGTTCAGATAATCACCCGCCCGTAAAGTGTCTTGAATGTGACTTTCAAAAGAATCTTCTTGATCCCAAACTGCTGCAATTCCTCCTTGAGCGTATTTTGTATTGGATTCTTCTTTATTGTTTTTGGTGGCAACAATGATCTTTTTATTGGGCAAAGCTTTCGCTAATTTTATAGCTGTGGATAATCCAGCAACGCCAGAACCAAGAATTAATATGTCGGATTGAATGATGCTCATATTATTTTGAGATTTCTAACATTCTATTGATTGATTTCACAGCTTTTTTTCGTAATGACTCTTCAATTTCAACATTTGGTAATTCATATTTCATGCATAAATATAGTTTTTCCAAAGTGTTTAGCTTCATAAAGGCGCATTCGCTACAATTACAGTTATCTTCTTTGGCTGGAGCTGCAATTAAAATTTTATCTGGAGCTTCTTTTTGCATTTTGTGTAAAATTCCAGCTTCGGTGGCAACAATAAATTTTTTTGCCATACTTGTTTTTACGTAATTCAGCAATCCAGCTGTTGACCCTATATATTTTGCAACTTTTAATATATGTGCTTGTGATTCTGGATGCGCAATTATTTCAGCATCGGGATTTTCTTGATATAAATTTAAAATTTTATCAATTGAAAAAGCTTCGTGAACCAAACAAGCTCCATCCCACAATAGCATTTCTCTTCCAGTTTTTTCCATTAAATAAGCGCCTAAATTTCTATCAGGTGCAAAAATTATGGGTTGGTCTTTTGGTATAGAATTAATAATTTTTTCAGCATTAGAAGAAGTACAAACAATATCTGTCAAAGCTTTAATTTCTGCTGAGGTATTTACATATGAAACTACAATATGGTTTGGATGTTGTTTTACAAATGCTTCAAAATCAGATGGTGGACATGAATCTGCTAGAGAACAGCCGGCTTTTAAATCGGGTAAAACTACTTTTTTTGTTGGGTTTAAAATTTTTGCTGTTTCGGCCATAAAGTGAACTCCAGCAAATACAATCATATCAGCAGTTGTTTCTGCTGCTTTTTGTGCTAAAGCTAAGCTATCTCCAACAAAATCTGCAATATCTTGAATTTCGGGTCTTTGATAATAGTGTGCTAAAATAACTGCATTTTTTTCTTTTCGAAGCGTATTGATTGCTTCAATATAATCTATTTTAGTGTCTAATGAAATGTCTAAATAACCTTTATCTTCAAGATTTTCAATTGCTTTTGAAAGTTTCATATGTTTTATTTTTTTGCGAATATAAATTTACTCAAAATTTAATAGTATGACAAATGTTAGTTTTATTTAAAAAGTTTAATTTTAAACTATTGGATAAACTTATTTTTATACTAAATTTACAAACCAAATTTCCTATAAAATTGAAAGATACTAATAAGCATCAAGGACTTAGAAATCAGTTAGTAAAGCAACTGGAAGAAAAAGGAATTACCGATAAAAACGTGTTGGCAGCCATTAGTAAAATTCCACGCCATTTGTTTTTAAATTCAAGTTTTGGTGATTTTGCCTATCAAGACAAAGCATTTCCTATAGGTGCTGGTCAAACAATTTCACAGCCTTACACCGTAGCATTTCAATCGCAATTATTAGAAGTTCAAAAAGAACATAAAATTTTAGAGATTGGGACAGGAAGTGGTTATCAAACTGCTGTTTTATGTATGATGGGGGCTAAAGTATATTCTGTTGAAAGGCAAAATGAGTTATTTAAGGCAACTTCAATTTTATTACCAAAATTAAACATTAGACCCAAACATTTATCGTTTGGTGATGGATATAAAGGATTGCCAAATTATGCACCTTTTGATAGTATAATTGTGACTGCTGGAGCTCCGTTTATCCCACAACCATTGATGGCACAATTGAAAATAGGGGGAAGGTTAGTAATACCGGTTGGGGAAAAAGACCAAATTATGACTTTGTTGATTCGTAAAAATGAAACCCAATTTGAAAAACATGAATTTGGTGATTTTAAATTTGTTCCATTATTAGAAAATAAAAATTAAAAGTCCTGTAAATTACAGGACTTTTTTATGCAGGTTGGATAATACTCAAATAACGTTCTAAACTTTCTTTTTCAATTTGAGCAATAAATACTAAAAAATCTTCTTTATTGTTTGAAGTTTGAGCCGTTTCTAATGCTTGATAATATTTCATTCGAGAATCATAATCTCCTTTTATGTTAGCAATTACATATCCGTGTTGTAATAAAATTAAATTCATAATCAAACGTGAAGTTCTTCCGTTGCCATCAATAAATGGATGTATGGTAACTAAGCGTTCATGCATTTCGGCAGCTAAAACTATAGGATGCATTTTGGATTTGTTTTCTTCATACCAAATAAAATAATCTTCCATTTCTTTAGCAACTAAAAAAGGTTGTGGTGGCATATGTGTACTACCTTTTATCATTACCTGTACTTTACGATATCTTCCTGCATCTTCTGGATGAATTCCTCTTAGAATTAAATTATGAATCGCAAGAACTTCTCGTTCAATTAATGAAGTATTTTTATCCATTAGTTGTTTAATGTAATCTATTGCTTCTTTATGATTGATAGCTTCTAAATGTTCACGCATACTTTTGCCAGAAATAGTTAAACCTTCGTTGATTACTAAATCTGTTTCTCTAAGTGTTAAAGTATTTCCTTCGATGCGATTACTTTCAAAAGTATATTCTAATTCTAATGCTTGTTTGATTCTATAACTATCAAACTGACGGAAATTATCTAATTTAGATTTTAATTCATCGATTTCATTTAATAAAACTTGTAAGTTTTTTGATAATGATTTTCTAACATAGCTAATGTTGTATTTTATTTCTTCTTCTGCTAGTAGCATTGCTTTTAAAGCTAAATCATCAGTACCAATTTCATACAGAATTTTTTCTTTAAGCCAAGCTATCATTAATTCTTCAAAATTAATATCAAGTGCAGTAGCTAACTTTGAAATTTGTTCACGTGTTGGTTTTCTCGAACCATTTTCAAACTTACTAACTAATGCCTGATCAATACCTAAAAGTTGTGCTAACTCTCTGGTTTTGATGTCTTTTTGCTCTCTTGCGTTTTTTAATAGTGTTTTCATGATTCAAAACTGTTTAATTGTCATGACAAATTTAGTCATAAAATTTAACAAAAAAAAGCTAAAAAGCCTTTTTTATTCGATCTAAATCTCTTTTGGTATCTTGTTCCTTTAATGATTCGCGTTTGTCGTAGTTCTTTTTACCTCTACAAAGTGCAATTTCGAGTTTTGCTAAACCTTTTTCATTGGTAAACAAACGGAGTGGAACAATGGTTAATCCTTTATTTTCTGAATCTTTATTTAATTTTTTTAGTTCTTTTTTGTTTAAAAGTAATTTACGCTCACTTTTTGTTTTGTGATTGTAATGCGTGCCATATAAATATTCTTCAATATTAGAATTAATAACAAAAAGTTCTCCATCATGAAATTCACAAAAACTTTCAGTAATAGAAGCTTTTCCTAATCGAATAGATTTAATTTCTGTACCAGTTAATACAATTCCAGCCGAATATTTATCGAGAATTTCATAATCGAATTTGGCTCTTTTATTTAATATGTTAACTGTTTTTAGCATAGTGACGCAAATGTATTTAAAAAACTAGAATTATTAAGTATTATCTATTATAAAAATAAATTTTCAGTTATGATTTTTATCAGTTTTTATCGAAATATTGGTTTTTACATTTGTACTATAATTTTAAATTAATTAAAAAATGAGAAAAGTACTTTTTGCAATTATGGCTATGTCCCTATTGACTGTAAATTTTGTAAATGGACAAGATCAAGAAGAAAAAACAAATGACTTTAAAAGATGGCAAGTTAGATTAAGAGGTGTTGGTGTAGTGCCAGTTGAAAGCGCTAAAGTAGGTGTGATTGGCGGTGATGTTGCGATTTCAAATGCATTAATTCCTGAATTAGATTTTACTTACTTTTTCACAAAAAATATTGCTGCAGAATTAATTTTGGGAACTACAAAACACGATGTTCAAGCGGTTAATACTGCTGCTGGAAATGTAGATTTAGGAAGTGTTTATTTATTGCCTCCAACATTAACTGCTCAATATCATTTTTGTACTGAGAAAGAAGGAGTATTCAAGCCATACATTGGCGCGGGATTAAATTATACTTTATTTTATAACGTAAAATCTGGTGCTGTTGCAGATGTTAAATATGATAATGCATTAGGTTATGCAGCTCAAGTTGGTTTTGATTTAATGATTGATGATACTTATTTTATCAATGTGGATGCAAAACGCTTATTTTTAAGTACTGATGTAACAGTAGACGCTTCTAATTTAGCTCCAGGATTAACAGTGCCAGCAGAGGTTGATATCAATCCTTGGTTATTAGGTATTGGTTTTGGAATGAAATTCTAATAAATGTTTCGTTTAATAGTTGAAAGAGAGATTACTCAAAAGGTAGTCTCTTTTTTTATGGTATAGATTTTGATAAATGAGTTTAATGTGAAATTCTATTATAATATAGCTGAAAAAAGGCTTTTATATTTTATTTTTTTAGTAATTTTATGAAACTAACCAACTAATTAAACTATGAATAACGAATTTCAATTAATCGACAAAGAAGCTATAAGCACATTAAATTTTCCTGCAATTGATGTTTTGGAAGAAAAAGAGGCAATTATTCAAAGGAAAAATGATTTAGACAGAGCTTTATCGTTAGGAAATTTAGAGCATGTAAAAATTAAGATTTTCTTTGAAGATGATATTTCAAAAAAAGCGGTTGAAACTACTATTTGGGGTGTTACTGATAGTAGGGTAATACTTAAACAGGGAGTTGTGATACCTGTAAATAGAATTCACAAAATAGTATAATTTTTAAATTTTTAAACAAGAGACAAACATGAAAAAAATCCTTCTAATGGTTTTAGCATTGTTCCTTTCGATAGGTACAATGGCTCAAGAAACGAAAACAAAAAAAGCTAAGACTAAAAAAGAAACTACAGAAAAAGTAGAAAAAGCTAAAAAAGAAACAAAAGAAAAAGCAGACAAAAAAGCTAAAGAAACTAAATCAAAAACAAAAGAAGCAAAAGAAGAAACAAAGTCAAAAGCAAAGTCTACTGAAAAAGAAACAAAAGAGAAGGCAACTACAAAGAAAAAGGAAACAGAAGCTAAAGTAGATGCTAAGAAAAAAGAAACGAAAGCTAAAGTAGATACTAAGAAAACAGAAGCAAAAGAAAAAGCAACTACTGCAAAATCGAAAACAAAAAAAACAGTAGCTGAAGAAAAAGAAGATATGAAAGAAACTGCAGCATCAAAGGCAGCAGAGAAAAAAGTAGCCGACAAGGTAACTGGAGAATACAAAGGTAAAAAAGTATATACAGGACCACGAGGCGGAAAGTATTATATCAATAAAAACGGAAACAAAACATATATTCAAGACTAATAAAAAAGCTCCCAAATTTGGGAGCTTTTTTTATCAATGCTTATAAATATTAATTCATGATGTCTTCGTCTTTTAATTTTTCATCCAAAATTTTATTGTTGTGAAGTTTAACTGGATTTTTGCTTTTCTTCATTCTTAGGTTTAAGAATTCTACAAACAATGAGAAGAAAATTGAGAAATATAAATATCCTTTTGGAATGCTGTGAACTTCTGTTTCTCCAAAGAATCTAAAGTGTGCTAAATGTGATCCTTCTGCTAATAACATAACCCCAATTAAAATTAAGAATGAAAGCCCAAGAATTTGAATAGTTGGGTGCTCATTAACAAATTTAGATACTGGACCAGCAAAAATCATCATTATTACAATTGAAATAATAATTGATAAAATCATGATAATAAGCGCACCTTCATAGCCAAATCCTCCTTGTGATGGATCTTTCATACTAATTAATCCTACTGCAGTTAAAATACTGTCAAATGAGAAAACTAAATTTAATAATGCAATTTGTGTAATGGCTGCAGCTAAAGTATTACTAGCTTTTCCTTTTTCTGATTCTTCCTCACCTTCTAATTTGTGGTGAATTTCTGTTACAGATTTGTACAGTAAAAACAAACCACCACCAAAAATAATCAAACTTTGTCCTGTTACACCTGCACTAAAAAAGCCAAAATCTAAATGAAATAAAATATCTTGTAAACTTAAAACCCAAGTAATTCCAAATAATAAAACAATACGAAATGCCATAGCTAATAAAAGCCCAATGCGTCTCGCTTTTGGTTGGTCTTCTGCTTTTAATTTACCTGAAACAATTGATAGGAATACAATGTTGTCAATTCCTAAAATAATTTCTAAAAAAGTTAGGGTCAATAAGGCAATAAGTGCATCTGATGTAAATAATACTTCCATGTGTTTTATGTTAGTGTTTAAATCGAATTATACGTTGATTAGTCTAGTTTTGTTACAGTTCCTCGTTGCTTTTTTGAATCTCCAACAAAAGAATATTCAAAAGTGTATGATTTTGAGCTAGTTGTCAAAATTTTCATTTGAACTGGTTTTTTCTCTTCTCTGTTTTTTGGATGAATGTTCTGAATTATATATTCACAATCATTTGTCCATCTTACTTTAAAAGTATCAATTTTTCCTTCATACGTTTCGATTTGAATGGAGTCATTTCGTTCAAAAGTACTGGTATATTTTTTTCCTTCAATTTCGGTTTCTGATGTAAATTTACCCGTTTTAAAGTCTTTGCAATTACGTTCTTGATTGTAGCAAGAAGTAAGCAGTAGTACAGATAATAGTGCAGCAATAGATTTCATATTATAAATTTTGATTTTTATCGCCATCAAATAAACTCTTCAGCATAGTATTAATTCCTTTATAAATTAAAAACATAGCTCCTAATGCAGCTATAATTCCCAAAACTAAAACAAAGGGATATAAAGGATGTTTTTCATTTTTAAAAGCACTATTTATTACTATCGGCCCAATAAATAACAATGGCAAAGCAGCAGATAAATAACGAATTCCTTTCATTAAAACTTTCTTGTCTGTAGCCATTAGAAATTAATTTGGATTCCAAATCCATTGGAATTGTTCACAATATTTAATTCGAAGTTATCGCCTAGCGTTTTCTTTTCCTCTTTTAGTCCTTGGTTATAGATATCCACACTTTCTTCAATCATTTTTTTTCTTCCAGAAAGTATTGGAATTGAAACTGCCATTAAACCAACACCTGCATATGTAATTGGAGTAGGGTATTTCACATCAGAAGTTAATCCCATTACTAAATCAGCGGCTGTAGCTCCGATGCCTAATCCTAATAAAAAACCACCGATAGCTTCTTTGCTTTTTGCTTTTTTAAATTTGTATTGGGCTTTTAAATTGGTGGCCATCAACTTTTTGGTTTCAAAAGAAGATAATTGTTCGCCTCCTAGATATATTTTGCCTTTTTCAAGTTGTAATTCTTGTGAAAAAGAGATGGACAAACTCAATATTGTGATTGCTAAAAAAATGTTTTTCATAGGGTTAATTGTTTGAATTATAAAAATCTACGGCTTTCCTTACACTTCCATATGTGGCTAAAAGTTGGTTGGCTTCTTCATACGAAACGGGAATCTCATCCATTATCATTCTTGTTCCTCTATCGATTAATTTGGTGTTGCTCAGCTGCATGTCTACCATTTTGTTGCCTTTTACTTTCCCAAGTTGAATCATTGTTGTTGTCGAAATCATGTTTAAAACTAACTTTTGAGCTGTACCTGCTTTCATGCGTGAACTTCCAGTTACAAATTCAGGGCCGACCACCACATCTATTGGAAATTTAGCTGTTTTTGATAACGGACTTTCTGCATTGCAGCTAATACTTCCTGTACTGATGTTATTTTGATTGCATTTTTCCAATCCACCAATTACATAAGGTGTAGTTCCCGATGCGGCAATACCTACCACCACATCTTTTTCATTAAGATTCCATTGTTGCAAGTCTTTCCACGCTTGCTCCTTGTCGTCTTCTGCAAATTCTACTGCTTTTCTAATGGCTGTATCACCACCAGCAATAATTCCGATAACCAAATCAAAAGGAACGCCAAACGTAGGCGGACATTCCGATGCATCTACAATACCTAATCGTCCAGATGTGCCAGCACCAATGTAAAATAAACGACCGCCTTGTTTCATTTTTGCCACCACTTCTGAAACTAATTTTTCAATTTGGGGCAAGGCTCTTTCTACAGCTAATGGAACCGTTTTATCTTCGTTATTGATATTGGTCAACAAATCAGTAACCGACATTTTTTCTAAATGTTCGTATTTTGAGGTTTGTTCGGTGGTTTTAGTAAAATTCATTATTTTGGTTTACAAAGTTGTAAAGTATCAAAGTTACAAAGTTATTTTTAAATGTTTTGAATCGGTTAGCAATTAATGTGAATGCCCCATTTCAATAAGATATGCTAGGGCAAAACCAAAGACAATCATCGTAATTTTAGCCAAATTAAATTTGTGACCTTCGTTACTTTCAAAAATAATAGTTGATGAAATATGAAATAATATGCCGACTACAACTGCCGAAATTTCCTTTGAATAATGTTGGGCAAAATGCATTTGCTCTGCTAATAAAGTGCCTAGTGGTGTCATTAACGCAAATGAAAACATAAAGGCAAAAATCATCATTTTATTCATCTTCGCATTTACAAAAAACAAGGTCAAAATAATAGCAATAGGGAAGTGGTGTACTGCAATTCCATAGGCTAAATTCTGATTGTTATGAATTGGAAATCCTTCTAACAGCGCATGAATACATAAACTAACAAACAACAACCAAGGAATTTGGTGCAATTCGTTATGTTCGTCGGTATGCACGTGAACATGACCATGTTCTGCTCCTTTTGAGAAAAACTCCAATAGAATTTGAAATAAAATCCCAATCATAATAAATACACCAACAGGCAAAGTTGCATGTACTTCTTCACCTTCATGAATATGATTGTGACCTTCACTAAATAATTCAGGAAGTAAATGTAAAACCGTTAGCGATAGTAGAAATGCACCACTGAACGCCAACAATAATTTGATGTTTTTTTTCTTTTGAGGCTTTAAAAACAAAGCGATTAAAAAACCTAAAATAACAGCTGAAAAGGTGATGATATATTGCATTATTTAAAAATCATAATTAAACGTTCGGATTGTGTTTTGTAGAATTTTCTCAATTTATAGTCGCCAAAAATATCCAATAAGAAAATACCTGCTTCTTCCATCATTTGTTCAAAATCAGCTAAGCGAAGGGCTTGCACTTTTTCGGTAAAATGATATCGTTCGCCTTTATCTTCAAAATCAATTTCTTTATAAATATGTCCGTCTTTTAAGTAGCGTTTGATGTGAAAATCTATGCCATCTACTGTTTTTATTTCATTGGCTACCAAATTTTCTAATACATAATCTACATTCATAAAGTCGATAACTGCAAAACCTGTTTCAGTTAAACTATTGTGAATAGCTTTAATGGTTTTATAATTATCGGCATCATCGTCAAAATAGCCAAAACTGGTAAACAAATTAAAAATAGCATCATATTTTTCTTCAAAAGGCTCGCGCATATCGTGCACTTTAAAATGTAATTTATCATTAGCAAATTTTGAAGCTTCTGCAATACTGTTTTCTGATAAATCAGCGCCTGTTACATCATAATCTAACGAATTCAAATAAATAGCGTGACGCCCTTTTCCACAAGCCAAGTCCAATATTTTTGCTTCTTCGGGAAGATTCAAATAGTGCGTCAAATTATCCATCAATAATTGCGCTTCTTCGTCGTTGCGTTCTTTGTATAGGATGTGATAATATTCGGTATCAAACCAAGATTCGAACCAGTTTGAAGCTTGTTGATTGTTTATTGTAGGTTGTTTATTGTTGCTATCTGACATTAATTCTGATTTCATTTCTTTGAAGTAGCAAATTTAATGTATTTTTGCACAAGAATACCTTAATTATTCACATTGCAATTGAATTTTGCAATTGAATTTGAAATTGATGCATGGAAAATTTTAAAATGACTGCCAAAACCTTTTTTGGTTTTGAAGAAATATTAGCTAAAGAATTGCAAATTCTTGGCGCACAACAAGTGGAAATCGGTACACGTGTGGTGAGTTTTAAAGGCGATAAAGGATTTATGTACAAGGCCAATTTGGCACTTCGCACAGCATTAAAAATCTTAAAACCAATCAAAACGTTTAAAGCGCATAATGATAAAGCGCTGTATGAAGGTATTAGAGCCATTGATTGGTCGGATTACTTAACCGAGCACAATACTTTTTTAGTAGAAACCACTTTACATTCAGAGCATTTTAATCACAGTCAGTTTGTGGCGTTGAAGACCAAAGATGCCATTGTGGATCAATTTAGAGACTTGAATGGAAAGCGCCCAAGCATCGATAAAGATTTTCCGGATTTGCAAATTCATGTGCATATTGATAGAGATAATGTGACCGTTTCGTTAGATTCTTCGGGTGCTTCATTGCATCATAGAGGTTATAGAACCGCTACAAATATGGCACCTATCAACGAAGTTTTAGCAGCAGGAATGTTGATTTTATCGGGTTGGGAAGGAAAAAGTCATTTTTTAGATCCAATGTGTGGCTCGGGAACTATTTTAGCCGAAGCCGCTATGATTGCTTGTAATGTTCCTGCGAATATTAATCGTAAAGAGTTTGGCTTTGAAAAATGGAAAGATTGGGATGCGGAATTATTTGACAATATTTTGGAATCTCTTTTGAAAAAAACACGCGAATTTCATTATACAATTAAAGGCTATGACAAAGCCCCTAGTGCTGTAGCTAAAGCTAAAGACAATATTAGAAATGCTAATTTAGACGAATATGTTAGCATAGGTAACGAAAATTTCTTTGACTCTAAAAAAGAAACTGAAGGACCATTACACATGGTGTTTAATCCGCCATATGGTGAGCGTTTAGATATTGATATGGAGCGTTTTTATAGAGAAATTGGAGATACTTTGAAACAGAATTACCCCAATACAAACGCATGGTTTATTACCGCTAATTTAGAAGCCTTGAAATTTGTAGGGTTAAAACCAAGTAGAAAAATAAAGCTTTTCAATGGAAAATTAGAAGCCCGTTTGGTGAAATACGAAATGTATGAAGGCAGTAAGAAGGGGAAGTATTTGGGTGAGAAGTAAAAAGTAAAAAGTAAAAAGTGAAAAGTGAGAAGTGAGAAGTGAGAAGTGAAAAGTGAAAATCAATTCAACAATTTAACAATTCAACAATTCAACAATCAAACAACATATAAAATGAATAAAAAAATAAAATCGTTCCTTTATAATTTCATAGGATTTAGTGTGTTTTATATCCCAGCTTATCTTTTAGTGATGAATTATTCGCATTTACAAGGGTTGTGGATTGCAGTAACAGCTTTCATGATTTCGTTGCTGTTAGCACCAAAGTTTCAAGCCATAAAAACCCACGATGGTGAAAAAATCTTCGTGAAATGGATTTTCATCAAAGGCATCAAAGAAGTAAAATAAAAAATCCCGAGTGAGAGCTCGGGATTTTTTTTGCTAATAAATTGAAAAAAATTGTAAAAACTTAGTTAAATAGTCTGTTATAGCTATTTAAATAGTAGTAAATAATTTCTTTTTTCCTCAATCTACTTTATTTACAAATTTAATAATATCGTTTTCAATTGACGGATTGTTTTTTATTATTTTGAAGATGTATTTTTAAATTGGTGCGGATAAAAAAATTAATTCCCCTAGGGAAATTGATTAAATCCCCTAGGGGAATTACCTAAATGCTGTACAGGAATTATATAAAAGCCCTAGGGGAATTTGTTTTTTTATCCTGATGTTATGATTTTTTACTTATAACTAACCAATAATTGAATAGTGAGAAGCTAAGATTTAACAGCCTTTATTTTTACTAAAGTCACGCTTAAAAAGAATCTTGTTGTTTTGCGCAATATAATCGCCCGATATAATTAAGTAGGGATGATTATTTGAATATCCTACGCTACGGCTTCTTATAATTATTTTGTCGTTCACTTTTAGACTTTTTAATTGCTCAAAATCCTTTAAGTTAAATTGCATCATGTAATCTTCATCATTAATTTTAACTATGAGCCATTTTGGGCCTGATTTTACATTAGCGCGTTGAAAAGTAACAGAAGTTACCACTGCCTCCATGTCACTGAAATCTTTGATGTACTTTCTTATTTTATCGTGACTCGCGTGCACTTTTTTACCTGCGGGAGAAGCTTCCCACTCTTTGTATTTTATACCGTCTGGAGAAGCCTCCCATTTTTTTCTTTTGTCTTGATTGGCTTTTGCATCAGTAATAGACAATTGCTTTGAAGATGGCTTAGTTTCCTTTTTAACCTCACAATTAGTAAATACAAGTCCACTTACTACAGTTAGTAGTAAGAGCATTACTGGAATGTTTTTATGTATACGTTTCATAAACTTACAAATTAATTATACGAATCTAGTTAATATTTTTGGGACGGAGTGATTTGGATTGTTAATTAAAATGTAAATTTTGTGCTTTAATAGTAAATTGTATTAACTGAAAACAATCTTGTAATTTATTATTGAAGGAATGGTTAGTAAGCTTCGTTTAGGCTCAAAAAAATACGAGGTAACTTATTAAACTTAAAATAGCATAATTTTTATCAACGCATTGGTGTTTTCGATAGTATATGTAGTGCTACAGCGTTTTGTTTACCCACTTTGGTATCCACTATCTTCTGTTAAGCATAAAATTTCTTGCGAATTGAAATGTGAATTTATTATAAAATTTAAAATCTTGCCAAACGCCTGTTAGCAGAAGTCATTTTATCCAGATAAGGTTTGTTGTAAAAAATATTTGTTGGACAGTGAGATAAATAGTAATCACTATCAATGTAAAAATAAAAACAAATTCAACAGTTCTAAAAACAATTGGTTTTTTATAAAAATACAACGTTAAAATTCTTATACTAAGCAGTAATATTATTATTGACCAAAGAAAATAAATTGATTTTCTGTATTCCCCTTTTTTGAAATTGGTGACATCTTTAAAAATAAAACCATTTGTTGTTCCTTTAATTCTTGATTCTAAATGAAAAGAAATATTGTTTTTATTTGTTATTTTAGTGTATAGTATGTGAAAACTTGCACCGTCTCCTTCTTCTAAAGCTTCATCTTCTAATAATCGTATTATAACTTTGTTATTTTCAATTTTTGATTCGAACTTTAAGTCTTGGCGACTCTTACTATGAACAGAAACAGACAGTATTTTAATACTGTCGTTACTATAAAACTTTATAGGCTTTGACTTTACAAAGTCGCTGTAGTCAATAAAATTATCACCGTCATTCCATATTACAAGATTTGTAAAATATACATTTGTAAGCTCATCACTTTTATAGAAAATTTTTAAATATGAATCTGACTTTGTTGCAATAAGCTCTGGAGGTGAGTTATAAAACGATGGACTTTTATATGAAATACTGAGATAATAAAAAAAAGCACTCAATAAGATACTAAATACTAAAGCAGTTATTGGACTTCCTAAAAACTTCCAAATTTTATTAGCTAACTCTTTGTTGAGTGTTATCATTTCGCTCTACGTTTTTAATTATATATCGCTTTATATGTCCTGAATTGCTTTTAATTTCATCAATAGTTAACAAAATTTTTCCTTGACCAATCACCTGATTTGATGAATGTAAAGACCAAGTCAATATTTGTTTCTCTTCTTCCGTTAAATCTTTATGGCAGTGAAAAGACAAAGTTCTACCTTTAGCGTCATCATAAAATCTTCCAATTCCACTTAGATTGTTATATTTAGTTACATTGCCCAGAACATTGAAGAATTCCTCAGGATCATTTTGTGAAGAAACATATTCATATGTTTCCCGATTAAATTTTAATACAGTTCCGATTCTTGGTCTTTTTATTTCAATTTCAATATTTCTATCATTTTGAATAGGTCGGTGCATCATTTGCAACGGATTTTCAAGCGCGTGTTCAATTTCTTGTGATAATAATTCATTACCTTCAAAAATTCTTCTTGTCGACGTTTCGGTTAGTTCAGCTTGTCGACCAGTAGCTTGCCTCCATGTGAAATTCACAAAGTCCCAAAAAGCAGCCACTATTACAGACGATCCTAAAGCTTGAACAGCTGGGTCCTCGAAAACAATAGTAACTAATTCAATAAAACTTCCTTTTTTTGGTGGATGAAGATAAAATTTTACATTTGGAATAGAATCTACTCTGTGTCTAATATTACCATTATTAACTAATGCATGCGAAGTTATACCTAACGCTTTTGCAAGTCCATGAATTGAAGCAGCAGCATCATACAAGTCTAATAAACTTTCGTCTGCTTTTCCACCAGAATATCTTATTGTAAAATTTATTTCTTTTGGCATATCGTTTTTTAATGATTTCTGCTAACGTTTTGCGGCTTGCTCTCAGTGGCGTTGAACCAACACCAAGCCATTACAAATATAACAAAACATTCCATTCAGCAGCGGATTTTCCGTAGGAAAATCCGGAAGCAGCCATTGAAGCAAACCGCTGTTATATGCCGTATTTATTTTTTTAAATCAATGTAATCAATATCATTATTTCCAGTTTCTTCTAATATATCTATTCCTGTTCGGTTCTTTATTATTTCAAGTTTCTTTTTGAGATTCACATAAAAATATTCTTCACTCAGATATTCTACTTCAAGTAAATTTGAAAACTCATTATCAAATTTTTCTATATGATGTTTCAAAAGAATTCTGATTTCTTTTTCAACGCGCCACTCAATTTCAAATTCTTTTCGACTATTATTCTCATAGAAATTTACAAGATACATCCATATGTAATTCAACATCATCACAAATTCTAAAACAGTCAAATCATTTCCTAAAATATTTGTAATATCACTTTTTAGAGATTTAAGCATTTGTTCATTCCCATACTTTTTTGAATAAGCTTTTAAACTATAAAAACTGACGGTAGTGTCATGAGTTCCAAAATCGGAATTGCGATGGAAATAGCTATTTCTTCCCAAATAAAAATCGATTATTTGTTTTTTGTTTTTAGCGACTTCATAACTTCCGTCAACTTTGTTCCAAAAAATTTCGTATTCTGATTTTTCTTGAAGAATTTCAGGTTTTGTCATACCAAAGATTTGGCTGATAACTTTTCTCAATGTGTAAAATATGTTTTTCAAACTTTGGTTGTAAGGTTGGGTAATATGGCATATAACTAGTTTATATGCGCTATATAGTAGCGCCAATCTATCCATTTTTGGGTGTATATGCGCAACAAAACAGCTTTTTCAAATATATAAAATATTTACAACTTCATAATTCATTTTACAAAAAAAAGCGTCACTTTCGTAACGCTTGGTTTTATTTTTTCTCCGCTATGGGCTTGTTTTTCTTGTAAATGGGTATAAAATAGCTCACGGTGTAGTTCAATCCGGCGCCAAATTTTCCGTCGTAGGTGCGGTTAAAACCTGGAATGTATAAGTTGTCAAAGTTGGCAGGCTTTTTATCAGATACCAAATAGTTTAAACGCAATGAAAAACCTAAGTATAAGTTGTTAAACAATTCGGCTTTGATTCCGCCAATGACTTCAATCCAGCTCGCGGTTAGGCCATTAAATTTTTCTCCAGAGGTTATAATGGTTTCCCCGTAATAATTGGTAGGATCATAAATTTTGTAACTGTTTAGGGTTTGGCTAAAACTGCTAACACCATAACGCATTCCTACATAAATCATGTTTTCCATGTCGAGCCAGTTTTCAAACGAGTTGTAATCAAAACCTGCTTTAAAGTAGGTGCCCTTTGTAGTAAAGTTCATGCGGTCGTCGTCCACAGTTTTGTCTTCATTACCAAGTTCTCCAGCAATATAAAAACGACGGGTTAAACGGTAATCACCTACCAATTCTAATCCTCTGTAGTCTGTTTCATAAAAAGTTCTGGCCAAGCGATGCAAATCTACTCCTAAACGCAAACCATAACGCTCTGGATAAACTACCTTGGCAGTATCTTTCACTTGCGCTGTTCCAACGAATGAAACGCATCCTAAAGCGAGACTAAAAATATATTTTAACATGTACTTCATTTTCGTTTTCTATATCAGGTTGGGTCACTACAATATTTTGAATCCAATTGTTGCCATCGGTTGCTAAATTCACAGGTGTTGTAGGGTCTAAATAAAATAGGGTTTTATAACCGCATGCACGCGAAATATATACATCACTAGTTTCATAGTTAAATGTAACAGCATCAATGTTATCATTTGAAGTGTCTGTATCGCTTCCGTTTTGAATAAAATTCAAAGTAGTAGTCGTTGCATTAGTTCGCAAAGGTACTTGGATTTTACTTACAGCTGTAAAAGCAAAACCTGTAGCAAATGTAGGTTCAATAACGCCTAAACTAGTTACGTTTTTTAATGTAGTAGTTGCAGTAGCATCATAAAACTCAATAATTACTCTTGGTGTAGTTGGAGTTCCTTCGGCACAAATGTCGTCTTTTTCACAGTTCCAAAATGAAACCGCTAAAAGCAAGGACAAGGTTATAAAAACTATTTTTTTCATATTTATCTAAATTCTGTCAGACTGAGCTTGTCGAAGTCTTTTCGTAACATTTCGGCAGGCTCAATGTGACAAGTACTATCGTTTTTCTAATAAAACCACGTTTTCCACATGATGCGTTTGTGGAAACATATCCACTGGACGCACACGAACCACTTTATATTTCTCATCCATCAACGCTAAATCACGCGCTTGTGTTGCCGAATTACAACTTACATACACAATTTTTGGTACATCTGTTTTTAATAACATTTCTACCACATCTTTGTGCATGCCATCTCTTGGTGGATCGGTAATAATAACGTCTGGTTGACCGTGTTGGTTGATGAATTCGTCGTTGAACACGTTTTTCATGTCTCCTACATAAAACTCACAATTGGTTATGTTATTGCGTGTTGCATTGGCTTTTGCATCAATAATCGCTTCAGGAACAGCTTCTACACCAATTACTTTTTTCGCTTTTTTCGATACGAATTGTGCAATAGTTCCAGTTCCAGTATATAAATCGTAAACGGTTTCATTTCCTGTTAAGCCTGCAAATTCTCTGGTGATTTTGTACAATTCATACGCTTGGTCTGAATTGGTTTGATAGAACGATTTCGCATTAATACTAAAATGCAATCCTTCCATTTCTTCCAAAATATAATCGCGTCCTTTGAACAAAATAATGTCTTGGTCATACAATGTATCGTTCAATTTTTGATTGATAACATATTGTAATGATGTAATTTGAGGAAAACGCTCCGCTAGGAAATTCATCATCAATTCGATACCGTTTTTATCGTTTTCAAAGAACTGAATCAAAACCATAATTTCACCAGTTGAAGCCGTACGAATCATCAACGTACGCAACAAACCTTCCACTGCTCTTGCATTGAAGAACGTAAGATTATTTTCGTTAGCAAATCGTTTGATTTCGTTACGGATTTCATTCGACGGATCTTCTTGTAAATGACATTTTTCAATATCCAAAATCTTATCCCACATTCTTGGAATATGAAATCCTAAGGCATTTTTATTGTCAAATTCAGTTCCCGATTGAATTTCAGCATCGGTCATCCAACGCGCATTCGAGAAACCAAATTCCATTTTATTTCTGTAAAATAATTGCTTTTCAGAACCTAAAATCGGTTCAAACTCTGGCAATTCAATTTTACCAATACGTTTCAAGTTGTTAAATACTTCCTGGTTTTTATAGAATAATTGTTGGCTGTACTTCATGTTTTGCCACTTACAACCACCACAAGCACCAAAATGCTCACAAACGGGATCAATTCTATGTTCAGAAAATTCATGAAATTTTATAGCTTTACCTTCGTAGTAAGCTTTTCTTTTCTTCATGGTTTGTACGTCTACCACATCACCTGGTACTACATTTGGAAGAAATATTACTTTGCCATCAGGAGCTTTTGCTACCGATACACCTTTTGCACCTGCATCAAGGATTTTTACGTTTTCGAATACGATTTTGTCTGTTCTCTTTTTTCCCATGTGGCAAAAATAAGAATTGTTGTGCGGATTTGATACTTTTTTTTCAATTAAGCAGATTTTGAAATAAAATAGAAGTGTAAAAAGGTTTTAAATTGTACATTAGCTTATAAAATATACATTATGAATGCAAATAAAACATTTACAAGTGCTATTTCAAATATTGAGTTTCCTGAAAAAGAAAGAGTTTTAGGAAAATCAATTCGAATTTCGATATTACGATTGATACAACAAGATTATCCCGATTTTGATACTAATAATTCAATTGCAATAAGTGAGTTAAATGTGTACAGAGAAAAGTATATTTCAAAATACCTTCAAACCGAAATCAGAGAATTGTCAGATTTAGAGAAAGATGTAGTTAAATCGTTGGGAGAAGATACATCGTTTGTGGCTAAAATTGAGGATGAAGTAGATACGAGAAACTACGGACAAGTAATTGCCGACAAAGTGGCTTCGTTTGGCGGAAGTTGGACCTTTATTATTTCGTTTTTTATATTTATAACCATTTGGATCGGTTCCAATGTGTTTATTTTTACCCATAAAGAATTTGATCCGTATCCATTTATTTTACTAAACTTGATTTTATCTTGTATTGCAGCTTTGCAAGCGCCAGTAATTATGATGAGTCAAAACCGCCAAGAAGAAAAAGACCGTGAACGTGCTAAAAAAGATTATATGATAAATTTGAAATCGGAATTGGAAATTAGAATTTTAGATGATAAAATAGACCATTTAATTATGCACCAGCAACAAGAGTTAATCGAAATTCAGAAAGTGCAAATTGAAATGATGAATGACATTCTCAACCGAATTAAATAGGAAATACTATTTTTGTAGCAAATCTTGATATAAATAATGAAAACTCACTTAGCTTTATTACGCGGAATTAATGTTTCCGGTCACAACATGATTAAAATGGATGCTTTGAAAACGCTTTTAGAAAATGCAGGATTTCAAAATGTGCGCACTTATATTCAATCAGGAAATGTTTTTGTAGATTCGGAAGAAGAACATGGCGCAAGTGTTGGGTTTAAAATTAAACAAGAAATTTTCAAGGAATTAGGCTTAGAAGTTCCAGTTGTAGTTATCGGTAAAGAAGACTTAGAAGCGTGTTTGAAAAATAATCCATATCTAAAAGAAAATGACTGCGATACAAAGAAATTGTATGTGGCATTTATTTCAAAAGAATTGAGTAGTGGTGCTTTAAATGATTTAAAAATAAGTCAATTTAAACCCGATGAAGCGGCTATTGATAAAAGTAGAATTTATATTAAATATGCAATTGGAGCAGGAAAAACCAGACTAGACCAAAAGTATATTGAAAAGAAATTAAATGTAGTGGCTACTGTAAGAAATTGGAATACAGTAACCACTTTGTTATCAATGTATCAAGAATTGAAATAATTATTCTATAACGAAAGAATTAGCACTAACAATTCCGGTAGTTCCATTAGCATTTTGTAGCCAGTTAAATTGCATAAATTCAGAACCTGTATTTTCATAATACCAAAACTCAATTTTGTGTCTGCCTTTTGCAAGGTATATTGTACTGCTATTAAAAGCAGTAGGTCCTTGATCTATCCATCTATTTAAAACAGGAATTCCGTCGATTACTACCCTAGAACCATCATCAGATGTAGATTGTAACTGAAAATTTCCAGGAGTTTCAACTACAAGAGTTCCAGTAAACATAATGGTGTAGTTATCACCAGTGCGAATAGTATTTCTACAAGCATCGTTTAATGAGCCTGACCATAATCCAGAGTTAACAAGGCTCAAGCTAAAGTTTGATTTGTCAACATTTGGAGATACTCCATTTCCAGTAAAAGCATAAAATTGAAGTCCTCTGTTTTCATCAGCTTTACCAATACCTTGCCATTTTGTACCATCCCAATAGTAGTATCCAGCGGTTATGCCATTAGTGCCATTATGAAAAACTATTGTACTTACAGCTAACGAACCTCCTTTAGGATTTATAACAGGAGCTTGAATATTTAAAGAAGTTAAATCTACTCTAGGGATAAGTAATCCTTGAGTGGTTGAAGTGATGTCTAATTGTGCATTTGGAGTTGTAGTTCCAATTCCAATTTGAGCAAATGAAATTGTAGAAAAAGTAATGATTAATAGTGTTAAGAGAGAGATTTTTTTCATTTTTTTTAAAATTTTTGCAAAGGTATGAAATCACTTTTTTTTCGCGATACTAAATTATTGTTAATTTTTTTTAAATCATTATCACTTTTGGTGGCATTATTTTATATTTTTGTGGAGTTATGGTTGATTTCTCACCACAAAGAAGGAATTGCGATGTAACAATCAATAAAAAACAAATCATGTCAGTTTTAGAAAAAATGAGTTCGGCTGAAGCTATTGCATTAGAAGACAAGTATGGTGCACACAATTATCATCCACTACCAGTTGTTTTAAGTAGAGGAGAAGGGGTTTATGTTTGGGATGTAGAGGAAAAAAAATATTTTGATTTTCTTTCAGCATATTCTGCGGTTAATCAAGGACATTGTCACCCAAAAATTGTAGGTGCAATGGTGCAACAAGCACAGACATTGACGTTGACATCAAGAGCATTTTATAATGACAAATTAGGTGTTTATGAGCAATTTGTAACCAATTATTTTGGGTTTGATAAAGTATTGCCAATGAACACAGGAGCTGAAGCAGTAGAAACTGCTTTAAAATTGTGTAGAAAATGGGCTTACGAGAAAAAAGGAATCCAAGAAAATGATGCTCAAATTATAGTTTGCGATGGTAATTTTCACGGTAGAACAACAACTATTATTTCATTTTCAAACGACGAAAATGCGCGTAAAAACTTTGGACCTTATACAGCTGGATTTATAAGCATTCCTTATGATGATATTGAAGCGTTAGAAAAAGCAATTGCGTCATCAAAAAATATTGCAGGATTCTTGGTAGAGCCTATTCAAGGTGAAGCAGGAGTTTATGTGCCTTCAGAAGGGTTTTTAGCTAAAGCTAAAGCTGTTTGTGAAGCTAATAACGTATTGTTTATAGCGGATGAGGTACAAACAGGAATTGCTCGTACTGGAAAATTATTAGCCGTGCATCACGAAAATGTACAACCAGATATTTTAATTTTAGGAAAAGCATTATCAGGTGGTGCTTATCCAGTTTCGGCTGTTTTGGCAAATGACAATATTATGAATGTAATTAAGCCAGGACAACACGGTTCAACTTTTGGTGGAAATCCTATTGCAGCTGCTGTCGCTATTGCAGCGTTAGAAGTTGTTTCAGATGAAAAATTAGCAGAAAATTCAGAACAATTAGGAAAGATTTTCCGTGAAGAATTGGGAGCATTTATTCAAACTTCAAACATAGCTACTTTAGTTAGAGGTAAAGGTTTATTGAATGCCGTTGTAATTAATGATACTGAAGAAAGTGATACAGCTTGGAATATTTGTGTACGTTTAGCAGAAAACGGTTTGTTAGCAAAACCTACACATGGAAACATCATTCGTTTTGCGCCACCATTAGTAATGACAGAAGAGCAATTAAGAACATGTGTTGCTATAATTATAAATACATTAAAAGAGTTTGAGAAGTAATATTTTCAAGAAGAGTATAAAAAAATCCTGCATATTGCAGGATTTTTTATTTTATAATTTAGCTATTGCCGATTCGTATTTATCATTAACAACTTTCCAGTTGATGACATTGAAAATAGCTGTTAAATAATCATTTCGTTTGTTTTGATAGTTCAAGTAGTAGGCATGCTCCCAAACGTCAATTGCTAAAATAGGAGTTCCACGAACTTCTGCATTTGGCATTAAAGGATTGTCTTGATTTGCAGTACTAGTAACGGCAAGTTTTCCGTCATTTTTAACCACTAGCCAAACCCAGCCGCTTCCAAATTGACTGTTTCCAGCATCGATAAGTTGGTTTTGTAAATCATCAAACGAGCCCATTTCTGTATTGATAGCTTCTGCAAGAGCGCCTGTAGGTGTTCCTCCTGCTTTTGGTCCTAAAATCTCAAAAAATAAATTGTGATTGTAATAACCGCCAGCATTATTTCTCAACGTTTTATTGTTTGTATCTAATCCTTTTAGAATTTCTTCAATAGATTTGGTAGCTAAATTCGTAGTATCAACTTCTTTATTCAATTTGTTGGCATAGCCCAAATGATGTTTTGAATAATGAATTTGCATTGTTCTTCCATCAATGTGTGGTTGCAACGCATCATAGGCATATTTTAGACCTTTCATTTGAAAAGTTCCGCCTTCATTTACTTTTACTTCTCCTGGATTTCCATAAGCGGTTTGTGTGGTTTCAACTTCAGGCTCAGGAATTTGGACTTCTTCTAGATTACTATCTTCCTTGCAACTTAGCATTAATAAGGATATACAAGATAAGGTTACTAGTGCTTTTTTCATGTTTTATAGATTGCGTTCTTTGAGTAAGGCGTTAATAATTTCGATGTATTTTTCTTTGGCTTCATCTGCCGTTAAATGTTTTACCTGCATCCAAGCATTTAATTTAAAAGCATTTCTTAAATCTTGTGGATTTTGATAATGTATTCTACTGGTGCTTTCTGAACTAGCTTGTTTATACAAACCATACAAAACTAGTTGCATATCCTGTGGCACCGATTCTTGTGGAATGAGTTGCGCATTAGCAAATGCTTCATCAAATAATGTATTTAAGTCCTTTTCGCTCATTTATGCCTTTTTACAAATAACAGTCTTATTACCAATAGCTTTTTCGCCTATTTTTACATTAACTTCTGTACCTAATGGTAGATACAAGTCTACTCTTGAACCAAATTTAATAAATCCAGCATCTTTTCCTTGAACTACTCGCATACCTTCTTGAGCATAGTTTACAATTCTACGAGCCAATGCACCTGCAATTTGACGATACATTACTTCTCCATATACACGATTGTTGATAACTACAGTAGTTCTTTCGTTTTCTTCACTTGCTTTTGGATGCCAAGCTACTAAATATTTACCAGGATGATATTTACTGTATTTTACAATTCCATTTAGAGCATAACGTGTTACGTGTACATTTATTGGAGACATAAAAATAGAAACCATTAAACGCTTGTCTTTGAAATATTCTGGTTCATAGACTTCTTCTATAACTACAACTTTTCCGTCTACAGGCGCTAATATATGATTGTCGCTATTGTCCGCAACGCGAGTAGGGTTTCTAAAAAATTGCAAAATAAGTAGTAAAAAAATCAAAACAAGCACTTGCACTGATTTTAATAACCAAAAATTGTCTTTTAAAAATGCATCTGCCAAAAATATAAGTCCGACTGAAATAATTAGGGAGATGAAAATGATTTTTGAACCTTCTTTATGAAACATAATATAAAATTAAATAAAACAAATTAATAAATGGAATAACAAAGATAATACTATCTAATCGATCTAAGATACCTCCATGTCCAGGCATTATTTTTCCGCTATCTTTAACACCAGCTACGCGCTTAAATTTGGATTGAATAAGATCGCCTAATGTGCTAAAAATACTCACGATAATTGCAATTACTATCCAAATGTATAAAATGTTAGACTCAATGTAAAATTTTGATAACAAAACACTGCTAATAATTGTAAAAATCATGCCTCCAATAAAACCTTCAACGGTTTTTTTAGGAGAGACACTTGGAAAGAGTTTGTTTTTACCAAAGTTTTTCCCCACTAAATAAGCAAAGGTGTCATTTGCCCATATTAGAATTAAAATAGAAATTAATATTTTAGGATTATACCCATTTTTTCCTACTGCTACATAGTTTGTGATAATAAATGGAATGATGATATAACCTATTAACAACAAATAGCGTGTAGCAATAGTAAAGTTTGTTTTTTGACTGTTGAATAAATATAACAACAGCTTTATGGAGATAATGGTTGACAAACTTACTATTATGGTTTTTGAAACTAAATCTTGGTTTTTATCCCATAAGAAGTAGTAGGATAGAGCTGCTATGGGTAAACTAAGGTATAAATTTAATGCGGCTATTTTACAAAATTCATAAACACCAATCAACAAAAAGACACCAAATAGAACAGCTAAACTTTCTTTTGAATAGGAGATGCAGCCTAATAATAATACTATGTAAACGGCTCCAGAAATTGCTCTTTTTAGCGTTTCATTCATTTTATAAATCTTCTAAAAGAAGTAGGTACAAATTTTTATGGCAACTTCCATAATGCAAAAAGTCTTGCTCTTTTACTTCTTCAAAGTATTTTATAGTAGTTATATTAGTAGGATATTCTTTTTCGTGTTTGTTTTTAATACCACGTAATCCATCACCTTTTGAATTTACTATTTGACTTGTTGTTGCAAAAACAATCATGTTAGTAGGTAATTCGTTAGGTTTAAAATGTTTTAATTGAAGAGACGAAAATAGAATAGAACCTTCATCAGCAATTAAATTTTCACAAAATGAAAAGAAAAATTTTGGATTTTTTGGTTGCGTGTAATTTAGTTTGTTTTCATCTAATAAATAAAAAAGCCTCGCATCAAAACATTGTGCTTCTGATTCAAACCAGTCATTTTCAGCTAAAATATTTTCAAAATTTTCTGAAATTTCAGCCAAATTTTCACAATAAATAAACTTACCTCCATTTGCTTTGAAATTGAAAGTAAACTGTTCGTCTATCGGTAAAGTCACATCAGGAGTGTATGGGCTTTTATCTTCGGATTTATCCTTATTGTCGCCATCTTCTCCAGAAGTTCCAAAAAATTTTCTAAAAAGACTCATCTATCTTTAGTAGGTATTTTATACAGTAAAAATCAAAGATAAAAAAAAACTTAGTTCTTTTTATCATGAACTAAGTTTTTTATTAATATTATTTTGTTGATAAGTATTATTCAACTACTGGAATTTCATCTTGTTTGTCAAATGGTCTTTTTCCAAATATTGTTTCTAAATCATCTTTGAAAATAACTTCTTTTTCAATTAAAATGTCTGCTAATTGAGTTAACTTCTCTTTATTATGCTCTAAGATATCAATAGCTCTTTGGTATTGTTCTTCGATTAATTTTGAAATTTCAGTATCTATCACTCTTGCAGTATCTTCTGAATAAGGTTTTGAAAAATTATAATCAGATTGTCCCGAAGAATCGTAGTAAGTGATGTTTCCAAGTTTTTCATTCAAACCATAAATGGTGACCATTGCTCTAGCTTGACGTGTTACTTTTTCTAAATCACTCAGCGCACCAGTTGAAATTTTATCAAAAATTACGCGCTCAGCAGCTCTTCCACCCATAGTAGCACACATTTCGTCAAGCATTTGTTCTGGTCTTACAATCAATCGTTCTTCTGGTAAATACCATGCTGCTCCTAAGCTTTGTCCACGAGGCACAATAGTTACTTTTACCAAAGGTGCTGCATGCTCTAACATCCAACTTACGGTTGCATGACCTGCTTCATGTATTGCTATGGCACGTTTTTCTTCTGGAGTAACAATTTTATTTTTCTTTTCTAAACCACCTACAATTCTATCAACAGCATCTAAGAAATCTTGTTTATCCACAGCTTTTTTATCATTACGAGCAGCAATTAGAGCCGCTTCGTTACAAACATTAGCAATGTCTGCTCCTGAGAATCCTGGGGTTTGTTTTGCTAAAAACTCAGTGTCTAATTCCTCCGACTTTTTCAAAGGTTTTAAATGTACTTCAAATATTTCTTTACGCTCTCTAATGTCTGGTAGGTCTACATAAATTTGTCTGTCAAAACGTCCAGCACGCAATAACGCTTTGTCTAAAACATCAGCTCTATTGGTTGCAGCTAATACAATTACGTTAGAATTAGTGCCAAAACCATCCATTTCTGTTAGTAATTGATTCAGCGTATTTTCTCTTTCATCATTTGCTCCTGTCATATTGTTTTTGCCACGAGCTCTACCAACAGCATCAATCTCATCGATAAAGATAATGGCAGGTGATTTTTCTTTTGCTTGTTTGAACAAATCTCTCACACGTGATGCTCCAACTCCTACAAACATTTCTACAAAATCAGAACCTGATAAAGAAAAGAAAGGTACTTTAGCTTCACCAGCAACTGCTTTGGCTAATAAGGTTTTTCCAGTTCCTGGAGGCCCTACTAATAAAGCTCCTTTTGGAATTTTTCCTCCTATAGAAGTATATTTTTCTGGGTTTTTAAGGAACTCTACAATTTCTTGAATTTCTTCTTTAGCTCCTTCTAAACCTGCTACGTTTTCAAATGTTACTCTAGTGTCGTTTTTTTCATCAAATAATTTAGCTTTCGATTTTCCTATGCTAAAGATTTGACCACCACCACCACCAGAACCACCTGACATTCTGCGCATCATGAAAATCCATAAGGCTCCTAATAATAAGATAGGCAATAACAAGGATATAACATCTCCCCAAATGCTTTCAGGTTCTTTTTCATATTCTGAAATTTTTCCTGTTGCATCAGCTTTTGATAAACTATCTTGAAAAGCTTTCACATCTCCAATCTCTATGATGTAATGTGGTCCTTTTACATTTAATTTACCAGTGATGTCATTTTTAACTTTGGCGTGCGCTTTATCTTTTAAAGCAGCTTTTTTTAGATAAATTGTAGCTTTGGTATTGTTGAAAGTTACTTTTTCAACTTGACCTGCATCTAAAAACTTGTTAAATTTTGATAAACTGGTTTTGCCCGGATTACTCAAATCTAATCCATCAGTAACTAAACTGATAGTAAAGAAAATCATTAGAACAAGTACAATACTCATCCATGGACTAAACTTAAAGCCAGAATTATTGTTAGGATTTTGTGCCATAAAAATTTTTAGTATTTTGTTTCTATAGTTGTGATTTTAGCATCACCCCATAAGCTTTCAATTCGGTAGTATTCACGAATGTGTTTTTGAAATACATGAACTACAATATTTACATAGTCCATCAATACCCATTCGCCATTTTCGGCACCTTCTACGTGCCATGGTTTATCTTTTAATTCTTTTGAAACCACTTTTTGAACTGATCCTACGATTGCATTAACTTGTGTATTTGAATTTCCATTACAAATTACAAAGTAATCACAAACAGTATTGTCAATTTCTCTTAAATCAAGAATGTCAATATTTTCTCCCTTTACGTCTTCTATTCCTTTGATGATGTTTGCTAATAAATCATCATTATTAATTTCCTTCTTCGTCATTTATTATTTTTGAATTTATGCAAAGGTATCATTTTTTGTCATTATTTTTGAACCTTAACATAAGATTAAAATTTATTACTATTAAATGAAGATTATCAAACTCAATGCCATAGACTCTACAAATACTTTTTTAAAGCAATTAGCTGCCGATGAATTGGTTGAAAATTTTACAATTGTGGTTGCTGAGTCGCAAACAAATGGCAAAGGGCAACGCGGTTCGGATTGGGTTGTTGAGAGTGGTAAGAATCTAACTTTTAGTGTTTTATATAGAAACAATACAAATTATTTAAAAAGTTTATTTACACTAAACGGTATTGTTGCTATAAGTATAGTTGAAGCTTTACAATCTGAAAGTAAATTAAAATTTCAAATAAAATGGCCAAACGACATTTTGGCAGAAAATAAAAAAATTGGCGGCATTTTGATCGAAAATAGCATAAAAAATCAAGAGGAAGTGCAATCGATAATTGGAATAGGAATTAATGTCAACCAAACCCAATTTGATTATTTACCACAAGCAGCTTCGTTAGCTCTTTTAGAAAATATTATTTTTGATAAAATGATACTTCTTGAAAAAATAATAAATCAATTAAAATTTAATTTAGAGCGATTAGGCCGCGTAGGAGAAGATTTTTATTGGAATTTATACCATCAAAAATTATTTAAAAGAGACGTTGTGTCAACATTTGAGGATACAAATGAAAAGCGATTTGTAGGAAAAATAATGGGAGTGTCTAAAGAAGGGAGACTAGAAGTACTTTTAGATGATGATGTACGAGCTTCATTTGATATTAAAGAAATAAAAATGTTGTACTAAATTAAAACCTGCTTAAAATCGTGAATCCTTTGTTAAACTTTTCCAAAAACTATTCCTTTTAAGTACATTTGTGGCAATTTATAAAAAAAACATATTCCCAACTCATGGAGAAAAAAATAATATCCCTGTTATCTTCCACCCGCTTAATGGCGGTTTTGTTTATTCTTTTTGCATTTGCTATGGCGAGAGGAACTTTTATTGAAGATGAATATAATACAGACACAGCACGTTTAGCTGTTTATAACACTTGGTGGTTTGAAACCATAATGGTGTTTTTTGTAATCAACTTTATTGGAAATATCAAACGATATCAATTGCATAAAAAAGAAAATTGGGCAACTTTATTATTACACCTTTCATTTATCTTAATTATCGTTGGTGCCTTTGTTACACGTTACATTAGTTTTGAAGGAATGATGCCTATTAGAGAAGGCGAATCAGCTAATGTGATTTATTCCGATAAGCCTTATTTAACGGTTTTAGTAGATGGTAATCACGAAGGTCAAATACGTCGTAAAACTTTTGAAGAAGGATTGTATTTGGCTCCTGATATTAAGAAAGATGACTTTTTTTTAGATCTTTTTGTAGATAATCATTTTTCTATTGATGAGGAATTTAGCGGGATTCCATTTGAAGTTGAATATCAAGAATTCATTATGAACGCTACCGAAACCGTTGTTCCATCAGAAAACGGACAACTGATGTTAAAAATGGTTGAATCGAGTGGAGGAACACGCCATGAACATTATTTGAAAGAAGGCGAAGTTCAAAATTTGCACAACATTTTATTTGCGTTCAATAAATTCACTAAAGGCGCAATCAATATTACCAAAATAGGAGAAGCTTACACCATACAATCTCCTTTTGATGGAAATTTCATGCGAATGGCTGATAAATTGCAAGGACAAGTGACAAAAGATGCACCACAGACCTTAATGTTACGCTCGTTATACAACATGGGAGGTGCTCAGTTTGTATTTCCAGAGCCTGCAATTAAAGGTGAGTTAGTTTTAGAATCCAATAACGATTTCAAAGACAAACAAAGTGATGATGCTTTAGTTGTAAAAGTAAAAAGTCAAGGAAAAGAAGAAACAGTAACACTTGTGGGTTCAAAAGGAAAACAAGGTTTGCCTCAAAGTGTAAAAATAGGAGATTTAGAATTTACGTTATTCTTTGGAAGCAAAATTTATAATACGCCATTTAATATTAAGTTAGACGATTTTATTGCTGACAAATATCCAGGAACGGATAAAAGTTATTCTGCTTTCAAAAGTAAAGTTGAAGTAATAGATACTGAAAAAAAGAAAACGTTTAAAGACAGTATTTTTATGAATAACGTTTTGGATTATAGAGGTTTTAGATTGTTTCAATCAGGTTTTGATCCAGATGAGAAAGGAACACAATTGTCAGTAAGTCATGATTTTTGGGGTACTTGGATTACTTATATTGGTTATTTTTTATTGTATTTAGGCTTGATGGCTATTTTATTCAATAAAAATACCCGTTTCGCTAGTTTAAAAGAAAAATTAGAAAAAGTAAAAGCAAAGAAAAATCAATTCTTGGGCTTGATATTATTTTTATTTTCAGCGCTTACTTTTGGACAACATAATCACCAACCAAGTAAAGAGGAAACTCTTAAATTATTAAAAGAGCATATTGTTTCTGAAGAACATGCAGCCGAATTTGGAAAATTAGTCATACAAGATGCAGGTCGCATGAAACCTATTAATACGTTTTCATCGGAATTACTTCGAAAAGTATCTAAAAGTGATACGTATGAAGGAATGAATTCCGATCAAGCTTTTTTATCAATGACGCAATTTCCACAATATTGGTATAATTTACCCATCATCTATTTAAAAAGAGGTAATGACAGTATCCGTAAAATAATTGGTGTTGAAAAAGACGCAAAATATGCGCCATTGGTATCATTTTTTGATGAAAAAGGAGGCTATAAATTGTCAAGTTATTTAGATGCTGCATATAAAGAACCAGTTCCAAATCAATTTCAAAAAGATTTTATTGAAGCGGATAAAAAAGTGAATTTATTGTATTCAGCTTTAAGTGGACAAATTTTGAAAGTTTTTCCTGTTCCAGGAGATAAATCAAATAAGTGGCTCTCTTATTTAGAAATTAATCAGCCTACAGGAACTGCATTGGATTCTATAAAAAATGTGATGCCGTTTTATTTGAACGCTGTTGATAAAGCCACTTTAAATGGTGATTATAAACTCCCAAATAGTTTGTTGAAAGGGTTAAACATTTATCAAAAAAAGTATGGAAAAGATGTTATGCTTTCTGAAAGCAAAATTAATTCTGAAATTCTATATAATAAATATGATATTTTCAAACGATTGTTTTATTTGTACATGTTGGCAGGTGTGCTGATGTTGACTTTTTGTATTGTACAAATTTTCAAGGACACAAAATTTATTAGAATAAGTATCAATATCTTTCATGGGTTGATAGGTTTCTTTTTTGTCTTACACTTAGCTGGATTAGCTGTACGTTGGTATATTTCAGGTCATGCACCTTGGAGCGATGCCTATGAGAGTATGATTTATGTAGGATGGGCAACCATGTTTTTTGGTTTAGCTTTTGGAAGAAAATCCAAATTGACAGTAGCATCAACTACTTTTGTAGTTTCTATTATTTTAATGGTGGCGCATTGGCAATGGATGGATCCATCTATCGGAAACTTGCAACCTGTTTTAAATTCGTATTGGTTGATGATTCACGTAGCTGTTATCGTAGCGAGTTATGGACCTTTTACATTGGCAATGGTATTAGGTTTAGTAGCTTTGTTCTTAATGATTTTTACTAATGCGAATAACAAAGAAAAAATCAAATTAAGTATAGACGAAATTACCTATATCAACGAAATGGCTTTAACCGTAGGTTTGGTTATGTTGACTATTGGAAACTTCCTTGGAGGACAATGGGCAAACGAAAGTTGGGGTCGTTATTGGGGTTGGGATCCAAAAGAAACATGGGCTTTGATTAGTATCATGGTATATGCCTTTGTAATTCATGCTCGTTTTGTACCTGCATTACGTGGTCGTTGGATATACAACGTAATGAGTGTTTTGGCTTTCGCATCAATTTTAATGACCTATTTTGGAGTAAATTTCCACTTGAGCGGTTTACATAGTTATGCTTCGGGAGAAAAGCAAAATGTAACGTATTATTTTATAATACTTGCCATTGTTTTAGTTATTGCTGCAGTTGCTTATCCATCTTATAAAAAGCATTTAAAAAGATAAAATAGAAATTAAATATAAAAAAGGCTATCTTTTGATAGCCTTTTTTATGAATTGTTTAGCAAAAAAGCAATTTAAAAAGTTTAAATTTGAATAAAATATGCATCATGAAAAAAACATTTTTATTATTCTCAGCATTAATTTCTTTATGGAGTTGTCAAAATCAAGCGCAGAATACTCCAATGCCAAATATACAAACACCTAAATCTTCAGTTATGAGCAAAGAAACCATATACCAATTCAAAGTACAAGACTTAGAAGGAAATGAATTTGATTTTGCCGCTTTGAAGGGTAAGAAAATTCTGGTTGTGAACACAGCTTCAGAATGTGGATTAACACCACAATATGAGCAGTTACAGGCAGTTTATGAAAAGTATAAAGATCAAAATTTTGTAATTGTAGGGTTTCCTGCTAATAATTTTGGTGCACAGGAGCCAGGAACTAACAAAGAAATTGGTGCTTTTTGTCAAAAAAATTATGGCGTAACGTTTCCAATGATGAGCAAGATTTCAGTGAAGGGAGGAGACATGCATCCCGTATACCAATTTTTAACTCAGCTATCAAAAAACGGATTGCAAGACAGTGAAGTAGAGTGGAATTTTCAAAAATATCTAATCAATGAAAAGGGCGAATTAGAGAAAGTAATTTCACCAAGAGTACTTCCAAATGCTACCGAAATCTTAAATTGGATTGAAGGGAAATAATTTAGTATTCAGTGTTCAGTCCCAGTGTTCAGTATTTGTTGACTGACACTGAGAATTGCGACTAATATTATAGCATTTTCTGCATGAAAACGGAATGCAACCAGCGGTCAAATTTATAGCCAGATTCTTTAATAAAACCAGCTTCTTCAAAACCAAATTTCTTGTGAAAGGCAATACTTGTTGAGTTTTCTGAATCAATTACTCCAATCATTGTGTGGAGTTTTTGAGCTTGGGCTAACCTAATTAATTCAGTTAATAATAATTTTCCAACACCTTTTCCAATATAACGATTGTCTGCATAAACGGAATGCTCAACAGTGAATTGATAAGCTGCTCTATAACGAAATTCACTATAATAACCAAAACCGGCAATAGTTCCTTCAACTTCGGCTATGATAATAGGGAAACCTTTAGAAATTTTATCTTCAAAAACAGCTATTTGTTGTGCTAAATTTCTAGGCTCATAATCATATAAAGCGGTAGAGTTTAGAATATTATAATTAATAATTTCTAAAATAGCAGCAGTATCTTCAACTTGATATGGTCTAATTTTTATTTCCATAGTTCAAAAGTAGTATTTTTTGATTTAAACGCTATAATTATACTGACCAACTTTGTAACTTTGTAACTTACAACCAATCTAAAATGATGTATCCTAAAATTCCTTTAGCGCAGAGTATACTTGAAATTTGCCAACAAAAAGGAGTCCAACATATCGTAATTTCGCCAGGCTCTAGAAATGCGCCACTAACAATTGGCTTTACCAATAATTCTTATTTTAAATGTTATAGTGTTGCAGACGAGCGTTGTGCTGCTTTTTTTGCTTTAGGAATTGCTCAACAAATTCAAAAGCCTGTAGCTGTAGTTTGTACTTCAGGTTCGGCATTATTGAATTATTATCCAGCTTTTGCGGAAGCATTTTATAGCCAAACACCTCTTATTGTAATTTCTGCAGATAGACCACAAAGCAAGATAGATATAGGTGATGGACAAACTATTCGTCAAGAAAATGTATATGCCAATCATAGCCTATTTAATGCTAATTTAAGTGAAGAAGCATCAGTAATTAATGATCAATTGATTCAAGAAGCTATAGCAATTTCGGTTGCAAAAAAAGGACCTGTTCATATTAATGCACCTTTTGAAGAACCTTTGTATGAAACTATTTTAGAACCAACTTATTTCCCAACTGTGCATTCAAATGAAAGAACTGTTGCAAATTTTGTTTTAGTTTCGGAATATAAAAAACAATGGGATAATTCAAAAAAGAAGCTAGTGTTAGTTGGAGAGTTGCTTCCTAATGCTATAGAACAGCGTTTTTTAGATTATTTAGGTAATGATTCTAGTGTAGTGGTTTTAACCGAAAAAACATCTAATTTACATCATGAATCGTTTATAGATCAAATTGATACGCTAATTACGCCTTTTGCTGAAGAAGATTTTGAAAATTTTCAACCTGAAATTTTGCTAACCTTCGGTGGAATGGTAGTTTCAAAACGCATAAAGTCTTTTTTACGAAAATTTACACCTAAACAACATTGGCATGTGGACGAGATAAGAGCATATGATACGTATGGCGCTTTATCGCAACATTTTGAAACTACTCCAAATGCTTTTTTTAGTTACTTAGTAGGTGAGAATACGATAGAAAGTAACTATAAATCATTTATTGCAAATATTTGGAAAAACCGCCAAGCTAATCATAAATTATACACACAAAAAGCACCTTTTTCTGATTTTAAAGTTTTTGATTTTTTAAGTCAAAATTTACCTAAAAACATTCAGTTACAAGTAAGTAATAGTTCGGCTATTCGATACATACAACTTTTTGATATAGACAAAACAATTCAAGTATTTTGCAATCGTGGAACCAGTGGTATAGACGGCAGTACATCAACTGCTATTGGAGCCTCAGTAATAAATGCAATGCCTACAGTTTTGGTTACAGGAGACATTAGTTTTTTATATGACAGTAATGCTTTATGGAACAATTATATTCCAAAGAGTTTTAAAATTATAGTTTTAAACAATGGAGGAGGAGGTATATTTAGAATTTTGCCTGGGCATCAAGAAACCGAAACCTTCAATACATTTTTTGAAACATCGCACCAATTGAGTGTGTCTCACTTAGCGAAAATGTATGGTTTAACTTATTTTAGCGCAACAGATGAGATAACCTTAGAAACTGAGTTTTCATCTTTTTTACATCAAAATAATGCTCCAAGTATTTTAGAAATTTTTACGCCTGAAAAGTACAACGATACTGTTTTATTAGATTTCTTTAAAGCGTTAAAAAAATAATGATAATTTAAAACAAATGTTAAATTATTTGTGTAAATTTGAGTTGATTAATCCCTTAAAAGAACAATATTATGAGTAAAAGAGATGAATTAATTGCAAAATATGCAACTGATTTAAAAGAGAAGTGTGGTGTAACAGCTGATATGGATTTATTGACTAAAGTAGTTATTGGTTGTGGTCCATCAATTTATAATGCAGATGCTTCAACAGTTTCTGGTTCAGACGAAAAAGAATTAGCAACGGTGAAGAATAATTTTTTAATTAAAAAATTAGGCTTAAAAGATAGTGCAGATTTAGATAAAGGAATTGCAACAGTAATTGAACAATATGGAAAATCTAATAAAAATAAATACCGCGCAGTAGTATATTATTTATTAGCAAAACACTTCAAAAAAGAATCAGTTTACAAATAGTAGATAATAAAAAATCCTGAATTTTCATTCAGGATTTTTATTTTTATTCAGCATCATTATATGAGTTTACTTTAAAAATCAATTGAAGTTTAACAGGGTCTTTTTTCGAATTCGGATATTTTTCGTCATTGACTCTTTTTTCAAACTCTTTCATAATTTCTAAATCTAAATCATCTCTAACGGCAAATTGTATTTCATTATTTTTCTTTTTCAACTCAAATTGAACCATAATTTTTCCTGATTTATCAGAATTTTTAAAAAGATCTTCAAATATTTTACTTGTTTTGTCAATGATCGTTTTTATGTCTTCAATAGAGCTGTTTTTTTCAAAATCTTCTTCAGCATTTAGAAGCACTACTTTTTCTAGTCTAGTTTCTTTAATACCTTTAGAAATAGAATCTATTTCTTTTCCATCTTGATATTTTTTTGTGCCATTACTTGACTTTTTATTCGGTTTAGGAGCTTCATCTAACCACATCAATTTCAAATCTTTCTTCAATAAATTTAGAATATAATTGTGCTCTTTGGTTTCTATAATTAGTAAAGGTTCATCAATATCAAATGAAATTACAGACCAGTAGTATTTTAACTCATCTTCGGTTGCCTTTCTTATTTTGTACTCCTCAGTAACTTCTTTTTTAAGTTCATTCCAAATTAATTTAGTATCATTCACATCTTGACACATTTTCCCTTCCAAAATCAAATCATCAACGTGAAATTCAACTCTTCCTTTCTCTATTTTTTGAACATTTTCATAATTTTTAAACCTTTTCCATAACTCAGGTCCAATAATAAGGTTGTCTTGCAATATGTCATAATTACCAGAATTATTCAAATTGTCAGCTATTAATTTCTTTGCTTTTTCAACTATTTTACTGTCACAATAATTATATACAATTCCTTTTGGAATTGTTATAGTTTCCTTTTTTTGGGCAAAAGATATTGTAATTGTAAGTAGAGAAAATAAAAGATATATTGATTTCATTTGTAGAATTATTTTGTTTTTTATTAGCTTTTCATTTCTTGTACAATTGCAGTTTCAAGTACATCAATATTTATATCTTTTAATGTTTTAAATTTGATACAATAGCCTGATATACTAGCTTTACCAATTGTTTTTCCGTAAGTTTCGAGTAAATACTTTTTGTCTTCAATTCCCATGATATAAACAGAAATTCCAGTTGTGTTTGCACTTAATCCAATTTTATAGAACTCTTTAGTTGTACCATTGGAATATTTCAATAAGTGAAGCCCATAACCTATATTGGGGTTGGAAACAATTTTATTTTCATTGTTTTTGCCATCTAAAAACCACAACCTGCATGTAGGAAATATTTCAAGAATACGTTTGTGCAAGGTTTGCATCTCAGTCCTTTTTGGCTCGGATTGATTAGTAATGTATTCTTGAATTTGACTTTGAATGTCCATGTAATATTGAGCCTTTATGATGTATTAAAATCTAAAATAAATTACGTGTTGAGATTTCACAATAGTTATAAAAAATGCTAATTACTTTTTATTTTTACCAGAGTTGAATTTGAAACGTTCCACCGGATTTTCGGGTTTTATTTTTTTATCTGTTGGTTTTCCTTTGCCAAAAGGTTTTTTAGCTTCGGTAGTTTTAGCTTTAAAAGGTTTTTTATTTCCCTCTTTTGTGTTAGTGTTTTTAGGAGAGGCATCTTTCTTGTAAACTTCTTTCAAAGGCACTTTAGTAGCTTTTACTGCGTTTAAAACTTCCATGGGTTGTTTTGGGTCTTCTTTCGTACCACGTAAATAAATTACCAAACCATTTAAAAAATTGCGCAACAACTGATCGCCACATTCCATAAAATTAGGATGGTCTTCACTACGAAAAACATTGCCTAATTCACCTTTGGAAACCCTAAAGTTTACCAAATTTAATATCTCAATAATTTGGTCATCACGCAATTGCAATGCCACACGCAACTTTTTAAAAACATCATTATTATTCATCTAAATATCTTTTTTAATAATTCAAAAACACGCTCCACATCTTGCTCCTCACTCAAAAAAGCCAAAGATACGCTTTTGCAAATTCTCTTGCCCATAATTTTTCGTTATGTTTTCCGCCAGTTACAACTATTTTTTTTGTTAGATGTTCACAAGAGCAACGTTTGTCGTTTACTAAATCCACCATTTTATCCATATCACCAACCATAGTTTCGCTTTCGGCATCTCCACACATAAAATATAATTTGGTTTTTAATGTTTTTAATTGTTCGGTTTGAACATACAATGCTGGGCTAAACCAAAAGGAAGGAGAGAATACCATTGCTTTTCCAAATATTTTTGGATATTGCAAAGCAGCATAATACGAAACCAATCCGCCTAATGAGCTACCTCCAATTGCCGTATTGTATTTCCCAGTTTTAGTTCTATAGGTGCTGTCAACGTGTGGTTTTAATGTGGTCACAATAAAATCCAAATAGGCTGCAGCACCGCCACCACCATATTCTTCATGTTTAAAAGGAGTCAATTCATCAATTCGTTTTTCATTCCCATGTGCAATTCCAACCACAATTATATCAGCTTTTAAACTATCTAAAGTTTCATCAATACGCCATTCACCAGCATATGATGTACTTGCATCAAATAAGTTTTGTGCATCATGCAAATAGAGTACAGGATATTTTTTGGTGGTAGCATTATAATTCTCTGGCAAATACAACCATATTTTTTTTGTAGTCTGCAATTGTGGCGCCTCAATCACAAAAGTTGAAACGTTTTTTTGAGCATTACAAAATGGAAATGTTAATAAAAAAAAGAACGGATATAGGAATAAATGCTTTTTCATTTTTATATTTGATAAATCAACAAGTTATAAAATTAGTATTTTGATGGAGACTTACCAAGAAAAAATCAGTTTGTTACAAGAAATGATTGCATTTGCCCTTATCGATGGAGAATTACACGATAGAGAATACGATTTTTTAGAAATTGTTGCACAAGAATTAGAAATTGATAAAACTACTTTTTTAGAATTATTTAAAAATAGAGGTGAAATTAAAGTAATCAAAGACGAGTTTAATAGAATTTGTCAATTCTATCGCTTGGCATTATTAATGCATTGTGATGGAGTACTGCATGAAAGAGAGCAAATCAAAATTAACGAAATAGGCATCAATATGGGGCTAAACCCTTATGCCATGAAGCGAGTTTTGCATCTAATGAAAACAGCACCAGATAGAATGGTTTCTGGAGAAATACTACTTTCTGTCTTTAGTGAACAACACAATTAAGGGCTAAACACCAATTGTTTTAACGCAAATTTTCATATTTTTGCTATCTAATTAATACCATTCCTTTGAAACCAAATTCAAAAATCTATTTCGCATCAGACCAACATTTTGGAGCACCAACGCCCGAATTAAGTTTTCCTAGAGAACAAAAATTTGTAGCATGGTTAGATGAGGTGAAACATGACGCAGCAGCAATTTTCTTGTTAGGCGATTTATTCGATTTTTGGTTCGAATACAAAACCGTTGTTCCAAAAGGATTTGTTAGAGTTTTAGGAAAATTAGCCGAATTAAAAGATGCTGGAATTCCAATTTACTTCTTTGTAGGCAATCATGATTTATGGATGGGCGATTATTTTCAAAAAGAATTGAATATCCCTGTTTATCACGATAATCAAGAATTTACTTTTAACAATAAAACCTTTTTGATAGGTCACGGTGACGGAAAAGGACCAGGTGACATGGGTTACAAACGAATGAAAAAAGTCTTTACCAATCCGTTTTCAAAATGGTTGTTTCGTTGGTTACATCCTGATATTGGTGTAAAATTAGCCCAATACTTATCCGTAAAAAACAAATTGATTTCAGGCGCAGAAGACGTGAAATACTTAGGTGAAGACAACGAATGGTTGGTGCAATATTGCAAGCGAAAGTTAGAAACTAAAGAATACAATTACTTCGTGTTTGGTCACCGTCATTTACCTTTAGAAATTGAATTAACCGAAAATTCTAAATATGTGAATTTAGGCGATTGGATTGGTTATTTCACCTATGGCGTTTTTGATGGCGAAAAAATAGAATTGAAAGAATTCAAAAACTAAATCGTTTCCAAATCTTTTTCAATATCCAATTCCCTAAATTTTGGTGAGGCAACCGCAGTAACACCTACAATGCCTAAAGTCATGATACCACCAAAAACTACAGCATTTACAACTCCCATTAATTTAGATGCCAAGCCGCTTTCAAAAGCCCCTAGTTCATTTGATGAACCTACGAATATCGAATTAACAGAAGACACTCGTCCGCGCATAGAATCAGGGGTGTAAATTTGTAAAATAGTTTGTCGAATCACTACCGAAATACCATCGGTAACACCACTTAGAAACAAAGCTACAACAGATAACCAAAAGTTGGTTGATAATCCGAAAACAATAATACAAATTCCAAATCCAAAAACAGCTAACAATAACTTTTTACCTGCTTTTTGATGCAATGGAATTGAAGTCGAAATCAACATAGTAATTAAGCCACCAATAGCCGGAGCCGCTCTTAAAATTCCAAAACCTTCCGAGCCTACTTTTAAAATATCTTGTGCAAAAATGGGTAATAAAGCAACGGCTCCTCCAAATAAAACCGCAAACATATCTAAAGAAATGGCATTTAAAATAGGTTTTGAACTAAATACAAAAGACAATCCTTCTTTCAAACTTTTAAAAATTGGTTCGCCTAATTTTGGATTCAAAATTGGTTTTCTTTCAATTTGTGTCAATACGATTAAAGCCATTATCACACAAAAAACAACAAAAACCAATGACCAAAAAACGCCAACCCAACCAATTGCAAACCCCGCCAAAGCAGGTCCAATTACTGCAGCTACTTGCCATGTAGAACTACTCCAAGTGGCAGCATTGGGTTGCTCTTTTTTCGGAATAATCAATCCTAATAAACTAAAAACGGATGGAATTAAAAACGCACGAATGATTCCGCCTACAAAAACTAGAGCGTAAATTCCGTACAAAATGGTATTTTTTGAAAAAGAATTGATAAAATTAGGATGTACCAATAAACAAAATAAAGCACTAATAATTGCCAATCCAGAAAAACATTTGATTAACAGTCCTTTTTTTTCATTTTGATCCACTATATGTCCTGCAAATAAAGCCATACTAATCGCAGGAATAATTTCCATTAACCCAATTAATCCCAATGATAATGGGTCTTTTGTCATACGATACACTTCCCATTCAATCAGTACAAATTGCATCGACCAAGCTAAGACAATAAATAATCGCATGGCTAAAAACCAGCGAAATTCGGGTATACGTAAAGATGAAAAAGGGTCTTTTTTAGCCATTTGAAGTATTGATATCGCGTAATTGTAGTTGCAAAGTTACAGTATCTTTCCATTCATTTTCTTCCAATGAAAAAATAGCATCAAATTTCTTTTTGTCGCTTATTAAGCCCAATTTGTTGCCCAATCCAAAACCAATGGCACCAAAACTTTCCGAATTCCCTTGTTTTACGAATGCTTTCAAATGTTCGTTATCTGTACCTAACGTTTTAGCATAACCGGAATCCGTAAGTCCTTTTGCAAGAAATAGCGGTGTCATATTTTCAGGTCCAAAAGGTTCGAATTGTTTTAATAATCGCATTAATTTCGCATTAATTTCAGATAATTCGATTTCGGCATCATAAGAAATCTCTGGAGTTAATAAGTCGGGATGAATGGTTTCTTGGACTACTTTTTCGAAGGCATTTTTGAAATTTTCATAATTTTCTTCTAAAAGCGTCATTCCAGCGGCATACATGTGACCACCGAATTGTTCCAAATGTTCCGCACATGCTTCCAACGCATTATACACATCAAAATCTTTCACAGATCGGGCTGAAGCGGCTAATTTTTCACCACTTTTTGTAAAAACAATGGTTGGACGATAATAATTTTCAACCAATCGAGAAGCCACAATTCCGATAACGCCTTTGTGCCAATTTTCTTGATATACAACCGTTGAAAATCGTTTTTGCTCGTTATTTTCTTCAATTTGAAGTAAGGCTTCTTTGGTAATTTGTTTGTCTAATTCTTTTCTGTCGGAATTATGTTGCTCGATTTCGGATGCAAATTGCTCCGCTTGTTCCAAATCATATTCGGTTAATAAAGCAACAGCTTCGTTTCCGTGTTTGATTCTTCCAGCTGCATTAATTCTTGGTGCTACGATAAAAACAACATCAGTAATTGTCAAGACTTTCTTCTTTACATTTTGAATCAAAGCCTTAATTCCTGGTCGCGGATTCGAATTAATCACTTCCAATCCAAATTTTGCCAATACTCTATTTTCACCCGTAATCGGAACAATATCTGCAGCAATTGCTGTTGCTACTAAATCTAAATATAATACTAAATCATCAATGGTTTGGTTTCTATTTTCGGCTAAAGCCTGAATCAATTTAAATCCAACACCACAACCACATAATTCATCATACGGATACGAACAATCTTCGCGTTTTGGATCTAAAACCGCAACTGCATCGGGCAAAATATCGCCTGGTCGGTGATGGTCGCAAATAATAAAATCAATGTTTTTGGCTTTGGCATAATTCACATGATCAATCGATTTGATGCCACAATCCAATGCAATAATTAAGGAAATATCGTTGTCTTCAGCATAATCAATTCCCATGTAAGAAATGCCGTAACCTTCTGTATATCTATCGGGAATATACGTCGCAACATTGGGATAAAAACTACGTAAATAACTTGAAACTAAAGAAACAGCGGTTGTTCCATCAACATCGTAATCTCCGAAAACTAAAATATTTTCGTTGTTACCAATAGCTTTCTCAATTCGCGCCACAGCTTTGTCCATATCTTTCATCAGATACGGATTGTGCAAATCGGTTAAAGTGGGACGGAAAAATGTCTTGGCTTGTTCGAAGGTTTCGATTCCTCGCTGAACTAATAATTTTGCGATGATTTCATCGACTTGAAGGGCGCTCTGAATGGCTTGTACTTTTTCTGGATTTGGCTTAGATTTTGGATTCCAACGCATAGTTTTTAAAATTAGAATTTAGAAATTAGAATTCAGAATGTTAGTTTGAACTCTGTTATTTTGGCTTATATAATTGAATGACAAAGGTATAAATATTTTTTATTTCGGCCACAGATTACACTGATCATTAAGGATTAAATCCTTGGTAATCCTATAATCCGTGTCAAAAATTTATTGTTTGTGATAAAAAATCGCCACCTCAACTTTTGCAAATTGACGAAACATTTCCATCACACCGCAATATTTTTCTACGGATAAATTCACGGCTTTTTCTAGCTTTTTCTCGTCTAAATTATTGCCGTAAAAATGATAATCAACTTTTACTTTATGATACGTTTTTGGATGTTCTTCTGTTAATTCGCCTGAAGTTTCAATTTTGAAATCGGCTACTTCTAATTTCATTTTCTCCATTAAAGAAGCAACGTCTAAACCGGTGCAACCTGCTAAAGCTGATAACATCAACGCTTTAGGACGTAAGCCTTTTCCTTCTCCTCCGTTTTCAGGACCAGCGTCAATTGAAATGACATCACCACTTGGATTAGTGGACTCAAATTGCATGTTACCTTTCCAGGTGGTAGTTATATTGTGTGTTTCCATAGTTAATTATTAATTATTCTTTTTTTTCTTCCAATAAAGAAATACAAAAAAGGTCCCAATATTGGAACAAACAGCAAGACTAAAATCCAAACTAGCTTGTCGTTACTATTAAATGAATTTCTTAAAACATCAATTACACAAAACAACCAAAAAAACAATGAAACAAATAAAATAATTTGCCAAATCATTAATCCAAATGAAAAACTACCTAACTGAAACTCCATATATAATCATTTTAAGTTTTACTTCAAACTCTTCCCACCCACAACCACAACAATTTCTCCTTTGGCCGGTTTCGCTTCAAAATGTTTTAGTACTTCTTCGGCAGTTCCTCTTACGGTTTCTTCGTGTAATTTGGATAATTCTCGAGAAACAGAAACAGGTCTGTCGGCTCCAAAATATTGTGCAAACTCGGCTAAGGTTTTGTTTAATTTGTGCGGTGAAACGTAGAAAATCATCGTACGATATTCTTCTTGTAAGGCTAAAAATCGGGTTTGTCTTCCTTTTTTATCGGGTAAAAATCCTTCGAATACGAATTTATCATTGGGTAAACCGCTATTCACCAAAGCAGGTACAAAAGCGGTTGCTCCAGGCAAACATTCCACGGCAATTCCGTTTTCCACACAAGCACGCGTAAGTAAAAATCCAGGGTCAGAAATCGCTGGAGTTCCCGCATCACTGATTAGTGCAATGGTTTCGCCTGCTTGTAATCGCTTTACCAAATTTTCAACGGTTTTGTGTTCGTTGTGCATGTGGTGACTATGCATGTGTGTTGCAATTTCGAAGTGTTTTAGCAATTTTCCGCTAGTACGCGTGTCTTCTGCTAAAATTAAATCGACTTCTTTTAGTACTTTAATAGCACGAAAAGTCATGTCTTCTAAATTGCCAATGGGCGTAGGAACAATGTATAATTTACTCATCAGATTAAATAAACTTTTTCTCTACAATTTCTAAGAAGCGTGTTTCATATTCTTCGTTTCCAACCCAATTGTTATAATCTGGTTTTACAAAATCAATGATAAAACTTTTAGCTTCCTCAAAACTATCAAATGTATTCAATTGAGAAAGTACGCGATTAAAATCCTCAGCATTTCCACCAAATAGTTTTTTCTCAAACGCAATACGATCGTTTAATCCAATGTTAATGCCTTTGTTTAATTTATCGTTTAAAGACATTGGTTTGTCTTCTTTCTGAACTTTTTCAACTGTTTTTTTAACTTCCTCTTCAATAACCACTGGTGCTGTTACGGGTTCTTCTATAGTAATTTCTTCGGCTGTTGGGGTTTCAAAAATAGTTGCATTTGCTTGTTCTACAGCAACAGGAACATCTTCTACTTTTACAAAATCCAATTCTTTATAGTCGTGCACCAACATATCTTCAAATGAAATTTGTTTTGCAGATTCTTCTGTTTTTGGCGTAGCAACAGGTAGTTCTTTGATAATTTCTTCCTTAGCAGCTACTTCTTCTACAGGTGTCATTAATATTTCTTCCTCTTCCTCGTCTTCTTCAACGATTAATTCGGCAACTACAATTTTTTCTAAAATTGGAGTTTCTTCTGCTTTTTCTTCTACAATTGGTTCCGAAGCTTCAGAATCAACCACTGTTTCTTCTTTTGTAGACGCAACTTCTTCCACAACCGCAATTGGTTGTTCAAAAACATCGGTTTGTTTTCCTTCTAATTTAGCTTCTAAAACTTCTTCTGAAATTTCGTTTTTAACCATTTCAAAGTTTTCTTCATAAAAACGTAAAATCGTCAATTGATCATACAAATTTTTAGCTTCTTGCTGCAGTTGAAGTGTTTCAGAATGGTTTTTTAATTTCAAAATGCGGTGGGCAATACTGATTAATTCAGCAGTAACTCTTTTCTTCATAACTTTATTAGATGGAATTGAATATATCGATACTTTTTTAATATTTTTGTTTTGCTTACAAATGTAGCAGAAAATAATTTTTTAACGTACGAAAGATACAAAAATGTTTCTCGAAAATACCGTAAATCAACAAGAACAATTTGGCTGGATAGAAGTAATCTGTGGCTCTATGTTTTCGGGTAAAACCGAAGAGTTAATTCGTAGATTAAAGCGCGCTCAATTTGCCAAACAAAAAGTGGAAATCTTTAAACCTGCCGTCGATACAAGATATGACGACGAAATGGTGGTGTCGCACAACCGCAATGAAATTCGTTCTACTCCTGTTCCTGTTGCCGAAAATATTCGAATCTTAGCACAAGGTTGTGATGTGGTTGGTATTGACGAAGCACAATTTTTTGATGAAGAAATTGTTGCCGTTTGTAACGATTTAGCTAATTCAGGAATTCGTGTTATAGTTGCAGGATTAGATATGGATTTTAAAGGAAACCCTTTTGGACCAATGCCCGCTTTAATGGCTACCGCTGAGTATGTTACAAAAGTCCACGCCGTTTGTACTCGCACAGGGAATTTAGCGCATTATAGTTTTAGAAAATCTAGCGATGAAAAATTAGTAATGTTGGGCGAAACAGAAGAATATGAACCATTGAGTCGTGCCGCATATTATAATGCTATACGGGAACATAAAGAAGAAAAAGAATAATTTGAAACTAACAATAAACCATATTATTTCGCTTTGCAAAGGTGTTTTTAAAGGAAATTCAACCGAGTTTACGGCAACTCATGTTTCAATAGATAGCCGTTCGCTACAAAATGGGAATAACACTTTATTTTTTGCAATCAAAGGTCAAAATCATGATGCACATTTGTATTTAGAGGAACTAATTACAAAGGGTGTTCGCTATTTTGTGGTCGAATATATTCCTCAACATTTGTCTGATAAAGTAAATTATATTATCGTTGAAAATTCGTTAAATGCCTTACAGCAAACTGCAATTGGTTACCGAGAACAATTTGATTTTCCGTTTGTGGGAATCACGGGAAGCAATGGAAAAACTATCGTAAAGGAATGGCTGAATTTCTTGTTAAGTCCAAATCATTTGATTGTTCGGAATCCAAAAAGTTATAATTCGCAAGTCGGAGTTCCTTTATCGATTTTAGCGATTGAAGGTAATTACGATTTCGGAATTTTTGAAGCCGGAATTTCGTTACCCAATGAAATGTCAAATTTAGAACACATCATTCAACCGAAATATGGAATTCTTACGAATATTGGTTCAGTTCATGATGAAGGTTTTTCAAATCGTGAACTTAAAATCAAAGAGAAAATTAAGCTTTTTGAAAATTGTTCGGATATTTTCTTGGAAAAGAACAACGATATTGAAATTATACTTCCAAAGAACAGTCAAAAGCATACTTGGAGTTTTACCGATGAAAACGCAAACCTTTTTGTTTCAAAGAAAATTACCAATGGTAAGACCGAATTAACGTTCAAAAACAAAGACAATACTTTTAGTGTAAGCATTCCGTTTGTTGATGAAAATGCAATTGAAAACGCTATTACTTGTGTAAATTTTATGCTGTTTTTAGGTGAAAAAATTGCGTTTATACAAAATCGAGTTGCTGAATTATATCCTGTAGAATTAAGACTTCAGTCTAAAAAAGGGATTAATAATTGTTTGGTAATTGATGACAGTTATTCTGTGGATTATCAATCGTTAAAAATTGCGTTAGATTTCTTAGAGCAACAAAAATTGCACGATAAGAAAACAATTATTTTATCTGACATTTTTACGAGTGGAATTCCTGTTGAAACGTTATACAATCAAGTGAAATTATTGCTTTCGAAAAATAAAATCGAGCGTATTATTACCATTGGCGAAACAATCGGAAAACAATTGAACGACTTACCAAATGTGATTTCGTTTGCTACCACGCAAGAATTTTTACAGCAATTCAACACACAATCGTTTCAAAACGAGACCATTTTAGTAAAAGGTGCTCGCGGATTTAACTTTCATGAAATTGTAGTTGTATTGGAAGAGAAAAATCACGAAACCATTTTAGAAATTAATCTCGATGCAATCAGTCACAACTTAAATTTCTACAAATCCAAACTAAAACCAGAAACTAAAATTATGGTAATGGTGAAAGCATTTGGATACGGAAATGGCGGTTATGAAATTGCAAAATTGCTCGAACATCATAAAGTAGATTATTTAGGCGTAGCATTTGCCGATGAAGGCATCGAATTGCGAAAAACAGGAATTACTACACCAATTATGGTTTTAAATCCAGAAAACAGCAGTTTTAGAGCCATGATTGCTTATAATTTAGAACCCGAAATTTATTCAATCACAGGTTTACAAGCTTTTTTAAAAATCGCGCAACACCAAAATATTTCGGATTATCCAATTCATATCAAGTTAGATACAGGAATGCATCGCTTAGGTTTTGAACCACATTTGATGAATGAATTGTGTCTGTTACTAAAAAATAATAATTTCATTAAAGTAAAAAGTGTGTTTTCACATTTAGCAGCAAGCGATGATAGTACTTTAGATGATTTTACTCAATTGCAATTTCAACGTTTTGATGGAATGTATTCAGAATTAGAAAAAGTTTTACCTTCAAAACCAATTCGCCATATTTTGAATACTTCTGGAATTTTCAATTACGCTGAAAAGCAAATGGAAATGGTGCGTTTAGGTATTGGTTTGTATGGCATTGGAAATTCAGAACAAGAATTAAAAGTGTTAGAAAATGTGAGCACTTTAAAAACGATAATTTCCCAAATTAGAGAAGTATTACCTGAAGAAAGCATTGGTTACAGCCGAAGATTTCGAGTAACTCAAAAAATGAAAGTTGCAACCATACCTATAGGTTATGCTGACGGTATTCGTAGAGCTTGGGGTAATGAAAAAGGTTTTGTAACCATCAACAATCAAAAAGCTACGATTTTAGGATCGATTTGTATGGATATGATGATGGTAGATGTTACCAATATTTCCTGCAAAGAAGGGGACGAGGTAATCGTTTTTGGAACCAATCCTAAAGTAACTGATATGGCAGCAATTGTAGGAACGATACCCTATGAAATACTAACCAGTGTCTCTCAACGCGTGAAAAGAATTTTTTACAAAAATTAACATTGTGTTAAAATTTTTGTATTTTCGTTTGTTAAAAAAATTAAACAAACTCTAAAAAATTCAAAACTATGGGATTCTTTTCTGATTTTAAAGCTTCTTTATTAAAAGGAGATGTATTAAGTTTAGCAACTGCCGTTGTAATTGGTGGTGCATTTGGTAAAATTGTAGGTTCGGCGGTGGATGATGTAATCATGCCAATCGTAGGACTATTAACAGGTGGAATTGATTTTACACAAAAATTTATTGCATTAAATGGAGAAAGTTATGCAAATCTAGAGGCAGCAAAAGCAGCTGGTGCAGCAGTTATTACTTATGGAAATTTAGTACAAGCAATCATTAATTTCGTAATTATTTCTTTCTTCATTTTTGTTGTATTGAGAGCAGCTGAAAAAGCAAAGAAAAAGCAAGAAGAAGCTCCAGCAGCACCAGCAGGACCAACTCAAGAACAATTACTTGCTGAAATTAGAGATTTATTAAAAAAATAGTCACTAAACGCTACACTATATATTCTTAATTAAACCACGCCTTTGGCGTGGTATTTTTTTGTCAGTAAGTGTAAAAATGACAAAAAAGAGCCAGTTAAAAGCAATTCTACAAAATAATTTTGAAAAAAGATACTAGGTAGATAGTGTATAGATAGTGTATGGATAGTGTATAGATAGTGTATAGATAGTGTATGGATAGTGTATGGATAATGTATGCCAAAGGTATGGATGAAGTATGCCAAAAGTATTGTTGAGGTATTTTAATAAAAACACAAATAATTTATTTTTGAATACTATCCCTCAGAATAATTAAACTTTTGTGAAAAATAGGATTCTATTTGAAAAGTAATTTGATTATTCTATATTTTTGCAGAACTAAACAAATATCAAAATGAAATCGCTATTAATACTCGTTTGTGTCAGCAAACATAATAAATAAAAAAGCGGTTTTAGATGTTGCAGTTATAAAATAAAATTAAAACATATGAAAGTAGCCGTTGTAGGCGCTACCGGAATGGTAGGCGAAATAATGCTTCAAGTATTAGCAGAACGTAATTTTCCAGTAACGGAGTTAATTCCTGTTGCTTCAGAAAAATCAGTAGGAAAAGAAATCGAATGGAAAGGTAACACCTATAAAGTGGTTGGTTTACAAACCGCTGTAGACATGAAACCTGAAATTGCATTATTCTCTGCAGGAGGTGAAACTTCTCTTCTATGGGCACCAAAGTTTGCCGAAGTAGGAACAACAGTAATCGACAATTCTTCAGCTTGGCGAATGGACGCTACTAAAAAATTAGTCGTTCCAGAAATCAACGCTTCTATCTTAACTAAGGAAGATAAAATTATTGCGAATCCAAACTGTTCTACGATTCAAATGGTAATGGCTTTAGCGCCTTTACATACTAAATATGATATCAAACGTATAGTAGTTTCTACTTACCAATCCATCACTGGAACTGGTGTAAAAGCAGTACAACAATTAGAAAATGAATATGCAGGTATTCAAGGCGACATGGCTTATAAATACCCAATTCACCGTAATGCAATTCCTCAATGTGACAGTTTTGAAGAAAATGGTTACACCAAAGAAGAAATGAAATTGGTTCGTGAAACACAAAAAATATTAAACGACAAAACAATCGCTGTTACAGCTACAGCCATTCGTATACCAGTTGTTGGTGGCCACAGTGAAGCTGTAAATATTCAGTTTGAAAACGATTTTGATGTAAATGAAGTTCGTCAAATTTTACATAATACTTCTGGTGTAACAGTTCAAGATAATTTAGATACATATACTTATCCAATGCCAATTTATGCTCAAGGAAAAGATGATGTATTTGTAGGAAGAATTCGTAGAGACGAAAGCCAACCGAATACATTGAACATGTGGATTGTATCGGATAATTTGAGAAAAGGTGCAGCAACAAATACCATTCAAATTGCGGAATATTTAGTTGCAAATAAATTAGTTTAATTATTCCTTTTGAATGAAGAAAAAGCTATTGTATATTAATGTTTTATTGATGCTTTCAGTGATATTCACTGTTGGTTATCAATCAATACATGCTTTTTCACACGAACACCATCATACTGTTGAATGTATTGCAAAGCAGCAGTCTACAACAGATAAATCAACTACTTTTAAAACATTCACCGAGAAAGAAAACTGTCCGATTTGTGATTTCAAATGGAAAGCTTTTCTTTCTCCTGAGCGTTTTCAATATACCCTTTTTGTACCTAGTGAGTCGATTCCATATTTAGACATTATATCTAAAAATGGAAAAAACACAGAGGTTAGTTTATTCTATTTAAGAGGTCCACCAGTTTTTAATATTTAATAGTTTTTTATGCCTTAAGACATAGAAAATAAGTTTGTGGTACGTCATTGATTTGGCGTACTATCGTCGTATATTAATTATTAAAAACCCTATTATGAGATCTTTTTTCAATATAGCTATGCTGTTGTTTTCAATAGCGAGCTTTTCACAATATAAAATAAGTGGTTATGTTACCGATGCAAGCAATCAAAAATTGCAAGGTGTAGTAGTACACGTAGAGGAGAACAATATCGAAACTACAACTGATGATTCTGGATATTATGAAATAAATGCTTTGCCAAAAGGGCAAAATAAAATCATCTTTAATTATATAGGTTTTGAAACCAAGTCTGAATTGGTTTATACCGACAAAATTGCACAAGTTCTAAATGTTCAATTGGTTGAAAAAGAACAGCATTTAGACGAAGTTATAGTGTCTACATTATACAACAAGATACAATCACAAAACGTGATGAAAGTTGAACACGCTTCGGTACATTCACTCAAACAAAAAGGAGCTGCTACTTTAATTGACGGATTGGCTACATTACCAGGAGTAGCACAAATCGCTACAGGAAATTCCATTGGAAAACCTGTGATTAGAGGTTTAAGCGGTAACAGAGTTTTGGTGTATTCTCAAGGGATAAGAATGGAAAATCAGCAGTTTGGAGAAGAGCATGGCTTGGGATTAAATGCCTCAGGAATTGAAAGTGTTGAAGTAATCAAAGGACCAGCTTCATTGTTGTATGGATCAGATGCTATTGGTGGTGTAATCTATTTTAATCCAGAAAAATTTGCTTCATTACATGATAAAGTAACCTCGCTAGAACAGCAATATTTTACAAATACACAAGGTACATCCACAACTTTTGGTTTCAAAGTTTCTCCTTCAAATTTTAAATTTTTAGTCAAAGGAAATTACACATCGCATGCCGATTATAAAGTACCGAATGATGATAGAATAATAAATACGCGTTTCATTGAAAAAGATTTTAAAGCTGGAATTGGATTCGCTAATTCAAAATTAGCCACAGATTTTAGATATAATTATAACAACTTGAATTTGGGTTTACCCGAAGAGGGTATAGATAATTCAGGGTTCAGAAATCCACTATTTCCAAAACAAGAAGTGGATAATCATATCTTGAGTTTGAATCAAAAAGTGTATTTCAAAAATTCAAAAATAGAAGCCGATTTAGGATATTCATTAAACAATAGAAAAGAATTGGAAGCTTTAAATGAAGTCGCCTTATCGATGAAGTTGCAAACAACAAGTTATAATTTAAAATATTATTTGCCTAAAACTGGCAGATGGGAAGCTATTATCGGCACACAAGGGATTCATCAAACCAATACCAATTTTGGTGAAGAAATGCTAATTCCAAATGCTAAAATAAATGATTTTGGTGTTTATGCCACTACAAACTTTGCATGGAGAACAAATGTACTACAAGCAGGACTTCGTTTTGATAGTAGAAATATCAATACAGCAACACATGGATTAGTAGGAGAGGAAGGCTATTTTGAAGGAATTAATAAACAGTTTACTAGTTTTAATGCTTCGTTGGGATACAAGACAAATGTATTAGAATCAATTACAACAAGAATTAATATTGCTTCTGGATTTAGGGCACCTAATTTATCTGAACTAACTTCAAATGGTATTCACGAAGGAAGTAATCGATATGAAATTGGTAATGCAACTTTAAAAAATGAGCAAAATATTCAATTTGATTTGAATTTAGAATACAAGAGTGAACATTTTGAATGGTTTGCTAATGGTTTTTACAATCATATTAATAATTACATTTACATCGCCCCAACTGGAGCTGTAATTGATGGGAATAATGTTTACAATTATGTACAAAATAATGCGCAATTGTATGGTAGCGAAATAGGAATCCATTTTCACCCACATCCTTATGATTGGTTGCATTTTACCAGTAGCTTTGAAAATGTAATAGCCAAACAAGATGGAAGTAATTTACCTTTAATTCCAGCAAATCAATGGAAAAATAACATTAAAGCAGAATTTGAATATGCCAATTGGCTCAAAGAAGGATTTGCCTCAGCATTTTTAAATTACACATTCAAGCAAAATAATTTTGGGGCGTTTGAAACCAAAACCAACGATTATTTCTTACTTAATTTTGCGGTTGGTGGAAAGATAGTATGGAGAAAAACAAATGTTAATTTGTCGGTTAATACTAATAATGTGTTGAATAAAACTTATGTCAATCATCTATCAAGATTGAAAGCAGATGGTATAAATAATATGGGAAGAAATATAATACTTAACTTAAGTTTTGCACTATAATTAAAATAAATAATATAAAAAATCCCGCAACCGCGGGATTTTTATATTATTTTTTTAATAACTCTAAGTTTGTGCGTATGTCGATTGGTATCTGCATTGTAAATACCTAAATGGTCTAATCTGTCAATACGAACTTTTCCTGAAGCGTGAATAATGTAGTTGTTTTCCATCATAATCCCCACATGGATAATATTTCCTTCATCATTGTCAAAAAAGGCCAAATCACCTGGTTCACTTTCTTCAATAAAACTTAACGCATCGCCTTGTGTAGCTTGTTGTGAGGCATCTCCTAGCAAATGATAACCATTTAATTTGTAAACCATTTGTGTAAACCCAGAACAATCTATTCCAAAAGGTGATTTTCCACCCCATAAATAGGGAGCATTTAAGTACATAAATGCAGTTTTTACCAACTCTGTTTTAGGCTTTACACCGCAAACTTTCATGCCTTCAAAGCTATATTTAGCAGTATTGATGTCTTCGTTTTCTAAAAAAGATAAAGACGCACCCAATGAAATAGGCGTTAACTGATTGCTTGGTGTTGTGATGTAATCAATTAAATCAGCATTTAGAACACTAGGGACTTCATTTAAAAATAAATATTGTTCTTCTGTAATCGATTGAAATTGTTTGTTGTCAATCCAACCTACATAACCATCATAAGCCAATTCTACTTGTGCCCATTTGGCGGTAAGCTCAATAATTTTAAAGTGTTCGCCAAACAACAATTGTGAAACTTGCTCACTTCTGTCGCTAGCTTCTGCTCTAATTGGTACGATGGCTAAATTACAAATTCCAAACATAGTTGGTCTAAATAAAAAATGATGAATTAAGAATTTAATTACAAATGTAACTAAATTTCAAAATTCATCATTAGTAAAAGTTATAAATTATGCTCTTTCAATCACAATTGCTGAAGCACCACCACCACCATTACAGATTGCAGCTGCACCAATTTTCGCATTGTTTTGATTTAAAACGCTGATTAAAGTCACAATAATTCTAGCACCAGAACAACCTAGCGGATGCCCTAATGATACCGCACCACCGTTTACATTGATTTTGTTATTGTCTAAACCTAAGATTTTTGCATTAGCCAAACCTACAACTGCAAAAGCTTCGTTAAACTCAAAAAAATCTACATCAGCTACCGATAATCCAGCTTTGTCTAATGCTTTTGGTAATGCTTTTGCTGGCGCTGTAGTGAACCATTTTGGTTCTTGTGCCGCATCAGCATATGATTTAATGTAAGCTAAAGGAGTTAATCCTAAAGATTTTGCTTTTTCTTCGCTCATTAAAACTAAAGCTGCTGCACCATCATTAATAGTTGAAGCATTTGCTGCCGTAACTGTTCCGTCTTTTGTGAAAACAGGAGCTAATGAAGGAATTTTATCTAATTTAACATTAGTATATTCCTCATCTTTAGTCACAACAATAGCATCTCCTCTTCTTTGAGGAACTTCAACTGGAACAATTTCTGCATCAAATTTACCAGCTTCCCAAGCAGCAGCCGAGCGTTCGTATGACTGAATTGCGAAGTTATCTTGATCTTCTCTTGTAAAGTTATATTCAGACGCACACAAGTCAGCACAAACTCCCATTGCGTTATTATCATAAGCATCTGTAAGCCCATCTTTTTGCATGCCATCCACTAAAGAAGTTGGTCCGAATTTCACACCATTTCTTAAATGTACATAATGAGGAATTAAACTCATATTTTCCATTCCACCAGCAACTACAATTTCAGCATCACCCGCCATAATAGCTTGAGCACCTTGCATTACGGCTTTCATCCCACTAGCACAAACTTTATTTACAGTAGTACAGGCAACATTTTCAGATAAACCAGCATATAAAGCGGCTTGTCTTGCTGGAGCTTGACCATTTCCGGCTTGCACCACATTTCCCATCAATACTTCGTCAACAAGTTTAGGGTCTAAATTGATTTTGTTTAAAGCACCTTTGATTGCAGCTGCTCCTAATTTTGTAGCAGGTACACTTGATAATGCTCCCATAAAACTTCCAATTGGAGTTCTTACAGCAGAAACTATAACTACTTTTTTGTTCATGATTGTGTTTTTAGATTTGAATTGCGAATTTACTAATTTTATTCTAATTTGGATGCTTAATTAAATGTAATTCTAATTAAAAACGGAAATGAAATTGATTTTTCATAATTAATAAGAAAGAGGCTTGTATTTTTGTACGTTGCCTTTTTAGAGAAAGGCAAGCCAGTGTTTGTGTTTTTTCGCTTAAGGGTATTGTGTTGAATATAAGCGCTTTTAAAAAATATATTTAAAAATAAATAAAAAAAGTCAGATAATAGTTGTATATTAATGAATGAAACCATACATTTGCAACCGCAAAAAAGATAAGTTCTTACAGAATAATAGGAGAGGTGCCGGAGTGGTAACGGAGCAGATTGCTAATCTGTCGACGGGTAACCGTCGCCAGGGTTCGAGTCCCTGTCTCTCCGCTTTTTTTGTCTTCGGGGTGTAGCGTAGCCCGGTTATCGCGCCTGCTTTGGGAGCAGGAGGCCGCAGGTTCGAATCCTGCCACCCCGACAAAAATAAATTAGGTTGCGTAGCTCAGCTGGATAGAGCAACTCACTTCTAATGAGTAGGTCCCAGGTTCGAATCCTGGCGCGATCACAAAAAAGCCTTGCAAACGCAAGGCTTTTTTGTTTTTAGTACTTTCCTAAAATGTATTAATTTAGATGTAAATTCGTATATTTGATGATGTTATTAGTTGTGAGAATACTATTGACCAAACGAAACAAAACGCAATTAACGATGAAAAACTTAATTATTTTTATATTTTTTGTTAGCTGTAAAGTTTTTGCAACTCCTCAAATCCCAGATAAATTAATTTATAATGGTAAGGAATATGAATGGAATAGCTTTAGTCCTGGTCATAAATATATAGAAGATAAAAAAATTGCAAAACCGAAAGACGCAATTGAAACAAGTACAAATTACGGAACATATATAATGACATATACGATTGAGAATGATTCATTATTCTTAACTGATATAGAAATTTTAATTGAAAAAAACGACCAAATTGATAATCGATCTGTCTTTAAAGATTTCTTTCCTGCTCAATCCAAAATCTTTATAGATTTCTATTCCAATATTCAAACATTTCCATATGGAAAAGAATTTTATACAACTAAGAATCATTGGACTGATAAATATTTTGAGAATTATCTAGTATTTGAATTTAAAAATGGTCATGTGGAAAAAAGCTATGATTTAAGTCATCGAGATTTATTAAAGCTTAAGAAAAAGTTATTTTCAAGATTTAAAGAAACTGTAGAATATGATAAGGCTGTAATCGAACAGATTGATAATTTGAATAGCTTTAATGAATTTAGACAGAAAAAGTACAAAATGGATCAGTATTTAAAGTTAATAATTTTTAGATTAGTCAAAACTTTAAAAGTATAAGTACTGCTCACAACAACCGTTCGTTTCAATGGGTACTTTCAGATTTTTAGTAGAAAAACCTACAGCTGAATGGAATGATTCTTTATATTTGTAATAGCTTGGTGTTGGTTCAACGGTACTGAAAATAAGCTACAAAACGTTTTTTACTCCACACATTTAATAAAATCCATAAAGTACGTTTCTGGATTTGATTTAGTATTTAATGTTTCAGAAGTTAATTCACTTTTTAAAACATAATCTTTTGAATCGCCTGCATATTGCACGCGCATAAGCGTTATGGGACTGTTTTTTAATTCTTCATAATTGGTTTTGGTAAAAAAGAAGTAAGCTGTTAAAATACGGATGTTGTTTTTTTCTTTTTCATCATAGTTTAGCACACTGCAATTTTCTTCATCGTTTGCAATTAGAGTTACAATCTTACCATTTTTTAATTGTAATATTATTTTTGAGGTTTTGTTGATGCACTTGGTAGGTATAAAATCTTTACTTTTTTGTAATAATTGTAAGCCTAACATTGGCGCTCCATCATTGTTTATCAAATTGAAAAACAAATACTCATTTGTATTTCCAAAAATCTTTTCGTCTATTAATACATTTGGTAGTACTTTTAATGATGTAGAGTCGGTTTTTTCTTCCAGATCATACACACAGTCTTTAGTTTGTGCTAAGGCAAATATTGGAATAAATAGTAAAAGGGCAAGTATATTTTTCATTGATTCTAAATTTTGGTGCAAAGTAAAACTATTTTTTCATTTTTTAAGTTTGTAGTAAAAAAAGCAAATAATGTACCACCGTCGCTAATTTTGTATTTCTTTTTGATTTCTTCTACTTTTAATGGGAAATTTCTGGTAGTAACATTCATTTTCTGGTTTTGAACGTGCTTTTTTAAGTCGCTTTTTTGAAACGGAATTTCTTGTTTAATTTCAAAACGTCTTCCTTGAAAATCTTTAATTATATCAGCAGTATATAAATGGGAATGTTGGTGCAATTTATCCAAACCAAATAGTTCAGAAATCGCTTCAAAACCGCCTGATTTTAATAATGCAGCATTAGGTTCGTAAAGATATTTTTTAGGTAAACTAAACGTTGCTTCGTAGCTTTTTGAAAGACTAATTGTAGTTGAATGTATTTGCTCTTTTTCAATATTTACAACAATGATTTTCGGACTATCTGTAAATGATTTTTTAATTTTCCATAACAATTCTTTGACTTCATTTTCAACGGCTACAATATGAATGGAAGCAACATTTTTTAACTCACATAAACCAGCTTGAAGGTCTAGAATAGGAGCAGTTTTAATTAAAATGGTATCCGAATATTGATAGTAAAAATCTTGTTGGACTACTACGTTTGGCAAACAATCGGCTAGCATGAATACTTTTCCTTTGGCATCATTTCTGCGTGATGGATCAATATAAATGCAATCGAAGCGTTGATTTAATTGAACTAGAATTTCAGAACTATCGCCAGAAATACAAGCTATGTTTTCTGTTTTCAATTGGGTGTAATTATGTCTTACAATTTCTGATAATTCAGTATTAATTTCGCAGTGTGTAACCGATTTGAATTGCTGCGCAAAGTAGTAATCATCAATACCAAATCCACCTGTGCAATCAATCATATTTTCTCCAAAAACCAATGAAGCTTTATATTTTGCTGTTATTTCTGAAGAAGTTTGTTCTATAGAAATTTTTTCAGGATAAATAATATTTGAAGTAGCAAACCAAGTAGGTAATTTGTCTTTAGCTTTCTTTTTTGATATAATTTGATGAATAATTTCGGTATAATTAACGGATGAAAATGGATTTTTCTTTAGCGCTAATTTTGAACTATCAGAGCCTAAATTTTCTGTAATGAAATTTTGAATTTCAGGATGTAAAAGTTGTTGAATATCCAAAACTAAAAATTTTTGGTAAGTGCTTTAATTATGCGATTATCAGGTAAGAATTCTTTACCAATCACTTTTAATGAAGTATAGAAAGGAACTGCAATAATCATACCTGTGATACCAAATAATATCCCTGAAATTAGGATAACCAAAAATATTTCTAAAGGATGCGAGTTGGTACTCTTTGAGAAAATTAGTGGAGAACTCACGTTATTATCTATTAATTGTACGACAAACATTCCAATTAAGACGTAAATGGTAGTAGGTAAGGTTTCGGTACTAAAATCTGCTCCTGTGCCTATACTGTTAGTCATAATTAATATTCCTGCTACAAATGTTGCGATTAATGGTCCAACGTATGGAACAATATTAAATACGGCACATAAAAGCGCTATAATTAGTGCATTGTCTACACCAAAAATCAAGAAAACAATAAAATATAAAACAAGAATTATGAATAATTGTAATAATAAACCCAAAAAGTACTTAGAAAGCATCTCGTTTATTTTTTCAATCGAATTTAGTACTTTTTCTTTTTGATTTTCAGGTAATACTTTTTTAAAAGCTACTGAAAATGAAGTTCTTTCTTTAAGTAAGAAGAATGAAATAAAAAGGACAGAGGCTAAGCCCATTCCAATATTTCCAATTGTACTCGCAATGCTATTTAAAAAGTTGGGAATAAATTCAAAATTAGAAAACGAAGTTAGTTTTGAGTTTTTTACTAATTGTTGTAAATCAATATTATATGAATTCAAATAAGTGGTAATATTATTTAATAATTGGGAGTAATTTTTTTCTAATGATTGGATGTCTAAAAGTGATAAATTTTCGCCTTGTGATACAATTAATGGAACAAAAAGAAGCACAATTCCACTGATTACAAGTAATACTAAAATCAATGAAGTTACTACTGCTAATGTGTTTCTAAACTTGAGTCTTCGTCTTAAAAATAAAACCAAAGGATAAAGGAGTAGAGAGAAAACAATCGCAACAATACAATAGACAATAACAGTTGCTATTTGGTATAAAAAAAACAACAAAAGAGCAATTGCAGTAAGTATTAAAACTGCTCTTACGATTCCATGTGATAGTTCTTTTGAAGTCATTTTTTTTCTTTTGGCTAAAATAAAAAAAACTCGCCAATAAATAGCGAGTTTTCTCAAATAACAATTAATTAAAATCAAGGTTGTGCAAACGAATTTCTTGCACCACCTGAAGCGAAAATGGCAAGCATTCTGCTTTTTTGACCATTTGAAAACATATACATACCAGCATCATCTGTGTAATCCATGTAGTTCATAGTCATTTCGATTGGTGTTCCAGAACATGTTGAATAGTGTGGAAAAGCTGGAATACCATAATTTGCTGTATTGTGAGAAGGTGTATCTGATACTAAGTCGCTCCCGCAAGTTGCATCTCCCCAAATATGTCTTAAGTTCATCCAATGACCTACTTCGTGAGTTGCTGTTCTACCTTTATTGAAAGGAGCAGTTGCAGTACCCGTAGTTCCTAAATATTTTGAATCAATAACAACTCCGTCAGTTGCAGCTGCACCACCAGGAAATTGTGCATAACCTAAAATTCCTCCACCAATTGTACAAACCCATAGGTTTAATTTAGTTGTAGGTGATGTAGGATTGATTCCTCCTTGAGTTGACTTTTTCATAGCATCACGGGTTCCCCACGATGTTTTTGTAGTAGATTTTCTGTAAACAGCATCTAATACAAAAGAGATTCCTACATTAGCTTTTACTCCAGAAAAAACCGTAGGCACTTGATTAAAATCGGAATTAGTTGCATTGAAGTCTTTATTTAATACGTCTATTTGTGATTGAATTTGTGTTAATGAAATGTTTTCAGCAGCAGTTCTGTACAAAACATTTACAACAACTGGAATTTCAATTTTTCCATTTACTAATCTACCAGTGTTGTTTCTAATTGCTTCTTCAGTAAATCTCTCTATTTGCTCCATTTTTTGAGCTAATTCTGGATTTTGTCTCAGTTGCTCTTCGTAAACTTCATGTGATGCACATCCTCTGTGGTCATGAGTAACTAGTGTCTTCTCTTCAGTTGTTGTTGATGTTTCATCGTTTGAACATGAAAACAATAACAGCAAAGCAAATGCTGATAAAACGATTTTTTTCATAAAATTAAAATTTTAGTTAGTTAATTTGGTTTTTAGTTTTTACGATGACAATAATCTATTTTGAAAGAATAAATTGTTTGTATGAAAAAACTGATTCAAAGTTAATGAAGTTCAAAATTCTAATTTTACAGATTTTCTGTATATTTTGTTAAAGTTTTAAGATAAGTTATTAAATAGAATAAAAAAGTATGAAATGTTCAATGTTAGATTTAAATAATTGAAATAATATTAAAAGGTTTTTTTAAAAATCTTTTGAAAAATTAGAAAGTAAAAGCATAATGAATAATATTTGCACCCATTTTTAGTGCTTTTTCTCTTACAGTTGCGGGGTCATTATGTACTTCTGCATCTTCCCAACCATCACCTAAATCACACTCGTAGGTGTATAATAAAACAATCCTTCCATCGATAAAAATACCAAATGCTTGTGGTTTTTTATTATCGTGTTCGTGAATTTTGGGTAATCCACTAGGAAAAGCATAAGGTTCTTGGAAAAGAACATGATTGGCAGGAATTTCTGTTAAAGGATTATCAGGAAAAATCTTTTTGATTTCTTTTCGGATAAATTCATCCATACCATAGTTGTCATCTATGTGTAAGAAACCACCAGAAGTTAAGTATTTTTGTAAATTAATAACATCATTAGCACTAAAAACTACATTTCCATGTCCAGTCATGTGGACAAAAGGGTAATTGAAAATTTCTGAGCTTCCTACTTCTACAGTTGCAATTTTGGTATTTAAAGTAGTATTGATATTTTGATTGCAAAATTTCACTAAATTAGGTAAAGAAGTCGGATTTGCATACCAATCACCACCACCAGAATATTTTCCAACAGCCACTTCTTGGGAAAAACCCAAGTTCAAAAAAAGCAGATAAACAACTAAAAAGAGTTTATTCATTTAATAACGCAATTGTATGGCAAGCAACTAATGCTGCGGTTTCTGTTCGTAATCTTGTGTTTCCCAAAGTTACAGGAATAAATTGATTGGCAATCGCTAAATTAATTTCTTTTGTAGAAAAATCACCTTCTGGACCAATTAAAATAGTGATTTTTTCATTTTTATTAATTTCTTTTTGAAACGATTTTTTGTCAGTTTCTTCACAATGCGCAATAAATTTTTGTCCGTCGATATTCGATTTTACAAAATGCGAAAGTGAAACAGGTTCATTAATTTTAGGTAAATAATAATGCAAAGATTGTTTCATGGCAGCTTGTATTATCTTTTCGGCTCTATCAATTTTATACACTTTTCTTTCCGAATGATCGCAAATAATTGGTGTAATTTCATGAATACCAATTTCGGTTGCTTTTTCTAAAAACCATTCTAAACGGTCGTTCATTTTGGTAGGAGCAACGGCAATATGTGTGTAAAAACTATCGGGTTGTTGAAAGGTTTCTTTTGTGATTTTTATTTCACATTTTTTTTCAGAAGCAAGAATAATTTCTGATTCAAATAAGTAACCTAATCCATTTGTAATGAGTATTTTATCACCTTCTTTTTTTCGTAACACTTTAACAATATGCTTACTCTCTTCTTTGTCAAAAAAGAAAGTGGTGTCAGCTTTTTTTATTTCGGAATTATAAAATAGTTGCATAGTTTTAAAATTCAATTCGTGCTTTAGAAACTACATCAGCATCGCTGAAATTTTGTTCTAAAAAGTTATAATAACCTACAATTCCAATCATAGCAGCGTTATCTGTTGTGTATTCAAATTTAGGAATATAAGTTTTCCATCCGTATTTTTTTTCAGCTTCTTTCAAGGTTGTTCTAATGCCAGAATTTGCCGAAACACCACCACCTATTGCAATTTGATTGATTCCCGTTTCTGCAACTGCAAGTTTAAGTTTATCCATTAAAATATTGATAATAGTATGTTGAATGGAAGCACAGATATCTGCTTTATTTTCTTCAATGAAGTTTGGGTTTTCGGCTACATTTTTTTGGATAAAATATAAAATTTGTGTTTTTAAACCACTAAAACTAAAGTTCAATCCCGGTACTTTTGGCTTGGTAAAAGGAAAGGCTTTTGGATTGCCATCTTGCGCGAATTTATCAATCAAAGGTCCGCCAGGATAGGGAAGACCTAGTATTTTTGCACTTTTATCAAAAGCTTCTCCAACGGCATCATCAGTAGTTTCTCCAATGATTTCCATATCAAAAAAGCTTTTTACTTTCACAATTTGTGTATGCCCACCTGATATAGTCAAGGCTAAAAATGGAAATGTTGGTTTATCATAACCTTCTTCGGTAATAAAATGGGCTAGAATATGCGCTTTCATATGGTTTATTGCAATCAAAGGAATGTTCAACGCCATACTCATTGATTTAGCAAATGAACCGCCAACCAACAAAGAACCCATTAATCCTGGGCCTTGTGTAAAAGCAATGCAATTTAAATCTTCTTTTGTAATTCCAGCTTTTTTAATGGCAACATCTACCACTGGAACAATATTTTGTTGATGGGCTCTAGAAGCAAGTTCAGGCACCACGCCACCATATTCTTCATGAATAGCTTGTCTAGCAACAATATTAGACAAAACAATATCGTTACAAAGTATGGCTGCAGACGTATCATCACACGAACTTTCTATCGCTAAAGTATATATTTTCTTTTCTAACATATTTAGGCACGAAATTTGACTTAAAGATATTGTAATTATCTTACAAAAATCCTTATTTTTGTTGGATATCCCCCTTTTTAATAAATTTGAGCAAATTTAAAACAAAATAGAGTATCAAAAAATTTAAAAAAATACTATTTCGTTTCCTCTTTGGAATAATATTATTGCTACTCTTTCTGGGGATACTATTATCGTTGCCTCCTGTGCAAACCTATTTGGGAAAATATGCTACAGATGAACTCAACAAAGCATATGGAACAAATCTAACAATTGAGCAAGTTGCAATAACTCCTTTTGGTAGTGTAAAGTTAAAAGGAATTTTAATTCTTGACCTTCATAAAGACACACTTTTTGCTATTAAGCGTTTAAATACATCTATTTTAAGTTTTAAAAAAATATATGACCCTGGGCATCCATATCTTAAAGATGTAATTATTGATGGATTAGATGCTAAAATTATCAATTATAAAAACGAAAATTATACTAATTTAGACAAGTTCATCGAAGCATTTGATGATGGTACGCCTTCATCAGGAAAGTTTAGAATGAGAGCGAATAAAATGACAATTTACAGCAGTCGTTTTCGTTATATTGATGAAAATTTAAAAACACCTAAAGTTTTAGATTTTACTCGACTGAATGGTAAAATTGAAGATTTTTTAATCAAAGGTCCAAATGTAACAACCTTTATCGACAGGCTTTCTTTCAAAGATCATAGAGGTATTGAGGTTAAAAATCTTACTGCGGATTTTACTTACACAAAAAAGAATATTCTTTTAGAGCAACTGGCAATGAATACGCCCGAATCTGAAATGAAAGGAAGGGTCGAATTAAAATATAATAGAAAAGATTTTTCAGATTTTAACAACAAAGTAATTTTTGATGTACAGTTTGAAAAAGCTTCAATAGCTTCAAACGATTTGAATCATTTTTATAATGAATTTGGAAAGAATAATACATTTTATGTTGATACACATTTAGTAGGTACATTAAATAACTTTACAACGCATGATTTAAAGTTAGTAGATAAAAATCAATCTGAGATTATCGGAACGGTTAATTTTAGAAATCTGTTTGGAAAAGGCAATCAAGCGTTTTATATGAAAGGTAATTTTGATAGAATTACCTCTAATTATGAAGATTTAAAAGGAATTTTGCCAAGAGTTTTGGGCGAAAATTTGCCATCTGTTTTAGCAAAATTAGGTACTGTTAATTTAGCTGGAGATGTTGAATTGACTCAAAAATATATTAATGCCGATGTTTATTTACTTTCAAAACTTGGAGAAATTGAAAGTAAATTAGCTATGCAAAATATTGACAATATTGATAATGCTTCTTATCAAGGAAACATTCAGTTGGCTAATTTTGATTTAGGAACATTATTGGGTGAAAAAGATTTGGGCAAAACAACCTTGGATTTAGACGTTGATGGAAAAGGATTCACACAGAAACTATTGAATACTAAAATCAAAGGAAAAATTGATAAGTTCTATTTTAACAAATACAATTATCAAAATATTACTGTAGATGGAAGTATGAAAATGCCTTATTATAAAGGTTATTTTAATAGTAATGATCCTAATTTAAAAATGGACTTTGATGGTGTAATTGATTTGAGTAAAAAAGCTAATAATTATGATTTTAAAGCCCAAATTGATTATGCTGATTTGCATCTTTTAAATTTTTATAAAAAAGATTCTATTTCAATTTTTAAAGGAAATATAAATTTCAAAGCTAATGGTGGCTCTATAGATGATTTGGTTGGAGATTTAGAAATTCATAATGTATCGTATCAAAATAGTAAGGACTTTTATTTTTTTGAAGATTTTGAAATCACATCCTCTTTTGATGAACAAAAAGTTCGTACGATTACAATGAATTCTCCAGATATAATTAGTGGTCAAGTTGTTGGAAAATATAAAGTAAAAGAGGTTCGTAAAATAGTTGAAAATGCTTTAGGTAGTTTATATGCCAATTACTCTCCAAATAAATTAGCCAAAGATCAGTTTTTAGAGTTTGATTTTACAATTTATGACAAAATTGTAGAAGTATTTATTCCAGAGGTTTCTATATCAGAAAACACCAGATTCAAAGGAAAAATTAATGCCGATGAAGGTAAATTCGAATTAGATTTCAGGTCACCTACAATTGTTGCTTTTGAAAATCATATTCAAAACGTAAAAATTGATATAGATAATAAAAACCCTATCTATAATGCGTATATTTCTGTTGACACTATAAAAAATAAGAATTACAAGATTGCTGATTTTAATTTGATTAATATTACTCTTAATGATACGTTATTCGTTCGTTCAGAATTTAAAGGAGGTAATCAAAGTCAGGATAAATATGATTTAAACTTATATCACACCATAGATGAGAAGAAACAATCGGTAGTTGGATTCAAAAAATCGGAAGTAAAATTTAAAGATTACACTTGGTTTATCAATGAAAATGAAACTAACGATAATAAAATTGTGTTTGATAAATTTATGAAAAACTTTGATTTTCAGAAAATTAGTTTATCGCACAATGATCAAAAAATGGATTTCTTTGGTACTATGCGTAATTCAACTTACAAAGATTTTCAGTTAACGTTTGATGATGTTGATTTGAAAAAAATAACACCATCGTTAGATAGTTTGTCTTTTGGAGGTAAACTAAACGGAAAAGTCAAATATTTTCAAGATAAAAATGTGTATGATCCACAATCAAGTATAACTATTGATAGCTTGCAAATTAATAAAATTCTGATTGGAGATTTAGATTTTAACATTGAAGGAAACGAAAATTTCAACCAATTTAAAGTTGCTTCCAGCTTAGAACAAGATGGAGACGAACGGTTTTTTTTAGAAGGTAATGTGAACTTTGTTGGTGAGCAATCAAGTTTGGAGCTAGAAGCTGGTTTCAAAGGTTTTGATTTAGCTCCGTTTGGACCACTCTTAGGCTCTGTTTTGTCTGATGTAAGAGGTAATGCTACAGGTAGGGCTAATATCGCAGGAGCATTAACAAAACCAGAAATAGATGGCCGTTTGTATCTCAATGATGCAGGAATGCGTGTGCCGTATTTGAATGTAGATTATGCATTTGAAAAAAATGCTATAGTAGATATAACCGAACATCAATTTAGCCTGAGAAAAATTGAAGTTACAGATACCAAATACAAAACAAAAGGAATCCTAGACGGAAGTATTCGTCATGAAGCACTTGGCGATTGGCAGTTGGATTTACATTTAAGTTCTAATAATATTTTGGCATTAGACACAGAAGATAATGAAGGTGCCTACTATTATGGAACAGCTTTTATGAAAGGAACTGCAAGTATTACAGGTGCTGTAAATGCTTTAAATATTAAGGTAGCTGGAGAATCAGAAAAAGGTACGTCTATTAAAATTCCGGTAAATGATGATGAAGACATTGGAGATAATTCTTTTATTAAGTTTATGACTAAAGAAGAATTTCAGAAAATAAAGGACGGGAAAGTTGTAGAGAAGAATAAATACCAAGGGATAGAACTTGAATTCGATTTTGATATTGATACTGATGCCGAAATTGAAATTATTTTGGATAGAGAGTCTGGTCATGCTATGAAAGGTAAAGGATTGGGTTCTATGTTTATGGAAATTAATACCTTAGGGAAATTCCAAATGAATGGTGATTTTATTGTGCAAGAAGGGCAATATAACTTTAAATATGGTGGATTAATTGATAAAAAATTTAATGTTGAAAAGGGAGGAACTATTCGTTGGGATGGTGATCCTATGAATGCGGTATTGGATTTAGAAGCAACTTATAAAACTACAGCGAATCCAGCAGTTTTATTGGAAAGTGCTTCGTTTAATAAAAAGGTAGATACAAATGTTTCTATTTTATTAAATGGAAATTTAAGCAATCCTGAGCCTGATTTTAATATCGATTTTCCAAATGTTAGTTCCGTACTAAAAAGCGAAATAGATTATAAGTTACAAGACAAAGATACGCGTCAAACACAAGCATTTGCATTACTTTCAACAGGTTCGTTTGTAACTGCTGAAACCGCAGGAAATGCAGCATATGGTCCTCTTTTTGAAAGAGCTAATTCAATCATCAATGGTTTATTTGCTGATGAAGATAGTAAACTGCAATTGGGTTTTGATTATTCGCAAGGAAATAAGTTAACGGAAATATCAGATAGAGTTGGAGTTACCTTGAGTACAAGAATTAATGATAAAATTTCAATCAACGGAAAAGTCGGAGTACCGGTAGGTGGAGTAACAGAATCAGTTATTGTAGGGAATGTCGAAATTCAAATGCAATTGAATGATGATGGTACACTTACTGCGCACGTATTTAATAGAGAAAATGATATCAATTATATAGGAGAAGGTATTGGTTATACACAAGGACTTGGGCTAACCTATAATGTAGAGTTCAATACTTTTAAAGAAATGATTCGTAAAATTTTTACAAAAAAGAAAGAAGATAAAGACTCAACCAATTCTAATGACCAAATGCCAGATTCTGACATACCTACTGAGTTTTTAGATTACATTAACGACCGAAAAGTAAAAAAATCGGAAGGCACTAAGGAAGAACCTATTAAAGTACCAGAAATAGAATAATTCTTCAATTTTTAGCATAAAAAATAAAAAGTTATTAACGAAAACGTTTGAATTTGCCACTATAATTAAATAGTTAGCAAAATTCGTGTTTTTTTACATTTTCGTTTCTTAACTTTACATAAACAAACAAAAAAATGACTTCAAAGATTAGAAAAATAGGTGTTTTAACATCGGGTGGCGATTCACCAGGAATGAATGCTGCTATTCGTTCTGTAGTTCGTACTTGTGCTTATCACAACATTGAATGTTTGGGTATTTACAGAGGATATCAAGGAATGATTGAAGGAGATTTTAAAGAAATGGGACCACGCTCGGTTAATAATATCATTAATAAAGGAGGGACTATTCTTAAATCGGCTCGTTCAAAAGAGTTTATGACAGTTGAAGGTCGTAAAAAAGCATATGATAATTTAGTTGCTGCAGGAGTTGATGCACTTGTAGTGATTGGTGGAGATGGAAGTTTTACAGGAGCGGAAGTTTTTAATAATGAATATGGTTTTCCTGTAATGGGAATCCCAGGTACAATTGATAATGATATTTATGGAACTAGCCATACTTTAGGTTATGACACTGCTTTAAATACGGTTGTAGATTGTATTGATAAAATTCGTGATACTGCCAGTTCACATAACCGTCTTTTTCTTGTTGAAGTTATGGGTAGAGATGCCGGTCATATTGCTTTAAATGCAGGAATTGGTGCTGGAGCTGAAGAAATATTAATACCTGAAGAAGATTTAGGGTTAGATAGACTATTAGATTCGTTACGTAAAAGTAAAGCTTCTGGTAAATCATCAAGTATTGTAGTTATTGCTGAAGGTGATAAAATCGGTAAAAACGTATTTGAATTAAAAGACTATATTGAAGAAAATTTCCCAGAATATGATATTCGTGTATCTGTCTTAGGTCACATGCAACGTGGTGGTTCCCCATCATGCTACGATAGAGTATTGGCAAGTAGACTTGGTGTAAAGGCGGTAGAATCTATATTAGAAGGAAAATCAAATTATATGGTAGGAATGTTAAACGACAAAGTTGCATTAACACCACTAGAACAAGCAATCAAAGGTCATTCAGAAATCGATAAAGAATTATTGCGTGTTTCTGATATCATGACAACATAAAAAATAAATTAATATTAATATATAGCTTAAAGCATGTTGCTTAAAGCGTAAAGCCAAATAAAATGAAAGTAAAATTAGGAATTAACGGTTTTGGAAGAATTGGAAGAATTGTATTCAGAGAATCTTTTAATAGAGATAATGTAGAAGTTGTAGCAATCAATGATTTATTAGATGTTGAGCATTTAGCTTATTTGTTAAAATATGATTCTGTTCACGGGCGTTTTAATGGTAAAGTAGAAGTTAAAGACGGACAACTTTATGTAAACGATAAATTTATTAGAGTCACAGCCGAAAAAGATCCAAAACAGATTAAATGGGATGATGCATCAGTAGATGTTGATGTAGTTGCAGAATGTACAGGAATTTTCACAACTTTAGAAACTGCTCAAGCTCACATTGATGGTGGAGCTAAAAAAGTTGTTATTTCTGCTCCATCGGCAGACGCACCAATGTTTGTTATGGGTGTGAATCATACTGAAGTAAAAGCTACTGATACTATTGTTTCAAATGCATCTTGTACTACAAACTGTTTAGCGCCATTGGCAAAAGTTATCAATGATAATTTTGGAATTGTTGAAGGATTAATGACTACTGTTCACGCTACAACTGCAACTCAGTTAACTGCAGACGGGCCATCAAGAAAAGATTGGAGAGGCGGACGTGCAGCAAGTGTAAATATTATTCCATCTTCTACAGGCGCTGCTAAAGCAGTTGGAAAAGTAATTCCAGCATTAAATGGAAAACTTACAGGAATGTCATTTCGTGTTCCAACTGTAGATGTTTCTGTTGTTGACTTAACTGTAAAATTAGCCAAAGAAACTTCATACGATGAGATCATGTCTGTTTTGAAAAAAGCTTCTGAAAACGAAATGAAAGGCGTTTTAGGATTTACAGAAGATGATGTAGTATCACAAGATTTTGTAGGAGATTCAAGAACTTCAATTGTTGATGCAAAAGCAGGAATTGGATTAAATTCAACTTTCTTTAAAATTGTATCTTGGTATGATAACGAATACGGTTATTCAAGCAAATTAATTGACTTATCAGTACACGTAGCTGGTTTAAAATAATAGTTCTTTAAAAAATCCCGTTGCATTTGTGTACGGGATTTTTTGTTCCTAAATTAACTAACACTAATCAAATGAAATTACTAGTTGACAGTGGATCTACAAAAGCCGATTGGATTGCTATTGATGATAACGGAAAAGTATTATTCACCACACAAACTTTAGGATTAAATCCAGAAGTTTTAGATAAAGAAGAAATCATTAATCGTTTAGACGATAAGTTTGATATTTCACATAACAAAGATAAAGCGACACATTTGTTTTTTTATGGAGCAGGTTGTGGAACGGATAGAATGAAAAATTTTCTTACTGAAGTTTTTGAAAACTATTTTAAAAATGCAACAGTAGTAGTTCATGAAGACACTTATGCTGCTGTATATGCAACCACTCCAAAAGATGCCGAAGCAATTGTATGTATTTTAGGAACAGGTTCAAATTGTAGTTATTTTGATGGAAAAGTTTTGCATCAAAAAGTACAATCTCTGGGCTATATTGCCATGGATGATTGTTCTGGAAATCGTTTTGGGCGTCATTTGTTAAGAGGGTATTATTTTAATAAGATGCCTAAAGAATTAGCACAAGAATTTGAAGAAGAGTACAATGTAGATGCTGATTATATCAAACATAATTTATACAAAGAACCAAACCCAAATGCTTATTTAGCTACGTTTGCAAAGTTTTTAATCAAACACAAAGACAACGATTTCTGTAAAAAGTACATACAATCTGAAATGGAAGATTTTGTAGAAAATTATGTTGAACAATTTGAAAATTGCAAAGATGTTCCAGTACATTTTGTAGGTTCTATCGCTTTTTATTTAAAAGAAGAATTAACAGAAGTATTAGCAAAAAGAGGCATTACAATTGGTAACGTTTTGAGAAGACCAATAGATGGCTTAATTGCCTATCATATTTTGAATAAATAAAATTAGAAACCTGAAAAGAAATTTTCAGGTTTTTTTTGCGAACTTTGTAAACATACCAATAAAGTAAAATGGAAATAGCAATCATTGCCCACGACGGAAAAAAAGCAGACATGGTACAGTTTTTAAACAAAAACAAAGCCTTGCTGTTAAAAGAAAATATTAAAATTATAGCCACTGGAACAACAGGTGGTAGAGCAGAAGCAGCTGGATTTAAAGTAAAAAAAATGTTGTCGGGACCTTTAGGTGGTGATGCACAAATTGCAGCTCGAGTTGCGGTTGGAAAAACGAAAATGGTATTGTTTTTTAAAGACCCCAACTCAAGCCACCCACACGAAGCAGATATAAATATGCTAATCAGAATTTGCGATGTTCACAACGTACCTCTAGCTACCAACGAAGCTACCGCTCAGTTATTGTTATTGGGGTTGGATGAGGTTTAAGATTTTACAGTTTAACGATGTGACGGTTTTAAATAACAGCTTTAATAAATATACCTAAAATTTTTAAAGGAAAAACGTGTATTTACTGCAAAGTTCGCAATCTTGCCAAACGCTAGTTAGCAGTAGCTTTATTTTATTTCAGTTTTTATTAGTTTATAGTTTTTCCAATATTCAATTTTATTTTGTTTACCATTTTCGTTGTAAAAATATTGTTTTTTAATAGGTTTGTCATTTTGAAATTTCCCTTCATATTTTACATTTCCATTTTCATAATATTCTCTATAAATTCCATTTTTGTCCAAGTCTATTAATTCTGTTTCGGATTTTAGAAAACCATTTTGGTAATATTCTTTTACGGTTTCTATTTCCACATCTTTTTCCTTTTCAATAACTTCTCTTTGAATTTTTAGATTACCATTTTCATAATACTCCAATTCTCTTGTAGTTTTTAAGTTTCTACTTTCTTTTTTGTTATGAGTATAAGTGTAAAGTGAATTTTTAGCTACAAAACCATTTTCATAATATTCTATTGATGTTAATAAATTTCCACCATTATAAAATTCAATACTTTCTAAATTTCCATTTTCGTAATATGTGTAATTGTTACCTTGCAAAAAACTGCAATGATAGTTGAAAACACTTTTTAATGTTCCATTTTCATAATAATTTTTCCAAGTTCCGTGATACTTCCCAGTATTAATAGAATCTTTAATATTTATTCTTCCACAAGTTTGTAGTGATGAATAAATTGATATGTGATTAGTTTTATATTCGCAATTTTTATAAAAACCTTCAGTTTTTATATTTCCATTTTCGTAATATTCTTTATAAATGCTGTCTAAAGTTTTACCAACAAGAAATCCTTCAACTTTCAAATTTCCGTTTGGATATTTTTCAACATATTTTTCTTGAGAATACGTAAATGTAATTATCAAAATAAATATTAAAATCAATGTTTTTTTTAATTTCATATTTTTGGGCTGAAAAAGTTACTGCTAACTTATATATATGTGCTACATACATTCACCTATAAACCCAAAATCGGTTAGATTGGTACTATAAGTAGCTTTTATCAAAATTAGGAAAAATAATAACAGCTTAAAGAATTACTTTATCAAAAAATCCCCACAAAAAAATGTGAGGATTTCATAGTATAAAACGTTACAAATTTATTTTATCGCTATCATTGAAATTTCTATGTTTACGTTTTTAGGTAAACATGCTACTTGAACGGTTTCTCTCGCAGGTGCAGTGCTTTCGTCAAAATAACGGGCATATACAGCGTTTATTCGTGTAAAATCGCCCATATTCATAATGAAAATAGAGGTTTTAATTACGTTTTCAAAGGTCATGTCGACTGCGGCTAAAACGGCTTTCATGTTTTCCATTACTTGCATGGTTTCGGTTTCTATATCGTCTAAAACCAACTCCATTGTAACTGGGTCTAAAGCAATCTGACCAGATGTGTATAATGTGTTTCCTACCAAAACAGCTTGGTTGTAAGGTCCAATAGGAGCAGGAGCTTTGTCGGTATAAATTATTTTTTTCATAGCTAATTCAATTTCTATAATCTAATTAAAATACTCTATCAGGTAATTGACGTTTATCATATTTAATATCACTCAATACAGATGATGTAATTCCTATAAAGAAACCCCAATATGTATTGGTACCAAAAGGAACCCAGTTGAAACTCATGCGCCAACTTTCTAAATCTCGCTCAAAACGCAATTGGGTAAATGTAACACCTTTTTGTTTAAAATCATACCCAGAAGAGAAGCCCACTTTCCAACGTGGTGCCAATTCTACATTTCCTGATGCCATCAATGAGTTTGAAGAAATCTCATTTTGACGATTACTGTTGTTATAGGTAACTGAATAGGCCAATCGTAAATCCCAAGGTAATTTGGTGTTGTACCATTCATTTGAACTTTCTTCTTTTTCGCCCTCTTTATCTTTATCAAATAAACTTTGACGTGAATCACTTAAATCTGTACTGGTTCCAAATAAATCATCTCCAGTTCCGCCGTTTTGTTGGTTTTGTTTATTGGTTTTTTTCTCGCCATCTGTACTAGAAAACGAATAATTTAATGTCATATTAGCACTTGTCATACGGAACAAACTACCACCATTATCAATATTGAATTTTTCAATTCGTCTTCCTGAGTTATCAATAGCATATGGGTCTAATGTAGCGCCAAAATTCACATTCATTTTTTGTTTAAACAATTGTGTTCCACCACTAACACGCATCGGTGACCAAGCTAATGAATCGGCTGCTAAATTATAACTCGTAGAAAAGTTTAAGTTGTTTAAAAGCATCACTTTTTTAGTTTCACCTTTTTTACTTTCTTTATCCTGCATTTTGGCCTCAAAAGTATTACTTAACGAGAATCCTAAACTATTTGAGTAGTTTTTTCCAGGCGCACCAAATAATCCACCATCAAATTTAGTATATTCGGCAGTAGTTAATCCTGTAGCATCGATAGCATAGGTGTCATAATATTTTTCAAAACTTGGTGTATAACCATAGGAAACGTTAGGACGCATTACGTGGCGTATAGCTTGGATTTTTTTATCTTCACCAAAATTGAATGTTCCATAAATAGTGGTTCCAATTCCTGCTGAAAAATTATAGGTTCTAAAGGTTTCAAATCCTTTTTGATCTTCAGTAACAACTTTGTTTTCAATGGTGCTGAAGTATTTTTGAATTGTATTAAAAGCCCAAACTTCATTGTATGCAGCACCCATAGAAACACTAAAATATTTGAATACTTTAAAGTTGGTATTGATTGGAATAGTATGTTGAAAACCCGTCTTAGCATCTCTAAACATTTGCGGTTTGAAGAATAATGAATCAGCTGTTTTGATTCGGTTTTCTCCTCTTACGTTATATTGCAAATTGATGTTTTTGAAAAATCCTTTTTTAACACCATCTTTTGGAGCAAAAGGATAGATACGATCAACACTTGCTTGTAAAGTAGGAAGCGTCATATCAATTTGTTCTGTGTTGGTGTTTTGTGAATGTGTTGCAGATAACGACATATTCACCTGTGGTACGGTCTGAAATGTTTTAGAAAATGAAATAGATGAACTCAAGTTGTTGTTCAAACTCGATCCAACATTGTTCATATTGATAGATTGTCTGTAGTATTGGCTACTTCCTAAATTTACCGAAGCTGAAAAACGTGAATTAGCCGCCGCTTTTGCATCTTGACTATGCGACCATTGAATATTATATTGCTTAGACTTTACATAATCAGGAAAACCTTTTTCACTTTGAATGTTATTTTCAAATCTAAAATTGAATCTACCACTAAATTTATACCGTTTGGCATAACTGCTTTCGGCTCGTAATCCATAACTCCCATTAGTGTAATAATCTCCTAAAACTGCTAAATCGTAGTAATCACTTAAAGCAAAATAGTATCCTCCATTTTGTAGAAAATATCCTTGCCTATTGTTTTGCCCAGGGGTGGGTAATATAAAACCAGATGTGCTTTCTTCCGTCATCGGAAAATATGCAAACGGAAGCCCAATTGGTGTAGGTACATCAGCAATAACCATATTTGTTAATCCAGCAACTACTTTCTTTTTAGGAACAAATTTTACTTTTCGAACTAAAAAATAATATTCTGGGTCTTCTATGTTTTTGGAAGTGGTTAAACGTGCATTTTTCATAAAATACACTGAATCGTTTTCTCTTTTTGAAATTTCTGCTTTAATATTTAACTCGCCTTGTTTCGTTCTAGAGTTCCAAACTAATGCTTTTTTTGTTTTGGTATGAAAAACAATCGAATCGGGCTCAACTACATTACTTCCTTGTGTAAAAACAGGTCTTTGGATGTATTTGCCAGTAGAATCTTTCAGTCTTCCTGCGTAAACCAGATTTTTTTCATAGTCCATTACAATTTTTCCAGCCTTTAACTCAAAATCGGTATAGTAGATTTCGGCTTCGTTATAAAGTGTAATTTGTTTCTTTTTTTGGTCTAATTTTTCATAATCTTTTGCCTTCATATTTACCACACCATCCAAAAAAGGTTTCTTCTTTTTTGAGGAGTCAATTGCGGTAGAATCTTTAGGTTTTATAAGGGATAAAGACTCTATTTTGATGGTGTCTGTAATCTTAATTTCTTGAGAAAATACCTGTGTAGTTCCTATTGTTAGAAAAATTACTGAAAAAACGATATGAAATAACTTTGTACGCAATGCTTTTAATAGTATTTTTGTAAAAATTTGGCTTACTTTTTGAAGTGTCAAACTTACATATATTTTTTTGCAAAAATAATGTTTTAATAAAATTATAACTTATAATACTTTTCATTTGTTTTATGATCTATAAAAACACTATCAAATATGTACTTTTAGCAGTTTTGTTATTTGCTTTTATCCCAAATTATGGACAAAGTTCTAATCAATTTAAGGTAGTTTTAGACGCTGGTCATGGAGGAAAAGACCCAGGTGCCATGAAAAACGGACTTAAGGAAAAAGAAATAGCATTAGATGTGGTGCTTAGAGTGGGTAAGTTATTAGAAGCGTATAATGATGTTGCTCTTGTTTATACAAGAAAAACAGATGTTTTTATTGAATTAAGAGAGCGTGCAAATATTGCTAATAGAGCCAAAGCAAATTTATTTGTTTCAGTACATTGTAATTCAACGACAACTGCTGTACCTTATGGTTCAATGACCTTAGTAATGGGAATGTCGAGAACAGGAACCAACTTAGAAATTGCAAAAACTGAAAATGCCGTAATTTTTCAAGAAGCTGATTATAAAACAAAATATAAAGGTTTTGATCCAAACAATCCTGAAACACTAATAGGATTAAAAATTATGCAAGAGGAATCATTACTCCAAAGTATTGAATTAGCAAGTTTAATTCAAGATGGTTTTAAAACAAAATTAAATCGAAAAGACAAAGGCGTGCACCAACAACCATTATGGGTTTTAGACGCAACAGTAATGCCAGGTGTTTTGATTGAATTAGGATTTGTTTCCAATCCTGAAGAAGCTAAATATTTAAGTTCAGAAGAAGGTAAAGCAGAATTGGCGCAGTCTATTGCAAATTCAATTATAACTTATAAAAATACTTTTTTTAGCCCTTCAGAAATAGCATTGCCTCTTGATGTTCAAGAAGAAGTGGTTGTAGCTCCAGAGAATACAATTCCAACAGATAATAATATTGCTGTTAATGATAAAACGACACATTATAAAGTACAACTTGAAGCAGGAACTAAATTAATAGATACAAAGCCAGCTAACTTTAAAGGATTAAAAAATATTTCTTACACCCATGAAAACAAGTTGTACAAATATTTTTATGGCGATGAAACTGATTTTGATGCGTGTAAAAAATTGTTAGAAGAAGCAAAAAAGAAAGGTTATAAATCAGCTTATATTGTAACTTTTGAGAATAAATAACGATTATGATATATAAAATTGCCTCACTTCTTGTAGTACTCAATGTTGCGTTTGGTTTTAGTCAAACCACAAAATTTAAAGTAGTTTTAGATGCAGGCCACGGCGGAAAAGATTATGGTGCTGTTTATCATGGAAATATTGAAAAAAATATTGCATTAAAAACCGTTTTGAAAGTAGGTGCTATTTTAGAAAAAGACCCTCAAATAGAAGTGGTGTACACTAGACAAACAGATGTTTTTATAGAATTGCAACAAAGAGCTAAAATTGCCAATAAATCCAAAGGAAGTATTTTTGTTTCAATGCATTGTAATGCAAATAAAAGTGAAGCCGCATCAGGAAATGAAACCTACGTAATGGGAATTACAAGAAACGCATCAAATCTAGAAGTGGCAAAAGCTGAAAATGAGGTAGTTACTTTAGAATCAGATTATAAGGTAAAATATGATGGTTTTGACCCAAAATCTCCTGAATCAGTAATTGGAATCTCTATTTTGCAAGAAGAATATTTAGACCAAAGTATTGAATTAGCTGGAAATGTTCAGCAATTTTTTACCAAAAAAACCAGTAACAAAAATAGAGGAGTTAAGCAGGCAGGATTTCTAGTGTTAAGACAAATTACTATGCCGCGTGTTCTAATTGAAATGGGATTTGTTTCCAATAAGGAAGAAGGCGCATTTTTAAATTCTGAATCAGGTCAAGATAAATTAGCTGAAGCAATTTCGGGTGCAATTATAGAATACAAAAAAGAGTTCTTTAATCCTTCAAAAGAACCAGAGGTTAAAGAAAAAGAACCAGTTAAAACAACTCCTATTGAAGATAAACCAGTTGAAAAAGAGCAGTCAAAACCAGTTGAAAAACAAGTAAATAAAGTAATTGTATATAAAATTCAAATTGCTGCTAGTTCAAAAAAATTAAAAACAGTTCCGCAAAATTTTAAAGGATTAAAACCTATATCAGTGGAAACTTCAGGTAAATTGTTCAAGTATTTTTACAGTGAGGAAGCACAATATGAAGAAGCTAAAAAACGATTAGATGAAGCTAAGAAAAAAGGCTACTCATCAGCCTACATTGTTGCTTATAAAGACGGAATAAAAATAAACCTTGCAGATGCGATAAAATAAAATAAAAGTTTATTTTTGTTAAAAATTTATTTCGCTTTGAAACTAACTAAAGAAATTAAAACCGCTGTCCTTGTAATTGTATCCATTGTCTTGTTTATATGGGGATATAATTTTTTAAAAGGAAAGAATCTTTTTGATAACAACAACAAGTTGTATGTTATTTTTGAATCTGTTGAAGGATTAGCCCCTTCATCAACTATAACAATAAAAGGAGTTCCTGTGGGAAGAGTAAATTCATATTCTTTTTTAGATAGTAAAAAAGTATTAGTTGAAATGTCAATCACTTCCGATTATCCAATTTCAAAAACAAGTATTGCTGAACTTCAAGGTTCTTCTCCATTAGGAGGGAAAGTAATTGTTATTATTCCAAATGATAAAGATTCAAACTTGGCTGTATCAGGAGATTATTTACAAGCCTCAAGTAAATTAGGATTAACAGATGCTTTAGCTCAACAATTAGAACCACTCCAAGCAAAAATTCAAAAATTACTTGAAAATGCGGATGTGTTATTTACCAATGTTAATGATGTGTTAGATACACAAACCAAGCAAAACCTTAAGAACAGTATTGCTGAATTAAACAAAACATTGTCGGAATTTAGTGTAGCCTCAAAAAATATTAATGGTTTAATTGCTGATAACAAATCAAAAATAAATTCAACATTAAGCAATTTTGATAAAACAGCTGCAAATTTTTCTAAAATGTCAGATTCTTTGGCTAATGCTAACTTAGGCCAAACCGTTAAGAATTTAGAGAAAACCTTGGCTAATGTCGACAAGTTAATGGCTGATATGGAGCAAGGAAAAGGAACAATGGGTAAATTAATGAAAGACGAAACAATGTATAATAATTTTGCTAAAACATCCAAAGAGCTAGAATTATTATTACAAGATTTGCGTTTAAACCCAACAAGATATGTAAATGTTTCTTTGTTTGGTAAGAAAAACAAACCTTATGTTGCCCCAGTAAACGATACAATTAAAAAGTAAAATCTCCTCAATATGAATTTTTTAGATAATATTTTCTTTGCATTGCTTTTAGCTATAGGTGTGGGTTATTTTACACTTAATGTTAAAAAATTAATCCGAAATATTAAGTTAGGACGTGATGTAAATCGAACTGATAATTCTTCAGAGCGATGGAAAAATATGACGATGGTAGCTTTAGGACAGTCCAAAATGGTTAAACGACCAATTGCTGGTTTTTTGCATATTATTGTGTATGTAGGATTTGTAATCATCAATATTGAAGTAATAGAAATTATAATCGATGGTCTTTTTGGAACACATCGTGTTTTGTCTTTTATGGGCATTTTATATGATGTATTAATTGGTTCATTTGAAATATTAGCCTTGTTGGTTTTAGTATCGGTAGTAGTTTTCTGGATAAGAAGAAATGTTACAAAATTGGGTCGTTTTGCAAGTTCAGATTTGAATGGAAAACCTAGAAACGATGCCAATTATATTTTATATTTTGAAATGGTATTGATGTCATTATTCTTATTAATGAATGCGGCTGATTTACATTTACAAAATTTAGGAATAGGTCATTACAGCCAAGCAGGTAGTTTTCCAGTTTCTCAATTCTTTGCCCCTCTTTTTAATGGAATGAGTGAAGGTTTAGTTGTAATTATTGAAAGAGGAGCTTGGTGGTTACACATCATTGGAATTTTAATTTTCTTGAACTATTTATATTTTTCAAAGCATTTACATATCTTATTGGCATTTCCAAACACTTTTTATGCAGATTTAAACGCAAAAGGAAAATTGGATAACTTAGAAAGTGTAACTAATGAAGTAAAATTAATGATGGATCCAAATGCTGATCCATTTGCAGCACCAGCAAATCCAGATGCGGTTCCAGCAAAGTTTGGCGCTTCTGATGTGCAGGATTTAAATTGGGTTCAATTATTAAATGCCTATAGTTGTACCGAATGTGGAAGATGTACTTCATCGTGTCCAGCGAATCAAACGGGTAAAAAATTATCTCCTAGAAAGATAATGATGGACACTAGAGATAGACTTGAAGAAGTTGGTAAAAATATCGATTCAAATAAAGGAATGTTTGTAGATGATGGAAAATCATTGTTAAACGATTATATCACAACAGAAGAATTATGGGCTTGTACTTCTTGTAATGCTTGTGTTGAAGAGTGTCCAATTAATATTAGTCCGCTTTCAATCATAATTGATATGCGCCGTTATTTAGTAATGGAACAAAGTGCTGCTCCTACAGAATTGAATAATGTGATGACAAATATTGAAAACAATGGCGCACCATGGCAATATAACCAAATGGATAGGTTGAATTGGGCAAACGAAGAATAACACACAACAATTAATAATAGCATGAAAAAAGAAGAAATCGAAGGGAAATTGCAGGCAATATCTGTAAATGGTGAACAATTGAGTCCAATATTACCAGAAGGAATTAAAAACTATTTAATTGATATTGACGGAACTATCTGTGACGATATTCCAAATGAAGAGCCAGAGCGAATGGTTACAGCAGCGGTTTATCCAGATGCTTTAGTTACTTTAAATAAATGGTATGATGAAGGACATATTATTTTCTTTTTTACGTCAAGAACAGAAGCACATAGAGAAGTTACAGAAGCTTGGTTAAAATTACATGGATTTAAATACCATGGAATGTTAATGGGTAAACCAAGAGGAGGAAACTATCACTGGATTGACAATCACTTGGTTAAAGCAACTCGATATAGAGGGAAATTTACAGATTTAGTAGATAAAGAAGTTACTATACAAGTTTTTGACGATGAACATCACGAGTAATTTACAGTAAATTCCAATAAATAATTCAGCAATTTAACAATTAAACATATTTTAATATGTCAGAAAATTTAATAGTTCCTACAATGGCCGAAATGATGGCACAAGGCAAGCAACCTGATGTTTTGTTTTGGGTAGGATGTGCAGGAAGTTTTGATGATAGAGCAAAAAAAATCACAAAAGCTTTTGTTAAAATATTAAACAGAGCGAATGTTTCTTTTGCTGTTTTAGGAACAGAAGAAAGTTGTACTGGTGATCCAGCAAAAAGAGCAGGAAACGAATTCTTGTTTCAAATGCAAGCCATGACTAATATTGAAGTAATGAATGCTTATGAAGTAAAACGCATTGTTACTGCATGTCCACATTGTTTCAATACTTTAAAAAATGAGTATCCTGAGTTAGGAGGAAAGTATGAAGTTTTACATCATACTGAATTTATAAAATCTTTATTAAATGAAGGTAAATTAACTATTGAAGGAGGACAATTTAAAGGAAAACGTATTACTTTTCACGACCCTTGTTATTTAGGAAGAGCCAATAATGTATATGAAGCTCCTAGAGAATTAATTCAAAAGTTAGATGCTGAATTAGTTGAAATGAAACGTTCTCGTGCCAATGGATTGTGCTGTGGCGCTGGTGGAGCACAAATGTTTAAAGAACCAGAAAAAGGAAATAAAGACATCAATATTGAAAGAACTGAAGATGCTTTAGACACACAACCTGAAATTATTGCTGCGGGATGCCCATTCTGTAACACAATGTTGACAGACGGTATCAAACACAAAGAGAAAGAAGATTCTGTTAAAGTGCTTGACGTTGCCGAATTAATTGCAAACGCACAAGATTTATAATTAGCAGATGAGAAAATTAATTGTTTTATTTTTTTTAATCACCAATGTTGTTTTTAGTCAATCTACTAAGAAACAAGAGTTAATAAAAAAGCTTACCGAAACCACTTGTACTTGTACAAATAAAGCCAAAATAGAACCAAGAAAACTAAAAGTAACTTTAGGATTATGTATGTTAGAAGCTATTAATGCAAATAAAGCAGAAGTTTTTAAAGTGTATAATAAAAAATCAATTGATTCTGAGTTAATTGAAAACGTAGGAGAAGATATTGGAGGTGAAATGATGGATATTTGTCCAGAAATCATGGAAAAATTGCTAAATGATGAAGAATTAATGAACAAAATTGCAGAAGATAATGGCATTGATGTGAGTACTGAAGATGAAGAAGATTTGAATATTTCGGGAGCTTTTACTGAAACTAAAATTGATGGCTATCTATATGTTATTGTAAAAGAAAGTTCAGGAAAAGTAAATCATTTTGTGATATTGCAGAGTTTTGAGAATGTTTTCTTAATAACAGATAAAGTTTTAAAAGTAAATGATTTGGTTAAAGTTTCTTATTACGAGGCAGAATTGTATGATCCCAAATTAAACAAATTTATTACGCAGAAAGTAGCTACTGATATCGTAAAAAACTAAAAAAATAAGTGGTATTGTTTTTGCTCTTGGCAATACACATTTAAAATAATTCAAGAGAAAAAACTAAAACTTAAACGTATGAAAAAATTACTATTACTATTATTACTTACTTCTAGTTCAATTTTTGCACAAAAATTAACAAAAGAACAATTGATCGACAAAATGTCTGATGTGGGTTGCGAATGTGCAAGCAAACAAGAAGTTACTAGAGATAACATGGAGATGACTTTAGGATTGTGTATTCTAGAAGCAATCAATAAATATGAAAAAGATGTTGAAAAATATTATGGTAAGAACATAATCACTAACGATAAAAAAATGGAAGAGTTAGGATATGATATTGGTTTAAAAATGGGAGCAAAATGTCCAGATGTTTTTATGGCCATGTTAGGAGATGATTCTGGTGATGAAGATGCGGTTGTTGAAGATGAGCCAGACGCTATGATTTCAGGAAAATTAACTGAAATTAAATCAGAACAATTTATGACTTTTTCAGTTAAAGAAGCATCAGGAAAAATGAATCAATTTATTTTATTAAGTAGTTTTGAAAACGCTTTCTTATTAACAGATAAAGTTTTAAAAACAAATGATAGTTTAGAAGTATATTACTATGAATTAGAATTGTTTGATGCTAAATTATCAAAATTTGTTACATATAAAGTAGTTACAGATATCATAAAAAAATAGCAATGTACGTACCATTTGATACATTACCCGAAGAATCCAAAATTTGGATTTACCAATCTAATAGAAAATTTTCGGATGAAGAAATACAAGATATTGAAAAAGATTTGATTGCTTTTTTAGAGAATTGGACTTCACACGGACAACATCTTGAGGCTTCTTTTGTAACAAAATACAATCGTTTTATTATTATTGCGGTTAATCAAGAAGTCCAGCCTGCAACGGGTTGTTCAATCGATGCTTCGGTACAGTTTATTCAAAATCTAGAACAAAAGTATGGGGTTGATTTATTGGATAAAATGAATGTAACCTTTAAAATGGGTGAGCATGTAGCTTTTAAACCGCTAATTGAATTTAAGAAGTTAGCAAAAGAAAAAGCTGTTTCAGCCAATACAATTGTTTTTAATAATTTAGTAAACACTGTAGGAGAATGGCAAGATTTTTGGGAAGTTCCTGCTAGCGAAAGTTGGCATAATAGATTTTTCTAAAACGAATATTTAAACTATATTTGAAAATCATCATTAAACCAATTTTAATGATGATTTTTTTATTACACAAAACCCTGATTTCATGCGATATATACTTATTTTTATACTTTTTTCAATTGTTTCATTTGGACAAAAAAAATCCAATCTTTCACAAGAAGTTTGGGTAGATAGCGTTTATAACCAACTTTCTTTTGATGAAAAAGTAGGACAATTGTTTATGGTAGCAGCTTATTCGAACAAAGATGAAGCGCATAATAAATCAATAGATAAGCTAATTGAAGAAAATAAAATTGGTGGTTTGATCTTTTTTCAAGGAGGTCCTGTACGTCAAGCAAAATTAACCAATCGTTATCAAGCAAAATCAAAAGTGCCTTTATTTATCGGAATAGATGCTGAATGGGGTTTGAGCATGCGATTAGATTCTACTTATCGTTATCCATGGAATATGACGCTTGGTGCTATTCAAGATATGAAATTGATTGAAAAAACTGGAAATCAAATGGCAAAGCAATCAAAGAGAATGGGAATTCATTTCAATTTTGCGCCAGTTGTAGATATTAATACTAATCCTAAAAATCCAATTATTGGCAATCGTTCATTTGGCGAAACAAAGGAAAATGTAACTCTTCGTGCTTTGGCTTTAATGAAAGGGTTACAAGACGAAGGTGTTTATGCAACAGCAAAACATTTTCCTGGCCACGGCGATACTTCTACCGATTCTCATCATACATTGCCTACCGTGCAATTTGATAAAAATCGATTGGATGATGTTGAGTTGTATCCTTATAAAGAATTAATTAAAAATGGATTAACAAGTGTAATGGTAGCGCATTTAAATGTGCCAAGCATAGAACCAAGAGAAAATTATCCAACATCAATATCCTATAATGTAGTAACCAATATTTTGAAAAATGAACTACAATTTAATGGTTTAATTTTTACTGATGCTTTGAATATGAAAGGTGCAAGTAATTTTAAAAAACCAGGTGATATTGATTTAGAAGCTTTTTTAGCAGGAAATGACATATTGCTTTTTGCCGAAAATGTGCCAGTTGCTATTAAAAAGTTTAATGAAGCAAAAGCAGATGGTAGATTAACAGAAGAACGTTTGGCTTACTCAGTTAAAAAGATTCTAGCATATAAATACAAAGCAAATTTACAAAACTATCAGCCAATTGTTTTAGAGAATTTGTATAATGATTTGAATACAGTGGAATATGATGCCTTGAATTACCAGTTGTATGAAAATGCAGTGACAGTAATTAAGAATGAAACGAAATCAATTCCTATAGCACAATTGGATAAAGAAAAAATAGCTTATGTAAAATTAGGAAACGATAGTTCTGAAGTGTTTGTCACAAAGTTAAAAAGTTATGCTAATGTAACAGAAATTACTTCTAAAAATTTAGATTCAGTTTTAGTAGAGTTGCAAGATTATACTAAGGTAATTATTGGATATCACAAATCAGATGGGGCATGGAGAAACCATAACTTAACGTTTAGAGAATTACTTTGGATTAATCAAATTGCAAAGCAGAATGATGTGATTTTGACATTTTTTACTAAACCTTATTCTTTATTAACCATTAAAAATTTTGAATCGGTAGAAACTATAATTGTTGGGTACCAAAACAATGCAATTGCCCAAACAGTTGTACCACAAGTAATTTTTGGAGCTATTGGTTCAAAAGGTAAATTACCAGTTTCTATTGAGGAACATTTTAAAGTGAATGAAGGAATTGAAACATTAGCCATTCAACGATTAGGTTTTGAAATTCCTGAAAATGTAGGAATGAATTCTAAAATTTTAACAAAAATTGACTCGATTGCAAAATATGCTATCGATAAAAAAATGACGCCAGGATTACAAGTTGTTGTCGCCAGAAAAGGAAAAGTAGTTTATCAAAAATCATTTGGAAATCATACCTATGAAGATGGTGCTACCAAAGTACAAAATACTGATTTGTATGATATTGCTTCGCTAACAAAAATTATTGGAACGTTGCCAAATATTATGCAAGAATTTGACAAAGGAAATTTAACCTTGGAATCCAAATTAAAAATGATGTTACCAGTTTTTAAAGGTTCAAACAAAGAAGATGCAACCGTTTTAGATATGTTAACACATCAAGCGCGTTTTCAACCATGGATTCCGTTTTATAAAGCTACATTAGATAGTTTAAATAAGCCTAGTGAAAAATATTATAGGACTCGTCCAACAGTGGAATTTCAATTAAAAGTGGCTGAAGATTTATACTTAAGAAGAGATTATAATGATACCATTATTAAAATTATTGCTGATAGTGAGTTATTATCCAAAAAACAATACAAATACAGTGATTTTTCGTTTATACTATTTAAAGAGTATTTGGAAAAACAAAATGGAAAAACGTTGGAATACTTAGCAAAAAATAATTTTTATAATCAGTTAGGAGCTACTTCGATAACCTATAATCCATTGCATTATTTTGATAGGAGTGTAGTGGTTCCAACCGAAAATGATAACTACTTCAGATACCAACCTGTACATGGTTATGTACATGATATGGCCGCTGCCATGCAAGGTGGAATTTCGGGTCATGCTGGATTATTCTCTAATGCGCTAGACATTGCCAAAGTGATGCAAATGTATTTGCAAAAAGGGAATTATGGTGGAATGCAATTTATTACTGAGGCAACCTTGCAAAAATTTAACACCTGTTATTTTTGTAAAGATGGAAATAGAAGAGGAGTTGGTTTTGATAAGCCACAATTAGGAAATGAAGGGCCAACTTGCGGTTGTGTATCGTTAACAAGTTTTGGGCATACTGGCTTTACAGGAACCATGACATGGGCGGATCCGGAAAAGGAAATAGTATATGTTTTTTTATCAAACAGAACATACCCCGATTCAAATGCTACAAACAAATTATCAAAGGAGAATATTAGAGAAAATATTCAAAAAGTGATATATGAAAGTATAATCGAGTAATTATTAAACCTATAATTTATTAACAATTCAACTATAAAAATGACATCAAAAGCAACTACAGTAGAACAATACATCAACGAAGCTCCTGACGATAGAAGAGAAGCGTTGCAAAAATTAAGAAAAGTAATTTTAGAAAATCTCCCAGAAGGATTTCAAGAAGGAATTGGATATGGTATGATAGGTTATTTTGTGCCACATTCAATTTATCCAGCGGGTTATCATTGTACACCGGAATTGCCTTTGCCTTTTATGTCATTTGCTAGTCAAAAAAACAGTATTAACTTTTACCACATGGGTATTTATGCTAAGCCTGAATTATATGATTGGTTTGTAACAGAATATCCAAAACACTCTAAGCAAAAATTAGATATAGGTAAGAGCTGTTTACGAATCAAAAAACCAGAAAATATTCCTTTTGAATTGATAGGTGAGTTAGTAAAAAAAATCTCTGTTGCAGATTGGATTGAAACCTACGAATCGGCTTTCAAAAAATAAATTAACAAATGTTTTATAATTACCAATAATAGAAATGGTAATTTTATTTCAAATTTTACATACATGAAAATTGCTATAGTTTGTTATCCTACATTTGGAGGAAGTGGAGTTGTAGCCACAGAATTAGGTTTAGAATTAGCGAAAAGAGGTCACGAAATTCACTTCATAACCTATAGTCAACCTGTGCGTTTAGCCTTGTTGAACCCTAATGTGCATTATCATGAAGTTCACGTTCCAGAATATCCTTTATTCCATTATCAACCTTATGAATTAGCACTTTCGAGCAAGTTGGTCGATATGGTTAAATTGTATAAAATCGATGTGTTACATGTGCATTATGCTATTCCTCATGCCTATGCAGGTTATATGGCTAAACAGATGTTAGCAGATGAAGGAATTCATATTCCAATGGTAACGACCTTACATGGTACAGATATTACTTTAGTAGGAAATCATCCTTTCTACAAGCCTGCTGTAAGCTTTAGTATTAATAAATCTGATGTAGTAACCAGTGTTTCACAAAGTTTAAAAGACGATACTTACCGCCTTTTTGATATCAAAAAAGAAATTGTAGTTATTCCAAATTTCATCGAATTAACTAAAGACAAACCAATTGAAAATATTGCTTGTCACCGCTCGTTAATGGCATGTGAAAATGAAATGATTATTACTCATATATCCAATTTCAGAAAAGTAAAACGAATTGAAGATATAGTAAAGATATTCTTCGAAATTCAAAAAGAAATACCTTCGAAATTAATGATGGTAGGAGAAGGTCCCGAAAAAGAGAATGCAGAATATTTATGTAATCAACTAGGCATTCAAAACAAAGTAATTTTCTTCGGGAACAGTAATGAAATTGATAAAATTTTGTCTTATTCTGATTTGTTTTTATTACCTTCAGAAACCGAAAGTTTTGGTTTAGCAGCTTTAGAGGCTATGGCATGTGGAGTGCCTGTTATTTCGAGTAATTCGGGCGGTTTACCAGAAGTAAACAAAGATGGTTTTTCAGGATATTTAAGCAACGTAGGTGATGTCGCAAAAATGAGTCAGGATGCGATTGATTTGTTAAAAGACAAAGAAAAACTAAAACAATTTAAAGTTAACGCTTTAGAAACGGCAAAATTATTTGATATTCAACAAATTATGCCATTATATGAACAAGTTTATTACCAAGCAATCCAATCCAAAAATGAATAAATTGATACCTTTTTTTATTTTAATTTTAACTTCTTGTGCAGTTCCTAAACCAGTGGTTACAAATACCTCGTTTTCTACTATTTATAAAAGTACTAACGGAGGAACAGAAAATGCGGGTTATTTGCATATTACAAATAATGAGGATTATATAAAATTGATTGAAACCTTAAAAATTGACGAATCAGAATTTAATAAGTTAGTAGTTGTTAATTTTAAAGAAAATGATGTTATAGTACTTTATCAAGGACAGAAAACATCTGGTGGTTTTGAAATTGATGTTGAAAAAATTACTTGGGAAAATAAGATACTTTTAGTAACAAAGACTGAAATAGTTCCAAATAAAGGTGAAATGGTGACTATGGGATTAACTTCACCATATTGTATTACAATTATACCAAAAACAAATAGCATCAAAATAGTACAATAAAAAAAGGCTCCTTATTTGGAGCCTTTTTTTATTGTAATTAGTCAAATTTGTAACGAATACCTAATGCGATATCTGGTCCAAAATTGTCTTCTCTCCAATCATCTGAATTGAAATATATTTCTGGTCTAATGTCTAATGAAAGTTGAAGTGGAAAATCAAAATTATATTCGATACCAACATCTCCAGCTGCAAATAAAACAGCACCACTATCACTAACTCCATTGACATCATAACTCCAGCTACCAGCTCCACCACCTACACCGGCATACCAGTTAAAACCTCCATCAATGTTCCAAACCCATTGATATAAACCAGCTAATTTAATAGCATCTACATCATTACTGTTTCTCCAACCTAAATCTAATTCTAAACGATTATTGTCTCCCAAACCTCTTTGATAAGAAACTTCACCTCCAAAACCATCATTATCACCTAAGCGTAAACCTAGTGCGTTTTTAGAAATGTCCTGTGCTTGTGCGCTGAATGCTAATCCTAGTAGCATAAAAGCCGATAAAATTACTTTTTTCATATAAATGTGTTTTTACAAATGTAGAAAAAATTCTACAAGGATTATGCCAAATCGTACTTTTAACGCCTAATTAACTAAATAAGTATCTAAAAATTCTTCTTGAGTTTGTGAATTGGTAGCCGGAACACCTAATTGTGTAGCTACAAGTGAATTTAAGCTGTATGATGTTACAGTATTAGTATATACAACACCAATCCCATCGGCTAAATATTGTGTAGAAACTAAAACGTCTTGTGAAGCTAATGCGGTTATAGGAAATCCAGATATAGTTGTCGTGATCTCTACATTAAGCTTAATCTTGGTTGTCTTCACATCAGTATATACATCACCGTTTGGTGAAGTAAATGAGGCTAAAGTTTCTCCTCCATATGATTGTAAAGAATAATTTATATTTAATGGATAACCACTAACGGTTTGTTGGATTGTGCCTGTTTTTGGAGACGAATTTAAAGCTTGATTGTTTGATGCGTTTTTATTAAAAATAACAAAATCACTAAGTGTTAAATCTACCGCAATCGGTAATGTTTGACCAGAAGCTAATGATAAATCTCCAGAAAGTTTTAACTTATCATCTGATACTCGAACTCCATTATTTCTCAATGCTGATGAATAAAAACCAGTGGTAATATCATTTTCAGTTTTAAATTTTTTGTAGGTATTTGAACCTATTACAGTGTCATTAGAAATATACAAAGAATCTCTAGTGATTCCAGCTTGACCTTCTACATCATAAGTCCAGTAATTTCCAATTGTTAAAGGTGTCTCAAAGTTACTCCCAGTTCCAGATTCATCACTAGAACAAGAAATAAAAAGTATTGAAGTTAGTAGGGTTGTTAAAAGAGCTGTTTTTTTCATAAAAAGGGTTTAATTATGTTGCTAATATAACAAAATAATTAAATTATTTAGAAAATAATAAAGAATCTATCAATTGATCGCTTAGTTTGGTTTCTAATTCAAAATATTCTTCCTCACTTATTTTTTCTATTTTTTTGTGATGGTATAATTTCCAACGTTTTTTATTGTACTCTAAAGCAGTTAAATTCTCAATCCAATCGCCACTATTCAAATATAAAGTGCTGCCTTTTTTTGTAGTTTGATGAATCATTTTAGGCTCATGAATATGTCCACAACAAACAAAATCATAATTATTTTCTATTGCAATTTCTGTAGCTGTAGTTTCAAAATCGGAAATAAATTTTACTGCTTTTTTGACACTTCCTTTAATCTTTTTAGAAAGAGAATAAGGCTCTTTTCCAAGTTTCATCAAGCACCAATTTATAAACCTATTTAATAAAATCAAATAATCATATCCATAACCTCCTAGTTTAGCAATCCATTTTGCACTATGTACAGAACTATCAAAAACATCACCATGAAAAAACCATGCTTTTTTCCCATCTAAATTTAGAACTAGTTTGTCAATTAGTGAAAAATTACCCATATGTGTATCGCTAAATTTGCGCAACATTTCATCATGATTTCCTGTTATATAATACACTTTTGTGCCTTTTGAGGTAAAACTGATTAATTTTTTAACAACTTTCAAATGCGATTTTGGAAAATAGGATTTTCTAAATTGCCATATATCAATGATATCACCATTTAAAATTAAGATTTTTGGTTTTATACTATCTAAATAATCTAATAATTCTGAAGCATGACAGCCATAGGTTCCTAAATGAACATCAGAAATTACACAAATTTCAACTTTACGTTTTTTCAAAATACACTTATTTGAGATACAAAATACCAGCTTTTACATCATTCAATAATTATCTAAAGGTTATAAAATAGCTATGAATTAGATTCTTTTGTTAACGAATTGGTTTCTATTTAGTTTAAAATTATCCTTACATTTGTTTTTGTTATATAATCAATTTGGTATAGTCATGGCAGGAAATACATTTGGAAAATTATTCAAGTTAACCACTTTTGGAGAATCACACGGGGAAGCCTTAGGGGGAATTATCGATGGTTGTCCTCCAGGAATTAAAATAGATTTTCAAGCTATTCAGGTCGAAATGCAACGAAGAAAACCAGGGCAGTCAAATATTGTAACTCAAAGACAAGAAGCTGATGAGGTTCAGTTTCTATCAGGAATTTTTGAAGGAAAAACAACAGGCACACCAATTGGGTTTCTTATACCAAATACCAATCAAAAATCGGAGGATTATTCACATATTAAAGAAACTTATCGTCCTAGTCACGCAGATTATGTTTATGATCAAAAATATGGTATTCGTGATTACAGAGGAGGAGGTAGAAGTTCTGCGCGTGAAACAGCAAGTAGAGTAGTAGGAGGAGCTATTGCAAAACAAATTATTCCTAATATTAAAATAAATGCTTTTGTTTCTTCGGTTGGGGAAATTTTTATAAACAAACCTTATCAAGATTTAGATTTTTCAAAAATAGAAAGCAATGTTGTTCGTTGTCCCGACTTGGCCACAGCCGAAAAAATGGAGGCCTATATTAAAGAACTCAAAAAAGAAGGTGATTCTGTAGGAGGCACTATTACTTGTGTGATTCAAAATGTTCCTATAGGATTAGGAGAACCTGTTTTTGATAAATTGCATGCGGAATTAGGAAAAGCTATGCTATCAATTAATGCAGTAAAAGGATTTGAATTTGGTAGTGGTTTTTGTGGTGCCAAAATGAAAGGGAGTGAACACAATGATTTATACAATGCCGACGGAACTACAAAATCAAACCTTTCCGGAGGAATTCAAGGTGGAATATCTAACGGTATGGATATATATTTTAGAGTAGCTTTTAAACCAGTTGCAACCATATTGCAAAAACAAGATGTTTTAACAACAAATGGTGAAATCATTGAGCAGCAAGGAAAAGGACGTCACGACCCTTGCGTCGTACCTAGAGCTGTTCCTATAGTTGAAGCTATGGCTGCGTTAGTGCTTGCAGATTATTTTTTGTTGAAATAAAAACACAATGTGTATTAATTTGCAACTATAATTGAATAGTATATATTTTTTCATTACTTTTTTTTAATAATTTCAAATAAATTGCTTAATTTGTAGAAACAACACAAATTAATATGCAATTCGATATTAAAGATACCGAATCTTCTGCTTTATATAAGCTTTTAACAGGAACTGTAATTCCAAGACCTATTGGTTGGATTTCCACAATTGATAATAACGGAATCAATAATTTAGCGCCATTTTCTTTTTTTAATGTGGTAAGTGAAGATCCTCCACATGTAATGTTTTCAACCGTTCGAACAGGAAACAAAAATAAAGATACCTTAAATAATATACTAGAAAACAAACAATTTGTCGTCAATTTAGTTACTGAAGAAGTGGTAGAACAAATGAATACTACGTCTCAAACTGTAGTTTCTGATGTTGACGAATTTGAATTAGCAAGTGTTACTCCAATTGATGCTATTTACATCAAACCAAAACGAGTAAAAGAAAGTTTAGTACATTTTGAGTGCGAAATGGTACATCATTATTTTATAGAAAACCATAAAAATGGAGGCGCTTGCATCATCATTGGAAAAATAATTACTATGCATATTGACGATTCAATCCTTAAGGAAAATCACAGAATCAATTTGGAAACATATAAACCTGTTGCTCGTTTAGCAGGTTCAAATTACAGTAAATTAGGAGAAATATTCTCCATTAAAAGACAATAAAAACAATAAAATCAGCGGAAATCTGTGTTTTGCTATAGCAAACCCGTTTTTATCCGCATGCAAATAAATATGAAAATAACAGTTATAGGTGGTGGTCCGGGCGGACTTTACTTTTCGATATTAACCAAAAAAGCAATGCCACATTGCCAAATTGATATTTACGAACGCAATAAACCTGATGATAGTTTTGGTTTCGGAGTGGTTTTCTCAGACGAAACCTTAGGTGAATTTCTAAAACGAGATATGCAGTCGTATGAATTAATCCGAAGCCAGTTTGCCTATTGGGATGATATTATTGTTGCTCGTGATGGAGAGTCTGTAAACATTGCTGGTAATGGATTCTGTGGTTGTTCTCGAAAAACACTTTTGCAATTATTACAACAACGTTGTATTGAAGAAGGTGTAAATTTGCATTTCGAACAAAACGTAGATGATTTATCACAGTTTGCTAATTCGGACATTATTTTAGCTTCTGACGGAATTGCAAGTGCTATTCGAACGCAATACCAAAAAGAATTTGGAACTAAAATAGAATTAAAGAAAAACCGATTTGTTTGGTTAGGCTCCACAAAACCTTTAGATGCCTTTACCTATTTCTTTAGAAGTACACCTCACGGAACTATTGTAGCACATACATACCAATATGAGAAAGGGATGAGTACGTGGATTTTTGAATGTAGCGATGAAACTTGGCAAAAGCACGGTTTTGAAGTTACAAATGAAGAAGATACAATGGCTAAAATAGCTGAAATCTTCAAAGATGAATTAGAAGGGCATCCTCTCATTTCAAATAAATCACATTGGCGTCAGTTTCCGCATGTTACGAATCAAAATTGGTATCATGACAATGTTGTTTTATTGGGTGATGCCAAAGCAACTGCACATTATTCAATTGGTTCAGGAACCAAATTAGCTATGGATTGCGCTATCGGATTATCAGATGCTGTGATTGCAAATCCTAATAATGTACAAGCTGCTTTTGAACAATATGACAAGTCAAGAAGAAATACAGTCGAAATGATTCAGTATGCGGCTTTAGTTTCTTTAGATTGGTTTGAAAACATGGACCGTCACATGCAACACCCATTTCAGCAATTTGCTTTTGGATGCATGACACGATCTAAAAAAGTAACATACGAGAATTTAAAATTACGCGATAAATCATTTACCGATAAAGTTCTAAAAGAGTTTAATGATAATCTCGTCAAATCAAGCGAAGTTGAGATTGTTTCTGCTGCTTTCACACCATTTAAAATTAGAGAATTAGAACTCACAAACCGCATTGTAATGGCGCCAATGGGGCAATATACAGCAGTTGATGGCTTAGTCTCTGATTGGCATTTGGTGCATTACGGAAGTCGTGCTACCGGTGGACTAGGATTAATTATTACAGAAATGACAGCCATTTCTGAAACCGGAAGAATCACAGAAGGTTGTGCGGGAATTTACAATGCAGAACAACTGAATCAATGGAAAAAAATTACAGCATTTGTTCACAACAATTCTTCAACAAAAATAGCTATTCAACTAGGACATTCTGGACGAAAAGGAGCTGCTAAAAAGCCTTTTGAAGGAAATGGACCTTTGGACACACCATGGGATTTAATTTCAGCTTCCCCAATTCCATTTAATGAGAATTATGCTATCCCAAAGGAGATGACTTTAAAAGATATGACTGTAATTAAAGCACAATTTATACAAGCGGCTAAAAACGCAGATGAAGCAGGTTTTGATATGATTGAATTACAGGTGCACCATGGCTTTCTATTAGCATCCTTTTTGTCACCATTAACAAATGTTCGCACCGATGAATTTGGAGGAAAAATACAAAACCGTTTAAAATATCCGCTAGAGATTTTTAATGCTATTCGTGAAGTATTTCCTACTGAAAAACCTATTTCTGTGCGAATTTCTGCTACAGATTGGGCAGAAAATGGAATTTCAGAACAGGAAGTAATTACAATAGCCACTGCTTTCAAAAATGCAGGAGCTGACGTTATTAATGTTTCAACAGGAAATACTGTTGCAGGACAAAAACCACTAACGGGGAGAATGTGGCAAACGCCATTTTCAGATGCTGTTCGAAATACCGTCCATATTCCAACTATAACCGCTGGCTATATTCAAGATATCGACCAAATCAATACGATTCTTTTAAACGGAAGAGCCGATTTAGTCGCTTTAGGAAGACCTTTATTGTTGGATGCTAATTTCGTGAGAAACGCACAAGCTTATGAACAATTTCAAGCGAATGATATCCCAAATCCATATAAAATGGGCGTTTCACATTTATATCCACTAAAAGCTTCCGAAAGAAAACAAGTGGAAGGCATGAAAAAAGCATTAAAACCTAAGAGTAATAAGAAGTAATTGGGAATTATGAAACATTACGAAGACAATTTCGCTCATAATAGTTTACCAACTCTGGAATTACAACCAGATTATACTTTTTTGGATTTACCACAATTCCAACATCCAGAAATGCTGAATAGTGTTGATAAGCTATTAGATAACCATATTCGAGAAGGTCGTGGAACTAACGTTTGCATTCGCACGTTTGAGGAAACTTGGACCTATCAAGATTTACATGAAAAAGCGAATCAAATTGCACATGTTTTAGTAGATGATTTAGGGTTGCAATCAGGCAATCGTGTTTTAATTCGTTCAGCTAACAATCCGATGATGGTCGCGTGTTGGTTCGCTATTCTAAAAGCAGGTGGAATTGTTGTTGCAACAATGCCTTTACTTCGTTCTAAAGAATTAACCACTATTATCGATTGTGCTGAAATTTCACATGTATTGTGCGATAAGGAATTGGAAGAGGAAATGCATTTAGTAAAATCAGATTTTTTAAAACAAACTTGTTTTTATGGAAATTCGCAACTAGAACTTTTAATGGAATCCAAGCCAAAAGTTTTTAATAATTTTCATTCAAAATCAGATTCCCTTGCATTAATTGGTTTCACTTCTGGAACTACAGGTTTACCCAAAATGACGGCACATTATCATAAAGATATTTTAAATATTTGCGAAGCCTTTCCACAATATTCATTAAAACCTACTACAAGTGATATATTTACAGGAAGTCCACCACTAGGATTTACTTTTGGTTTAGGCGGATTGGTGTTGTTTCCAATGTATTTTGGCGCTTCAACTTTTTTAATAGAAAAACCAAGCCCAGATTTATTATTAAAAGCGATTCAAGACTTTAAAATTACGATTTGCTTTACTGCACCAACTGCTTGGCGTATTATCACCACAAAAGTGAGTGACTACAATATTTCGAGTTTGCGAAAATGTGTTTCTGCTGGCGAAACTTTACCATTAAAAGTTTGGCAAGATTGGTATGATACTACAGGTTTAAAAATAATTGATGGAATTGGTGCTACCGAAATGTTGCATATTTTTATTTCATCCAATGAAGAAAACATGAAACCTGGTGCTACGGGTAAAGCCATCACAGGTTACGAGGCCAAAATCATAGACAAACAAGGCAACGAAGTACCAAGAAACGAAGCAGGAAGATTAGCCGTTCGTGGAATTACAGGTTGCAAATACTTAAACCGAGAAGAAAAACAAAGAGAATACGTAGAAAACGGTTGGAACATCACAGGTGATATTTTCCGTCAAGATGAAGAAGGTTATTTTCATTTTGTGGCACGTGGTGATGATATGATTATTTCTTCGGGATATAATATTGCGGCAATTGAAGTAGAATCCGTACTTTTAACCCACGAAGATATTTTAGAATGTGCAGTGGTGGGCTTGCCAGATGAAGAGCGAGGCATGTTGGTTTGTGCGCATATTGTGTTGCACGACACATCTAAAGCAACTGATGTAATGAAGAATCGTATTCAACATTGGTTTAAAGAAGTTGCTGCTCCTTACAAATATCCAAGAGTAATTAATTTCGTAGAATGTTTGCCTAAAACGGAGACTGGGAAAATACAGCGGTTTAAATTGAAATAAGTATCAAGACATAATAATGAGTGAATTCATAAAACAAGAAAAAGTACGTTTCCAACATGTTGATTATGCTGGAATTGTCTTCTATCCCCGATTTTTAGAAATGCTAAATTGCTTAGTAGAAGATTGGTTTGAAGAAGCTTTAGAACGACCATTTTCAAAAATGCACGAAACCAATGGTATTCCAACGGTTGATTTGAAAATTCAATTTAAAAATGCTGCTAGATTAGGAGAAATCTTAACCAAAAAACTTTGGGTAAAAGAATTAAAAAATTCGTCAATACTTTGTGGTTTTCAGTTTGTAAATGAAACAGAAAGCATCGTTTTAGAAGGTGAAGTAATATTGGTAAACGTTGTTTTCAATCCAGAAAGAAATGATATTAAAGCCGAACCTTTTACAGAAGAAATGAAACAAAAAATAAAGCAATACGAATTATAAATCTAGGAACACAGATTGTAGAAATTATATAAATTTTAAAAATTTCTACAATCTATGTTCCAAAAAAAAATTCACAAATGGAGTTCAAAAAATTCAAAGCAGCAACCGTTCAGACTTCTCCTGTATTTCTTAATGTAGAAAAAACAGTAGAAAAAGCCATTTCTTTCATTAAAGAAGCCAGTAATAATGGAGCCAAATTAATCGCTTTTCCTGAGGTTTTTATCGCTGGATATCCTTATTGGAATTGGATTATGACGCCTGTTCAAGGGAGTAAATGGTATGAAGAGTTATATAAAAATTCGGTTGACGTAGCAGGTCCTGAAATCAAGAAACTTTGCTTAGCTGCCAAAGACAATGATATCCATATTGTTATGGGAATCAACGAGCGTGGCAAAAGCTATGGTGAAATTTACAATACCAATTTAATCATCGACAACAAAGGCGTTATCGTTGGAAAACACAGAAAGTTAGTCCCAACATGGGCTGAAAAACTAACTTGGTCATCAGGCGATGGTTCTTCATTAAAAGTGTACAATACAGAAATTGGTCCGATTGGAACTTTGGCTTGTGGCGAAAACACGAATACGTTAGCCCGTTTTACGCTACTTTCTCAAGGCGAATTGATTCATATAGCCAACTATATTTCGCTTCCCGTAGCGCCACCCGATTACGATATGGCTGAAGCGATAAAAATTCGTGCTGCAGCACATTCATTTGAAGGAAAATTGTTTACGATTGTTTCCTGTTCTACCGTATCGCAAGAAATAAAAGATGCTTTACGTGCTGATGTTCCAAATGTAGATGAATTATTAGATAGAAAAAGTTCAGCTTTTTCAGGTTTTATAGGTCCGAATGGCGCTGTTATTGGGCAACCACTAATTGACGAAGAAGGAATGGTGTACGCCGAAATTGATTTAGCAAAATGCATCCAACCAAAACAAATGCATGATATTTTAGGACATTATAATCGTTTTGATATTTTCGACTTACGAGTAAATACGGCGCCAACTCGAAAAATTACATTTATCGATAATCACGAGGAATTTAATAAAAAATAATAGCCACGGATTATACGATTTACACGGATTAGAAAATATCAAATCCATTTTAATCCTTTAATCAGTGGCAAAAAAATAATAAAATGGAAGAAAACAACTATTCAGACGACGTTTACGGAAGAGCTCGCGTTCAAGACTCTCCCGAATTAATAGCATACTACAAAGAATTAGAAACACTTGGTGCTGGTGCTTTATGGACTGTTGCCAATGACATAGAGCCTTGGGAACCACGTTCTTCTTCTGTTCCAATGCTTTGGAAATATGATGATTTACGCGATTTGGTTTTAAAATCATCTGAATTAGTTACACCAGAACAAGCAGGAAGACGTGTTGTTTATTTGGTTAACGATAAAAGAAAAGACGTTTCAGCTGCTGTAGGTTGGTTATATACTGGAATTCAAGTAACACGTCCTGGAGAAAGCACTTCTGCACATCGTCATCGTGCTTCAGCATTGCGTTTTATTATGGAAGGTGAAAAAGGATATACAGTTGTGGATGGTAATAAAATCATGTTAGAAGTGAATGATTTTGTGATTACACCCAATTCCACTTGGCACGAACATGGTGTTGAGGAAGGTGGGAAAACTTGCATTTGGCAAGATGGTTTGGATATTCCGTTAGTGAATGCTTTAGAAGCAAATGATTATGCAGTTTATGATGGCAAACAACCATTGTTAGTTCCATTGAACTTTTCTCCTATGACCTATGGTGGTGCAGGATTAATCCCAGCAGACAAAACTTGGGACAAACCATATTCACCACTATTCAAATATTCATGGAAAAACGTATATCCCGCATTACTAGAAGCACAAAAAGTCAATGAAGTCAATCCATTTGACGGAATTTTTATGCAATACTCAAATCCATTAACAGGAGGGCACGTAATGCAAACTATGGGAGCTGCCATGCAATTATTACCAGCAGGATTCAAAGGGAAAGCGCACAAACATACGGGATCATTCGTTTACCAATGCGCCAAAGGAAAAGGTTATACCGTAATTAATGGAAAACGTTTTGATTGGAAAGAAAGAGATATTTTCTGCGTTCCAAGTTGGGCTTGGCACGAACATCATAATTTATCTGAAACCGAGGATGCTTGTCTTTTCAATTTTAACGATTTACCGGTGATTGAGAAATTAGGATTATTCCAAGGAAGAGAATTAACAGAAAACAACGGACATCAACAAGTTAAATAACAATATCAAGTTCAAAAATCAATAATAATTAAAACTTTGCGGACTTTGCGTATAGTTTAGCGCTCTTTGCGGTAAAATAAAAAATATGAAACTACTTACATACAAAACACAAGACACTGAGCCACGTTTAGGCTTTATTCATAACAATCAAGTAATCGACATGCAGGATTTTGGAGATATTTCTAATTTTCCATTACCCAATGATATGTTGGAATTAATCGATATGGGATTTGAAGTTATTGCTGAAATTACAGAAATGATTACAGAGACGCCAGAGAATTTCTTTGAAGAAATAGCCTATGAAATGGATGAAGTAACAATTTTGGCTCCAATTGAAAAACCAAGGAAAAATATCATCGGAATAGGTTTAAATTATACCGAACATGTGGCTGAAAGCGCACGTACTTTAGATACTACAGGGAAATTACCAACCAAACCGATAATCTTTTCAAAACCACCTACAACGGTTACGGCTACAAATACGGAAATCATAAAAAATACTAAGTTGACTTTACAATTAGATTGGGAATGTGAATTGGCAGTTATTATTAGCAAAAAAGGAAAATATATATCAAAGTCAGACGCTTTAGATTATGTTTTTGGTTATACAGTAATTAATGATATTTCAGCGCGTGATTGTCGCAGGGAAGGGCAGTGGATTGTCTCTAAAGGACAAGATACTTTTGCTCCAATGGGTCCAGTTATCGTTACAAAAGACGAAATCGAAAACCCACACAACTTGAATTTATCGTTGAAGGTAAATGGTGTTGAAAAACAAAATTCGAACACCAAATACATGTTGTTTAATATCAACGATTTGATTGAAGATTTGAGCATTGTATTTACTTTAGAACCCGGAGATATCATCGCAACTGGTACACCAGCAGGCGTTGGGGCAGGTCGCAATCCACAAGAATGGATGTATGATGGTGATGTGGTGGAAGCTACCGTAGAAGGAATTGGAACAATAATTAACACAGTTAAAGAGATATAATTATAAGGAACACAGATTAGAAAAATCTAAGAAATTTTTAAAATTATTTGAATTCTTTCAATCTGTGTTCCCAAAAAACACACTGCAAATGAAATACAGAATAGGCCAAATAGTTCCATCTTCAAACGTAACGATGGAAACCGAAATACCAGCAATTTTTCGCTCGCGTGAAACCATTTTACCAGAGCGTTTTACGTTTCACAGCAGCAGAATGCGCATGAAAAAGGTTACTAAGGAAGAATTAGAAGCCATGGATGCCATGAGTTTAAAATGTGCTCAAGAACTATCAGATGCTCATGTTGACGTAATGGGATATGCTTGTTTGGTGGCAATTATGAGTATGGGTAGAGGATATCATTGTGTCTCTGAAGTAAATTTGCATCAAGAAACGGTAGCGAATGATTTTCCTACGCCAATAGTTACATCAGCTGGTGCTTTAATTAACGGGTTGAAAGTTTTGGGAGCTAAACAAATTTCGATTATTACACCTTATATGCGACCATTAACCGATATGGTTGTAGATTATATAGAGAATCAAGGAATAAAAGTAAAACAAAGTATCGCTTTAGAAATTCCAGATAACTTAGAAGTGGCGGCACAAAATCCAATGAATCTTTTAGAGATTTATAAGCAATTGGATTTAGTAGATGTAGATGTTTTAGTTGCTTCGGCTTGTGTACAAATGCCTTCATTAGAAGCAATTGATTTGATTCAAGCGGAATGTGGAATTCCTGTGACTTCAGCTGCAGTTTGTACTACTTACGAAATGATGAAAAAAATTGGTATTGATGCTAAATCAGCAATTGGTGGTGAGTTATTGAGTGGGAAGTATTAATTTTTTTTTGAAATTATTATAATTAAAAAAGCTACAACAGTAGATGTTGTAGCTTTTTTGTATTAATTATTTGCTTAACATAATTATTTAAATTTTAAATTCATTTACTTAATATTTTGAAAAGCTTTCCTACTGATAATGTCAAAATTACCAATACATTCCTAAAATATTCCAACTTGTTCCATCACTAATCAATTGAACCCAACTAATGTTAGACAATGTAGTTGCAGAGATATCAGTTGTTCCTGAAGGTGTTGTGTAAAACCCGAAAAATAAGTCACTACCATTTGTCAGTACATTGATTGATTGTGGTGTTGAAATTGAAGTAGATGTAATATAAATCATTTTACCTACTCCAGCTGCACTTGCGCTTGGTAATGTAAATGTAACAACCGAGTTACTACTATTTTTTACAATAAGATTGTTGGTTACATCACCTGCAGTAATAGTATAGTCGGAAGTTTTAGACATAAAACTGAATGCCATTGTAGCAGGAGAACCTGCAGGACCTTGTGGGCCTTGTGGGCCTTGAGGACCCATTGGACCAGTTGCGCCATCTAAACCGTTTATTCCAGCAGGACCTTGAGGACCCATTGGACCAGTTGCGCCGTCTAAACCGTTAATACCGTCTACACCATTTAACCCAGCAGGACCTTGAGGACCCATCGGACCAGTAGCGCCATCTAAACCATTAATACCGTCTACACCATTCAATCCAGCAGGACCCTGAGGCCCCATCGGACCAGTAGCGCCATCTAAACCGTTTATTCCAGCTGGACCTTGTGGACCCATTGGACCAGTAGCGCCATCTAATCCGTTTATTCCAGCAGGACCTTGTGGACCCATTGGACCAGTTGCGCCATCTAAACCATTTATTCCAGCTGGACCTTGTGGACCCATTGGACCGGTTGCACCGTCTAAACCATTAATACCATCTACACCATTTAACCCAGCAGGACCTTGAGGACCCATTGGACCAGTTGCGCCGTCTACACCATTCAATCCAGCAGGACCTTGAGGGCCCATTGGACCAGTAGCGCCATCTAAACCATTTATTCCAGCAGGACCTTGTGGACCCATTGGACCGGTTGCACCATCTACACCATTCAATCCAGCAGGACCTTGCGGCCCCATTGGACCAGTTGCGCCGTCTACACCATTCAATCCAGCTGGACCTTGTGGCCCCATTGGACCAGTTGAACCGTCTAAACCGTTAATACCGTCTATACCATTTAATCCGGCTGGACCTTGTGGACCTGGTATTGAACTTCCTGAATTAGCAGCGTAAAGCGCATAAGGAACACTTAAAAATTGAGTTACTCCAACAATTGTATAATTTGTTCCTCCTGTAGGATCAGTTTCTGTTTTTATAAAATAAGGACCATTTGCCCAATTTATAGTATTATATGAACCAGAAACAATACTTCCTCCACCAATAGCAAGTGTAACTAATCCATTCATGTTTGAAGTAGGTGTTTGTGTCTCTTCATAGACTGCTGTTCCTATTGCCGAACCTTGTAAAATGCTAATTTTCATTCCTACAGGTTGGTTTGCTATTAAGTTGTTGCTAGCATTTCTAATTACTGCTTGATAGCTCATGTAATCTTGACTCTGAGCAAATGTTGCAACTGACATTAATAACAACATTGTTAAAATGTATAATTTTCTCATAAATAATGATTTTAAGGATATTTATTTTTAACCTATTGTTTAATAATTTTGAAGGATTTAACCTCGATGTTGTTGTCTAAAACTTTTAATAAATAAACTGCCATTGGATATTGCTCCATTTGAATAGAAGTTGTAGTGGCATTTACTTTTTTGCTTTCTAATAATCTACCATTAAAATCAAATAGTTGGTAATGAACGGCTTCAAAATTAGATTCCTTTACTTCTAAATAAAGTAAATTGGTTGTTGGATTTGGATAAGCAGATAGTTCAAGACTAATATTAAAATTGTCATTTCCTGACAAAGTTTGAATTTCATAAGGCTGTTGAACACCTTCTGCTAAAGAACCTGTTGTTCCGGTTGAAGTAGTATACACTACTTGTCCTATAGAATAGCTTACAGTTCCATTGCTACCCGAATTGTTTCCTCCAGAAGTAGCAATAGCTTCTTGAGCATAAATTGAGTAACAACTTAAAAAAGCGCCCATAAGAAGTAATTTTTTTTTCTTCATATCACTTGTTTTTGTTTGTTGTTTATGTATTTATAGTATTTAAAATTGAAAAATGAATAAAAAGAGAAAGTAAAAACTATAACAATCGGAATTTAAACACCTATTAATTTGTTATAAAACTATGCTTATTTGAAAAAAGGAAGAAGTGTAAATTAGCTAGAGGGAGTACATAAGTATAAGTGTAGTCTGTGAACGATAAGTGTATTTTTTTTAAATAATACTATCTTTTTTTTAATTTATGAACACTTTGAAGCTAAAATAAAAGAATGTAATTTTAGATGGTAGGGATCTATTTCTCAAAAAAAGAAAAACCCCAAACGGTATTATCCATCTGAGGCATCTATATATATAAGGGGGGATTATCATGATTATTCTAGTATTTCTACTAGACTTTAAATACGATTTGTTTTTAAAGCGTCACAAATATATAAAAAAAAGTTATTATTTAAAAAAAAGTGCTGTAAATTTAAAAAAAAATAAAAAAATAAAAAAACAACATAATTTTAATTCATTGAAAAATAGTGATTTATGTTTTTAGTCAATAATTGGTTTTCTTTAAAAAGGTATGCATTTAACATTATTTTTTCGAGTAATAGAATGTAATTCATTGAAAATTTGTAAATTGCATTAAATTAATAACAAAAAAACAACCTATGAAAAAAACACTACTCCTATTTATTTCATTTTTGTTTGCATCAAATATGGTCTCGGCTCAATGTTCTAGTCCTACCTTTCCAGGTGTAAATAATATAACGCAAGATTCTGCTGTCATTTTTTGGCAAGATTCTACAACAACTTCTGCTTGGAATATTGGAGTTTCATTAAATGGAGCTTCAGTAATGCAATACTATGCTACCTCTAATCCATTTGTGTTAACAGGACTTTCTTGTGGTAGTTATATTACTGTAGAAATTTCATCAATTTGTTCGCCAACTGAATCTAGTGCACCAGTTACAATAACTTTTATGACGGCTACATGTAATGAACCAGGACAACCTCAAAGTTTTTCTGCTTGTGTAGATGGTCCAAATCAAGCTTGTTTTAACTTGACGGATAATGATGCAAATTTAATGGGTACTTTAAATCCATCAGAACATGTTATTACTTATCATGCTTCAAATGATGATGCAAATAACAACGTAAATCCACTTTTGTCACCTTATTGTGTAGGTTTAGGTGTAAACCAACCAGTATATTGTAGAATCACAAATACAACAAACGGAAGTACATACATTTCTGTATTTTTCTTACATGTTACGGGTTATAGTTATAGCCAACCTGCTTTAACACCAATGGAACAATGTGACCAAGATAATAACGGTGTAATAACTTTTGATTTAACAACTGCACAAGCACAATTAAATACTACAAATACAATTAGTTATTATGCTTCTCAAGCTAATGCCGAGGCTGAAGTGAGCCCAATTGCTAATCCAGCAACTTATACATTACCAGTACAACCAACTACGGTTCCTATCTATATCAGAGAAAGTATTGTTAACGGTTGTGATAGTATCTATACAATGAATTTAAGAACTTTTGCAAATTGTAATTTAGCATCGGTTTGTGGTTTAGCAAATTCTTTATGTGGAGCCTTAGGTAATCCTTTCCCAAATACAATTAATTTACCTTCAACAGGAGGTATGGGATGTTTAGGCTCAACACCTAACCCAACTTGGTTTTATTTGCCAATAAGCACTTCAGGAAGTATCAATTTAATGATTCAGCAAAGTACAGATCCTAATTTTAGTTTTAATAATTTAGATGTTGATTATGCTATTTTTGGGCCTTTTACAGATCCTGTAACACCTTGTAATGGTCAGATTACTCCAAATACAATCGTTAGTTGTAGTTATTCTGCAAATTCAGTCGAATATCCTGTAATTTCTAATGCTGTAATGGGACAATACTATTTGATTATGGTAACCAATTACAGTAACCAAACGGGTTATATCAAAATTAATGATTTAGGAAATTCACAAGGAACTATCGATTGTACAGGAATACGCCTAAATACTTTTTTAGATGCTAATGCTAATGGTGTTCAAGATAATGGAGAAAATAACTTTCCTTTAGGACAATTCCACTATGAATTAAATAACGATGGTACTGTTCATAACGTGTCTTCACCTGCAGGAATTTATAATATTTATGAAACAAATCCTGCAAACTCATATGATTTTAATTATACTGTTGACCCAGCCTATGCAGCAATGTATGGTATAACAACTTCAAGCTACAGCAATATCAGTGTAGTAGTAGGAGCAGGGATGACTACTTATAATTTCCCAATTACAGTTACACAACCTTATAATGATATTGCAGTTACTGTTATACCAGTTTCTGCCCCAAGACCTGGATTTACCTATATTAATAAAGTAGTATATGCTAATTTAGGAAATCAAACAGTTGGAGCAGGAACAGTTACTTTTACAAAAGATGCAAACGTAACGATAACTTCAATTTCTCAAGCAGGAACCACAGCTACTCCAACAGGCTTTACGTATGATTTTACAAATTTAATGCCTTTTGAAACAAGAGAAATTACGGTTACAATGCAAGTACCTACAATCCCAACAGTGAATGCAGGTCAATATTTAACAAACTTAGCTTCAATCGTTCCATTAGTTGGAGATATTGTACCTGAGAATAATGATAGTTCAGTAGCACAAATGGTAATTAACGCCTATGACCCTAACGATAAAATGGAATCACACGGAGAAGAAATTCTGCATAGCTCATTCACATCAGAAGATTATTTATATTATACTATTCGTTTCGAAAATACGGGTAATGCTAGTGCTATAAACGTTAGAGTGAATGATGTATTAGATGCTAAATTAGATGAAACAACCATTAAAATGGTAGATGCAAGTCACGCTTATGTTTTAGATCGTGTTGGTGCTAATTTAACTTGGAATTTTGACGATATAATGTTACCAGTTTCTGTAGCAAATACCACAATTGGAAAAGGATATGTAATGTTTAAAGTAAAACCAAAAGCTGGATATGCAGTAGGAGATATTATTCCAAATACTGCTTCTATCTACTTTGATTTTAATCCAGCTATTGTAACCAATACTTTTAATACCAAATTTGTAGCAGCTTTAGGAACCAATACTTTTGATAGTAATCAGTTTGCTTTTTATCCAAATCCAGCAAATGATTATGTAACGGTTACATCAAATAATGCGATTCATACTATAAAATCTATTGTAATTTATGATTTATTAGGAAAAGTTGTAATGACTAAAGAAGTTACAAATACAAATGCTCAAACAGTAAACATAGCCGAATTGAATGCAGGTGTTTATATGATTGAAATTACTTCAAATAATAATACTAGAGTAATGAAAAAACTAATGGTAGAATAACCATAAGCTTACTAAATTTAAAAACCGACTTCTTTATGAAGTCGGTTTTTTTATACAACTAATTTACTATTCACTATTTTTCTGTAGTATTGTATTAAATAACCAATTATGAATTCTTTCGATATTTTAGTAGATACTTTAAAGAAGATTACAACATTAGAACCCGAGGAAGAACAACTCTTTCGCAAGGCATTCAAATCGTATGCGATTAAGAAAAACGACTATTTTCTCCAAGCTACAGAAGTCAATAACAAACTAGGTTTTTTATGTAAAGGATTAGTGCGCTACTTTGTATTTAAAAATGATGAAGAAGCTACACTAGAATTTACCAAAGAAGGGGAGTTTGTAGCCGATTATGGTAGCTTTATCTCTAAAGAGCCATCCATTCAAAATATTCAGGCATTAGAAGACTGCGATTTTTTAGTGATTGATTATGAAGAACTTCAAAAACTATATAAAGTTTCAAAAAATGCAAATTTACTCGGAAGAATCATTATTGAGCATCGTTTTATTATTATGGTAAACCAACTCTTAACGGTACACCGTTATACACCTGAAGACCGCTACCGTTATTTTTTGCAGCATTATAATGATTTAACACAGCGTATTCCTCAATATTTAATTGCTTCTTATGTAGGGGTAAAACCTCAATCATTGAGTCGTATTAGAAAACGTATTTATTAACTTAAGTGCATCAATTGTAGCGTAAGACAATAGTAATTTTGGTTTAGAAATTAATTTAAAACAGAATTACGATGACATTACTTATCATTTTTATTGTATTTGGAGCTTGTTTTATCATTGAACGATTAATACCTGGATGGAGGTTGCCTGAAGTTCCTACATGGACTATTAGAGTCTTAGCGGTTAACTTTATTCAATTAGGAGTTGTTACATTAGCCGGTTATACATGGGAAATTTGGCTTTCACATTGTTCTATATTTCATCTTTCTAATTATGTTAGTCCTTTTTTTGGTGGACTGATTGCTTATTTTATTGCAACATTTTTATTTTATTGGTGGCACCGATGGAGACATAAAATTGATTATTTGTGGACACACTTTCACCAAATCCATCATAGTCCGCAACGATTAGAAGTAATAACATCATTCTATAAACATCCTTTAGAAATGACGGTAAATTCAATCATCGGAAGTCTTTTAGTATTTAGTACATTGGGATTAGATGTGGAGGCAGGAGCGGTATATACTTTATTTACGGCTTTAGGAGAGTTTTTCTACCACACAAATGTAAAAACACCACAATGGGTTGGCTACATATTTCAACGTCCAGAAATGCACCGAATTCATCACGAATACAATAAGCATACTAATAATTATGGCGACATTGTGTGGTGGGATATGCTTTTTGGAACCTATGAAAATCCAAAGGAATTCAAATCGACTTGTGGCTTTGATGATGAAAAAGAACAACGATTGTTTGATATGTTGCAATTTAAAGATGTGCACAAGGAATAATTTAAAATAAAAACCCTGAAATAATCTATTTCAGGGTTATATATCTTTTATTTAAAACAACTATTTTCTGCTCATTAATATTCTTAAAATATACCAGAACAAAAGCATTATAGAAGCAAATAATTGTAAAGAAGCACCCACGTATTGGTCGGTACTAAATTGGTCTTTGATTTGACTAGTTTGATATAATATACTAGCAGATGCTAAAGCAACCATACCTACAGAAAACCATAAGCCTAAATTGAAACCAAAGATGGCACCCACAACAATAATCCCAAGAGCTACAAATCCTCCTATAGTGATTGCCGTTCTTAAAAAAGAAAAATCTGTTTTAGTCATGAAAACCACTGCGGTTAGCCCAGAAAACATAAATAATGTAATTAAAGCAGCTTGGATAATCATTTCACTACCAGAATATAAGACAGCAATAGTAATCATCGGTAAAAAGATAATAGCTTCTAGTAAAACATATAATCCTAAACCTAAATATTGTTTATTTCTATCAGGGTGAAAAACTAATTTATCAGTCATAGTTGAACCCAACCAAAATAAACCAATAATAAATAACCAAATATATTTTCCGCTCATCATATACATTGTCCATTCTACTGGCACTATTCGCAACAAAATTGCTTCAACAAGCATAAAACCTAAAATTGCATAAGCAACATGGCTATACGTTTTTTTAAAAAATGCAGCTCTTTCTACATCAGTTGCATAAGATACAATTACATTGTTTTCAGAATTCATAAAAAAGTAGTTTTAAAGTTTATCGAATGTAACATTTTTTAAATAATTTTTGAAATTTATTACTTATTATTTTTCTGTCATTTTAATCGGCTTAAAAACAATGCAATTTTTAGCAATAAAAAAGATTATCATAGTAATTGTGTTAGATTCTTGAGTATGCGCACAAATAGTTCATAAACGTATGTGGCTTGCAACAGTTGCTGCTACAAAAACTGACCAAAACAAATCTAGAAAATATCTGAGAAAGATAGAGTAGTAGTAACTAGCTTATTTCCACGAAGACAAAAATAGTATGCTCAAACCCGCAATAGCGCAAAATCGTTGTTAGCGGTTCTTTTTTTATTCGTTTAGTTGAAGACACATATTATGTTTTTTCAAATTTAATTATCACTCTTCTATTTGCATAGCGAATATCATTCAGTTTTTTTGATATAGCAATTTTTCTTGTTTCAGGTTTTGATTCCCCAAAGTAATTGATTGTTAATTGGTTCGAATTTAAACCTTTGCTTATTAGATAATTATAAACTTCCTGAACTCTCTTTTGCGAAAGTTGTATATTGTAATCAGAATTACCAACATCGTCAGTGTGACCTTCGAGATGAATAATTATATTTTCTAAACCTTCTGACTGTATTTTTTGAATGACATATGAATTTAAAAACTCAGTATTTTCTGTTGTCAAATTCCATTTATCAGTTTCGTAATATATGCTGTAAATTGGAGCAAAAGGTTCAGCTTTAGGCGATGTTTGCGACAAAGCTATATTAATAGAGAAAAGGATTATCGAAAGTTGTTCGAATATTTTACTTTTTACCATTTTTAATCGATTTTCTTTGTGCGAAAGTTTTGCTCATAAAATGACCGCTAACGTTATGACGATTACTCTCAGTGGCGTTGCTCCAACACAAGCCATTATAAATATAACAAAACTTCTCATTCAGCAGCGGATTTTCCGTAGGAAAATCCGGAAGTAGCCATTGAAGCAAACCGCTGTTAGCAACTGTGTTTTTATTTGAAAGTTAATGCGTGAAAAGGAATTTCCATTAAGTCAGAATGTGTATATCTATCATTACTCATAAATGTTATTATTACGTCGGCTAAGTTTTCTTTATGAAGACAAACAAATTGTCCATATTTATAACCTTTACCAAACTCACAGTTAAATTCAAAAAAAGCATTTCCACCATAATCAGCATTAAATTCTTTCTTAACTGCAAAGGTTGGGAAATCTCCAATGTCAACCATTTTTCCATTTGTCATGTTAAGTCCATTTGATTGCATAATTCCAATATACAATTTATTAGGATTTATCATTGTTACATTTGGGTCATTCTTTGATTTTTCATATTCAATTAACATTTGTTTCATTGGGAATATAGAGTATCGAACTTCCATAGTTCCTTCGGTATTTATTATAGCAAAAGAGTATTGTAAATCTCTATTTTTTTTAACATCTTTAATTTTATATCCAACTGGCATTTCAAATTGTAAACCAGATTCGGCAATTTGTTTTTGAAATTCTTCAACACTAATATTTTGGCCAAAAATGGTTAAAGTGAATAAGTTAAAGATAAAAAATAGATATGTCTTTTTCATTATTTAGGAATTAATTGTTTAGTTTTTTAATATAGTTGCTAATGTTCTGCGGTTTGCTCTCATTGGCGTTGCACCAACACCAAGCCATTACAAATATAACAAAACATTCCATTCAGCAGCGGATTTTCCGTAGGAAAATCCGGAAGTAGCCATTGAAGCAAACCGCTGTTGTGCGTTCGTTTTATTTTTTGACTTCACTTAAGATTTGTCTAATATCTTCTCTCAAGATTTCAATAATTATTTCTTTTGTAACTAATTTTTTATTGTCTTTATTATTATCTGTTTCTTGATACCAGTAACAGTCTTCTTTAATTATGATTAAATTATTTGGTATTTCTTTAATTTTTATATAATCTGATTGACCGTTTATATTTACAATTTTCTCGGAATAATCATTTCCAGTCATACTTTTATACATACTTTTTATTTTTCTATTATTTACATTTGGAATCATACCATGCGTAGATTCATATAAAAAACCAAATTTTGATTTTTCTGAATAACAAACAGAAACAACATGATTAATAGAATCTAACTTTAATATTCTAAAATCGCTTAGCCACTCAAAACCATTGTTTTTCATTTCTTCTTTTAAAATTTGAGAAACTTCAAGTTTATTAAGCCAAAAAGTAGTTAATTTAGTTCCCTTCAAATTTTCTCCATTAGAATAGTAATTATAATAATTTCCAGAATTAATATCATTTTGAGATAAACACAAAGTAGAAGAAATTACAAACAAAATAGTTAAAATAGTTTTTTTCATTTAATTTAGGTTTTAGTATAGTTCCACAAAAATGACGCACAACGTTCCGCGGCTTGGCGTAGTAGCGGCTGCGTGGAACGCTTATTTTCTTGCTAAGATAAGATTTTCCAGCGGAAAATCGAAAGTTGTTGTTTTATTGATTAGTAGCTATTGTGCCAAACCGCTTATACCAGCAGTTATACTATTTATCTTTTGTAAAAATTACAGTATTTTCAATTTTTCGATTGTCAAGAAATCCAATCTTAATTGTGTCAAGTTTTTTTCTTATTTCTGAATCTTTATAAGAAATACTTAAATTACTATCATGAATTCCACCATTTTCTGAATTAAAATTTATATAATCATTCCAATTGAAATCACAATCATATTCAAATTTTTCTCCCGTTTTTGAATTTTTTAATTTAAAAACAAATGTAAAGACATTTTTATTTATTGTTTTGTCCTTTGCCGAATTAAATTTAGTGGTTGTAAAAGCATCGTTTATAATATATTCTCTTTCGTTAATCATAACACTTTTTTTATTAGGCAAATAAATGTCATATAGTAAATTATCTTTTTTCGCATCTTTTATATTTTGAGGAAGAGATGTGTAATCTGGACCTACACAAGAAAAAAAGATTATGTTTATAATCAAATAAAGTAATGTCTTTGTCTTCATTTTTTGTCTTAAAATTGCGTTAGATTTTGAGTCTGCAAAATAATTGCTCGTAACGTTTTGAGGCTTGCTTTCAGTGGCGTTGCTCCAACACAAGGCATTACAAATATAACAAAACATTCCATTCAGCAGCGGATTTTCCGTAGGAAAATCCGGAAGTAGCCATTGAAGCAAACCGCTGTTAGCAGTAGCCTTTATTTATCGTATCCCAAATTTTTAAAATTCGGTATTTTTTCATGATTTCTGTTTTCCCAACTTTTGAATGTGAAGTTTTCAATTTTGTCAATTATTTCAGATTCTAATTTCAGATTTGTCTTTTCGCAGAAAGCTAAAATTGTTGCAAAACCTATTATTGTTGGATTTGTGTCTGTCGCAATTCTGCCTTCAACTTTTTTTATTTTAACTTTCCATTTTTGGTTACTTATAGAAAAAGCAAATTCCAATCCGCTTCTAACTGCTTTTTTCCAATCTTCGTAACCTTTGCTTTGTATATTCTCAATATTTCCTTGTCTTGTCCAACCTTCACCAGAATATTCTTCAATTATTTCATTTTCATTATCACTTTTATAGACTTCAATATTTATAACAGCAAAAAATGGCTTACCATTTTTAACTTTTAATAATTTATAATCTAATTTTTCGTCAATCATTTCGTCATTTTTGAAAAGGTTACTGCTAACGTTCTGCGGCTTGCTCTCAGTGGCGTTGAGCTAACACCAAGCCATTACAAATATAACAAAACATTCCATTCAGCAGCGGATTTTCCGTAGGAAAATCCGGAAGTAGCCATTGAAGCAAACCGCTGTTAGCCGTTCGGTTTTATTTTCTTAATTCATAATATTTTTCAAAACTTATTTCTTTCAAATTTTCTGAAAGACTGGTTTTAGTTTTTTCATTTGAAATAATTTCTAATTTTTCACCTTCTAATTTTCCAATAGTAGTTCTATAAATTATTTCTTTTAAAGGCTTTTCGACAAATTCAATTTCTACGATATTAGGAATATCTTTTTCTTTTTCATTTACAGTTTGTCCTTCAGTAATGTATGCATATCTTTTTTCACTTTCGCTTAGATAATATTCAATTTTTATAGATGCAAGTTTTTTATGATTTGGAATCTCTTTGAAAGGAATTTCAATCGAGTTATTGCTGTCAAAACTCATAGTTTTTTCAACGTCATCTATTTTCGCATCATAATCATAAATATATTCTATTTTGATATTTCTATTTTTAAGTTCAGATTTTTTATCAGTTCTAAATTTCAATAAGTATTTTTTTGTCAAATCTTTGTCAAATGTAAGTCTTGTATTATTTTCAGAAACTTCATATTGACTTAAAAAAGTATAAATATTATTTTCTTTTTTCCAATTTCCTTTGATTTCGAACCAAGTCCAACAACTTATATTAGGTCTACAGTAAAAACTAAAAGTTGAATCTGGCGAGATAGTTAAATCACAAAACGAGAGTTCGTTTGAATCCCAATTATAATTTTCGTTGTAATATGCTTTTGCATCATTTTCATAGACAACTGGTTCCTCTTGAGCGAAAAGAAAAGGTGTAAATAAGATTAAAATTAATATTTTTAAATTCATTTTTTGACATTTTTTTTGCGTTCTACCAAACTGACGGCTAACGTTCCGGCGCTTGGCGAGGTTGCGAACTTCGGAACTGATTATTTTCTGTTAAAGATAAAATTTCTTGCGAGAAATAAACGTGAATTTACTACAAAATTCGCAATCTTGCCAAACGCCTGTTAGCAGTAGTTTTTTTTCATTCTGTAGCAAAACCTAAAATATCAAACTTTTTTTTATTTGAATTGTATTTTAATCTCACGTTTAATTTTTGGATTCCATTATTCAATACTAAAATATTTTCGGCTTTTGAGTCGCCAAAAGGATAATTTAAGTCACCATTTTGAACTTTTAATTTTAATTCAAAGTTTTGCTTTTTTAATTCAGTTATTTTTTCCTTTAAGCTTTTTCCAATAAATACAATGTTTTCAGTTGAATCAGTTTTTGATAAATCTTTAGTAGTTAATTCTTTTCCAATATTCAAAATTTCATTTATTGTTCTTTCATTTCTACAAGAAACAAAAAACATAAGAATAATAAGGCTAAAATATTTTTTCACAATTTTTGGTAAAATTACTGCTAACGTTTCGCGGCTATCAGTCTGTAGCGAAGCCAACGAACTGCGTACTGTCTGCTAAGATAGAATATTTACGTGAAAAAAATGGTACAACTCAAGAAAAACCAGCTATAGCTGATAACCGCTGTTATGTGATGCTGCTATTTTTCAGTAATAATGGTTTTCAGCTAAATTTGGTTCAGCGTAACCAATCTTTTCTTGCGCTTCCAATTCCATTAATTTTTCTCGGATTGGGTTATAATCTAAATTTTTTGGAACTTCGATTACAAAGTAACCTTCGCTAAATTTTTCAGATTCACAACCCAATGAATTAAATACATTTCGTAAATCATTCGTCACTATATTTTTGTCCATAACGACTACTTGAATTGTTGAATTTCCGGAATGTTCTATAGTTTTTCTGTACGTCAACATTTTTTCGTCATCATCATATTCTGCAAACACAATATCATCACATGATACTGAAGCATAAAATGGAATGTTAGCCAATTTGTATAATCCTTTTTCAGCGTCAACAGTTTCAGCCCATAAAGTTTCAACTGTCCATTCTTCCATAACATTACTAAAAAATCTAAACAGTATTTTTACTTCTTGATTGTCCATTTTAGCAGGGTTTTTTTGCAGTATCACATAACGTTCCGGCGCTTGGTGAGGTTGCGAACTTCGGAACCGATTATTTTCTATCAAAGATAAAATTTCTTGCGAGAAATAAACGTGTATTTACTACAAAATTCGCAATCTTGCCAAACGCCTGTTGTGCGTTCGTTTTTTTTTTTTTTTACATTCTTGGTAAACCTTCTTTTATTAATTTTCTATTCAGATTAAAGCTTAAACAAAATCTATGTCCACTTAAATCATTAATTTGTTTATTTGTTATTCTAAAATTATAACCATAAGTTAAATTCACAAAACCACCCCAACTTAAGCCAATTTCGGGTAACAATCTAAATTCACTCTTTGTATTTTGAAAATAATTTACTGCCGAAAATCTCATTATTAAAATTGTTCCAGATGTTTCAAATCCAACTTTTGGGGCAATTATTAAGTCGCTATTATTCTTGAAATTACTTTCTACACCAATTCTAACTCCTGACATTCCAATAATCATTTTTTCATTAACAACTTTTCCGATTAACAAATTCGCACCTCCGAATAAATCCTTTTGAGAAATTAATTCAGGAGAAAATGCAAAATCATATTTTTTCTTTTTCTCTTGAGAGTAAACACTTGCTGAAAATATTATTATAAATGATAGAAATGTAATTTTCATAAAAAGATTCTTTTTCTATTTCGTTTGGCTAAAATGACGCACAACGTTCTGCGGCTTGCTATCAGTGGCGTTGCACAAACACCAAGCCATTACAAATATAACAAAACATTCCATTCGGCAGCGGATTTTCCGCAGGAAAATCCGGAAGTAGCCATTGAAGCAAACCGCTGTTGTACTGCGTTTTTCTAATCGTAAAAATCAGACCATTCAGCTGTCGGTTCATATTTAGTTTTAAAATTATTCTTTTCAGTCTTATTCAGGGAGTTGTAATATCTCGCAAAAATTGAAATTGCATCTTCACCTTTTCCCATTCTCCAAAACATATCATTTGGATTTATGTCGGGATATTTTTCCCAAGGTGCTTTTATAAATTTGGTATAATGTTCAATCCATTCGAATGGTAATGAACCCAAATCTGATTCCATAAGTTTTGAGCTTATTTTAATTGCAATATTCTTTTTTAATGATAAGGTTAAATTTCTATTGAAACGTTTGTTTATATCAGTTAAAATATCATTAAAATCAGATTCGCTTTCAGTTATAATAACATTTACAAGATTATCACTTTTTGACTTGTAATTAAAAATATTCACATAAAATATCGGTTCATTATTCTCATAAATTATCCATCCACCATAAGTAGAATCTGGAAGTATTACTTCTTGAATTTTGCCTTTTAAAGTCAGATATTTATTTCTTCGATATTTCATTTCTAAAATGCAGTACAACGTTCCCATGCTTGCCGTCTGTTGCTGCTGCAAGCACTGACCAAAACAAACCTACGAATTTTCTTTGAAAGATAGAATTGTAGCCACCAGATTATTTTCCACGAAGACGAAAATAGCAAGCGCAAACCCAGCAATAGCGGCAAACATGTGTTATGTGGCGTTTTTTATCTTTCTACTTTTTCCATTTTAATCGTGTCAGTCAGTTTTCTGAAACCCATTAAGTTGTCTTTGTCCACTTCCATTGTTAAAGAATCCGCTCTTAAAATCCATTTTCCGTTTTTGTTCTCGAAATGTCCGTCTAAGAAACTCCAAGAGGAACCATGATTTAAGCTATATGTCATACTAAATTCGTTTGTTTCCTTCCATCTTATCAATGAAAAAGTAGTGTCGGCTTTCTGAAATGTCCATTGTTCTAATCTTTTGTTTTGGTGTCTGTCAATTCCTTTTCCAAATAAGTAAAACATTATAACTGATGCTATCACAGAGTTTACAAGAAATATTCTTGAATACTCTTTCTTTTTCGCATAAAAAAGCACTCCAGCAATTATAAGATTAAGAACAAAAATAAATGGAACTAAAAGAATAATTCCTATTGAAACACTTGGGTCTGGGTCCATTTCATAAACCCATAGCCAAATAAGTCCTAAGTCAATAACAGCAAGCCCTAATATTTTATATATTGTTCTCATTTGTACTGTAGGTTTTTAAAATGCCACATAACGTTCCGCGGCTTGGCGCAGTAGCGGCTGCGTGAACGATTATTTTCTTGTTAATATAATATTTCCTTGCGGAAAATAGGCGAGTGGTTAAGATAATTTTAGCTATTGCGCCAAACCGCTGTTAGCAGTTGGCTTTATTTAGTTTTCATTTCATTTAAGGCATTATCAAACTCTTCTTTACGTTCAGCTTTTACATTTCCATAAATTATAGCGAATCCATTATATTTTTCTTCTCTTGCAAACTCATTTTCTTTTACGACTTTTTGTTTATGAAATTCACTGTTACCACACATAATAGACAAATAGCTTTTGTCAGGATAAATGTACGTTTGAATAAACCCTTTATCAATTTCAAGTCTGTCAGGCGTATCCCAATTTTTAGGAAGTACTAACTCAATTGTTTTACCATTACAATCTGTAATATAAGTTTTTTCAAGATTTATTTTTTTTTCCTGAGCTTTGCAATTAAATGAAAGGAATAAAATAAAGATTAAGAAATACGGAAACTTACTCATTTTAAATTTTTTATATGTATTATGGTTTTAAGCTTACTGCTAACTTGTTTATATGTCTGATAAAATCATACATAGCTACCCGATTTTGGGTGTATATGCCTGACAAATATCAGTTTTATCTTTACCAAAAATAATAAAAAAATCTTACAAATCATCAAATGGGCTTTTAATTTGTTGTATGCTTTTTGTACTTACGTGAGTATATATTTCGGTAGTTTTACTACTATTATGACCTAATAATTCTTGAATGTATCTTAAATCAGTACCACTTTCAAGTAAATGGGTAGCATAGCTATGACGTAACCAGTGTAGCGTTGCGGGTTTTTTTATTCCTGCTTTATTTAGAGCTTGTTTTAAAACGCTTTGTAAGCTTTTGTCAGAATAAGGAGTTCCAGCTTCTTGTCCTTCAAATAAATACATTTTGGGTTTATAAACTTTATAATATTCTCTTAAAAGGGCTAATATTTTAGGACTAAGGGGAACAATTCTATCCTTTTTCCCTTTTGAATTTTTTAATAAAACGATATTTCTTTTTGAATCAATATGATGCGGCTGTAAGGCTAATAATTCACCACATCTTAACCCACAAGAGTAAATTAAACTTAACATTGTTTTATGTTTTAAGTTGGTTGGAGAATGTATAATTAGTTTTACCTCTTCTTTACTCAAAACATTTGGCAACACTTTTTCTCTTTTTGGTCGATGTATTTTGTCAATATCAATTGCCGTGTCTTTTACTATTTTAAAAAAAAAGCTTGATGGAATTGACAATCTGATTTTGGTAAGATGATGAAAATTTATGCTTTAAAAGGTAATCATTGTTGTAGGCAATTACATCTTCGTTAGTAATGTCTTTTATTGCTTTGGTATTACAAAAAGTTAAAAACGATTTTAAAGCATCGCTATAAGTATTTATCGTATTGGGGCTATATCTTTTAGATAAAAGGTAGCGCTTAAAGGTTTCAATGCTTGCAATTCCTTCTGCATTAGGCACTAAAGTATGGGCTAAAGGCAATTTAAAATGCAAGCGGTTGGCTTCAGTATCAGGCAAATGCCAATACTTATTAGATGCGCTCCAGCGGGCATCTTCAAAAGTTTTAATGCGACCAATTAAAGTGGCATTTTTTTCAAAAAAAACAGCAATTCTAGAAACTCCTTTGTGTAGAATGGTTTTGGCTTTGTAATTCATAATTAATGGCTTATATAACACAAATATAGAAAATAATCTTTGTATCACTAGTTTCCTCAAAATAATTTGTCGCTCAACAAGCAGATAAAATAGATTTCACTTGGAAATTTATATAATTGCTTTACAGTATTACTTTTGCAGTACTGATAAATGGTATTTTTTGTTTCATATAAAAACAAATATCAGTAGTAATAGGTCAGGCTCCAGTGAATCATAAAAACAAAATATAAGCCTTCATTTGCATTTCCTTTTACCTTTCTTCCTACGTTGTTCGTATAAACATCCATTTTTCCAAATCTCATCCGAACAAAACCCGAACAAAACCCCCATAAAATAAGACCAAACCTATCACGAACCATTAAATTAGGTTAAAACCAGTCAAAACCAGTCAAAACCAGTCAAAAGATTTCTTTTACATACTCTTTAAGTATGCCGAGTGTATGAGGAGTGTATGCGTTAAGTATGCTTAGTGTATGCTAGAAGTATGGATACAGTATAGATACAGTATAGATAGTGTATGCAAAAGGTATGCTAAAACAATTTATAATTTACACAACCATCACTTCAAGAAAACAATAACACCGCACAAAACTACCGTCATTTCGAGTGATTTTTAAAAAGAAAAAATACCAATTTTTACTTTTTAAAAATTGTATCGAGAACTCTAGAACCGATATAACTCAACCGTCACTTCGAGTGATTTTTAAAAAAGAAAAAATACCAATTTTTACTTTTTAAAAATTGTATCGAAAACTCTAGAAACGAAATCACTCAACCGTCACTTCGAGTGATTTTAAAAAGGAAAAACACTAATTTTCGCTTTCAAAATTTTATAAGAACTCTAGAAACGAAATCACTCAACCGTCACTTCGAGTGTTTTTAAAAAGGAAAAACACTAATTTTCGCTTTCAAAATTTTATAAGAACAATAGCAACGAAATCACTCAACCGTCACTTCGAGTGATTTTTAAAAAGAAAAAAATACCAATTTTTACGTTTTAAAAATTGTATCGAGAACTCTAGAACCGATATAACTCAACCGTCACTTCGAGTGATTTTATATTTCAAAAAAGCTACTTTTCAAAATATAAAATTGTATCGAGAACTCTAGAAACAAAACAAAAAAAGACACCCGAAGATGTCTTTTAAAAAAAATTATATGGTGAAATTAATATGCCAACAACGCTTTCAATTCCGCTTCAAATCTACCCTTCGGTAAATATTGATCTTCTAACGACTTCATAAACGGAATTGCCGATTCTAAACTTCCAACACGCTTAACTGGCGCATCTAAATGTTCAAAGCAGTTTTCCATAATCATAGATGAAATATCACTGCCAACACCACCAAACAAGGTGTCTTCTTGTAAAATAATCACTTTATTCGTTTTCTTAACAGAAGCATAAATTGCCTCCCAATCCATTGGTTGTAGCGTTCTTAAATCCAATAAATCAGCTTTAATGTCTGGATTTTTTGCTAATGTATCTAATGCCCAATGCACACCTGCTCCAAATGAAATTATTGTTACATCAGTTCCCTCTTTAAGCAAGGAAGCTTTTCCGAATGGTAAGGTATAATAATCTTTTGGTACATCTTGATACACACTGCGGTACAATTGCTTGTGTTCGAAGAATAATACAGGATTCGGGTCGTTAATAGCAGTATTCAATAATCCTTTGGCGTCATAAGGAAACGCAGGATATACTACTTTTAGTCCAGGTGTTTTGGTAAACCAAGCTTCGTTTGTTTGCGAATGGAATGGTCCCGCTTGTGTACCACCACCACAAGGCATACGCACCACCACATCCGATTTTTCTTGCCAACGGTAGTGTTGTTTAGCCAATAAGTTTACAATAGGGTTGAAGCCTGTAGAAACAAAATCCGCAAATTGCATTTCTACTACCGCTTTGTGTCCATTTATCGACAAGCCGTTAGCAGCTGAAACTACAGCACTTTCACAGATAGGTGTATTTCTTACTCTTTCTTTTCCAAATTGCGCTACAAACCCATCCGTAATTTTGAAAGCACCACCATATTCAGCAATGTCTTGTCCCATAATAACCAAATTCTCATGGCGTTCCATCGACTGACGTAAACCATTTGAAATCGCATCAATTACACGGATATTTTCAACTTCAGAAGATGGGTTGAATGCTTCAAAATCATATGGTTTGTATACATCACCTAATTCCTCTTCTAAGGTAGCTACAATTTCTGGTTCTTCTTGTACTTTCGCCCAGTCGGTATCAATTTCATTCTTGATAGCTGCACGAATGGCTTCATCTTCATCATCATTTAATACCGCTGTAGCTTTTAGATAATTTCTATAATTTTCTACAGGATCTTTTATCGCCCATACATCCATCAATTCTTGCGGTACATATTTTGTACCACTTGCTTCCTCATGACCGCGCATTCTAAAAGTTTTAAATTCTAATAAAACAGGACGAGGATTAGCAACCATAGAAGCTTTTAATTCTGAAATTAAATGATATACTTCTAGCAAATTATTACCATCTACAATATGACTTTCCATGCCATAGCCCACACCTCGGTCGGCAAGGTTTTCACAACGATATTGTTCATTAGTAGGAGTAGATAAGCCATAGCCATTATTTTCAATTACAAACAAAACAGGTAATTCCCATACCGATGCAATGTTCAATGCTTCGTGAAAATCGCCTTCAGAAGTAGCGCCTTCACCAGTAAAAACAGCGGTAACTTTTCCGTTTTGTTTTAGTTTATTGGCTAATGCGATTCCGTCTGCAATCCCTAACTGAGGCCCTAAATGCGAAATCATTCCAACAATCTTATATTCTTGTGTCCCGAAATGGAAACTTCTATCACGACCTTTGGTGAACCCATTTTTCTTTCCTTGCCATTGCGAAAATAAGCGGTGCAACGGAATATCACGAGTAGTAAAAACACCTAAATTACGGTGCATAGGTAAGATGTATTCATCTTTGTCTAAAGCAGCAGTGATACCAACAGAAATAGCTTCTTGTCCGATACCAGAAAACCATTTTGACACTTTTCCTTGACGAATTAAAATGAGCATTTTCTCCTCAATCAATCGCGGTTTAAGGATTTTTTTGTATAAATCTAATAACTGTGGATTCGATAATTCTTTTCTTTCAAAGTTCATGATAGTGGAACAATTAAATTTTGCTCAAAAGTAATAAAAATAACATTTTGAAACCGAATTGTTATAAAAAAGTTGCAACAATTTCAAGAACAATTTCAAAGGCAATTTAAAGTTTAAACTTAATGAGCACAAAGAATTAATTTTAAGTTTTGTAAACCCCCTTCAAGCTATATTTCCACTTTTCCCTTCTCCCTTTTCCCTTTCCACTTTTCCCTTCTCACAACTCACAACTCACAACTCACAACTCACACTTCACAACTCACTTTCCCCTTTCACAATATAAAATAATTAATTACCTTTGTATTTACTTGGGTTAAAGCCCATTTGATTTATTAACAATAAAGTTTAAGTATGCAACAAATTCCTAGTGTTGACTTACGTGATTTCCTGTCGGATGATCCGGCACGTAAACAAAAATTTGTAAATGAAATCGGAAAAGCCTACGAAGAAATCGGCTTCGTAGCATTAAAAGGTCATTTCTTAGATGACAAATTGGTAGAAAGCTTGTATGGTGAAGTTAGAAACTTTTTTAGTCTACCTTTAGAAAACAAAGCTAAGTATGAAATTCCTGGCATTGGCGGTCAACGTGGTTATGTTTCTTTTGGTAAAGAACATGCAAAAGGACGTTCGGCTGGTGATTTAAAAGAGTTTTGGCATTTTGGACAATACGTTAGCGAAGGTTCAAAGTACGCAGGGGAGTACCCAGACAATGTTGAGGTTACAGAGTTACCTAAATTCAATGAAGTAGGTAAAGAAGCGTACCAAATGTTAGAAAAAACAGGGGTTTATGTACTAAGAGCTTTAGCACTTTACATCGGTTTAGACGAATTCTATTTTGATAAATTCATCAAAGATGGAAACAGTATTTTACGTCCAATCCACTACCCACCTATTACTGACGAACCTAAAGACGGAGCCGTTCGTGCAGCAGCTCATGGCGACATCAACTTAATTACGCTATTAATGGGCGCACAAGGAAAAGGATTACAAGTACAAAATCACAACGGCGATTGGATTGATGCTATGGCACAACCAGACGAGTTGATGATTAACGTAGGTGATATGTTATCAAGACACACAAACAACAAGTTGAAATCAACAATTCACCAAGTGGTTAATCCACCAAGAGAATTGTGGGGGTCATCTCGTTATTCAATTCCATTTTTCATGCATCCCGTAAGCGACATGAGTTTAAATTGCTTACCAGAATGTATCGATGAAAACAATCCAAAATTATACGAAGACATCACCGCTGGTGAATTCTTACATGAACGTTTGGTGGAATTAGGATTGATAAAGAAATAATAAATTTTATTATAGATAGAAAAGGCATTGAGTTTTCTTGATGTCTTTTTTGTTTTTTAAATACAATAACAATATTACCTTTGGAACACAGATTGAAGAAATCTTAAAATTTTAAAAATTTCTATAATTTAATTCATAAAGAAAAAAGATTATAAAGATTATTCCAATTTCTTAAATCTGTGTTCCTGTATTTTTTAGCAATTTGATAATTTAAACGCCATACAAAGTAATTATGAAAAATTTTCCACATCAAGAACTAACCAAATCTATAATTGGAATTTATTATAATGTTTACAATGAATTAGGTTTTGGGTTTTTAGAAAAAGTATATCATAAATCTTTACTCATTGAACTGAAAAGAAATGGATATAAAATTGATTCTGAGAAAAAATTGAATGTTTATTATAAAAATGAGATTGTCGGAGAATATATCCCAGACATAATTATAAATGATTCTGTAATTGTAGAATTAAAATGTGTTGAGTATTTAACCGATATTCATGAAAATCAATTATTAAATTATTTAAAAGCAACCGATTGTGAAGTTGGGTTAATTTTAAATTTTGGGAAAGACCCACAATTCATTAGAAAAATTTTCACAAACGATTTAAAGAAGAAAAAAAGATAATTAAATTTGAATATTGATTATAAAGATTTTATTGATTTTTAAAATTTCTCAAATCTGTGTTCCAAAAAAATAAAATAATTAATTAAAATTACAACATTCAGATTATAGAGATTTTTAAAATTTTTCTAATCTGTGTTCCAAAAAAATAAAAATGGATTTAAGCGAACAATTAAAAAAACTATTTCCAGATCATCAGCCTTTAGAAGAAGAAAAAGAAGAAACACTTCCTCACGAATTATTCCTTCAAAAAGAACCGATGATTTGCAAATATGAAAAACGCAAAGGGAAACCCACTACGATTATTTCAGGTTATGAAGGTGAGGATGAGGATTTTAAAATACTTGCCAAAGAAATCAAAAGCAAATTAGCGGTTGGAGGCACTTTTAAAGACGGCGAAATCATCATTCAAGGCGATTATCGCGACAGAATCATGAAACTATTACAAGACAAAGGATTCAAAACAAAACGAGTAGGTGGTTAAAGCCCCCTAACCCCAAAAGGGGGAATAAAAATTTAAAAAATTAAGAGTAATAACAATACTCACATTTATTCATTTAACAAATGTGAAAATTAAACCCTATTGACCCCTAATAGGATTTCCCCTTCGGGGGTTAGGGGGCTAAAATGATAGCAGCATCAGAATTAATATTAAATCCCGACGGAAGTGTATACCACATCAATCTAAAACCGGGACAGGTAGCCAACGATATTATCTTCGTGGGCGACCAAAATCGTGTAGAAAAAATTACAAAACATTTTGATTCGATTGAGTTTAGTACGCAAAAGCGCGAGTTCAAAACCCAAACTGGAACATACAAAGGCAAACGAATTACGGTAATGTCTTCAGGTATCGGACCTGATAACATCGATATTGTCATGAACGAGCTTGACGCCTTAGTAAACGTTGATTTAGAAACCAGAACAGTTAAAAAAGAACTAACTTCTTTAAACATCATTCGTATTGGAACATCAGGTTCTTTGCAAGCAGATATTCCATGCGATAGCATTGTAATGAGTCAGTACGGATTAGGATTGGACAATATGTTGCGTTCTTATTTAATAGATGCGATTTCTGAAACAGACATGGAAGAAGCGTTTATTGCACAAACCAATTGGGACATGCGCAAAGGGCGTCCGTATGTAATCGCGGGAAGTAAAATACTTGAAAAACGTTTAGAAAGCGATAAAATCTTCAAAGGTTTCACAGGAACTGCTGGCGGATTTTATGGTCCACAAGGACGTGTTGTACGTTTAGGAATTCAAGATCCTGCGTTAAATAACAAAATGGATAGTTTCAATTTCAATGGAATTAGAATGACTAATTTAGAAATGGAAACAGGTGCTATTTATGGATTAGGAAAACTATTAGGACACCAATGTTTATCATTAAATGCTATTATTGCCAACCGCGCAACCGGAACTTTCAGCGAAGATCCATACAAAGCCGTTGATGCATTGATTGAATATGCGTTAGATAAATTAGCTGAGTAAATAAGTAGTCAAAAATTATTTAGAATTTTTAAAATTTCTCTAATCTGTGTTCCAAACTATTTTAAATAAATTAATTAAAATTTAGAATATAGATTATAATGATTTCTAAAATTTCTCTAATCTGTGTTCCAAAAAAATAAATAAAAATGAATTTAATAATCGAAAGCGAACGCCTTATCTATCGCCCATTTGAATTATCAGATGCAGAAGCCTTATTTAATATGGATAAGAATCCTAATGTACACAAATACCTTTGGCAAAAACCAACGCTACACATTGAGGAATCTATTGAAATCATAGAATATTTGCAAAAACAATATAGAGAAAATGGTATTGGTAGATTTGCTACCATATTAAAAGAAACAGGTGAGTTCATCGGTTGGACGGGAATTAAATTTATTAACGATCATGTAGAAAACGGCAATACCAATTTTTATGATTATGGCTATCGCCTAAATGAAAATTTTTGGAATCAAGGTTTTGCTACAGAAGCTACAAAGGCATGGTTAGCTTATGGTTTTAACCAAATGAATATCAAATTAATGAATGCTTATACCCATGCAGAAAATGGTGCTTCTAATCACATTCTAAGTAAATCAGGTTTTCAATTCGTAGAAGATTATCCGGATAAAGATGGTGTAACTTGGAAATGGTGGCAATTAGAAAATAATTCCGTAAAATAGCATTACTTTTGTGCTAAATTAAAAATCGAATGAAAATAATCCTTACAGGTGCAACAGGTGTGCTAGGTTCTCATATTATGTATGATATTCTAGAAAATTTTATGACCCATAACATTGAAGGAAAATTATTTCTAATTACTAGAAACAAAGGAAAAGTTAGTGCAAAAGAACGTATTAACGAACTATTATCGAGTAATTACACCCCTAAGTTTTTGTTGGATAAAGGAGTTGATAAGCTTAATGAATATCTAGAAATTATCGATACCGATTTGGCTACCCTGCAAGATACCTTTTCAGAAAAAATAAAAGGAGCCTATTTTATTCATTCAGCAGGTTATGTAAATTTGTCTACCGATGCAGATCAAAAAGAAAAAATATTCAATGAAAATGCTGCCATCACTAAGGCAATTTTTAAAACATTTTCACCATTTATTAAAAAGTTCATTTACATCAGCACTGCTTTTTCATCGGGTGCTCGAAAAGGTTTAATTGGTAACGATTTTCATAATTTAGATTTTGAATTAGAGCATCGAAACGCCTATGAAAATGCTAAATTTCATTCGGAAGAATTTGTTATTCAGCAATGTGCGGAATTAAATTTACCCTATCAAATTCTCCGTCCAAGCGTTATTGGTGGGAAAATGCTAGGTAATGAAAACCGCTATTTTATTCCAAAATACATGGTGTTTTATTTGATGGCAAAGTTTTTCCATTTTACGGCACAACGCAAAGATCAACAAGAAAATGTGCGTTTTGCCATTAGCGAAGAAACAGGGTTAAATATTATTCCTGTAGATTATGTAGCAAAAGTGATTGTTTCCACCTTTCAACGAGAAGACATTAAACAATTAAATATTGTGCATAATGAAAGCTTTAACTTGGTAAAAGGTTTACAGTTAATCATGAAAGAAGTAGGGTATTCTAATTTTAGTATCATTCAAAATACACTGGATTTTGATTATAAAAACACCATTGAAAAATTGTATTATGAAAGTATAGGCAAGCATTTGAAACCTTATTTGACTTCCGCTGCTAATGAATATGATACCACTTTATTAAATTCTATTTTAGAAATACCAAAACTAGATGCAGAATCGTTTACCAATATGATTCGTTATGCTAGATTGCATAATTTTAAAGATATTAATGTGTAATTTTTAAAAATAAATTTGAAGATTCACGAATGCTAAGAAACAATAAAAACGCATGAGTAAAACAATCAAAATAGCTGGAGTTCCAGAACATTTTAATTTGCCATGGCACATGTGTATCGAAGATGGCGAATTTGAAGCTGTGGGAATCGATTTACAATGGACTGATGTACCAGAAGGCACTGGGAAGATGTGTCAAATGCTGCGTGATGGAGAAACCGATATTGCTGTAATTTTAACGGAGGGTATTGTAAAAGACATCACGGCTGGAAATCCTTGTAAAATTGTACAGGTGTATGTGCAAAGTCCATTAATTTGGGGCATTCACGTTGCTGCAAATTCAAGGTATAAAATGCTATCTGATTTAGAGCACACCAAAGCAGCCATTTCTAGAATGGGTTCAGGTTCGCATTTGATGAGCATTGTAAACGCACAAAATCAAAATTGGAACACTGAAAAATTACAATTTGAAATCGTAAATACGATCGATGGTGCTGTAGAAAGTTTGACTTCAGGCAAAGCCGATTATTTTATGTGGGAACGCTTTATGACCCAGCCACTAGTAGATAATGGTGTTTTTAGAAGAGTGGGAGAGTGCCCTACACCTTGGCCTTGTTTTGTAATTGCGGTTCGTGATGAGGTATTGGAAAAGGAGCCTAAAGTTATTCAGCAAATCCTGAACATTATCAATACAACAACCGAAGAGTTTAAGCTCATTCCTAGTATTGACCGCACTTTAGCAGCAAAATATAATCAAGAAGTCAGTGCTATTCAAGAGTGGTTAAAACTAACCCGTTGGTCACAAAAACAATTAACAGCTCCAGTTTTAGATACCATTTTGGAACAACTTTTGAAACTAAAAATTATCGATAAAAAACTGTCTAAAGAACAATTACTCAAATAATATTTATTGTTTGCCCTAAATGATACCAAAATTTCCATTCACGCTGCAACAAATCAAAGAAAAGCTTTCTTTGCCAAAGCCGTGGGATACTGTTATCATTTTTATGCTTAACATACTTATTGCAATTCCAGTTTTTTTAATTGCTCATCAAAATTTTATTGACCTCAATTGGGCCTTTCATTTAGACCGTATTTTTTTATTTGTCATCATTATTGTTTTGATTCAGTTGCTTTTACGATTGGTAAAAACAATTATTATCTTGATTGCATTTCTCTATTTGATTTCTCTTTTTATAGGAACCATCTTTGGAAACTATGGTTTTAATCGGGTTTTTGAAGACTACCGCTACATGATTTATTCGATGCAGGACAACCCGAATCCTCAAGATATTATTATTTCTAAATTATTACCTTTTCCTAATAAATCTAAAATTATTGATGCTGTTGATTTTACAAATCCTACGGTACGAAATTTTGCACTTAGTGCTACAACCAAGCATTTTGATCATTTAAAACAAGTGGGCGAAAAGCGAATAATGATTCAATGTTTTGCTGTTTTTAAAGAAATCAATAGCCATTGGAATTATGTAAACGATCCCAAAGGAAGAGAATATATAGCTTCAGCTTCTGAAAGTTTACAACATTTTTCAGGCGATTGTGACGACCATGCTATTCTAATGGCAGCTTGTATCAAAGCTGTTGGCGGTACACCCCGTATCATTCACACCGGCGGACATTTGTATCCAGAAATGTTGATTGGTGACAAAAACGATTTAGAATGGGCTATATATTTGATAAAAGAGCAACTTTTTACAAAAGAAAGCAAAGGACAACAAATACATTATCATATTGATGAACGTGGGCAAATATGGATTAACTTAGATTATACAGCGGTATATCCAGGCGGGCGATTCATGAGTGAAGAAATTTTAGGTGCTTTAACTTTCAATTGATAAATTTTCTATATTTACTAAAATTATCAATCCCTATTATATGAAAAAAATAAGTCTATTATTTTGTTTCTTTTTATCTGTTGGTGCTTTTGCTCAAACTTCTTCAGATTCTATTGTATCTCCTATTGTTGCCAAAAAAAATGAAATTAAAATTGATGTATTGAATTTAATTTCAAACGGAAGAGTAGGTATTTCTTATGAACGTTTTTTAAAGCATGATTTTTCGGTAGGAGTAACAGGTGTTTTTTTAAACAAAGCCAGTAAAGAAGACGATTTTCCAACGGATGACACGCGTACTTTAATTGACTATCAAGTGATTCCTTATGTGCGTTATGCCTTGTCTAAAAGTGCAGCCAATTTGTATTATGTTGAGGCTTTTTCATCGATTAATGGCGGACAATATAAAGAGTTAACCACATTAAACAATGGTGCCGCTGATTATGTAGTCACCACGGTTAAAGACTACAATGATGTTGCTATTGGTGCTTCCATAGGGTATAAATTTTATATCAAAGAAAGCTTTGTTATTGACTTAACATTAGGAATGGGTAAAAACCTATTCCATGCCGATAGTCCAGAAACCATCTCACGTATTGGAATTAATGTAGGTTACCGATTTTAAGAATCGTTTACAATCGTACTAACAACTAAACTTTAAATCATGAAAAAATATATTCAATTTTTTGCAATAGCTATTCTTTTTGCATTGTTTACGGGGTGTACCGAAAGCGATGATGAGTTTTTTGCATCCAAAGTAGTTACCGCAAACGGATTAATTGCTGTAAATTTGAGCGGAAATGCAGTTGCAGTTTCCGCTGATGTTCCAAGACTATTACCACAAACAGGAGGCAATCTTTTTGATTTGTACCTGACTACAACATCCAATCAATTCTTTTTTAATTATACATTAGAAAAGAAAAATGCTAATAATGTATGGGAACTTGTGGCACCATCAGGGTACAATGTTGTTACTAGCAACGGCACCAACCAATTTGGAGATTATATTGCTGCCATTTGCCAATTAGACGCTCTAGAAACAACTTACGAATACGACACCACCATTACACCAACAGCAGCAGGTGATTATCGCTTAACGGTTGATAACGAAATGGTTTCCTTGAATGCTAAAGATGCCGTAACCGTAACAATTAAAACAACAGCAGTAGGTGACACCACCAATAACGTGTTAGAATTTACAGTGAATTAACTACATCAAATAATTAATAAAAGTGTAAGTATTTGATGGTGTTTGCTGGTTAACGGCAAGCTTACCCAAATTGCGAAAAAACAAAGACATAAATGGATATAGAAAAACTTAAACATACTTTATTTAACGTTAATCATATCTGTACTCATATTGCTTATTCAAGAAATGCAGTTAAACAAATAAACTTTAACGAACATACACAAGTTTATACAGATGTCCATAGATTATTAGACATTTATATTTGTTCGTTATTAGATGAACTTATAGTTTTTGAAAAGTTTGTCGCAGAAGAAGATAATTATTATCTATCTGATACTCTTTATGTCTTATTACCTTTAATTGACTACATAAAGAAGTTTGATTCGTTAAGAGTTAAAAGAAATAAACTTTTGGCTCATCATAACAGAGACAGAAAAAAAGTGTTTGCGCCATGGTGGAAAGAATTGAACGGGAAAAGGTTTGCAACAACTAACGAAGAAGAAAGCATGATATTCAGTACGGTAAAATGTATTCATCAAGTATTTGAGAAACGTTTCAAAAAAGAATTGGATGAAGTTTGGGAAGAATATAATAAAGAAATTGATGAATATGAAAAATATATTATGGAAACCCAAAATATTGAATCTTACGAAGATATTGCACCGACAATTACTGAAGTTCAAAAAAGAATGAAAGAAAGAGAATTTTCATTTACAATAATGAGTAAAAAATAAAAGCCCGCCGTTAACAGCGGTTTGGCACAATAGCTACTTTTATCTTAAATAACAACGTTCGATTTTCCGCCGGAAAATCTATCTTAGCAAGAAAAATACGTTCACGCAGCCGCTACTGTGCTAAGCCGCGAAACGTTATGCACAATTATTATGAAAAAATTACTAATAAACATATTGTTTATCTGCATAACAATCTCTTGTTCAACAAGTAACAAAGCAAATAACGATAAAATTTCTCGAGTAATAATAGAGGAAAATGAAACTGAAAAAAATTTAAACTTAACTTTTCAATTAATTGCTGCTATTGGTAGTTTAGCTACTTTTGGTTCGTTCATTTATTTGTTTAGAAGAGATAAAGACAAACAGTTGCAGATTGATAAGTTGGCTAATGTTGTAACTAATCTCAAAGATTTAAAAGAAATTGAAAATCAAAAATTAAATTTATCTGTAAGACCAGACATTAAAGTTGAAGGATGTGGATATAATGGCACAGATGGAGAACTACATATTGACATAATTAATATTGGTGAAAAAGCTAAACTAATTGAATTTGAATTAAAGAGTGAAGATTTAATATTACATAGTAAACATTTACCATTCGTAATGGAGAAAAATACAACAAGAAAAATTTTTGCACGAACGAAAGGTGAAAAACATATCAAAGATTGTGAATACGAAATCTTAATTCATTACACTGATAAAATTGAGAATAAGCATATTTCAATAATAAAAGGAATTGCTGAAAAAGGGAAACTTGTTGAAACAAAATATAATTGTAATTAAATGAAGAAAGAAAATTTATCAGAATATAAAATTGCTGTCTTTAGTGCATTTATAAGTATTTTATTCACTGCAATTTATGATTGGTTAAAACAAAAGCCTTTATTAACAACATTATTAGATATAATAAAATGGCTTTGGAAAAACATTTTTGAATTCGAAATAAAAATATGGTTACTATTAATAATCATAATTGTTTATAAAATTTCTAAAATCATAATCAAATCATTCAATAAGCCTAAAAATATAACTACTACATCTAAATCATTTATAAATTATTCAGAAGAAACAATTGATGGAATAAAGTGGAAATGGAAATGGGAAAAAAATCCATTAACAGGTAAAATTAATATTCAAGATTTAAAACCAATCTGTAATAAATGCGGTACATCAATGGACTTAAATGAAAATGGATATAAAGTTTATGCAGATTGCCCAAGATGTGACAATGAAATTTCTAACTTTAAAGATACCCAAAAAATAGAAGCAATAATTATTGATAATGTTCAAAGAGATTTATTTTAACAATTATAACTGTGCATAACAGCGGTTTGCTTCAATGGATACTTCCGGATTTCCCTTCGAAAAATCCGCTATTGAATAGAATGTTTTACTATATTTGGTCTAGGTGCAACGTTACTGAAATCAAGTTGCAAACGTTGGCGCCAATTCTAAAAAAAGTTTACGCTATATTAAATGTTTTCGAGATGAATTTATTTGCAGTTTCTTGTTTGATAATAATTTTGCCACTTTTTTCACAAATTGTTCTAGGCTCAATATTAGCATTAAGAAGAGTTAAACGAAATTTTGATTTACTTAGTATTTTAAACATTGTTTTTCAAGTTATTACCATAATAATAGCCATAAAAATTATAGAAAATGAAAGTCAAAACGCAGGAGTTCGGTGCGGGATGCCACAGGCAGCTATGTTGTTTTTAGGATTAATTTCAGTAATAGCTTTGATAGTGGTAATAGTGATTCAAATTTTAATACGGAAATATAGAAAGCGAAAAGTATTTTAATAATACACTATTGATAGCACATGTTTGTCACTATTGTTGGGCTTTCGCTTGCCATTTTTGCTTCGGTGGACATTTGGCTTGTTTTCAACAATTTAGTTCGAAAGAATTTCTGTATATTTGTTTGGGCAGTGTTTACAGCAGTAACTGAGGTGAAGTTGCGTACCTTGCCATTGTAAAATACAAACAGAACTGACAAAAAAATTAATATAATAAAAGTAAGACCATGCCAAGTGTATTGATTGAGGTTAGAAAAAAATATAGTATTGAAGAAGAAATTGGAATAATGGATGCTGTTCATCTTGCATTACAAACAGCGTTTAAGATTCTTCCAACTGACAAGAATGTGCGTTTAATCGTTCATGAGCCACATCGTTTTGCCATTCCACCAAATAAGACCAACCCAGAATACTATACCCATATTAGTATTGATGGATTTATAGGGCGTTCATTAGACGCAAAAAGAAATCTATATAAATGTATAGTACAAAATTTAGAGACTTTTAATATCCCAAAAGACCACGTCAAAATTTTATTAAGAGAAATTGTTCCTGAAAACTGGGGAATACGCGGAGGACAAGCTGCTTGTGATGTTGAATTAGGTTTTAAAATTGATGTATGAGATTTTTTGTATTTATAAAATAAAACAACGAACCGCTAACATTGGTTTGGCAATATGGCGGGTTTAGTGTAAAATTCAACGGTACTTCTTCCATTATATTTTGTGTAAAATTGTACATTTGTGCTTCGATTTTCGCTACTTTTCAAAGCTGCATACGTTGAACTAAAGACACAACCTAAACTAATAGATATTATGAGTTCAAATTCTGATAGTGAGATTTTCAGTTCACGAATTTTAAATTTTCCAGTAGAAATTGTTTATGAAGCTTTTGCAAATCCTACACATTTGAAAAATTGGTGGGGACCAAATGGTTTCTCAAATACAATTCATGAATTTGATCTTAGACCTGGCGGAAAATGGGTCTTAACAATGCATGGTCCTGAAATAGGGAATTATGAAAACTCTTCTGTATTTACAACTGTTTTACCTTTTAAATTGGTTGCTTGGAAAAGAAACTCTAAGCCATTATTTGACATGGAAATTGCGTTTGAGAAACTTGAAGAAAGCAAAACGCAGATTTCATTTCGTATGATTTTCGAAACAATTGAGGAATGCTGGAAAATTAAAAATTTTGCTGGTCCAAAAAATGAAGAGAATTTCGACAGATTAGAAAAAGAAATTATGAACATTAATAATTCCAGCTACAAATAGCGGTTAGATTCAATAGCTACTTACGGATTTTCAGTAGGAAAATCCGTTGCTGAATATTTTGTTTCGTTATATTTGTAATAACGTAGGTTATATTCTACTACAATTGAGCTCATTAAAGTTAGCTGTAATACCCTATAAAATGAAAAAATCAACAATACTATTATTTCTAAGTTTTTCTGCTTTATGTTTTGGACAGAGCACAAGTCAGTTTGTGGATTCAATACGAATAGTTTATAATATACCAGAATTAAGTTATGCTGTCATAAACAGTAAAGCAATATTAGAAATTGAGGCATTAGGGAAGCATTCAATAGAGCTCTCTGACGCTGCAACAATTAATGATAGATTTCACATTGGATCAAATACAAAAGCAATGACTGCTTTTATTGTTGCTAAATATGTTGAAAAGGGTAAATTGAAATGGACCACCAAATTCTTTGATATATTTCCTGAATGGAAAGAAGAATCAAATGTAGAATATCATCAAATTACGTTACAGGATTTACTTTCTCATCGAGCAAGAATTCAACCTTTTCAAGGGGAAAACGACCCAAGTATTCCTGAATTTAAAGGAACAAAACAAGAAAAAAGAAATTCCTTTGGAAAGTTTGTGCTTACTTTAAATCCTGTTGATGTTGACACTACTCACAAATTCATTTACTCTAACGCAGGTTATACATTGGCAACAATGATGTTAGAGAGAGTTACAAAAAAGAGTTGGGAACAGTTGGTGGAAAAAGTATTCCATAAAGATTTAAAATTAGATGTAGGATTTTCTTGGCCTGAAAATCAAAAAAGCAAGGATACTTGGGGACATTTATTTGAAAATGATAAATTAATCCCTGTTGCTTCAACTGTTGACTATAATTTAGATTTTACTGAGCCTGCTGGAGATTTAAATATTAAGTTGAAAGATTACATAAAATTTATTCAATTTAATTTAGACGGATTGGAGGGAAATAACAATTATCTAACAGCAAAAACATATCAATTTATTCATAAGGGAATTGAAAATTATTCTTTAGGTTGGTATAATATTTATGAAAATGGCAAAGAGCTTTCAACTCATTCAGGTACTGTAGAGACATATTATTCACTCGTTCATATAGACAGAATACAAGGGAAAGCATATATAATTTTTACCAATTCTTTTAATCAAGATACTCAACAAGGTGTAAGATTAGTAATGAGAAAGCTTAAAGAGAATTATGGCAGTTAACATAGGTTTTCGCTATTTCTTTGAAGTCTATTTTGTATTTTTGGTTTTGGATGTTTAATTGAATTTTTTGGATAAAACTATTAGATTCTAAACAGCAGTACCTATCAAAATACTATTAAGAATAAAAACAACAACTTAAAAAATTAAACTATGGCACAAATCAATCCACATATCAACTTTAACGGCAATGCTGAAGAAGCGTTTAATTTTTATAAAGCAGTATTTGGCGGTGAGTTTGCAAGAATTATTTGCTTTAAAGATTTTGCAACACCTGAGTTTCCTATTTCTGAGAATGAAGCCAATAAAATCATGCACATTGCGCTACCAATTGGAGATAACTTTTTAATGGGTAATGACGTTCCCGAATTCATGGGAAAAACCAATGAAAACGAAAACAGAAGCAAAATTTCAATAACCGCAGCAAGCAAAGAAGAAGCAAAGCAATTGTTTGATAACCTTTCAACTGGAGGAACAATTGAAATTCCTCTTACTGAGAATTCAGACGAATCCTGTTTTGGGATGTTTAGAGATAAATTTGGAATTGAATGGATGGTGAATTTTGATAAAAATTAGAAAAACAATTGTGTTGCATTTGTTTTTCTATTACCATTCAATTTCTTTTTTCCCTTTTTCGTTCAAATAAACATTGGTTAATTTAAAATGATTGTTACCAAACCAAAAACCACGATTAGCACTCAAAGGAGAGGGATGGCCGCTTTCTAAAACCAAATGTTTATTACGATTGATTAACTTTCCTTTTTTTTGAGCAAAACTACCCCAAAGTAAAAACACCACATTTTCAGATTGCTCATCGATGAGTTGAATTACTGCATCAGTAAACAGATTCCATTTTAGATGTTTGTGGCTATTAGCGGCGTCTTTTCTAACGGTAAGCCCAGCGTTTAAAAGTAAGACGCCTTGTTTTGCCCAGCGTTCTAAATTACCCGAATTTGGAAAAAAAATACTTTCGTACTCCGTATTAATCTCTGTGAAAATATTTTTTAATGAAGGAGGAATCGCAATGCCATCATTTACCGAAAAACATAAACCATTTGCTTCACCCGTTCCATGATATGGGTCTTGTCCAATGATTACTACTTTGGTTTCCTCAAAATCAAATTGTTCAAAAGCATTAAAAATGAGTTCCATTGGAGGAAAACAAGTGGTAGTTTCATATTCATGCGCTACCTGTTGCATCAATTCCAAAAAATAAGGCTTTTGAAATTCGGTTGCTAATAACTGTTGCCAAGACGCTTTTTTGATAAACATTCTATAAATTTTACCAAAAATATAAATTTCTATTGCAATATGCCTGCATTACTTTGTAACTTTGACCTACAAGAAAAAGAAAAATGATTTCGATTACAGAAAAAACGCTACAAGATTTAGAATTTAATACCATTTTGCAAACTATTGCCAGTAAATGTAATACCGATATTGGTGAGGAAAAAGCAATGGCAATAACTCCTTTTAAAAACAAAGAAGCTTTGTTGACGAATTTAAAGCAAACTTCTGAATATGTTGCTTCGTTTTCGAATAATAATGCTATTCCCAATCATGGCTTTGAAAACATCAATTATGAGTTAAAATTCTTAGCGATTGAAGATAGTTTTTTGGAAGTAACTAGTTTTAAAAAAATAGCGAATCTGACGGAAACCGCAATTACGTTAATTCAATTTTTAAAGAAATTTGAAGATTATTATCCCAATTTATATCAAAAAGCAAGCACAATTGATATCGTAAAATTAATTGTACAACGCATAGATGAAGTAGTAGATAAGTTTGGTATTATTAAAGATAATGCATCACCCGATTTAATTGAAATTAGACGAAGTATTAATTTAGTGCGAGGGAAAATCAACCAAAGTTTTGGGATGGCTTTGAGCCAATACAATTCCTTAGGTTATTTAGATGATATTAAAGAAACAGTGGTTGAAAACCGAAGAGTTTTGGCTGTCTTAGCAATGTATCGTCGAAAAGTAAAAGGCTCTATTTTAGGTACTTCAAAAACAGGAAGCATTGCCTATATTGAGCCCGAAGCAGCACAACGCTATTCCCGTGAATTAAATAATTTAGAATTTGAAGAACGTGAAGAAATCATGCGCATTTTGAAACGTTTAACGAATGAAATTCGTCCGTTTACAGAAACAATTGCCGCTTATCAAGATTTTTTGAGTGATATTGATGTTATAGCAGCTAAAGCAAAATATGCACATAAAATCAACGGTATTTTACCCAATATTATTGAAGAAAAGCGTTTGTTTTTTAGAGAGGCTTATCATCCTATATTATATTTGAATAACAAAGCCAAGAAAGCCGTTACATATCCACAAACTATAGAATTGCACAACGAAAGTCGCATTATTGTAATTTCGGGACCCAATGCAGGTGGAAAAACTATTTCCTTAAAAACGGTTGGGTTGTTGCAATTGATGTTGCAAAGTGGAATGTTGATTCCCGTACACGAACGCAGTGAAACTTTCTTGTTTGATAGAATATTAACCGATATAGGCGACAATCAATCGATAGAAAATCATTTGAGTACGTATAGTTATCGCTTGAAAAATATGAACTACTTTTTAAAGAAATGTAATGCCAAAACCTTATTTTTAATTGATGAATTTGGAACAGGTTCTGACCCCGAATTAGGTGGTGCTTTGGCAGAAACTTTTTTAGAAGAATTTTATGCTCGAGAAGCTTTTGGAATTATTACGACACATTACAGTAATTTAAAAATTTTAGCTAACGAATTACCCTTTGCATCTAATGCAAATATGATGTTTGATGAGAAATCATTAGAACCAATGTATAAATTGATATTGGGGCAAGCGGGAAGTTCATTTACATTTGAAGTAGCGCAAAAAAATGGGATTCCATTTGGTTTAATTAATCGGGCTAAGAAGAAAATTGAAGGGGGAAAAGTTCGCTTTGATAAAACCATTGCTACTCTTCAAAAAGAGCGTTCTAAACTAGAAAAAACTTCTTTAAACCTTAAAGAAGAAGAAACTAAAGCAAGGGAAGAAAGCAAGAAAATGGAAACCATTAACGCAAAAATTCAAGATAAACTGGAGCGTTATCAAGAATTGTATGATGCCAATCAGCGTTTGATTTACATTGGACAAAAAATAGACGATATTTCGGAAAGTTATTTCAATAATAAAGATAAAAAGACATTAATAGGTGAGTTTTTAAAAATGGTTGAAATTGAAAATTCGAAACGTAAAAAATTATCTGCTAAGGAAAAGAAAGTTAAAGAAGTTATCCAAAAGAAAGTTGAGGAAGAAGTTAAAGTAATAGTGGAAGAAATCCGTGTCGTTAAAAAAGAAAAGAAAATTAAAGCCAAAATTGAAGAAGAAAATAAGCCTAAAGTAATTCTTAAAGTAGGAGATAGGGTGCGTATGAAAGACGGAAAAGCCATTGGAACAATAGATGCAATTGAAAAAACAAAAGCAACAGTGAATTATGGTATTTTTACTTCAAAAGTGAGTTTAGATCAATTAGAATATGTGCAACCGGTCTAGAGTTGTTGTAAAATGATACTGTTTCAGCTTTTAAATTGAACTAGAACTATGGAAATACAAGATTTACCAAAAGATAAAAAAATAATCCTATTTGATGGAGTTTGTAATTTGTGTGATGCTTCCATACAATACGTTATTAAGCACGATATTGCAGATGTATTTCGATTTGTAGCACTACAATCTGAATTGGGACAAAAAGTATTAAAACATATTGGTATTAATTCTATCCATATTGATAGTATTGTTTTATATGAACCAGGAATTGCCTATTATTATAAATCAACAGCCGCTTTACACATTGCAAAAGGATTGAAAGGGATATTTACATTAGCAACAGTTTTCCAAATTTTACCAACGGGTTTCCGCGATTTAATTTATGAATATGTGGCTAAAAATAGATACAAGTGGTATGGGAAAAAAGAATCTTGTTTGGTGCCTACACCGGCATTAAAAAGCAAATTTTTGGAGTAATTTTAATATGATAATTATCATAAAAATCTGTTTAGATAAGTAATACATTTGTTAAAACTCTAACTTAAGTAACTATGGCAAACTTAATTCACCCACTTTATTCACATGAAAACGGTACATTTATAATGATTGTTGTATTTGCACTTGTTCTATTAGGCTTAGTAGGAGCTGTTATGATGATGATGAAAAGTGATAAAAAGAAAAAAGATGATCAGTAATTTACTGGTCATCTTTTTTTTATAATGTAAGTGAATCTATTTTTTAGGTTTAACTTTACACGTATTAATTCCTAAAATAGTGTACAGTGGACAAAACTGTACAAAGGAAGTTATTACCATAATAGCACCAACTCCTAAGGCCATCCATTTTAAGTTCCCATCTAATTTTCCAGAAAGTCCTAGAATAATTGCAATAACACCTACGATAACTCGTAAAAATCTATCGCCATTTCCAACGTTTTTTTTCATAATATTGTGGTTTATTGTTTATTTTTCAATGGGTTTGTCTTCATTGGACCAATTTGAGAATCCACCATCTAAATCAGTTATATTTTTGAAGCCTAATTCTTTTAGCTTTTCAGCTGCTTTTGCACTTCTACCGCCCATTTTGCAATAAACCATTACAGGTTGTTCTTTATCTAAAGAAGCAACTTTTGTTTCAAAATCATCACCAGTAACATCAATATTCACAGCTTTTGGAAGATGACCTTCTGCAAATTCTTCAGGTGTTCTAACATCTATTAATTGGACATTAGGAGCACTCATTTTTTTCTCGAAGCTTGTAGCATCAGAAAGCACAACGCCTTCCACAGATTTTTTAATACATGATGAAAAAGCTATTACTAATATTAAAAAGCTAAACATTTTTATTTTCATAAGATTCTATTAAATGGATTAAAAAGTTTTATAAATATACAAAATATTATTTCAAATGGGATTCTATAATTTTAATTAAATCACTAGTACTTAGTACACCCGATTGTCTCCAGAGCATTTTTCCACTTTTAAAAAGCATCAGCGTAGGAACACCTCTCACCATAAAATGGGCCGCTAAATCTTGGTGTTGGTCTACATTTATTTTTATTATTTTTATATCGTCTTTTAATGTTGTTTTTACTTCTTGTAGAATGGGAGACATCATTTTGCATGGTCCACACCAATCAGCATAGAAGTCAACCAAAACCAAGTGATTTGCATTTATTATTTCGTTAAATTTTGCATTCATTTCGTGTAAATTTTAGTATTCAAATGTACAATTTTGTACTGCCTTGTTCTGTAATATTTGTTACATAAGAGCGATATGATAATTATCATTTTTTGTTTTTGAGGCTTGCCCTATCTTCGTATTCTGAAAAAAATGTACCTACTATGCAACTTTCTTTAGTCCAAAAATACAATGTACCTGGTCCACGTTATACCAGTTACCCTACAGTTCCTTATTGGGAAGAGGATTTATTTCATGTTGAAGATTGGAAAGCTACATTGGTAAGGTCGTTTAAAGAATCCAATGCTACAGAAGGGATTAGTTTGTATATTCATTTGCCTTTTTGTGAGAGTTTATGTACTTTTTGTGGCTGCAATAAACGCATCACAAAGCGTCATGAAGTTGAGCATCCATATATATTGGCCGTTTTGAAAGAGTGGCGAATGTATTGTGATTTGTTTCCTAGAAAGCCAATTATTAAAGAAATTCATTTGGGTGGAGGAACACCAACTTTTTTTTCACCTGAAAATTTAGAATTGCTAATCAACGGAATTTTTCAATATGCAGAAAAAGCTAAAGTGCATGAATTTAGTTTTGAAGGACATCCAAATAATACAACTCGTCAACATTTACAAAAACTATATGATTTAGGCTTTAGAAGAGTAAGTTTTGGTGTACAAGATTATGCAGAAAAAGTACAGCAAGCAATTCATCGTATCCAGCCTTTTCATAATGTTGCTAAAGTGAGTTTTTGGGCAAAAGAAATTGGTTATACATCAATAGGTCATGATTTAATTTTTGGTTTGCCATTTCAAACTTTAAGCAATGTAAAAGATACGATTGATAAAACAAAATCATTACTTCCAGATAGATTAGCTTTTTATAGTTATGCTCATGTGCCATGGATTAAAGGTAATGGACAACGCGGATTTAATGATGAAGATTTGCCTAAAGACGATGAAAAACGTCAACTGTATGAAGAAGGTAAAAAAATGCTTGCAACTAATGGTTATCATGAAATTGGAATGGATCATTTTGCATTAGAAAACGATACCATGTTTACTTCTTTTAAAGAAGGAAAATTGCATCGAAATTTCATGGGATATACAGCTTCTAAAACTCAATTGATGATAGGTTTAGGTGTTTCTTCAATCAGTGATAGTTGGTATAGTTTTGCACAAAATGAAAAAACAATTGAAGATTATTACTCTCGACTAGAAGCCAATCAATTACCTGTTTTTAGAGGGCATCTACTTACTTCAGAAGATTTAGTAATCAGAAAGCATATTTTAAATTTAATGTGCCAGTTTACAACTTCTTGGAACGAAGCATCAATGCAATTTCCAGAATTAGAAACAATTCATAGTAGCTTAGAAGAAATGGAAGCGGATGGTTTGTTGAAATTCTTAGATCATGGAATTATTGTAACTGAAAAAGGAAAACCTTTTGTTCGAAATATATGCATGGCATTTGATTTACGTTTAATTAGAAAAGCACCCGAAACAAAGCTATTCTCAATGACAATTTAACTTCAAATTTGAAACATAATTTGAAACACATCAGTCATGTAAGGAAAAACAAGCGAATCGTTAAGTTAAATAAACTTCATAAAAGATTTTAAAGATTACTTCGATTTTTGCAATCTGTGTTCCAAAAAACTGAAACCTGAAATCAAAAAACTACTCATATCGAATATAAGCAGGTTTGCCTAACTGAAAATCGTTAATGATTAAATCAGTGTTTTCAAAAGAATTTGTTTTTAATAAATTATCGCCTTCAAACGGAATAGAAGGATAATAAGACAACGAAATTTGAAAACTATTAAACACTAAATAGTCATTGTTAATTTGAATTCCAATACTAAATTTTGAATAGATTTTGCTGTTAAAAAGTTCGTCTTTATTTGCTAAAGACCCCATCGAAATGTTTAAATATGGGCTAAAACGAAAACCATTCCAACTTCCAGGCATGTATGTTTGCGTTTGCAATGAAACCAACCATTTTTGAGTTCCCGTCAATCTATTATTAAAACCTTCAATGCCATAATAATTGTTCAGTGTAAGTTGGTCTTTAAACGATGTGTCTCTATTATTTCCCCAAATATATGTTGGTTTAATAAACTGGCGCAGTTTCCATTTTCCTAGATGCAACAACGGACTAAAGTAGTTAAATCCTAATTTAAAAGCAGTTTGCTCAGTAACATCATCTTTATAAAAACTTCCCCATTCTACAAAACCACTTAAATAACCAAAGTTGAATTTTTTTCCTTTTGAAAGTGTAATTCCCGAATACCATCTTGAGCGATTGGCTTTATTTTGGTATCCTATAATTAAAGCAATATTTTCTCCATATGGAATATCTTCTGTGATGTCATAATTAAAAATATATTTATCTTGATAAAATCTTTGTTTGGAAATACCAACATAACCAATAATGTTTTTTTCGGTAGCAAAAAAATTAGTACTGTCATAAATACTATTTGGTTGTAGTAAAAAAGCTTTTCTATTGTAAGAAATTGCGGTAATTAAATTGGTTGTTTTTTTATCAAAAGTACTTTCACCATTAATTTTAAAAGCCCTTCCATACCAATATTCTTGAAATTCATACTGAGTTGCCACAGCCACTAAGGTGTCTGCTACTGGAAAAAGTTCTGTAAAGGTTCTGTTTTCAAAATAAAAGCCACCCGCATTTTTAGCAATTACAGAATAAAAAGGCCTGTTTAAAGAGATACTTCGTTTGCTATCGTTGTTGTATTCGTTAGTATATTCTAAATCTAATTTTATAAAACTATTCTTGATATTGTTTACACTATATTGAGCAGAAATTGCTTGTTCTTTAGGCGAGAATTTATTTTCTAATTCACCAGAAATTTGATGACCAAAACCAAGAATATTTCGTTCGGTTATTTTTACACTGCTTTGGCTTCCAGATAAACTTCCGTTTGGTATTAAACTCCACGAATCTAATACCCTAACTTTTATATCAATTGAATCAGATGTAGTTGAAATTAAGACAGGTGTTACCGAAACTTCTCTTATATAACGCTGACTTCTTATTAAACGTTCGGTTTCTTTTAATAGTAAAGAATCACAAAGATCATTTTTTCGAAATAAAATCAAATTCCGAATTGTAAACTCTTTTGTTTTTAAATGAATTGAATTCCCAAACTTTTCAAATTCATTTTTAGGAACTCGTTTTTCATTTTTTATTGAATAACCAAATGGGTCTAGTGTTTCTATAGTAATATTTCTAATTACTTTACCAGACGCTTTTTTAGAAATGATTAATTGTTTTTTGTTGCTTTTCTCAGGAATTAAATTCTCGGCTTTGAGCGCAGAAGGGCGAAAAAGTAATTTATAGATGAACTTATTGAACTTACTTTTTTTAGATAAATCATGAATGTCTTTGTAAATTTTTGCGCTATCATTCTCTTGTTCATTTACTTGAGCATTGGCGCTCATAATAAAAAAACAAAAACAGAGTATAAAGTATAGCAGCTTTTTCTTATTCATAAAGTAATAAACTCTTTTCAATTCAAATTAGTATAAAAGAGTTTGTAAAGTAACTAAAAATGGATTAAACTATGTTACATTGCTCCAAAAATACATTACAAAAACTTTATGTACCTTTGCACCAAATTTAATATCATGAAAACGTTCCAAGAATTTGATTTACCAAAATCACTACAAAAAGCATTAGACGAATTAGGTTTTGTTCACGCTACACCTATTCAAGAAAAATCGCATGCTGTAATTCTTTCTGGAAGAGACATGATGGGAATTGCGCAAACAGGAACAGGAAAAACATTTGCTTATTTATTACCAATTTTAAAGCAATGGAGATTTCAAAATAACGAATCACCAAGAGTAGTTATTTTAGTTCCAACTCGTGAATTAGTAGTGCAAGTTGCTGAAGAAGTTGAAAAATTAACTAAATACATGAGTGTGCGAACGCTAGGTATTTATGGAGGTGTAAACATCAATACACAAAGAAAAGCATTAGCGCAAGGTGTAGATGTTTTAGTAGGAACACCTGGACGTGTAATGGATTTAGGATTAGATGGTGTTTTACGATTTGATGAATTACAAAAACTAGTTATTGATGAATTTGACGAAATCTTAAACTTAGGTTTCCGTGCCCAATTGACTTCTATTTTATCGATGATGCGAGGAAAAAAGCAGAACATCTTATTTTCGGCAACCATGACAGAAGAAGTAGATGCGATGTTGGACGAATATTTCGAATTTCCTGAAGAAGTTTCTTTGGCACAAAGTGGTACTCCATTAGAACAAATTGAACAAATAGTATATCAAGTTCCAAATTTTTTGACCAAATTAAATTTATTAAAACACCTTGTTCGAGAAACAGAAGGAATGGATCGTGTTTTGATTTTTGTAAACAATAAACGTATTGTTGAATTGGTTTCGGAAACTTTAGAAAGCGAATTTCCAGAGCAATTTGGTGTAATTCACTCTAATAAATCACAAAATTACCGTTTAAATACCATGGCAGCTTTTCAGGCTGGTGAATTACGAGGTTTGGTTACGACAGATATTATGGCACGTGGATTAGATATTTCAGACATTACACATGTAATCAACTTACAATTTACTGATGAGCCAGAAAAATACATGCACCGAATCGGTAGAACTGGTCGTGCAGATAAAACAGGTGTCGCTATAAGTTTGGTTTCTCCAAGTGAAGTAGAAAGTAAAATTGAGGTGGAATTATTAATGGATACCGAAATTAAAGAATTTCCACTTCCTGAAGATTTAAAAATTGAAGAACGTTATTTAGACTTCGAAAAGGAAAAGAAAAAAATGAAATTCTTGTTGAAGACTCCTAAAAAAGAAGGAGGTCAAGCATTTCATGAAAAGAAAGACAAAAATAAAAAAGTAAATCTTGGTGGTCCAGGAAAACGTACTCCAAGAAAAACAGAATCTAGAAATAGAGGAGTAGAAAGAAAACGAGCGGAGAAGAGAAAGAAGAGATAATTATTAATTATCAATTATTAATTATCAATTCTATTTCGTACTTTTGACAAATTCTAATTATAAATGCAGTTCAAACATCCAGAAATTCTTTACTTCCTTTTTCTGTTGGTTATACCAATTTTGGTGCATTTATTTCAATTACGTCGTTTTAAAAAAGAGTATTTTACTAACGTCAAACTGCTTAAAGAACTACAAATTCAAACCAGAAAAAGTTCTAAAATAAAGAAATGGCTTTTGCTAGCCACACGTTTATTGTTGTTAGCTTGTTTGATTTTAGCTTTTGCTCAACCTTTTTTTAAAGCAAAAGACACCACTAATAAAGGCAACGAACTTATCATTTTATTAGATAATTCATTTTCCATGCAGGCCAAAGGTACTAAAGGGGAGTTGCTAAAACGAAGTATCCAAGAATTATTAGAAGAATTACCAGAAAACCAACAATTTTCGTTGTTGACTAATTCTGAAGTTTTTTGGGACACAGATATCAAATCAATTCAAAAGGAGTTGCAAAATTTAGAGTATTCTGCTATGCCTTTTCAGTCGGATTATTTGATTAATCAAGTAGAAACTAAAAAGAAAAACACCAAAAAAGATTACGTCATCATTACTGATGCTATTCAGTCTGAAAGTAAAAAAGCATTGGATTTAGCTGAAAACAATGTGGTATATTTCATTCAGCCCGAAGCTGAAAATAAAAACAATATCAGTATTGAAAAAGTCCTGATTTCTCAAGTATTGGACCAATTTTATGAATTAAAAATTTCGTTAAATGCTTTTGGTGATACAGATTTAGAAGTGCCACTTTCTGTTTTCAGCAATAACAAGGCGGTTGCAAAAACTATTGCGAAGTTTGAAAATCAGAAAACAGAAATTTCAATCACAATTCCCAAAACCGACTTTCATGGAACTATTCGCATTGAAGATAATAGCTTAAGTTATGATAATGAATTTTATCTAAGCATTTCAAAGCCAGAAAAAGCAAATGTACTTGCAGTAGGAACTTTAGAAAAGAACAATTTCTTGAGCCGTATTTTTACAGCAGATGAATTCAATTTTCAAAGTACTGAATTAGCTACTTTAGATTACAATCAAATTGAAAATCAAGATGCTGTTGTTTTAAATGAATTGGAAGATTTGCCAATTGCTTTAGGAACAACCTTGAAATCATTTTATGAAAAAGGCGGTAATATTATCTTGATTCCGAATGCGAAAAACACAACAAGTCTATTGAATACTTTTACAAAAAATTTCGGTGGATTAAATTATTCACAAATCTCAATCGCTGAAAAACAAATTACGAAAATCAACTTTAGTCATCCATTATATCAAACGGTTTTTGAGAAAAAAGTAACTAATTTTCAATACCCGAATGTAAAAGAAAGTTTTGCTTTATCAGGAATTACGAACATTTTACAATACGAAGACAACTCGGTTTTTGTAGGTTCAACTACCAATCGATTGGGAACTTTTTACGCTTTTTCTGCTCCGATAAACAAGCAAAATAGTAACTTCCAAAATGCTCCTTTGATTGTTCCAACATTTTATAACATGGGACAAAATCAAGGTAAAACAGGTATTAATGCTTATACTATTGGCGAAAATGAAAATCTTATTTTAGAAACTATTTTAGCAAAAGACGAAGTAATTTCTGTTAAAAACGAAGAGTATAGTTTCATTCCAATGCAACAAATTTTGAACGCAAAATGTAAATTATCATTTGGAGATTATCCTGAAAAAGCAGGAAATTTTGGAGTAATTAAAGGCAATGAATCGTTAAAAAAAATCAGTTTTAACTATCCAAGAACTGAAAGTGATTTAACACAAATTTCAACTTCAAGTTTTGAAGATTTTACTAAAGTAAACAACATATCAACCGTTCTAAATGACATTACTTCTGAACGAACTAGTAATGAAATTTGGAAATGGTTTATCATCGCAACACTACTATTTTTAATAACAGAACTACTAATCCAAAAATTTGTAAAATGACGCTAGTTATTCTAAAACAAGCCAAAATAATCGATGCATCGAGTCCGTTTCATAACCAAACTATGGACATTAAAATTGAGAATGGCACGATAACTCAAATAGAAAAAGAAATTCAAGCAACTTCTGGTTTTGAAGTGGTGAATGTTCCTGATTTACATGTTTCTCAAGGTTGGATGGACAGCTCGGTTTCACTTGGAGAACCAGGTTATGAAGATCGTGAAAGCATAGAAAATGGTTTAAAAGTTGCTGCAAAAAGTGGATTTACTGCTGTGGCACTACAACCAAATTCGAACCCAATAATTGATAATCAAGCGCAAGTACGATTTGTATTAGATAGAGCAAAAAATCAGGCGACTGCATTACATCCAATCGGAGCTTTAACCAAAGGAAGTGAAGGAACCGATTTAGCGGAATTATTCGATATGAAAAACGCTGGAGCTATTGCATTCGGTGATTATAAGAAAGCTTTACAAAATGCAAATCTTCAGAAAATTGCTTTACAATATGTACAGGATTTCGACGGCATGTTGATTGCTTTTTGTCAGGACAATACTTTAAAAGGTATCGGAATTGCAAATGAAGGAGTTGTGAGTACAAAATTAGGGATGAAAGGAATTCCAGCTTTAGCCGAAGAATTGCAAGTGGCCCGTAATTTATTTTTGTTAGAATATACTGGTGGAAAATTACATATTCCAACGATTTCCACACAAGGAAGCATCAAATTAATAAAAGAAGCAAAAGCTAAAGGATTACAAGTTACTTGTAGTGTAGCCGTTCACAATTTAGTCTTAAATGATGAAGAGTTGATGGGATTTGATACCCGATACAAAGTATTGCCTCCACTACGTGAAGAAGCTACGAGAAAAGCTTTAGTCGAAGCTGTTTTAGATGGAACTATTGATTGTATTACTTCCGATCATAATCCTTTGGATATTGAACATAAGAAATTAGAATTCGATTTAGCCAAAGATGGAACTATAGGATTAGAAAGTGCTTTTGGAGCTTTGATGACCATTTTACCACTTGAAGTAATAGTTGATAAATTAGTGTCTAATAAACTGGTTTTTAATGTTTTTAACCCTTCTGTTTTAGTAGGGAGCAAAGCTGATATTTCACTTTTTACAACAGAAAAAGAATGGATATTTGCTAAAGAAAACATCCTATCAAAATCTAAAAATTCGACTTTCTTAGGAAAAAAAATGAAAGGAAAAGTGATAGGTGTTTACAATAATGGACAATTGATAATTAATGATTGATTAATTTTAGCAAAATGAACAAAATTGAACAAGGAAAACAAACTGCAATTGTAAGCTATTTAACCATTATTGGTTCTGTAATAGCTATATTTATGAATCAAGAAGAAAATCGTAGTGAATTTGCTAGTTTTCATATTCGACAAGCTTTAGGGATTTTTTTAACTTTCTTTTTGTTAGGTTATCCAATCGGTTATTTTGATAATTGGATGGTTTCGGCTTCTTTTTGGGTTTTTATTTTTATTTTGTGGATTTATGGATTTATAAATTGTTTGAATGGTCAAATGAAAATAGTTCCTTTTTTAGGAGAATTTTATCAAAAAATATTTAAAAGTTTCTAAAAAATGAATTTATATTATCTTGTACAAGAGCCAAAAATTAAGTTAGATAAAAATCCACTTTTACTTTTATTGCATGGTTATGGTAGTAACGAAGAAGACTTGTTTTCTTTTGCATCTGAATTGCCAAATGAATATTATGTAATTTCTGTTCGAGCTCCTTATGATTTGCAGCCCTATGGACACGCATGGTATGCTATTCATTTTGATGCTGATGAGAATAAGTTTTCAGACAATGAGCAAGCAATAGAATCGGTTCATTTAATTGCTGATTTTATTGATGAAATTGTAAATAAGTATCCAATTGACACAACAAATGTGAATTTAATTGGATTTAGTCAAGGTGCTATTTTGAGTTATGCAATAGCATTGACTTTTCCAAAAAAAATAGCAAAAGTAGTTGCTTTAAGTGGTTATTTTAATCAGGAAATTATGCCAGAAGTTATCGATACAAATGGTATTTCTCATTTAAAATTTTTTGTATCTCATGGTTCAGTTGATCAAGTAATTCCTGTAGAATGGGCAAGAAAGGCAAAGCCAGCTTTGGAAAATTTAGGGCTAGAAGTGGAATATCATGAATACCCAGTAGGCCATGGTGTAGCACCTCAAAACTTTTTTGATTTTAAGAATTGGTTGCAAAAATAAATTAAAAAACTCCGAACACAATTTCGGAGTTTTTTTGAACCAACTTTAAACTAAACAATCTATTATGAGCATTAAGATTTTGGAGTTACAACTGCATCAATCACATGAATAACTCCATTTTTTTGATTTACATCTGAAATAGTTACTTTTGCATTATTACCATTTTCATCTGTAATATAAAGGGTGTTTTCTTTAATCCAAGCAGTTAATGTGTAACCACTTATTGTTTTAAAAGAATATTTTCCATTTCCTTTTTTAATTGCTTCTTTAATATCATCAGCATTCCATTTTCCAGCAACAACATGATATTTTAAAATAGTTTGTAGCATTACTTTATTTTCTGGTTTCAATAATGTTTCAACTGTTCCTTTAGGTAATTTTTCAAATGCAGCATTTGTTGGGGCAAAAACGGTGAATGGTCCTTCAGATATTAACACATCAACTAAACCAGCTGCTTTTACAGCGGCAACTAAAGTGGTATGGTCTTTAGACTTTACAGCATTTTCAATAATATTTTTACTTGGGTACATTGGAGCTCCGCCTACTTCCACAGTCTTTTCTTTTGATTGCGCTAAAGTTGTTGTACTGAAAAATAACCCGAAGGCTACGAGTCCTGTTGCTAAAATTTTGTAGGTTTTCATTTTTTATATTTTTAAAAGTTATAATTGCATTTACGCAGAAAACAAATTATTGGATTTTATAAAATGAAAAATAATTTAATCTTAAGACTTTATTTCTTCTTATTGAATTATATTTTTTAATTTTGTACTCATAAAAAAAATATAGGTATGGCAACAGTAACATTAGGCGGTAATCCAATTCACACTTCAGGAGAATTGCCAAAAGTAGGTTCAAAAGGGATAGATTTTAATTTAGTTAAAACAGATTTAGGAACTGCAACTTTAGCTGATTTTGTTGGATCAAGAGTCGTTTTAAATATTTTTCCAAGCGTAGATACTGGAACATGTGCGGCATCAGTACGCAAATTTAATGAGAAGGCGAGTACATTGGATAATACTAAAGTTTTGTGTATTTCAAGAGACTTACCATTTGCTCAAAAACGTTTTTGTGGTGCTGAAGGGTTGGAAAATGTAATCAATCTTTCTGATTTTAAAGACGGAAGTTTTGGAAAAAAATATGGTTTAGAAATTATTGATGGTCCTTTAGCGGGTTTACATTCACGTGTAGTAATAGTTTTAGATGAAAATGGAACTATTCTTCACACAGAACAAGTGAATGAAATTGCTGACGAGCCTAATTATGAAGCTGCATTAGCAGTATTATAGAAATATGAAATTTGAAAAAGACGAAACGCTTTTTACGGGTCGGTTAAAAAGTATGGTATTTGCCCTTAAAGGTGCATTTAAATTAATTACTACAGAGCATAGTGTAATGGTGCAATCATCATTAGCTATTTTAATGACAGTTGCTGGATTTTATTTTGGAATTAACCGAATGGAGTGGATGATGCAAATCCTTGTTTTTGGTTTAGTTTTAGGTATTGAAGGGTTAAATACAGCTGTTGAAAAAATAGCCGATTTTATTCATCCTGATTACCATGAACGTATTGGTTTTATTAAAGATATTGCTGCTGGAGCAGTATTTTTTGCTGCCTTGACAGCTATTACAATAGGATGTATTATTTATTTTCCATATTTGTTTTAATTTAGCTACTTTTGTAAAAATTGTTCCGTTTAAATGGCCAAACAAAATTCAAAAGACACTGCTCAAACAGCAACAGAAACAGTCAATAAAAAGTTTTCATTAAATATGAGCCGCCAACAAAAGTTTATTGTTGGTGTTTTGCTTATTTTCTTTTCTTTAGCGTTACTATTATCTTTCATTTCCTATTTTGTTACTGGAAATGCGGATCAGAGTGAAGTTGCCCAATTGGCAAACAGAAGTGCTAAAACTGATAATTGGTTAGGAAAAATAGGTGCTTTTTTAGCTGATTTTTTCTTGTATAAAGGTTTTGGAGTTACGTCATTTATTTTTGTTAGGATTATTTTCTTAGTTGGAGCCTATTTGGTGTTAGATATGGCGCTTGCTAAATTGAAAAAAAGTTTTTTTTGGGATTGCTTTTTAATCATTATTGGGTCTGTTTTATTAGGTTTCTTTTGGAATGTAATCCCGCAATTAGGAGGTACTATAGGCTACGAAATGAATTTATTCATTCAAGATTATATAGGTAAAACAGGAACTTTATTAGTCTTACTTTTTGGAATTTTAATTTTCTTGGTGTTTAAAATTAAAATTTCACCTGATACTTTTACTTCTGTTTTTGAAAAGTCTAATGATTCTTTTAAAGAAGATATGGTGGCAGAAGTTTCATCTGAAGCTACATTATCGGATAATGTGCCAGCAGAAGAACATCTAGAAGCAGAAAATGATTTACCAATTGTTGCTATTTCTTCAAAAGAAGATGATTTTGTTCTTACTGAAGATGAGGAAGAAATGGGAAATTTTGAACTAAAAACTTATCCAAGTTCGTTTGAAATAGATAAAGAAGCTTTAAAACCAACTATTTCAAATGCTTCTGAGTTAAGTTTAGAGCCCAAAATAAAAACAGAAACTCCAGAAACAACAAATTTTTCTATTGTAGATAAAAGTATTCCTCAAGAAACATTTGTTAATGAAGACGCTTTTGTAATTGAAAAAGTGGAAGAAGAAGTTTTGGTGGAAGAAAATTTAGCGGCAAGATTAGTACAAGATTTTGGTGAGTTTGACCCAACGTTAGAATTGTCACACTATCAATTTCCTCCAATTGATTTATTGAAAGAATATTCTTCGGGCGGAATTACCATTAATCAAGCCGAATTAGAAGAAAATAAAAATAAAATTGTTGATACCTTAAAGAATTATAGTATTGGTATTTCGCAAATAAAAGCTACTGTTGGTCCAACGGTTACATTATATGAAATTGTTCCTGAAGCAGGAATTCGTATTTCAAAAATTAAGAACTTAGAAGATGATATTGCTTTGTCGTTAGCGGCATTAGGTATCCGTATTATTGCACCAATTCCAGGGAAAGGGACTATTGGTATTGAAGTACCTAATAATAATCCGACAATGGTTTCAATGAAAAGTGTAATTTCTTCACCGAAATTTCAGACTGCAGAAATGGAATTACCTATCGCATTAGGAAAGACAATTTCTAATGAAACATTTGTTGTGGATTTAGCAAAAATGCCTCACTTGTTGATGGCTGGTGCAACAGGACAAGGAAAATCGGTAGGATTGAATGCTGTTTTAACCTCATTACTATACAAAAAGCACCCGGCAGAAGTTAAGTTTGTTTTGGTTGATCCAAAGAAAGTTGAATTGACACTGTTTAATAAAATTGAGCGTCATTATCTAGCTAAATTACCAGATGGTGGTGATGCTATTATTACTGACAATACAAAAGTAATTAATACTTTAAATTCGTTGTGTATTGAAATGGATAATCGTTATTCTTTGTTAAAAGATGCAATGGTTAGAAATATCAAAGAGTACAATGAAAAATTTAAACATAGAAAATTAAACCCACAAAATGGACATCGTTTTTTACCCTATATAGTCTTAGTGGTTGATGAGTTTGCGGATTTAATTATGACGGCAGGAAAAGAAGTAGAAACACCTATTGCTCGTTTAGCACAATTAGCTCGGGCTATAGGTATTCATTTAATTATTGCTACGCAGCGCCCATCAGTAAATGTAATTACTGGAATGATTAAGGCAAACTTCCCTGCACGTATCGCCTTTAGAGTAACTTCAAAAATTGATTCTAGAACTATTTTAGATTCAGGAGGAGCTGACCAGCTAATTGGACGAGGCGATTTGTTATATACACAAGGAAATGAAATTGTTAGAGTACAGTGTGCATTTGTAGACACCCCTGAAGTAGATAAGATATGTGATTTCATAGGTTCGCAAAAAGCATACCCAGAAGCTTATTTACTTCCTGAGTATGTAGGTGAGGAAAGTGGCATAAAACTTGATATAGATATTTCTGAAAGAGATTCTTTGTTTAGAGAGGCTGCAGAAGTTATTGTTACAGCACAACAAGGAAGTGCTTCTTTGATACAAAGAAAATTAAAATTAGGTTACAATAGAGCAGGAAGATTGATTGATCAATTAGAGGCGGCAGGTATTGTTGGACCTTTTGAAGGAAGTAAAGCTCGTTCCGTTTTAATTCCAGATTTAGTAGCATTGGAACATTTTTTAAATAATGAACAAAATTAATATCAAAATGAAACGTATTTTAAGTGTCGTATTCTTACTTTTTATAGGATTATCACTGCATGCCCAAGATGCTAAAAAAGCAAAAGAGCTTTTAGATCAAGTGTCAGCAAAAGTGAAATCGTATGAAAATATTGTAATTGACTTTAAATATTCTTTGAGTAACCCAAAAGAAAAAATTAATCAAGAGAGTAATGGTAATGTGGCATTAAAAGGCAATTTGTATAACTTGAACTTTATGGGCGTTACTAAGATTTTTGATGGTAAAAAAATATACACGATTGTACCTGAAGATGAAGAGATAACGGTAGAAAATTATAACGAATCAGATGACAAATCGATAACACCCAATAAAATGTTGACTTTTTTTAATTCGGGATATAAATATGCTTGGGATATACTTCAAAATGTAAAAGGAAGAAAAATTCAGTATGTAAAGTTAACACCAAATAGTACTAAAGATACACGTAAAGAAATTCTTATAGGTATCGATACACAAACAAAGCATATCTACACAGTGATTGAAGTGGGAAAAAACGGTACAAAAACAACATTAACTGTTAATTCTTTTAAAACAAATCAGCCATTATCGAAAAATCATTTTACCTTTACCAAATCAAAATATCCTAATTATTACATCAATAAATTAGACTAAAAAAGTTCGGGTGAAAATTTTAGATAAATACATTATTAAATCCTTCATGATTACATTTACTACGGTATTTGTAATCTTGTTTTTTATATTCGTTTTGCAAGGAATTTGGCTATTCATCGCCGAATTAGCGGGTAAAGATTTAGATTTTTTTACAATCGTAAAGTTTCTTTCATTTTATGCTCCCACCATTGTTCCACTAGTTTTGCCATTGTCTATTTTATTGGCAGGTATTATGACTTTTGGAAGTTTTGCTGAGAATTATGAGTTTGCGGCGATGAAATCTTCGGGTATTTCTTTACAGAGAGCTATGAAAATGCTTACGATTACTATTGGAATACTAGCTTTTGTGTCATTCTTTTTTGCTAATAATGTAATACCTGAAGCGCAATATAAATTTATAAATCTTAGAAAAACAATTGTACAGCAAAAACCAGCTATGGCTATTGCTGAAGGACAATTTAATACTATTGGAACTTCAAATATTAAAGTAGATAAAAAATCTGGAGACAATGGTGAGTTTTTAGAAGGTGTTACAATGCATGTTAAAAATAATAACATGGGTTTAGGTGCTAACACAATTATAAAGGCAAAAAAAGGGTTACTAACTAGTGAAGATGATTCTAATTATTTGCAATTAGAATTGTATGATGGTTATTATTATGAAGATATTCATCCAAAAAAATATGAAGAACGAAATAAATTACCTTTCGCTAAAAGTAGTTTCAAAAAATATGTAATTAATATTGATTTAACCAAGTTGAATCAAGCAGAGATGGATAATGGAGAAATTACATCTGAAAAAATGTTAACTGTTCCTGAATTAAAATATACAATCGATTCACTTCAAAAAAGCTATAATAAAGATGTTATTTCTTTTGCAGACAATATCGTACAACGAAATGACAATGTTTTTAATAAAAAAATGCCTAATTCAGATGTGCAATCTACTGTAAAGGAAAATGAAGTAAAAGATTTGCTATCTCTTTTTTCAAAAATAGAAAAAAGACAAATTCTTGAAATGGCTAAAAACAATGTTTCAAGCACAGAATTTAGCATTCATAATAATAAAACCGATTTAGAATATAAATCAAAAAACATAAACACCCATTGGTTAGCAATTCATGACAAATTTGTTATTGCATATTCTTGTCTTTTAATGTTTTTTATCGGAGCGCCACTAGGAGCTATTATTAGAAAAGGTGGATTGGGATTACCTATTGTATTTGCTATGCTAATCTTTATCTCTTTTCATTTTATCAATACATTTGGAAGAAAGTTGGCTCAAGAAGATTCAATTCCACCATTCTTAGGTGCTTGGATGGCTTCTATTTTAATGACACCCTTTGCGGTGTTGCTAACCTATAGAGCTACAAATGATATTGGAATAATGGTAAACTTTGATTGGATTACAGAGCCAATTATGAAGTTATTTTCAAAATTAACACAAACAAACAACAACTAACTACCCCATGTCACAAACTATACAACTAAATACTATTGAAGAAGCTATTGAAGATATCCGACAAGGAAAGATCATTATAGTAGTGGACGATGAAGATAGAGAAAATGAAGGTGATTTTTTAGCCGCTGCTGAAAAAGTAACCCCTGAGATGATTAATTTCATGGCAACGCACGGAAGAGGGCTTATATGTGCTCCTTTGACAGAATCGCGTTGTAAGGAATTAGATTTACATGCCATGGTTCGCAATAATACTGATCATATGGAAACTGCCTTTACAGTTTCGGTTGATTTAAAAGGAAACGGTGTGAGTACAGGTATATCTGCTTCAGACAGAGCCAAAACAATTCAAGCGCTTATAGATCCAGACACCAAACCTTATGATTTGGCTAGGCCAGGACATATTTTTCCATTAATTGCAAAACAAGGTGGTGTTTTAAGAAGAACAGGGCATACAGAAGCTGCCATTGATTTTGCACGATTAGCAGGTTTTAAATCAGCAGGAGTAATTGTTGAAATTATGAACGAGGATGGAACTATGGCACGCTTACCTCAATTATTTGAAGTGGCAAAGAAGTTTGATTTAAAATTGGTTTCAATTGAAGATTTGGTGGCATATAGAATGCAACATGATAGTTTAATTCAAAAGAAAGAAGATTTTGATATCCAAACACGTTTTGGAACATTTCGTTTGAGAGCTTATTTACAAACGACCAATAAGCAAGTTCATATTGCATTAACTAAAGGCACGTGGAGTAGTGGAGAATCTATTTTAACACGTATTAATTCGACGCAAGTAAATAATGATATTTTAGGTACTTTGACAAATAATCTTGATAAAAAGTTGGATGATATGTTTCGCAAGATAAATGAAGCTGATAAAGGAGCTATCATTTTTATTAATCAAGAAGTACAATCTATTGAGTTATTAGACCGATTGACTGAATTAAAAGTAATTCAAGAATCGGGCGAGCTAAAAGCACCTCAAATAAAAATGGATGCCAAAGATTTTGGTATTGGAGCTCAAATTTTGCATGATATTGATATTTCAAAAATCAAATTACTTTCTAATAGTACAGAGCAAACAAAGCGTGTTGGAATGATTGGATATGGTTTAGAAATTACTGAATATGTAAATTATTAATTTTTTTTAATTCTATAATTATTTCGTAATGAAAGAGTTAAAAAAAAAGTGAATTTTTTTATATTTTTTATTCTTAAAAGGTTTGCAAAAATAAAAAAACGTTCTATATTTGCACTCGCAATACGGAAATGATTGCACGACTTATTGGAGAAATGGCAGAGTGGTCGAATGCGGCAGTCTTGAAAACTGTTGACTGTAACAGGTCCGGGGGTTCGAATCCCTCTTTCTCCGCGGAATAGCTTATCAAAAGTTATCAAAACCTCGAAAATCTTAGGAATTTCGAGGTTTTTTGTTTTTACTACCTTTCAAAATATTCATTCTTTTTCAAAAATCAAGAGACCCCATCGAGACCCTAATAAAAACCTGATTTTTGGGTCTCGCTAAATTGAAATTTTAGTTGCAGCGATTTTCAACCAATCCACTATTGGTAAACTGTTCAATAACCTTTTCAATTTTCAAACATCTTGATTTGTGGCAAACTTTAAAGTAAATTAATTAATAACTTAAAGGTTACCAAAAATGAATTCAAAAGTCACATTGCATTTCTATGCAAAATCAACCAAAGCCAATGGTAATGGATTATTACCAATTTATGTGCGATTAACAATCGAAGGAAAACGATTTGAGTACAGTACTAAAAAATTTATTGAGCCATCGAAATGGTCAACTGAATTAAGCAAAATGAAGGGTAATTCAGAAGAAGCTCGTTCAATAAATAACTTACTTGATTTTACACGAAATCGAATAAACGAAATCCAATTCGAATTATTAAAAGATGGCGTATCATTAAACATCGATGAATTTAAAAATCGTTTACTCGGTATAAAAGAACGCGAACGTCTACTAATTCCAATTTTCACAGAACACAATCGAAAAATTAAAGAGTTGGTGGGAAGCGAGTACGCTCCAGGAACACTTGAACGTTACGAAACATCTTTAAAACATACAAAAGACTTTCTTGAATGGAAATACAAAGTTTCTGATATTAATATTGAGAAAATAGATCATGCTTTTATTACAGAGTATGAATTTTATCTTCGTACAGAAAGAAAGTGTGCTAACAATACAGCTGTAAAGTATATTAAAAACTTCCATAAGATTATAAACATTTGCTTGGCCAATGGATGGTTAACGAAGGACCCATTCGCAAATTATAAAGCAAAAGTCAAAGAAGTAGTTCGTGAATTCCTTACAGAACAAGAAATTCAAAGTTTGATGGAAAAAGAATTCGTTTCAGAACGTTTGGAGTTAGTTCGTGACATATTTGTTTTCAGCTGCTTTACTGGATTAGCATATATAGACGTGAAACAACTAACACCGGATAATATTGTTTTAGGAATTGATGGAGATAAATGGATAAACAAAAACCGCCAGAAAACGGATACTAATTCCAAAATTCCTTTATTACCAACCGCCCAATATATCATGGATAAATATTCTGATTATCCTGTTAATAAAAATAAGGGCACAATACTTCCAATATTGTCAAACCAAAAAATGAATTCTTACCTTAAGGAAATTGCAACGGTTTGCGGTATCAACAAAGAACTAACATTCCATATTGCCCGACACACCTTTGCAACGACAGTAACACTTAGTAACGGAGTTCCTATTGAAACCGTAAGTAAAATGTTAGGGCACACAAATCTGAAAACAACGCAACATTATGCTAAGATTTTAGACAAGAAAATTAGTGAGGATATGAAAATACTTAAAGATAAATTTTCAATCAATGTAAATCGACGTAGTTGCCAAAACTCTTTTTAACAATATTTTATACAAACAACAATTCATTTTTTATACATTTGTGATGTTTTAAAATTAAAAATGAAAAAATATCACATAATATTAATAGTTTTACTAGGCATGTTTTTAATGCCTAGTACGGCTATGGCTTGTGGTAACTCTAATTCAAAACATTCTTGTGAAAAAGAAGTTTCATCTACTAAAAAGGAAAAAAAGAGTTGTTGTGATAATGATAATTCAAAAGATAAAGACCATAAAGGTTGTGAAGGCAACTGTGGTCATTCAAAATGTGGATGTTCTTCAACTTGTCCTTCTGCTTCAGTAAGTTTTTTATCCGATACTATTTTTAAAAATTATACGTTTAGCTATTCTTCAATAGAGAAAGTTAAGTTTTCATACACGGCACCATCAATCTCAGATGGTTTTCATTCTATTTGGCTAATACCTAAAATAGGCTAAATTCTTTTTTTGACAGCCATTAGTGTGTCAAATTTATAGCATTTTGCTATCAGATTAATCATCAGTTTACTTTTCGTTTTTATAATTATTATTAATTATTTCAAACCGATAGACTTCTAAACTGTAATTCATTATTTTTTTATCAACTTGTCAAAGGAATTCACTTTGATTACTAATACATTATTAAAATGAAAAATTCATTTAAAAATATAATGCTAGCAACTTTTATATTGCTTAGTATTGCTGTCAATGCACAAATAAAAAATGCTAAAACCGAAACCGTTAAGATTTATGGTAATTGCGGAATGTGCGAAACCAAAATCGAAAATGCAGGAAATATCAAAAAAGTAGCTAAAGTAGATTGGGATCAAGATTCGAAGATGGCCACTTTAACTTATGATACTACTAAAACTAATCCAGACGAAATACTAAAAAGAATAGCATTAGCAGGATATGATAGTGATAAGTTTCTTGCACCAGATGATGTCTATGACAATCTTCATGGATGTTGTCAATATGACAGAGTTGCTAAAGTTCCAGTTAAAGAAGAAATCAAAGTGGAAGAAACTACTGAAATCCATAATAATCATGTAAACCACAATGAAACTTCAAAGATGGTACTTCAAGAAGTTAACCAACTTAAAGTTGTTTTTGATAACTATTTTGTGGTAAAAGATGCTATGATTTCTTCTGATGGTAACACAACTTCAATTGCTTCAAAGGAATTACTAACTGCAATAAACAATGTTAAAATGGACAAATTGGATATGGATGTTCATATGGTTTGGATGAAAGTTGTAAATCAAATTAAAAAAGATACTGAACTGATTTCAAAATCAAAAGATATTAATAAACAACGAAATCACTTTACAACATTATCAAAAGACATTTATTCATTATTAAAAGTTGCAAAGTATGAGGTTCCAGTTTATTTCCAACATTGCCCTATGTACAATGATGGTAAAGGTGCAAATTGGTTAAGTAAAGAAAATGCAGTAAAGAATCCTTACTACGGCTCAATGATGTTAACTTGTGGAAAAACGGTAGAAACTATTAAATAATCTAAAATGAGAAGAATAATTTTTGCATTTTTTTTAATTACTAATATAGCCACTGCACAGATTGATGTTGGAGATACAATACCATCAATAGCATTAAAAAGTACTAGTAATACAGAGGTAAATATTACATCTTTTAAAGGGAAATATGTATTAATTGATTTTTGGGCATCATGGTGTGGTCCTTGCAGATTAGGCAATAAAAAGTTAGTAAAACTACATAATGAAGTTAGTTCAGATAAAATAGAAATAATAGGAATATCAATCGATACAGATACTAATAAATGGCTAAAAGCTGTTGAAAAAGATAAAATTAAATTTACCCAATTGATAGACTCAAAAGGTTTTGATGCTGAAACAGCAATACAATTTGGTGTAGAGGAATTACCATCGAAATTTTTATTCAATGAAGAAGGTGTTCTAATTGCAAAAAATCCAACAGAAGAAGAAATATTGAAATTAATAAAAGAGTAAAAATGAAAAAAATAAATATAGGTTATGTTTTGGTTGCATCAATGGTTTTGATGTTTTCAATGAAAAGTAATGCCCAAATTTCAAAAGCTGAAATTAGAGCAACCGGACTAACATGTTCAATGTGTTCGAATGCTATAAACAAGCAACTTAAAAGCTTACCCGAAGTGGTTAATGTAGAAACCGATTTAAATACAAACACGTTCACTATAACCCTTAAAGAAGGTAATGAATTAAGCCCAAAAGTATTTAAGGAGAAAGTAGAAAAAGCAGGTTTTTTTATCGGTTCATTAGTTGTAACAGCAAAACCTGAAACCATAGCTAAAAATTCTTACATTTTGGTTAATGACAGACCAAATAACGTGACCGAAATACAATTTCAAGTAGTTGACAAGGGCTATGTTACTGAAAAGGAATATAAAAAATTATCCAAATCATATAAGAATGTCGAAACGTATGCTTCAAATAATGAAGATGATTTCCACATTAAAATTCTAAATTAATGAGAAAGATTATTTTATTTTTTGTTACAATAAGTTGTCAAAATGTTTTTAGCCAGGAATTATTTGTAATTACAGATCCTGCAAGTAATGTTCCAGCAAATTCACTTGGAGTTAATGTAATGCAGTCACTTTTTAAAGAGGAAATGAAATCAGGTTATAATTATCATTTTATGCCCGAAGTATCATATGGATTAAATAAAAATATAATGTTTCGTGCTTCTGCTTTTGTGAGTAATAGAAATAGCCAATTAGTTACTGAAGGTGGTAGTTTTTATACGAAATATCGTTTTTATTCTACAGATGATTTAAATAGTCATTTCCGATTAGCAGCTTATGGTAGATATAGTTTCAATAATGCAGATATTCACCAAGAACAGATTGAAATTTTAGGACACAATTCAGGTTTTGAAACAGGATTAATAGCTACAAAATTGATTAAAAAAGTTGCAATAAGTTCTTCAATAAGTTTTGAGAAAGCTTTAGATAACAAACCAAGTTATCCATTTCCGGATAATATTGGTGATAATGCAACTAATTATACACTTTCTTTTGGTAAATTGATGTACCCCAAAAAGTACACAAATTACAAACAAACAAACATTAATTTAATGGTTGAATTTGTTGGACAAACTATTAATGAAAATGGTAAATCTTATTTGGATGTGATGCCTGCTGTGCAATTTATTTTTAATAGCCAAGCACGTTTGGACTTTGCATATCGTCAAGAATTGGTAAGTTCAATGGTACGCTCAGCTCCAAATGGATTTTATTTCAATCTGTACTATACTTTTTTCGATTTAAAAAAACAAAAATAAAATGAGTACAACAAAATTTATTCCAGCATTGGGTTATGATTTTTTAAGTGATTACTACGATTTAGCAATCAAAATAACTATGCCTGAGAAAAAATTCAGAAACAGGTTAGTAGATTTTGTTAACCCTAAAGAGGATGAAAAAATATTAGAATTTGGGTTTGGAACAGCTCAAAACATTATTATTCTCAAACAACGATTTCCTGATAGTGATGTTCAAGGTGTTGATATTGACCCTAAAATTAAATCAATAGCTGAGTATAAATTAAATAAGGCAGGAATTCACGCACCGCTTTTTTTGTATGATGGAAATAAGTTGCCATTTGAAGATAAATCATTTGATAAGGTTTATAGTTCTCTTGTTTTTCATCAGTTAGATAGTGTCACAAAATTAAAATGCTTACTGGAAATTAATAGGATACTAAAACCAGAGGGTGAGCTAATTATTGGAGATTGGGGTAAAGCAAAAACAAAATGGATGCGGTTCTCATTTTACTTAGTTCAATTACTTGACGGTTTCAAAACCACCAATGATAATGTAAATGGTTTAATGATAAAATACATTTCAGATGCAAGATTTAAAAATGTAGAGGAAATAGACCATATCAATACATCAATTGGTACTTATTCTTATTATTTAGCCAATAAAATTAATTATTAATCAGTTTCTTAAAATTAACTCTAAAAAAATGAATAATGAATGAAATTGTAAAAAGAAATAACCAAATAATTATTGCAATATTAATTGCAATAATGCCAATAATGAATTTATTCGCACAAAACGGAAACAATTCTAATGGTCCTCATAATGGAACCATCAAAAAAGTAAAAAGTTATCATATCGAAACTTTAATTAAGGATAGCAAAGTATATTTTTTCATACTTGATGAAAAATTGAAACCATTAAGCAATACTGAAATAACAGGAACAGCTTCATTAATATTTGCTGATGGAAAATCAAAGAAAGTTGAATTAACAAGTATAGATGCAGAAGCTTTTATTGTGAACGAAATAAATGCAAATATGTATACCGATATTCAAGTAACTTTTAAGATAAGAGGAAAATCTATCTCAACAATATTTTCAAAAGATAGAAAACTAGAACGTATTCCTAAAGAAATAACGAAACATTATCACGAACAAAGCACAGAACATAGTTACAAATAAAAATTATTTAATAATAACTTCAAAATTTTAAAAAAATGAAAAAAGTAGTAATTTTAATAGCATTAGTTACAACATTAATCTCTTGTAACAAAACTACAAAGTCAGAGGGGGTTGAAAGTACATCAACTGAAAATAACATGAGTGATACTCAAAAAGATCAACTTTTCGCCTGTCCAATGCATCCTGAAGTTACGGGTAAAAAAGGGGAAGATTGTTCAAAATGTGGTATGGAATTAACAGAGCCAGTTGTACAAAAAGAACCATCTCATGACCATAGCAATGGTACACATGATCATAATGATAATTCAACAGTCGAACCAAAAGTGGTAGAAACTACACAAACTTCTTCCACTCCGTTTTCTACTAATGGGATTATTGATGATTATTTAAAAATCAAGAACGCTCTAACTAAAGATGATGCTAATGGTGCAGCTAAAGCAGGTAAAACTTTGTATAAAACGTTTAATTCCATTAATACTGCCAGTTTAAACGCGAGTCAGAAAAAGGAATACTTAGACATTGCAGATGATGCCAAAGAACACGCAGAGCATATTGGCGACAATGCAGGTAAAATTGACCATCAAAGAGAACATTTTGCCATACTAAGTAAGGACATCAATGATTTAATAAAACTTTTGGGTTCAAATAAAAAATTATATCAGGACCATTGTCCAATGTATGACGACGGTAAAGGCGCTATTTGGATCAGCGAATCCAAAGAAATCAAAAATCCATATTATGGCTCTAAGATGCTTACTTGTGGTAGTTTGAAAAAAACGTTATAAAATGAAAAGAAGATTAAAGAAAGTAGGTATAGTACTTTTTTTGGTATTGATAGCAATACAATTCTATCAGCCTGCCCTGAATCAAAATCCAGGGCAGGATTATACAAATGATTTTCTGGTCACGACCGATGCACCAACAAATATTTCAAAACTAATAAAGACATCTTGTTACGATTGCCATAGTAATAACACCCAGTATCTCTGGTATGATTACATTCAACCGGCCAGAATGTTTGTAGAAACACATATTACTGATGGGAAAAAAGAGTTAAATTTTAATGAGTTTGGCAGTTATTCAAATCGAAAGCAGCAAAGTGAGTTAGAAGCAATAAGCAAACAAATTAAATCGGGTGATATGCCTTTAAGTTCCTACACGCTATTACATCATGATGCAATACTTAATGAGGCGCAAAAACAGGAAATAATTACCTGGATTAATTCAATAAATGAAAACAACAGTTTGTCGGAAAATTAAGTGCTCTCCTATATTTTGAATATGTGATATATATCATAATGTAAAAGGACTCAATTGATTAATTTTATTTAAAAGGAAGAAAAAAGACAAAAATGGTAGAAAAACTAATTACATTCTCACTTAGAAACAGAGCAATTGTGCTACTGGTTTCGGCTTGTTTATTTGTGTGGGGAATCTATAGCGTGAAACAAAATCCTATAGATGCTATCCCTGATTTATCAGAAAATCAGGTTATTGTATTTACCGAGTGGATGGGTAGAAGCCCACAGGTAATCGAAGCGCAAGTAACTTATCCTTTGGTTTCTAATCTTCAAGGGATACCAAAAGTTAAAAATATACGGGGAGCCTCCATGTTTGGGATGAGCTTTGTCTATATCATTTTTGAAGACAATGTAGATACCTACTGGGCAAGAACCCGTGTGTTGGAACGATTAAATTATGCCCAACGTTTACTTCCACAAAATGTTGTTCCAACCTTAGGTCCTGATGGTACAGGAGTAGGCCACATTTTTTGGTATCATTTAGAAGCCAATGGAATGGACTTGGGAGAGCAAAGAGCCTTACAGGACTGGTATGTGAAATTTGCACTGCAAACAGTTCCCGGTGTAGCCGAAGTAGCTTCTTTTGGAGGTTTTGAAAAACAATACCAGCTAGTGTTAGATCCACTAAAAATGCAGTATTATAATGTCAGTATGATGGAAGTAATGAATGCTGTTAAGGCTAATAACAATGATGTAGGCGGCCGAAAGTTTGAAATGAGTAATATGTCTTATATCATTAGAGGTTTAGGCTACATAAAGAACAGTAAAGATGTCGAGGATATTTCGATTAAAAATTACAATTCTATCCCTGTGAAGGTAAAAGACATAGGTTCAGTACAAATGGGTGGAGATTTACGCCTTGGAATTTTTGACCAAAACGGAACTGGGGAAGTCGTAGGCGGTATAGTGGTAATGCGTTACGGCGAAAATGCTGATAAAGTCATCAAAGCGGTTAAAGCAAAGATGAAAGAAGTTGAAAAAGGATTGCCCGAAGGAGTGAAATTTAAAACTTCCTATGACAGAAGCGAGTTAATCGAAAAAGCTATTGAATCTGTCAAGGGAACACTTATAGAAGAAATGATAGCAGTTTCACTCGTTATCTTAATTTTTCTGTTCCATTGGAGAAGCGCCCTTATAATCTTAATTCAACTTCCTATATCCGTAGCAATTGGCTTCATATTGCTTGAAGCATTTGGTATTTCATCTAATATTATGTCATTAACCGGTATTGCACTCGCTATTGGAGTTGTTGTGGATGATGGAATTGTAATGGTTGAAAACGCCTACAGGACAATCTCAGAGAAACAAGAAGAAATGATTGATAACAAGTAAATTGGTATGATGATAGAAAAAATTAAAAATTTATTTAAAAAGGAACACGACCCTTTATCCTCTGATGAAAAACTTCAACTAATTGAAAAATCATCAAAGTTAGTAGGACCGGGTGTTTTTTACTCAACACTGATCGTAATTGCGTCTTTTCTACCGGTTTTTTTACTCACAGGTATGGAAGGAAAATTATTTAGTCCCTTGGCTTGGACAAAATCATTCATTCTAATCGTTGATGCTTTTTTAGCCATTACACTCACACCGGTGCTTATAAGCTTTTTATTAAAAGGTAAACTTCGTCCTGAGAATAAAAACCCAATCAATAAAAAACTGGAAAGTGTATACACTCCTATTTTGGTTTTTTGTTTGAAATGGAGGAAAACGGTTTTAGGAATTAATGTAGTAGCTTTACTAATCGGTTTAGTCATGTTTACTCGTTTAGGTTCCGAGTTTATGCCACCATTGGATGAAGGTTCAGTACTTTTCATGCCGGTTACCTTGCCCGATGTTTCAAACTCGGAAGTAAAAAGAATATTGCAGGTTCAAGACAAATTGATAAAATCAATTCCCGAAGTAGACCATGTATTGGGAAAAGCTGGTAGAGCCAATACTGCTACAGATAATAGCCCTATTAGCATGATTGAAACCATCATTTTATTAAAACCTCAAAGTGAATGGAGAGAAGGAAAAACAAAGAATGATATTATAACCGAAATAAATAATAAACTCCAAATTCCGGGAGTAACCAACGGCTTTACACAGCCTATCATTAATAGAATAAACATGCTATCTACTGGTATTCGAACAGATGTTGGAATTAAAGTTTATGGAGAAAGTTTAGATACCATTAATGCACTATCTCAAAAAATCAAAAAAGCACTCGAAGGTACTTCGGGTGTAAAAGATTTGTATGCGGAGCCAATAACTGGTGGAAGGTACATTGACATTGAGCCAAAGAGGGAGCTTTTGGGCAGATACGGCCTTTCAATTGACGATATTAATGCAGTTGTTGAAGCAGCTATCGGAGGAATGAAACTGACAACTACAATTGAAGGACGACAACGCTTCTCTGTAAATGCAAGATATGCACAAGAATATAGAAACAGTATTGATGCACTGAAAAAATTGCAAGTCCAAACGATGCAATATGGCCCAATTCCTTTAGAAACCATTGCAGAGGTAAAAATAAGCGATGGGCCGCCTATGATAAATAGCGAAAATGCCATGCTTCGGGGAAGTGTGCTGTTTAATGTACGTGATCGAGATTTAGGTAGTACTGTGAAAGAAGCTCAGAAAAAATTAAATTCAATGATGTCTAAAATGCCAAAAGGATATTACATTGAATGGAGTGGCCAGTGGGAAAATCAGTTGAGAGCCAATAAAACGCTAAGCATGATACTACCAATTGTGGTGATAATTATCTTCCTTATTTTATATTTTACTTACCACTCCATGAAAGAATCCCTCATTACAATGATAACAGTGCCTTTTGCTTTAATCGGTGGTGTTTTTATGGTCTATTTCTACGGAATAAATTTATCTGTTGCGGTTGCGGTTGGTTTTATTGCCCTCTTCGGAATGGCCATTGAAACAGCTATGTTAATGACGATCTATTTAAATGAATCGATGAACAAAATGGTTGAGAAATACGGAAATAGCAAAGAGGTTATCACCGAAGAAATATTGAGACAATATATTATTGATGGATCAGCCAAAAGGTTGCGACCAAAACTAATGACGGTTTCTGTTTCTTTATTTGGTCTTATTCCGATACTTTGGGCAACAGGTACAGGTGCCGATGTAATGTTACCTATCACAGTTCCTCTTATTGGTGGGACAATTACTTCTACAATTTATGTATTATTAGTAACTCCTATTGTTTTTGAAATGGTGAAACTTCACGAATTAAAAACTAAAGGCAAAATAGAACTTATAGATGTTAAAGAATAAATATTATATCGTTATAAGCTTTTTGATTTTAAGCTTTACAATTGCTAATGCACAGATTGTTTCACTGGATAATATCTTGAGCACAATCAAAACCGATAATCCGCAGCTAAAAATGTATGATGCCGATATCCAAAGTATGGATGCTGCTGCAAAAGGGGCTAAAAGCTGGATGGCACCTCAAGTAGAAACCGGTTTTTTTATGACGCCCTACAATACCAAAATGTGGAAAGCAGATGATATGAGTCCTGGCATGGGCAGTTATATGATTGGAGTCTCACAAATGATTCCCAATTCAAAAAAACAAAATGCCGAATACAAGTATATGAACGCAATGTCATCTGTTGAAAAAGAAAACAAAAATTACACTTTAAATCAGCTTTATGCTATAGCCAAGACAAATTATTATCAATGGCTTGTACTAAACAAAAAAGTCAAAGTGGCCAATGATAACTTACTACTCTTAAAATACATGATAAAAAGCATGGAAATAAGATACCAGTACAATATGGATAAACTCCCCACTTATTATAAAGCAAAATCTCAATATAATGAGTTAGAAAGTATGATTATAATGCTTCAGAATGATATTTCACAAAAAAGAATTATGCTCAACACTCTAATGTCAAGAGATAAAAATATGGTGTTTGAAATTGAAGAAGCATTCGAACTAAAGGAATACAATTCACAACTATTGGACACCTCATCAATTTCCAAAAACAGAAGTGATATAAATGCCATCAAAAGAACCATGGAAGTAAACCAACTGAAAATTGATGCAGAAAAATCAAAATTTCTACCCGAATTTGGAGTTAAATATGACCACATGTTTGCTTTTGGACAACAGCCACAGCAATTCTCACTAATGGGCATGATGACTATCCCCATGCCTTGGTCAACAAAAATGAACAAAGCCAATATCAGTAGCTTTCAAATTAAAAATGAAAGTCTCAATTGGCAAAAACAAATGATTTTAAATGAAACAGTTGGAATGATTTCGGGCATGAATACAGAGCTTTCTAACCTCAATAAACAATACAATATCTCCGAAAAAAGCATCATCCCTTCATTGCGCAAAAATTATGATACCGCCGTTTTGGCTTGGCAAAATAACACTGGTGATTTGTTCATTGTCTTAGACGCATGGGAAGCTTTGAACATGGCCCAAATGGACGCTCTCGACAAATTGCAGTCCATACTAAACACTCAGGTCGAAATCGAAAAACAACTCGAAATTAAGTAACTATGAATAAGTATATAAAATATGGTTTGATTCTAGGTATAATAGCAATAATCGGTTCTGCTATTTATTTCTATGTCATAAAACCTGAAGTACATGACGCAAGCTCTCATCAAAACGTTGTCTATACCTGTTCAATGCATCCGCAAATTATTAGAGATAAACCTGGAAACTGCCCTATTTGCGGAATGACTTTAGTAAAAAAAGTAATTGACAATCATGCTATTGAAGATTATAATATTGAAAATGTCATCAAGCCAACAGATAACTTTGTAGTGGGTAAATTTCAAACTATAACAGCAATAGATTCAACTTTAAGTGGTGAAATCAATCTTCCTGGCACTGTCGCTTATGACCCAAATTCAGCGGTAAATATTGCAGCAAGAATAAGTGGCCGAATTGAAAAAATATATGTGAATTTTAAATACCAACGAATTAATAAAGGACAAAAATTATTTGATTTATATAGCCCTGAACTTTTAACTGAGCAAGAAAACTTTATTTATTTACTTTCAAATGATATTGATAACAGCTCAATTATTGAGGCATCAAAACAAAAGTTGTTGCTTTACGGTATGACTCAAAATCAAATAAGTGCTTTAGCTAATTCAAAAAAAGCCAATCCTAAAATAGCCATTTACAGTCCTTCTAATGGAATTGTCATAGGGTCAGAAACAATGGTTACTCCATCAAATTCTGCAATGCAAAGTATGAATAACAGTACTGAAAAACTTGAGTTAAAAGAAGGAAACTATGTCAAAAAAGGAGAAGTTGTGTTTAAATTAGTAAATACTGATAAAGTTTGGGGAGTATTCAACATTACTCAGGAAAGCAGCAGTTTTATTGAAGTCAATCAAGCCATTAAAATAACTTCTGAACTCAATGCTGAAGAATCAATAGAAGCGAAAATAAATTTTATTGAAACACAATTTAATGCTACCGACAAAACCAATAGAATTAGGGTTTATTTAAACAACAATACACTCAAATTGCCGATAGGTTTGAGATTGCAAGGTATTATAAAAACACGGTCAATTAGCGGTCTTTGGATACAAAAAAACGCATTGGTAAGTACAGGTAATAAAAAAATTGTTTTTGTTAAATCTCACAATGGTTTTAAAGCAACACCGGTAAAAACAGGGTTTGAACTGAACGGTTATATTCAAATCATTAAAGGTATTTCTGTTAGTGATACTATTGCAAAAAATGCACAATATTTAATCGATAGCGAAAGCTTTATTAAAACGGAGTAAGTATGAAAAATTTAAATCAAATAGGCATCTTTTTATTGCTTTCCCTAATATTTACAGCTTGTAATTCTTCTAAAAAAGAAGACCATTCTCAGCATGAGAATAAAAAAGAAGACCACTCTCAACATGATAAAAATAAAGAAACTACTTTTTATACATGTTCTATGGATCCTCAAGTAAAAGAAGATAAACCCGGCAAGTGTCCTATTTGCCACATGGAGTTAACACCCATAAAACAGGATGATAGTGAGGTTAACCAAATAAGTTTAAGTAAACAACAAATTCAACTTGGTAATATCACAACTCAAGTTATAGGACAAACACAAAACAATTTAGAACAAAACTACACAGGTGTTTTAACATTCAATCAAGAAAAATCTAAAACCTTTTCTTCAAAAGCAATGGGTAGAATTGAAAAATTATATTTCAAATCCACTGGTGATTACCTATCCAAAAACCAGCCTGTCTTTCAATTATACAGTGAGGATATTGCAATAGCAAAACAAGACTATTATACAGCATTTAAACAACTGGAAATGCCCGGTAATTTTGGAAAAAACGCAAAAAATATAATGAATGCCGCCAAACAAAAACTCTTATTCTATGGTTTGTCCAATACTCAAATTGAGAATATTAAAAGTAATAAAGATGTTTCCCCATATACCACATTTTATAGCACTGTCAGCGGCACAGTTTCAGAAATAAGTACTGCTGAAGGAAGCTATATCATGGAAGGCGAACCAATCATCAAAGTAACTGATTTGAATAAACTCTGGCTTGAAACACAAGTTAATATCAACTACTTCAAAAGCCTCAAAATAGGCCAAATTGCTACAATAACATTTGTCGATTTCCCTGATAAATCAATAAGCGCTAAAATCTCATTTATCAATCCTGAAATAAACCCGGAAACCCGTTTACTTTTGATTCGATTTGAAATACCAAATCAAAATCTAATTTTAAAACCGGGAATGCAGGCCATTGCAAAATTGATGATTTCCGGCGGTAAAGGAATATACATTCCCACCGATGCAGTAATTAGAGAAGAAAACGCATCCTTCATCTGGGTAGAAAAAAAACCGGGTGTTTATGAAAATCTAATGGTAGAAACAGGAATTGAAACTAATGGACTGATAGAAATCAAAACAAAAATTGCCAATGGTCAAAAAGTAGTGATAACGGGTGCCTATGCCATCAATAGCGAATATAAATTCCGCAAAGGCAGTAACCCGATGGAAGGAATGAAAATGTAATTTAAATAGTAAGAATGAACAATTTTAATCAAATAATACAGCAATACAAAAACGATACAGAGAGTGTTTATAATACTTGGTTTGTTGACAATGACCAACGGTTAAAGGCATTCAGAACTATCCGCCGCGGAATTATTCAGGTTGTTGAAGATATCAAAAACAAATCATTCCCAAACGATTTTAAAAATAGCAGCTTAGAATTTGTACTGAATTGCATTGCCGAGCAAAAACAGGTATTTGTTGGGGTTTCACATCCTTTTTATTGGAAACCAAAACTCCGAATTCCTGATATCTATGAAAATCAAACCAATAAAATTGCTTTTGGCCAATTCTTAGAAAATTGTATTAACGCAAAAAATGAAGAACAGGTACTTAAAGAAATTGTTAAACTGGACGAATTACGCATCAAAGGATTGGGGCCGGCCGTTGCCAGTATTTTGTATTTTTTGCACCCAACGTGGTTTCCTCCTTTCAACACGGCAATTGTAAATGGTTTTAATTTTTTATTCAAGGATAAAAAAAAATTGGGGAGCTGGAGTGAATACTTAAAAATTAGAGAGACACTACTGGAAACAAATTCAAAATTCAAATCGGAACTATCCAATGATTTAGGTGCAATCGCAGGATTGTGTTTTGAAATTGGGACTCAAAAAATGCTAATAGGAAATGATGATTATCTGAGTGAAGAAGAGCGTCATAAATTGGAAAAAAACATAGTAAAACGCCAAAAAGAAATTATCGAAGAAAAAAAAGAAGATAATCTGCATAGTGAAATGCAATACCATCTATTGAAAATTGGGGCATCATTAGGATTCGATGTTACACCGGCAAGTAATGATAAAAGCAAAGCTTTCAACGGACAAAATTTTTCTTTTATCTCTATAAATAAATTCCCTGAATTACCTTGTGACAAAGACACTCAGAACACCATCAAACTCATAGATGTTTTATGGTTTGAAAAAGGAACTGACAACATTATCGGAGCATTTGAAGTAGAAAAAAGCACTAGTATTTACTCTGGGATTTTGCGTCTTTCAGATCTTTATTTCAGTATTTCTGATGGTGATGAAGTATTTTATATCATAATCCCTGACAGTCGCGAAAAAGATGTCATTCAGCAACTCAATAGACCTGTTATAAAAAATTCAAAAATGAATATTAAATACATTCTCTTTTCAGAACTAAGAACCAATTGTGATGCAATTTGCAAATTCGGTACAGACCATTCGATCATGGATAAAATAGCAAAAACAATTTAATAACTCAATGATGAAGCTACACATTAAAAATATGGTATGCAGCCGCTGCAAGATAGTAGTAAAATCTGTATTTGAAAATATGGGCATCAATCCTGTTTCAGTTGATTTAGGTGAAGTTGAATTGAAAAATGACATTCAGGAAATCCAAAAAAACGAATTATTAAAAAAGCTTCATGCTGTAGGCTTTGATTTGATTGATGATAGGAAAAGCAAAACTATCGATAAGATTAAAACATTGATTATTGATTTGGTTCAAAATAAAAACAATCATTTAAAAACAAATCTATCCGAGTTTCTATTCCAAGAGCTACACCAAGACTATAATACCTTGAGCAACCTCTTTTCCGAAGTAGAAAACACAACAATTGAAAAATACTTCATTAATCTGAAAATTGAGAAAGTAAAAGAGTTGATCATCTATGATGAATTATCCCTAAGCCAAATAGCTTACTCTTTAAACTATAGTAGCGTTTCACATTTAAGTAATCAATTCAAAAAAGTAACCGGCTTTTCACCAACACACTTTAAGAATATAAAAACCATTAAACGAAAGCAAATCGAAGACTTATAAATCTTGCAAATCAAACCCAAAATTTTGCAAATACAAAAAGCAGTTATGATAGAAATTTGTATTAAAATAATATAAAAAATGATACATACTTACAGCATTACCGGAATGACTTGCGATGGTTGTCGCTCTAAAGTCGAGAAAGCATTGAATACTATTGATGGTATTGAAGCAAAAGTTTCATTAAGCCCACCAGTGGCCATAATTACTATGGACAAACACATTCCAACATCAAAGTTGCAGGAAGCACTGACGACTGTTGGAAAATACACCATAGAAATGAGCAATGATAAAACTACAGAAGATACTACAACTAATGAATCCGCTGCAAAGTCATGTTGTTCTACTCATGAGCATAATTATAAAAAAGAGGCTGTTATACCAACCAACGCCGCTGGTAAATATTATTGCCCAATGCATTGCGAAGGCGAAAAAGTCTATGACAAAGCGGGCGATTGTCCTGTGTGTGGAATGGATCTAGTCAAAGCACCTGAACTAACCGTAAACAAGACACTATATACTTGTCCAATGCATCCCGAAGTAATTAGTGAAACTCCGGGTTCCTGTCCTATATGCGGTATGGATTTAGTACCAATGGAACCAAGCGAAAGCGAAGACCAAAAAACGTATAAAGATTTGGTAAAAAAAATGAAAATTGCAGTGTTGTTCACGGTTCCCATTTTCGCCATTGCCATGATTGAAATGGCACACAACAATCCTCTATTGCAATTAATGACTGCTTCAAAATGGAATTGGGTACAATTACTATTATCGCTTCCTGTTGTTTTTTATGCCTGTTGGATATTCTTTGTTCGCGCCTGGAAATCAATTATTACTTGGAATCTGAATATGTTCACACTCATCGGAATTGGAACGGGAGTGGCATTTTTATTTAGTTTAGTCGGAATGTTTTTTCCGGATATTTTTCCAAGTGAATTCAAAACAGAACACGGAACTGTATTATTATACTTTGAAGCAACAACAGTTATTCTGACTTTAGTTTTGTTAGGACAATTACTCGAAGCAAGGGCACACAGCCAAACCAGCGGAGCTATCAAAGAATTATTAAAACTTGCGCCAACTGAAGCTACTTTGGTTATTGATGGCGGTGATAAAGTAATATCAATCCACGACATCAAAAAAGGCGATTTATTGAGAGTAAAACCCGGAGATAAAATTCCTGTTGACGGTAAAATAACCGATGGGGAAAGCAGTATAGATGAAGCCATGATTACTGGTGAGCCAATACCGGTTGATAAAAAGAAAGGCGATAACGTAATTTCCGGAACAATAAACGGAAACAAATCATTTGTGATGATAGCCGAAAAAGTAGGTTCCGAAACCTTGCTATCTCAAATCGTGCAAATGGTAAATGATGCCAGTCGTTCACGAGCTCCAATTCAGAAATTAGCAGATAGTATCTCCAAGTACTTTGTGCCAATTGTGGTCATTATATCGGCAATAACCTTTTTTGTTTGGGCAAAATTTGGTCCCGAACCAGCATTGGTGTATGGCTTTATAAATGCTATTGCTGTATTAATTATAGCCTGTCCTTGTGCTCTGGGTCTGGCAACTCCCATGTCAGTAATGGTTGGTGTTGGCAAAGGAGCACAATCAGGCGTTTTGATAAAGAATGCTGAGGCTTTAGAGAACATGAATAAGGTTAATGTTTTAATTACCGATAAAACAGGAACCATCACCGAAGGAAAACCATCTGTCGAAAAAATTTATGCATCCAATAACAACGATAGTGACTTATTGCAAAGCATTGCTTCCTTAAACCAATATAGTGAACATCCATTGGCACAAGCTGTGGTAATTTATGCCAAAACAAAATCCATTTCTTTAATCGAAGTAAAAGATTTTGAAGCCGTTGCCGGAAAGGGTGTTATAGGAACAGTGATTAATAAAAAAGTGGCATTAGGCAATAAAAAACTAATGGAGCAAGTCAAGGCAACAGTTTCTGACGATTTAGAAAACAAAATAATTACCGAACAAAAATTAGGTAAAACGGTTTCATACATAGCCATTGATGGAGTTGCTGTTGGTTTTGTATCAATTACAGATGCTATTAAAACTTCTAGCAGAGACGCAATAAAAGAATTAATGCAACAGGGTGTCGAGGTAATCATGATGACTGGTGACAATGTTAATACAGCCAAAGCAGTTGCTGATGAATTGGGATTAACAACTTATAAAGCAGGATGTTTACCCGAAGACAAACTCAAAGAAATTAAAAAAATACAAGCCGAAGGCAAAATTGTGGCCATGGCAGGCGATGGTATAAACGACGCACCGGCATTAGCCCAAGCTAATATTGGAATTGCAATGGGAACTGGAACAGATGTCGCTATAGAAAGTGCCAAAATAACTTTAGTCAAAGGAGATTTACAAGGCATTGTAAAAGCTAAGAATTTAAGCCATGCTGTTATGAGAAATATTAAGCAAAATCTATTTTTTGCCTTTTTCTATAATGTATTGGGAGTACCAATCGCAGCTGGAGTTTTATATCCTGTTTTCGGTATTTTACTATCTCCTATGATTGCAGCTTTAGCAATGTCTTTCAGCTCTGTATCCGTAATTGTAAATGCATTAAGATTAAGAAGTTTAAAACTCTAATAAAAAATAATAAAAAGAATGAAAATAGCAAATAATATAGATAAATTCGGAACAATTGGTATGTTCTTCACAGCAATATTTTCACCTTGTTGCTTTCCACTTTTTGCATTTGCAGCATCTGCTTTAGGTTTAGGTAGTTTTGAACTTTTTGGCGGATGGACGATGTGGATTTTTCAAGGTATGGTTCTAGTTTCTGTTATTGGTTTTTTTCTTTCCTATCATAGGCATAAAAGTCTATATCCTTTATTAATAGCAATTCCAAGTACATTGGTCATTTTTTACAGCTATTATTTTTGCAATAATGATTATCAAGTATATTTTTTATATGCTGGTATGTTTGGGCTTCTTATTGCTACAATAGTTAATTATTACAGAAATAAACTTCATAATGGTTGCGACACATGTACCATCTACAATGGTAAATTAGTAGAACTAAAATCAAAAATTACATGTCCAAATTGCGGTCATAAAAAAGAGGAAATAATGCCTACAAATGCCTGCGAGTTTTTTTATGAATGTGAAAATTGTAAAAAAAGATTACGTCCATTAGAAGGGGATTGTTGTGTATACTGTAGTTACGGAAGTGTAAAATGCCCGCCAATTCAAGTTGGAACTGGTTGTTGTTAAAATATAAAATATTACTTATGAAAATTAAATTATCAATTCTTATAGCATTTACTACATTAAGTATAACTGCTCAAAAAATAGTACGATACGATTTATACGTTCGCGATACAATTGTCAACTATTCTGGAACTGAAAAAAGAGCTATTGCGGTGAACGGTCAAATTCCAATGCCAACCTTAACTTTTACAGAAGGTGATATTGCCGAAATTTATGTACACAACGAATTAAAAGAAAGCACATCGTTACATTGGCACGGACTATTTTTACCTAATAAAGAAGATGGTGTACCAAATTTAACGCAAATGCCTATCAAACCCGGAACAATTCATAAATACACTTTCCCAATCATACAAAACGGAACGCATTGGTATCATTCACACTCAGGATTACAAGAACAAATCGGAATGTATGGTATGTTCATTATGAATAAAAAAGAAAACGATCCTACTTTTAGAAAAGGTATCGATGATTTACCAACTGTTCCTTTAATTTTAAGCGAATGGACCGATTTAAAACCCGAAAACATTCATCGAATGTTACACAACGCAACCGATTGGTTTGCCATCAAAAAAGGCACAACACAAAGTTATGCGGAAGCTATTAGGCAAGGTCATTTCAAAACAAAAATTGCCAACGAATGGAAACGAATGAACGCAATGGATGTAAGCGATGTATATTATGACAAGTTTCTAATTAATGGTAAAAATGAAAACCAATTATCGCAATTTAAAGGTGGTGATAAAGTTCGATTGCGAATAGCAAATGGCGGTGCTTCATCTTATTTTTGGTTGACTTATGCTGGTGGAAAAATTACTGTAGTTGCCAGTGATGGTAACGATGTTGAACCAGTTGAAGTTGATCGATTATTGATTGCAGTATCAGAAACCTATGATGTTATTGTTACAATTCCTGCCGATAATACTTCCTACGAATTTTTAGCAACTCCAGAAGATAGAACTAAATCAACTTCATTATACATTGGCAATGGCATCAAACAATTAATTGCTCCTTTACCTAAATTAAAATATTTTGAAGGTATGAAAATGATGAATGGCATGATGAAAATGAACGGCGACTTGGACGATATGGGAATGAGTATGTCCTTAAACCAAATGGATATGAATGTAGTAATGTATCCAGAAATAACTGGTGCTACAAATGCAAAAAACAAAGAAAATGAGAGTAGTATGGAAATGAAAAATGACCATTCCAACCATAATCAAAATCAATACAATGCCAATAAGCTATCTAGTATTACAACACTCAACTATGCAATGCTAAAAGCAACTGATAAAACGACATTACCCAAAGATGCACCAGTAAAAGAACTTCGTTTTGAGCTTACAGGAAATATGAACCGATACGTTTGGAGTTTAGACAATAAAGTAGTTTCTGAAACCGATAAAATACTTATAAAAAAAGGAGAAAATATTAGAATTACGCTCTACAACGGTTCCATGATGCGCCATCCCATGCATTTACACGGACATGATTTTAGAATCATTAACGGACAAGGGGATTATGCACCTTTAAAAAACGTAATGGATTTAATGCCAATGGAAACCAATGTAATAGAATTTAATGCTAATGTTGAGGGCGATTGGTTTTTTCATTGTCACATCTTGTATCACATGATGGCAGGTATGGGTAGAATTTTTACGTATGAAAATCAAGAATCAAACCCATTAATTCCTAATCCAAAATTAGCCCAACGCAAATTGTACGCAGATGACAGAGCTTTTCATATCATGGCTGAAAACGATTTTGCTACTAATGGAAACGATGGTATGGCAATGATTCAAAATACACGATGGAGTTTAGGTGCAGAATGGCGTTTAGGATACAATGACATGCACGGTTATGAAGCAGAATTTCATTTAGGAAGATATATTGGAAAAATGCAATGGTTAATGCCCTTTATCGGTTTTGATTGGCGTTACCGAGATATGGAAGGTGAGATAGAAAAAAACATTTTCGGACAAAAAAACACCAAAGACCATAGAGCTGTTTTAAGTGCTGGATTTGCCTATACCTTACCCATGTTAGTTCAGTTTCAAGCAGAGGTGTTTCAAGATGGAAATCTAAGATTACAATTAATGCGAGAAGATATCCCTGTTTCCAAACGATTACGAATGGGCTTCATGGTCAATACTGATACCGAATACATGCTAGAAGCACGATACATTCTAAAACGAAATCTAAGCCTAAGAACACATTATGATAGTGATATGGGATTCGGAGTTGGGGTGAATTTAAATTATTGATTTTAAATTAGTATATGAAATCCAACACTACGCTAAGATTTTAGACAAGAAGATTAGTGAGGATATGCAAATATTGAAAGCAAAATTCAAAGCTAATATGCAAACGCAAAGTAAATCAGTTAATTACTAAAATATTATAGATATTGTAATATTTTTAAGATTTTATTTACATTTAATTTAATAGATTTTAGTTTATTTTGACAAACTAAAATCTATTTTTTTATGATAACAACTATAAAAAACAACTCTTTGGTAGATTTTGAACACGAACTTTCTCTAATCCTTAACTCAAATTCTAATGAAGTAGAAAAAGCAAAAAAGATTATTATTTTCATTGAAGACATTTTAAAACAATTAACCGACTGGCTTAAACATCACGTCTTCGAAACCATTCAAGAAGAAATCAAATTCTTCAAGGAAATCAAACCCAATATTGTTGCTAAACTTATTTTCTATAAAGAAATACTTTTACTTGTTGCAACACTTCCCTTGGATAAGAACAAGAGAGTAAAACATTATGAAAAAAAGGTAGATGCAATAAATCAGTTTCATAGAAAAAACAGAGAATTCATCAAATACATTAAAAGCCAATCTACTCATTTTGATGAATTGTATTTTTCCAGGAAACAGTACAAAGACATATTTTTAAATGATTGCTCCGTGATTATTCATGATGCTAAAATATGTACTTCGCATGATTTTTTATTAGCGGAAGTAATTGCTTATGAATTGCTCGTATTACACATCGAAAACCGCATTGATAATCTCAATCAATCATGTGCAATTACCAACAATCAATTCAAATCTAATCTACACTGGACAGCCAAAAAAGTAGATTTAATCGAACTTATTTACGCCTTACATGAAGCTAAAGTTTTCGATAACGGTCAAGCCGACATCAAAGAAATCACCCACGTTTTTGAAAAAGCGTTTCAAATCGATTTAGGTGACAACATCACCAGAAGCTTCATCGATATCAAAAACCGCAAAACAGATCAAACCCGATTTTTAAATCAGTTGCAAGCTGCACTAGAAACCAAAATCGAAAACGATTTAAACTAAAAACAACTAATTCCACTCAAAAAGCATAAAAATCGTTCCCAAGTTGGTACCAACTTGGGAACTTTTCTTTTTCAAATGCAATTGTTTTGTACCAAATAACTTCAAAACATAGCATTATGAACTTCAATCACAAAGCCCTGTTCCCTGAAACAGACAACATCGAACTATTACAACACCAAATTGTAACGAAACGAGATTTACTCAACTTTGGAAATCTACTTCTGAGTGAAATCAAAAACACAAACAACACCGACACTTCACCTAAAGCTTGGCTCAAATCAACCGAAGTACGCAACATCTTAAAAATCTCCCCAGGAACTCTACAAAACCTCCGCATCAACGGAACGCTAAAATACAAACGCATCGGTGGCATCATCTACTACAACTACGAAGACATTGTAAAAATGCTAGAAAAGTAATATGGAAGGAAACACAAACACCTGTAACGGCACCTGTGAAGTTTGCACCTGTAAATCGAAAATTGATTTTGTCATGTCGAGCGCAGTCGATACACCTACGAAGTAGGCTAATCCTTGAACAAAGTTCAAGAATCTATACAACCTATGCAAAGTAAAACACCTAAAAACAAAACCTATGTTTCTATGTGGTAAATCCTAAACTACAAAGTAGTCCAAACCTTTTAAGCGCAGCTTAAAACCACAACCTGAAACTTGAAACCTTAAACTTTTAAACCTAAACCATGAACTACATCAAACACCTAACCGGCTTCTTCGAAAAAGTAAGCGCCGATTACGACCTCAACCCAACCCACATAAGCCTCTACATGGCCATATTCCAATTATGGAATCAAAACCGCTTTCAAAATCCAATCAGCATTTCGCGAGACGAACTTATGCGTATTAGCAAAATTGCATCTACAGCAACCTATCACAAATGCATGAAGGATTTAACGGATAGAGAATACGTGATTTACAAACCATCATTCAACCCGTTCAAAGGGTCAATTTTGGAAGTCTGCAACTTGGATTTTTACACCAAACCAGTTCCGAAAAAAGAACTAAAAAAGCGTGCAACCAAGTCAAAAAATGACCAAGTCATTGAACAGGTTAATGAACAGGTTACTAAACAAGCTCTAAACAAGCATCAAACAAGCTCTAAACATGTACCTTATATAAACAATATAAACAATACAAACAGTATAAACATAGCTAAGCAAGAAAATTTAAAAAATGAAAAAAAATTAATTTTTACAAATTCAATTTTTGATGAGGTTCAAGAATCGGATTTAAAAGTTGAAAAAGAAAAAGAAAAAAAGTTGCGCGAAAAAAAGAAAAAGATTGAGGAAGCTGCTTTGTCAAGTCGAGCGCAGTCGAGACCTCCAAAACCCACTTTGGAAGAAGCTCAAATCTACTTCCTTGAAAAAAAATTTCCCGAAGTTGAAGCACAACGCTTTTTCAATTACTTCGAAAGCAACGGCTGGCTAGTTGGTGGCAGAACCAAAATGAAAGACTGGAAAGCAGCGGCAAGAAATTGGATGCTTAACACAAAGAAGTTTGGAAACAAACCGAATAATTCTGTTAGAACAGAAACCAAAACAATAAATCTTAATCCAAACCACCTTCACGTAACAAATCAAAAAAATTATGGAGAAGCACTTTAGTACCATCAAAGACACTTTCGTTATTCAAAACGGAATCAAAGTCTACAACTTCAATTGGTGCTTAAACTACATCGAGTACCAGGGAAAACTCATCTACGGTCGTTATTTCAAGATTGAAACCATTGACCACCAAACCATTCTCAAATTGGTAATTTATGCCATTCGAGACGAAAAAAAGGCTCAGGAATTAAATTTAGACCTCAACAAAGGTATTTTATTATCGGGACCAATTGGATGCGGGAAAACGTCAATTATGGCGTTAATTCGACCATTTTTTTACCACAAACACGACTACAAAATCAAAACTTGCAGAGAAATATCATTCGAGTTCGCAAAAAACGGCTTCGAATCACTCCAGAATTACATCCAAAAAGAACACACACAATCGCGTTTAACCGGCTACTGTTTCGACGATTTAGGAGCCGAACAAAACATAAAACACTACGGCAACGACCTCAACGTTATGGCAGAAATTATCATTTCACGCTACGAAGACTTTGTGCAAAATAAATCCATCACCCATATCACCACAAACCTCTCCGCAAGCGAAATCGAAGCACTCTACGGCAACCGCCTCCGCTCAAGGATGAGGTCAATGTTCAACCTAATCACCTTCAGCAATGAATCCAGGGATAAAAGATAATTTTCAATATTTCTAAAGAATTGAATTGTCATACTGAGCTTGTCGAAGTATCTCCTACGAAGTAGGCTTACTTTTAAGCGCAGCTTAAAACCACCCAGACAACCGACAACCAACAACCGAAAACAAAAAAATCCGTCAAACCCGCGCTTGAAAATCCGCTTCATCCGCGTGCCAACCAAGTGCAACGTAAAATCCGATAAAAATGAACAAACAATTAAACCCTCGCCAAATAAAAACCATCCAAAACTTCTGGACATGGTTCCAACAAAACGAACAAGCAATTTACCATGCCTACAAACTGGGAATTAATTCCGATGAGGTAATAGAAAACCTACATCGAAACCTCAACTATGTTTCAAAAAGAATCGTCATTTACATTTATATGCAAAACAATCAGCCTAACAAATTTTGTGTATTATTTTCTGCTCACGGTTACCGTAAACTATTCCCTAAAATAATTGCATTAGGTGAAAAAACACCAAGATTAGAATACTTCACAGCTCACACATTTCTAAAGCCATTATGTGCCGAAAACAAAAACCAATTTTCAGACAAATTGATAGAGATGATTAAATCAATTTTAATAAAGTTAGAAGACTACAATACAGCTAGTAAAAAAATCATACTAACACTTTATATGCCTGAAAACATTTCAAATGAAGACAAGTTATATTCAAAAAAATATGTAAAATTATTATTGCGATTTACTTTGGGTGAAATAATCTTCAAAAAGCACATCAAAGAAGTTTATTTCAAACCTATACCAAGAAACACAAACGGCTTACTCTCACTATCAGAACTTCCTGAATTCATTGACTATCTTGCTAAAATCAACTACAGCAGAAAACTAAAAATTTTCTTCGAATGAGGAAAACCGTACGGTTTTATATAAATCCGTACGGTTTTACGTATGCTTAAAACTTTTTTAAAATTTACTTTTGTTTTAAATACATATTATCTATAGTGTGAACTATACAAGGATTGTTAATTACACCTTTATAGCTATCTACATATTCATTATCTCACTACTTATGTTCTTTTATGTTTTATGATTTAATATCTTTTTTTGTAACGAAATAAACACCAATAATTAGATTTTTTGTCATATTCCATTAGTTATAAATCTTTTTCATACTATATTTTTTTTATTTAATTTGTGTTTACCTAATTAATATTTTAGTTTTGCCTAAAAATAATTATTAGAATAATGAAAACAATTTTTAAGCAAATAACAACTCTCTCGTTTTTATCGATTATGCTTATCTCGTGTGAAACAAGCTATGTAGATATTCCAGCTGACGATGAAGTTTTAGATGGAACAATTGATGGTTTATCAAATGAAGAATTAGCAAGGTTTTTAAAAGGTGATGTAGCTTTTACGGAAGTCTTTACACGACAAACGGGTTTAGGGTCAACATTTGTTGCAACAAGTTGTATTAGTTGTCATGCAGGTGATGGAAAAGGACACCCTTTTACTACACTAATTCGTTTTGGTCAAGCTGATGAATTTGGAAATACCTTTTTACATTTAGGAGGTCCACAACTACAAAATAGAGCTTTACCAGGATATACTCCTGAACAAATTCCTTTTGGAGCTACATTTTCAAAATTTACACCACCTGCAAACACAGGTTTAGGCTTTTTACAATACCTTACAGATGCTGATATTTTAGCAATGGCAGACCCAAACGATTCAGATGGTGATGGTATTTCGGGTGTACCCAATTGGATAACTATCCCAAGCTATATTAACCCTGAAAATGCAGTAACTCAAAACGGAAAATATATTGGACGATTTGGTAAAAAAGCGGCAGCTTTTAATTTATTGCATCAAACAGTAAATGCTTATAATCAAGATATGGGAATAACATCAACTTTTAATCCTATCGATGTTTACACTAATGAAGAAATTGACCCAGAAGTAGCAAATGTAACGGTTAATGATTTAGTGTTTTATCTTAAAACATTAAAAGCACCTATTCAAAGAAATCAAAATGACACAGAAGTAATTCAGGGTAGAAATGTATTTGAACAAATTAATTGTACAGGCTGTCATAAATCAAATTTAACAACTGGATATTCACCAATAACTGGATTATCATTCAAATCATTTTCACCTTATACAGATATGCTTTTGCATGATATGGGAAGTGGTTTAGATGATGGTTACACAGAAGGTATTGCAAAAACTTATGAATGGAGAACGCCACCTTTGTGGGGATTAGGACTTTCTGCGAATTCACAGGGAGGTCAATATTTTTTAATGCACGATGGAAGAGCTCGTAGTATTGAACAAGCCATTTCTATGCATGGTGGTGAAGCAACTAGTAGTAGAACCGCATTTAATAGTCTTTCTCAAGCAGATAAAAATGCAGTACTAAAATTTTTAAAATCCTTATAAAATGAATAGAAAAGATTTTCTTAAAACATGCGGTTTTGGTTGTTTAGCAACTATTGCAGGTATTTCTTTATTAGAAAGCTGTTCCTCAGCACAAGTCTTGTCAAAAGAAATAAAAGGTTCAGATCTTTTAGTTCCAATTACTGATTTTGAAATTAATTCAAATGGAAAAATAGAATATAAAAAATACATTATCGCTCAGAATGAAATATTACAATTTCCTATTTGTATTTATCGATTCAATGAAACAGAGTATATGGCATTGTTAATGGAATGTACACATCAAGGAGCAGAACTTCAAGTTTTTGGAGATAAACTTCAATGTGCAGCTCATGGTAGTGAATTTAGCAATAAAGGAATAGTTGAAAGCGGTCCTGCAAGCACAGATTTAAGAAAATTTCCAGTACGAATAGAAAATAATATTTTAAAAGTTTCATTAAAATGAGAATCTCAATTTCCTATATAATTTTATGTTTTTTTTTAATAAGTAATACAATCAATGCACAAATAGATCCTAGCCTATTAAAAAGAGTATCAAAAGATACAACCAAAGTATTAAATATGGATGCTATATATAATCGTCCAACTTTAAATATTAATAAAACACCAATTGCTATTGGAGGTTATGTAGAAACCAATTGGCAACATCTTACTACCGATGGTGTTTCAGAAGGACATCAGTTTCAAGCTAGAAGATTATCTATATTTATGTCTTCATCAATAGGTAAACGAGTAAAGTTTTTAAGTGAGTTAGAATTTGAAGAAGGTGGCAATGAAATTGCAATCGAATTCGCTTCTGTTGATGTTGAGTTTCATCCTTTGGCAAATTTTAGAGCAGGAATTATTGTTAATCCAATCGGGGCATTTAATCAAAATCACGATGGCCCAAAATGGGAATTTACAGACAGACCAATTCCAGCAACTCAGATGTTACCAGGCACTTTTAGTAATGTTGGGGCAGGTTTATACGGTAAAAAATACCATAAAAATTGGATGTATGGATATGAGGCTTATTTTTCAGGAAGTTTTGATAATTCAATAATAGAAAACACTCAAAATAAAACCTATTTACCAGCAGCTAAAGATAATCCAGATAGATTCGAAGAAATTAATAGCGGAATACCATTATTTACAGGAAAAATAGCCGTAAGAAATAGTAAAATTGGCGAAATTGGTTTGTCTTATATGGGAGGTGTTTACAATAAGTTTCAAGAAGATGGCATTATTATAGATGAAAAGCGAAGTGTAAATATTTTTGCAATCGATTTCAATACGACACTTCCAAATACAAAAACTTTTATTACTACTGAATTTGCTTGGATAAATGTTGATGTGCCTAGTACATATTCACAACAGTTTGGAAGTAAACAACAAGGTGGTTTTATAGATATCGTTCAGCCAATTTTAAATCGTACAATGTTAGGTTGGGAAAAGGCAACATTAAATGTGGCTTGTAGATTAGAATATGTAGATTGGAATGTGGGTAAATTTAACGAAACAGGTGGTAATATAGGTGAAGATTTATGGAGTGTGGTTTCTGCTATAAGTTTTAGACCAAATAGTCAAACAGTTATTCGTTTAAATTATAGATTACTAAAACAACGAGATATACTTTCGAATCCACCATCTATAACAGATGGATTCAATTTTGGGATATCAACTTATTTTTAAAATAATAGCTCAATTTGTAATTATTTTTATTTTTTGTAAAAATATACTACTTTTACAACGATGAAAATCTTAAACATCATATTATCAATATATATAATTATGCTTACTGCCTATCCTTGTGCAGATGAGCATAATGATGTTACTACTATTTCATCGCATTCACAAGCTCACTCACAACACAATCATTCGCACGATGAAGAAACAGATTTATGTTCTCCCTTTTGTGTTTGCAATTGTTGTGGTCAACAAACATTAACTTTTTTTGAAGTTCAATCTTTTCAATTCTTAGTTCGATTTCAAGAAATAAAAACTTCTATTTCTTTTTATAAGTCAACTTCGTTTTCAAATTTCTACGGAAGCATTTGGCAACCACCACAGTTAGTGTAATGAAGCCCGATTAATTTCGGGTTAATAAGTTGTGTCTTTTAAGCAACTAAAAAAAATAACAGTTCTCTGTTTATTAATTCATTACACAAAATAAAATGTTAGATAAAATCATTCATTTTAGTATCAATAATAAATTTATTATTGGTCTTTTTACTCTCGTATTAGTCATTGTAGGCAGTTATTCGTTATATAATTTGCCAATAGATGCTTTACCAGACATTACAAATAATCAAGTACAGATAATTACAAGTTCACCTACTTTAGCAACTCAAGAAGTAGAGCAGTTTATAACATATCCAATAGAGCAATCAGTTAAATCAATTCCTAATGTTGTGGAGCTTCGTTCCATAAGTCGTTTTGGTTTAAGTGTTGTAACAGTAGTATTTAAAGAAGAAGTAGATATTTATTGGGCAAGAGCACAAATTACAGAACGAATAAAAGAAGCCGAAAATACCATACCAAAAGGAGTTGGTACACCTGAAATGGCTCCAGTTAGTACAGGATTGGGTGAAATATACCAATATGTTGTATTTCCAAAAAAAGGGTATGAAGAAAAATACAATGCATCGGATTTAAGAACTATTCAAGATTGGATTATAAAACCCCAATTGATTGGTACAAAAGGAGTTGCTGAAGTGAATACCCTTGGTGGAAATCTTAAACAATATGAAATTGCTGTTCAGCCAGATAAGCTGAAAAGTATGAATACTACAATTACCGAAATTTTCGATGCGTTAGAAAATAACAATGAAAATACTGGTGGTGCATATATAGACAAAAAACCTTATGCTTATTTCATTCGTGGTGTGGGTATGGTTAATGGTATTGAAGATATTAATAAAATTGTTGTAAAAAATCAAAATGGTATACCTATTCTTATTAGTGATGTTGCAAAGGTACAAATAGGTAGTAGTATCAGATATGGAGCTGTCACAAAAGATGGAAAAGGCGAAGAAGTATCAGGAATGGTAATGATGCTTAAAGGCGAAAATAGTGGCGAAGTTGTTAAAACTGTCAAAGAGAAAATGGAACAAATCAAAAAATCACTTCCTGAAGGAGTAGAAATTGAGGCGTTTATGGACAGAACAGTTTTAGTAGATAAAGCTATTAGTACAGTTCAAACCAATCTTATTGAAGGAGCATTAATTGTAATTTTTATTTTAGTATTACTTCTTGGTAATTGGAGAGCTGGTTTAGTTGTTGCTTCAGTTATTCCTTTGGCTTTATTATTTGCCATTTCAATGATGAAACTTTTCGGAGTGAGTGGAAATTTAATGAGTTTAGGGGCAATCGACTTTGGTTTAATCGTTGATGGTGCTGTCATCATTGTTGAAGCTATTATACATCGACTCCAAGTCAGTAAAAAAGGTAAACTCACCACTCAAGAAATGAATGATGAAGTGTACAAAGCATCTGCGAAGATTAGAAGTAGTGCCGCTTTCGGTGAGATAATAATTTTGATCGTATATCTGCCAATTTTAGCATTAGTAGGAATCGAAGGAAAAATGTTTGGACCAATGGCTCAAACAGTATCATTTGCCATATTAGGAGCATTTATATTGTCATTAACTTATGTTCCGATGATGTCTGCTTTGGCATTAAAAAAAGAAACAGGACATAAAAAGAATTTTAGTGATAAAATAATAGATGCCATTTACAATTTCTATACACCACTTTTAGAAAAAGCATTGCAAGTTAAAGCTGCAATTATTGGTGTTGCTATTACATTATTTATAGGTTCATTAATTTTATTTAATACATTAGGTGGCGAGTTCATTCCTACACTTGATGAAGGTGATATTGCAACGCATTTGATTATAGCTTCGGGTAGTTCTTTATCACAAGAAGTTGATGCAACAACTAAAGCAGAACAAATTTTAAGAGACAAATTTCCTGAAATTAAAATGATAGTTACCAAAATTGGTTCGGCTGAAATTCCTACTGACCCAATGCCTATTGAAGCAGGAGATATGATTATTCTCTTAAAGGATAAAAGCGAATGGACATCAGCAGAAACCAAAGAAGAATTAATGGAAAAAATGGAACACGCTTTGTCTGATATTCCAGGTGCATTTACAGAGTTTTCTCAACCTATTCAAATGCGTTTTAATGAGTTGATGACAGGTGTAAGAAGTGATGTTGCAGTCAAAATTTTTGGTGACGATATAGAAATGTTAGTTAGCAAAGGTGAAGAAGTTGTGCAGTTAATTAATGGTATTGAAGGTGTTTCAGATGTTAAAGCTGAACGTGTTGCAGGTTTGCCACAAATAACAATTCGATACAATAAAGACAAATTAGCACTTTATGGATTAAAAATTGGTGACTTAAACAAAGTAGTCAGAATGGGATTTGCAGGAGAAACAGCAGGTGTTGTTTATGAAGGCGAAAAACGTTTTGATTTAGTGGTTAGATTAGATAATGATAGCAGAAAAGATATTGAAAACCTAAAAGCTTTGTTTGTAACCTTACCATCGGGTAATCAAATTCCATTAGAACAAATTGCAGATGTAAAATATGAAGATGGTCCAATGCAAATTTCTCGTGAAAATGGTAAACGTAGAATTGTTGTTGGTTTCAATGTTCGTGGCGCTGATGTAAAAACAGTTGTAGAAAATATTCAAGCTAAATTAGATCAAAAACTAAAGCTTCCAGAAGGCTATTACACAACTTATGGTGGGCAATTTGAAAATCTTATTGAAGCAAACAAACGACTTTCTGTTGCTGTGCCAGTAGCATTAGGTTTAATTTTAGTATTGCTTTATTTTACTTTCAAATCAATCAAACAATCATTATTAATATTTACTGCTATTCCATTGTCTGCAATTGGTGGTATTGTCGCTTTATGGCTACGAGATATGCCATTTAGTATTTCAGCAGGTGTAGGATTTATTGCTCTTTTTGGAGTAGCTGTATTAAATGGAATTGTTTTAATTGGATATTTTAATGAACTTAAAAAACAAGGTATGGATAATGTATATGACAGAATAAAAGAAGGTACTAAAGTAAGATTAAGACCTGTTATATTAACTGCTGCCGTTGCTTCACTTGGATTCTTACCAATGGCAATTAGTAGTAGCGCAGGTGCTGAAGTTCAAAAACCATTAGCAACTGTTGTTATAGGTGGATTAATAACAGCTACTTTACTTACGTTAATTGTTCTTCCGATTTTGTATTTGTATTTTGAGAAAGGCATAAAAATTAAAAGAAAAACTATGAATAATTCGACTTTAGTAATTACATTTTTATTTGGGGTATTCGGAGCAAATGCACAAGAAACTCAAAAGCTTGATTTAAAACAAGCACTTGAAATGGGTTTAAAAAATAATCAAAGTATCCAAGCTTCAGAATTAGAAGTAAAAATGCAAACACAGTTGCAAAAAACAGCATTTGAGCTTCCTAAAACGGAATTGTCAGGAACATTTGGACAAATAAACTCACAAGCTCAAGATAAAAATTTTGGTATTAGTCAAAGTTTTAATCCATTTCAAATAAGTGCTAAAAGAAGTTTACTTAAAGAGTATAGTAATGCAAGTGCAACTAAATTAGGAGTTGCAAAACAAGAAATAACTTATTCTATTAGACAATCTTGGAATACATTGTTGTTTTATGAAAAACAAAATGCAGTTTTAGAAAAGCAAAATGCTGTGATGCAAAAATTTGTAAAGTCAGCCAATCTGAAATTTCAAACAGGTGAAACAAATGCTTTAGAAAAAACAATTGCATTGGCGAAACAACAAGAATTAGAGCAAAAAATAAAGCAAAATAAAACACAAATCGCCATTGAAAAATCAAAACTAAAAGCAATTTTAGATTTAAAAACAGAATTTATCGCAACGGACACTTCATTTGTGCCGTATCCCGCTATGGCGAAAGTTGATAGTTCAATGGTAAAACAAAACCCAATTGTTCAATTAGCAGATCAACAAGTTAAAATTGCAAAAGCCAATCATAAAGTAGAAAAATCAGCATTGTCTCCAGATTTTTCAATAGGTTATTTTTTGCAATCTATAACAGGTATTCAAGATGTAAGCGGAACACCAACATATTATAATAGCACACCTCAATTTCAAGGTGTTGTAGTTGGTTTGTCTGTTCCAATATTTGCAGGAAGTAGTATCGCTAGAGCAAAATCTGCAAAAACAAATATTGAACGAGAACAGAAAAATGCCGATTATATAAATCAGCAATTTAAAAGCCATTTAGAACAACAATCTGAGCAATTAGTCACGTATGCTTCTTTAATAGATTATTATAAAAATACAGCGATGCCAAACGCTAATTTAATAATTAAAAACGCTACAAAAGGGTATCAAAATGGTGATATTTCTTATGTAGAATATGTTCAAAGTTTAGAAACAGCAAGTCAAATTCAATTAAATTATAGCGAAGCGATTTATAATTACAATCAAACTATAATTACAATTCAATACAGTATCAATCAATAATAAAAAGTAAAATGAAAAAATCGAATATAATATATGCATCAATAGTAGGAGCAATAATCCTTGCTATTATTTTATATTTTTCTTTGCGTCATACTGAAGGCGATGGACACGTACATACAGATGGTGAAGCTCATACAGAAGAAAGCCATTCTGAAGAAAAAGAACCAACAACAATTAAAGAAGTTGAATTAAATGAAGCTCAGTTTAAAGCATCAAGTATAACATTAGGTACTTTTTCAGATAAAAATTTAAGCGAAGTAATTAAGGCTAACGGCTATACGAAGTTACCACCACAAAATCAAGCGGATGTATCTGTTTTTACTACAGGAATTGTAAAAACAATAAATGTAATCGAGGGACAAAGAGTAAGTAAAGGGCAAACTATTGCTACAATTGAAAGTCCTGAATTTACTAAAATTCAAGAAGCTTATCTAACTTCAAAAAGTAATTTAGAGTTTCTAAAATTAGAATTTGAAAGACAAAAAACATTAAGTGATGAAGAAGTAAATTCTAAAAAAGTTTTTCAAAAAACTAAATCAGATTATGAAATTGAAAGAGCAAGGTTTAATTCATTACAAAAGCAATTGAATACTTTACACATTAGTGGTAATGGAAACACTACGGCAACTGTTCCAGTTGTTGCTCCAATTTCAGGAAATATTACAGAAATTTATATTAAAATTGGTAGTAATGTAGAAGCAGGTAAACCCTTAATGAATATAGTCGATAATTCTAAATTACACGTAGATTTATTAGTGTACGAAAAAGATTTATTCAAAGTAAAACAAGGTCAAAATGTTCGTTTTATCCTAACTAATCAAGGTAATACAGAAATTAATGGAAAAATATTTAGTGTTGGTAAATCATTCGAAAACGAAACAAAATCGGTAGCCGTACACGCTGATATTTCAAACTTTCAACAAAAATTAATACCAGGAATGTATGTAAATGCACTTATCGATGCAGGAGCAAATACAGTTAAAGCTTTACCATCGGAAGCAATTATAAAAGCAGATGGTAGAGAATTTGTTTTTGTTTTAGAAGAAGGTCATAAAGAAGAAGTAGCTCACGATGAAAAAGACGGACATAATCACGAAGATGGAGACAAGCACGAAGAAGTAGAAGGAAAAACATTCCACTTCCAACGTATTGAAGTAAAAACAGGAACTTCACAATTAGGATATACACAAGTTACCTTACTTCAAAAAATTGAACCAAACGCAAAAATTGTCTTAAAAGGAGCATACTACATTCAAAGTCATTTACTGAAAAGTGAAGGCGGTGGCGGTCACGCACATTAATAATTAATTTAACTCTAATAAACATAAAAAATGAAGAAATCAATTTTAATAATAGCTTTTGCTATTGCAACATTTAGTACAGTTTCTTGTAACAAAAAAGAAAATACAGAAGCTACAACTGGACACGAAGGACATAATCACAAAGAAGGAGAAGCTCAAAAATTAGCTTACGAATGTCCAATGGATTGTGAAAAAGGTAAAACGTACGATAAAAAAGGAAACTGTCCTGTTTGCAAAATGGAATTAATTGAAGCCAAAGCTGATAATCACGAAGGTCACGACCATTCAAAAGAAAATCACGAAGGACACGATCATTCAAAAGAGAGCCACGAAGGACATAATCATTAGTCTAATAAGTTAATTATGAAATCGATGATTCACGAAAACCAAAAAACAATAAAAATTATGAGTAAAAATCCAATATTAAAAACATTTGTGTTAGCTGTATCATTATTTTTCTTTTCAAATTTTGTATCGGCACAAAAAACTACTCAAAAAGTAGTAATAAAAACATTTTTACATTGCGACCATTGTAAAGAATGTGAAACCTGTGGACAAAAATTCAAAACTGAAATGCTTAAAATTAAAGGTGTTAAGATGTACGAATTAGATGATAAAGCAATGACTTTTACCATTTATTACAATTCAAAGAAAACTACTTTACAAGCCATTAAAGATGGTATTTCTAAGTTAGGTTATGATGCAGATGATGTAAAAGCTAATCCAGAAGCTTATGAAAGTTTAGATGGTTGTTGTAAAGCATAAATATGAACTTTACTATTAAAATGCCAAATAAACTAATTCCTTTTTATCAAAAAGAGTTAGAAATATTTAAGGATAATTTACAGCAAGATAATTTGCAAAATGCTTGGTGTCATTTAGAACGAGCACATATTATAGCACAAAAATATCCTTGTGAACACACATCTGTTCATTGGAAAATGTTACAATTTGGCATTAAGATAAAAAGTTCAAAAGAAGTTATTGGTCAAATACCAAGATTATTGGTCGGTGGTGTAAAATCATTTGTTGGTCATATTCCATTAGGTAATACAGGTGGTGCAAATGTGACACCTTTAAAAGTGATGGAAATACCTGAAGATATTAAAGAAATTTTAAATATGAATTCATAACAATTATATTATGGAACATCAACACATTTATGACAAAAATGGAAAACAAATTTGTTGCTCATTAGAAGAAAAGATAAATCAAAAAACTGTCCATCATTCTGACGATGATGGACACGACCACGACCATTCGAGTAAGGAAAAATCAACTTTTCAAATGTTTTTACCTGCAATAATAAGTTTTGTTTTATTGATTGTAGCCATTTGTTTTGATAATTATTTTACTCAATCTTGGTTTACTGGTTGGATACGAATAGCTTGGTATATTGTAGCTTATATTCCTGTTGGAATTCCTGTTGTCAAAGAAGCTTTAGAAAGCATTCGAAAAGGTGATGTGTTTTCAGAATTTTTATTAATGTCAATTGCAACAATTGGAGCATTTGCAATTGCTGAATTTCCAGAAGGAGTTGCTGTTATGTTGTTTTATGCTATTGGTGAAATATTTCAAACATTGGCTGTACAAAGAGCCAAAGCAAATATCAAATCTTTACTTGACCAACGACCAGACGAAGTTACAATTTTAGAAAACAATGTGGCTAAAACTATAAAAGCATCATTAGCAAAAATTGGAGATATTATCCAACTCAAAGCTGGAGAAAAACTAGGTTTAGATGGCGAATTACTTTCTGACACTGCTTCGTTCAATACAGCAGCACTTACAGGAGAAAGCAAACCCGATACCAAAACAAAAGGCGAAACTGTTTTAGCAGGAATGATAAACCTTAATTCTGTTTGTCAAGTTAAAGTTACAACTGCTTATACCGATAGTAAACTGTCAAAAATACTTGAAATGGTGCAAGATGCAACAGCAAAAAAAGCACCAACAGAATTATTCATACGCAAATTTGCCAAGATTTACACACCAATTGTAGTACTTTTAGCTATCTTAATTTGTGTTGTTCCAATGCTTTTTGTAGCTGATTATCAATTTAGAGATTGGTTGTATCGTGCATTAGTTTTCTTGGTAATTTCGTGTCCTTGTGCGTTAGTTATTAGTATTCCATTGGGTTATTTTGGCGGAATTGGAGCTGCTTCTAAAAATGGAATTCTGTTCAAAGGAAGTAATTTTCTTGACGTAATGGCTACTGTTCAAAATGCTGTAATGGATAAAACAGGAACAATGACTGAAGGTGTTTTCAAAGTACAAGAAGTTGTTTTTAATTCCGATTTTAATAAAGATGAAATACTGCAAATGGTTAATGTTTTAGAAAGTCAAAGTACACATCCAGTTGCAACTGCCATTCATCAATTTGTTGGAAATATTGACAGTGCAATTCAACTTAAAGATGTAGAAGAAATTTCAGGACACGGATTAAAAGCCAACATCAACGGAAAAGAATTGTTAGTGGGTAATTTCAAACTAATGGATAAATTTTCTATAGCTTATGATATTGACCCAACAAGTATCGTTTACACATTGATTGCTGTAGCTTACGATAAAAAATTTGTTGGCTATCTAACTATTGCTGATAGTATAAAAGAAGATGCACAAATTACAATCGATAAATTAAAAGCTTTAGGTATAAAAACCACAATGTTAAGTGGTGATAAAAATACTGTAGTTCAATTTGTAGCTCAAAAACTTGGAATTACAAACGCTTTCGGTGATTTACTTCCTGAAGACAAGGTAAACAAAGTAAAAGAAATCATTGCTAAAAACGAAACCGTAGCTTTTGTTGGTGATGGTGTGAATGATGCACCAGTAGTTGCTTTAAGTAATGTTGGTATTGCAATGGGTGGTTTGGGTAGCGATGCCACAATTGAAACTGCCGATGTAGTTATTCAAGATGATAAACCAAGTAAAATTCCAATTGCAATAAACATCGGTAAACAAACCAAGAAAATTGTTTGGCAAAATATAATTTTGGCTTTTAGTGTTAAGGCAATTGTTTTAGTTCTCGGCGCAGGTGGTTTAGCTACTATGTGGGAAGCCGTTTTTGCAGATGTCGGTGTGGCGTTATTAGCTATTTTAAATGCGGTTAGAATACAAAGGATGAAGTTTTAAAGTTAATTATATAGTTATAAAAAGATGTTTACTAATTTAAGTAAGCATCTTTTTTTTGTATATATTCATTACCTCATTCATATGCACAAAAATCGCTCCTATGCCTGTACCGAAAACAATCGGTATCCAAGTATTCCTAGCATCAATGCTGCCGTTTGCTTCATAGCTTGTCCTGAGCTTTGTCGAAGGGTTAATAACTATTTTTACAACATTATTATTTTCTATTACAATACTTACTTAATTTTGTAGAACTATGAAATTAAAAAATTTACATACTACCAAAGTGTTTGACTTTTACGCACCAGATTACTCAACAGAATTGGAACTACCTTATGTTGATGTAGGTATTAGTGCCGGTTTCCCTTCTCCTGCAGATGATTTTATCGAGCTAACTATCGACTTAAATAGAGAATTAATAAAACATAAAGACAGTACTTTTTTCGCTAAAGTAAAAGGGAATTCCATGAAAAACGCAGGTATTTTCGATGGCGATTTATTAATAATTGATAAAAGCTTAGAACCGCAAGATGGTAAAATAGCGATTTGTCAAATAGATGGAGATTTTACAGTAAAAAGAATCAAAAAAGAAAATGGAGTAGTTTGGTTAATAGCTGAAAATGAAGACTACAAACCCATAAAAGTTACAGAAGAAAACGAACTAATGATTTGGGGAATAGTAATCCATAGCATTAAAACATTTTAACCGTAGTTTGTCATACTGAGCTTGCCAAAGTATCTCCTACAAAGTAGGCTTTACTTTTGAACAAAGTTCAAATAATACTGAACACTAATAACTGAACACTGAACACTATATAAAATGTTTGCCTTAGTAGATTGCAATAACTTTTACGCCTCTTGTCAAAGAGTGTTTGAACCACATTTAATTGGAAAACCAGTAGTAATACTTTCCAATAATGATGGTTGTGTTATTGCGCGTTCTAACGAAGCTAAAGCATTAGGCATTCCAATGGGAGCTCCTGCATTCGAATTCAAAAAACTATTCGAAGACAACAATGTATTTGTGTATTCTTCAAACTATGCCTTATATGGTGATATGAGCAGTAGAGTGATGAACATACTTTCAACCTACACACCAGAAATAGAAGTCTATAGTATTGATGAAGCTTTTCTAAAATTCGAAGGATTTGAATTCTTTAACCTGGAAGAATATGGTATTAAGATTCAAAAGACCGTAACTAAAAATACAGGTATTCCAATCAGTGTAGGATTTGCACCAACAAAAGCACTAGCGAAAGTAGCCAATAAAATAGCAAAGAAGTTCCCAGAAAGAACAAAAAGTGTCTATGTGATAGATACGGAAGAAAAGAGGATAAAAGCTCTTAAATGGACTAAAATTGAAGATGTTTGGAGTATAGGTAGAAAGCATGCTAAACGTTTACAGGCAGTTAATGTTTTCAATGCTTATCAATTCACACAGTTACACGATGATTGGGTAAGAAAAGAAATGGCAGTAGTAGGGTTGAGGTTAAAACACGAATTAGAAGGAAAACCAACATTAGATTTAGAAACTCCAAAAAGTAAAAAAATGATTGCTACCACAAGATCATTTGAAAAACCGATTATTAAAATTGAAGATATTTCGGAACGCGTAGCAACGTTCACAACTTCATGTGCCGAAAAACTAAGAAGACAAAACAGTCATTGTAACATGATAATGGTTTTTCTTCACACCAACTATTTCAGAAAAGACCAACCACAATACTCAAGAAACATAGTAATCAACACCGATTTCCCAACAAACTCCACAATCGAGTTAAACAAGTATGCACAAATAGGGCTAAAAGCAATATTCAAAGAAGGCTACAACTACAAAAAAGCAGGCGTAATAGTAATGGGATTAACACCAAACGACCAAACCCAATTATCACTATTCAACACCTCAAATCCAAAGCACCAACCCCTAATGTCAGTGGTAGACAAACTAAACAAAGCCTACGGCAAAAACAAAATCAAATTCGCCAATCAATCCCTCGGCAGACAATGGAAAATGAAACAAGAAAAATTATCAAAATCCTACACAACTAGAATTGACGAAATTATTACTATCAAGATTTAAATAAGTTGTATATATTTGATGATATTTACTAGTTACCTGCAAGCGTGCCGAACGACACCGACAAACCTCAACAGACGGAAATGATTTATCAAAAACACATACCGAAATTTCCTCTTGACAATTATATTGACAGTATAATTTATATTGAAGGAAATAACAAAGGAACAGGACTTCCTAAAACCGCTATGAGTTTAATTTTTAATCTTGAAGACAGCTTTAAACTTTTTACTGACAAAGAATTTACAAAATATATTGACTACAAAAAACATTGGGTTGCAGGACTTCAAACCAAACCAACAAATGTAGAAAGCTATGGAACAAGCAAAATGTTGGTGGTTCAGTTTAAAACATTGGGAGCATTTATTTTTCTTAACGACCCATTACACTATTATACTGACAATTATATTTCGCTTGACAACATTTTCAACAAGGAAGCAAACGAAACTTGGGAACAATTACAAGAGGCCCAATCTTTGAACGAAAAATTCTTATTCGTTGAGAATTTTCTCTATCGCAAATTATTGACAAACAAACTACCCAACAAAAAACTTATTTCAACCATAGAAATATTATTGGACAACCGAACGAACTTATCTATAAATGAAATTTGTAAACAGTTTAATATCTCACGAAAACACTTGAATAACCTGTCAAAAGAATATGCAGGTGTTTCGCCAAAAATGCTATCGTCTTTGAATAGATTACAGACAACATTAAAAACTATTAGTTCTTCAAAATCAGATAAACTTACAAATGTTGCTTACGAGTTAGAGTATTTTGACCAAGCACATTTTAACAACGATTTCAAAAGGTTTACCAATATAAAACCCACCGAATATGTAAAATTGGTAGAGCAAAATCCAACGATGAAAATTGTCCCACATTTTATCCCTTTTCGATGATGGTTACATTTTTACAATTTCCGCCACAAAAGTTGGACTACTTTTGCAGTTCATTTAATAAAATAAAAATATGAAACGAAATATTCTTTCAGTAGTTGTAGGTTTGGCAACAGCCATAATAACTTTCTTAATTGCCGAAACCATTAATGGCAATCTGCACCCAGCACCAACAACTTTGGACTACAAAAACACTATTGCAGTAAGAGCATTTTACGAAAATCAGCCAATTTCACTTTGGTTATTGGTTTTAGCAGGTTGGGTAATTGGTTCATTACTTTGTGGGTTTTTAATAAAACTTATTAGCAAGTCAGATAACAAGAAACTTCCCATTATTGCAGGTTGTATTTTGACACTTTCAGCAGTAGCCAACTTTTTCTCTTTGCCTCACCCAACTTGGTTTATTGTAGTTGGTTTACTTGTTTTTATTCCCTCAACATTATTAGGACATAAACTTTACAAACTCAAATCAAATGGACAATAGCAAAACATTTGAAAAACTGAAATCAATTTTAAGCCAATATGAATTGCAATTATCCATATTGCACGATAAGGCAGACAATTATTACCTAAACACACCAACAACTGAAAGCAACAAAAAAGCAGAATTTTTTGGAGCAGTTCAGATAAAGAAATCGTATGTAGCTTTTCATTTAATGCCGATTTATTATTACCCTGAATTGTTTGACGACATAAGCCAAGAACTCAAAAACAGAATGCAAGGTAAATCTTGTTTTAACTTCAAAGACATAGATGACAAGCTTTTTGAAGAACTAACAGAATTGACAAAAAGTGCATTTGAAAGATACAAAGAATTAAAAAAAATTTAGTTACTTTTATAGCGACATACAGACCGAAGAAAACGCCAGCAGGTAACAGGGGTTTTGCAAAAGCTGGGCTTCTGTGCTAAATTGAACATTTGTACTTTCTATTAGCTTTTGTGCTAAATTTGAACATTAGTACTTCTAATCCCAGCCTTCGCAAAGCCCCAAAACGTTAGCTGCAATACTAAAAAAACGTAATGATAGGAATAATATGAAAAATATATTCAGCTTTTTGATTTTCTCATTATTTTTTGTTTCCTGTGATACCAAAGTAGAAACCGAAAGACCAGTAAGAGGAATTCATATACCGAAAGGAGCATTTTGGATCGGAGACAAAGAAAGTGGAAACTATTTTGAAATTGAAGAAATAAATATCCATAAAAATACTGCTAAGATTTCCATTTATTCTGGCAGAAATGGAGTAAGATTGATTTCTAAAAAATTTATTTTAGTTTGCTCAAAAAACAATCAAGTATTTATTCAGAATTTGGAAAGTGAAATTGAATCCTATAACGGTTCAAAAATTTACCTAAAAAGTGGTTGCTGGTTACAATAAAAAATCACCACTAATAGCGGTTTTACAAGAAATTATATCTTGTCCGAAAATATACGAATTACGATGTTCACAATCTCGCCAAACGGCAAAACGTTAATTATCAACTAAAAAAAACGTAATGATAGGAATAAATGGAGAATTATTAGGACTTATTTACATTGCATTAATTGTGTTAACATTATGTTGTTTCTTTTGGCTTGCAGTTTCTATAAGAAAAAAATATACTATTGGTAAGGTTTTATCAATATCAATTATTCTTTTTCTTTCATATCCATTATTAGAATATAATTATAAAGCATATACTTTAAAAAAAAATGTAGAAAATGATTTAAAAACTCTACAATTTCAACTAAATGATAACTTTGAAATTTCATTGAGTTCTGGAAGTGATGATTTTTTGGGAAAAAGTCAAACAACACAAATAGAAATTTCCAACGAAGACAAATTAAAATTAATTAACCAAATCGTAAAATCAAAAAACTATAAAGAGCTAAAAAATGAAAATGAAATTCGCCTAGAGCATGAAAAAACTTATCTCCCAAAGTATTTTTTAAACTCTAAATATCCTGAATATTATTCGCGAAAATTGCAGAGTAATATTGAAAATAAACATATTGAAATGGAACTAAAAATTTATATAATGGGAAATTTGATAGAGTTGGACAAATGGGAGAAATAGAGTAAAATTAAATTCTTAAAACTTAAATTTCTTTTATATCTATATTTTTAATTAGCAAAAGTTTATTAGATTTACAACTTAACATTTCTATTCTAATGAAAAAAATTCTCTCATGTTTTTTGTTTTTCTGTGTTAGTTTATTTTATTCTCAAAACAAAGGGTATAGTATAAATGTAGATCATCTTTATTTAGCCGATGAAAGCAAATCAAATAATAATGACGATAAGAAAATAAAAATAAAATTTACTAGCTTAGACAATGGTAATTATTTTGTTTTTAATCGTTTACTACAAGGAAATAAAACAGGTAAGGTATTAGCTTACTTTAAAACCTTTAATACTGTTGTTATTCGTTCGCAAAACAAATTATCCTATTTAACATTCAAAGAAGCTTTTCCTAAAGGGGGATTTTACAAAACTACTATTTCAAAAACAATGTTTGGTCAACAAGCTACTTTATATGCTTTTGATAATGATGCATTAGATATTAAACTTTGGGTCGCACCAGGAGTTAGAACAGGAGCAGGTTTTGAAGGCTACTTAAATGATATGGGATTACTTCAAAATTTACCAAAAAACAATACTATTATAGCAGTTTCAATATTGGGTATCGAATTGGATTTAGCTAATTTTAAAGAGGATACTTACAGCAATGTTAAAAGCAATTTAAGTGATGTTTTAGTTAGCTTTAAAGAACCAAAAGATTCGGTATCATCTTGTGTAGAAGAAAAGAAACAAAGAGAAAAACCATTTGTAGCAAATGGGGAAAAAATTGATTTATTATTTAATTATAAAATTTCTTCAAAGATTTCAATGAAAGACAGTAAAGGTGAAATGATTTTTGAAACAAACACTTTGATTTATTCGAATAAAGACAACTCTGTTTCTTTACAAATTTTTGATGAACCTAATCCTAATGGAATTTCATTTATCTATACCAATAAAAAGTTGGGTCAAAAAATAGAAGGAACTCATAATAACGACAAATTATTTATGGAAAAAGGAAAGCTAATTGATTTTCAAAATTGTTATATTTTAAAAGAAAAGATAAATGCTAAGAAATCAAATAGTACTCAATTAATTTCGGGTGATGAGCATGAATTTAAATTGTATTTAATAGAAAAAAATGATGTGGATTTTCCTGATTTTACAAATCAAATACTTTCAAACGGATTTATTTCAAAACGAATTACTTTAACTAAAGAACTTGAAATGCAAGAGTATATAAGCGAAATTGAAATAGGAACATATAAATTTAATCTTGAAAAATAATGAAAAATAGAATTCTTTTTATTTTTTTGCTAATAACTGCTTTTGGTTACACTCAAAATAGCAGATTAATTCCTTTTGTTTCAAATTCTAAATGGGGTTTTAGCGATCGCACTGGAAATTTAATTATAAAGCCTGTTTACGACAGTGTTGGATTTTTTAATACGAGTTCTGTGGGAGCAAAATATTTAACGTATGCCTATGTATATCAAAATAAAAAAATGGGTGTAATTGATACCCAAAATAAAATGATTTTACCCACAACGTATAAATATGTGAAAAATGTATATGAAACTTTACACTTTATTGCTACCAATATTGATGGAAAATCGGGATTGGTTTCGTTGGAAAATCAGGTATTAATTCCATTTGAATATGATCAATTAGATGAAGTACTTAATTTTTCATTTATTCTAAAGAAAAATAAAAAAATAGGTTTGGCTGATGTAAATGGTAAAATTGTTATCCCAGTTATTTATGACCAAATTGTTTTTGTTGATGAAGATAAGAGTACAAATAAATGTCGTTGGCGAGTAAGTAATGATAAAGTAACACAATATTTATTTACTGATATTTATGAAAATCCAAATGACGAAGTTTTTCAGACAGTTGGTAATATTGAAACGACTGAAAATAAATTTGCTAGTTATATAATGGATGAAAATTCGAAAGATTTTGAAGAGAAAATCCCTATACGATATCAAAGTAATTTATACCTTTTGCGAAAGAAAAACTTATATGGCTTTTGCGATGTTAAGGAAAAAATAGGATTCAAACCCAAATTTAAAAAACTCGATTATTATTTCAATACATATGATTATATAAAAAGAACAAAACATTATTTACTTATAGAGGAAAATGATAAAAAAGGATTAATTGATGGTTCTGGTAATGTTTTACTTGAAGCTGTTTATGAAACTATTAACAAAAATTACCATCATCTTGAAATCACTCGTAATTCTGAAACAGGAGTATTTTTTCTATCTACAAATAAAGTTGTATTCTCAGATTTTAATATAATTAAAACAGCAATTGAATTAGAGAATGATTTTGTAATTGTATTGGTACAAAATACTAATAACAATAGCTATCATTATATTGGGGAAAATGGCGTGATATTTAAAAATTAAATGGTGAATCTTAGTATCTCTCCGCCCAAGATTTAATAATCCGCTAGTGCGCGTCCTTTCTCGTTAATAAATGATTTTACACAATCAAATAGCAACAATTCACCGCTTCCGTGCAAAACCTTTTGCTTGGTTCTAAATCAGATATAATATTTTTAAAAACCTCTCAAATTTGATTTTTAAGGTTTTTAGTTGTTCTTTTTTGATATATATTTTTGAATTAAAATTCAAAAAAAAAGAATTTCAACGATAGTGGAGGATAATATTAGTTTACATTTTTATGAGAAAACTTCAAAAAACAACTTTAATTTTTTCTATGATCTTTTTCATTGGTTGCAAAAATGAAATAAACCAAGAAAAGTTAACAGAAAAGAAAAATGAAATTTCAAAATATAAACAAAAACAATTTAAAGATTATATCAAATCAAATAACCCACAAAGGATAAATTTAAACACTGATAATATTCCTGAATACATATTTTCTGAAATGGGTTTTTATATTTTTTTTGATGGGAAAACTAAAAAGGAAATAGAATACATTAACCCAAGTGGTCCAAAATTAGCCGGCAGCGGAAAATTAAAATTTATTGATATTAATTGTTATGATAATCAAAAAGAATTTATTGTAGAATCTGCAGGTGGCGGTACAATCGGAAATTATCATTACATGAACATAATGCGATATAATTCTAAAACCCAAAAGATAAGTTCAATATTTGATTATGAGATATCTTCTTTTAATTGGATAGAAGACGAAGAAAAATTAGATATCGTAAACTATATTGATGTCCTTTATAGTAAGGATAATGAATGCTCTGATACAATAAAAATATACAAAGGTAAATTTACTAATAAACCAGAAAGTTATAGTTTAAGGATAAAACCTCAAAAACTTATTGAAAAATATTTTTTCAATAGAAATACTGGATTTTTTGAGAAAGATATCAACTAATATAGTTATTATTTAATTTATAAATTAAACAAAACGCAACACATGAAACCATTTTTTAAAACAGTAATGTCTCTATTATGCTTAGCGTCTTTGATTGGTTGCAAAGGAAATATAGAAAACTTTAATACAATTATGGATGAAGAGGAAGTTGATTCAATTATAACCATGAATGAATTTCCTGATAGAGAAGTTATATTAACTTCGCATTTAAATTCAGATGCTTTAATATTATATATTCCTTTTGAAATTGTAATTAAAAAACAAAAAAATGAAGAGATTTTTGGAATTACACCAATTATATATGCAAATGCGCAAGGAGGAATTCCAAAACAATATCCCATAAATGAAATAGGAAAATTTCAACCTTTAGCAGTTGATTTTTTTGAACAAAATCCAAATCAAAACAAGATTATTCAATATAGGTTTATCAAAATGTATCCTAAAAGAGATACAATTGCAAAATCATTTATTAAAGAATTAGAATTTATAAAAGCAAATTGTAAAGAAAGTAATAAGTATTTTAATGATACAATACGATATAAGAATATCAAAGAATTTGTTTCAAAGCACGAAAAATTTTATAATCATTTTTTTGAGTATGAAGATCTTAAAGTAGATTTATTTATAAAAAAAGATACTGTCCTTAAAGAATATAAAAAAATCTACACTTTTAAATATTAACTTCTTAATTTCTAAAGAATCGTTTCTCAGGAACTAAAAATAATATTAAATTTTTGCTAATATCACTCAAAATAGAAATTATATTTTTAGTATATTGGTTGTTAATATGAAGAGAAAAATTAATCAAAAATGAGTAAAATATATTGATTAACTCTAAAGCAGAATAGATAAAATGAAAATATTTTTACTTGTAATTATTTTATTAATTTTCAATATGTCGTGTGTTAAAAAAACGACTGAAGAAAACTATAATAAACAACCAGATGCTTTTAGAGAACAAACTAATGATAATTTAGAAAATCAGGAACCTGAGTGGGTAAAAATCGAAATTCCAAATGGTGATTTGACTTCTGAGCAAATTGTAGAGTATATAGCAACATTAAAAGGATGGATTTATCAGCCAGATAAGACAAATATCGATGTTGATGATTTAGCTGCAAATTTATCAGATAGAATTGTAGCTTCAATTAATTCTCAAAAATCATACAGTTTGAGTAAAATATTAAAATTAGATACCAAATTGGATAATGAAAAAATTAAAGTATTTAGTTTAGGACATTATAGCGGTGGAACTCGAGGTTTTATAAATTATCCTATAATAGTTTGGGAAGGTGACTTTAAAAAACAATGTGCATTTAACTTATCAAACGATATAAAATGCAAATTTGAAGAAATACATAAATTAGCAAATAATTTGTTTTTATTAATTGGTTATGAAAGCGGAAGTGGCGCAGGTTATCAGAGCATTGCATATGTAATAGAAATAAAAAATGATAAGCTAAATAATAAGTATTATGGCTTTGTAAGAAGACCTTATATAAATTTTAGAAACGGAAAATATAATTTTAATAATGTGACAAAAATATTAGATTATAAGGAAGGTGCTACAGATAATTTAGATAACATTTTTTATTATCCTGATAGATATGGCGAATATGTAACAGATTCCATAACCGCAAAAAAAATGAAGTTGATGATTGAAAATGATTATTATGAAAAGCGTGAATTTAGACTTAAGTTTAATGGTAAATCTTTTGTTGGTTTTAATTAAAATAGCCTATACATTTATAGAATTTGAGTTTGTAATTTAAAACATTTGATTTAACTAATGATAAAAAAAATAATCATATCAATTATTTTAGCTGGATTTCTTTATGCCTGTGAGTCGTCAAAGAATAAAAAAAATCTTGTAAAAAATTATACTTGTTTTTGTGAGAATGATAGTTTAATAAATCATTCAACTGTTTCTTGTGATACAACAATGTTAAGTAATAAATCTAAACTTTATTGGCAATTCAACTGTGATAGAATTTGGTTAACTCTTGAAAACATTAATAAACAAAAAACAATAATTGATTCTCTATCAATAGATTTTTACCCATTGACATACAGAATTGGTTATCATTTGATTAAGGAGTTTGACAAAACTATTTTATTTCGAAATAATTGTCCAGCGACTAGTGGTAATTGTAATTTCACCCTTATTGACAAATTCAATGGGGAAAAAGTAAAAGAATTTGATCATCTAATTTGTATTGAAACAGACGATAACATTTATAAACTAGACTTTATTGTTTATTTATCTGAAACTAAAGAACAATTAATTATTTACTACGTTAATAGCGGTAAAATTCTTAAAATACCATTTAATGAAAACCTTACATTTACTGTTTCCACTAAAGAACAATTTGAAGAAATGTCTTTAAAGAACAATATTTTAGAGTTAACATATTGGTCTTATGATAATTCCAAAAAGAAAATCAGCATAAACTTGAACGATGAAAAATACAGTTATTTACAACCATAAGTATTGTAAACCAAAGCTCCTTACAAAATTCCTTACCTTAGTTCTAAATTAAATATAATAATTTTTATAAAAACCCTGCAAATTTAATTTGTGGGGTTTTTTATTTCCTAGGAAGGCTTTTTAACCATGTATACATAAATATTACGCTACTTAAAAAAGAGATAAAATTATTTCAGTAACTTTGTTTTGAAGTAGCTTGTGGGCAAGGAATGCAATTCCGCGCTATCAGGGTTATTTAAAATATAATAAAAGATATGAATAAACTTTTAATTGTTATAACGATATTATTTATAAACTATACTTATAGTCAAGCAGATACTTTAGTGTTAAGACATTTTATTAATAATAAAGAATTTAAAACAAACAATGCGAAAATTAGCATTATTACTCACAATGATACTTTAGACATTGTTCATTTAAATGGAAAATTTATTCCTCCTAGAATTAACACATCATTTGTTTTTATTATAAAAACTGAAAATCAAAAGTCTTATTCAATATCACTAGGTAAATTTGATTTAGAAAGTTATGATGAGATATATTTTGGTACAATAACAGAAATAGAAAAATTTAAAAAGAATATTTTTGAGCATTTTAATTATTTTATGAACAAAGAAAATTATCTTGAGATTGAAGAAATACCAAAAAACGGCTCTACTGTTGAGTATATAATGTTATATCGTCTAAAGAAAATAGGAACCATTAATAATAGAATGACAATTAAAAATGTTATTATTAAAAATGATAAAAAAGATTAGGTCATTAAATATAAACTTATTTTGAGAAGAAATATAAAACACCTCAAACTTACTTTTGGGGTTTTGGTTTTACTATTTTGGTTTATTTGTTGATATCAAAAACAGCCAGTATAAATAATCGAAGCAAAAATTATTAATAATGAGAAAAATTATATACCTGTTATTTAGTTTATTAATTTGTTCAGCCAACATTTTAAAAGCACAAAATTTAAATAAAAACTCAAAAGAACAATTAGATTTTGAAAAAAAAGAAAGTTTAGTTTTTAATGATAAAAATTTGACAGAATTTCCAAAAGAAATTTTAAACTATAAAAACCTTAAAGAATTAAAATTTATTGATTGTCCAATAAATAATATTCCTGATTGGATTGAAAAACTGGATTCTTTAAAAACAATTACTATAAAAAATGGCGCTCTTTATGAAGTAAACCCTAAATTATGTAAACTGACCTCTTTGGAAGAGTTGATTTTACATAAAAATAATTTATCCACTTTACCAAGTACTTTTTCAAATCTAAAAGATCTAAAAACGATTGTATTAAGTGAAAATCAATTTGAGACACTACCTGATTGTTTATTTGAATTAGAAAATTTAACTTTTTTAAACGTAGATAAAAATTATTTAGTAGAATTTCCTGAAAAATTAGGCAAACTAACAAAGCTAACTACATTAAGAGCAACAAATAACAATTTGATTAAACTAAATAATTCTATTCAAAATTTAAAGGAATTGGATTTATTATTTCTTCAAGATAATCAAATTATAGAATTACCTGAGTCAATCGGTGAACTAATTAGTCTTAGAGGTTTGGAATTGTCAGGCAATAAATTAAAAACGTTACCACAATCATTTAGTAATTTAAAAAATTTAGAATGGTTGTCTATGTATGAAAACAAATTATTTTCTGAATTCCCTGAAAATATTGGGGGTTTAGAAAAATTAACTAATCTACAACTATCTAAATCTAAAATTAAGACATTACCAGAAAGCTTTGCTAATTTACAAAAACTCAATTTACTTGACTTAGGCAGAAACGAGCTTTTAGGATTTCCTATACAAATTACTTCTTTAAAAAATCTTTCTACTTTAGAATTATATGGAAATAATATTTTATCTATTCCCGATGAAATCTCACTTCTAACTAATTTGAGAAAATTAAATCTGTCATATAATTCAATTACAACATTAAATGAAAAAATATTGCTTTTAGAAAATCTTAGAGAGTTAAAAATATTTGGTAATAAAATAAATTCAATTCCAAATAGCTTAAAAACAAAAAGTACATTAAAAATAATAAATTAAATCAACAAGTTCCATCACAAACCACTCTAGTCAACTAACTAAATATAATAATTTTAACCAAAACCCTGCAAATTTGATTTGTGGGGTTTTTATTTACTATATTGGTATATTTGTTAGAATTAAAATTTAGACGAAAGGAATTTCACCGCTAGTGTACCGCTAGTGCGCGAATCCTTTCGCGTTCTTATATATTTTCTCACCATCAATTTGCCAATCAATCCCTCGGCAGACAATGGAAAATGTAACAAGAGAAACTTTCAAAATCCTACACAATAAGAATTGATGAAATCATTACAATCAAAATTTAAAAAAGTTGTATATATTTGATGATATTTACAAGTTGTATGTCATTATGGAAGAAGAAACGCAGAAAAGAGATATGAATTGGGATTATTATGCAATAAAATACATTCTAGGACAAAGAACAGACGAAAAATCTAAACAAGTTTTACTTAACATGGAAAACATGACAAACGAAGAGTTTAACCAAATATGGTGGGACGCAAAAGTAGATTTGTTTTTAGATAGATTTTAATTTTTCTTCTAATTCTTTTTGTAAATCTTGAAGCTCTTGTTTTTCGGGAACTATGTGAGTAGGTGTTGTATCTGAATTAAGTTGTTTTTTAACTAATCTTTTTATAATTTCAGATTGTAATTTAATAATTTCTAATAATTTTGAATTTTCCATAGTAAATAATTTTAAAATGTAAATATAATGAGTAAAACAATAGAAATTAGAAAAGTTCACATTAGAAATATAATTTTATCATTTTTATTAGGGTTTGGAATACTTTTTGGCTTAGAGCATTTTGGAAAATTTAGCTATATAGCAGATAGTCCACCTCAAAATAGTTATGAAAAACCTTCGTTTGTCCAATATGTACCTGCATCAACAAAAATTTTAAGTATATATTATAAGTCTTATTTTGGAAGTACAGTAGAAACAGGAGGAAACGGTTTTAATATATCAGATATGAATTATTCAGATAGTGATTTTAAAAAATATTCTGTAAAAAGTTATTATTACACACAGGCGACTTTAGTGGATTTTAAATATGGTGTTTACATTTCTTTAGGTTTATTTCTAATTACATTATTTTTTACTAACTTTAAAATTAAACTAACATAATGAAACACGTAATTACTATATTATTCAGTATTTTACTTATTTCTTGTTTTTCAGAGCCAAAAAAGGAGATTAAAGACAATAATTCAGCTTATGATGAGAGTTATAGCCCTATTAGTGATACACCTTTAACAAATATTAACTCTGAAGATAAAGAACAAGTAAAAAATATACGTTTTGCATATATAATTATAAAGTTAGAAATTCCTGAAATTTATAATGGTGAAACTTATAAATTTTCATCAAAAGTTGAATACACTAAAGAAGAAAGAACAGAATATTTTTGTAACCTATCTTTCAAAGACTCATTAATTGTTTCCAAAGTTATAGAAATTATAGATTATGATTCGGAAACTGAACAAAACATTATGTTAAAATACAAAAATGAAGTTAAAGCAAAACTTTTTGAAAAAGACAAATGGCTTTTAGGGGTAAAATTAAAGGAATGTAAGAACCTCGAAGATTTTGAGAATATTAATAATAGTAACCCATATTCAAAAATTTTAAATACTCAGATTTTTGTCTTTAATTCTTATTCTGAAGCTAATGAAAATAAGAAGAAAATGTACAATAAAGTACAGTAAAAATTTATTAGTAACTATTAAATAATATTTTGTAGTTTAATAAATTTGTTTAATTTTGCATTGTCGAAAACGGCGTAATTGAAAAAGAAAGCCGAAAAGTGTTGGCGCACAAATCGACTTTCAAAGGTGTATTACTCGCTTTCGCTTAAATACTCAATGGCTTTCCACAATCCACGTGAAACGATATTAGCCATCACTTTCTGTACGAACCCTTCCGTCCTTGACGGTTTTACAGGTTCTTGAGTTGAGTTACTCATATTTTTATATCATAGGCGGTGTAAAAAGTTTAAAAATTAGACAATAAAAATCCCAACTACATCTAAAAGGTGAAACGAATTGGACGTAGTTGGGCTAATTATTTTGCAAAAGTAAAGAAAATTTACGACATTTACAAATAAAACGTGAAAAAATAACGCCATACAACAATCGTTTGCTTCAATGGCTACGCTTGGGAATTGTAAAAAACGGCAGAGAAAAAACAAACAGAAGGAAAAATTTAAACATCAGTGCTAATCCAACGCCACTGAAAGCAAGCGATAGAACGTTTGCTTTTTGAATTAAATTTAGTAGCAAAAGCTTTTCTACTTATATAATAACTCTATGGTAATCTCTTCTTTTATAAAACCTTTTTCAGTAATAATGGTTGTACAATAAGGAGCTTTTGAAGTTACAAGATTAGAATAAGCAGCAAGCAATTCTTCTTTTTTACTCTCTAAAGTCAATCCCCAAATCTTTATTGTAAGGAATAATTCGAAAGAATACTCCATCTAACAATAAAGCATCTTGATTATTGGCTGTATTATCAGGAGCAAAACCAAAATAGGTAATATCAGTTTTAGGATCGTTTAGAACATCTAATACATCTTGTTTTACAGTCAAAAACAAAACTTCATCAATGATATCTTTTGGAACAATAAAGTCTTTCGCTTCTACAGTTAATGAATATTCAATTTCATCATTATTCATAGTATAATTTATAAAAAAATAAAAGTGGTTTAAGTATTTAGAGTTAATTCAAAACTTAACAAATTGATTGAGTATTTATTTTTTTGCACTAAATTTGAATAAATCAATGAAATACAAAGAAAAACTATGCTTAATAAATTACTCTTTCTATTAGTCCCAACATTTTTTTATGCCCAAATCCCAGCATATTACGCTTCAATTGATTTCTCTCAAACAGGTGATAATCTAAAAAACCAATTAACTACTTTAATTACTAACACACATACAACAAATTTACCTTATACAGCTACAGGCGTTACAGACACTTGGGATGCTTTATATCAAACCGATTTAAACCCAAATAATACAAACAATGTTCTTTTAATTTATGGTTGGAATGATACCGATGCAGATATTACAAACGATTATTCCAGAGCTAAAACAGCATCTTGTCATACTTCTTCTTGTAGTGGTTTATGGGTAAGAGAACATGTTTATCCTCGTTCCCTTGGTACTCCAAATCTTGGTTTCGAGTTTGCAGGTGCAGATGCGCATCACTTACGTTCTATTGATAATGATAGAAACAATTCAAGAAGCAATAGAAAATTTGAAGAGGGTAGTGGGATTAATATGTCATACATTACACTTGCAGGGAATTGGTATCCAGGTAATGAATGGAAAGGGGATATCGCAAGAATGATTATGTACATGTATGTTCGTTATCCATCACAATGTTTACCAAACAATGTAGGTGTTGGTAGCTCTTCTTATTCAAATTATGGTGATATGCCTAACGTGTTTTTAGATTGGAATGCACAAGATCCAGTTTCACAATATGAAATGAATAGAAACAATATTCTTAACACTTTACAAGGAAATAGAAATCCTTTCATAGACAACCCATATCTAGCAACTATCATTTGGAATGGACCACAAGCAACAGACACTTGGGGTGTATTATCATCAGATGAATATTCATTATCAAATAATCTTATTTATCCAACAATCACAAACGATTATATCTACATCAATAATATTGAAAATAAAACATATAATTACTCGATTTACAACACTTTAGGACAATTAATCACTACCAATACTACAACAAATTCAATAGATTTATCAGGTAATTCAAAAGGCATCTACTTTATTACACTAAAGTCAGAGAATAAAACCAAATCATATAAAGTAATTTTGAACTAGAAGCGAAAGGCTCGGGCATTCTTGGTTTCCATTTTCCCGCTATCCGTTAAACACGGTATCACTTCTATCGGGGCTAGATAGTAAGCAAATGGCTTTCTTGTTTTCTTTGTTTTAAATAGGAACGCTTCGCTAAGTTATTTGCACCCACCCAGTCCTAGTTTATCCTGAGCTCTGCCGAAGGGCTCCCCACCGCACAAGTGGTATTTTGTGTGTTTTTAGCACTTGTTTTCCCAACAGTAAGTCAATAAAAAAAGGCTCCCTGTTTTCCCAACCCCTCGCGCACAGTCCGCCTTTTTTTATCCACTTACACCCAATCCAAAAAACAAACGCTAAAAACACACAAAAACAACTCCCAAGCTATATTTACATAATAAGTGTTATAATGCCTTCCATCTCCCAATGCTACGCCAACGGCAGTTATAACAGTTATTATGTAAAATATCCGCTCCCAGCCGCACCCACCCGAAAAAAAATAGGAACGCTACCGCTAACGTAATTTTCATTGTTTTTTGAAGATGCTTCCCATTTTCAGTTCACGCACTCCACTGAACACTAAAAACTGAATACTGAACACTTTCAAAGCATCCTCAAAAATCAAACTATCACAAGAGTGTATTTTTATTTGCAACCACAACCGATACACCACGTAAGCAAATAAAAAAACACCCTTGTTTACCAGTCCCGATTGAACACCCCTAAAACCCCAGTTCATAAGAACATCTGGGGTAAACATTTTTACAAAAAAAAGGATAAAAAAGAAGCCAAAGGTTTGTTCCGGGTATTCAAAAAAGCAAGTTCAAGCCTTCGGTTCCGGATAAAATCTCCACCCATACATTTTCATTACCACAACATCCTCTTAGCATTTCCACAGACGCATATGGGTAGTATTTTACCCGTAAAACTTGCTTTTTTGAAACCCTCCACAAGGCAAGACGGCTTTCTTTTTTTTCCTTTTTTCTTTTGCAAAAATGTGTGTGGGGCATCTCGGTTTCCAATCACATTTCGGGCAATCACGAAGGAAAGACGAAGGAAGTTAACCTGTTAAATCCTTGTATTATGGACACAATTTTTATTAAAACCCACCAACCTGGGGCGCACTATGCCAAACCGCACTTTTTCGTATTATCAAAAGGACTAAATAGCGGAAAACCAAGCAATGAACCTTTTACAAACAGCTTTGTACTTGTATTTCAAACCGAAGCTCAAAAAGAGGACATCTTTTGGATAGCCATGAGCCTATGGAAATCCAAATTCTGGATGCCTTTTCTTCGCGGTTCGGTTATTCCGTTCTTATCCCTCTATGAATTCAAAAAAGAGTTCAATCCAAAAGCCACCCGATTAATGCGTGAACACGAACTGCATCATAAAAACATCCAAGCGCTCAAGCTGCTGCAAGAACAAGAAGCACACCACGCAAAAAACATCCACTTAATCAACGAACTCAAAAACGCTATTATGATGAGGTATAGAAATAAATAAGAGTAAGCCTGGACTAATTTGTCTAGGCTTTTTTACTAAAAGGGAATATTTGTTTGAAATAATGTATTTATATTTGATAAAATCTAAACAATTGCGCAAATACAACCAAAATTGGGTAGATTGGCGCAACTTTATTGCGCATATAAACAAGTTAGCGGCAAGTATAACCGACACTACCCAAGACTTTCTAACTGCTTAAAGACAGGAATTAACGACTTCCCTTTTTCGGTAAGATTATATTCTATATGCAAAGGCTTTTGCTGAATGACAACTTTTTCTAACAGCCCGACTTCTTCTAACTCTCTTAAAGCGACAGACAAAGTTTGTTTGTTAGAACCTTCAATTTGACGCAACAAACTACTAAAACGCAAAGGTGCTTCAACAGCCAAACGAAAAATTTCAGGTTTCCATTTGCCAGACAGCGACTTCAAAAGCCCTTGTGCAGGACAAGTTTCGTTATCAATAATTTCTTTTTTTGTAGTCATAATTTTCTGACTTATTGCGTAGTTGAATTTAAGTCCTCAACTTTGCACAAAGATAAACAAATGGTATAAGACACTTTACAAAAAATGAAATTAACTTATCTTATTTTAATCACAACATTCACAATCGGCAATACAAGTTGTCATTCTCAAAACAAAAAAAATATGCAAGAGCAAAACAATCCTTTAATGTGCGACCCAGAAAGTGGTATTTGCGAAATACCTACTAACAAAATAAGTTCAGCAGAAAGCAGTTTGATAAAATCAGACAAGAAACCAGTAAAAATAATCTATTACACCGACCCTATTTGCTCTTCTTGTTGGGGAATTGAGCCACAATTACGAAAACTCAAATTGGAATATGGAAACAATATTGAAGTTGAATACAGAATGGGTGGTTTGCTACCTAATTGGAGTTATAATAGTGGTGGCATTAGCAAACCTTCTGATGTTGCTCACCATTGGGACGAAGTAAGTGTTTATTATGATATGCCAATAGACGGAAATGTTTGGCTTGAAGACCCATTAAATTCCTCATATCCACCTTCAATTGCTTTTAAAGCAGCACAAATGCAAGACAATGAAAAAGCAATTTTGTTTCTTCGTGAAATACGAGAAATGGTATTTCTTCAAAAAAAGAATATCACAAAATGGGAACATTTAGAATTAGCAGGAAAAAAAGTTGGGCTTGACATTGTTAAGCTCAAAACGGATTATGAAGGAAAAGCAAAAGAACTTTTTGAAGAAGATTTAAAATTAGGCAGAGAATTAGGTGTAAGAGGTTTCCCAACAATGTTTTTTACAGACACAACAGGACAGAAAGAAATGGTTTATGGCTCAAAACCATACAGCACATTTGAGAGTACTTTGCTTAAATTGTTTCCTACTGCTACCAAAACAAGCTATGACAAGACTTGGAATGCTATATTTTCAAAATACAATTCATTGACAGCAAAAGAATTTTCTGAACTAACAGGAACACCACGAAACGAAAGTGAAAAATATTTGGACGACTTAACAGCGAAAGGACAATTAGAAAAACTGACAACAAAAAATGGAGCAATGTGGACTTTGAAGAATACCAGCCGCTAACAAGGTATTGGCAAAAGCAGGGCTGACGGAAGTATATCAACATTTGTACTTCTATCAGCTTTTGTGCAATATTTGAGCTGACGTTTTTCAAAGCCCTGCCTTCGCCAGTACCCAAACCGTATACTAAAAAAAGCCTGGTCATACGACTAGGCTTTCTCATACTCAGTAAAGGTTACCAATCAAAACTGAGCTTATTTCTTTTTTGAGGTGAGGCGTTTTAAAAACACCGTAACACCAAAACTCACTACTGCTCCAATAAAGGCTAAAACTATTGTTTTCAAGACATCTGCTGAGGTTAAATTAGGTATAACACTCAAAACAAATCCTCCAAAAGTTCCTGCCTTCAAAGTTAAAGAATTATCCATTCCGTCCAACGTCAGTTTCGGGTTTTGCCTCATCTTTTTTGTTGCCTCGGGTGTCATCCTGAGCTTGTCGATGGGTGTCATCAACCGTAATCTGGCTCACTGCCGATAAAACACCACCTACAACGGCTGCATAACCCGCAACGGTTACAACAACAGCAGGTAAAGCTACTGGAGCAGCTACAATGCTTCCACTTACTGCTAATAAGGCTAATCCAATGGTGCGCAACACCTTAAAAAATTTCGGAGTGGGTGCCTTAGCACGTTCTACTATATTCATAATCTTTCTTTTTATGTCATCCTGTAAAGGATCACTATTGTACAATCAATTCTACACTTTCTTTATTATCCAAAGCTCTATAAACCAAGTCTTTCAACTTGGTAAAAGCTTTTCTAGATAGTAAACCTAATCCAGGTCCAGAAAGTTTCGTAACAGGAGCAATACAGCCACGTAATTCCTTTTGCGCATTATTAGCAGGATGTATCAAAATATACGTTCTGTTCGGCACATCCACCAATTCCAAATGCCATTTGTATTTTGCACTATATCGCTTTCTAATAAAATATTTCCCTTCCGGAATACAGGAAATCCCACGTTCATTTCGTTTCCACGGCAATTCAATTGTATAACTAATCAATTTGCCCTCACATTCCAATTTTCCATTCGTTCCTTCAGGGAAATAAGTTCTTGTCAAAAACAGTATCATACTGACCACTTAAAACTGATCACCGACCACTATTAAACGCCTCCGTCAACCGCTACAATAGATAACGGGTTAAAAGCCCCATTTTTCAATGGATACATTTGCCCATTAATTTGTTGGTAGAACTCCACACCAAGAGCCAAAACAAGTGGGTGAGTAGAGTTAGCAGTCACCGCATTACTCAAGTTAATCACAGCCGTTGCTGTAGCATCCCAAGGTAAAATTGCAGTTTCAGAAGTAGCCACTTCATACGATTCTCCAGTAAAGTCAATTGCAGCTCCACCAGAAATCACTTTAAAGTGAGTAGTTCCACTAGGAGCAGCAATCATATTCGCAGGAACAAAAGAAGGAATTGCCACCGCCAAAGTTCCAGCTGCACGATCAATATTTGTCGTGAAAGGAGCAAACAAAGAAGTTCCTAATTTTCCACGAATATTAAATTCAAAACCAAGAACCAATTCAATTTCCCCATCAATTACATTACGTAATCCTCTCTCACTCACAGCATCCATCTGGATAACCTTAACCATTTGTTGCGTTAAACGACTCACCATTCTACCATCAGCAGAATTTAACAACAAGGGGCGTAAAGCCGTTCTTAAAAGCTTACCTGCTTTTCCAGCTCTACCAAATTCAGAACCGTTCTCACGCGTTCTTTGAAACGCAGGGTCACTAGCAATTCTACTTGCCTCAATACCACCTTTTTCACGAGCTAAATGCCCATCCTGCGTCTTATAAAAAGTAATATCCCCGATAGTACCTTTTAACTTAATTATGCCTTTCTGTCTAGCCATAACTTCAAAATTTTAGTTCAACATTCATTCACTTTCATAAATCATTCAAAACACGGTTGCAACACTTTCTGAAATAATTACAGGGCAAATTTCCCACACAATACCCATCAAAAAACAACACCCCATACCAAATGTCCTAAATCGACACATTTGTCCTTAAATGTCCTAAAATGATATTAAACAAGAACTTCAATTAACGTTAAATGAAAAGATTAATTAAGTACCTTTAACCTATCTCAAAGCCAACTCAAAAGCAAGGTTAAAGTATGAATCAAATATCAAAACGAGTTTGTATCTATCCAAAGGACATACAACGCATTACAGGTAAAAGCTATCGTCAAAGCACAAGAATATTAAATGAGATAAGAAAGTCGCTTAGAAAGCCTAAAAACAGCCTTGTAAGTATAGAAGAGTTTTGTTTTCATACTGGCTTAAATATCGAACATGTTTTACCATTGATTGATTAGCAGTATCAACTTATTTAATTTTTAAACTACTTAATTGAAATATTTTATTATATTTGTACTATAAGATTTGTCAGAAAAACGAATGCTTTTTTGAGGTTTAAAATCGAGACCCAAGATTTGGACAATTGAAAAAACTTTTAAAATATAGGCTTGACGAAAGAGATTCGAATCCCTCTTTCTCCGCGGAAAAAAAGCCCGAAACTTTAGTTTCGGGCTTTTTGTTTATAACTATAGATAAATGCAAATACAATGAAGTATATAGAATATTTTATATTCAATATTTGATGTGTTATGAAACAGGATAAAGATTAGAATCTGAGAATTAAACAAGAAGTGACCATGGAGGGAGTTCCTGTTTTTTTTAATTAGTTTTAGTTCAATATAATTAGTTATATTTGAATAATAAAGGGATTGTAAAATTTAATTTAATTGGTTTTAATTGATTTAAGCTTAAAAATAATCCCCTTTTTACTCCCCTATTGATAATTTGTTTCATCGATTTTAATCTATTTTAATATGAACTACATATTTGAGTTAAGAAAAGACAAAATTAATAAAAATGGTCTGATTCCAATACGACTTGTTGTGAATTCTAATAAAATAAAAATCCGTAAAAATCTACCTAATGTAAAAACTTTATTAGAGGATTGGGATTCAAAAAATGGATATATTAAAAACCATAAGAAACACCAATATTATGATGAGTACCTAGATTCAAACAAGGAGATTCAAAATACTAAGGATAAGGTAGAGAAGATTTTTAACTTTTTTAAATTCAATAATATAGAATTTTCTGAAAAAATATTCCTAGAGAAATTTGGTAAAGATGAAGTCTCTGTTGGAATTGATTTTTTTGAAGCATTTGACGACTTTGTAAAAGCTTCCAAACACACCAAAACAGAAGGAACCATTAAGCGATATATTACATTGAGAAATTTTTTAATCCATTTTTCTCAGGCAACCAAATATCCTATCCGTTTTGATACCATCAATTTAAATTTTGAGGAAGAGTTCATGGATTACGCTTTCGAAGAAAGAAAGACACTGAATAATTATTATGGAAAATTAATAAGCATTATAAAGACTTTCATGAACTGGTCATTCAATCGAGGCTTACATAATAATCTGGAGTTTAAAAAAATTAAGCATGTAGAAAATGAAATTGAGGTTATTTATCTTGAAAAGGATGAGTTGATAAGTTTGTTTGAATACCCTTTTGAGAATAACAAGCTCTCCAGAGCTAGAGATTTTTTCTGTTTTGGATGCTTTACAGGATTAAGATACTCCGACATTTATAACCTTCATAATGCTAATATTAGCGAGAGTTTTATTGAATTAAACATAATTAAAACCAAGACCATTAGTCATAGAGTTGAATTGAATAAATATTCTAAAGCTATATTGGATAAGTATAGAGGTACAATTCATCATCCAGTTCCAAAGTTTTCATCGCAGAAATTAAATGATTACATAAAAGAATGTTGTAGGATTGTGGGGATTGATAAAAATACAACAATAACAAGATATATAGGTTCAAAACGAATAGAAGAAACATATAAAAAATATGAACTTATAACTTGTCATGTATCGAGAAAGACTTTTGTTACAAATTCATTATTAATGGGAATGAATGAAAGGGTTTTGAGAGATTTTACTAATCACTCTTCAGAAAGATCGTTTAAGAAGTATGTAAAATTAACAAATGCTTTAAAACAGCAGGAAATGAAGAGAACTTGGGATGAAAACTTTTAAATATTTTAGATATGAATGCACTATTTTTTATTAGACAAAACTTTAAAGAAATTTTTTTTAAGGACAAAAAGGTTAATGAAGTTAATTACAAAAGGATTCTTCCTTATTTTTCAGTTATTTCAAATAATATAAATGCCTCAGAATTGGATGATTTAACAATTAATAAAATTAAATATGAAATAATTAACTTTTTAAATTATGATCAATTGGATTACTTATTAGAAAGTATACTTCAACATGATAAAAAAGAAATAATAAAAAAAATAATTCTTCAAGAAAATTATCGATGGTATAACCAAATAGAAAATGAGATTAAATTAAATATCAAAAATGCCAGATTATCTCTAAATATCTCTGAATATATAGCATTTATAATTGGAAAGAAAGTGGAGCTTAAAAAATTTAAAGATTCAATATTTTTTAATGATATATATTCAAGATTAAATCATATTTTAAATAAGGAACTTATAGCTCCATTTACATTAAATTATTTTGAAGTTGAACAAAAATCTAATGTTCCTGTTCGTCAAGCTTTGTCTTTATTCTTTAAATATGAAAAGAATGAGGCAATTATACAATTTAAAAGGTTACTAAATATTGATAGGGAATCAAGACTTGATTCATCTTTTCAAGCTGAATATTTTGAAATGACTAGAATATTTTTTGAAAAGTTAAATTTAGATTTTATTCCTTTAATTGACATTAGTAATTATGATAATCCGGTTTGTTTGTCAAATGAAAATGGAAAATACATAACTAAAGAAGAGGTACAATTAATAATAGATAAAGAAGATTATTTTAATAAAAGAGGTTTTGAAGCTGATATAAAAGATTTAATTAGAAAAGATAAGATTGTCAATAAAGAAATGTTTACTGAGAGTTATTTGTTGTTTTATCAAAATATTTCAAAAAAAGTTACCGAAAAGCACATTGACGTTTTATTTTCTAGTTTTACACAACTAAATCCAAAATACAATGAATTTGAAATTTTTGATTCTAGAGAAACCTTAAAAAAAGCATTAAGTAAAAAAAATAATGTTCGTGAGTTTTTAAGTTTAAACAATGAGTTGCTTGATAAAGGAATAATAGATGTTTCTAGAGCTAAACTTATAAATTTACTCTCATTGTATTTTAACCCAATAAAAGGTATGGGGTATGATAATATAAAACACATGATTACAGGAGCAGAAAGATATAAAACAAAAAAAATGCTCCCTCATTATTTAAAAACATATATTGATAAATAGCTTGATAATCAGTTTTTTATAAAGTAGAGTAATGCGGTGTAAAGTTTGTTTTCCAACTTAAATTTAGTTTTGCCAATGTTAACCAAATAAAATAAGTTAAAATGGCATTACAGAAAAAACACACCGAAAGTGATTCTAAAATTATCATTCCAGAATCGGATGACAGGTTAAATCAAAGACAAGTTGCAGAACTTTTTGGTAGAACTGAACAAACAATAATTGCTTGGAAAAAGCAAGGTAAAATTCCATATTTCCAACTAGGGAGATTTCCAATATTTAGTAAATCTCAATTGACAAACCTAGCTTTAAAAAACCCCCATTTAATCAATGACTAAAGATCTAATTAGAACTATTGTTCTACTTAGGTCTTTTTTTGTTGCATCTATCCCATAAGTGTAAATGTAGTGAAATTAATTAAAAACAATTCAAATTATGAGCGTAAAACCTTCTTATTATTCTTATTTGACATCAGCCGTTAGGTATGATAAAAGATTAAAACCTAGCGCAAAATTGCTTTATAGTGAAATTACAGCATTGTCCTCTCAATATGGATTTTGTTGGGCCACAAATAGATATTTTGCAGATTTATATGAAGTAAGAACTGAAACAGTCAGTTTATGGATTAATTCATTGGTAAAACTTGGATACATTGAATCAAAAATTATCTATAAAGAAGGTACTAAACAAATTCTAAATAGGTATTTAGAGATTAAAGGTATCGGTATTGTTAAAGATATAAATATATCTATTGATGTTTTTCTAAAAGATAATAAGAAAATTATTAATAGTAAATCTAATATTTTCTTTAAAGAAAAAAGTAATAATTCACGTGAAAAATTTATAGAATGAGAACAAAACTTGCATCTATGGAAATAGTACTCAATCATTTTTTGTTGAGTATAAAAGAAAGAAAAAAAGTTGCGGACAAAAAAGAAAGAAAAATTATGAGTACTGACGAAATGAAAAGACTTTACATTAAAGTAGCTAAAGAATATTATAACAGAGAAAATCGTGATTTTACAATTGATGAAAACAATCAAAATTATCTGAATTTGTTATGTAAATATTTTTCTAGAGATATTGAATTTGAAACTATACATCGTGGTGAACTAAGAAAGGGATTACTAATAATTGGTAATCCAGGAACTGGAAAATCATCCAGTTTGAAAATTATTCAAATGATATCAAAAAATTATGGATTACAAAGCCTTTGGTTCCCTATTGTAGAATCAAAAAAGGTGGTTGAAAAATTTAATGTAGAGAAAAATAAGGATTCAATAATTGAAAATTATTCTATTGGTAATTTTTGTTTTGATGATTTAGGAAGTGAAAACGAAGCGAATAATATTCATGTATGGGGTTCTAAAGAGGATATTTTTATAAGAATTTTAGAAAACCGATATGATGAGTTTATTGCTAAAAACACAAAAACCTTTATTACTACAAATTTATCATTACTACAAATTGAGAAACGATATGGATCGAGAGTTAGAGATAGATTTGTTTCTATGTTTAATCTTATAGAGCTTAATGGTACAAGTAGAAGGTTTTAATAACTTTTTCAATTCCAATTTTAACTTAAGGGAATAAAGAGAGATAAATATGAAACATTACATAATAAAATTTCGTGTATCAAAATTAGAGCAAGCTGTAATTAAAAAGAAAGCAAAAGATTCTGGAATAGCTGTTTCGGAATTATTGAGAAGACTTGCTTTAGGGTATAAATTGACCTCTAAATTGAGTCCTGAAGAAATTGAAGTATACAAAACATTAACCAATTTTTCTACAAATTTTACAAGAATTAGTAATCTATTTAAGCTTGGAGATGTAGATGGATTAAAAAAAGAAACATTAGAAACCTCAAGAATTATTAGAGAACATTTAATGAAGCTAAAATAGATATATGATTGGTATGGCTAAAGCATGTTCTGGTGGTGGTTCTTTATTGAATTACATTATGAATGATAGGAAAGGTTACGAGTTGTTCAGAAACAATCTCTGTGGCTTAAATCCAAAAGAAATAATTGAAGAAATGAATATAATTCAGGATTTAAACCACAGAGCAAAAAATAAAACGTTAAGTCTGGTTCTATCTCCTTCAATTGATGATGGTCATAAGTTATCTAATTCAGATCTTAAGGAAATTACAGTCGAATTTATGAAAGAGCTTGGTATTGATACTGATAATCACCAGATCCTTGCATTTGTCCATACCGAAAAACTTCACAAACATGTGCACATCTATTGCGGGCGTTTGAATATGGAAACAGGAAAAATGGTTAATGATCACTTTATTGGTAAGAAGGCACAATGGACAGCTCATCGTATTGCTTCGCGACGAAATCTAATTTCGGCGAAACAAATCATGATTAATAAAATTAAAGCTAATCAAAATGAAGGTTTTACAATTCCAAAATCTACAAAAGATGAAATTTACAATAAGCATTTAAAAGCTATTGAAAGACAATATAATTCTTTGGAAGAATATTTTCTAGTGATGAAAACAATGGGTGTTGAAGTGCAACCTTCAGTTAATAAGCAAGGATTAATTCAAGGTTACAGATTTGTAAATGTGGCCACAAAAGAAAGCTTCAAAGCCTCTGAAGTTAATAGAAAAATTAACTTACAAGATATAGTTGGAAAACCTATGATAGAAACTAATCAAAAGCCAAAAATAAAGCTTAGACATGGCAGGTAAAAAACAACCTGGTTTGATTGATATGGTCTCAATCTTACTAGAAGAAATGGAGAAAAATAGAAAATCAACTAAAGATTTATTTACTGTTGCAGATACATTAAATTCAAAAATGGATAGTTTGAAAAATCACAATCCTAAATTGAATATTGATTCTCTAAAAGTTGAATTGGATAAATTTCAAAATCATACTAATGTAAACAAAAACGAAATGATTAAACTAGTTTACAATCATATTGAATTACTAAAAAAGCACCGATTAGAAATATCACAAATTAAACCGCCAAATGAATTAAGTTGGTACCTAGATATAAAAGTATGGTTGATAATATTTTTAAGCTTTTATTCAATTTACATAAGTTATCTATTATATCAGTCAAACTCAAATTTAACTACGTTAATTGAACTGAGAACAACATTAAATAATAAATAACCATGGCAGATTTATTAAAGTTAAAAAGGGAATTAGAGGCGATTAGTAAGATATTAAGTCAAAGTTTAGATAACATCAATTTTGAAATTGAAAATAAATATAAGGAATTGTGTTTTTATTCAAAATATGTCAAAGTTCAATTTGTATACCTATTATCTATACTTTACACAACTCTATTATTAACCATTCTTTATTTTTTGATGAATTGGCACCATAGCCAAGTAAATCAATTAAATGCAACATCTGTTAAGTTTCAAAAAATCAGTTATGATAAAGGTTATAATGACTGTACTAATAAATACAAACAATTTTTTCTTGACAATCCAGCGGCTATGCATGATTTTGAAATTTGGGTAGATAATTTAGAATAATTATTTTTTTTGGAAGAAAATATTTGTTAAATTTAGTGTTGTATTTTTTAATGTATTATTATGGAAAATTTTAGATTTTATTGGGATGAGTATGTGGCTAATAGAGAAAAACATGAGGATTATTACAACGTTATGGAGAATTACTCCGATACTCCAATTTTAAATGAAATAATACGCTACTTGGATGAGAAATTCCCCAATTGGAATACAAATTCAGGAATTGGATTTTATGCAGCTGAATTTGTTTCTGATATTATAGATGAATTTGAGTCTTATGTGAATTATGATGATTCTGAAGAAGAGGAAAATGAAGATTGTGAAGCAAATGAAGAAGAGTTTACACAAAAGGAATTAGAATTCTTACATCAAACTATTTCTTCCTATTATAAGACTACATTGGAAAACTTTGAACACAGATTTAATATGTATTCAATTGATGAATTTGAAGCTTATTTAGAGAGTCTAATTGAAAATGAAGTTGATGATGATAAAATAGCAGAACTTGAAGATTTATCTCAAGAAGCTTATGATAAAATGTATGATGACTTCAAAAATAAATTAAAAGAAAAGATTGTTTATGATTTCAAAAGTGAGATAATATTTGATTAGAATTAAAAATCGAATAAATCCTTTAACGGTCTAACTTATCGAGATGTGCCTTTGTGTCCACAAATTTCTACGAATTTGCGCACACAAAGGCAATCTCGTTTTTGCTCCCGAAGGTCGCAAAAAGGGTTTTAGATTATTTACGAAGTTCAAATGTTATTATTTCATATGTTTAAAATCAAAATCGAAGGAATTTTATTAAAACTTAAATAAATATTACTATTATTGTTAAACACTAAAAATGCAATAGTATTAACTTATAAATTTTTTGATTTTGAATATTTTTATAGCAGACGATCATCAAATGACTATTGATGGTTATAAGATGATACTTTCATTTTCAAATGTATTAGGGGATAATGTTAATTTTATTGAGGCAAATTCATGTGAAGAAGCTTATTTAAAAATTAATAGCACAAGAGAAATAAATGCATATATTGATTTAGCTATTATTGATTATTCAATGCCGATTTATCGACAAGAAAATATTTTAAACGGTGCAGATGTTTGTAAATATTTGAAGACAAACTTTCCAAATAGTAAAACAATAATATTAACATCCATTATTGAAAATGTCACATTATTTGACATTGTTCAAAATGTATCTCCTAATGGAATTGCAACAAAAATGGATGTAAACGGAGATATCTTTTTAGAAATTATTGAAATTGTTTTATCAGGAAAGAAATTCAGAAGTAGATTTGTTGTTGAACAATTAGAAGAAATTTGGGGAAATGAAGTTTTCATAAATGAAAAAAATAGATTAATTATTCACTTTTTATCTCGTGGTTATAGAATTAGTGAAATTGCAGATAAGTTGTCAGTATCAGAAATCACAATTAAAAAAAGAATCTCAAAAATAAGACAGTCATTAAATCTTAATGAGGATGAAAATATTCTAAAAGAAGCCAAATCTCGAGGCTATATTTAAATTTTAACAATAGTTATACCTCTGGTATACATTTGGTTAAATATTGAAATTTTCTTTTTTTCTCAAATAAAATAATTGATTTTAGCTTAAATTTTAACACAGTTTTAGTAATAATATGTGTTAAGGAAAATCAGTTTAATATTATGAAAAAAACAATTTTAATTCTTTTGTTACTTATCAGTTGTGGTTTTTTAAATGATTTATTTTCCCAAAATTTAAATTTACTATCTGATAAAGTTTTTTGGATAAAATCCGAAAAAGCAGTTTTTGTCGATTCAATTCAAAACCAAGATTATTTAAATTTTAATGAGTCAATTAATTTTTCAAATAAGAACATTTTAAAAAAGCAAAAGAATATATTTTCAGATAAAGGCTCTTTATTTATTGTTTTTAGAAGTAAATCTAAAAATGAAACAGAGATTTTGACTCTAAAAAATAGAGATTTTAATGTAAATATTTTCAACAAGAAAATAGTTTCTGATAAAGAGTCATTAATTGATGAATATAAAGCATCAACTGGAGTAATTGTTAATTTTATTTACAATAAAAATTTATCTAATAAAAGAAAGGGACACTTGATTTTAAATGAAATACTATTTGATAAATCAAATAAACAATTACAAATTTTTGAAATCATTTTTATATCTGAAAATATTAGTAATAAAGAGAAAAGTATTATAGAGTCTTATTTGTCTATAAAATATGGTGTTTCTTTAGAGCATAACAAGAATTATTTAATTTCAAATGGAGATACTATTTGGAATGCAAAAAAAGATATTGACTTTATTAATAGAATAACCGCAATTGGGAACGATTCAATTTTGGGTTTAAAACAAATTAGATCTAAAAATTCATTAGATGACGGTTTGTCCATTAATGTTTTATCAAATGATAAAGATAATATGACAAATGTATTCACTGATAAAAGTTTTATTATTTGGGGTGATAACAATAAAAAATTTAGTTTAAAAAAAGATAATTTAAGCAACAAAAAAATACTTGAAAGAGTTTGGAGGTTGAAAACATTTTCTAGTGAGAGTTCACAATTTTTAGCCAAAATAGTTTTTGATAGAAAACTTATAAATCTTCAAGACGATTCAAATGATAAGCAGGATTTTATTTGGCTTGCAATAGATTCAACTGGAACAAATAAAATTGATTTCAAAACCGCAAAATATTACAAAGCAGTAGTTGATGAAAAAGATCAAATTGTTTTTGATGCAATTAAATTAAATCCGAATTCGCAGTATTTATTTTCTTTGGTCAAAGGAAAAGATACTGATATCACTGAGATTAATCAAGAATCAAAAGTTGATAATGTTAATGCTGAAGGATTTAGAATTTACCCAAATCCAATTTATAAGGGTCAATTATTTTCAATTGATTTTAATCTCTTTGAACAATCTGAAGTAATTACTTCTATTTATGATATTAATGGAAAGTTAATTAAAAGTAAGAATCTAGGAATTATAAAATCTTACATGCATCAAGAAACAATCTATACCTCGGGAACTTTTTTAATTCAAGTATCAATAAACGGGAAGATTCAATCAACAAAGTTAATAGTTAGATAATGTCAATATTAAGAAATTTAGCAATGGAAGATAATAAAACAACACTAGGTTTAAATCAGAAAATAGTTAATGTATTTCATAAGTTAATGCTTATCGTAATCCTACATAGTTCTTTTGTAGCACCATCACAAAATCTTATAATTGATTATTTAAACAATCCTGAACCTCATGTTTATATTGGTTCAATTTATAATAATGATGACAGTCAAAAAGTTTCTACTGAGAAAAAAAATTATTCAAGCAAGTTTTTAGATAATAAAAAAGCATCTACTATTATAAATTATAAAAAGAGTTCAGTTATTAATTCACTATCAAACTTTCAAATAGAATCTGATATTGAATTAGGAATTATAGGTGCTTCCAACCAAAACCCGTTGGATGATGTAACAGATAATTTATTTAAGTTTAACATCAAAGAATTACCAAATAAGGATGTAAAAGTTTTTTTAAAGTATGAATTATTTGGTGTTCAAGATTTGAATGCTGTTACAAGAAGTATCAATGATAGACCAGCAACAGGTGGGTATTTAGTTAAAATACAGAATAATTGGACTACACAAAAAGAGGAATTAAATATAGATTGGTTAAAATCTGGAGAAAATAAAATTATTTTTACTACTCCAAGAAATGCAAATTATCAATATCAAATAAGAAATGTTAAACTAGAATTTGAATTAGATTCAAATATTAATTCCTCTATAGTAGTTAACTCATCTAGTCTAAATTATGCTAAGGATAATAAGATTTATATAAAAGGTTTTTTAAGAAATTACAGTTCAGATGTTAAGGTTCTTGTTGAGCAGTCAGGTTTAAATTTTTTAAATGGAGAATTTGAAGGATTTGTTAATCTTACGGATGAAATTAAGCAAAGAAACTTTATTATAATAAATGCTTTTGATAGTAAAGGTCATCTAGGACAACAGATAATCAGTTTGGATAATATTTTAGATGCTGATAAAGTTTTTGAAATAGAGAAGATACTTGAGTCTAAAACTTTCAAAGTTAGAACACGAACAATAGAAAAACTTGAAGTTGATGGTGCAAGGTTATTAATTAATGATAGTGTTTTAATACAAGATAAAGAAATATCTATCAGTAAATTAAGGAGTGTAGATATTGCTCCAATGGCTTCAGGTATGATTAACGTAACTAAAGGAGGTGCTGCATATCGTTTTTTACCAGATGGAACTAAGTTTGAAAATCCAGTTCAAATTGAGTTAGAATACGATGAAAAATTGATACCTAGAGGACATTCAATTAATGATATTAAAACATTTTATTTCAATACTAATTTAAAAAAATGGATTGCTATTGATAGAGATACTATTGATGTTAAAAAAATGTCAATTTTATCATTTACAGATCACTTTACTGATTATGTAAATGGTATAATTCAAACACCAGAGAGCCCAGAAACAGCAGGGTTTACTCCAACAATGATGTCTGACATAAAAGCTGTCGATCCATCTTCTGAAATGACTTTGATTAGTCCTCCCGATGTTTCACAAAAAGGTGATGCAAATGTAAGTTATCCAATTAAAATTCCATCAGGAAGGAATGGTTTACAGCCTCAATTATCTTTGCAATATAATAGTGAAGGAGGAAATGGTTGGTTGGGGCAAGGTTGGAGTATAAACGCTCCTGCAATAATGATAGATACTAAATGGGGCGTTCCAAAAATTAACAATGATTTTGAAACAGAGATTTACAGTCTTTCTGGGGAACAGTTAATGTATCCTAAAATTGTTAACACTCAAAGCCAACATGTAGATTGGATGCCTAACCGTCATTATGATGAAGGTAATGATGGTTCAGGAAATCCAATTTATAATACTGCTCAAAGAGCCAAAATTAACGAAAGTGAGGCTTTTTTTACTTTTAGAAAACAAAATAGTTTTAGTAAAGTTCAAAGATTAGGAAATTTACCAAATGAATATAGATGGAAAGTAACCAATACTGATGGTACTATTAACTGGTTTGGTGGTGATGAAAATGGAATTATTGAAAATTCAATTATTAGAAATTCGGAAAATAATATCGTTCATTGGGGTATTTATAAAACTCAAGACATTCATGGGAATAATATTATTTATAAATACGAAAATCAAATTGTAAATACTTTTTCAGGAGTAAATTCTAATCTTAACAGCGGAAGAGTTTTTATCATTCAGGATATTTTTTATACAGGTTATACAAATACTTTAGGAAAATATAATGTTAAGTTTATAACTGATAAGATTAATTTAAGACCAAATCAAGAAATTGATGCGAGGCTAGGAATAAAAAGAATAGATCCTTATTTGTTAAAGAAAATACAGATACTTAATGATAATATTAAGTTTAGAGAATATGAATTCACTTATTCTATTGGTAGATTTGGAAAAAGTTTACTAACTAAGGCGACTGAGTTTGACGGTAAAGGAAAAGAATTTTATCATCATGACTTTGAATATTATGATGATATTATTGATGAAAATGGAAATGAATCTTACTTTTCAAACGGAATTGAAGAAACAATATGTAATGATTTTACACCACCTATTTCATCGTGTTATACGATTTACGGCTTACCAAGTTCTCTTTTTATAACTCCAATGAATGTTTATATTAACAATCAGTTAGTACCTGGTGGTCCATTTAACAATGATATTGATTTTGCAAATGCAATAGCTGTAAGTTTTCCAAGTCTTTATTGTGGATTTTATTTAGGTGAATTAAATTATTTAGGAGCTTTTCAATCTACAATGGCATTTAATACAGTATCTTTTGTTGATTTATCGGGTAATCCGATGAATTATAATTTCAATAGTGATCCAGCAGGATGTAATACAAAATTATCATCTTCTAAAAAAGAGAAGAACATTTTTAATGATAGTAATTTTCCACTTTTGAATAGTAATTATACCATAAATTATTCAGGAAGTTTTCAAAACGGAGACCCTAATTGTCCTGATTTTATAAATGATGATTTTTTAATTAATGGTAATATTCCCTCTTTTAATAGCACAGGAGCTGTTTTAGGTTCATCTACTTCAAATAACTATAATATTGGTGGTCATTTAGGATTTGGTGTTGATTTTTCTTGGGATCCAACCACAAAAAACATAACAATTGGAGGAGCATATAATCATAGTTGGGATGAAAGTCAGTCTTTAACTTCTTTAATTGATATAAATGGAGATGGTTTAGATGATCTAGTTTTTAAGGCTATAGATGGAAAGATGTATTGGAAAAAGCATTTATTAACTAGAACAACAAATACATCGGGACAAGAAATTATTAACCATTCTTTTGGTGTTTATGCACCAATAACAAGTGTTAATAGTTATGTTAATGATTTTTATAAATCTTATGGACAATCGTCGAGTTGGAATCTCCAAGCAAATTTTGGTTTTTCAGGAGGAAGTGGTTTTGCTGGATGGGATACCTCTAAAAATAAATCGAAAACGAAAGTTTATTTCACAGATGTTAATGCTGATGGCTTAATTGATATTGTAAAAAATGGTACGACTTTTTTTAATAGAATTGATACTTCTGGTAACCCATATTTTGAACCTGAAAGTAAACTAACTGAAAACATGTTGATACAAGCATCTCCAGTAAGTGTTACAATTCCAAATCCTGATATAGAAATTGATGTGCCAAGTTATGATGTTGTAAAAGTTTGGGAAGCTCCAATTGATGGGGAAATCACTATATATAACAACATAACTAATAATGATCCATCAAAAGAAGCTATTGTTACTATTGAAATAGAAAAAGACAAAACAGTATATTGTGGAGATTCTGTAAATTCAGGAGGTGGAGCTGGATATCAGGTTTTTACTGTTGATTTTGGAACTGGTGTAGGAAATGCAGGTATAAATTACAATGCTCAATCTGTGCCGGACAAGTTTGATATTATTTGGAATGGTCAAACATTTTCTTCTGGTTATAGAGGGTCAAATACTTATAATAATGCATTATTAAATGCGGGTGTTCCATTAAGTGAAATTCAAACCGCATCTCCATCAAATGGTGTAGGGCAATTGATTTTTAATAAAAGTTCTGCATATCCTACAACAGCTCAAATTATTGTAACTGCTCCATTAGGGGGAACTGCTTGGAGTTTTTCATCTTTTTGTGTGGGGTCTGGTAGAAGTTTTCAACCAGATTCAAATTTATATGAATCAAAGAATAATTTTTATACAGAAATTGATTTAGAACGAATTGAAAACAAGGATTTTAGTGTTGAAATTGATGGAGTCAATTTAAAGAATGATAAATTTTATAACAAGACAAGTATAAATGATTTTGTCACTGATTTTAAAGAAATTTTCCCATTTTCTGAAGTAAAGCTAACGGAAAACACTATTAATATTGAAATGATAAAATCTTACATGAAATTTGATTTTATAAAGTTCAAACAATCAGATGACTCTATTGTTTTTAAATTCGTTCAAGATAATAATGAAGAAAATGAAGTAAATAAATCAGTATCAGAAAATAGATTCAATAATAGTACATGTAGTTATGAGCCTGCAGAAATGTGTATGTTGTTTGGTGTAAAATTAAATAGTGCAACACCAAATGTAAATAATACTATTACAAATTTTAGTACTGCATGTAGTTCACAAGCTGGAATTTTAAAAGTTAAAAAAGGGGATAGAATTTATTTTAGAACACATTCTATTGATAATGGAAATCCAGCTGTATATTGGGATCCAAGAATAGAATATAATGATAATTTGATAAATTCTATTGTTGATCAAAATGGAATTAAACCATTTAATAGCAGTTATAGTGAAAGTTTTATATTGTCTCAGAAAGTTCCTATTGTATTCCCTGGTAATGGAAGTGCATCAATAACTTGGGATCCTTTTAATGTTAGTAACCCTACAGATGAATTGAGATATCAAATAGTTAGAAGAGATCAAAATGGTTCAGGCTATACAGATAATATTATTTTTTCTCAAGTTTGTAGTCCAAATGTGGTAACTTCTCTTCAACCAGTGGGGTTAAGTAATATTGTTGTGTCTGGAAATAATAATAATTCTAATACACAATTTTTCTTTAAAGTTTTTTCAACTTCAAATGTTAAGTGGGCTAACTACTTATGGAAACCTAAAATTATTTTAAACACTACTCAGCCTATTGTTGGTAATTCATCTAATGAAGGCAATGTAACAGTTGCGGAGACAAGATTTCCAATTGTAGATTATAGTGTTTATAAAAATTTCACTTGTGCAAACGGAGGTTACAATAGACTAAATGTTTCATCATTAAATAATGGAACAACTAGCCTAATTATTAGCCCTAATTTATTAAATGTAAGTTTTAATTCAACAGATAATGGAACTGTTTATTTTGTTGTAAAAAAGAATAACCAATATGTTGGTAGGAGAGTAATTCAGGTTACTAACGGTAATGCGGTTTTACAACCAGGGCTTATAAGTCTTGGAACAAATAGTGGAATTATTGAAGTAGGATTTTATACAGATGATAGTCAAAGATCATTAAATAATCCTTCTGATGTTTCTTTATTAAATAGATTATTAAATGTTTCTAATTTAATAAAAATCACAAGAAGTACTAGTTCGTTTTATTACTCTAGTGATACAGCCAATTTATTACAACGACCATTTGGTAATTTTGGACCAATGTATAGACAATGGGGGCAGTTTTTATACAATCCAGAGGTTGTCAATAATGCGATACATATTAGTTCTTTGAATGTTAATTTAATTAAAGAAGAATCATTAAATATAACTGATGCTCAGGCTACAGCATTACAAAATTCATTATTGAACAGTAGTAATCAAATTAATAGTAATTTACAATTATTACAAAATATTAATATAAACGACCCTAGCTCTGCATCAACTATTCAAAATACATTACAAACTATTCAAAATAATTCAGGAATGAATAATATTCCTTTCTTAATTGCTAATGCTTACAAAGAATCAGAGTATGGTGATGAAAAATGGATTGGACTTCATAAGGAAAATTATGCAAGTAGATGGCATACAAGGGCAGCAAAACTAAATCAATCTGTAGATTTTCAAGAAGATAATACAATTTATTCTGGAACATTCTTCACTGGGGCATATGGTATAGACAAGTACACAGTTGGAAACGGAAGTAGTGTTTCTGCTGGTGGTGGATTTGGTGGATTTGGTGCTTCTGGAACAACTTCGTTAGGAGGTGTTTCAAAATCATTATCTGATTTTATTGACTTGAATGGTGATAGATATCCTGATATTATAACTGAAAATCAGATACAGTATACAGTTAGAACAGGAGGGCTAATGTCTCCAATGGGTAGAGGGTCTAACAATGGTGAAATGTCAATTGATGAAAATGGAAATTGGGGATTTAGTGCATCAGGTACGTTTGGTAAATCAGGAAAACCAAATGCAGGAAGCGAGGGTGCTAAGCCTACTCCAAATGGAAAATTAAAAATTGGTAAACCAGGGACAAGTTCTTTTGGTGGAGGGAATAATTCAGTTGGTATTTCTGGAAGCTTTGGTCAAGGTAACACCTTTACGTCAAGATTATGGGCTGATTTTAATGGTGACGGATTGCCTGATATTTTGGCTAAAGATGCTTCTAATAATGTTTATGTTGTTTTAAATTATGGAAATAATAATTACGATTTAAGTAATAATTGGGGTAGTTTTTCATTATCTCAAAGTAAAAGTACAACATTTGGTGGTGGATTAGGATTTAATTATGCAAATGCGAGTATTGAAGCAGGTTTGTCACTTGGACGAACAGATTCAGATACTGAAACAACATTAATAGATTTAAATGGTGATGGATTATTAGATAAATTAACTTCAAATTCATCAAGTATAGCCACCGACATTAGTTTAGGTAATAAATTTGATAGTAGTATTTCAACTATGAGTCATAATTTTTCTTATCATAATAGTGCAACTACAACAACATCGGGCTTAAATATTACTGGTACATATTCGGTAATTTGGCCATTATATTTAATTTGGGTCGTAATTCCATTAAAAATACCAGATGTTAGTGTTACTGCATCAACTTCAAACTCTACTAATAGAACAAAGAAGACAATTACCGATTTTGATAGAGATGGATATCCTGATTTGTTAGAAGAAATATCTAGTACAAGAATTCGAGTTCATCATTCAAGGATTAAGAGAACAAATAAACTTAAATCGGTTATTAATCCTTTGAATGGTAAATTTACAATTGATTATAAAGTTCAAATGGTTGACTATGACAATCCAAATCCAAAATGGGCTATGACTCAAGTTATCATAGAGGATGGATATGATAAAGTTAATGATGGTTTTGATGTTTATAAAAAGAATTTTATATATGAAAAGGGTAGATATGATAGAAGAGAAAGGGAATTTTATGGTTATAAAACCGTAAAAGCGGAAGATTATATTTTTGATTCTTCTGGTAATGAAGTTATTTACAGAACAAATATTTCAAATTTTAATAATTTGAGTTATTTTTTAAATGGTTTAACAGAGGATAGTTACATTGTAAAAGGAAATGATTTAAACCAAAAGTTCTCTAAAACTATAAACTATTACGAAGTTTATGGTTTGAATAATAGTAATGATGAAATTAATTTGACGACTCCATTATCATCCAACTATGATATTGGTGGTTCCGAAGGAAGAAGATCAGCTTCAGTTTTATTAAAAAAGAGAGTTACAGAATTATATGAATTAAATGCGACACCGCAAATTATTTCAGAAGTTTTAATGAAATATGATTCAAAAGGAAGAATAATAGAATATTTTAATAAAGGTAATATAACTGATACTTCAGATGATTTTACTTCAAATATTGAATACCATTCTTCGATGTCTTCTTTAAATATTATAAATGTTCCTAAATCTCTAAGAGTTAGTACACCTTCTTTAGGATTAGTAAGAGAGAGAACAACTGAAGTTGATTCTAGTAATGGTAATATAGTCAAAGTTAATGCTAACAATAATGGAAGTTGGGCTGTTACTCAGATGGAATATGATCAGTTTGGGAATTTAATACATATAAGATATCCTGAAAATATAGCTGGGGAAGCAATGAATTATGATTATACTTACGATTCCGTTTATAATAAATATATAATCAAAATAAAAGATGCTTTTGGATATGTTTCATCATCTACTTACAACTCAAATTTTGATAAGCAAACTGAAGTGATTGATTTAACTAGTAATAAAATGATTTTTGCATATGATTCTTTTGGAAGAACTACACGTATTGTAGCGCCAAAAGAGATTCAAGCTGGATTAAAGTACACAATTAAGTTTGAATATTACCCTTTCTTATCTTTACTTCCCTCAGGTAGTGGAGTTACGACCTCAAATTTTGTTCCTGTCGCCGTTACTAGTCATTTTGATCAGCAGCACCCAACTAATGATATTCAAACGTATACATTTATTGATGGTATGGCTAGACCAATTCAGATTAAAAAGGACATTTATTATAATAATGGAACTGCGACATCTCCAAATTTTATTGAAGGATTGTCGATTTCAGGTAAGACAAAATTTGATGAATTAGGTAGAGTAATAGAAAAATATCATCCTTATTGGGAAAATTTGACTGTTAACACGAAATTTTTATTAAATGAAAACAATTCATCACATAAATCACAAGTTATTTATGACGAATTAGATAGGCCTTTGAAAAATACTGATCCAGATGGAAAAATTAGTTTTTTTGAATATTCAATTGATACAGATGATGATGGGGTTTTAGGAATAAAAACTAAAGTTGATGTAGATCAGAATGGTTCACAACACATTATTACTGAAACTTTTAAAGATATGTCAGGTAAAGTTTTTTCAACAAATAATATTGGCGGGGCTTCGGGTAATATTTGGACTAGATATAAATACAATGAGATTGGAGAATTATTGGAATATATTGATGATGAAGGAATTGCGACACAATATAAATATGATATGTTTGGAAGAAAAATTGAACTAATTCATCCAGATAGTGGAAAAACAAATTACAAGTATGATAATGTGAATTTAGTAGCTTTACAAACAGCAAATCTTGAAAATCAAAGTATTTTTATTAATTATGAATATGAAATTAACCGTTTAATCAAAATTAAGTATCCTGATTTACCATCTGGCGCATCTAATTTTGCCAATGTTACATATAAATATGGAGATACTGGTAATGAAACAGGAAAGCTAATTTATCAAGAAGATGCAACAGGATATCAAGAAATGTATTATGGTAACATGGGAGAGCTATCATCTAGTATTAGAATAGTTGTAGGGCCAAATATTCCTACGAGACAATTTAAAACAAGTTTTAGTTATGATAGTTGGAATCGTTTACAAAGTATGCAATATCCAGATGGTGAAAAAATTGCCTACAGCTATGATTTAGGTGGTAATATGACTAGAATTACAGGTGAATTAAATGGTAATGCTTACGATTATATAAAGAGAATAGATTATGATTATTTTGAGCAAAGATCTTATTTGTTATATGGCAATGGTACAGAAACATTTTATAATTATTCTTTATCATCAAGAAGATTAAATAATTTAAACGTTAAAACTTCTGATGGCTTGAGTTTGTTTGATAACAAATATGAATATGATAATGTTGGTAATGTTACCAGTTTGATTAATTCTGCAGGGGTAACGGCTAATTATATGGCTGGTAAATATTCTCATAAGTTTGATTATGATAATTTAAATAGATTGATAAATGCCGAAGGAAGCTTTGATGGAAGTAATAATCAGTTAGCTTTAGGAAATGATGTAAGTAGTAACTATACTTTGAGTATGGAGTATAATAGCACTCATGGTATTGCTAATAAAAAACAAGAGCACATAAGAAATGCCACAACATTTATTCCGAATACTTATGACAATACTTATAAGTATATTTCTAATACGCATAAAGTGGAAGCAATTTTAAATAATTCTACTGGAGATGTAGAATCCTTTAAATATGATTTAAATGGAAATATTACTGTTAGAAATGATAATAATTCTAATAGAGAGTTTTTTTGGGATGAAAGCAATCGATTAAGAGTAGTTTCTGATAATCATTCTATGCAACATTATATTTATGATGGTGGTGGGGAAAGAATATTAAAGGCTAATTCGAATATGGAAGCATTATACCAAAACGGAGAGTTAATAAATCCTCCTGGTACTGTAAGTATTAATGGTTATACAAGTTACCCTAGTGCATTTATTGTAATTACTGCTGATGGAGTATATAGTAAACACTATTATGCAGGTATGGAACGAATTGTAAGTCGTATTGGTGAAGATGATGCAAGTATTTTTGAAATTGGTTGCATGGGATGTAAACAAGAAATTTCCAAAAAATCCTTTGATGATAGTAAATTAAAGCAAGCGCAAATACAAGATTTGAATTTATTTGCAGAAAAAGCTAGAAAGGGAAAAGTATTATTAAAAGATTACAAGCCAATTTCGTTTGAAGAGCAAGAGAAAGCATTAGTTGCAGATGAGGAAAGTGATTTAGTAGAAAAAGCCCCGATGATAACACCAATTTATTATTATCATCCAGATCATTTAGGAACTTCTACAGCTTTGACGGATTTTAATGGTAATGCTTATCAATTTTTTCTAAATTTACCTTTTGGAGAAACCATGGCGCAACAGTTAGGAAGTAATTATTATAATACGCCGTTTAAATTTAATGGAAAAGAATTAGATGAGGAGACAGGTTTTTATTATTTTAGTTCAAGGTATTATGACCCTAAGATTAGTATTTGGTTAAGTGTCGACCCACTTGCTGAGACATATAATAAGAGAAATCCTTATGAATATTGTTTTAGTAATCCAATAAATCTAATTGATCCAACAGGTATGGGGCCAGAGGACCCTCCAACAAATAGTCAACAAGTGAACTCAGAAATAAGTAAAGCTAAAGCAGAACATCCAAATGCTCCAATTTATTTATTGGTACAATCTGATACAGGGGAGGGTAGAGATAGGGAAATGGCTCATAATGGAAGTAATTTAAGTTATGATTTGTATACGATTCAAGATCAATCAAACAATCCTAATACAGATTATTCAAATGGAAGTATTATTATATCAGTCAGACATGGTGATAATCTTATTACTGGCGGTGTAATTGAAACTAACCATATTGATGAAATTTATGCTTCCTTTAGCCTTGATTTTGTAGGAGCTGAAAATGTTGGTGGGGCTGATGAATTAACTAAAAGTTCGAAAAACAATTTGCCAGATATTGTGAATATATTAAATAATAATAACCAATCTGTTGTTGTTTCAAGTCATACATCTATCAAAACAGATCAACCAATTGATGCTCAATCAGCTCAAGCAAAAGGACTCATGAATGGTAAAGTTGGAGTATATAATGTAAGTGAATTTGGAAATAAAAGAATTGATACTGTAGTAAATTCTCTAATTAATGCAGGTGCAAATAGTAGTAATGTTTCTTCTGGCACTCCAAATTTTTATAGATCTGGAGATTCAAATGCTAGAAGTGGCACATTTATTGATTTTAGATTTAGTATACCTGTTTTAAAAAATGCTAATAAAATTAATCATTCAGGGACTATTAATTTGAATAAAGGTAAATTGCAAATTTTTTGATTATGTTAAGAATATACATTTTTTTAATATTTTTTTTGAATGTAATATCAATTTACAGTCAAACTGATACTATTTCGTCTAGAAATGTAAAAAAGGTTTATGACACAATCAAAGGTCAGTATTCATATTATGAAAAGATAGATTTAAATGATAAAGATTTTACTAATAATAAGAATTATAAATTAATTCTTGATAAAATTATTAAGTCTAAAAATAAAATTGAAGTTATCAAAGATGGAAAATTAATTAAAGAATTTTTTTTTAAAGATGAAGAATATTATATAATAATAAACTTTTTCGAAAAGGATAACTTTATTTCAGAATACAGGGTTTACTGCCAGAAAAATGAAATTATTAAAATTGAAGAGTACTCTAATGAAAAAATATTAAAAGCATACTTTTTTGGTTTGAATAAAAGACAGTATGTTTATGAATATCATGATTGGGGTTATTTTTTAATTGATAAATTCAATGGAATGATAAATACATATAAAATAACTCAAAATTTTAAAGGTAAAGAAATTGAAAGAGTTTTATTTACTTCAGAAACAATTAATAATGTTGAAAATGATTCAGAGGGTTTTTTTTATAATGACTTTAAAGAGTTTGATTTTATTAAGGAAAAATTAAATATTAATTGTGATATTTGTAAGCTTAGATAATAAAAGTAGCTTATTAAGATTCGAAATAAATTATATGTAAAGTAAAATTATAAATTTTAAAATATTGCGTTTCGCTTAAAATTTCCTGTTACAGAAATCGACCAAATTTTTTAACACTACAGGAAGTAAGAGTGGAAACGTCTGCGGTAAGCGTGGGCGTTCCTTTTTGCTATGTAGTGTGGGTTCTTGGTCGGACCTCTGTGACTAGCTTGGGGAATTAGCCCACGTGCTTTTTTAACCTATTTAATACCGCAGAGATATGAATTGTTACCACCACAATGAAGAAGTTTCAGTAGCGCAATGTCAAGATTGTAGAAAAGGACTTTGTAGAAATTGCTCTAAGAAGTTTTCTTTTCCTATATGTACTGCTTGCAATAGTATCAGAATACAAAATGAGAAAAGTCAAATTGTTAAAGATTTGATCTTTGCTTATGGTTTTGGATTGCTAATCATGTTTATGATGAGTAAATTTTCAATGCATAAACAACCACAAAATGTTGGATTCTCATTTTATTTAGCAATGTTTTATGGATATTCAGGTATTGTGCCAGGTTGGAAAATATTAGATAAAGGTTTTCCAAAGATGTATTTTAATTTATCTATTTTTTATTTTGGATATTTATTGATTAAGTTATTTGCTGCGATTTTCATTGGATTTTTTGTCTTACCATTTATGACGTTCAAGCATATTAGAAGATTAATCCAATTAAATAAAATCAAGTGATTTTTCTTTCCCTTAAGTTTAATTTTCAAGATATCAAAATTTAATAAAATCCGCGGAAGTAAATTTTAAGTTTCCTTTTACGGAAATCCGTAAAGTTTTATCAATCCCTTTATTTACCTTAGCTGTTGTAATTTCCTACGTATTTTTACCTGGTTTGAAAATCAGGTATTTTTACGGGTTGTATAGATACTTTTTTTTAGTTATGTTTGGGAATTATACTACAAATTTAGATAAATGATGTAGTTTTTATTTGAGTTGTAAGAGAAATATATTTCTAGGTTGTTTGTTAAGGTGAAGAAAAGTAAAAAAGAAATTGATTATGGTTAATTGTTTTATTAGTTACCATCACAAGAATGATCAAAATTATTTGAATGAATTAAGACTCTTAAAAGAGGGAATGAAAGTTGCGGATTATTCATTAAAAGATGATATCGGGTATTTAAGCGATGATGGTATCTACAAAAAAATTCGGGATAAAATGCGAAGTTGCTCAGTCACGATTGTACTCATTGGTTCTGAAACAGGCAAAAGAAAATGGGTGGATGCTGAAATTTGGGCATCATTAAGAGGATATAAACATCCTACAAAATCACTTAAAAGCTTTAAAGCTAATGGGTTATTGTGTATTTTTTTGCCATGTCAAAACCATTCTATTCCACCTCGGCTACAAGATAATATTGATTCTGGTTATGCTGTATCAATGCGTTGGAGTAATGTTGAAAGAGATTTTGAAAGTAAAGTAAATTATGCTATTTGGAAGAGAGATAACTTATTTAATTCAATAGACAACTCTCGAACTAGAATGAAAAGAAATATTTTAAAGAAATAAAAAATGATAGGAATTAATAGAGCTTTAACTTTAAATGAATTTAAAGCAAATTTAAATTTAAATTTAAATGTTAAATGTGTTTTTATCAGCCATCAAAAAGCCGATACAGAATATTGTAAAAAAATAGCAGACTATCTAATAAATGCAGGTATTGATGTTTATTTTGATGAGTATGATAAAGATTTAAAATTTTATAGACAAACAAATAACCCAACTGGAGTTGTTGACTCTATAAAAAAAGGTATAAAAATGAGTTCGCATATGCTGTGCGTAATTTCCAAGGATACTTTATATTCAAAATGGGTACCATGGGAAATTGGATATGGAAATGATAAAACTATTCAAGGAGCAATAACTATTCAAGGTATTACTTCTTCAGAATTACCAGATTATTTAAAAACAGTTCAAGTGGTTAGAGGTATAAAATCTTTCAATAGTTTGATAACACAAATTACAGGTCAATCAGAATATATTTTAGAAAATCAAAGAAAGATAAAAACCTATTCTTCATTCTATCATCCATTAGCTACAATTTTAGAAAATAATTTATAATTATGGAATATTTTATTTCAAAACTTTCATTTGAAAATTCAAGGCAGCTAATTGACAATGTCATTGCCCATTCATGGGATGGAAGTAGTTTTACAGATTTAGGTCAAAAGGATAGAAACTGGTTAGTTTCAATTATTCTAAAAGGCTATGGCATATACAGCATTGATAAAAAAAGTGATGGTAAATGGAGTAAAAGGAAAAAGTTTTTTTATGATGGAAATATTTTCACATGGAATATTTCAATACCAAAAAATATTCAAAAGCATAAAACATTTGTTAGCTTTTATCATAAAGAAGATGAAGATAAAAGAATAGAATTTGACAATAGGTTTTCTGATTTAATTATTAATAAATCTGTTAATGATGGTGATATTAATTCAGATAACAGTGATGGTTACATAAAACAACTTATTCAACAAGGTTATTTAAATGATGTTACTGTATTAGTAGTTTTGCTTGGACCTAAAACAAAATGTAGAAAGCATATCGATTGGGAAATTTATGGAGCTTTAGATCTTAGAGTTGGTGATAAATATTCTGGAATACTGGGGATAAGGCTTCCTTCACACCCAGATTACAATTCCAATTACTATGATGAAGATGAGTATCCCGAGAGATTCATTGAAAATTTTAAGTCAGGTTACGCAATTCTAAAAGATTGGACTGAGGATAGATATTTATTACAAGAGTATATTGAGCAAGCGTTCTCAAACAGAGAAAATTCAGGAATGATAGTCAATAAAGGAATATTACAGTTAACAAAAGATTTATGTCAATAAAAGAAAACAATTTCACAAGCCCATTTTCAATTTATGTCATTTGGCATCCGGAATTTATTGAAGGTAAATTATATGCTGAAAATATATTTTCAACCTTTTGCAGGGAACTAAAATCTCCTCTAGCAAGAGCGATTAATATTCCTGTATACTTCCGAAGTAAGCCAAAACCTAATAATAATATTCCAATAGCAATTAACTATAAAGAGTCTCATAAAAATGCAGTTGTAATATTAGTTGATGAAAAAATGGTTAATAATGATGATTGGAGAAGTTATGTTCAAGAATTAGTTAAAAACATACCTAAAAACACTAGAGTGTTTCCAATTGCATTTTCTGACTATTCATACTATATCGACCAAGTCGGTTTAAACAAGATTCAATTTATTAGAGCGAATGAAATTAGTGGTGTAACTGATAGTGATATTTTTGACAATAAATGGAAGTTAATCAAATCACGTTTATTACATGACATAGCTAGACAATTAAAAAATGAAAAAGAAGTCTATAATACCAAAAAAACTGACGATGCTCCTGTGAAATTATTTTTAAGTCACGCAAAAAAAGATGGTGAAGATTTAGCCAAAAAATTCAGAGACTATTTAGAAAGTTATACCAAGCTAGATACTTTTTTTGATACAAATGATATTGCTGATGGTCATGATTTTGAAGAACAAATTAATAAAAATATAGACAATTCAGCTATTATTATCTTCAATACTGATGAATACTCCAATAGAGAATGGTGTAGAAGAGAAGTAATAGTTGCTAAGAGATTTGGCTGTCCTATTTTATGTGTTCAAAGTGTAAAAAAAGGAGAAACTAGAAGCTTTCCATATCTAGGAAATGTTCCTACTTTGATATGGGAAGATAATATTGAAGAAATAATAAATGATACATTAGTTCAAGTAATTCAAATTAGTTATAACAAAGCGTTACTTGAATATTGTAAAAAAATGTATGAAATAGATACAAAAAACTATTGTATAATTTTATCAAAAGCACCTGAACTATTCAATTATATTGATATTGAAAAATACAAATCTGAGAATATTGTAGAAACAAAAGACTTAGTTGTTTTATATCCTGAACCACCTTTAGGAATTGAAGAAATAAATTTACTCAACGATGTTGATAGTACAATTAAATTTTTAACGCCGGTTCAATTACCAAATTACATTTAGTATGATAAATAAAGATAAAAATGAACCTGAAGATTTTGAAGATTTTCTAGTAAATGAAGTCATTGAAGAAAGAGATGAGATGAAATCTAAAAAATTCCTTTTCACTAATAAAAAAATTGCAATTTCAATTAGTGAAAGCGAGAATTTAGAAGAGCTAGGATTCTCTAAAATCCACCAGCAAGACACAATATTAGAACTCACGAGGTATTTAATTATCAATGGTGCTACATTATTATATGGAGGTGATTTAAGAGCTGAAGGATATACTTTTTTGTTTTCTGAAATTGTAAAACAATATACGCCTCACAAAGACAATAACAGATACTATGAAAATTATTTTAGTTTTCCAATCTATTTAAACATTCAAGAAAGGCAAAATTTAGACTTCATTAAAAATGGAGTAAAAGTTAATAAAGTAACACCTCCAGAAGATTTAAACTTAAATATAAATGAGTTTTACCCACCAATTGGGAATGAAAACTTATTTATTTGGTCAGAGTGTTTGACGAAAATGAGAAATCAAATGAATGATGATAATCATGGTAGAATTTTCATGGGTGGTAGAAAAAGTAATTTTAAAGGAAAATACCCTGGCTTATTAGAGGAAGTATTACTTTCATTAAAATCAGATAAACCAACTTATTTAATTGGAGCATTTGGGGGCATAACAAAGTCTATTATTGATGCTGTAAATAATGAAAAACCCGAAGAATTATCTGAAGAATGGCAAAAAAAACAGAATCCAGAATATAGTAAATTTGTTGATTTTTATAATTCCAAAGAAAATAACATAAAAATAGATTATAAAGAGAGTTTAAATTTCATTAATACTTATTCATTAAAAAAATTAAGTGATAATAATGGATTAAGTGAAAGTGAAAATCAAAGATTATTTGAAACTATTCATATTCATGAAATAATATTTTTAGTATTAAAAGGATTAAAGAACTCATTAAACTAGTTTATTTTTTAATATAATTATATTAATAATGATAAAACTATATCTAGATTGGAACATAATGTCAGGATTGAAAAATGGTCATTTTCCAGAGTTATCTGCTATAGTTTTAAATGAACAAAAATTCTTCTTACCCTATTCGACATCGCATATCGGAGATATTTTAGCAAGTATTAAAAATCATTCTGAAGAAGAACAAAGATTGATTAATCAAGATTTAGATTTTATTAGGGAAATTTCCAAAAACCAATGTCTATTTAATACTGGGGAGCAAGTTTTAATTAATACAATAGATCCAGGAGAATTGTTAGATGATAGAATAAGAGAAGCACCTCTATTTACCGATTTTAGTTTAGATAGTTTATTTAGTTCAATTGGTAACGACCCTTTGATTAATTCAATGAAAGACATGCTGGCAACAATTCAATTGGATAGTGCTTTTAAAGCAGCTTTCGATAATCCCGAAAGTGCAGATATGATGAATAAAATGTTTCCAGGCTTAAAAGAAGAACCTAATATGAATGGCTTTTTTAAAAGTTTAGGGAATATGTACCAAAATTTAAATGAAAAGGAAGATTATAAATTTTTAAGAGATTCAGTTCAAAAAATCGGTGTTAACAGTGGACACTTCAATGATGATAAAGATCCCTATGAAGTAATTCAAAATGCTTATAAAAAGTTAGGCATAGAACCATTTAATCCAGACCAATATTTCGATAAAAATAAAAATGCTCCTGCATGGTTTAATGATTTAACAAATAGTTATATCACTCTAGATATGCATGGTTACAAAGCAGATAAGGTTAGAGTAAACGAAAAAGAAAGCAATACCTTTAAAAACACCACTGAGGATGCCTCTCATACTGCATTTGCATCACTATGCGATATTTTTATCACTAACGACAATAAAAACTTTTTTAAAACACAAAAAGTGTATGATAAATTTGGTGTAAGAACTAAAGTTTTTAAACCACAAGAATTTATTAGTTATTATCACAAATATTTGAATCAAAAAACATTTGACGATTCATATGCAGCGGTTATTAATGACTTAAATAATATAGAAAATAGACAACCATTGTATTTGGATAATGGAGATTTTTTTGGTGTGGAAAAGTTCTGCGATTATTTCCATTTTAATTTTTTCAATAAAATAATAATTCCAAAAACTAATAACGAAGATTTTTATTTTTTGTTAAGTAAAGAAACACCTTCTAATTATTTCATTTGCACCCAACATGAAATTAATCAACTTTTACAATTATTTATCGAAAAATTAGGGATGGATTGTGATGGAAAATCAATTTTAGAAGGTAATGAAATACAATCCTTAGATTTTTGGGAAGGAAGAACTTGGATTACCAATATTGGAAAAATTAGACTATGTATAGAAAATACTAGGTTTCATTTATATTTTTATTTAAATAATAACTAGATGCTTAATTTGTGTTTTTTTACAATTTACTTAAATGAAAACAAAACTAATATCCAGATTAGGCTATAAAGAATTTTATAAAAATTCGGAATCAATTGATGTTCTTGTTAAGCAAATACATCTAGAGAGTGCATTAGAATTTCTGGTACTTATAAATAAAAATGAACATTTAGTTTACCAAAATGAATATTCAGAAATTAGATTTATTCTTAGAGAGTGGATACCTGATGCATCGGAGGATTTTAAAACAAATTTTATTCGAGTTTTTATAGAACATTCTGAAAGAAAAAATCTCAAAAATGTAAAAATAATTAACAAGATAAGCACATTACGAACTATCGAAATCTTATTAAAGAAAAAGATAAATATTGAAAAAGTAAGTCATAATCCTGAAAGTCTTTTCAAACTCTATTTAATCTTAAATGACGAAATAGCCAATAGACTAGAAGTTTTTACAAAAAAGTATCTGGTTGGTAATTTGTCAATGTCAAATGAAATAAGACTTCATCTTCATTTAGGGTTAAATCAATATTTAATCAATACAGATTTAGCCAATAAAAAACTTTGGGTAGAAGCTTTAAAATTCGTGCAATTTGAAAAGTGGATAAATACCAAACCGGAATTAGAAAATACTTTGACAAGGTATTTGGAAAAATTCAATGTTAAAACACTTTATGAGTTATTTACACTAATATTTAGAATTGGTCAGGTTGCCATAAACCATCATAAATTCTCAATTGACGAACAAGAGAAAGGAATTACATTTTTTAATTACATCTCAAATCATAATATTAATTCTTCAGAATGGAATGAATTATCAGAAATAATGAAAAATCCATTATATAGAATGGATAATGGAGAATATTTGATTATTGATTTTTATTTTGTTTTGAATAAATTTTTTACAGGGATGTATCATGATTTATTGAATTTTTCAAACTCTGAAAATTCAAATTTTCACCAAGTTTATAGTTCGGATTTTGTTGAAAAGTATCTTTTAGGAAATGCTGTTAATTCAGTTTTTGGTAATAAATACATTCAGTTCAATGAAGATAAAATTAAAAGCTACAAGGTGAAGAATATCAATAATCTTGCTTTACCAGATTACTACATTAGGAATGGGAATAAAGTTTTTCTATTTGAATGTAAAAACTCATTAGTATCACTAATTGCTAAACTAGATTCTAAATTTGAAAAGGTAGAAACAGATTTTAAAAACAAGTTTTATGAAAGTGGAAATAAAAATAAAGCAGCTAAACAACTATTGAATTTTATTAATTTGTCAAATGATGGTAAATATTCCTTTTTTGACACGTGTGCTAAAAATAATAATTTAATTTATTATCCAATTATAATTACGACCGATGATACATTGACATCGCTTTCCTTTAATAATTTAATAAATGAATATGTTATTAAAGATTTAAATGAAATAGATGATAAATTAAAAATGAGAATCAAACCAATAACAATTATTCATATTAATGACTTATTGTATAGAACAACATACCTAAAAAGATTAGATGTTTTAATTGATGCTTATCATAAGCATTTTGAGAATAGTAAAAATTTATACTTTGATAGATTTATATCATTTACAGATTATATTGAAATTTTTGTTTTTAAGAGAAAAAAATCTATTGATTATAAAAGTTTAGAAAAAGTAATGAAAGAATCTGTTTTGAGTGAAAAAGAAGAGTAATTTTTATAAATTAATGACTCGTTAATTTATAAAAATCAATAATTTTAATATTAAGGATTTTAATTTTCTTAAAACTATTTAATAAATATTAGGTTTAAAATAATTTAAAACCGTTTTAGAGCTTTTTAAATACAAATTGATATTTTGGTAGTTTAAGAATTTTCTATGCAATAGAAGTTATTTATATTCCTTTTTAAGATTATGTTATGATTCAAAAAAATCTTCAGAAAAACTAATAGGACTAAATAAAAAAATAGTCCCCTTTTTACTCCCCTAAAAATAAAATTATCAATAAAAATAGCACTTTATAAATCATTGTAGTGACCATGGAGGGATTTGAACCCTCACGCCCTTACGAGCACCACCCCCTCAAGATGGCGAGTCTACCGTTTCTCCACATGGCCTAAAATAAAAAAAGTTACTCACCAAGGCGAATAACTTTATTGTGACCTGGCTGGGATTCGAACCCAGGACCCCATCATTAAAAGTGATGTGCTCTACCAGCTGAGCTACCAAGTCGGTGCTTTCAAGAATATGTTATTGTAGTGACCTGGCTGGGATTCGAACCCAGGACCCCATCATTAAAAGTGATGTGCTCTACCAGCTGAGCTACCAAGTCATTTATTTCCTTGAATGCGGGTGCAAATATAGTAACATAAATTCGTTTTTCAATGGGTTTTTCTTATAAATTTGTCTTTTTTTTAATTAATTTTTTTAACTCCTTAATTTATAAGGGATTATTTGTATGATAAAAGTTGTTTTAGTAGGGTATATGGGCAGTGGAAAGTCTTCTGTTGGTAAAAAATTGGCTTCATCAATGGATTTACCATTTGTAGATTTGGATGAGTTAATAGAAAAAAAGGAAGGAATTTCAATTAATAATTTATTTGCATCTAAAGGTGAAATCTATTTTAGAAAGCTTGAAAGCGAAATTTTGAAGCAAGTATTAGCAAAAAAGGATTCATTTGTATTGAGTCTTGGAGGAGGTACACCATGTTATTTTAATAATCATGAATTATTAAAGCATGATAGTGTGGTTTCAATATATTTGAAAGCTACGGCTATTTCATTAGCAAACCGATTGACAGTTGAAAAAACAACGAGACCGTTACTCACTAATCTGAATGATGAGGAATTGATAGATTATATTAATAAACATTTATTTGATCGTTCTTTTTACTATCATCAAGTTGCACATGTAGTTAGTGTTGATGATAAGTCAATAACACAAATTGTAGCCGAAATAAGCGATTTATTAAGATAAATAGGCGTACGAGTTATTTTCCTCAAAAACTACTTGAATATGCTCTTGTAATGAGGTAGAAAGCGATAGCCCTTTGAAATCTGCTTTAACGGGGTATTTTTTATGATTTCTGTCTACCAATACAGCTGTTTTAAATTTACTTAACGGTACTTCTAAGAAATGTTTGACACCATATATTAAAGTGGTGCCAGAACTTAAAACATCATCTATTAAAACTAATCCTTTGTTTTGATATTCCTCTTTTGGAATTGAAGTGGTTACAATGTCTTGAGGTTGATGTTTGTTGATTTTAACTTCACAAAGGGTGATTTTTAAATCAGAAATAGCATTAAGTTCTGCGCCAATTTTTTCTGCAAAAATATATCCATTAGAGGTAATTCCTGCTAAAACCACTTCTTCTTCATCAATAAATGTTTCGTAAATTTGGTAGGCAATACGTTTTGTTTTGTGTGCTATTTCCTTTTCAGTTAAAATAATATTTTTCATTTTTGTTGTGTTATTTTTTTTCAAAGATAAAAAAGAGTTCTTTGTCTTTTCTTGGTTTGATTGAATTATATGCTTTATCTAAAATTTTAATTCTAAATTTTTCAGAGAACAAATTTAAGTATTCATCAATAGAGCCACCAAATGGCGGACCTTCATTTGATAAAGGAAAATTAAATAGTAGTCCAACTATTTTTCCATTTTTATTTAATAATTGATGCATTTTTGTTGTGTATTGTGCTCGCATTGATGGTGGAATTGCACAAAAGAAAGTTTGTTCGATTACCAAATCAAAAGTTTCATTGATTTCAAAAAAATCATTGTGTATTAAATTTGCTTGAAAATTCGGATTTCTTTTGGCAATATTATTTAGTGGAGAGGCTGCAATATCTAAAACAAATACATTGGTAAATCCATTTTTAATGAGATAATCAAATTCATAACCATTTCCAGCTCCTGGAATTAAAATACTAATGTTTTTATCTGTAATTTGATCAATATATTCTTTAATTGGAGTTGTTATTGCGCCAACATCCCAACCAATTTCATTTTTTTGATAGCGTTCTTCCCAGTAATTCATTATTAATCTTCTTTATCGTTATAAAAATCTTCATCAGAAATATAATCATCTATTTCTCTACGATCTTTTTTTGTTGGTCTTCCGGTACCATTGGCTCTATAATGTTCTTTTGAAAGGCGAAGTAATTCTAAATGTTCAAAGGCTTCAGGCGGTGTTTCGTCTTTTCTGTACATATCAACTAGTTTGGCACCTAATCGGTTTAGAGGTAAATCTAAAACGGTTAATTTATAGTTGATTTGATCTTTTCGAAGGCTGATTTTATCAGTTGGATAGACTTCTCGAGAAGGTTTAGCTACCTGACCATTCACTGTGATATGCCCTTTTTTTGCTGCTTCGGTAGCAATACTTCTAGTTTTATAATAGCGAACACACCATAAATATTTATCAATTCTCATATATAAATCAAAAATCCGTGTTAATATTTCTACAAAAATAAATGAAAATTGTATCTTGCGCCCTATAAAAATATATAATAATGATTAGAGTTTATAAAATAGTAGCTTTATTGATTATCGGGTTTACTTTTATGGCGTGTCCATCTGATGATTCACCAAGTTCTGAACCATTAAGAGATTATCAGGAAGTTTATAATGAAGAGATTGTTGAGATTGAGAATTTTTTGGATACACATTATGTAACTGTTGATGCAGATTTTAACACCACATTTACTGAAATACCTGATGGGGGTACACAAACACCTATATCTGAAATGCCTGAATTAACTCATTTACCTGTAACTTTGAATGATGTTGACTATAAGGTATATTATTTAAAATTAAATGATGGAATCAATGAAAATCCAACAGCAATTGACTCTGTTTACTCTTCATATAAAGGGCAATTATTAGATAAAACTATTTTTGATCATGCTTCAACACCTATTTGGTTTAAATTAGAGGAAGTTATTCCTGCTTGGGGAAAAATATTTCCATTATTTAAAACGGGTGATTATGTAGAAAATCCTTCTACGGGATTAGTTACTTATTCGGGCTATGGTGCAGGTGTTATGTTTGTTCCTAGTGGTCTTGGATATTATAATATTGAGAAAGCATTAATTCCTGCTTATTCCCCATTGATTTTTACTTTTAGTTTAAAAAGATTAAGATATCGTGATCATGATGGTGATAAAATACTTTCAAAATATGAATATGGGCCTGATTTGTCTGAAGAAGCAATTGATACTGATGGAGATGATTATTATGATTATTTAGATGTTGATGATGATGCAGACGGGGTTTTGACTAAGGAGGAAATTAAATTTACATATCTTGACGGAACTGTTACTAAAACGGCATATTATCCATACACAGGCAAATCGACAGATGACCCTTTGACGCCTTATGATGATAGAAGAGGAATTCCTAGAAAGTTTACTGGTCCTATTGTACCGCCTTCAACTTTGCCATCACCAGCTTCTGATGACTCAGATTTTACAGATCCTACAAGGTTAAGAAGACATTTAGATAAAACGTGTAAACCACCATATACAAATTAAAATAAAAAATCCCGCCTACAAATGAGGCGGGTTTTTTATTTATTTTAAGATGTTTATTGTTTTATTAAAGTTAACTCACCGAGTGGTAATGAAAACTCAGCAGGTGGCCCTTCGACTTCTAAATATGCCCCACCACTTGGATTTGTTATTTTAATTTTCATAACTTCTTGTCCATTCTCTGTAGTTCTACGCATGATTAAATCTGCATATCTTTTTGAGATTGGGTCCATTATTGAAGTATATAATCTTTTTTCATTTGTTAAGCAACTTGTACATGGGAATAATTTAAAATTATTCCCAACTAGAAAATTACTATCAATTTTATGAACTCTTTGATTGCTATACACTGTATTTAATTCTGATAATGTATTTACTTTTACTATGCCATTTTCAATATATTGATATTCTCCTATGATTAAATCTTCATAATATTCACCATTATATTGTTGTACTTTTTTTACCAATACTATTTTAAAACTTGTGTTACCGTTTGTGTATTCATAAATCCCTTCAAACGGGTTGAGTAGATTGTAAGTATCTTTTAGATAATATCCGTTTGGAAGTCCTGTTCCTGATTCGCTGATATCTAAAATAGGTGACTGCGCTTTGCAACTAAGAGAAAGCAATAGTAAAATAATTATTTTCAATTTTTTAATCATAATATAAATATACAAAAAAAGCAACGACTTTTAGAATTGTAAAAGGCGTTGCTTATGTTTATTGTTTTATCATAATAAAATTTGAATCAATTTCAATTATAGGATTTGCATAACCTGTTGTTGGATCTCCTTCAATTCTTGCGGGAGGAGGTGTACCCCATTTAAATACTTCTAAAGCAGGTTGACCATTAACAGATATTAATCTTAAATTTAAGTCTGCAGACCAAAGACTTATCGGTTCTGTTAGAGACAATTGTAACCGTTTTTCATTTGGATTACAATAATTGCACATGGGAATATTATAATTCTCTAAAATGCTATTACCGTCTATTTTATGAGCTATTTGCATCGGATAATCTGTATTGAAATTAGCTAAAGTGTTTATTTTTTCCACACCATTTTTAATGTATTGGTATTCACCTACTATTAAATCTTCAAAAGAATTATTAATAAACGGGGTGTTAATTACTTTTCTTAACTTAATTTTTAAAGTATCTGTAGGACTACTATATACCCAAGTACCTACATAAGGATCTAATAAATTATTTATATCTTTATAATAAGCACCATTTATTCTTGTGCCATTCATGTCTTCAATGTCTATTATTTGCGAACATGCATTTAAACAATTAAGTAAAACTGCAAGGTTTATTAGGCTTTTAATCATAAAATAAATATACAAAAAAAACAACGACTTTTAGAATTGTAAAAGCCGTTGCTTATATTTTTACAGTTTTGTTAGTATTACATTTGTAGGGATTGAAAAGTCTAATGGTTTTGGACCTAAGCTTGGGTCTCTGTATGTTTCAAAATCATGTAAATACCACTGTAGCTGTTGTTCGCCATTAGGACCTATTTGCAAAGTTAACTCAGCCATACATCTTTTATTTTTAATAATATCATTTACAATCATACCCAATTCATTTATGTCAGGATAAGAAACACCTCCTTGCATTTCGGCAAAATCTACCCAAGTTGCAGGGTCAATTGTAAAACTGGTTGTAAAATTTAGCTTATCAACTAATACATTTCCGTTTTCTTCATAACGATATCCTCCTAAAATTAAATCTCTAAAATAGTTAGAATTAGGCATTTTCCAATGTTCTACCTTTTGAAGTTTGATGGTAAAAGTTGAAGTTCCATCTGTCCACTGCCATGTACCTGCAAAATTGTCATAAACATGTTCAGTATCTTTTATATAATTATTATTCTTTAAATGTTTTTGCTGAAAATTAGACAAAGGATAAGTGTTTTGAGCTTTGCAACCAATAGAAAGCAATAATAAAATAATTATTTTCATTTTTTTAATCATAATATAAATATACAAAAAAAACAACGACTTTTAGAATTGTAAAAGCCGTTGCTTATGTTTATTGTTTTATTAAAGTGTACCAACCATATGGAATTGTAGTTTCTGGAATTATTTCACCATCTCTTTTTCTTACACCAGCATACCCTATAAATATTTTTATAGCTTCTTGATTTGCCACTGTTGTTTTTTTGAAGATAATATAGCCAGCTCTACCTACAGAAGGATTTGGATCTTTAAATCCTAGATATACTCTTTTTTCTCCTGGTGCACAATCTGTACAGTTTAACCTTTGTGGAGAAGTAAGTATTGTATTCCCAGAAATTGTATGTCTTTTTTCTTTTCCATAATTTGTATTTATTTCTGGTAATGTATTTGCTTTTTCAATGCCATTTTTTACATATTTTATTTCTCCAACCAAAACATCTTCATAATATCTACCTAAAAATTGGAATGTGATTTTGCGTAATTCAATTTTTAAAGTATCTAAACCATTTGAGTATTCCCAAACACCTTCATAGTTATTAAAGACATTATCTGTGTCTTTATAATAGGCTCCATTTAATATTGAACCATCTCTGTCTTCTAAATCAATAATAGGATTTTGAGCATTAACTATATAAAAGTTCATTAAAAGTAAAAGTGTTATTAATTTTTTCATAATTTATTTTTTAGTTACAAGGTGAATTATTTACAATGGAATTGGCTGAAACAGGATCAGTTAATGACAATTTGGACCAATTAGTCAACGTACTATCTGCTTTGTATAATGAAATACCATAGTTTGAAAATTTTTTCAAAAAAGCTCGTTCACTATTTGAATCCGATGAATATATTATTTGCATCATTTCAAGTAAGACGGCGTTTTTTTCACTATCCTCACAATCTGCCAATTCGGGAATATTCCAGTCGTTTTCAATTTGAAGTTTCAGTTTTACAATATTATCAACCTTAATACAATATACATCTCCACTTGAACTTACAACCATGTTAAAAACAAGCGCTTTGTTTCTAACTGTTGCTCCCTGATAAAGACTGAGTAAATTATCGACATCTTGCCAAGAAAACATTGTGTCATATCCAAAAGGGTGGGTATGTATGGAACCATACCATAATCCTCCGAGACTTACAGGAGCCGTATTACCATTACCAACTTCCCATAAATGTTCGTAATTATCAGGTTGTTCTATTACTCTTGTTACTTTAAAAGAAACACCTCTTTCATCAGGCTCATTTAAAAAAGTTTTTAAAGAATCTATTATTGGTTTTATGTTTTCTCTATTAGAGACAAATTTATTTTTCAAATCTGTACAAGGATCAATTACTTCTTCCTCTTCACCCAACTCCAAAACCGGTATGGTTTCTATAGGATTATTGCAGTTACCACAATTGTTTGGAGGTGTTGAAACATTTCCAGAATTGGTAGAACTGCTTGTTCCACCACCAGAGGTGTTGTCTACTGTTCCAATGTCGTTTCCTGTATCTTCCCCACCTATATTGTCGCCCCAACACGTTACCACACAATCAATGGTTACATTGTTTCCTGTGCAATAAGTACCTGGTGGATGTGGCACTGAGTAAGGGCCGCTCTCTGTTAAATCATGGCAAAGTATAGTACAAACTGAATAGCAATCGGATGATATTTTTCCTGTTGTACTCACTAATGCATCGTTATACACAATAGGTGTAACAGATTGCAGACCATTAAATGCACTATTTGTAAAATAATCCATAGTATTTAACGGATAAAACGGCTGATAATTGATAATTGTAGCGTTTATACTCCCATCGTTTTCATATTTAATTACTAAGTTTTCAAATGTGTTAGCATCATCAATGGCTCTGTTAATCAAAAGGGTATAAGTGGTTCCGTTTTCTGATTGAACAATTTTAACGGGTTTATCTGCAATTGTAAACTGATATTGTTCTTCCATAACCGTTTTAGCAGCATTGTTTTTTTGAGCTTGCACTTTGTTGTAAGCTTTACTAAACTTTTGGTCTTTTAGCAATTCATTAAAACTTTTGTGCATAATTTTAACTTTGTTTTGATAAGAACTACTATTGGAGTAATCTTCTTCTAACGAACAAGACGCAATAATTATTCCAATTAGGAATAAGAGTAGGGAGTTTTAAAAAATTTTTGTTGCATATAGTTTGGTTTATGAGTTCAAATCCAAATATAAAATATCTTCATCACATTGCATTACAGATTTTCTGTACATTTTGTTAAATTTTTTGCATAAAAAAAAGCACTACTTTCGTAATGCTTTTATGATTATTTCAAAAGATTACTTTCTTTTAATAACTCTTTCTACCGCTTCAACAATCGCTTGATTGTTTAATTTGTATTTTTCCATTAATTGGTCTGGTGTTCCACTTTCTCCGAAGCTATCGTTTACGGCTACAAATTCTTGTGGTACTAAATGGTTTGCCACTAACGTTCTTGAAACACTTTCTCCTAAACCACCAATAATGTTATGTTCTTCGGCTGTAACTACACAACCTGTTTTCTTCACCGATTTTAGAATTGCTTCTTCATCTAAAGGTTTAATCGTGTGAATGTTGATTACTTCTGCCGAAATTCCTTTTGCTTCTAATGCTTCAGCGGCAATTAATGCTTCCCAAACTAAATGTCCAGTTGCAATAATCGTAACATCAGTTCCTTCGTTTAATAAGATTGCTTTTCCAATTACGAAAGGTTCGTCAGCGGGCATAAAGTTAGGCACTACTGGACGACCAAAACGCAAATATGCAGGACCATGATGATCCGCTAAAGCAATAGTTGCTGCTTTTGTTTGGTTGTAATCACATGTGTTAATTACTGTCATACCAGGTAACATTTTCATCAAACCTATGTCTTCTAAGATTTGGTGTGTTGCTCCGTCTTCTCCAAGAGTTAACCCCGCGTGAGAAGCACAAATCTTCACATTTTTATCTGAATATGCTACCGATTGACGAATTTGATCATAAACTCTTCCAGTAGAAAAGTTTGCGAATGTTCCTGTGAAAGGAATTTTTCCTCCAATCGTTAATCCAGCAGCAATTCCAATCATATTTGCTTCAGCAATTCCAATTTGGAAGAAACGCTCTGGGTGATTTTTCTTGAAATCGTCAAATTTTAATGATCCAATTAAATCCGCACAAAGTGCCACTACGTTTTCATTTTTTTGACCTAATTCAGTCATTCCAGCTCCAAATCCTGAACGGGTATCTTTGCTGCCTGTGTTGGTATATTTTTTCATAATTTTAGTAGTCTCCTAAAGTTTCAACATTTTGTTCTAACGCTTTTGCTAATTGGTCATCATTTGGCGCTTTTCCATGCCATGCGTGGGTATGCATCATAAAATCTACACCATTCCCCATTTCAGTATGTAATAAAATACAAACTGGTTTTCCGTTACCTGATTTAGCTTTTGCATCTACTAAACCAGCTTTGATAGCATCAATGTTGTTTCCTTCTTTAATTTCTAATACAATCCAATCAAAAGCTTCAAACTTTGCTTTTACGCTTCCCATTGCTAAAACTTCGTCTGTAGTTCCGTCAATTTGTTTTCCGTTTAAGTCGATAGTTGCAATTAAGTTGTCTACTTTTTTAGCTGAAGCATACATGATCGCTTCCCAGTTTTGTCCTTCTTGTAATTCACCATCACCTAAAAGAGCAAAAACCAAATGGTTGTTGTTGTTCAATTTTTTTGCTTGCGCAGCTCCAATGGCAACAGATAATCCTTGTCCTAATGAACCCGAAGCCATTCTGATTCCAGGTAAACCTTCATGAGTCGTTGGGTGACCTTGTAATCTTGAATTTAATTTTCTGAAAGTTGCTAATTCTGCTACTGGAAAGTAACCGCTTCTAGCTAAAACACTGTAAAAAACAGGAGAAATATGACCGTTTGATAAGAAGAAAATATCTTCATTAATTCCGTTCATGTCAAAACCTTCGTTACGTTTCATAACGTCTTGGTAAAGGGTAACCAAAAACTCAGCACATCCCAAAGAACCTCCCGGGTGGCCTGAATTTACGGCATGAACCATACGAAGAATATCTCTTCGAACTTGTGTTGTAAAATCTTGTAGTTGTTGTGTGTTAGACATTATAAAAGATATATATGTTAATTGCTTGCAAAAGTAATTTTATTTTTTTGGTGCTACAAATCATTTTGTTAGAAGTTATTAATAATTATTGTTAATCATAAATAATTCTAAATTCCAATTTCTAAATTCTAAAATAAATTATCTTTGCGGTTCGTAAAAGCACAATATGAAGTTTGATTTAATTACCAAAGACCCACAAAGTAAAGCCAGAGCAGGAAAAATAACTACCGATCATGGTGTTATTGAAACTCCAATTTTTATGCCCGTTGGAACTGTTGCTTCTGTAAAAGGAGTTCATCAACGTGAATTAAAGCAAGATATTAATCCAGATATTATCTTAGGGAATACTTATCATTTATATTTAAGACCACAAACCGAAATACTCGAAAAAGCTGGAGGTTTGCATAAATTCATGAATTGGGATAGAAATATCTTAACCGATTCAGGCGGTTATCAAGTGTATTCTTTATCGGGAAGAAGAAAAATTAAAGAAGAAGGTGTAAAATTTAAATCGCATATTGATGGTTCTTACCATTTCTTTTCTCCTGAAAATGTAATGGAAATTCAGCGTACTATTGGTGCTGATATCATTATGGCTTTTGATGAGTGTACACCTTATCCTTGTGATTATCGTTATGCGAAACGTTCGATGCACATGACGCACCGTTGGTTAGACAGATGTATTAATCATTTAGAAAAATTACCTTTTAAATACGGATATGAACAAACATTTTTTCCAATTGTTCAAGGAAGTACATATAAAGATTTAAGAGAACAATCTGCAGAATATATTGCAAACGCTGGAGCTCAAGGAAATGCTATTGGAGGATTATCTGTTGGTGAGCCAGCCGAAGAAATGTATGCAATGACAGAAGTAGTAACTGCCATTCTTCCAGAAGATAAACCAAGATATTTAATGGGGGTAGGAACACCAATCAATATTTTAGAAAATATCGCGTTAGGTATTGATATGTTTGATTGTGTAATGCCAACACGTAATGCTAGAAATGGTATGTTATTTACTGCTCACGGTTCAATCAATATCAAAAATAAAAAATGGGAAGCTGATTTTTCGCCAATCGATGAAATGGGCCACACTTGGGTAGATACGGAATATTCGAAAGCATATTTGAGACACTTATTTGCTGCCAATGAATTCTTAGGAAAACAAATAGCTACGATTCATAATTTAGGTTTTTATATGTGGTTAGTTCGAGAAGCCAGAAGGCAAATTATAGCTGGAACTTTCAGAGAGTGGAAAAATAAAATGGTGATTCAAATGAGTCAAAGACTTTAAAATTGGTTTCAAGTTTCATGTTGGTTTGAAACTTGAAATCTGATACCTGAAACTTAAAATATGAAAATAATAGATAAATACATTTTAAAACGTTATTTGGTTACTTTCTCAGTGATGTTAATTATGTTTATTCCAATTGGGATTACCATTGATGTATCTGAAAAGGTGAATAAAATGATTGAGAAAAAAATTCCATTGACTGATATTTTAGTCTATTATGGTGATTTTACAATTTATTTTGCCAATTTGTTATTTCCTATTTTTTTGTTTTTATCAATTATTTGGTTTACTTCAAAATTAGCTAACAATACCGAGATTATTGCAATTTTAAGTTCTGGAATTTCATTTTCAAGATTTCTGCGACCTTTTATTTATGGAGCTGCAATTGTTTCTGTTTTCGCTTTAATCATGGGGTTCTTTTTGGTACCAAAAGCAAGTAAAGGTTTTAATGATTTTAGATATCAAAATTTAAAAGGGAATAATAAAACAAGAGAAACTTCCGATATTTTTAGACAAATTAAGAAAGAAGGAAAACTTGAAGAAAATATTTATGTGAGTAATTACAATTATTTATCACAAACTGGTTTCAACTTTACCTATGAAAGATTTTATGATAATGTTTTAGTTGAAAAAGTTACTGCAAACAGAATTCGTTACAATGAGATATCAAAGAAATATACTTTATATAACTATAATAAAAGATTAATAGGAGAATTTGACGATAGATTATTAAAATCTGATAAAATTGATTTGGCCTATAATTTTGAACCAGATGACTTAACACCAGTTGTATATGTTGCTGAAACAATGACAATTGGTCAGTTAAATTCCTTTATTAATAAAGAAAGGGAAAGAGGAAATGGTAATATAAATACATATTTGGTTGTTTTTTACAAAAAATTTAGCTTACCAGTTTCTGCTTTTATATTGACAATTATTGCTGTGGCAGTTTCTTCAATGAAAAGAAGAGGGGGAATGGGTGTGAATCTTGCTATCGGAATTGTAATTGCTTTTATTTTTATTTTCTTTGATAAAGTATTTGGAACTTTAGCCGAAAAATCTAGTATTCCTCCATTTATTGCAGTTTGGTTACCTAATTTTGTTTTCGGAATTCTAGCAGTTTATTTACTACGTAATGCAAAACGATAATTTAAAGAGTTATTTACATCTTCATTTAATAGTTTTTATTTGGGGATTTACTGCTATACTAGGCAGGTTGATAACACTTGACGCTTTACCATTGGTTTGGTTTAGAATGCTATTTGCAGTGTTTTTTATATATTGGTATATTAAATACAAAAAAATTCCAACCAAAATACCTAGAGTAATTATTTTTAAATTTCTTGTTGCTGGTTTAATTATTGCATTGCATTGGTTTACTTTCTTTAGGGCTATAAAAGTTTCTAATGTTTCTATTACACTTGCATGTCTATCAACAGGTGCTTTTTTTGCCTCATTAATCGAACCTATTTTCTTTGGAAAAAAAATAGTTTGGTACGAAATTTTCTTTGGATTAATTGTAGTTTTTGGACTTACCATCATATTTAATGTAGAAACTAATTATATTGAAGGAATAATTTTAGCATTAATATCTGCTTTTTTATCTGCTTCTTTTGCAGTTATCAATAGTAAATTTGTTAAAGAATATGATCCTACAGTGATTTCTTATTATGAGTTAACTGGAGGCGTGTTGTTTTTTTCATTTTTCTTATTGTTTAGTAATAGTTTTGACGCCGCTTTTTTTCAATTATCAGTTTCAGATTTTGTTTACTTAATGATTTTAAGCTCAATATGTACAGCTTATGCTTTTATTGCATCTACGGCAGTTATGAAGTATTTAAGCCCATACACAGTAATGTTGACAATTAATTTAGAGCCAATTTATGGTATAATTTTGGCTTATTTTATATTTGAAGACAAGGAACAAATGTCATCCATGTTTTATATAGGTGCAATAATCATTTTAGCAACAGTGATTGCTAACGGAATTGTTAAAAGCTTAAAAAAAAAATAACAACTAATTAAAGATAAGTTTATAAAGTTAATTGAAAATTTTATCTTTGTAATAACAAACACAAACCCAAATAAACCGATTATGGAATATTTAGATTTTGAATTACCAATTAAAGAGCTTGAAGACCAATTAGATAAATGTGAAATTATTGGTCAAGAATCTGATGTAGATGTAACAAATACATGCAAGCAGATTGAGAAGAAATTAGAAGAAACGAAGCGAAAAATATATAAAAACCTTACCGCTTGGCAACGTGTTCAGCTTTCAAGACACCCAAATCGTCCTTATACTTTAGAACATATAACAAATTTAACTAAAGGAACATTTTTAGAACTTTTTGGAGACAGAAATTTTAAAGATGACAAAGCTATGATTGGCGGTCTTGGTCAAATTGATGGTCAATCTTATATGATTATTGGTCAACAAAAAGGAATCAACACAAAAATGCGTCAGTATAGAAACTTTGGGATGGCAAATCCAGAAGGATATAGAAAAGCGCTTCGTTTGATGAAAATGGCTGAAAAATTTGGAATTCCAGTTTTAACGTTAGTAGATACTCCAGGTGCTTATCCAGGTTTAGAAGCAGAAGAAAGAGGTCAAGGTGAAGCTATCGCTCGTAATATTTTTGAAATGACTCGATTAAAAACTCCAATCATTACTGTTATTATTGGTGAAGGAGCATCAGGTGGAGCATTAGGAATTGGAGTAGGTGATAGAGTATTTATGTTAGAAAATACTTGGTATTCTGTTATTTCACCTGAATCTTGTTCTTCTATTTTATGGAGAAGTTGGGAATATAAAGAGCAGGCAGCAGAAGCATTAAAATTGACTTCTTTTGATATGAAAAAACAAAAGTTAATTGATGATATTATCCCAGAACCTCTTGGAGGAGCTCATTATGATAAAGAAACTACTTTTAAAACAGTTGAACAATATATTTCTAAAGCATATAAAGAATTAAAAGATTTATCAACAGAAGAATTAGTAGCTCAAAGAATGGATAAATATTGTAACATGGGCGAATTTAAAGAATAGCCTTGTTCTACATAATTATAAGAAATCCGGAGCGAATTAGTTTCGGATTTTTTTTGGCTTATTAACAATAAAATTAAGTTATCAACACTTGAGTATTAAGAACTCAACAATTTTTTTTGTAAAAATTGGTTAACTTCGCAATATGGAAAATATCAGAAATATAAACCCTATTAAAGTAGATAAAACTACAATCATTAATTTAGAAAAAGGTAAACTACCTCCTCAAGCCTTAGATCTTGAAGAAGCAGTGCTTGGCGCTATGATGATTGATAAAAAAGGGGTTGATGAAGTTATTGATATTTTGCAACCAGATGCCTTTTATAAAGATGCTCACAAACATATTTTTGAAGCTATTGTTCAGTTATTCAATGAAACTCAACCAATAGACTTATTAACGGTTTCGGCTCAATTAAAGAAAAACGGAAAATTAGAATTATCTGGTGGCGATTTTTATTTAATACAACTTACGCAAAAAATATCATCATCCGCTCATATTGAATTTCACTCACGTATTATTCTTCAAAAATTTATTCAACGAAGCTTGATAAAAATTTCAAGCGAAATCATTGAAGAATCTTATGATGAATCTACTGATGTATTTGATTTACTAGACAAAGCTGAATCAAAATTGTATGAAGTTACACAAGGAAATATAAAAAGAAGCTCTGAAACAGCACAAAGTTTAGTCATTCAAGCCAAAAAGCGCATTGAAGAAATTGCAGGAAAAGAAGGATTAAGCGGAATTGCTACAGGATTTCATAATTTAGATAAATTAACTTCCGGTTGGCAACCTTCCGATTTGATTATTATTGCAGCGCGTCCGGGTATGGGTAAAACGGCTTTTGTTTTATCAATGGCTCGTAATATGGCTATTGATTTTGGAGCACCTGTTGCTTTATTTTCATTAGAAATGTCATCTGTACAATTAATTACTCGTTTAATTTCGTCTGAAACTGGACTTTCTTCGGAAAAATTAAGAACAGGAAAACTTGAAAAACATGAGTGGGAACAGCTGTCAATCAAAGTTAAGGATTTAGAAAAAGCCCCTTTATATATAGATGATACACCATCATTATCAATTTTTGATTTGCGTGCTAAAGCTAGAAGACTTTCTTCTCAATATGGAATTAAAATGATTGTGATTGATTACCTTCAATTAATGACTGCTGGAGGAAATGGAAAAGGTGGTGGAAACCGTGAACAAGAAATTTCAACTATTTCTCGAAATTTAAAAGCATTAGCAAAAGAGTTAAATGTTCCAGTTATTGCACTTTCACAGTTATCTCGGGCTGTTGAAACTCGTGGTTCAAGTAAGCGACCGCTACTTTCGGATTTGAGGGAATCTGGTGCTATTGAGCAAGATGCAGATATTGTATCATTTATTTATCGTCCTGAATACTATAAAATTGACGAGTGGGATGATGAAGAACGCTCTCCAACTCAAGGGCAAGCGGAATTTATAGTTGCTAAACACCGTAATGGAGGTTTAGATAATATTCGATTAAAATTTGTGGGTAACTTAGGAAAGTTTGAAAATTTAGATGATTTTAGTTCCCCATTTGACGCATTACCATCAAAAATGAATTTAGATGATAGTAATCCATTTATAACTCCAAATTTACCAACACCAAATGAAGCATTTGGAAGTACAATGAACACAATGGATGACGATTCAGATGTACCATTTTAATTCATTCATCGATAAAACAGACATTTTGGTCTGTTTTTTTTTGTTAAATAGATATTTTTCTTACATTTATTTGTATAACCTCTAAAAGAACAAATTATGTCAGATTTTACGATTACACTTGACGAAGCAAAAACATGGGCTAAGTCATGGAGAAACAATCCACCAAAAGCATTAGCAAAAGGCCATTTAATTCAAGGAGAAGCATTAACAGAATTATTAGGAACAGCAGGAGTTGTTAGCGTTAGAGCCTACATGGGCGTTGATGGTACAGGAACTCAAAAATTAATGCTTGTAGGAGTTGATGCATCTGGAAACGATTTAATTGATGCCACACATTTAATTTATGATAGAACACAACCATGTCCTTCATGCTGTGATACAAATAGTCCGTTATTTAATCCATAATTTTGTTTGATTCAAGGTATCTATTTTTAACTTCGGCAATCTTATGTTTGCTTTATTTTATAGGTTTTTCTAAGCAAGGAAAAACCTATAAAATTTTTTCGTTTTATTTATTTGGGGTATTACTTATAGATTTTATTTCTTCTAAGCTTTGGAAATGGTTTGGGATATATAATATTTTTACTTCTCATTTTTATGATTTGTTTCAGTTTGTAATCTTAAGTTATTTTTATGCAACATTGTTAAAAACAAAGCAACAGCTATATATAGTTTATTCCTTAATTATTGTATTGCCTATTTTTTTGCTTTCAAGATATGTGTTCAATCCAAAGATGTTTTTTGAATATAGTTTACTTGAGACATATTTAGCTACAATGCCCATAATTATTTATGGAACCATGCATTTGTATAATAATTTAAATGAGAAGAAAGAATTTCATTATGCTAATATTGGAATTTTATTATATCTATTTTGTAGTACATTTATTTTTCTATTATACGAGTTAAATAATGCGTTTCAAATAAGATCATTTAATGATTTTATTATCAATACTAATATTGTATTACAATTTATAAAATTTGGGTTTTTCTTTATACAATGGAAGGTAATTTATTTTAAAAAATATGAACTCAATTAGTTTAGAAAATACCGAATTAATCAAAGCCGTTTTTTTTATACTACTGGCTTTTTTATCTATGTTTTTGGTTCTAATTTTATTCTTTTACTTTTCTAGAAAAAAAATTGTCAAACAAGAAATAGAAAAGAAAAATTTAGAAATTGATTATCAAAGAGCATTATTAAATTCGATATTGATTACGCAAGAAAATGAACGTCAGCGTATTGCACAAGATTTACATGATGATATTAGTTCAAAGTTAAATGTTGTTTCTTTGAATAGTTATCTTTTAAAGACTCCAAATTTAAGCGAATCAGAGCAAACCGAAATTACCAATAACATCATTGATTTAACACAAAAAGCCCTCGAGAATTCTAGAAGAATTGCTCATGATTTATTACCACCTGTATTAGAAAAATTTGGGTTAAGTGCAGGTATCGAAGAACTGGTAGAAGAGTATAACAGTACAAAAGCAACTAAAGTAAATTATAGTAATTCTATTCATTTTAATGATGCAGATATTGATAGAAACTTGCATATTTTTAGAATTTTACAAGAGTTGTTAAATAATTCGGTTAAACACGGAAAAGCTACTTTAATTTCAATTGAATTTACTACTTTAGACCATCAAAATATGTGTACATATACTGACAATGGTGTTGGGTTTGACTATTTGGAAGAAGATAATAGAAAAGGGTTGGGAATGAGAAATATAGAAAGTAGAATTAGTTTTCTAGGAGGAAAATATACCATCACTTCAAAACCAAACGAAGGTATTAAAATTGTATTTAATTTCTTATGATGGAAAATAAAATAAAGATTTTTTTAGCAGATGATGAAGAATTATTCCGAAAAGGGATTGTTTTTTTATTGCAAAGAGAAGAAAATATTGAAATTCTTTTTGAGGCTTCAAATGGAAGTGATTTGATTGAAAAACTCAAAACTACAGACACACTTCCAGATATTATCTTAATGGATTTAAAAATGCCATTATTAAATGGAGTAGAGGCAACAAAAATTATTCATAAAGAGTTTCCTCAAATACGAATAATAGCGCTTACTAGTTATAACACTAAATCATTTATTGCAAATATGATTGATGTGGGTGCTGCCTCTTATCTAGTTAAAAGTTCATCTCCAAAGGATATGCTCAAAACAATTAATGAAGTTGCAGAAAAAGGTTTTTATTATAATGAAATAGTGATGGAGGTAATTCATCAAGATATTTTGTCTAAAAATACATCAAGAACACTTTTAGATGAAGATTTTCTAACCTTAAGAGAAAAGGAAGTGTTAGAATTAATCTGTAAGCAACATAGTTCTACGGAAATTGCTGATATGATGAATGTTAGCACAAGAACGGTAGATGGTCATAGAAACAGCCTTTTGCAAAAAACTAATTCTAAAAATATGGCTGGATTAGTCATTTTTGCCATCCAAAATAAAATCATATCATTAGATGATTCAAATAATGAAATTGAATCCTAAAAGATTATAGATTTTTAAATAAATTAGTAGCTTCTACAAAATTGAAATACTAAAATAAAATAAACAAGTATTGTAACAATAAGTACTAAGTATCCGATTTTTTTTAAAACTTTCATTTCTTTCGAATTTAATAGGGATAAATTACTTTTATTTGCGCTCATCTTTATTTGATTTTTGATACATGTCAAAGCTAAATCATTTTTTTTTCCTGTGTAAGAGTAAAAATACCTGTTTTTCAAAATAGGTATTTTTACGGGGGTAACTAGGTATTTTTACGGGGGAACCATTTTAACATTTCTATGAAATGAATTTGTTATAAAAGTTATAAATTAGACCAATTTTTAATTCCAATGAATGAAAACGTTATATAAATTTTTCTTTTTTACTTTGATTTTATTGACAACTTTGTCAAGTAAAGCTGCTTTTGTATTAATTCCAATGGAAGCAGAAGGACAACAAAATCATTTGAAGGCATATGGCATTACTTATTGGGCTTTGGACAAAAGTTACAAAGTAAGTTGGTTGTTGAATTATAGAGGAGGCTCTTTTTTATTACCAGATGCTCCAGAAATTAGAAAAGAATGTCAAATTAGAGGAGTAACATTTGAAATACTTTCAGATGCAACAACAAACACAATTTTAGAGGAGATTAGCTCTCCTTCGCAAAACATGGAAACTGTGGTTTTAGAAAAAGCCCCTAAAATTGCGGTTTACACACCTAAAGGAAAACAGCCTTGGGATGACGCTGTTACTATGGTTTTAACTTATGCAGAAATTCCATATACAGAAATTTATGATGAAGAAGTATTATCAGACCAATTATTATTGTATGATTGGTTGCATCTACACCATGAAGATTTTACGGGTCAATATGGAAAGTTCTTTGGTAATTATAGAAATACTCCTTGGTATATTCAACAAAAGGCGGATGCAGAAGCTTTAGCAAAGAAGTTAGGCTATAATAAAGTTTCTGAAGAAAAGTTAGCGGTTACCAAAAAAATTAGAGACTTTGTTATAGGTGGAGGATTTATGTTTGCGATGTGTTCTGCAACAGATAGTTTTGATATTGCTCTTTCTGCTGAAGGAGTCGATATTTGTGAACCTATGTTTGATGGTGATGATTCTGATGCTAATTATCAATCTCAAATTGATTATTCAAATACTTTTGCGTTTAAAGATTATAAATTAGAACGTCAACCTATTGTATATGAATTTTCAGATATTGATACTACTGAAGAACATGGAAAGGGGGCATTTATAATGGATAAGGATTATTTTACGTTAATGGAATATTCCGCAAAATGGGATCCGATTCCAACAATGTTATGCCAAAATCATACACAATTAATAAAGGGTTTTATGGGACAAACTACTGCATTTTCTGCGGATAAAATAAAATCTAATGTGCTGATTATGGGAGAATGTAAAATTAATGAAGAAGCACGCTATATTCATGGTACTAAAGGGAAAGGTATGTTTACTTTTTATGGCGGTCATGACCCAGAAGACTATCAGCATAGAGTAGGTGATGCGCCAACCGTTTTAGATTTACACCCAAATTCTCCAGGATATCGATTAATTTTGAATAATGTATTATTTCCAGCTGCAAGGAAGAAAAAGTTAAAAACATAATTTTCATATATTTATTGTTATAATTCTGCTGGGATGAGTAAAAAAAATAAACGATTATTTTCTTTTCAAAATATTTTTATAGGATTACTTTTCCTATTTTTTTCCATAAGTTATTGTCAAGAGAACACTAAAATTGACAGTTTAAAGCGATTAATTGAAAAATATAAATCTAACTCAAAGAACACTTTAGTAGATTCTTCAAAAGTTGTTTTATTGAATCAGTTAAGTGAAGCATATATAGAATCTAATCCTATCGAAGCATTAAAATTTGCTAAGGAAGCATTAGAATTATCAAATAATATTCATTATAAAAATGGAAGTTTGATGTCTTATTCTAATATAGGAAGAATTAATAATAATACAGGTGATTTTACAATTGCAATTGAAAATCTGAATAAAGTCTTAGCTCAAAAAAATACTATAAAAAACATAACTTTTCTTGGAGACAATCATTTTTATTTAGCACAATCATATTTGTTTTTGAATAATTTTCCAGAAGCTTTAAAAAATTTAAATATAGCACTTCAATTATTTGAAAAATTAAACGATAACTTAAGAATCGCAAGAATCTATAATAACATTGCTATATTATATGGAAAGCAAGATCGTTTTGATAAAGAATTGAGTTATTATAATTTAGCATTAGCTACTATAAAAAATGAAAATTCAAAAAAAGCTAATAAGTTAAAAGATGTTATTAATTCTAATATTGCACTTATTTATAATGATAAAGGAGAGCATGAAAAAGCATTACAAATATTATTAAATTCTTACATTAATAGAGATAAAAAAAGCAATCCTAATAATTACGCTCTTATTTGTAGAAGTTTAGGTTCTACATATCTGAGTTTAAAAAATCATGATAAAGCAATTGAATTTTTTGAGAAATCGTTAAAAATATATTCAGAAACTGGCAATAAATCTGGATTAGGAGATGTATATAGAGAGCTAGGAAAAGTATATTTTCAAAAGAAGAATAACCAAAAAGCAATTGAACTTACCGAGAAAGGACTGTCGATTTCACGACAAATTGGGGAACTTGAATCAATAAAGTTTGGGCATGAAAATTTAGCAAAAATTTATAGTCAATCCGGTAATTATAAAAAAGCATTTGAAAACCAGCTGTTATATAAAAAGTATAGTGATTCAATGTTTAATGGCGAAATAAACAACAAAATGAATCAATTGCAAATGAACTTTGAATTCGAAAGAAAACAAGAAATGTTGCAATTAGAACAAAAGCAAAAGGATGAAAAACAAGTAAATGAGGCAAAAAAGCAGAAAATCTTATTTTCAATTATAGCTTTGAGTTTGTTTTTTGTGAGTATTCTAGCCGTTGGAATTTATGTTAATTTAAAACAACATCAAAAGCAGAAAAAAATTGTTGAAAAACAAAAAGAAGTTATTCAGAATTCTTTGACAGAAAAGGAAACATTATTGAGAGAAATTCATCATCGGGTTAAAAATAATCTGCAAATCATTTCTAGCTTATTAAATATGCAATCGTATGATATTGATGATGAAAAAATTTTAACAACCATTCAAGAAGGACAAAGTAGAGTTCAAGCCATGAGTTTGATTCATCAAAATTTGTATCAATCTGAGCATGTAAATAAAGTTGATGTTGAAAATTATTTAAAAGAGTTAGTTGCGTATTTGTCTAAAATGTACCGAGGCGATTCAGATGAAATACTAGTTGCTATTGAAACAAAAGGAATTCAATTTGATTTTGACACTGCTATTCCTCTTGGTTTAATTGTTAATGAATTGGTTTCAAACGCATATAAACACGCATTTAAAGATAGTATAAAAGGAAATATTTGGATTGAAATTCAAGCAATAAATGATGTAGACTATGAATTAAAAGTTAGTAATAATGGTAATAAACTTCCATTAGATTTTGATATTGCTAAATCAAAATCGTTAGGATTGAAATTGGTTACTATTTTGAGTAAACAATTAAGAGGAAGTTTTAAAAATGAATCTACTAATAGTAAAACAGTGTGTGTAGTCGTTTTTAAAGATTTAAAAGCATTTCAATCGTTAGAAGTATAAATTTATGGTGCAAATTGTTATCGTTGAAGATGAACTTATTATAGCTGAAGATGTAAGTAATATGTTAACTCGTAAAGGTTACGAAGTAATGGGAATTGCTATGGATTATGATGAAGCTATTGCTGTTTTAAAAGTTAATAAACCTGATTTAATTTTGCTAGACGTAAACTTAAACAGTAAAAAAGACGGAATTGATTTAGCAAATACAATCAATGAGTTTTATGGAATACCTTTTATATTTACTACTTCTTATTCAGATTCTGCAACACTTGAGCGTGCAAAAAAATCAAATCCAATCAATTATTTAGTCAAACCATTTAAAGAAGAGCAATTGTTTACAGCAATTGAAATAGCATTACACAAATTAGCAAATCAAGATAAAAAAGAAGTTGAAACTACAAAATCTGATGAAGCTTTGGTAATTAAAGATGCCCTTTTTATTAAAGATAAATTCAAATATACAAAGTTGATTATCAATGAAATATTGTGGATAAAATCAGATGGTAACTATTTAGAAATTCAAACAACCCAAAAAGAGGAACTGATTAGAGCAACTTTATCAAATTTTATTGAGCGTTTAAAAAGTGATACCTTTTTTAGAACACATAAATCATATATTATCAATTTAGATTTTTTAACTAAAATTGAAACTAATTGTGTTTATATTCAAAATACAAAAATTCCAATTTCAAAAAATTATCATGATGAGTTAGTAAAAAAATTAAATATTCTTTAACTAGCCAAAATAATATCACAAATAGAACTTACTTCATAACAACTAGAACTAGTTTCATAACATTATTTTTTTAGACTAAAATTTTTTCATTCTTTTTATATTGTTAAATAAGAATAAACATAAAAAGTGAAAATGATTTACAATTTAAAAAACCAACTTTCAGGTAATACAAAATTATTATTGAAAGTTTCGGGCGTTATTGCTTTAATTATACTTATTGTATTTTATTTTTATTTAGTGTTTAGCTACGTATTAATTTAGAATATCATCTATAATTTTTAAATGATGATTAGTATGTAATACTAAAAATTTTTCAGTTGGTTTCTTATTTAGATCACCAAAATAAGGATGCGGAAAATAATTATTTTTATTTAGATCATTCCAAACATCTAAATTTTTTTTCACTTTTTGTAAGCTTAATTGTAATACTTCAGGGTTAATTGTTCCTTCTGGACGCACAATTTTTGGAGCTTTTGCCTTTCCTCTTGGTATTTTATTTAAAATATCTAAAATTAATAAACGATAGAAATTAAATTTCCATTTATAAGATCCCGGATTTGATTTTTTTGTTGCAATAATTATTTGGTCAATTGTTTTCAAACTATGTTCAATATGCCAGCCTACACTTTCTCCTGAAATAGAAAGATTAGTTGCATCATAGTGAATTATTTTGGATTCTAATCTTGAGATTAAAGAAAATAAGGTTTTCATAAGGAACTAATTATTTATTAAGTAAATGTACAAAAGATAATTTTCAGTTATTCTTAATTAGTAACATTATATTTTGATTTCTATTTTATACTTTTGCATTACAACACAACTACTATGTATAAATTATTTATTCGTCCATTATTTTTCTGTTTCGACCCAGAAAAAATTCATTATTTTACGTTTTCATTAATTCGTTTTTTTAATAAGATTCCTGGTTTTTCAAGACTATTTCAAGCACTTTATGAAGTAAAAGATAAGCGTTTAGAAAGAGAGGTTTTTGGAATTAAGTTTAAAAATCCAGTAGGTTTAGCTGCTGGTTTTGATAAAGATGCTAAATTATATAACGAACTTTCTAACTTGGGTTTTGGATTTATAGAAATAGGAACTTTAACACCAGTTGGACAGGAAGGTAATCCAAAAAAACGCCTTTTCCGTTTGAAAGAAGATAATGCAATCATCAATAGGATGGGTTTTAATAATGGCGGCGTAAAAGATGCTGTAGAACGTTTAAAACAAAATAAAGGTGTTTTAATAGGTGGAAATATAGGAAAAAATAAAGTAACTCCTAACGAAGAAGCCGTTAATGATTACGAAATTTGTTTCGAAGCTTTGTTTCCATATGTTGATTATTTTGTAGTGAATGTTAGTTCGCCAAATACACCAAATTTGAGAGAACTTCAAGAAAAAGAACCACTTAAAAAGCTGTTGCAAACACTAGAAAGTAATAAACTACAAACTATTAATCATAAACCAATACTTTTAAAAATTGCACCAGATTTAACAGACGAGCAATTGTTAGACATTATCGATATAGTTAATGAAACAAAAATCGCTGGTGTAATTGCAACAAATACTACACTTTCAAGAGAAGGTTTACAATCTGTAAATAAAACTGAAACTGGAGGTCTATCGGGGAAACCATTAACAAAACGTTCTACAGAAGTAATACGTTTTCTTTCAGAAAAAAGTAATAAATCGTTCCCAATTATAGGAGTTGGCGGAATTCATTCAGCTGAAGATGCGATTGAAAAATTAGAAGCAGGAGCAAGTTTAGTGCAACTTTATACCGGGTTCATTTATGAAGGACCAACATTAATAAAAGCAATCAATAAAAAGATTTTGGAAAACAGCTAAAATTTATATCTTTGAGCTATGAATCCAATCAAAATTATAGAGTGTCCACGCGATGCTATGCAAGGTATAAAACCTTTTATTCCTACAGAAAGAAAGGTAAAATATATACAATCATTATTGCGGGTGGGTTTTGATACTATAGATTTTGGTAGTTTTGTTTCACCCAAAGCTATACCACAAATGCAGGATACAGTAGAAGTATTATCTCAATTGGATTTATCAGCAACTAATAGTAAATTGTTAGCAATCATTGCAAATACACAAGGGGCTCAAAACGCTTCAGTTCACAAAGAAATTCATTATTTAGGTTTTCCTTTTTCAATTTCTGAAAACTTTCAAATGCGTAATACCCATAAAACCATTGCAGAAAGTTTAGTTACACTTCAAGAAATTTTAGAAATTGCAGATAAATCAAATAAAGAAGTGGTAACCTATATTTCAATGGGCTTTGGTAATCCATATGGAGATCCGTGGAATGTTGAAATTGTAGGAGAGTGGACTGAAAAATTGGCTAATATGGGTGTTAAAATTTTATCTCTATCTGATACGGTTGGAAGTTCAACACCTGAAGTCATTGATTATTTGTTTTCTAATTTGATTCCAAAATATCCACATATTGAATTTGGTGCGCATTTACATACAACTCCTGAAAAATGGTTTGAAAAAATCGATGCGGCTTACAGCGCTGGATGCAGAAGATATGATGGAGCTATCCAAGGTTTTGGAGGTTGTCCAATGGCAAAAGACGATTTAACAGGAAATATGCCTACCGAAAAATTATTATCTTATTTCACTACTAAGCGAGAAAACACCAATACCAGCCCAATGAGTTTTGAAAGTGCATATAATGAGGCGACTAAGTTATTTGGGGAGTTTCATTAAAAACTAATTGTTATTCCTGTTACTAATCACTTTTTTTCTTATATTTGCACGCAATTTAACAACAACTACAAATTGCACCATGAAAGCACACACAACTAAGATCGTTGGCGAAGGACTTACATACGACGACGTTTTGCTTATTCCAAATTATTCAGAAATCTTACCGCGTGAAGTAAACATTCAATCGAAGTTTTCGAAAAACATTACATTAAATGTTCCTATTGTTTCGGCTGCTATGGATACAGTAACCGAAAGTTCTATGGCAATTGCTATGGCACAAGAAGGAGGAATAGGTGTTTTGCATAAAAACATGACGATTGAACAACAAGCGGCAAAAGTTAAGAAAGTAAAACGTGCGGAAAGCGGTATGATTATCGATCCAGTCACGTTACCATTAACTTCAACGGTTGGCGATGCTAAATCAGCAATGAAAGAATTCAGCATTGGCGGAATTCCAGTAGTAGATGAAAACGGAATTTTAAAGGGTATCGTAACCAATAGAGACTTACGCTTTGAAAAAATAAATTCTCGCTCTATTTTAGAAGTGATGACTTCAGAAAATCTTGTAACAGCTGCTCAAGGCACAACATTGCAAGAGGCAGAAGGTATTCTGCAAGAAAATAAAATTGAAAAATTACCAGTAGTCGATAACAATAATAAATTAGTTGGTTTAATTACTTTTAGAGATATTACTAAGTTAACTCAAAAACCAATTGCTAATAAAGATAGATATGGTCGTTTACGTGTTGCTGCCGCTTTAGGTGTAACAGCTGATGCGGTTGAACGTGCTACTGCATTAGTAAATGCTGGTGTAGATGCTGTAATTATCGATACTGCTCATGGACATACCAAAGGTGTGGTTGATGTGCTGAAGGCTGTTAAAGCAAAATTCCCAGAATTAGATGTCGTTGTTGGAAATATTGCTACTCCAGAAGCTGCTTTATATTTAGCTCAAAATGGAGCAGATGCAGTAAAGGTAGGAATTGGACCTGGTTCAATTTGTACTACTAGAGTAGTAGCTGGTGTTGGATTTCCACAATTTTCTGCGGTTCTTGAAGTTGCTGCGGCTTTAAAAGGAACAGGAGTTCCAGTAATTGCTGATGGTGGAATTCGTTATACAGGAGATATCCCAAAAGCTATTGCAGCGGGTGCAGATTGTGTAATGTTAGGTTCATTGTTAGCAGGAACAAAAGAATCGCCAGGAGAAACAATAATTTTTGAAGGAAGAAAATTTAAATCTTATCGCGGAATGGGTTCTGTTGAAGCGATGCAAGAGGGTTCAAAAGATCGTTATTTCCAAGATGTGGAAGATGATGTTAAGAAATTAGTTCCAGAAGGAATTGTAGGTCGTGTGCCTTACAAAGGAGAATTAAATGAAAGCATGCAACAATTCATAGGTGGTTTAAGAGCTGGAATGGGTTATTGCGGAGCAAAAGATATTCCAAATTTACAAGAAAACGGACGTTTCATTAGAATTACAGCGAGCGGAATTGGAGAAAGCCATCCACACAACGTAACGATTACGAAAGAAGCTCCGAATTATTCTAGATAATAAAATTTTCAAAAAAAGAAACCTGATAGTTTATGTAGCTATCAGGTTTTTTTATTCTCAAAATATAATACAAATTACTTTGCTCCAAATAATTGCACAGCATATATTTTCTTGTTTTCCCAATCAATGCAAAAGCCAATTTCTGTATATAAATATTTATGTTCAATCATGTTTTTGTAATGATTTGGTGAATTTTTCCATAGATTAAACATTTTTTGAGCTAATTCGTCTAAATCCTCATCAGCATATATTTGATCTTTAATGCTTGTAAATAGTAAATTTTCACCAACTAAATTAAAAGAATTTCCACCATAAAAAAGTACACGATCTTTAGGCTTTAATTTTCTTTCATCAGTTTGTTCGTGAGATAAATTTTGAATCTTTGCTATATATTTTGCGTGATCATCGGCAGCTTTTTCTAGATATGAATCTAAACCAAGCAGTTTTCGGTCTTTATTTACTCGTTCTTGATTTATTAGTTTATGCAATTTAATTTTTAACCTTTCTAAATCAACTTTATTTTGACTAAAACTAAAAAAAGAGATAAGAAGTAAGAGAACAATAAAATGATTTTTCATATAATCGTTTTTTTCATTATTAAACTCAAAAAATGATTAAATCGTATAATTATCCTTTCAAAAATTCAGCAATTTTTTTCTTATCCCCAGCAATCCAAAGAATATCATCAGATTCTAAAATCCAATGTGATTCTGGGTTTAATATACGTTTTCCATTACGCTCAATACCTACGATAATGCCATGTGTTTTTTCTCTAATTAATGAGTCACGTATACTTTTTCCTATACAAATTCTGTTTTTTAATTCTAGTTGTTGCAAAATAATTTCGTCTTCAGCCACAACTTCAGGAATATCTATTTCATGCTTATCTAAATAATTTTTAAAAGCTACAACTTGTTCGTCGGTACCAATAACACTAATTTCATCACCTGGAAATAGCCGTTCGGTACGAATAGGTATGTTGATGGTAATTTCACCTCGTTTGATAGATGCAATATTTATTCCAAATTGTTCTCTTATTTTTAATTCTTCCAATGTTTTACCCGCTATATTAGATTCTAATGCGATATAAAAATTTGCCATGTGTCCATCCCAAGGAGATAAAACATTTTGTCTCTTATTTGGTTTAGATAATTCTCTTCCATGAAAATTTCTCAAAAAATGGGATTCGATTTTATTATAAAATGAATGTAATTTTTTTGGAAATAAAACATAGCTAATGATAGCAATAACTAATGCTATCAAAGCGATTCCTGGAGAAAAGAATGTGTTTAATATGAATCCAATATAAAATAAAGTCAATACAATTCTAAAAAAGACTAAAACAATTATTGGTCCTTGATATTTTCTAACTTGCATTAATTCTTGCACTTGTTTTACGGCAACCCTTCGCAATGATAACGCCCATAAAAATGGAGATAGTATAATTAATGTTATTAATGCAGCTAGTGCATTTCCAAATCTTGAATCTTGCACCAGAGGCATAATATACTTTGATGAAAGTATAATAATTGCTACAATAATTATGGAATGAAGGATTACTTGTGTTAAATAGGAACGAAGTACAATTTGCCAATTGCTAACAGATTTTATGGCTTCAGTATTTGCGCTATAACGTTCAATTTTTTTAACCCAACGCCTTGGTAATTTTTTTTCTAAATAGATTGAAAAAGGAGTCGATAACTTTACCATAAATGGCGTTGTAAAAGTTGTTATAGCAGAAACGGCTACCACAATAGGATATAAGAAATCACTAGTTACATTTAACGTCATTCCTAAAGTAGCTATGATGAAAGAAAATTCACCAATTTGTGATAAACTCATTCCGGTTTGTATAGATTGTTTTAAAGGTTGTCCAGAAAGTAATGCACCAATAGTAGAACTTAATGATTGACCAACAATTACCACAACCGTTAATATTCCTACAGGAATTGCATATTTAGCTAACATTTCTGGATCAATTAGCATTCCTACTGATACAAAAAATACAGCTCCAAATAAATCTTTTACTGGTTTTACCAAATGTTCAATGTGTTCCGCTTGTGTAGTTTCGGCAATAATGGAACCCATAATAAATGCACCAAGAGCAGGTGAGAAGCCAACATTTGCAGCAAAAAGAACCATTAATAAACACAGAGCCAGTGAAACTATTAGTAACATTTCGTCTGTTAAAAGATGTTTGGCTTTTTTTAGTAATGTTGGGATAAAGAAAATTCCAGCAACAAACCATATCGTTAAAAAGAAGATTAATTTTAAAACTGATTTTAGTAATTCGCCACCCGAAAATTGTTGACTTACAGCAACTGTTGATAATAAAACCATCATTAAAATGGCTAAAATATCCTGAACAATTAAAGCACCAATTACATTTCCTGCGAATTTTTGAGTTTTTACTCCTAATTCATCAAAAGTTTTAAGAATTATTGTAGTTGAAGAAATTGATAAAATGACACCTAAAAATAAGCTATTCATTTTACCCCAATCCATTAATTGGCCAATAAAATAACCTAAAGCTACCATTCCAATTATTTGTGTCATAGCCGTTATTGAAGCCGTTCCACCTACTTTCATTAGTTTTTTGAAACTAAATTCGAGTCCTAAACTGAATAAGAGGAATATTACACCAATTTCTGCCCAAACGGTAACGCTATTCATGTCTTTAACTGTTGGGAAAAAATCAAACTCACTTCCCGCTAAAAAACCGGCTACTAAATAACCAAGAACTAATGGTTGTTTTAGTAACCTAAATAATAAAACAGCAATTGCTGCTGTGACAAGAATTAATCCTAAATCACTAATTAAATCAGGTAGATGAACCGCGGAAGTGTTTAATGGAATTGGCATATAATTGATTTTTTACTAAAATAGTGAAAATGGTTTGGTTTTCAAAATGAGAAAAATATAAAATCTCGTTAAAATTACTTCTAACGAGATTTTTTTAATGAGTTTTAGTATGGAAAAAATTAAATTCCCAAATAATTACTCGGTGTAATTTGCATTAATTCAGCTCTCACTTCTTCAGAAACTTTTAATGTTCTAATGAAATTATGAATGGCTTCTTTGTTAATTACAGTATTCGTTCTGGTTAAGTCTTTCAAAGCTTCGTATGGATTTGGATAGCCTTCACGGCGTAAAATCGTTTGGATGGCTTCTGCAACTACTGCCCAGTTTTTCTCTAAATCTTCTGCGAATTTGTCTTCGTTTAATAACAATTTGTTCAATCCTTTTAAAGTCGCTTCAAATGCGATTAAGGTGTGTCCCATTGGAACGCCAATATTACGTAAAACCGTACTATCGGTTAAATCGCGTTGTAATCTTGAAACGGGTAATTTTGCTGAAAGATGTTCGAAAATTGCATTTGCAATTCCTAAATTTCCTTCTGAATTTTCAAAATCGATTGGATTTACTTTATGTGGCATTGCCGAAGAACCAATTTCGCCTGCTTTGATTTTTTGTTTGAAATAATCCATAGAAACATAAGTCCAAATGTCTCTATCCAAGTCGATTAAAATGGTATTGATACGTTTTAAAGCGTCAAAAAAGGCTGCAAAATGGTCGTAATGTTCAATTTGTGTGGTTGGAAACGAATGGTGTAATCCTAAACTGTTTTCTACGAAATCGCTTCCAAATTTTCTCCAATCGGTGTTTGGATAGGCAACTTTGTGTGCGTTATAATTTCCAGTTGCACCACCAAATTTAGCTGCAAAAGGAACGTTGAACAATAAACGCATTTGCTCTTCTAAACGTTCTACGAAAACCAAAATTTCTTTTCCTAAACGAGTGGGAGAGGCTGGTTGGCCGTGTGTTCTAGCTAACATTGGAACGTTTTGCCATTCCATTGCTAATTCTTTCAATTTCGCAATTACACTTACTAGACCAGGTAAATAAACATTTTCAAACGCTTCTTTAGTAGAAAGCGGAATCGCTGTATTGTTGATATCTTGAGAGGTTAATCCGAAATGAATAAACTCCTTATATGCTTGCAATCCTAAACCATCAAACTTCGATTTGATAAAATATTCTACCGCTTTTACATCATGATTTGTTGTTTTTTCGGTCTCTTTTATCCAAAGTGCATCTTCGGTAGAAAAGTTTTTATAAATTGCTCTTAAAGAATCATAAATCGATTTGTCAATATTGGCTAATTGAGGTAAATCCGCTTCGCGCAAAGCAATAAAATATTCAACCTCTACCAAAACACGGTATTTAATTAAGGCTTCTTCAGAAAAATAAGGAGATAAAGAAATAGTTTTGCTTCTATAGCGACCATCAATTGGCGAAATAGCGTTTAATTCTGTTAATTGCATTTTGTTGTGTGTTGTTTAAAGAAGTGCAAATTTAGTAATTAGTGATTAGTTATCAGTAATTAGTTTCGAGTTTTTTATTTTAAATTTAAAAGTTCTTCTTTTACAATTTTCATTCCTTCAACTGCAGTTAGTGGTAATACTTTCAACTCATTTGGTAAATCGTAAATGGTGGCTGGTTTTGGGTCGATATAATAAACGGGAACATTTTGGTCCACGTAATTCATCAAACCAGCTGCAGGATATACTTGTAAAGAAGTTCCGATTATGATTAGTATATCAGCCGTTTCTACAACATTGATTGCATGTTCAATCATAGGAACATCTTCACCAAACCAAACTATATGTGGTCGTAATTGATTACCTTCTAAGTCAAAATCACCTAAGTTTAAATCGTGTTTCCAATCAATTACAAAATTTTCATTGGTAATACTTCTCACTTTTAATAATTCGCCATGTAAATGTACAACTTTGTTGCTTCCTGCTCTTTCGTGTAAATCGTCTACGTTTTGGGTAACAATACGAATATCGAAATGTTCTTCTAATTCAGCCAATATTTCGTGTGCTTTATTAGGCCTAACTGTTAAAAGTTGAGCTCTTCTTTTGTTGTAAAAGTCTAATACTAATTCTGGATTTTTTTTCCAACCCAGAGGAGAAGCTACTTCCATAATATCATGACCTTCCCACAAGCCATCTGCGTCGCGGAATGTTTTGATTCCACTCTCGGCACTAATTCCTGCGCCTGTTAATACTACAATTTTTTTCATTTTTCCTTTTCTTTTGCAATTTTTATATAATTAAAATGCGTCTGTATAGACGCATTTTAATTATACTTTTCCTAAGGTATAAAGTTGTTCCATTGTTGGTCCAGTACTTCCTCCGGCTGGTTCTAAAGTAATTCCAAAAGCTTGTGCCTCATTTGCATTTTCGACTTTAATTACTTTTGTAGTACTTGTAGCATACGAATCAAGTAATCCAATACTTGTAGGGGTTAAAACAGGTTCTAACTTTAGGGCCCATACTTGATATACCATACCTTCAGGGGGAGTTGGTAGTCCAGAAGCATCGATGTATACTTCTTTTGTGTTTTTGTTGTAATAAGCCTTCGCGTATGCATTAGGAGCTACTTGTTGTCCTGCTAAAGTAATAGTAATATTATTTGTATCTCTCAAAATAGCTAGAACATCCTCAGATTCTTTCTTTTTCAGTTCTAAATCTACCATTGATTTTTGAAGGTTACTTTTTTCAGTTGATAACGTTTCAATAGCTTTATTAGATTCATTTAATTTATAAAATTGAATTCCCATTCCTAAAACAAATACAGCAGCGGCAATCCAACCCATGTATTGTGTTATGGCATTTTTAGGTTTCATTTGAATAACCTTATGTTTTGCTAATAATTGATTTCTAATTTTTTCAAAATTAGTTGCTGATAAATGTGGTGCTACACCATATGACAGGTTAATTACTGCTTTTTCAATAGCAGCAATTTCTTCTTTTACTTCAGGATACTGATTTGCCATTTGGTTAACTTCCGCAATCTCTTCATCAGAAAGTTTTCCAAAAACATATAATTCTAATATACCTGATTCTATATATTCTCTACTATTCATTGATTAATAGTCTTAATTCGTTCATACAATTTCTATTTTGAGTTTTAACAGTACCTAAAGGAATCTCCAATTCATCAGAGGCTTCTTGTTGTGTATATCCTTTAAAAAAAAGCAAATCAATGATTTGAATACATTTTGGTTTCAATTTCTTTATAAACTCCTTAACTCCTATTGCATCTATTTGGTTGATAGCTTTTGAATTATCGTCAAGTATATGTACGAAATTATCGGATGATAAGTTTTTTTGATTATTGTTAAAGCTTTTAGAGCGTAATTTGTCAATAGATGTATTACGTGCAATATTTAACATCCAAGTGTATAAACGTCCTTTAGATTCATTATAAGTATCAATGTTTTTCCATATTTTGACAAACACTTCTTGAAGCACATCTTCAGCTTCTTCTCGATCTTTAATAAGTGTAAAAATTATACCGTACAAACTCTTGGAATAATTATCGTAGAGTAGGGTAAACGACCTATCGTCTTTTTTAAATAATAAAGGAATTAGTTCTTCTTGTGTCATGCAATTTTATTTTTTCACTAAAATAATAAAAAAAGTAGTATTATTTTTGTTGCATGAAAAATAATGTAAAAGAGTTATTAGCATATTTAGAAGGATTCATTACAGAAAATCGAAAAGAAGGATTTTTAAGAGTTTTGAAGAATAGAACCAAACATTTTACGGTTGCAATTGAAGATGTTTATCAATTGCACAATACTAGTGCCGTGATGCGTAGTTGTGAGGTTTTTGGAATTCAAGAATTGAACGTAATTGAAGAAAAATTTGGTAAAAGAATTGATACAGAAATAGCAATGGGAGCCCAAAAATGGGTTGACGTAAATCGATTTAATTCGGTGCAAAGTTGTATAAATGAGTTAAAAAGTCAAGGTTATCAAATTATTGCAACAACCCCTCATAACGATTCATGTATGTTACATGAGTTTGATATTTCTAAACCTTCGGCCTTATTTTTTGGAACAGAAAGAAATGGTTTGTCAGAAGAAGTTATTCTGCAAGCTGATGGTTTTTTGAAAATCCCAATGGTAGGTTATACCGAAAGTTTAAATATTTCAGTTTCTGCGGCTATTATTATTCAAGATGTGACGAATCGTTTGCGCCAATCGAATATTCATTGGCAATTAACAGAAGAAGAAGTTTTAGACAAGCGTTTAGATTGGACTCGAAAATCTATAAAAGATATTGAATTTATTGAGAAAAAATATTGGGAAACTATTGCTTAAAATCGTCTTTTAATACGGGGTATTTTTTGATAATTTCTTTAAAGATTAAACTTATGTTTTCTTCTTTAAAATAGTTTTTTTCAAAAAATTGATGCAAAACAAAATATTTTTCTAAATTCCCAAAGGAACTTTCAAATTTTTTATTTTCATAGCTTTTTATCAATTTTAATCCATCTTTTTTAGATTTTTCATTTTCAAGTTTTAACATAGTTAAAATGAGATAATTCATTTCAAAATCAGGAACTTCATTTTGAATTTTGGTTAGCTGATCGATTGCTTTTTCATCATCTAAAAGTTCATTATATAGCTGTTGAATGCATGTATTTGAAAATGAATCAGTGTATTGTTTTGATTTACTATCATTATTTAAGATATAAACTATCACATTTTGTGCTTCATCTATTTGGGAGGTAAAATATAAAAGTGGTAAAATTTTCTCTAGAGCGCTAAAATTCTTTTTAGTTTTTAGTATTGGAATTGCCATTTTAGATTGATTACTTACATAAGTAGAATCTAAATCGTTGATGTTAGAAATGTCAATTTTTTCATAATAATTTTTATTAGTTTCAGTTAAATTTTTTAGATATGCATCTAAATATTCTTTTCCACCTTTTTGTTTTGTAATTAAAAGTTTAATTTCATTTAAGTCTTTGTTAGCTTGATTTTTTTGTAAAACAACATCTAAATATTGTTCAGATTCTTTTTTACTTTCTTGTGAAAATACACTAAAAAAGTTCTCAAAATAGGTTGAACCGTGTTCTAATTTATAACGTAAATTGCCACTAAAAAGTTCAGAATCATAGTCATTTTTTGATTTAATGATTTTTGAAATCGCTAAATAATCAATTGCGAGTTTAAAATAAGAAGTGTAAAAATATTGTAAATTGTTTTCACTAACTTTTTCGTTGTTGATTTGGATGCAATCTAAACCATTGCGTAGTATTGTTGCCGAACCCGGAAATTTGTCTTTTAAAATATTAATTTGGGTAATGAATTTTTGAAACCCTTCATCGTTTTTTAAATCTAAATAGTTAAAGAAATAGCGAGAATCATCATGATATAAAGGATTTTTTTCAAGAAATTGAATGAATGATTCTACAGTTTCGTAATCTTTTCTTTCTGGTTTATCTTGAAAATTTCCAAAAGCATATTTCAAACTTTGCAATGATTTGGCATAATATGATGAAAAAACTATCAAGCCATAAAACGCGTGAATGTCTTCAATTGATAAGTCTTTTATGGTTTCAAGTTCTTCATTTAATTTGGATGAATTCTTGTCAATTTCTGCAAATTGAGGTTCTTTTAAAACTGATTTTATTTTTTCTACCAATACTTGTTTACTTAATGAAGTAGAAGAGAAGCTTTGTTTAAACTCTTTTGAAAAAGGAATTGGTTTTAATATTCCTTTCATCATAAATCCTAAATCAGGTTCACTGGGTAAGGAAAATACATTTAATAAAGCTTTTATTTTTGAAATTTCAGTGGCATTTTTTTCGATAGAAAGTAATTTGTTAATTGAAGACTCTACATCAGAAACTTTAATTTTCTTATCTAAGTTATTATACTCCAATAAAAGAGCTAAAACCTTTTCGGTTGAAGTATATGTTGACGTTTTTGCTTGCTCATCATTTATTTCTTTAATGAGATTTTTATATTTTTTTGATTCACTTTTATTTAAAGTATTTTTTAAGATTTCTAACTCAAATAACGACTTGTTTTTTTGATATAATTCAACAACTTTATCTAATAATTCTTCTTCAGAATATTTTTTTTCTTCTGAGCGAAAGTTATTCTTTTTTAAAAAATCGAGCTTCATTAAAGAAAAATAGAGTTTGTCTTCATTTGTAACATTGGGCAAACCAATTAAACTGTCTAACGTTTTTATAGATTGTGGTTTTTGTTCTTTAATTTCGTTCCACATATTAGCATCTCTATAATTCAAAACACCTCTAAGTTTTAGCTTTATCGGATTATAATTTGCAGTATATTTTTTTTGAAATGCCACTAATAAAGCATTATATTCTGTGGTGTTGTTAGTGTAAAAACTAAGCCAAAGTTTAGCAAAATCTTTTTCTTCTTCAGAAATATTAGCGCTATTAATTATGGAAATTGCTTTTTCTTTTCCTAATGTATTATGAGTTAATAAAGCTTGAATTTGTGTTGCTTTATCAATATTATTTTTAAAAAAATGAGTTTTTAAAAGTTCTTGAGCATTTGTGTAATTTCCATTTGGTGATGCTAAAGAAATAGCATAATTTATTTGATAGGAACTATAATTACAGTCAAAGAAATAATCGTTTAAAAATTTAATTTGTGCAATAGATGGTGTTAGAGATAAGACAAAAAGCAGAATAAAGCACTTTTTCATTTGCTAATCTTTAAAAAATTCGACACCATTTTCGCCTACAATTCCTTTCCCTTTTTCGGTAGTTACTTCAAAAAGTCCAAATTGCCATCTATTTGTAATTTGAATACCATCTAAACTTTTAATTGACAAATATTTTGGTTTTATGTAAGGGTAAATTGTATTGAAAACGATGCAACCTTTTTTATTTTCTTTCTCTAAAATATATAATCTGGTTATATTATCGTATTCTATTTTATCAAATTCGTTTTCTAAAAGCACTTGATTACCTTCTTTTACTAAACCATATTTTTGATTTGATTTAACTAAGAACACATATTTATCTTTATCAATACTAAAATATTTGATTTCGTCATGCTTTGGTGCAACCATTTCTTCTTGATTGGTAAGATTTACGACTCCCTTTTTTTGGTTCAAGGTTACATAAACATGTTTACTGTATTTGTCAAATTCACCTACAACATCATATTTAGACTCTAATTTCTTTTTAACATCCTTATAATCATACGTTGATGCTTCACTAACTGAAACGTCACCATAAATTTTATCTGCACCGTAGGCATCAGATTTATTTGTAATTCTGGTATCGTAAAACTTTTTTTCTGCCAGCATACCTTTAGCTAACCAAACAAATTTTGGATTTTTCTCATCTTCATCATCCCATGATGGTCGAATTCTTAAATATTCTATGGGAATAATAAGTTTACCTAACGAATTTATTAATCCAGAAAGTTTACCTATTTGAACTTCATAGCTTTCATTTTCAGAAACAGTAATTTTGTCATATAAACAACCAATAATTTCTTTGTTTTTGTGGAATAGACCTACTTTTCCTTTTTTGAAAACCCAAAAATGATTAGGATAATTTTTATTTAAATAAATCGAATCGTAAGGGTTAAGTTCAGGTAATAAAATTTTTTTATTTTGGTCAATTACATAAAAGGTTTTGTTGGATTTTACAACATATCTTGAAGCAAAATTATTGTCATAGTCTATTATAAAGTGTTTAATTTCTTTGTATAAGGGTTTAACCTTTATGTTTCCTAAAGTATCAGATAAACCCCAAAGATTTTTATCACGATAAGGAATTAGAACTTTATTGGATTGACTTTGAGCTTCAGCTTGAAACACAATAAACAAAAAAACAATTTTTAAAAACTTAGTCATTCTGATAACTATTTATTTTTTTTCAATATTTTATATTCTTCATAGCATAAACTAATAGCATCCATGATTTGTAAATCATTTGCCGTTTGAATAAAATATTCTGAGTAATTGCAATTTTCTAAAATTTGAGGAATATCATCTTTATCAATCTCTAATAGAGCTGCAAGGGTTTCTCTATCAAATTTAGTAGCTAAAAGATTTCTGACGGTATCGTCTTTTTTCATTTCTTTTAGTTTTTTCATTTCAGCAGGTCTTTTTCCAAAGACATTATACAATAAGTCTGCAGGATTAAATATGGAACCAATTACTCTTGAGACTGCTCCTGGAGATTTATCACCAGCTTCATAACCTGCATTGAGTCCAGAAATACTATAACGATAACCGTCAGCAGCTACTGGTATTAATTCTGTATCGACTTCAACATATCCGGTAAGTTCATATTGTCTAACTATTACTTCGTCTAGGACATATGCTTTTTCTGTTAGGTAAATCTTAGTAGGATTGTTTTTAATCCAATCGTTAGTAACTTTTACTTTTACAGTTTCATACCCAATATAAGAAAACAAAAGCGTATCATTAAGTTTTGTTGCAATTTCAAAAGTACCACTCCCAGAAGTAGCTGTTCCTATAACTCGCGTAGCATTGATTACATTAACATTACTAAGTGGAAGCTTGGTTTCATTATTGATAACTGTTCCTTTGATAGTAACTAATGAGTCATTTTGAGCATTCACAAAATTAGATAGTATTGAAAAAAGAAAAACTGTAAAATATTTCATTTGATGCATAATTGAGTCAAAAATACAAATCAAATGATGATATTCTACAGTTTTCAGTAATTTTATAAGAAAATTAACGATTTTGTGTTAACTTCTTCTCGGTCTCCTTGGTCTAGATGAATCACTCGCGTTTTCAGAACGTCTTGGTGCTCTATCTGAAAATCCACCTTCTCTTCTAGGAGCAGAACTACTTCTTTCCCCTCTAAATCCGCCTTCTCTTCTTGGAGCTGAACTATTTCTGTCGCTACGGAAACCACCTTCTCTTCTTGGTGTAGAACTACTTCTTTCGCCTCTAAATCCGCCTTCACGTCTTCCACCACCAGAATTTCTTCCATTATGGTCACGTCTTCCGCCACCATCATTTTTTGAGATTTCAACGTTGATTCTTCTTCCGTTCATGTCATAACCGTTTAACACTTCCATTACTTTTTCAGTGTGTTCACCGTCTGTATTGAAGAAAGAAAAGCCTTCTTTTACATCTACTTTAAATACGTCATCACGACCTAAATCTAAAGTTTCTTTGATGAAGTCTTTCAATTGCATCCAATCAAAATCGTCTCTTGCACCAATGTTAATGAAATAACGGACAGGATCACCCGCTCTAATTTCTCTTGGTTCAGAGCTTCTTTCTCTATCGTTGCTTCTTTCGCCAGTAATATCACGTTTAGATTTGTAGTAATTGATAAATCTATTGAATTCAACAGAAACCATTTTCTTGATTAATTCTTCTTTAGATAAACCATCTAAAACTTCATTAATAGCAGGTAAATAGTTGTCAATATCATGATCAACTTCAGTATCTTTAATTTTGTTTGCTAAGTGTAATAACTGAATTTCGCAGATTTCAATTCCAGAAGGAATTGTTTTTTCTTGAAATTTTTGTTGAATAATACGTTCAATTGAGTGTATTTTTCTGATTTCGCTTTTCGTAATGATAACGATTGATGTGCCTAGTTTTCCAGCTCTACCAGTTCTTCCTGATCGGTGATTATAGGTTTCAATTTCGTCTGGTAATTGATAATTTACTACGTGAGTTACGTTATCAACGTCTATTCCACGTGCAGCTACATCTGTTGCTACAAGCATTTGGATTTGACGTCCTCTAAATGATTTCATCACACCATCACGTTGTGCTTGCGATAAATCACCGTGTAATGCTGCTGCGTTATAACCATCTTCGATAAGTTTTTCAGCAACTGCTTGAGTGTCTCTTTTAGTTCTACAAAATACAACCGAGAAAATATCTGGGTTAGCATCTGCTAAACGTTTTAAGGCTTCGTAACGATCACGTGCATTAACAACATAAAATTCGTGGGAAACGGTTGCTGAACCAGAATTTTTACTTCCAACAGTAATTTCTTTTGGTTCTGCCATAAATTGTTTTGCAATGCGTGCTACTTCAGCTGGCATAGTTGCAGAGAATAACCATGTGTTTTTCTCGTCAGGTGTGTCCGATAAAATGGAACAAATGTCGTCGTAGAATCCCATGTTTAACATTTCATCTGCCTCGTCTAAGATGCAAAAATCGATGTTTTTAATGTTCACAAGGCCACGATTAATCATGTCTTGCATTCTACCTGGTGTAGCCACAATAATTTGTGCACCACGTTTAACTTCTCTAGCTTGTTCTGTAATGCTTGCACCACCATAAACAGCCACGGTATGTAACCCCTTTATGTACTTTGAGTATAATTTAATCTCGTTGGTGATTTGTAAGCATAATTCACGTGTTGGCGATAAAATTAATGCTTGTGTGTTTCTATTTTCAGCATCAATTTTTTGAATTAGCGGGAAACCAAAAGCTGCGGTTTTCCCTGTACCTGTTTGCGCTAGGGCAACTAAATCTGTGTTTTGTTCCAATAGTACTGGAATCGCTTTTTCTTGCACTTCTGACGGATTTTCAAATCCTAGATCTTTAATCGCCAGCAGTAGCGACTCATTCAATCCTAATTGTTCAAATTTATTCATATAATATTTTAAATTGGGTGCAAAGGTACAGTTTAAATACTAGATAAACTAATTTGTTACTTATTGATTTTCAATTTGTTAATTATTTTTTAGAAATATTATTTTTAAAAAAAAAGGATTTTGTCTTTTGTTTACATGTTTTTTTCTTCTAAAAATTTGATGAGTTGTTTTACTGCTTTTCCTCTGTGACTAATGGTTGATTTTTCTTCTAAAGATAGTTCGGCAAAGGTTTTTTCATATTCATTAGCGACAAAAATAGGATCATATCCAAATCCATTCGTACCAATTTTTTCTGTGATAATTTTGCCATTAATTATTCCTGTAAAAAGAATTTGTTTACCATTATAATTAAGTGCTATTACTGTTTTAAAATTTGCAGCCCTATTAGTTTTGTTAGCAAGATTTAGTAGTAATTTATCAATGTTTTTTTCATCATTTTTTGGTTCTCCAGCATATCTAGCAGAATATACTCCAGGAGCACCATTAAGTGCATCTACTTCTAATCCTGAATCATCAGCGAAGCAGTTTAGTCCAAATTTTTCAGTTACATAATTTGCCTTCAGTATTGCATTTCCTTCTATTGTATCGGCAGTTTCAGGTATGTCATCAAAGCAACCAATGTCTTCTAAACTAATTATTTGAATTTTAGAAGGAACTAATGCTTGAATTTCTTTAATTTTATTTTTATTGTTTGAAGCAAATACGAGTTTCATATATTAAAAATTAAGTTATAAATAAAAAACCACGCCTAAGCGTGGTTTAATATATAAGTAAGATAAACTGAGTTAGACGTAATTATTTAATTTTGTTAACGATAGCTGTGAAAGCAGCTGGGTGATTCATAGCTAAATCAGCAAGAACTTTACGGTTCAATTCGATATTGTTAGCTTTGGCTTTACCCATAAATTGAGAATAACTCATACCATGTAAACGTGCACCAGCATTGATACGCGTAATCCATAAAGCACGGAAATTTCTTTTGTTTTGTTTTCTATCACGGTAAGCATAAACCATTGCTTTTTCTACCGCGTTTTTAGCTACAGTCCAAACGTTTTTACGTCTTCCAAAGAAACCTTTGGCTTGTTTTAATACTCTTTTTTTTCTAGCTTTTGATGCTACTGAATTTGTTGCTCTTGGCATAATTTTAAATGTTTTTTGTAGTAAGGCGATCTTTCGATACTTTTAAATTCCGCACTTTGTACTTTTTACTTTGTATTTTGTACTTCATTCAGCCCACTCCAGGGTTACTAAATTGTTTTAACCAAACAACGATTAAATAATATTTAATTGTTGTTTAATGCTTCTCTCATCTGTTGGGTGAACCAAAGTAGAATGAGTTAAAGCTAATTTACGCTTTTTAGATTTTTTAGTCAAAATGTGACTTTTAAAAGCGTGTTTTCTTTTGATTTTTCCAGAACCAGTAACTTTGAATCGTTTCTTAGCACTAGATTTCGTTTTCATTTTAGGCATTTTCTTCCTGTATTTATAATCTATCTTACTTATTATTTTTCAAAGAGTTTTTAACTCTTATTTTCCTTTTTTCTTAGGAGCGATGTACATAATCATACGTTTTCCTTCTAAAACTGGCATGGCTTCTACTTTACCATATTCTTCCAATTCTTGAGCTAAACGTAATAACAAGATTTGTCCTTGCTCTTTATAGATAATTGAACGTCCTTTAAAAAACACAAATGCTTTTAATTTAGCACCATCTTGTAAAAATTTTAAAGCGTTCTTTTTCTTAAATTCATAATCATGCTCATCTGTTTGAGGTCCAAAACGAATCTCCTTGATTACAATTTGAGTAGATTTAGCTTTTAATTCTTTATCTCTTTTCTTTTGTTGGTATAAAAATTTACCATAATCCATCAATTTACAAACTGGCGGTTCAGCATTTGGAGAAATTTCTACCAAATCAACTTCCTGCTCTTCAGCTAAACGAAGTGCATCGGCTATTTTGTAAACTCCTGGTTCAATATTTTCACCTACTAAACGTACTTCAGCAACACGTATTAAATTATTGATACGGTGTGCTGCTTTTTTCTCTTCGCGAGGTTGAAAACCTCTGTTGTTTCTAATTGCTATGGCTTTATTATTTTAGTTAAACTTAAAATTGTTTTAATGTTTTATTGATTTCTTCGTTTATCATTGCAGCAAATTGCTCAATAGTAACCGATATATTTCCTTTTCCTTCTTGTCCGCGTTGTCTAACAGAAATGGTTCCGTTTTTCTCTTCTTCCTCGCCAACAATCAGCATAAACGGATATTTGTTCATCTCCGCTTCTCTAATTTTCTTTCCGATTGTTTCATTTCGGTTGTCAATTAGGGCGCGAATTTCGTGATTTTCTAGCAAATCTAAAACTTTTTTTGCATAATTTTCATATTTCTCACTCAAAGACAGAATTATAGCTTGCTCTGGCATCAACCAAATTGGGAAATTTCCTGCTGTGTGTTCCAATAAAATCGCGATAAAACGTTCCATTGAACCAAAAGGCGCTCGATGAATCATAACAGGGCGATGTAACTTGTCATCCGCACCTTTATAAGACAACTCAAAACGCTCTGGTAAATTGTAATCCACCTGAATCGTTCCTAATTGCCAACTTCTGCCTAAAGCATCTTTTACCATGAAATCCAATTTCGGACCATAGAAAGCCGCTTCACCAGCTTCAATCACATAATTCAATCCTTTATCTTTCGCTGCACTGATAATTGCATTTTCTGCTTTTTCCCAGTTTTCAACGCTACCTATATATTTATCTGGATTATCTAAATCACGAACCGAAACCTGAGCCGTAAAGTTTTCAAATCCTAATGAACCAAAAACGTACAATACTAAATCGATAACATTTTTGAACTCAGCATCTAATTGATCAGGCGTACAAAAAATATGCGCATCATCTTGAGTAAATCCTCTAACACGAGTTAATCCATGCAATTCTCCTGATTGCTCATAACGATATACTGTTCCAAATTCAGCATAACGCTTTGGTAAATCTTTGTACGACCAAGGTCTTGCATTGTAAATTTCACAGTGGTGTGGACAGTTCATTGGTTTTAACAAGAACTCTTCACCTTCAGCTGGTGTGTGAATTGGTTGGAAACTATCCGCACCATATTTAGCATAATGTCCAGATGTAACGTACAAGTCCTTCATTCCAATATGAGGTGTGACTACTTGCTCGTAACCTGCTTTTTTCTGTGCTTTTTTCAAGAATTGCTCTAATCTATCGCGCAAAGCAGCTCCTTTTGGCAACCATAATGGTAATCCTTGACCTACTTTTTGTGAGAAATGGAATAATTCTAATTCTTTTCCTAATTTTCTATGATCGCGGCGTTTTGCTTCTTCTAATAATTCAAGGTAATCCGTTAAGTCTTTTTGTTTTGGGAACGAAATTCCGTAAACACGAGTTAACTGCTTGTTTTTTTCATCACCTCTCCAGTACGCACCCGCCACCGATAAAATTTTCATCGCCTTGATAATACCTGTATTCGGAATATGACCACCACGACACAAATCAAAGAAATTCGAATGGTCACAAAATGTAATAGTTCCGTCTTCTAAGTTCGAAATCAATTCCGTTTTGTACTCATTATTTTTATAAACCTCCAATGCTTCTGCTTTTGAAACCGAACGCATTTTAAATTCATGCTTCTCTCTCGAAATTTCTAGCACACGGTCTTCAATCTTTTTGAAATCAGCATCCGTAATTTTTTTATCACCAAAATCCACATCGTAATAAAAACCATTATCAATCGCAGGTCCAAGCGTTAATTTAATTCCATGGAAAATTTCTTCCAAAGCTTGCGCCATCACGTGCGAAGTCGAATGCCAAAAAGCTTTTTTACCCTCTTTGTCATTCCAAGTATATAATATAAGAGTACCATCCGTTGTTAAGGTCGTCGTCGTTTCAATAGTGGTACCATTATAGGAAGCAGAAATTACATTTCTAGCTAAACCTTCACTAATGCTTTTCGCAACATCCATTGGAGTAACTCCTTGAGCCATCTCCTTAACCGACCCGTCGGGTAAAGTAACTTTTATCATTGTTTAAAATTTATAAGTTGCAAATATAGTAGAATAATAAAATCCATACAATATATATAAGGTATAATGTTAAAAAAGATTAGAAGTAGGTATTTAGCATTCCAGATAACTATTCCACTGGCTCGCAGCGCGAGTTGTCCTTCCGCCGAATTAGGAATTTCCTGCGCAGCAGGCTATAGCTTAACGCAGTTAAGCTCACACCCACTTTTATTAACTTTACCTATACTATATATAAGTAATAAAACACATCTGTGACTTATATGTTTCAAACAAAATTTCGTGATTTGGTGTCTTAGCTGCAAATCTCTAAAAAAAATTTTTGTGTATTAAATCCTTGTTATCAGGGAGTTAAGAAATGCATTAAAAAAAAGGCAAAAAAAAGATTGGAAAAGGCTTGTGTTTAAAGAAAAGATTTCTACTTTTGCACCCGCATTAGAGCAGAAGTTCATACATAAACTGAAGGATTAAACAAATCAAAAAAACTTTAAAAAAAGTTTAAAAAAGATTTGGATAATAAAAAGTAAAGGTAGTATCTTTGCCGACCCGAAACGAAAGAATTGGGGCGTACAAGTTCTTAAAAATATTGGGTAAGTGGTCAGGAAAAAATAAACAAAAAATTTTTTCAAAAAAGCTTGCCAGATTAAAAAAGAGTTGTACTTTTGCACCCGCTAACTGAAACAGTAGCGAACAAAAAAAAGAATGACACGTTCATAGACATATTGAATTGACAGCACAAAATTACAGTGATGTAATTTTGAAAATAAGAGAGAGTAAGATTTTTCGAGTAAATTGAGAATGACCTAGCGACTTAAATCGACAAAACAAGATAGA
>NZ_DATGXL010000005.1:0-83619 GCF_035299005.1 Flavobacterium sp.
AACTACATTGGCACCACTATTAACAGTTACTGAACAAGCTTCTAAATCTCCAGTAGAAGTGTAATTCCCCGCAAAGGTTACAGCAACATTACGCAATGGAGCGCCATTACTCCATGAAGAACCATTCCAGGTGGTGGAAATATCTCCGCATGCAATTATATTTATAGAAACTACTTCATTAGGAAGCCATCCATTATTATTGTTTTTAATATTTACTTTGAATGAAGTTGATGCAGCTGTACTTTCCGTGTTAATGTAATTTAATAAACCTGTATCAATATCATTTTGTGTAAAAGTACTACCAACAGATAGGTTTGTTGTGTTTAATCTTAAATTTCCAATAGTTGGGGGAGAAATTAATGTGTATACCTGTTGACTTGAGCTTTGAGTTGAAGTGGTGGCTTCAATATCTGTATTTGAGATAGTATAGGATGAATTTGTTAATGTTGTTATTCCATTTTTCACTAATGATGGGGGATTTGCAACAGTACTTAAACTGCACAAGTTTAACGTCCAATTATCAATGGTTCCATCATCACCTGCATATGGGTCATTTACATATAGTAACCAATTTCCATTTGAATTTAAATTCTGAAAAGTACTCATAGGTTCAAAAGGCAAACGATTTCCTGTTAGTGCAGGAACTGAAGTTGTACAAGTAACCGTACTTCCGGAATCAATAAATGTTGCATCAATATTGTCGTTATCACCACAAACTTCTTGAGCTACAATAGTGTATGTTCCGTTTGGTGCTTCTAGATAAATTGTTAAATCTTGTATATATGTATGCTGTAAAAGTAAATTAATATTTGTATCACCAACTGTAAAATTATTAGGAACATTTATTGTAGAGACGCTCCATCCATTACCCATTGCCAATGCTCCTGAATTGTCTGTAGCGTTTGAAATTGCAACATTTGTTCCGTTTGAATAAGTATAGCCGCAACCAATAGTTCCTGTTTGGAATGATTTTATAGTTGATGGATTTCCAGTTGCACATCTATTTACTGGTATAACTCTCCAATAATATACAGTCTCAGAATTTAAACCAGTAACAAGTACTGATGTCTGAGTTTCTGTAGTGTTTCTTACAAATGTTCCAAATGTTGGACTTGTAGAAATTTGTAAATTGTAATTTTCAGCATTAATATTTGGAGCCCAGGTCAAGGTAGGTGAGGTAGAAATGCCAGTACTACCATCTGCAGGAAGGTTTGTTATCTGAGGATAAGCTGTAAAACTTGGATGATATATTGTTAAAGTTATTTTTTTTATTTCGCTTTCAGTGCCATTATTTCCTACAATATCTATTTCATAAGTTCCTGCGGCAACTGAGGCTAAATTATTTACTGTAACAGTAAAAGTGCCAGAAGCACTCATTGAGCTAGGTGATATAACTACATTTGCGCCAGCTGGTACATTTTGAGCTGTTAAATTAACATTAGCACCGCCAGTTTTAGATAAATCAAAATTATAAATTACATTACCAACACTTGAGCAAACTGTTTTTGTGTCAGCTATTGATTTAAATGTAAAGTTAGAAGTAATACCTGTTACTACTAGAGCAAATCTTTGTGGGCCATCAGACAGTGTTCCTTTATGAGTAATATTAATTGTGTATATAGCTCCAGCTGTAGGTGCATCAATATTAATTCTCTCAACATTGTCAACATTGTTGTCACCAGATCTAATTGCATTTGCAGTAGCGCTAGATTGTAATGCCCATGGGTAAAAAGTACTGGCTCCTTGAGTAATTCTAATGTCTAAATCGTTTGTTAAATCTGGAATAGATTCATTAAGTGTTCCGCTATTTATTTTACTTGCATCGGGAACGTCTGTCCATGTTATTGAGCCTAAAAGAGGAGTTGTGCCTCCCGTAGCAACTACTTGCATTGTAAATGTTTGCCCCTGATTTAATGTTTCTTCAGAAATCCAAGAAGTTAATCCGTTATTTGTAATGGCTTCTGCACAACTTTTAGCATCCAGATAACCCCAACCGTATTGAGCGTCAGGGCCAGGTCTACCTCTATCTGTTGCAGTATGAGTTGCTAAACCTTTTAATGTGGCAGCTCTCATGAATTTTCCATTCACATTGTTATAATGTTGTTGTATTAATGTTAATGTGCCTGTAACATTTGGTGCTGCCATTGATGTGCCTAGCATTGTTGTGTATTGTGTGGCTGTACCGCCAGTTCCAGAACCATTTCCTGTTGAATAAATTCCAGATCCAGTGCCAGCTCCATCTCCAGTAATGTCTGGCTTTATTCTTCTGTCATCTGATGGTCCTTGGCTAGACGAGCTATGAATGGTTCCGCCTAGAGTAATTGCTCCAGTTGTAGCGTTAATTGTTGCATCTTGAGCATTTGCTACAGTTAGTATATTTTTTGCATTTTTATTTCCGTTTAATTTGTCATAATTTGCTGTTGTTGGACTAGGATTTGCAGTGCTTCCATCATTTCCTGCAGACATTACAGGTAGATAGTAAGGAAAGTTATAGGTTATGACATCCCAATTATATGCTTCAGCAGAGTATGCGCCAATATACCATGGGGTACCTGAAACGCTTGAAATAGGTACTCCATAAGAATGATTTGAAAGTAACATTCCATTCATTGCTTCTGCTATGGCTTCTGATTCATCATTGTCCCAATCAAAAGTTCTTGCTGTAGCTGTTGGTGCCATTCCTTTTGATGCAGCTACAACACCACTAGCTAATACAGTTCCTGTAACATGAATAGCATGAAAACTATTCGTATTTCTTACAGTGACTCCATCTCCAAATGTTGTTCTTCCATTATATTCTTGGTGAGTTGCTAATATTGCACCACCATCCCATATTCTAGGGACCATTCCAGTTCCAGTAAGATTAAGTCCTAGGCCGCCTCCAGAACGTAAAAAATTTACTCTGGTTGATGTTGCAGCTTCAACATTATCTATAGAATAATAAATAGGAATTCCGTCAGAAGTGATATACATTAATTGATCAAATCCACCTTTTGTATTTTCTCTGAAAATAGGTAAATTGTGTTTCTTTGAAAAAAGTAGCACTTCTTTTTTTTGTGTTTCTTCTCTTTTTTTAACCTGTAGGTAAAGTTCTTCGCCTTTTTTTAGATCATATTCGGCAGTTATTTGAGCAACTTGTTCTTTTGTTTGGCTAAAAGAAATACAAGAAAGTGTTAAAAACACTACTAAAAATTGAAATTTGATTAGGTTTTTGTAATTATTAGTCATAAAATTGGGGGATTTATAACGGCTAATGTAATAAAAATAAATTAAGTAAAAAATTTGTTATTTGTTTGATAGTTAAAATTGAATATTTATATTTGCACTCCAATTATCGCGGGTATGGTGAAATTGGTAGACACGCCAGACTTAGGATCTGGTGCCGCAAGGTGTGAAGGTTCGAGTCCTTTTACCCGCACATTTAAAATAAACCCTTAGCTACTATAAAGTTAAGGGTTTTTTTATTGTGTTTAATTTTATAAATCTATGCTCTTTTGTTACATTCAACACAACTCTTATTTTTTTGTTTTCTTTTTTGTTTATACATTTGAATTCACACAAAAAATATGAGAAAACTACTTTTTTTTCTTTTTTTATCTGCATTTTCCTTTGCTCAAAGTGTCGATAGAAAATATATAAATTTATCACAAACTGAAGATGGAATTTCAATAGCCGTTTCTGATGGAAATTATTACATAAAGTTTATTAACGAGAAAATAATTGAAACTACTTTTGTTCCAAATGGTGAAACAAATAACACAATTTCTAATGCAGTAATTTTAAGTACTAAGATTAAAAATCTCACTTTTTATTCTGAGGCAAATTCAATAGATTGTTATCCGAGTTTTGGTACATTTAAAATTAGTATTCAAAAATCACCATTTAAAATCACTTACATCAATAAAGGTGTAGAAATTCTTTCCGAAAAAGATGGCTATGTCAAGCATAAGCACATTCCGTTAGAATCAGTTCGAGAAAACATAAAAGTTGATTCTACAGAAATGCTACAATTTAATATTTCATCAGATGAAGTGCTTTATGGTGGCGGTGCTAGAGCAATAGGCATGAATAGAAGAGGAAATAAATTAGCACTATATAACAGAGCACATTATGGTTATGAAACCCGTGCTGAGCTTATGAATTTTTGTATTCCTCTGGTTTTGTCTTCTAAATTATATGCAGTACATTTTGATAATCCTGCAATCGGCTACTTGGATTTGGATAGCCAAAAAAATAATACATTATCCTACGAAACCATTTCAGGAAGAAAAACATATCAAGTAATTGTCGGTGATTCTTGGGATGATTTGTTGAATAATTATACTGATTTAACAGGTAAACAACCTCTTCCACCGCGATGGACATTTGGAAATTTTGCTTCTCGATTTGGTTACCATTCCCAGCAAGAAGTTGAGAATACTATTCAAAAATTTGAAGATGAAAAAATTCCTGTCGATGCAATAATTCTGGATTTGTATTGGTTTGGAAAATCTATACAAGGTACAATGGGAAATTTGGATTGGGATAAAGATAATTTTCCAAATCCAGAAAAAATGATGGCTAATCTAAATGAAAAAGGAGTAAAGACCATTTTGATTACGGAGCCCTTTATATTAACCACTTCATCAAAATGGCAAGAAACTGTTGATAAAAAGGTGCTGGCAATTAATAAGAATGGAAATCCAGCGACTTGGAATTTCTATTTTGGAAATACGGGTATTATTGATATTTTTAAATCAGAAGGGAAAGAATGGTTTTGGCATGTATATAAGCGACTAATAAGTCAAGGTGCACAAGGAATTTGGGGTGATTTAGGTGAGCCTGAAGTTTTTCCATCAGAGGTTATAACAGTAGGAGGGAATGCTGATGAAATACATAATATTTATGGGAATAATTGGGCAAAATTAATTGCAGAGGGTTATAAAAAAGATTTTCCAAATGCTCGACCATTCATTTTAATGCGTTCTGGTTATTCAGGTTCTCAGCGTTATGGAATGATTCCTTGGAGCGGCGATGTGAATAGAAGTTGGGGCGGTTTGCAGAGTCAAATGGAAATTGCTTTGCAAATGGGCATGCAAGGAATGAGTTATATGCACAGTGATTTAGGTGGATTTGCTGGAGCTAACTTAGATGATGAATTATATGTCCGTTGGTTGCAATATGGTGTTTTTAACCCTGTCTTCAGACCTCATGCTCAAGAAGAAGTGGCCTCAGAACCAATTTACAGAAGCGATTGGGCAAAAAAGCTTGCAAAACAAGCCATAGAATTACGTTATCAATTATTGCCTTATAATTATAATTTAGCATTCGAAAACTCCCAAACAGGAAAACCTTTAATGCGACCTTTGTTTTTTGAAGAACCAAATAATAAAGAGCTACTATTAAAATCTGATGGCTATTTATGGGGGAACGATTTTTTAGTATATCCAGTTACAGAAAAGGGCCAAAAAACAAAAGAAATCTACTTTCCAAAATCAGCTAACTGGTATGATTTCTATACAGGTAAAAAATATGAAGGTGGGTCGACACAAATTGTAGATTTAAAAGAAAATGAAATTCCAACTTTTGTTAGAGGAGGAAGTTTTATTCCTATGAGTAAATTAATGCAAAACACCCAAAACTATAGTCTAAATAATTTTGATGTTCATTTTTATTTTGATGAGTTTAATGAAAAAACAAAATTAAACTTATATAATGATGATGGTGTTACGCCAAATTGTTTTGAAAATTTAAAATATGAAAAATTTGATTTTAAAAGTAAATATAAAAATCAAATTTTAAATTTAAAAATAGAATATGATCGAGCATTTTTAAATACTGAAAGTAGAAAAGTAAATGTAATAATTCATGGTTTTGATCAAAAGCCATCTAGTGTTATTTTGAACCAAAAAAGAATAAAAAAATCTAAATATAAATTTGAAAATAATCTAATAATAATTTCTTTAGACTGTGAATTAGATTTAACACATGAAATCGAAATTAAACGTTAATATGAAAAAATCACTTCTTACAATTGCACTTGTTTCTTTATTAATTTCAAGTTGTTCATCAACAAAAGAGATAAAGAATACTACTACTAAAACACCTTTCATATGGGAGGGAGCAAATGTTTATTTTTTAATGACGGATAGATTTTTAAATGGAAACCCAAATAATGACAACATCATCAAAAGAGATAAACCAACAGCTAAATTGCGTGGTTTTGAAGGCGGAGACATTAGTGGCGTGATTAAAAAATTAGACGAAGGTTATTTTTCAGATTTAGGAATTAATGTAATCTGGATGACTCCTGTTGTTGAACAAATTCATGGTTCGGTGGATGAAGGAACAGGTAATACTTATGGTTTTCATGGTTATTGGACAAAAGACTGGACAACACTTGATCCAAGTTTTGGTACCAAAGAAGAGTTAAAAGAGTTAGTTGATAAAGCACACGCTAAAGGAATTAGAATTATGCTTGATGCCGTGATTAATCATACAGGTCATGCAACAGAAATAGATGATAAATATCCCGATAGTTGGGTGCGTTCAACACCTAATTGTAAATATAATTCATATGATTCTAACATAAATTGTACTTTGGTTACAGGACTTTTTGATGTAAAAACCGAAAGTAAAGAAAATGTAGAATTGCCACCTTTTTTAGTTGAAAAATGGAAAAAAGAAGGGCGTTATGAACAAGAAATTGTAGAATTAGAAGCTTTTTTCAAGAAAACTGGTTATCCGAGAGCGCCTAGATATTACATTATGAAATGGTTATCTGATTATATTTTAGATTTTGGCATAGACGCTTATAGAGTAGATACCGTAAAACATACTACTGAAGATGTTTGGGCAGATTTTGGAAAAGTTTGTGATATGTCTTTTGCTGAATTTAAAGCTAACAATCCTACAAAGGTATTGGATAATAACGCGTTTTTTATTGTTGGAGAAGTTTATGGGTACAATATTGGTAGCAAACGATTATACGATTATGGTGATAAAATAGTTGATTATTATGCCAATGGTTTTACAGGATTAATCAATTTTGATTTTAGAAACGAAGCAAAAATGAATTATGAAGAATTATTTTCAAAATATTCAAATATTCTTCAGAATGATTTAAAAGGAAATACGGTAATGAATTACGTCTCTTCGCATGATGATGGCTGGCCTTTTGATAAAAAAAGAGAAAAGACGTATGAAAGTGGTACGAAACTATTACTTGCTCCTGGGATTTCACAAATTTATTATGGAGATGAAACAGCTCGATCATTAGATATTGAAGGAACCACAGGTGATGCAACACTTCGTTCTATGATGAATTGGGATGATATTGCAAGTAAAAAATCAACAAAAGAATTGTTAGTACATTATCAAAAATTGGGAGTTTTTAGAAAAAATCATCCTGCAATTGGAGCTGGTGTACACCAAAAGATATCAAGTAATTATTATTTGTTTACTCGAACATTTTCGTCGGAAAACTATATAGATAAAGTTATAGTGGGCTTAGATTTTCCCATTGGAAACAAAGAAATAAATGTTGCAAATTATTTCCCTGAGGGCACTAATGTAAGAGATGCTTATTCAGGACAATTAGCTAAAGTAGAAAACGGAAAAATTACAATCAATACAAATTATACCATATTATTAATAGAAATTTTATAAACAATGAAAAAGATATTTTTATCAGTTATGATGCTTTCAGCTCTATTTAGTTGTAAGCAAGAACCTAAACAAGAAGACACAACAGCAGAAATTGCAGCATTTTCTCCTGAAGTAGAAGAAAACGGAGTAATATATGAAGCAAATATTCGTCAATATTCTCCTGAAGGAACTTTTAATGAATTCACTAAAGATATCCCAAAATTAAAAGAATTAGGAGTAAAAGTTATTTGGTTAATGCCTGTTTTTCCAATTTCTGAAACCAAAAGAAAAGCAACTGGTGGAGCGGATAGCAAATTTGCATCTGAAATGCCAAAAGAAGAGCAAGCTAAATATCTAGGAAGCTATTATGCAGTAACCGATTTTAAAGCGATTAACCCAGAATTTGGTACCATTGAAGATTTTAGAAAATTAGTAAAAACAGCACACGAAAATGGAATTTATGTAATTTTAGATTGGGTGCCAAATCATACGGGTTGGGATCATGTTTGGTTAAAAGAACATCCAGAATTTTATACTAAAAATGAAAAAGGGGAAATTACACATCCGAAAGATACTGACTGGACTGATGTTGCAGATTTGAATTATGACAACAAAGAGCTTCATAAAGTGATGACGGCTGATATGATGCATTGGATTAAAAATGAAGGAGTTGATGGATTTCGTTGCGATGTAGCTGGTTCGGTTCCTGTAGAATTTTGGCAAAAAGCAATTCCGGCGTTACGTAAAGAAAAAAATATTTTTATGTTAGCAGAAGCTTGGGAACCAGCTTTACTAAAAGATAATTTATTCGATATGGTTTATGGATGGGATGCACATCATACATTCAATAAAATTGCGCAAGGGAAAGAAACTGTTGCTGCTTGGGATGCATATATTGAAAAACGCATGAAAGACTATGAAGCAAATGATATTTTGATGAATTTTGTGGACAATCATGATGAAAATTCATGGAATGGAACTATTAAAAGTAGGTTAGGAGCAGCAGAAGAGGCAATGACGGCTCTGTCATATGTTATGCCAGGTATGCCATTAATTTATAGCGGCAACGAGTATGGATTAGACCATAGTTTAAAATTCTTTGAAAAAGATTCAATTCCAAAAACAAAAGGTGCCGATTGGGAATTAAGATCAAAATTAGGAAAATTAAAAGCGGAGAACATAGCTTTAAATGGTGGAAAAAATAAAGCAACTTATAAGAGAATTAAAGCCTCTAATGAAAATGTTTTAGTATTTGAAAGAGAAAAAAACGGCAAAAAAGTAATTTATATGGCAAACTTTTCTGCAAAACCAGTTGATGTAACTATACCATTAAAAGGTAAATTTAAAGATTATATGACTGGTAAAACTATGGAGTTAAATGAAAAACAAATTCATTCATTAACACCTTGGCAATATTATATTTTGACAGAATAGTCAAATAAAAAATAAAATTTTAAAGTCCTGTTGTTTTCGGCAGGACTTTTTATTTAAAAATTATAACCGATATTTGTAAAAAACAAATCCTTTGAATTCAAAATACGACATCATCATAATAGGCGGAGGTGCAGCCGGATTTTTCACAGCAATCAATATTGTTGAAAAAAATAGCAATCTAAAAGTAGCTATTCTTGAGAGGGGGAAAAACGTTTTAGAAAAAGTACGAATCTCGGGAGGTGGAAGATGTAATGTAACACACGCTTGTTTTGTTCCAAATGATTTAGTAAAATTTTATCCACGAGGAGAACGTGAACTAAAAGGGCCATTTCATCAGTTTTGTTCTGGTGATACTATTGAATGGTTTGAAAAACACGGTGTGGATCTTAAAATTGAAGAAGATGGAAGAATGTTTCCTGTTTCTAATTCATCACAAACTATTATTGATTGCTTTCTAGATGCTGTTAAAAAACTAAAAATAGATGTTTTAACGAATCATAGTGTTCAGGAGCTTTATAAAACTGATGTGCACTGGAAAGTGACTACATTACAAGGAGTTTTTGCTTGTCAAAAAATTGTAATGGCTTCTGGTAGTAATCCAAAAATGTGGGAATTGCTTCAAAACTTAGGGCATAGAATTGTGGTACCTGTTCCGTCTTTATTTACTTTTAATATTAAAGATCCACGAATTAAAGATTTGATGGGACTCTCAGCTTTTGCGACTGTAAAAGTTAAAAAATCAAAATTACAAGCCTCTGGCCCATTATTAATAACACATTGGGGTATGAGTGGCCCCGGAATTTTGAGGCTTTCAGCTTGGGGAGCAAGAGAATTAGCCGAAAAAAAGTATCAGTTTTCTATCCAAGTAAATTGGTTAAATGAGACCACTATTGAAGAAACAATAGATATGTTAAAAAAGATTAAAGAGCAAAATGCTAAAAAACTAGTTGCAAAATATGCGCATTTTGAATTACCAAAACGGCTATGGGAAAATCTTGTAAAAGCGTCTGGAATTGAAGAAGAAACCAAATGGGCAGATGTAAGCAAAAAGCAATTAAACGCTTTTGCAGAACAACTTATTAATGCAGAATTTCATGTTAGCGGGAAAAGCACCTTTAAAGAAGAATTTGTAACCGCAGGTGGAATCGACTTAAAAGAAGTCAATTTCAAAACCATGGAAAGCAAAATTCTTCCAAATATTTATTTTGCAGGTGAGATACTAAATATTGACGCCATCACAGGTGGGTTCAATTTTCAAAACGCCTGGACAGGTGGATTTATAGTTGCAAATTCGATTTAAATTAATAAGTTGAATCATCTGGTGCACTTCCAGTAGGAAGCGAAGATTTGCTTAAATCCGTTTCTTTTTTGGTTGTTAAAAACGTAAATTCTGTTACTTGAATTTCTGTGGTATATTTTGTTGCGCCATCTTCAGCTTGCCATTGACGAGATTTGATTCGTCCTTCAATATAAATTTTATCACCTTTAGAAAGATATTTTTCACAAATTTCGGCAGCTTTATTACGAACTACAATGTTATGCCATTCGGTAGAAGTAATTTTTTCACCTGTTGTTTTATTTATGTACACTTCGTTAGTAGCTAAAGGAAATCTTCCTATACAATTACCTCCTTCAAAGTAATGCATTTTAATTTCATCTCCAAGATGTCCTATCAAAATGACTTTATTTAATGTTCCGTTCATGGCTTGTATGTGTTTTTGGGTTATTCAAAAGTAATAATTTATAATGAATTAAAACAATTTGAAAGCATAAAATTATGAATTACAATTGGAAATGGCAATTTTTCAATTTCAGCAAGTGTTTTTGAATCAGGTAATTTTGCATTAAAATTTAATTGAAAAAAACTAATATGTAAATTTTGATGCGATAATTTATGAAGAATAATCTTCTGATTTAAAATAAAAATCTCATTAGGTTTTTGATTAAAAAAAACCATAGAATTAAGTTGACTCATAAAATCATGTTCTGAAACTAACTCTTCCGTTTCAATCATCGGGAATTCATATAGATTTTTCCAAATACCTTTGCCTTCTCGTTTTTGAACAATATAATTGGAATCATTGTCCTTTAAAATCAAATAATTCAAATAACGATTAGTTACTTTTGTTTTTTTAGTCTTTACAGGTAATTCTAAAACTTTTTTATGTTGAAGCGCAGCACAACTTGAATTTAAAACACAAGAATTACAATCTGGATTTTTTGGGACACATTGTAAGGCGCCAAATTCCATTATTGCCTGATTAAAAAGAGCTGGATTGTCTATAGGTAATACTTCTTGAGCGATATTCTGAAACTCTTTTTTGGTTTTACCAACTGAAATATCACTATCAATATTAAAATAACGACTCAATACTCTAAAAACATTTCCGTCTAAAACAGCAACGGGTTCGTTGTATGAAAAAGAAGCAATTGCTGCGGCGGTATATTCGCCAACACCTTTTAATTTTAATAAATTTTTATAATTTTCAGGAAAAACACCATTTAATTCAATTGCAATAAATTTTGCAGTTGCATGTAAATTTCTTGCTCTGGAATAATATCCTAAACCTTGCCATAATTTCAATACTTGTTCTTCTTCAGCGTTTGCTAAATCAAAAATAGTAGGAAAAGCTTTTGTGAAAGCATTAAAATAAGGCAAACCTTGAGCAACACGCGTTTGTTGCAACATGATTTCTGACAACCAAATTAAGTATGGATTTGTGGTGTTTCGCCATGGTAAATCACGCTTATTTTGTAAATACCATTTAATTAAAGAGTTAGAAAATTGCATATTTTTATATTGGTCAACAAAAATAAATCTTTAGTAATTAAAATTTAATCAATTATGATTGATTTATTATTTTTTTAATTCTTATATTTGCAAACTCAAAAAAATACACAATATAAATACGAAAGAAAATGACGAAAGCAGATATCGTAGCGAAAATTTCAGAAAAATTAGGACTTGAAAAAGGAGATGTTCAAGCAACTGTTGAAACTTTTATGGAAGAAGTAAAAAATTCATTAGAAACTGGTGACAATGTTTACTTAAGAGGTTTTGGAAGTTTTATTATCAAAACAAGAGCTGAGAAAACAGGAAGAAACATTTCTAAAAACACTACAATTAAAATCCCTGCACACAACATTCCAGCATTTAAACCGGCTAAAGTGTTTGTAGAAAGCGTTAAAGAAAAAACAGAAGTTACAGTATAAAAATAAATTATTAATCTAAACACCAACATGTTATGCCAAGTGGTAAAAAAAGAAAAAGACATAAGGTAGCAACTCACAAACGTAAAAAAAGAGCGAGAGCAAACCGTCATAAAAAGAAAAAGTAGTTTAAAACTACTTTTTCTTTTTTTAGAAAAAAGTTCATTGAAATTAGCCAATTTGAAATTGGCTATCGGGAAAAATCCTGTAAAATTATTGTTTAATCCATTTGTTCCAAGTTAATTGGAATGGATAAAAATGTACCGCATGAACAAAGAATTAATTATTCGATCAGGTTCAGACGCTGTAGATTTTGCCTTATTAAAAGATGGAAAACTAATTGAATTACACAAAGAAGAGGAAAAACAAAGCAATTTTGCTGTAGGGGATATTTTTATCGCCAAAATACGCAAACCTGTCGCTGGTTTAAATGCCGCATTTGTTAACCTAGGTTATGAAAAAGATGCTTTTTTGCATTATCATGATTTAGGCCCAAATCTTCCTTCTTTGATGAAATTCATCAAACTTGTAAGCGCAGGTAAAATAAAAGATTATTCACTCAAAAATTTTCCTTTTGAAGCTGAAATCAACAAAGACGGATCTATTATGGATATTTTAAGTCCAAATCAGTCGATTTTAGTTCAAGTGGTTAAAGAACCTATTTCTACAAAAGGTCCCAGAATTAGTTCTGAGATTTCTTTAGCAGGAAGATACGTGGTTTTAGTCCCTTTTTCAGATAGAGTTTCTGTTTCTCAAAAAATAGAATCAAGAGAAGAAAAAGACAGATTAAAAAGACTGGTTCAATCCATTAAACCAAAAGGATTCGGTGTTATTGTACGAACAGTAGCCGAAGGCAAAAAAGTAGCCGAACTTGATAAAGATCTACAAACCCTTTTAGACAGATGGTCATCGATGAGCAGAAGATTACAAACTGCACATCATCCATCAAAAGTTCTAGGAGAGTTAAACAAAGCTTCATCTATTTTAAGAGATGTATTTAACGATACATTTTCTTGTATTCATGTAGATGACGAAGATTTGTATTTAGAAACGAAGGAGTATTTGCAAGAAATAGCTCCGGATAAAGTGTCTATCGTAAAACACTATCAGTCAAAAGAACTGCCTCTTTTTGAGAAATATCATATAGAACGACAAATAAAAACGTCTTTTGGAAAAACAGTTTCCATGAGCAAAGGTGCTTATTTAATTATTGAACACACAGAAGCTTTACACGTTATTGACGTAAATAGCGGAAACCGTTCAGCAAAAGCATCAAGCCAAGAAGATACTGCTCTTGAAGTTAACATGATTGCTGCAGCAGAAATTGCTCGACAACTAAGACTCAGAGACATGGGCGGAATTATTGTGGTGGATTTTATCGATATGCAAAATCCAGAAAACCGCAAAGTGTTATATGATTTCTTGAAAGAAGAAATGAGTGACGATAAGGCCAAGCATAAAATCTTGCCTCCTAGCAAATTTGGATTAATTCAAATAACTAGACAAAGAGTTAGACCTGAAGTTAATATCAAGACTAGAGAAGAAGACCCTAACAATGAAAATGGGGAAATTGAAGCTCCTATTTTGATTATTGATAAAATAACGGCTGACCTAGAACGCATTATCAAAGACCATAAAAAAGTTGTACTTAACGTGCATCCGTTTGTGGCAGCATACCTTACCAAAGGTTTTCCATCATTACGTTCAAAATGGTTTTTTGAACATAAAAAATGGGTGAAAATTATACCTCGTGACGCTTACACGTATCTAGAGTTTCATTTCTTCGATAAAGAAGGCAATGAAATTATAGTAAAATAATATAGGATGTATCCTGTAAAAATAAAAACCGCCTTTCGAAAGATTGGCGGTTTTTTTATGTCTTAAAATTCAAAATTTAATCCAACTCATATTCCAATCTCACAGTAATTCTAGCTGTTTTGTTTTTGCTATACGTATCATTGTTCCCGCCATAGCTATCTTCTTCGGTAGAACCTTGACCTGTAATTTGGAAAACACCCATGCTTGCCGATTTCAATTTTCCTAAACTTCCATCTGCCGTTTTTACAATTTTTTGTGCACGTTCACTAGCGTCTTTTGAAGCATTTTGAATCAAACTGTGCTTTAAACTTGGCAAATCAGAATACGTATATTGAATAGAATTAGAAGACAATTCAATTCCCGAATTAATCAATTCAGATGTTTTGCTTGAAACTTCTTCAATTCGTTTCATTAATTCAGGGTTTTTCTTGGCTGAAAAAGTAATGGTTTGTGTAGCTTCATAACCATCAAAAACTTGTTCGTATTTAGTTTGGTAAGCTACTTCTGAATTTTCGGTTCTAACCTCTCTAAAGCGTTTGTTGAATTGTACCGCTCCAAACGTAAATTCTTCTTTCTTGAAACCTTTGTTCAAAAAGAAATCAGAAACAATTTTTTGATCAGAAATCATCTTGTTATAAGCTTCTTTAATGTCAAAACTCTTGGTTGTAAAACTTCCCGACCATAAAATCTCATCAGAAACGAAATCTTTTGTTCCTAATCCAATTACTGAAATAGTGTCTAAATTTTCATTACGATTTTTAAATGCTGAACCTAAAATAAATGCTGTAATAATTATTGAAATTCCAATAATTAAGGTTGATTTTAATCTACTTTCCATACTTTATAAAATTAGCTTGTTTTCTAATGCTATATCAAAAGGTATACCAAGTTACAAATTTTTAACTCGCTTTGAAAATTATCGCTTATTTTTAAAAAAAGCTTTCATCAAATCACTACACTCTTTTTCTAAAACACCTGAAATTACTTGAGTTTTCGGATGTAATTGTGTTCCCATTTTTTGAAAACCTCTATTTTCATCGGAAGCACCAAAAACAATTTTAGAAATTTGAGACCAATACAAAGCGCCTGCACACATTTGGCAAGGTTCTAAGGTTACGTACAAAGTACAATCTTTTAAATATTTTCCACCTAAGAAGTTTGCAGCGCTGGTTATGGCTTGCATTTCGGCATGAGCGGTTACATCATGAAGCAATTCGGTCAAGTTATGCGTGCGAGCAATTACTTTATTATCGATAACAATAACAGCTCCCACAGGAATTTCGCCTTTTTCAAAAGCTACTTCAGCTTCTTGTAAGGCTTTCTTCATAAAAAAGGCGTCGTTAAAAATATTCTCCATAAGTACAAAAATACGATAACCAATTCTTACTTTTGTGCTGTAATGGAAAATTTGCTTTCAAAAATTAAAAATCCTACCGATTTAAGGAAACTTCCTGGAAATCAATTACCTCAATTGGCCAAAGAATTGAGAGACTTTATCATTGATATTGTTTCCAAGAAAGAAGGGCATTTGGGTGCGAGTTTAGGCGTTGTGGAATTAACGATTGCGCTACATTACGTTTTCAATACACCAGAAGATTTACTGGTTTGGGATGTGGGTCATCAAGCTTACGGACATAAAATCTTAACCGAAAGACGCGCTGTTTTTCATACGAATAGGGAATTGAACGGGATTTCTGGTTTTCCTAAACGAAGTGAAAGTGTTTATGATACGTTTGGTGTTGGACATTCCTCAACTTCAATTTCGGCCGCTTTAGGAATGGCTTTGGCTTCGCAATTAAAAGGAGAAGTTGGTAAGCAACATATTGCGGTGATTGGAGATGCTTCCATTGCAAGCGGAATGGCTTTTGAAGGTTTAAATCATGCTGGTGTTACTGATGCAAATTTGTTAGTAATTTTAAACGATAATGCCATTGGAATTGACCCAAGTATTGGTGCTTTGAAAAACTATTTGACAGCCGTTAAAGAAGGGAAAAATCCAAAACAGAATAACATTATCAAATCCTTGAATTTTGATTATTCGGGTCCTGTTGACGGGCACGATTTGCCAAAATTGATTTCTGAATTAGAGCGATTAAAATCAGTTAAAGGACCAAAATTTTTACACGTTATCACCACCAAAGGTAAAGGATTGCAATTAGCTGAAGAAGATCAAGTAAAATATCACGCACCGGGAAAATTCGATGCTGAAACTGGAAAAATCCATCCAAAAGACGAATCGAATTTACCTCCAAAATTTCAAGATGTTTTTGGATACACTTTAGTAGAATTAGCTAAGCAAAACGAAAAAATTATAGGAATTACTCCAGCTATGCCTACAGGAAGTTCTATGAAATATATGATGGAAGCATTTCCAAAACGCGCAATTGACGTTGGAATTGCTGAACAGCATGCTGTTACCCTGGCCGCTGGAATGGCTACACAAGGAATGGTGGTTTTTTGCAACATCTACTCTACTTTTTTACAACGCGCATACGACCAAGTGATTCATGATGTGGCTTTACAAGATTTACCTGTTATTTTTTGTTTAGATAGATCAGGTTTGGTGGGTGAAGATGGCGCAACACATCATGGGGTATTTGATATTGCCTATTTGAATTGCATTCCGAATTTAATTATTGCGGCACCAAAAGATGAAATGGAGTTACGAAATATTATGTTTACCGCTTCAGAAGGATTGAATCATCCAATTGCAATTCGCTATCCTAGAGGAAGAGGCGAAAACGTGAATTGGGAACAACCTTTTGAGAAAATTGAAATCGGGAAAGTAGAAAAAATTCATAAAGGAAATAAAGTTGTTATTTTATCCACTGGAACCATTGGGAATAATGTGACTAAAGCTATACTTGAAGTGGAAAATCCAAATTTTTTCTCGCATTATCATTTTCCATTCATAAAACCATTAAATGTTGATTCTATTAAATCCATTATAAATTCACATGAGCACATTGTTACTATTGAAGATGGTGTTGTTACAGGAGGTTTTGGAGAACAAATTAATACTATTATAGTTTCTAAAAACTTGAACAAACCAGTAGTTAATTTAGGAATTCCTGATAAGTTTATTGAACAAGGTACGGTTTTTGAGCAACAACAAATTTGTAAAATCGACGTTCAAAGTTTAATTCAATTATTTAATACTATATCACATGATTAAAAAAGCCTACCTACTAGGATTTTTATTTTTTGCCTTACAAAATAATTTTGCGCAAATTGTTAGAACCGAATTACCTGATTCAACCTCAAATTGGACTAAAGAAAACAAAATAGGATTAGATATCTCCCAAATTACTTTTGTAAATTGGAATGCAGGAGGAAATAATTCAGTTTCTGGGTTGTTGAAAGGGCAATTTATAAGAACTTATACTAATGGAAATTTACATTGGAAAAATGAATTAATTACACGTTATGGTATAAATAAACAAGAAGCTCAAGATGTTAGAAAAACGGATGATCAACTTCAAGTAAATTCTACTTTTGGATATAGAAAAGATACAATTTCAAATTGGTACTATGCAGGGAAGTTTAACTTTAATACTCAATTTGCAAATGGTTACGCTTATCCCAATACTGATTTAGCAATTTCAAAACCATTTGCACCAGCCTATATATTTTTAGGAATCGGAGCTGAATATTCTAGAAAAGATTTGAATTTTAATCTTTACTTGTCTCCATTAACAAATAAAACAACCCTTGTTTTTGACCAACGATTAGCTAATCAAGGAGCTTTTGGTGTAGATAAAGCAGTTTACGATATTGATGGTAATTTAATTAGAGAAGGAAAAAACACGAGAACAGAAGTAGGTATTTTAGTGACGAATCAATGGAAAAAAGAAATATATAAAAATATTAACTTAGAACACAGAATTAGCTTATACACCGACTATATTAATAAATTTGGCAATATTGATGTAGATTGGCAATTGCAATTAGCAATGGTCGTAAATCAATATGTGAAAGCAAACATTGGAACCCACTTGCTTTATGATGATGATATCAAATTTAAAGAAGAAGAGGCTGGCGTTCAAGTTATAAAAGGACCAAGAGTTCAATTAAAGCAATTATTAGGTGTAGGAATTGAATATAATTTTTAATTATTTTAGAATAAAAAAAAGGGACATTAAATCCCTTTTTTTTATTCTAAAATAATCCGTTTAACTCGGCATCAATTCTATTAATAATATTTCCTAAATCTTCTGGATTGTTAACAAAATCTATATTGTCTACATCAATAATTACAAGTTTCCCTTTGTCATAGGTTTGAATCCAAGCTTCGTATCTTTCGTTCAAGCGACTTAAATAATCAATTGAAATTGAGTTTTCGTAATCTCTTCCTCTTTTGTGAATTTGACTTACTAAATTAGGAATTGAACTTCTTAAATAAATCAATAAATCTGGAGAACCAACCAAGCCTTCCATTAATTCAAATAAAGAAGTATAGTTGTTGTAATCCCTATTTGCCATTAATCCCATAGCATGAAGATTAGGAGCAAAAATATGTGCATCTTCATAAATGGTTCTATCTTGAATAATGTTTTTTCCACTTTGTCTAATTTGCAATACTTGACGAAAACGGCTGTTTAAGAAATAGATTTGAAGATTAAAACTCCAACGTTCCATTTGATGATAAAAATCGTCTAAATATGGATTATCTACTACATCTTCAAAGTGTGGTTCCCATTTAAAATGTTTTGCTAATAATCGGGTAAGCGTTGTTTTTCCTGCTCCAATGTTTCCTGCTACTGCTATGTGCATTATGGTAAAATTATTTTATAATTAGTAATTTCATTTTGGGTAAAAATAGCTAAAATTCCATCCGCAAAGAAAAAATTAGTAACGAAATTTTCAGCAATTTTAATTTTTAAATTCTTGTTGTTTTTAATTTCATAATAATACAGTTGATTTTCATGGCTATAGATTGCTATTTCGTCATTAATCAATTGAATTTTATCAAAATTTGGTAACTCGCCAAGTGTTTTAATTGTTCCGTAAATTGAAATAGAGTAGAGCTTATTTTTAGTATCAAGCCAATAAAAATTGGTATAGTTTGAATGATAATATTTTACAGGGCTTTCCAAACTAGTTGTAATCCAATTAAGAGCATCATTTGTTAAATTATATAGTCCAATTTTTGAAGAGATTGTATCAAAAAACCATAATTTGTTTTGAGAAGATAATGCAATTGCTTCAACATTAACAGACTCAGATAAGAAATTAAAATTTATTTCTTTTATTTCATTTAATTGATTGTCTAATAAAATTGCAGTGTTGAAATCGTTATAAAAAACCACAATTTGCAATGGATTTTGAAAATCAACTCTCGAAATTTTTCCTAAACGCACATTTTTATATTCAAAATGATTTTGTAAATGATTTTTTAAAAGAACATTGTCTTTTGTGGTATAGAAGTTTTGCTGGTTGTCAAATCCTAAAAATAGTTCAGCTTGTATTTTAGTGCAATTGATTTTTTCTGTTAAAATTGTTTCTTGAGAAAACATGCTTTTAGCAAAAAGAAAAAGAAAACAAAATAACACAGCGTTTTTTCGTAACATTGTTTTAAACTAATTTGAGATTCAAGTGTCTAATATACTACTTTAACACAAAATTAGTAGATAAATTGTGTAACAATTTGCACTTTTGAAGGTCTAAACATGTATCTAATTTATTCTATAACAATGAAAAAAATAATTATTGCTTCAATTTTAATGATTTCTGGTTTTATACAAGCTCAGAATTTTCAAGGTATGGCGGTTTATGAATCAAAAACAAGTACAGCAGATTTTATGAAAGGCATGCAAGGAAATAAAGATATTACTCCTGAAATGCAAAAACAGATTGAAGAGCGTATGAAAAAAATGTTTGAAAAAACATTTATTTTAAATTTTGATAAATCGGCTTCAATATATAAAGAGGAAGAAAAATTAGATGCACCAGGACAGCAAGGTGGAGGCAGAATGATGATGTCTATGATGGGTGGAGGCGGAACGCATTATAAAAATGTAAAACAAAAACAAGTAATTGTAGATAAAGAATTTTTTGGAAAAGAATTTTTAATTAAAGATTCATTGCCAAAATATGATTGGAAATTAGACGGAGAATCAAAGCAAATAGGAAGTTATACTTGTTTTAAAGCAACAGCAGTTGTTAAAGTAAGTGAATCTGATTTTAGAAATTTTAGATTTAGAAATAAAGAAGGCGATAAAAAGGAAGAAACTGTAAAAGATTCTACTAAAGCAAAAAAAACAAACTTTACAGATGATTGGGAAATGCCAAAAGAAAACACCATTACTGCTTGGTATTGTCCAGAAATTCCAGTCAATCAGGGGCCTGAAAATTATTGGGGGTTACCAGGGCTAATTTTAGAAGTAAACGATGGTAAAACAATTATTCTATGTTCAAAAATTGTAATGAACCCAAAAGATAAAGTAGAAATTGTTCCTGCTACCAAAGGAAAAGAAGTAACTCAAAAAGAATACGACGAAATTGTTAAAAAGAAAATGGAAGAAATGCGTGAAATGAATTCGGGTCCTGGAGGACAACAACGTGGCGGATTTAGAATGAGTGGAGGAAGATAATTTATTTTAAAGTATGAAACAATTAATCACATTTCTTATAATGGCACTTTCTACAGGTGCCTTTTCTCAAAATATTCGTTTTGAAGGTGTTATCAAGGATTCAACAGGTGTTGGGTTAGAAATGGCAAACATTATGGCTGTAAATCAGCAAACAAAAGCAATGGATGCCTATGCTATTACAAATGAAGCAGGAAAATTTGTTTTGAATTTGAATGCTAATACTGCTTATATTATCAAAGCAAGTTATTTAGGGTACGAAAATTATGAAAAAACGATTCAAACCGGTAGTTCTAATATGAATTATAACGTAGTTTTAAGAGAAGGAATTCTGTTAAAAGGAGTTGAAATTGTTCATGAAATGCCAGTGCGAATTTCGGGAGATACAATTATATATAATGCTGATTCATTTAAAAATGGAACAGAACGAAAATTAGAAGACGTACTAAAAAAATTGCCAGGAGTTGAAGTAAATAAAGATGGAGAAATTGAAGTTGAAGGCAAAAAAGTCCAAAAGGTGATGGTGGAAGGGAAAGATTTTTTTGATGGAGATACAAAATTAGCCACAAAAAATATTCCTGCTGATGCATTAGATAAAATCCAAGTTTTACGAAATTATAACGAGGTTACTAATTTAAAAGGATTAGAAAATAACGAGGAAAATGTTGCGCTTAATATTAAATTAAAAGATGGGAAAAAGAACTTTTGGTTTGGGGATATAACAGCAGGTATAGGTGTTGGACACGAAGAAGATAGGTATATTGTTAATCCGAAATTGTTTTACTACAATCCAAAATTTAGTTTAAATGTTATTGGGAATAAAAATAATATTGGTGAACTACCATTAACAGCTCAAGATTATTTTAAGTTTACAGGCGGATTCAAAAACATGATGCGAAAAGGCGGTTCTTCTTTCAATGTAGTGTCAAATGATTTAGGTATTTTGGGACTTCGTAATAACCAAGCAGCTAATATTGAATCCTCTTTTGGGGCGGCAAATTTTAGTTTCAATCCTTCAAAAGCATGGACATTAAGTGGTTTTGGAATTCTATTAGGGAACAAAACTGAAATTGAAACAAAAACCGTATCAAATCGTACGGATGAATTGCCTGATGGCTCAACTCAAATAGTTTCAGAAACAAAAGAAGATTTCACTAGACAAGACAGTAAACAAGCATTGTTGAAATTAAGTTCGAGTTATGTTCCTTCTGAGAAAGTGCATTTTGATTATGATGCGCTGGTAAAATTTTCAGATCAAAAAGAGAATACAAGTTTATATTCTAATTTGCTTTCTGATATTTATACCAATAAAAAACAGAATCCATTTTCTATCAATCAAAATCTTAATTATTATTACACATTAAGTGATAAACATGTTTTTGCTTTTGAAATGCAACACATGTACCAAGATGAAGATCCTTTGTATAATGCTAATCTAGAAACACAGCCTTTCGTTTTGTCGGGTTATGACACTACTCAAACTAGAGACGATATTAGTCAAAAACGTTTTGTAAAAACGAATAAGTTAGATTCGAAATTTGATTATTATTATATGATTACACCCAAAAGCAATATTAATTTGACTATAGGAAATACTTATTCGTATCAAAATTTCGATTCTTCTATTTTTCAAATATTAGATAATGGTACACAAAATAATTTAACCGCTACCGAGAACAGTAATGATGTAAACTATATGTTTAACGATGTGTTTCTTGGAGTGCATTATAAATTTTTAACAGGAAAATTCACATTCAATCCTGGATTTAGTGTGCATCAATACAATATGAATGACGAGCAACTAGGGACTTCAAATAAGCAATCTTTTACAAGAATTCTACCAGATGTTTATGCTTTGTGGCAAATAAAAAAATCTGAAACATTAACTTATAATTATTCGTTGACCAATAATTTTACTGATATCAACAAATTAGCACAAGGTTATGTTTTTTCAAATTATAACAGCTTGTTTAGCGGAAATAGATATTTAGAAAATTCAACTTCTCAAGTACATTCATTGCGTTATTTTAAATATAACATGTTTAATTTTGAAAATATTTTTGCAAATATTTCTTATACTAAACAAGTTGATGCTATAAAAAACAAAGCATTATTTTCTGGAGTAAATCAGGTTTCTTCTGCGGTCAATATTAATTCTAGTTTTCCAGAAGAATCATTGAGTGGAAGTGCAAATTATGGGCGTTCGTTTTTTAAATATTATAAAGCTAATGCTCGTGTTTCTATTGGATGGAATAAGTTTAATAATATTCGTGTTTATCCAGATGCTGATACAGACCCAGATAATAACCCAACAGCTATTCAAACTACGGAATCACTTAATCAAAGTTATTCATTAGGATTTTCGACTAATTTTAAACAATTGCCAAATTTAGGTGTGTCATACAATTATTCAATTAGTGATAATTTTTCTGATATTGTATATACCGATAGTCCGTCATTAACTTTAGAGTATTATTTCTTAGAAGCGTTTTCTTTCACATCGGAATATAACTTTTTTCATAATTACAATAAATCAAAAACAATTGATAGCGAATATGATTTCTTATCAGCGAATATTATGTATCAAAAGAAAGATAGTAAATGGGAATGGAAATTATCAGGAACCAATTTGTTGGATACAAAATCACTAGATAGCAATAGTTTTAGTCAATTAGGAGGTACAAGTACTTTTTCAAGTTACAAAGTACAACCGCGATATTTGATTTTAAGTTTGAAATATAATTTGTAAAAACTCATACTCCATTAAAATACGTTGTAACATATTTTTAATACGTACAATTACCTATTTAAAATAGTATCGAACGTATTTAAATAGGGTTTTAAAGAAATCCCAAATTCAAATAGAGTTTGGGATTTTTTATTAAAACTTGTCTATTAAATAAATCCATAAATATAAAATCAAAAACTTTAACAAAATGTACAGAAAATCTGTAATATAGTTTCATTTTACCTTTATTATATTTATAGCGAAAATTTCATTACTTAAAAAAACATTTTTATGAGGCAACAAATTAAATTCCTCCTTTCTTTTTTAACTATTTTACTTTTTTTTACTTCTTGTAGTGAAGATTTGTATGAAAACCAAATTCCACAAACGAAAAGTAAGTTTAATATCAAAAAAATAAATCATTCTGAAATATATAAAAACAATGCGATAGCGCAAAAGTTAGGACAAATTCAAAATTTCAAAAGCAAACTTGCCAATAGCAGAGTTGTTTATGATCCTATTTACGATTTCTTTATAAATACAGATGAAGCACTTTATATTGCTGACGGTGTTTCAGAATCGTATACATTTCCTGTTTATAGAGCCAGTGAAACTACAGTTTTAGAAAACCTTGTTATTCATGTTGAAGAGAATCAAATCTTAACCTATTTAGTTGATTATGGTCATCCTCTAAATGAACTTCAAAACATGACTCAGCAGCAATTAGAACAAAATGTAGTAAAACATTATTTAATTGATTTTAATCCAAGTAATGTATTAAGTAATCGAGTAGCAATGGCACAATATGTATGTTTTCAATCGTATGTATGGGATCCAAGTATTCCTTGTAATGAAGGGGAGCTAGTTGGTGCTGGACAAGGAATATATTGTGGTGGATGGGTTGTTCAAAGTTCATATTGTCAATGGGTATATGACACTTCAAATGGTGGTTCACTTAATGGAACTCCTGATGAAACCGAAGATATTTCTGATGGAGTTGAAAATATTGGCAATGGTGCTATTTCAAATTCAACTATAAACACATCATTTGTAGGCTGTTCAAATTGCCCAGATATTTCTTTAGAATTAGAAGAATTTTTATCAAATTTAACTTCTGATCAATTGAATTGGTGGAATAACCCAAGAAATAGAAATGCTGTAGAATCTATTGAAGGTTATCTGGCACAAAATAATTTCAACGCTCAAAGCAATCAGTTTGTAAAGGAGTTGATTGATGAATTATTAAACAATCAGCAACCTGTTTTTACTATATCTGACTATCCTGGAAAAAATGACGGAATGCCATTTGGATGGTGGAAGGACAATCAATATATGTTGTCCAATTTTGACATATTGGAGGAAGATCCAAATCCAGCTGAATTACTTGCCTTTAGTCTTTTTCCAGATAAAGCTTTATTGCATATTCAAAATTCTACAACTGCATTGGACAAAGCTCAACAATTAGTAGCAAACAGTACGTTAACAGGCATTGAAGATGGCAGGGCAGATGCATTTAGACATGCTTATTGGAATGCTCTAGGTACTGCTGAATTTGGTTCAAATATTACTCAAATATTTACTGATGCTCATGAAGCATATTCAAGTGGATTACCAAAACAAATGGATTTACATAATAACCAAAAAGGTCGTGAAAAATCAATAAGTATGTCATTTAATTTTTTAACAAGTGATTCCGACATTGCAGATTCTATTTTAATTGAAGTTTATGTTGGGCATTTACTATTCATTCTTAATGGAATTTTAACACCAACTGACTAAATATATAATCTCATGAAAACAAAAGTTATTCTATTTATTATGACTACTCTATTAATTTTATTTTATTTTTTATATAATTCTGATCCTAATTTTTCAAGCAAAAAATACAATCAAAAAGAATGGTTGGGAAATCCCAATAGCAGAATTCATATGGTTAGTGACATCATTAATCAAAAAAAATTAATTGGTAAAGATTCTGTTCAAGTTCAAAATGAATTAGGTAAATCTAATGAACCACCAAATAGTAATGAGTGGAAATACTTATTAGGTTATAAAGGATATTTGAGTGCAGAATTTTATTTCTTAACAATTCATTTTAATAATGGAAATGTAGATAAAGTATATGTTGATGTAATAAAGGAAAATTAATTCAGTCTATAACCACTGTTTGTAGTAATAGCGGCTTTCGAGCATAACTGAAAGTCGCTATTTTATTGTTAAATCTGGCAACAGAAATTTCCATTAACAAAAATTCGGGCACTATAATTTCTTCAACTATAATAAATGACTAAAATTATGAAAACTACATACTTCTTTGACCCATTTTCGGCTGCTTTACAAGTTTTATTGCTTATCGGATTTATTTTTATATTATATTATCTAATTAAATTATATAGAAAAATAGTTAAATTTTTAGATAAAAATAGTAAATAAATTTAGCCATGAAAAATATTATTTATACTATCATCTTTACAATATTATTATTAATCAGCTTTTTTTTAAAGAAGAGTTTATCTATTTTAGTATTTACGATAATTATTATGTGATTTCATATTTTACAGTTGCGGTTTATATTGCTTTGATATTTTTCTTTGTGTTCTTAGGTAGATTGATTTTTAAGAGGTTAAAAAATAATTAGAAAAAAAGAAATTACAAGCATTGAATTTAAACCTTTAGAGCTATCAACATACGAATGGTTTCATGGAGGTGAAAGAGAAAAAATATATGGAAAAGTATAACGAAACCAATCCATTAGAAAATTGGATAAGTACAGATAATAAATTATCTCAAATGTTGTCTGAAATCGAAACAGTTTCAAATTCTGAACAAGAGCAAGCTAAAATTGCTTTTCATAGATTAGCGGAAAATTATAATTTACCTAAATATCCTGATGACGTTCAAGATAGAGAAACTATACAAGTTGCTGATTTTCATTTATACAATCCTATTTCTATATATGAAGTTTTAGGCAAAATTAAGTTTGTAGATAAAAATCTTCAAAATCTAAAATCTAATGTTCTTTTAGCTGCATATCTAATAATAAATAACCTTGAACCATTTATAGATGAAGAATTAGACGAATTTTTAGGTAATAATCAATTATCTGGTTTTGGCTATAAAGGAGAGGATGTAGATGTTGAAATGATCCCAATTATTGAAGGAGAAAGTTGGTTTGAAAAAGGGTGTACATTTTTTACAAAAGAGATATAATTCTTTTTAAAATATTAAAATATGGAATTTAAAATTGACAACTTTAGCTTGAGCCTTTTTTTATGGCAACTTTTTATTTTTGTTTTTACAATTTTATTAATCTATTTATTGTATAAATTTATTAAAGGTTTAAAGAAAAGAAAATAATTAAAAATAGCAAACTTAAAAAATCCCGCAACCGCGGGATTTTTTTATTATGAATTACTAAATTATAGTTTAAAGGCAGTTTTTACTTTGTCTACAAAATCTAATTTTTCCCATGTGAACAATTCAACTGTTAATGTTTTTGTCTCGCCTCCAGGAGCAGAAAATGTTTTTGTTACTGTCTCAGGGGTTCTTCCCATGTGTCCGTAAGCAGCCGTTTCGCTGTAAATCGGATTTCTTAATTTTAAACGTTGTTCAATAAAGTACGGACGCATATCAAAAATGCTTTCTACTACTTTACTGATTTCACCATCTGTTAAGTTCACTTTTGCAGTTCCATAAGTATTTACGTTGATTGATGTTGGTTCAGCAACACCAATTGCATAAGATACTTGTACTAAAATTTCATCAGCAACACCAGCTGCAACTAAATTTTTAGCAATATGACGTGTAGCATAAGCAGCAGAACGGTCTACTTTAGATGGGTCTTTTCCTGAGAATGCACCACCACCGTGAGCACCTTTTCCACCGTAAGTATCTACGATAATTTTTCTTCCTGTTAAACCAGTATCTCCGTGAGGTCCTCCAATTACGAATTTTCCTGTTGGGTTAATGTGGTATTTAATCGCATCATTAAATAAATGAGCGTATTGAGGATTTTTAGCAATCACTCTTGGAATCAAAATTTCTATAATATCTTTTTTGATTTTCGCTAACATTGTTGGTTCGTCAGCAAAGTCATCATGTTGTGTAGAAACTACAATGGCATCAATACGAACTGGTTTGTTGTCATCGGAATATTCTAAAGTAACCTGAGATTTTGCATCCGGACGTAAGTAAGTGATTTCTTTGTTCTCTCTTCTTAAATCAGCTAAATCTTGTAATAACTGATGAGATAATTTTAAAGCTAACGGCATGAACTCAGCAGTTTCATTTGTGGCATAACCAAACATCATCCCTTGGTCACCAGCACCTTGTTCTTCTTTGCTTGCTCTGTCAACTCCTTGATTAATATCTGCAGATTGCTCATGAATTGCAGATAAAACTCCACAAGAATTTGCTTCAAACATGTATTCGCTTTTCGTGTAACCAATTTTCTTGATTACATCTCTTGCGATAGTTTGTACATCTAAATAAGTGTTTGATTTTACTTCTCCAGCTAAAATTACCTGACCTGTAGTAACTAATGTTTCACAAGCTACTTTTGACTCAGGGTCAAATGCTAAAAAGTTATCAATTAATGCATCTGAAATTTGATCCGCAACTTTGTCAGGATGCCCTTCACTCACTGATTCTGACGTAAATAAATAAGCCATAATTAAATTTTATTATAAATTAAGTGAGAAAAAATATGATTGCAAATAGCGTAAAGGAGTAGGGAATACTGCTTTAGCATTTTTTTAATGAGGTCGCAATCAGTTCAAATTTTTCCTCTTTGTTTTAGGGTGCAAATGTATGAAATGAAATTGAATTCCAAATAGTTGTTTACTTATTTTTTTTAAAAATGTACTTTATCGGAATTTTTGTATGCTTTATCGAAAATATGACTTGTAATTGCTTGTTATTCATATATTTATGTTGAATTTTTAAAACATATTGATATGGTTAAAAAACTACTTTCTTTTAGCTTTTTGTTAGTATCGCTAACATTTCAAGCGCAAAATTTAATTAGCGAAGGTTTTGATACTTATGCTAATTTAGCGACTTCTGGTTGGACATCAACTAATCAAAGTACTGTTATTGGAACTAACCCAGATTGGTTTCAAGGGAATCCTGTAGCTAGTGGAGGCCCTTTTGACTCCTATGTTGGGGCTACTAATTCTTATGTTGCATGTAATTATAATAGTACTGCTGGAGCCAATACGATTAGTAATTGGTTAATGACTCCTGTGGTTAGTCTTGTTAATGGAGATGTTATCACTTTTTATACAAGAACTGTCACTTCACCTGCATATGCAGATAGGTTACAATTAAGAATTAGTACTAATGGAGCGGCTTCAGCTAACCCAGTTGGTGCAACAGGAGTTGGTGATTATACCACTTTAGCTTTAGATGTAAATCCATCACTAGTTGCTTCAAGTTATCCTAATGCATGGACTCTGTATAGTTATACGGTTTCTGGTTTGCCAACAGCTACTAATTGTAAAATTGCATTTAGATATTTTGTTACAAATGGAGGTCCTTCTGGAGCTAATTCAGATTATATTGGAGTTGATTCATTTTCTGTAGATAGACCGTTAAGCTCTGATTCGTTTTTTAAAAATAATTTTTCACTATATCCTAATCCTGTTAATAATGTGCTAAATATTTCTATAAAAAATGAATTGTCCATTACTAAATTGACAATTACTGATATAAATGGAAGAATCGTGATTTCAGAATCTTCAGTAATTAATTCTTTAAATGTTTCAGATTTATCATCGGGTATATATTTAGTATCTATTGAAACGAATGAAGGAAAAGGGACTGCTAAATTTGTAAAAAATTAAAAGATATTTTACGTAATTTAAAAGAAAAAAGAGGCTTTTGCTTCTTTTTTCTTTTATAATAGATTTTATTTTTGTTATTTATTGTTTTATATGAATAAAAATCTATAAAATTGTTTTAAAATAACAAAATTTAGAAAAATAATCTATTTATTTTTTTATTTTAGAAAATAAATCTAATTTTGCTCCATCAAATTAAAAGAAATAAAAATGAACTTTACAATTTGCTATATCTGTATGACAATGTGGAATAATCCGCAGAGGTATTGTATTGCATATTTTTAAAGAAACTTAAATAATCAATATAACCTCTGTCTAAAGCAGAGGTTTTTTATTTCTAATAACACAACAGTATGAAAATAGCAATTTACAATCCAAGACGATGTTGTCGAATGTGTAGCTGAATCAAACTCAGTAAAATCAAAAAAATACATTTAAAAACACAATAACATCAAAAATAAAATATCATGAGCACAAATAAATTTGCAACAAACGCATTACACGCAGGACACGACATAACTAAAAATGGAGGAACAAGAGCCGTTCCAATTTACCAAACTACTTCCTACGTGTTCAATAACTCAGACCACGCTGCCAATCTTTTTGGTTTAGCCGAAGCTGGTTTTATTTATACAAGATTAAATAATCCAACAAACGATATCTTAGAAAAACGTTTAGCTAAATTAGAAGGCGGAATCGGAGCTGTCGTAACCGCTTCAGGAACTGCTGCTATTTCAACTGCTTTATTAACATTATTAAAAGCGGGCGACCATATAGTAGCTTCTAACAGTTTATATGGCGGAACATATAATTTATTAAATGTGACTTTGCCAAGATTAGGCATCACCACAACATTTGTTGATCCATCAAATCCAGAAAATTTCTTAAATGCAGCTCAAGAAAATACCAGAGTGTTCTTCGCCGAAAGTTTAGGAAATCCAAAATTAGATGTACTCGATTTAAAAGCCATTTCAAAAGCCGCACAAACCTACAAAGTGCCTTTTATTGTGGATAACACAGTGGCAACACCCTTTTTGCTAAACCCAATCGAACACGGAGCTAACATCGTCATTCATTCATTAACGAAATACATCGGTGGAAACGGAACTTCGCTTGGAGGTGTTATCATTGATGCAGGAAATTTTGACTGGAGCAACGGAAAATTCCCAGAATTCACAGAACCTTCTGCAGGTTATCACGGATTGAAATATTATGAAGTATTAGGTGCAGCTTCGTTCATAGCAAAAGTTAGAATCGAAGGTTTACGCGATTTAGGTGCTGCTTTGAGTCCATTTAATGCATTTCAAATTATTCAAGGATTAGAAACATTGGCTATCCGAATCAAAAAGCATAGTGAAAATGCTTTGGAATTAGCGAAATGGTTGCAAAAACGTTCAGAAGTGGCTTGGGTAAATTATCCAGGATTAATTTCTTCAAAATATTATGATTTAGCCCAACAATATTTACCAGAAGGACAAAGTGGTATCGTAACTTTTGGATTAAAAGGCGGTTATGAAGCCGCTAAAAAAGTAGCTGATGAGACTCAATTTTTCTCATTATTAGCGAATATTGGTGATACAAAATCATTAATCATTCATCCTGCAAGTACTACGCACCAACAATTGTCAGAAGAACAACAAATTACAACTGGAGTAACGAAAGATTTAATACGTTTATCAGTTGGATTAGAAGATATTGAAGACTTGAAAACCGATTTACAAAGTGTTTTCGAAAAATTGCCAGTTCAAAATTTAGTTTAGGTTTTTGTTTGTTTCAAAGACTGCCAATAGTTCGCACCTAAAGGCAGTCTTTGTTTTTTTAAAGAAAAATGTGTAAGATTCAAAAGTTCGTATTTAATACTGTTCCATTGCAAAATGGAGTAGTACAATCAAAAGTGATTTTGTCCTATCAATTGTTTGGTCAATCTATTGGTTCGGCTCCTTTGGTAGTGGTGAATCATGCTTTGACAGGAAATTCGCAAGTTATTGGTGAAAACGGTTGGTGGCAATCCTTAATTGGTGATGATAAAATTATCGATACCAAAAAATATGCAGTTTTAGCTTTCAATATTCCCGGAAACGGCTATCAAGACAAAGAAAATTTGATTGAAAATTATCAAGATTTTACAAACCACGATATTGCTAATTTATTCTGGAAAGGAATTGATTCGTTTAAAGTGAATCAAGTTTTTGTAGTCATTGGCGGAAGTTTAGGCGGTGCAATTGCATGGGAAATGGCAGGAATTCGACCAAAAGCGATTTCAAATTTAATTCCAGTAGCAACAAATTGGAAAGCTTCTGATTGGTTGATTGGAAATGTGTTAATTCAAGATTTGATTCTGAATAATTCCAAAAATCCAATTTACGATGCTCGAATTCACGCTATGTTATTGTATCGAACATCTGAATCATTACAAGAAAAATTTAACACCAAATTGCAAAATTCAGAAGGATTGTTTCAAGTAGAAAGTTGGTTGTTGCATCACGGAGAAAAATTGCAAAATCGATTTCAACTTTCGGCCTACAAACTCATGAATCATTTATTGAAAACTACGGATATTTTTAAAAGCAACAATAAATCAGATGTCATCAAAAGTATCTCGTCAAATATTCATCTAATAAGTGTGGACACAGATTACTTTTTTACGGCAAACGAAATCAAAACGGCTTTTCAAGAAGTCAAGAATTACAAAAACAACGCATTTTATCACGAAATCAAATCCATTCACGGACACGATGCTTTCTTGATAGAATTTGAACAATTAAACAACATACTAAAACCTATATTTAATTAAGATGAAATCGCTCACAGAACTTTTTGCGAAAGCAAAATCCAATAAAAAAGCGATACCATTTTTTACCACTGAAAAATAAAATCTAAAAAAATGAAAATATTAAAATTTGGAGGAAAATCATTAGCAAACGGAGAAGGATTGCAAAAAGTAATTCAAACGATTGCTCAAAAATATTTCAATAGCGAACCCATTGCAGTCGTAGTTTCGGCAAGAGGAAATGCTACAGACGAATTGGTAATTTTACTAAAAAAAGCGCAAGCCAACATCAGTTTTCAAGCAGATTTTGAGCAATTCAAAAAATACCAATTGGAAGGCTTGAAAGAAAACATATTTGAAGAAGAATTCTCAGTTTTACAAAAGTTATTAGAGGGTGTTTCGCTTTTAGGAGATTACAGCGAAAAAATCAAAGATCAAGTCATTGCGTATGGCGAAATTCTATCCGCAAAATATGTAGCTTATGTGTTGAATGAGAACAGCATTAAAGCACAATTTTCAGATGCGCGACAATTGATAAAAACGGATATAAATTTTGGAAATGCACAACCAATTGACGCTGTTTCAAAGCGAAATGTCTTGGATTATTTCGAAAAAAACACAGATAAAGTCAACATTGTAACTGGTTTTATAGGTTCAACGTTACACAACGAAACCACTACTTTAGGAAGAAATGGTAGTAATTACACCGCTTCATTATTAGCGAATTACTTAAACGCTGAAGAATTTCAAAATTTCACACACGTTGACGGAATTTTCACCGCCAACCCAGATTTAGTTGCTGATGCAAAAAAAATCGAGCGATTATCGTTTAACGAAGCGAATGAGTTAGCAAATTTTGGAGCACAAATTTTACATGCCAAAACCATCATTCCTTTGGTGGAAAAAAACATTCCGTTGCGCATTTTAAACACCTTCAATCCAGAAAGTGAAGGAACTTTAATCACTTCCGAACAAACCAATGAAGGGATCAAATCGCTTTCGGTTTTAACCAATGTGTCGTTGATTAATTTAGAAGGAAGAGGTTTATTAGGAAAAACTGGTGTAGATGCGCGAATTTTTCGAGTAATGGCTGAAAACGATATTAGTGTTAGCATCATTTCACAAGGTTCTTCGGAAAGAGGAATTGGTTTGGTAGTGAGTTCTGATAAGGCTTCCAAAGCATTAGTTGGTTTGGAAAAAGAATTTGAAACCGATTTTTATACGAAAGATGTCAATAAGATTTCGGTAAACGATAATATTGCTGTGATTTCGATTATTGGGCAAGATTTAACCAATTTTCATAAACCATACACGGCTTTAATCCGAAATAAAATCACACCAATTTTGTTGAATAATACAGTTACGGGAAGAAATATCAGTTTGGTGATCAGTCAAGATGAATTCAAACGCGCTTTAAATGTGATTCACGGCGAAATTTTTGGAGTAGCGAAAAAAATCAACATCGCTATTTTCGGTCACGGTACGGTTGGTGGAACTTTGATTTCCCAAATTTTAGAATCCGCAAAAAACATTGAAAAGCGAAAAGGAATCAAGCTGAATGTATTTGCGATTGCGAATTCAAAGAAAGTATTGTTGAATAAATTCGGAATTAGCGAAAATTGGAAAGCAACTTTAGAAGATAAAGGGCAAGATTATAAAGTGGAAGATATTATTGGGTACGCGAAAGAACATCATTTGGAAAATTTAATCGCGATTGACAACACCGCCAGTTCGACTTTTATTGAAAATTATATTTCGCTTGCTGAAAATAGTTTCGATTTGATTTCGTCAAATAAAGTCGCCAATACAGTAAGTTATGATTTCTATAAAAAGCTGCGAAAAGTCTTAAAAGATAACCAAAAAGAATATCTATACGAAACCAATGTTGGTGCAGGTTTGCCTCTAATTGATACGATAAAATTACTGCATTTGTCAGGTGAAAACATCACCAAAATTAAAGGTGTTTTCTCTGGGACATTAAGTTATTTGTTCAATAATTTTTCAGTTGAAAACAAAAAATTCAGCGAAGTATTGCAAGAAGCCATCGATAAAGGTTTCACCGAACCCGACCCAAGAGAAGATTTAAACGGAAACGACGTTGGACGAAAATTATTAATCCTAGCTCGCGAATTAGATTTACAAAACGAATTTGAAGAAATCCAAATTCAAAATTTAATTCCAGAGGCTTTACGTGAAGGAAGCGCAACGGATTTCTTAAAACGCTTATCAGAATTAGACGGAATTTATCAAAACATCAAAGACGCTCAAGGTCCAAATGAAGTGTTGCGTTACATTGGAGAATTATCAGGCGATTTGCAACAAGACAAAGGAAAATTGGAAGTAAAATTAATCTCAGTTTCAGCCAATTCTGCTTTAGGTTCGTTAAAAGGTTCGGATTCTATTTTCGAAATTTATACTGAATCTTATGGAGAACAACCAATCGTAATTCAAGGCGCAGGAGCTGGAGCATCCGTAACTGCAAGAGGCGTTTTTGGCGATATTTTACGTTTATCTGAAAAAAAATTATAACCACCCAAACTCCAAAACCTGCAAAATGTAAAAGTCTTGTGGGTTTTACACTTTAACAGTTCAACGACTAAACAATTCAACAAACAAAAACCATGAGTAACCAAAATTTAGGATTAGAAACCCAAGCCATCAGAACGCAATTAGAACGTACGCAATATTTAGAACATTCCGTTCCGTTATATCTAACTTCCAGTTTTATTTTTGAAGATGCGGAAGACATGCGTGCTTCTTTTGCAGAAGAAAAAGAACGCAATATTTATAGCCGATTTTCCAATCCCAATACATCTGAATTTGTTGAGAAAATTTGTTTGATGGAAGGAGCAGAAGACGGCTACGCTTTCGCAACCGGAATGGCAGCGGTGTATTCTACTTTTGCTGCTTTATTGAATTCGGGCGATCATATTGTTTCGGCGAGTAGTGTTTTTGGTTCGACACATACTTTGTTCACCAAATATTTTCCGAAATGGAACATCACCACTTCGTATTTCGATGTCAACAAACCAGAAACAATTGAAAATTTCATTCAACCAAATACAAAAATACTTTACGCGGAATCACCAACCAATCCAGCAGTTGATATTCTAGATTTAGAATTGTTGGGTAAAATTGCCAAAAAACACAATCTGATTTTAATCATCGATAACTGTTTTGCGACTCCTTACATTCAAAATCCAATTCAATTTGGAGCCGATTTAGTGATTCATTCTGCAACCAAATTAATCGATGGTCAAGGTCGTGTTTTAGGTGGAGTAACCGTTGGGCGTTCTGATTTAATTCGTGAAATTTATTTGTTTTCTCGCAATACCGGACCTGCTTTGTCGCCTTTTAATGCTTGGGTGTTGTCAAAAAGTTTAGAAACGTTGCCAGTTCGTATCGAAAAACATTCCGAAAACGCTTTAAAAGTTGCCGAATTTTTAGAAAACCATCCGAATGTTGCTTCCGTAAAATATCCATTTCTAAAATCGCATCCACAGTATGAAGTCGCTAAAAAGCAAATGAAATTAGGCGGAAATATTGTAGCGTTTGAAATTAAAGGAGGAATTGAATCAGGAAGAAAGTTTTTAGATAAAATCAAATTATGTTCCTTATCTGCGAATTTAGGTGACACACGTTCGATTGTTACACACCCAGCTTCCACAACTCATAGTAAATTGACTGAAGAAGAACGTTTAGCAGTAAGCATTACAGATGGTTTAGTTCGCGTTTCGGTTGGTTTAGAAACGGTTCAAGATGTAATCAATGACTTAAAGCAAGCGTTAGAATAAAAGTTTTTAAATTATTTTATAGATTTATATTCTTAATTAATATTAAAAAACGGAATATAAATCTATAAATAATATTTATTTAATGAAATTTCAGAAAATATTTCATTATTTCAATTTTGTCACTACATTTGCAGAGTTCATAAACATACTGTTTGTTATCACGAAAGCTGGAGGGAATAGACCCTGCGAAAGCTTAGCAACCCTACACTTGTAGAAGGTGCTACATTCTATTTCGATTTTATCGGAAGCAGATAACCTAAGGAAATTTTTTTCCAATTTCTTGATAACATATTAATAATATAAACTTTGTGAAACTCTGTGAAAACTTAGCGTAACTCTGTGTAACAAAAAAATATGTCAAAAATTCAAGAAGAAATCAAAAAACGAATTCTCGTGCTTGACGGAGCTATGGGAACGATGTTACAACGTTATAAATTTGAAGAAGAAGATTTCAGAGGCGAGCGCTTCAAAGATTTTCCGCATCCATTAAAAGGAAACAACGATTTGCTTTCCATTACCCAACCAGAAGCTGTAAAATCAGTTCATCGTGCTTATTTTGAAGCAGGTGCTGATATTGTAGAAACGAATACTTTTTCGGGAACTACTATTGGAATGGCGGATTATTATTTGGAAGATTTAGTCTACGAACTGAATTTTCAATCCGCAAAAATCGCTCGTGAAGTAGCAGACGAATTTACTGATAAGCTAAGATTTGTAGCTGGTTCTATAGGTCCAACCAACAGAACAGCATCAATGTCACCAGATGTAAACGACCCAGGATTTCGTGCGGTGAATTTTGATGATTTAAAAATCGCTTACAAACAGCAAGTAGAAGCTTTAATAGATGGTGGTTGCGATTTACTTTTGGTAGAAACTATTTTCGATACGTTAAATGCAAAAGCCGCTTTGTTTGCAATTGAAGAAGTGAAAGATGAGCGAACCATTGATATTCCTATAATGGTTTCCGGAACTATTACGGATGCTTCGGGAAGAACATTATCGGGACAAACGGTTGAAGCTTTTTTAATTTCGATTTCACATATTCCATTGTTGAGTGTTGGGTTTAATTGCGCTTTAGGAGCTGATCAATTGAAACCATATTTGAAACGTTTAGGAAATAATACCTCATTAAATATTTCGGCACATCCCAATGCAGGTTTGCCAAATGCTTTCGGGCAATACGACCAAACGCCTGAGGAAATGCAACAATTAATTCGTGAATATTTACAGGAAAATTTAGTAAATATTATCGGCGGATGTTGCGGAACAACCCCAGATCACATCAAATTAATAGCTGAGGTAGCAAAAGAATTCAAACCTAGAACGCAACAATTGAAATCCGTTTAATCGGTAAAATCCGTGGCATAAAATATTACAATGAAAAACAGAACAATAAAAATACAATTCGAATCATTTTTAAATTCACAACGATGTTGGGTTTGCCAATATGTTAGTGATAGTAAAACCTTTTGGAAGGATGTTGCAAAACACTATAAAAGAATAAGTAATGAGTTATAATTCCGATAAATATTTAAAATTATCAGGTTTAGAACCTTTGATTGTAACTCCAGAAACCAATTTTGTAAACGTTGGAGAACGAACAAACGTAACTGGTTCTAGAAAATTTCTTCGATTGATTAAAGAAGAAAAGTACGATGAAGCGCTTTCGGTTGCACGCGAACAAGTAGAAGGTGGCGCGCAAATCATCGATGTCAACATGGATGAAGGAATGTTAGATGGTGTTTATGCAATGACAAAATTCCTAAATCTAATTGCTGCCGAACCCGATATTGCTCGAGTTCCTGTTATGATTGATTCTTCAAAATGGGAAATTATTGAAGCGGGTTTGAAAGTCATTCAAGGAAAAGGCGTGGTGAATTCGATTTCTCTAAAAGAAGGAGAAGCTACTTTTATTCATCATGCTAAATTAATCAAACGATACGGAGCAGCTGTAATTGTTATGGCTTTTGATGAAAAGGGTCAGGCTGACACATACGAAAGACGTATTGAAATTTGTAAAAGAAGTTACGATATTCTGGTGAACCAAGTAGGTTTTCCAGCAGAAGACATCATTTTTGATCCCAATATTTTTCCAGTTGCAACTGGAATGGAAGAACACAAACTAAATGCTTTAGATTTCTTCCGAGCAACCAAATGGATTCGCGAAAATCTTCCGTATGCAAATATTTCTGGAGGTGTGAGTAATGTGTCCTTTTCTTTCCGTGGAAATGATAAAGTACGTGAGGCGATGCATTCTGCCTTTTTGTATCATGCCATTCAAAACGGAATGACAATGGGAATTGTAAATCCAGAAATGTTAGAGATTTATGATGAAATCGATAAAAATCTTTTAGAACATGTTGAAGATGTTTTATTAAACAGAAGAGAAGATGCTACAGAACGTTTGCTAGATTTAGCCGAAAGTTTCAAAGGTGATGTAAAATCAAATGAAAAAGCTATTGCCGAATGGAGAAATGGTTCGGTTCAAGAACGATTAACGCATTCATTAGTGAAAGGAATTGACGAATTTATCGAAATTGATGTGGAGGAAGCACGCCAGTTGGTTGAAAAACCTATAGAAGTTATCGAAAATCATCTTATGAACGGAATGAATGTGGTTGGTGATTTATTCGGAAGAGGAAAAATGTTCTTGCCACAAGTAGTAAAATCAGCTCGTGTAATGAAAAAAGCGGTGGCTTATTTACTTCCTTATATTGAAGCTTCAAAAGATGGAAAATCTTCTTCGGCTGGAAAAGTATTGATGGCAACTGTAAAAGGCGATGTACATGATATTGGTAAAAATATTGTTTCAGTAGTTTTAGCCTGTAATAATTTCGAAATTATTGATTTAGGTGTGATGGTTCCGCCAGAAAAAATTATTGAAGTTGCGGTTAAAGAAAATGTAGATATTATTGGTTTGAGCGGTTTGATTACACCTTCGTTGGACGAAATGGTGTATTTGGCCAAAGAAATGGATAAGTTGAACATCAAAATTCCAGTTATGATTGGCGGTGCGACAACTTCCCGTGCGCATACGGCTGTGAAAATTGCGCCAGAATATAAAGAAACTGTGGTTCATGTGAATGATGCTTCTCGTGCGGTAACGGTTGCAACCAATTTATTGCAACCAGAGACTAAAATTACTTATGCTAAATCACTTCGTGAAGAATATGATACGCTTAGAGAAGGGTATTTGAATAGAAGTCGTGAGAAAAATTTCTTATCGATTGAAGAAGCGCGTAAAAATAAATTCAAAATCGATTGGAATACGTTCGAACCGGTAAAACCAAATTTCATAGGAACCAAAACCATTGAAGTTGAACTATCGGAATTAGTAAATTTCATCGATTGGACCCCATTTTTTCAGTCTTGGGAATTGTATGGAAAATTTCCAGCGATTTTAGCTGATGAAATTGTAGGTGAACAAGCGACGAATTTGTTTGAAGATGCACAAAAAATGCTTGCTCAAATTGTTTCGGAAAAATGGTTTTCTGCCAAAGGAATTTTAGGAATTTTTCCAGCCAATACAATAAATGATGATGATGTTGAGGTTGTCACTTCAAACGAAGTTGAGAAATTTTTGACGCTTCGTCAACAATCACAAAAAACTGCTGGAGCTCCAAATATTGCTTTAGCCGATTTTATAACCCCAAAAGAAATTGGGAAACGAGATTATATAGGATGTTTCTGTGTGTCAACCGGTTTTGGAGTGGATGAGAAAGCTTCGGAATTTGAAAAACAATTAGACGATTATAATTCGATTTTGGTAAAAGCTTTGGGAGATAGATTAGCAGAAGCTTTTGCGGAATATTTGCATTTAAAAGTTCGTAAGGAAATATGGGGTTATGCTTCTGATGAGGTATTGTCTAACGAGGAATTAATCAAAGAAGAATACAAAGGAATTCGTCCTGCTCCAGGTTATCCTGCTTGTCCTGACCATTTAGAAAAACCAACGATTTGGAAATTATTAAAGGTAGAGCAAGAAATAGGAGTAAAGTTAACTGAAAGCATGGCGATGTGGCCAGCGTCATCGGTTTCAGGTTATTATTTTGCGAATCCAGAAAGTAAATATTTTGGTTTAGGAAAAATTAAAAAAGACCAATTAGAAGATTACGCCAAAAGAAGAAATATTAGTATTGAACAAGCCGAAAAATGGCTCTCACCCAATTTAGCAGATTAAGATGAAAGTAACTGAACATATACAAAACGCCAACGGAAAACCTTTGTTCTCCTTCGAAATTTTACCACCCTTAAAAGGACAAAACATTCAATCCATTTTTGATAGCATTGACCCTTTGATGGAATTCAATCCGCCATTTATTGATGTTACGTATCATCGTGAAGAATATGAATTCAAAGAGTTAGAAAATGGTTTACTGCAGAAAAAAGTAGTTAAAAAACGACCGGGAACGGTTGGGATTTGTGCTGGAATTCAGAATAAATATCAAGTAGATGCTATTCCGCATATTTTGTGTGGTGGTTTTACCAAAGAAGATACTGAAAATCTGTTGATTGATTTAGATTTCTTAGGAATTGATAATGTCGTAGCGCTTCGAGGTGATGCAGTTAAAAGCGAAATTTACTTCAAACCTGAAAAAGAAGGCCATGCTTATGCTTCAGAATTAGTAACACAAATCAGCAATTTGAACAAAGGGATTTATTTGGACGAAGATTTACAAAATTCCACTAAAACCGATTTTTGCATTGGAGTTGCAGGTTATCCGGAAAAACATATGGAAGCTCCAAGTTTAGATAGTGACATTCATTTCGTAAAGCAAAAAATCAAAAATGGTGCAGATTATATCATCACCCAAATGTTTTTTGATAATAAAAAATTCTTCGATTTTGTGGCAAAATGCAGAGCCGCTGGAATTACTGTTCCAATTATTCCGGGGTTAAAACCTATAGCTACTAAAAAACAGTTAAACTTAATTCCGCATCGTTTTAGCGTTGAATTGCCTGATGATTTGATTATGGAGGTAGTTAAAGCAAAAGATAATGATGCCGTAAGACAGATTGGAATAGAGTGGTGTACACAACAAAGTAAAGAATTGGTGGCAGCTGGAATTCCAGTTTTACATTACTATTCTATGGGAAAAGCCGAAAATGTAAAAGCAATAGCAAAAGAAATTTTTTAATTATAATTCTTTTTAAAGTCGAATCTCCTATGTGTTTTGCGCTTAGGAGATTTTTTTATGTCAAAATTGAATTTTGTTGTAAATAGAGTGATGTATCGCAAATTGTAACTATCATACTTTCAGATTAATAAATTGTTATTAAATCGTGCTACAATAATTTAAGAAGTGAAACTTTGTAAATTTGTCGACGAAAAACACATAAATTCGATTAAACACATAAATTTTAATAAAAAACGTATTTTTTCGAATTTTTCTGTATTTCATCGATTTTTAAATTTTTAAATTAATTTTTTTAAATAAAAAGCATTAAAAAATGAATATTATTTACAAATTGTGTTAAAATTTTTTATTGTATAATGTTAAATATTGCCTTAATTAGTAAATGTATATTTTTTTATTCAAAAAAAGGTTGTAAATTTATAATGAACAAAAACCAAATAGTATGAAAAAAATTATCTACACTTTCGTAATTTTATTCATTTCTCAGTTAAACTTTGCAAATGAATTAGACTCAATTCTTTCAAAAGCTAGGGAGTTTGGTAAGCAGAAGAACTATACAGAAGCTATAAAAGCTTATGAATCATACATTAAAAATGCTGGAGATGAAAACTTAAAAGAAGTTTTTGTAGAGGTTGCAAATTGTTACTTTTTAGATGGAAAAAAAGAAGTTGCTGTAAAATATATCAAAAAAGCAATTACTAAATATGGTTTTACTGAGGATGAATTTATTTACAGTACAACTTTAAATCAAGATTTATCTGAATATGCACTTTCTGTTATTTATGATGATTATTTTTCTTTAAGAAAGCAATATCTGGCAACATTGAATTAATTGAACTAAATTATAGAATAAATCTCCTTATGAATTTTTATAAGGAGATTTTTTTATTTCTTTTTTGCTGTTTTTTCTCTGAAAATTTGTTCTAAGTTTTTACTTTTCAATACAATTTGTAATGTTCTCAAATTGTTTGATTGTGCAAAATCAAACAGCGTTGGACGCATATCAGTAGTTGAGGTAAAGGTTAATTCCCAAACTAAATCATGAGTGTTTATAGCAGTTTTTAAATTAAGAAGTGAAATAAAAATATTCTCATCAACCTTTTTGTCAAATTCTACCTCAATAATTTGTTCTGCTTCTTCAGTAACAAGATTATTTAGTTTTTTATCGGTTACAATTTTTCCTTTATCAATAATAATAATTCTATCGCAAATAGCTTCTACTTCTTGCATAATGTGTGTTGAAAGAAAAACTGTTTTGTCTTTCCCAATGTTTTTTATCAAATCACGAATTTCTACTAATTGATTTGGGTCTAAACCTGTTGTTGGCTCATCTAAAATCAACACATCAGGATTATGTAATAAAGCCGTTGCTAATCCCACACGTTGACGGTAACCTTTTGAAAGTTCGCCTATTTTTTTATGACTTTCAGGTGTTAATCCTGTTAAAGTAATTACTTCATCAATTCTCGATTTTGTCACTTTGTGTAAATCGGCGTTAAAAGCCAAATATTCTCTAACATATAAATCCAAATACAACGGATTATGTTCTGGTAAATATCCAACCGACTTCTGTACTTCTTTTTGTGCCAAAGACACATCGTGTTCGTTAACAACAGCTGTTCCGCTATCGGCTGTTAAATAAGTGGTCAAAATTTTCATCAAGGTTGATTTTCCAGCACCATTTGGGCCTAAAAAACCAACAATTTCTCCTTTTTTTACAGAAAAACAAATGTTGTCTAAAGCTTTTTGGGTTCCGTAATTTTTCGAAATATTTTGAACTTCTATTGACATAGCTTATAAATTTTAGCAAAAATAACCTTTTTTAAAAGAACTCAAATTTATTTAAAAAAGTATTTTAAAACCATATTTTTTATTACTTTAGCAAAACGCAATGTCAAAAGCACTATGAATATAAATAGCACATTTTTTTATAACAATTCTTTTAACTTCTTCTACATAAAGAAGAGGGATTGTTTTGCTATTAAATAAATCAAGAAATTATTTTATAAACATACAATCCCGATTTACATCGGGATTTTTTTTGCACATATATTATGGAAGTTAAAGTCGCAATTCAGGGAATTCAAGGGTCATTTCATCATCAAGTTGCACATCATTATTTTGGAGAAGCAATTATTTTGGATGAGTGTGGTTCATTTAGAGAAGTTGTAAACAGTCTAAAGAATAATCAATCTGGCAAAGCAATTATGGCGATTGAAAATTCGATTGCAGGCGCTATTTTGCCTAATTATGCTTTAATCGATTCAAATGATTTGCACATTATTGGTGAATATTTTTTGGATATTCATATGAATTTGATGGTATTGCCCGGTCAAAAGATCGAAGATGTTAAGGAAGTACATTCGCATCCAATTGCCTTGTTGCAATGTGCTAATTTCTTCAACCAATACCCACATATCAAATTGGTAGAAAGTTCTGACACTGCAATTACCGCAAAACGTATTCAAGAAAATCAATTAAAAGGAATTGGTGCTTTGGCTGGACCAGTTGCTTCCGAAATTTACAATTTGGAAATTATCGCTGACGGAATTCACACTGTAAAAAGTAATAAAACACGATTTGTGGTTTTAAAAGCGTCCAACAAAGAAATTTCGAAAGGACTTATTAATAAAGCATCGATAAAATTTGAATTAGATGATACACCGGGTTCATTGGCAACCGTTCTAAATGTGTTGAATAATTGCAAATTGAATCTAACAAAAATTCAATCATTACCTATTATAGAGGCACCTTTTACTTATGCGTTTTTTGTTGATGTGGTTTTTGAAAAATATAAACATTTTGAAAAAGCGAAAAAAGTAATGGAAATTATGACAACACATTTCAAGGTTTTGGGCGAATATGAAAGAAGTAAGCAATAATAATTTAAGAATAAATAGTAATTTTACAGTGAAATAATGGTTATGGAAAATAAAAAAGAATTACGCACTTGGTTAGATGATTTTCAGTTGAATCACCCAATAGTTATTGCTGGACCTTGTAGTGCTGAAACCGAAGAACAAGTTTTAAAAATAGCACACGAATTGAAAAATTCGGACGTTTCGATTTTCCGTGCAGGAATTTGGAAGCCTCGCACACGTCCAGGCGGATTTGAAGGAGTAGGAGAAATTGGATTGAAGTGGTTGCAGAAAGCCAAAGCAGAAACAGGTTTGTTAATGGCAATCGAAGTGGCAACGGCAGCCCATGTAAAATTAGCATTAGCACACGATATTGATGTATTGTGGATTGGAGCTAGAACCACTGTAAACCCATTTGCAGTTCAAGAAATTGCAGATGCTTTACATGGGACAGATAAAATTGTATTACTGAAAAATCCTGTAAATCCTGATTTATCTTTATGGATTGGAGGTTTAGAACGCTTATACAATGCGAATATTAAGAAATTAGGTGTAATTCACAGAGGATTTTCTACCTATGAAAAAACAAAATACCGTAATAATCCAGAATGGCAAATTGCGATTGATTTACAAAACCGTTTTCCTGATTTACCTCTGATTTGTGATCCTTCACATATTACAGGAAAGCGAGATATGATTCAAGAAGTTTCACAACAAGCCTTAGATTTGAATTATGATGGATTAATTATTGAAACACATATTGACCCAGACAACGCGTGGAGTGATGCAGCACAGCAGGTAACGCCAATGGTTTTAAAGCAAATGTTTTTAGATCTAAAAGTGCGAAAAATTACAGATGATGAAAGCGAATACAACCAAAAAATGGCTAAACTCCGTATGCAAATTGATGAATTTGATGGCAAATTGTTAGAGATTTTGGGAAATCGTATGAAAGCTGCCGATAAAATAGGTTTGTTAAAGAAAGAGAAAAACGTTGCCATCTTGCAGAATCAACGTTGGAATGAAATCCTAGGTAAAATGATTTTGGAAGGTGAAGAAAAAGGCTTGAGTAACGAATTTGTTATGCAATTATTTAAAGCAATTCACCAAGAAAGTATTATGCACCAAGAGAAAGTCATAAATAAGTAAAAATCATAAATGTTTTAAAGGCAATCATTTGATTGTCTTTTTTGTTTAATAAATGTTTTTAACAAATAAATTTTTATGAATTTAAGTTGTATTATTGCATCAAATTTAAAACTATAACATTTTTATTTAATGAAAAAATTATTATTTGTAGCTATTATTACATTGTTGTCAGGGATTAATTTGTCTCAAGCGCAATATAATATTGAAAATTTAAAATTAACTTACGGTGAAGAAATTACAGATGAGAAAGGAAAAATTGTAAAAATAATTGGAGAATCTAATGATAAAATTTATGCATTAGGGTTAAAAGGGAAAGGATATTTTTTGAAAATTTTCACTTCAAAAGAAATGAAATTAGTTAGTAATAAACCAATTGAACTTCCAGAAGTAAAGGATAAAGAAATTGAATTTGAAGAAATTATTATGTTAAATGGTAGAGTTTTCATTATTGGAAGTGTATATCAAAGTAAAGAAAAAATCTTCAAGTTAGTAGGTATTGAGTTTTCTGAAGACGGAAAATTAAGTAAAAATATGATTTCCTTGTTTGAAGCCGAAGTTGAAAAAAAATCAAGAAGAGGAGATTTCTACTTTAAAACATCAGCTGATGAAACTAAATTATTAGCAATGCATGCATCATTATTTGGTAAAGAGGATGCAATGAAATATGATTTAAAATTATTTGACTCAAGTTTAACGACTTTATTTTCTAATACAGAAAAAGTTTCTTTTGATGATAATAAAAAAGATTTTGAATTTACAATTTCTGACTTTGATGTGAATTATAGAGATGATGCGTTTTTAGTTATTAATGAAAGTTACAGAGATAGTAAAAAGAAAGAACAAGTTGAAAAATTTCAAGTTTTTGCTTTCAAAAAAGGTAATGGATACAAAAAAGAAATAATTGATATTAATTTTAAAGGGAAAGAAATTATTAATTGTTCAATGATGTCAACAAATAATGATAAAGTACAATTAGTTGGTTTTTACTCATCAGTCAGAGAAAATGGTAAAGCAAATAGAGAGTTGAAAGGAATTTTTAATGCAACTATTGATATTAATTCGAATATTAATGATAATTTAAAATTTAATGAATTTGATTACGCTACTAAAGTAAAATTATTAGGAGAAAGAAAAGCAAAAAAAGGTAAGGACGTAAAGCCGTATTATAAAATTCATACTATTATTGAAAAAAATGATGGAGGGCTAATTATTTTATCAGAAGAGCGATTTATTTATGTTGGACAAACTCAAGGTATAGGGCCATTTGGATTAACACCAATTACTTATTACACAAACGAAATGATTGTTACGTCATTGAAACCGGATGGTTCTTTAGAATGGAGTAATGTAGTTGCAAAAGATCAAAATGCAACAGCTACAGTAGCTTCAGTTTCAATGTTTGGAATGGGTGGAAATGGTGGATTTAATGTCGCTATCGGTATTTCTTTTCAATTAGGAGTTATGGGTAAGGGCCCAGAATATTTAAGTGCTATTCCTATTTACGCAGATGGTCAGTTAAATGTACTTTTTAATGACAACAAAAAAAATAAAGGGATTACGGATATGGATGAAATCAAGACATTAGGGAATTATAATAATGCCGTACCAACTTTATTTCAATTTGATAACCAAGGAAATATTACACGTAAAGATCCTGAAGAAGTTATTAAAAATGAATTGGTAATAAGGCCAGGAGTTTATTATAGAAAGAGTAATAAAGAGTTTATTATATATGCTTCAAGAAAATCACAAGATAAGTTAGGCAGAATGACATTATAATAATTTAAAAAACCAAGAAATTATCTTCTTGGTTTTTTTATAACCTTTTAATATGAAACACTATATTTGCTGTAATTAATTGAAGTAGAATTTGAAAACTTCTAACTTTTAACTTTGAATGACAGGAATCGTATATAAATCTACCGGAAGTTGGTACACCATTAAAACAGAAAATGGTGATTTTTTGGAGTGCCGCATTAAAGGTAAATTTAGAATGAAGGGTATCAAAAGCACCAATCCTATTGCTGTTGGTGATCTTGTAGATTATGATATTGAAAACACAACTGATGAAACTACAGGAGTCATAATAAACATTCATGAACGCAAAAATTATATTGTTAGAAAATCAGTCAATTTATCACATCAAATGCATATTATTGCGTCTAATATTGATGTGGTTTTTTTATTGGTAACCATTAATAATCCGCCAACAACAACAAGTTTTATAGATCGATTTTTAGTAACAGCAGAAGCTTATGGAATAGAAGCTGTTTTAGTATTTAATAAAATCGATACGTTTGATGACCCCACATTAGACGAACAATTATATTTACAACACGTTTACACTGAAATTGGCTACAAGTGCCTAAGGGTTTCTGCAAAAGACGGAAAAGGAATTGACGAATTAAAAGCGTTAATGAAAAATAGAGTGTCAATGTTTTCTGGTCATTCTGGAGTTGGGAAATCTACTCTAGTAAACACATTAGAGCCTTCGTTGAATTTAAAAACCAAACAAATTTCTGAATCGCACGCACAAGGAAAACATACTACAACTTTTGCGGAAATGTTTGATTTATCATTTGGTGCTAAAATTATTGACACACCCGGAATTCGTGGTTTTGGAATTGTAGATATGGAAAAGCAAGAAATTGGCGATTATTTTCCAGAATTTTTTGCCCTGAAAGATCGATGTAAATTCAACAATTGTTTACATAAAGATGAGCCACATTGCGCCGTTAAAAAAGCACTTGAAAATGATGAAATCGCTTGGTCGAGGTATAAAAGTTATACTCAAATTCTAGAAGGAGATGAAGAGCAATATCGCGCAGATATTTATGACGCTGAGCGAAAGGCAAGTGATGAAACCAGAAAGTAAAAAGTAAAAAGAATCAAGTAAAAAGTGAAAGCAGTTATTCAAAGAGTTTCAGAATCATCGGTTACCATTAATAACGAAATTGTAGCCCAAATTCAAAAAGGACTTTTAGTTTTAGTTGGAATTGAAGATACAGATAACCAAGAAGATATTGTTTGGTTAACATCAAAAATTGCTAATCTTCGCATATTTGCTGATGAAAAAGATGTGATGAATTTATCTCTTAAAGATATTGATGGTGATATGGTTGTTGTAAGTCAGTTCACTTTACATGCACTAACAAAAAAAGGGAATCGCCCATCTTATATAAAAGCGTCAAGACCCGAAATAGCTATTCCGCTTTATGAATCTTTCGTAAAACAAATGGAAATAGAATTGGGTAAAAATATACAAACCGGGCAATTCGGAGCCGATATGAAAGTGAGTTTAGTGAATGATGGTCCGGTAACAATTATAATCGATACAAAAAATAAAGAATAAACCTAATGAAACAGTTTTCCCTAACATTTTTACTGTTAAATTCTATTTTAATTTTTTCACAAGAGATTAAATATTCAAGTTTGCTAATCCCTAAAGATTTAGCTGAAAATGCCAATAGCATTATTAGAAATCAAGAAATATTGATTTCGGTTAATTCACAAAACTCTTTAACTATTAAAAAGAGAAAGGTCGTTACTGTGCTTAATAGTTTAGGGTTGAATAATGTTGACGCAAAAGAATATTATAGTAAATCAGAAAAAATAAAAAACATTGAGGCTATTATATACAATGATTTTGGTTCTGAAATTAAAAAGATAAAAAAGAAAGATTTTAGAGACCAAAGTGTTGCTGATGGGTTTTCTGTATTGACAGATGGAAGAATGTTGTACTTAGATTATACGCCAACCAGTTATCCTTTTACAATTGCATTTGAAAGCGAAGTTGAAACTATTAATACAGCATTTATTCCAACATGGTATCCTATAGACGATTATTTTGAGAGTGTTGAAAAATCTTCAATAACGGTTAATTTTATTAATTCTTTAGGCTTTAAATATAAAGAAAAAAACTTTGAAAATAGACTGATAAAAAAAAGTGAAAGTTCAAATACTATTATGTTTTCTGCGGAAAATATTTTAGCTGAAAAGCCAGAAGATTATGCTCCATCGGCAGACAAAATTCTTCCAAATGTAGTTTTTGGATTAGATAAATTTAATTTAGAAGGATTTGAAGGTAGTGCTAAATCATGGCAAGAATTTGGAATATTATGGTATAAAAATTTAGTTTCAGAATCGGAAGAGATAAGTGAAGAAACTAAAAATAAGTTAAAAGCATTAGTGGCAAATGAGACGGATGATTTAAAAAAAGCACAAATTGTTTATGAGTTTATGCAAAATAGAACTCGATATGTAAGTATTCAATTAGGAATTGGTGGTTGGAAACCAATGTTGCCATTAGACGTTGATAAATTAGGTTATGGTGATTGTAAAGCGCTCTCAAATTATACAAGAGTTTTATTGAAAAATGTTGGAGTTAATTCATATTATACAGTTATATATGGTGATTCAAGGAAAAAAGACTTTGAAAAAGACTTTGTTTCAAAACAGGGAAATCATGTTATATTAACGATTCCGAATGGAGATAAAAATATTTTTTTAGAATGTACCAACCAAAAAATTCCTTTCGGTTTTGGAGGGGATTTTACTGATGATAGACATGCATTGTTGATTAAGCCGGATGGAGGTGAAATAATAAAAACAACTATTTACACCGAATCTGATAACATCCAACTTACCGAGGGTTCTGTAAAATTAAATAGTAATGGCGCAATCAGTGGGGTCGTTAAGATTGTTTCTAAAGGAATTCAGTATGATGATATATATGGTATAGAAGATGAAGCAAAAGAAGATGTTGAAAAACATTATAAATCATCTAGATTTCATTGGTTGAATAATTTAAAAATAAATGCTTATTCATTTAAAAATGATAAAAAGCTAATTGAATTTACGGAAAATCTTACTATAAATGCTGAGAATTATGTAAGCATTGTTGGAAACTCATTTATGCTTCCAGTTAATATTTTTAATCGAAAAACTAACGTTCCTCAAAGATATAGAATCAGAAAACAGCCTTTTGAAATACAACGAGGTTATACGGATATAGATATTATACAAATTAGCATACCCGAAGATTATAAAATAGAAGCTTTGCCAGACAATATTACAATTGAAAATAAGTTTGGAACATATAAGTTTGAGATACTTACAAATAATAATTTAATTAATTATAAAAGAACCTTAATAATAAAACAAGGGTTTTATGACAAATCAGAATATGAAAATTATAGACAATTTATTGAACAAATTGTAAAACATGATAATTCAAAAATTTTATTTAATAAACTATAATAGTATGGAAAAAATTAAATTCATAATTTATTTAACAATAATATTTTTTGTAAATATTGTTTTTTCTCAAGAATATAAGCTTGGAAAAGTGACACTTGATGAGCTTAAACAAGATCGATGTGCTACGGATACATCGGCGGTTGCTGAATATCTTTTTTCTAAAGGAAAAACATATTTTGAGTATAGTCAAACAGATGGATTCAAAATAATTACGGAAGTTGAGAACAAAATTAAAATATATAAAAAAGAAGGTTATTCTTACGGAAATTATGAAGTGCTATTTTACATAGAAAACAATAGTACCAAAGAACAAATTACTTTTTCCAATGCTATAACGTATAATTTAGTTGGGGATAAAATTGAAAAAACAAAATTAAAAAGCGAGGGAGAATTTGAGGAACAGGTAAATAAAAACTGGGGCATAAAAAAAATTACAATGCCAAATGTAAAAGAAGGAACTATTATAGAATATAAATATGTTATTAGGTCACCATTTATATCATCGTTTCCAATTTGGGAATTTGAAAAGAAAATACCAGTTTTATATTCGGAATATGTTACTCAAATACCAGAATACTTTATTTTTAACTCAAATATAAGAGGAGGATTGAACCCAATAATTTCTGTTGATAAAAAGAAAAGAACAATAACTTTAAGAGAAATTGAACGTGTTCAAGGAAAAGGTATATATGAGACAGCAGTAAAGAATAATTTTGTTACAACAAATATAGATTATGAACAAGTAGAGACTAAATATATACTAGATAGTATTAATTCGTTTAATGACGAAGTGTATGTAAATAATATAAAGAATTATACATCTTCTATTAGTCACGAATTGGCGGCTACTAGATATCCAAATCAAGATTACAAGAATTACGCATTAAATTGGGAAAATGTAGTTCAAACAATATATGATGCTGAAGAGTTTGGAGGTGAGCTTAATAAAACAAATTATTTTGAAGTGGATATTGAGGCTTTATTAAATAATATTAATTTAGATGAGCAAAAAATAGATGTCATATATAATTTTGTAAAAACAAAAATGAATTGGAATGGGTATATGGGATATTATACCGATAGAGGTGTTAAAAGTGCATATAAAAATAATATCGGAAATGTTGCAGATATTAATTTAATTTTAATTGCAATGTTGAGATATGGAGGCATAAATGCCAATCCTATTCTTGTAAGTACAAGGTTAAATGGAATTCCTGTTTTCCCCAATAGAAATGGTTATAACTATGTTATTGCTGGAGTTGAATTAGATAATAAGACAATAATTTTATTAGATGCTACTAATAAAAATGCAAATCCAAATATTATTCCAGAACGGGCAATGAATTGGTTTGGAAGGATGATTCGTAAGGATGGGACGTCTGAAATGGTAGATTTATATCCTAAAAAAAATTCTATTGAAAATGTTTCGATGTTGGCAGAATTACAATCTGATGGAACAATAAAAGGCAAGCAAAGAAAGCAATTAACAGATTATTATGCGTTTTTATTTAGAAATGAAAATGGAAATAGAAATCAGGAAAATTATATAGAGGAGCTAGAGAAGATAGAAAACCTTTCGTTAGTTGAAGAATATAAATTAGATAATTTAAACGATTTGACGAAACCAATTATTGAAACGTATAGCTTTACTAGTAATAGCCTTGTTGATATTATTGGTTCTAAAATATATTTTTCACCAATGTTATTCCACCAGTTGAAAGAAAATCCATTTAAAGCTGAAAACAGATTATATCCAGTAGATTTTAATTTTCCAATCAAAGATTCCTATACCTTTAGCATTAAAATACCTGAAGGATATGTTTTAGAATCAAAGCCTGAACCTATAAATTTAATTATGGAAGAGAATATGGGGTCATTCAAATATACTGTTGCTGAAAACATGGGTACAATTCAGTTTGCTTGCAGTTTAGAGATTAATACTCCAATCATAGAAAGTTCATATTATCAACATTTAAAAGAGTTTTTCAATCAAATTGTCTTAAAACAAAACGAGAAAATTGTACTAATAAAGAAATAATATGAAACAAAATTCAATAAGATTTTTAATTTTAACTCTGGTAAACACAGTGCTTTACAGTGTAATTATTTACTTTATGGAAGTAAAAATGGAAACTTTTAGATTTGTTTTTCAAGCACTTTTTTTTGGGGTTTTTATGGGATTTCTGCAAGTATTTGGAATTCCGTTTTTGAATAAAAATAAAACAGATAAAAAATAATATGGATTTAAAAAATTCACAACTAGAAGTCGATAATTGGATAAAAGAACATGGTGTTCGTTATTTTAATGAGTTGACAAATATGGCGCAATTAACAGAAGAAGTAGGAGAAGTTGCTCGAATTATTGCCCGCAGATATGGTGAACAATCTGAAAAAGAATCAGATAAAAATAAAGACTTAGGTGAAGAACTTGCAGATGTTGTTTTTGTTGTGTTGTGTTTAGCCAATCAAACAGGTGTAGATTTACAGGCTGCTTTTGATAAAAAAATGGATTTTAAAACAAAACGCGATCACGATAGACATCATAGTAATGAAAAGTTAAAGTAATTGTATGATGTAAAATTGTATAATGTATATTGATTTTACAACTTACATTATACAGCATACACTATACAATTATACATTAAACAAAAAATGAACTGGATTTTACTCATAATAGCAGGTTTATTTGAAGTTGGTTTTGCAACTTGCCTCGGAAAAGCAAAAGAATCAACAGGAAATACTTCATTACTTTGGTATGGAGGTTTTCTTATATGCCTTTCTATCAGCATGATATTATTAGTAAAAGCAACCAAAGAATTGCCAATCGGAACAGCCTACGTTGTTTGGACTGGAATTGGGGCAATAGGTAGTGTTCTTGTAGGAATCATTGTTTTTAAAGAGCCTGCAACTTTTTGGAGAGTTTTTTTTATTACAACATTAATTTTATCCATTATTGGATTAAAAATGGTTACTAAATAATGAATTTACACTTAGAAAAGGCAGAAGGCAGACTGCAGAAGGCAAAAGTTAAAATTACTGGGTCAAAATCTGAAACCAATAGGTTGTTATTGTTGAAAGCTTTGTACGCAAATTTAATTTTAGAAAACACATCTAATTCAGATGATTCTGAAGTTATGCAAAAAGCATTGCAAAACTCACAAAATCCTTTGTCCAAAGACCTTTGCTCTGAAATAGATGTTCACCATGCTGGTACTGCTATGCGATTTCTTACGGCTTATTTTTCTATCCAAGAAGGAAAAGAGATTTTGCTTACTGGTTCGTCTCGTATGAAAGAACGACCAATTAAAATTTTGGTTGATGCATTAAATCAATTGGGGGCCAAAATCAGCTATGAAGAAAATTTTGGTTTTCCACCTATTCGAATCAAAGGAATGCAATTAACTCAAAATAAAGTATCGCTCCCTGCTGATGTAAGTAGTCAATATATTTCCGCTTTGTTGTTAATTGCACCCAAATTAGAAAAAGGTTTAGAATTAACAATGGAAGGAGAAGTTACATCTGCTCCATATATTAATATGACATTGACTTTATTAAATGAAATAGGAGTAGAAACTTCTTTTAAAAAGAACGTAATTAAAGTAAATTCAAAACCCAATATCCAACGCACAATCTCTTTAACAATTGAATCAGATTGGAGTTCAGCTTCATACTGGTATTCCATTGTTGCTTTGTCTGAGGTTAACACGCAAATAACACTTTCAAGTTATAAAAAGAATAGTTTACAAGGTGATAGTATTTTGGTCGAAATTTATAAGTATTTTGGTGTTGAAACAATTTTCAATAATGATAGTTCCATTACTATTTCAAAGCTAAATATCCATAAAACAAAGCCTTTAATTTTTAACTTAAAAAATTCCCCAGATATTGCTCAAACTATTGCGATAACATGTTTCGGTTTAGGAGTAGGCTGTCATCTGTCAGGTTTACATACTTTAAAAATTAAAGAAACAGACCGTTTAGAAGCATTGAAATCAGAATTATTTAAACTTGGTGCAAATATTACAGTTACAAATGAAAGTTTATCATTGAAACCTTCAAATTTATTCAATCAAAATGTCATGATTTCCACTTATCAAGATCATCGAATGGCTATGGCTTTTGCGCCATTAGCTCTGAAAGTTCCATTAGTAATTGAAGATGCTGAAGTGGTTTCAAAATCATATCCAAATTTTTGGGATGATTTGAAGGTAATAGGAATAGAATGTTTTAGAAAGTAAGAAATTTAACGCAACCATTTATGAAAATATACATCTACTAACAAATGTAACTATAAGCAATGTATAAAACAGTTCAAATTATTTTATTTATATTTTTAAGTAATATAAGTTTTTCTCAACTTTCAAATTTTACTTTTCAAGTTACTCCTCAAAATGAAACATGTTTAGGGAATGGTAGTCTAACATTTGCTGTTTCTGGAACTGCTGCTGGATCAACATTGTCATATAGTGTTTATTTATTGCCAAATATAGTTTCGCCTATTGCGGTTTTAAATTCAAGTACCCTAACAGGTTTGAATTCAGGTGATTATCTTGTTGTTGCAACGCAGTCGCTTGGCGCTTTGTCTGGGTCTCAACAGCAAAATGTGACAATCAATAATAATATAGCTACATTAGATTATACACTTGTGGGTCAAAAGGTTAAATGTGGGAATGATGGTGCAATAACAGTAAATATTATTAGTGGAAATCCAGCTAGTTATGAAATTGTATCTGGACCGGTAACAACTTCACCTCAGACATCTAATTCTTTTAGTAATTTAGGTGTGGGGATTTATGAAATAAAAGTGACTGATGTTTGTGGAGATGCTGTTGTGCAAACTTATACACTTGTACAAGCATTAATTTCATTAGTAATTGATCCAGGGTTGACTTCAGGACAATTACCATCGTGTAATACTGTAAATTTGACTAATTTTTTTGGGGTCCCAATAGGTTATGAAATTGCTTATCCAATAACATTTGAATATACTGTATATCCCCCAGGTGGAGGTTCTCCTTTTGTTTCAAATGTTATAGCAAATAACACTTTTTCATCTGTTAGTTTAACAATACCATTCTATCATAATCAGAGTTATTATTATGATATCAAGGCAACAGATGCTTGTGGCAATGTTTACCAAAGCAATAATAACTTGATAAATAAAAAAATTGACTTTACAATATTAGTTTCGAAAATTGATTGTACGACCAAGCAATTATCACTTACACTTGATTATTTTGTAGCGCCATATACAATTGATTTTGTTGCTTTTCCAGTAGGTTTTAATCCTACAACCTTTAACACAATTCATCCAGGACCTTTTACATCAGGAACAACTGTTTATGGAGGTATTGGAAATTCATTTCCAAATGGTTCATATACAATCCAAGTTACTGATGCCTGCGGGAGAACAGTATCAAAAAATGTTACAATTCAAGATTCTGTAGTTAATCCATCATATTTTGCTTCTTCTAATGGGTGTGGTCAAGTTACGGTTTTTTTGCAAGGGGCAATCATGCAGTCGGTGATTATTACCTCAGCACCAACAGCTTATACATATGCGATACCACATAATGTATCAAGTTTTATCGACCCTATAACTAATATTTTTTCTATTAGCGGTCTTCCAGTTGGAACCTATAATTTTCAAATTACTGATACATGTAATAATATTTATAATCTTACCATTGTTGTGCCTCCTTATTCACAAACTCCATTTGTGGTATTACAGAAGCCTGGGTGCGATGATGGATATGGCTCTGTTAGGGTAGATTCTAATGTTTTAATATCTAATGCTGTATTATTAAGTGGACCATCAAATTATACAGGAACATTCCCTTTGCCTTTATCAATAATAGGAGGAACTTCTATTTATTTATCTAATTTACCCGAAGGAGATTATGTAGTTCAGTCTACCAATTTTTGTGGAGTAACAAGAACAGATTCAATACATATTGTTGGATATCAAGAAATTCAAACTAATGTACAGTTGCAAAAATATTGCGGCTCATTTAATTTATATCTTGAGCATAGCAGTAATACAAATAATTCAGATAATAGTGAAGTATTTTGGATTCAAAAATATAATTCAGCTCTTAATTTATGGGAACATCCTATAACCGGATATGATTATGTTGAAGGTTCACTTTTGACTGGGATGAATGGAATTTCTATTTCTAATTATGTCAATAATATAAATTTGCAATTTAGCGGAATAATGAGAATAGTTAAAGTTTCTAAAATTTATTCTTTTACTGGACAGTCTATTAATTGTATAAAAACTATTCATTCTTTCGAAATTGCAGATGGACCAACAATCATAAATGTTGACACTATTGGTTGCCTAAATGGTAATTCTGAAGCTATAGTAATTGCAGATGGCGTCCCACCATTAAATTACAGAATAACGACTAAGGATGGCGCTCCTTTTTTGATAGAGAATAATAATTTAAGCTCTTTTTCAAGTTTGTCACCAGGAATTTATAATTTTCAAGTTGAAGATTCTTGTGGAAATATTGTAAATAGTTTGGTTGAAATTACGTCAATTGCTCCTTTTGGAATAACTTCAACATTATTATGTAATAATGAGCAGGCTAGTTTGAGTGTGCCGAATTACCCTTTTTTAACCTATGAGTGGTGGAAAGATTCAAATCCTGCCAATATTTTAAGTACTTCTAATGTGTTAAGTTTTAATCCATTTAACAATTTGGGTGATTATGGAACTTATAAAGTTAAAATCACTAACGCAAGCAACATCTCTTCTTGCTTCAATGTTGAACTTTCAGAAACTATTTCAAATGTTTTTGAAAGCCCAAAAGCAGGATTAGATTCTAGTATGTCATTTTGTGAAAATCAACAAGTAATAGATTTGAATGATTTTTTAAGTGGTAGTTTTGATTCAAATGGAGTTTGGTCTGAAATATCTGGAAGTAATACTTTAGCTGGTAATTTATGGAATGCAAATTTATTACCATATGGAACATATCAATTTTTATATACAGTTTCTTCAGCAAATTGCGGATTCGATGATGCTTTAATTACGCTTGAATTGAAAGAGAAACCTATATTGACAAATGTTCCAAATAGTATTGGAGTTTGTGTTGGAGATGATATTTTAATAGATGTTGGTATTGAAAATGTAAATTATTTATGGGAAGGTCCAAATGGATTTTTTTCAACAAATCAAAATTTATTGATTCAAGATTCAGATTTGTTTGATTCAGGAGTTTATAGTCTAATTGTAACTAAGGATGGCTGCGAGTCGGATATTCATAATATTGATGTGTTAATTAGTAATCAGCCAAATTTTATTCTTAAAGAAGATTGTCTTGATAATGTTAAAACATTGGAAGTTATTCCGCAAAGCGATAGTTTTAACATAAATGATGTTACAATTGAATGGATTGGTCCTAATAATTATACAAGTAGCACAAATCTAATTCAAATTCCTTCTCAAGCAATTGGTGAATATAGTGCTCAAGTGATTAATAATGGTTGTAGTAAAATAGAATCAATAATAATTCAAGGAACAGCTTGTGGAATTCAAAGTGGAATTTCACCAAATGATGATGGTAAAAACGATTCTTTTGATTTGTCGGGTTATGATGTTGAGAATCTAAAAATTTTCAGTAGATATGGAAGAGAAGTGTACAATAAAGATAATTATGAATCTGAATGGTATGGGCAAGATTATAATGACAATATGTTGCCAGCTGCAACGTATTATTATTACATAAAATTGACAAATGGTATTGAAAAAACTGGATGGATTTATTTGGTAAGAGAATAGTGTAATGCAAATATTTTGAAGTAGTTTATTTTTTTAATTTTATAGTTTTAAAAATAAACTACATTTTACTTGACAACGCCTATTTCATAATCGTATATTTGCAGACTGAATTTTAGTGTTTTATGAATTGAATTCTTAAACGCTTAAACTTTTAAACACTTAAACATTTTTAAATGAAATTATCTCATTTTCAATTCAATCTTCCTGAAGAATTATTAGCTGAGTTTCCTACAGAAAATCGTGACGAATCTCGATTAATGGTAGTCAACAGAAAAACAGGTACAATCGAGCACAAATTATTTAAAGATATTATAGACTATTTTGATGATGGTGATGTAATGGTGTTAAATAATACAAAGGTTTTTCCAGCGCGTTTATACGGAAACAAAGAAAAAACGGGAGCACGCATCGAAGTTTTCTTATTAAGAGAATTAAATGCTGAGCAACGTTTGTGGGATGTTTTAGTAGACCCTGCGAGAAAAATTCGTATCGGAAACAAATTATATTTTGGAGACGACGATTCATTAGTAGCTGAAGTAATTGATAACACAACTTCTCGTGGAAGAACATTACGTTTTCTATACGATGGTTCGTATGAAGAATTTAGAGAAAAATTAGTAGAACTTGGTGAAACTCCAATACCAAAATACATTAACCGCGAAGTAACACCAGAAGATGCTGAGCGTTACCAAACTATTTATGCAAAAGAAGAAGGAGCTGTAGCTGCACCTACAGCTGGGCTACACTTTTCTAAACATTTATTAAAACGTTTAGAAATCAAAGGAGTGGATTTTGCAGAAGTAACTTTACACGTAGGTTTAGGAACTTTCAATCCAGTTGAAGTAGAAGATTTATCTAAACACAAAATGGATTCAGAGGAAATGAAAATTTCTCAAGAAGCTTGTGATATTATTAACAATGCAAAAGCTAAAAAGAAAAAAGTGTGTTGCATTGGAACCACTGCAATGAGAGCAATGGAAAGCTCGGTTTCATCTCAAAGAACTTTAAATCCATATACAGGATGGACTAATAAATTTATTTATCCACCTTATGATTTTAGCCTAGCAGATGCAATGGTTACTAATTTTCATACACCAAAATCAACATTATTGATGATGATTTCTGCTTTTTGTGGACATGATTTAATGATGAAGGCATACAAAGAAGCAATTCAAGAAAAATATCGTTTCTATTCTTATGGAGATGCAATGTTGATTATCTAATCAATTGAAATCACATAAACAAAATCTCATCAGTAATGGTGAGATTTTTTTATTTAAAACAAGCGTTTTGACACTTTGTAACTTTTCCATACTTTTACCAATCAAACAACCAATAGACTAATGATTTTTGAAAACACACGCAGTTTCGCACAAAGTTTAGATGCTCAAGATGAATTGAGAAACTATAGAGATGAATTTATTTTTCCACAGGTCAACGGAAAGCAAGTAATTTATTTTACTGGGAATTCTTTAGGATTACAACCAAAAAGAACAAAATCCTATATAGATGAGGTAATGACTGATTGGGCAAATTTAGCAGTAGAAGGACATTTTTATGCAGATAAGCCTTGGTGGGATTATCACGAACGTTTTGCTGTTCCTTTGAGTGACATTGTTGGCGCAAAACCTACGGAAGTTACTGTAATGAACACTTTAACAGTAAATCTTCACTTATTAATGGTTTCATTTTACAGACCAACCCTTAAAAAATTTAAAATCATTTGTGAAGAAAAAGCATTTCCAAGTGATCAATATATGTTTCAGAGTCAAATAGATTTTCATTCAAAAACGGTAGGATTTGACCCAAAAGAGGCTCTAGTTGAAATTAAGCGTAGAGAAGGCGAGCATAATATTAGATTAGATGATGTGTTAGCAAAAATTGAAGAAATAGGGGAAGAATTAGCATTAGTTTTAATTGGAGGTGTAAATTATTATACTGGACAAGTATTTGATATGAAAACTATTACCGAAGCGGGTCACAAACAAGGTGCTTATGTAGGTTGGGATTTAGCACATGCAGCTGGAAATATAAAATTAAAATTAAACGATTGGAAAGTAGATTTTGCTGCTTGGTGTAGTTACAAATATATGAACTCTGGGCCTGGAAACGCTTCTGGTTGTTTTGTGCACGAAATGCATCATAATGATTCAGATTTGCCAAGATTTGCTGGTTGGTGGGGACATAATAAAGAACGTCGTTTTAAGATGGAACCTCAATTTGACCCAGTTCGAGGAGCTGATGGCTGGCAAATAAGTAATTTACCAATATTGTCTTTAGCGCCTTATTTGGCTTCAGTAGAAATGTTTGCTGAAGTTGGTATGGATAAATTAATCGCAAAAAGAGATATGTTGACTTCGTATTTAGAATTTATACTTCATGAAATTGATGCAGCATTAGATGGTGCAGAATTTGAAATAATTACGCCATCAAATCCTCAAGAAAGAGCTTGTCAATTATCTGTTTATTTACACGGACAAGGAAGAGAATTATTTGATTACTTAATGAAAAATGGAGTAATTACAGATTGGCGAGAACCAAACGTAATACGATTAGCTCCAGCACCTTTTTATTGTTCATTTGAAGATATGTATGAATTTGGGCAAATCTTAAAGCAAGGGATTCAAAAATTAGCATAAAAAAATAACCCTAACAAAAATAATGTTAGGGTTTTTTATTAAATAAGAGAGTATAACTTAACTTGGAATTTCAATTGCTATCAATTCTGATTTATATTTTTTAATCTGATTTTGAATTTTTTCACTTTCGCTTTTGAAGAAGTTTGTTGAAGAAAACAAATCTTGATAATAAGAAATTCCTGCTAATAGATTTGTTTTGAATAAGTTCCATTTTTTTATTTGACTAACTGAAAGTTCATTTGTGTATTCTGAAATCTCTTTTCTTAAATATTCAATATATATTTTTAATTCTTTCACAAAAACATTTGGTCGGTTATCATCGGTCATAATATTTGTATTTCCATAAATATGTTTTACCATATTTACCAACGAAATTTCTCTATCAAAATAAGCTAAATTTGGCCCCGGACAAATTACAACCCCTTGTTGTTGCCCTTTTATTTTTATATCATTCTCTATATATGCTGCGTTTACTAAACCAACACAAAGACAAGATTTCTCAGTAATATGAGATTTTATTTTTTCATATTCAGAAATTGATATGCTGGCTTTCTTGTTGTTTAATTCTTCTAACTTTATGTCTTGATATTTTTTAGAAGCTGTACACAATCCTTTTTCGTCGTATTCTTTGCTTAAAGCTAAAAGCCTTTTTGGACAGGAACTTCCAGCATTATTTTCATCAATTCTTTTTTGCTTCCAAGATTCATTTGTTGTTCCTTTTACCGAATTAAATGGGACACCAAGAGGAGATATATTACTCAAATAGAAGTCATTTTCTTTTGCATTTGCTAATAATTTTCGTGTTTCATTATCTACAGAAGTTGCTTCCGGAACTAATAAAAATGGCGAACCCCAGCCTATTGAATCTAAATTGTAATTTTCTAATAAAAATTCATGTTCTTCAGCAGTTCCAACTCCGCCTTGAGCTGTTATTTTTAATTGTAGCGGTTTTTGAGGAACAGGCATTTCTTTTTGACGTAATGCTTTAACCAATAAATCGTGAGCAGTTTGAATTAATTGTTCTTTCTTTTCTTTGAATTCTTGTAAAATGGGTCCTAACAAATAACCATCTGTTGCAAACGCATGTCCACCACAATTTAATCCCGATTCTACGCGATATTCAGAAACCCATAATCCTTTTTTAGCCAAAAAACTCCCTTGAATTAGTGCCGAACGAAAATCGCTAACTTTTAAAATGATTTTTTTCTTTAAGACTGCTTCAGAATTTGGAAAAAAATCTTTAAAATTTTCTAAATAGCTATATAATCTCGGATTCATTCCCGCAGAAAGCACCACAGATGAGTTCAAATTACTCTTTGCAAAACCACGAAGGGCGGCATGAGCATCGTTGAATTCAATACCTAATTGTTCATTTTTATCAAAATTATCTTTATCAACTTTCGTCATAATGTTTACATCAATTTCACCAGGTGATAAATGCTCTTCTATATAATTTTTTATAGTGTCTTTTAGCGTATAACCTTCATCAATAAAGTGTTGTAGGCTCTTTTTTATGTCTGTTTTGTTTGGTAGCATAGCAATATAATTCTCTAAAGACGATCTGCTCTCAATCAATTCGTTTTTGAAATTTTCAAACTTGTCTTTTACAATTTTATCAACTAAGTTTAGGTAATTTGTAATCCGTTCAGCTCTATAATCATGAAATTTTTGTGTAATTTCTTGATAAGGAATGCTGAATTTTTCACTGTAAAAAGCCCTCATTTTTTCAATCAATTCATCATCTGTGATTGAAACTACTGAAGAAATGCCAAATTGACCCACGCGTATCGGGCTGTCTATTGTGTAGGCTAATCCCATTACTGGAATATGGAAAGTATGTGTTGGTTTATAACTCATTTTATGGAAAAATAAAAAATGTAATCGCCAAAGATGACCATTTCAAAAGGTATAAAAGATGACAATTATCATAAAACAAACTATTTAACTATGTGAATAGTTTTTGATTACTAAAAAACATTTTCAAAAAAACATTGGAAACACTAACTTTGTCAAAATTAATAAGCGCATTTGCGTCTTGGATAAGTTATGACTAAAGAACAAATATTAGAAAATTTTGACCCATCGCAACCGGGTTTAGCAGATGCAACTGTTTTTGGGCTGCCATTTTCAGCAGAGCAAAGTGAAATTATTATTGTGCCTGTTCCATGGGAAGTTACAGTAAGTTATGGAGCCGGAGCTTCTGAGGGTCCAGATGCAATTATGGATGCCTCGTTTCAGGTAGATTTAAATCATCAAGAGTTTCCTGAATTATGGAAATTAGGCATTTATATGGATGATGCTCCTGAACATTGGGCAAAAAATTCTGAAAAATATAAGGGAATGGCACAACCAATTATTGAAGCTTTAGAAAGTGGAGAAGATGTGTCAATGTTCCCCGCTTTGCAATCTGATTTGGATAAAATAAACAAAGCATGTAAAGATCTTAACGAAGAAGTTAAAAATCGTGTTTTAGATTGGATGAACAAAGGAAAAAAAGTAGCTTTATTAGGTGGAGATCATTCGACGCCATTAGGTTATTATCAAGCCTTAGCAACCAAATATGATAATTTCGGGATTTTGCATTTAGACGCACACATGGATTTGCGTATTGCTTATGAAGGATTCACCTATTCACATGCTTCAATCATGTACAATGCATTACAAATTCCTCAAATTTCAAAAATTGTACAAGTAGGAATTCGCGATTTTTGTGAACAAGAAGTTGAAGTGGCTTTAAAAGATAGAGTTTTAGTGCATACTGATATGGATTTGAAACAAGAAACATTTGAAGGTAAAACATGGGAACAACAATGTGAACATATTGTTGATTCATTGCCAGAAAAAGTAGTCATTTCATTTGATATTGATGGCATGTATCCTTGGTATTGTCCAAATACAGGAACTCCAGTTCCCGGTGGTTTTTCATTTGAGCAAGCTGCCTATTTGTTAAGTAAATTAGCCGATACCAATAAAGAAATTATTGGGTTTGATTTAGTCGAAGTTGCACCAGGTGATGACGATTGGGATGGAAACGTAGGCGCAAGAATGTTATTCCATATGTGTGGTGTTTTCGCTAAATCTCAGAAAATGAATGTTGGTAATAAAATCAAGTTTAATAGATAATTTGTATCTTGCATAAAATCAGACGATAAGTCTTAAAATAATTCCCCCCCCCATAATTTATTTAAAGACAAAAACATGAGTCACTTTGTAATTGAACAGTGGAAAGAATATTTTATTCAAGTACCAGGAAAGGTTAAGTATGCCGTATCAAATTATGGCAGACTTAAAAGCTTTACTGATACAATTGAAAATGGAAAAATTTTAAAAGGCGCTCCAACAGAAGGTTTTCTTTTTTTACGATATGTTAGAATATCTAATGGTGTAAAGAAATTCTATTTTCATGCTATTCATAAAATGGTTGCCGAACTTTTTTTACCAAAGGAAAGTGAAGATCAAGAATACGTTTTACATTTAGATTATGACAAAATGAACAATCAATTGTATAATCTAAAATGGGCAACTTATGAAGAAATGCGTGCTCATGCTCATAAAAGTCCAGCCGTAAAAGCGGCTTTTAAAAAATTTCAAGAAGATAATATTAAACGCGATGGTAGAAAATTAACCTCTACTCAAGTAATGCGAATTAAGTTAAAAATGAAGCGTCAAGGTGAAAAATTCAGCGTTAGAAAAACCGCAAAAGAATTTTCTGTTTCAGAAATGCAAATCTATCGAATAAAAAGAGGTGAAAATTGGGGACACATACAAGTTTAAACCGAAGCTTGCTTCGGTTTTTTATAAATTATTGATATCCTCCAAAATCGAAATCGCTTTTTCTTTCGTTGCTGCTAATTCTTCAGGTTTCATTTTTCTTAGTAAAGCTAACATCATGCTCATTCTTTGATTATTGGCAAAATGATGCTTTTTCTCATCTAAAAAATGCCAGTACAAACTATTAAACGGACACGCTTTTTCGCCCAATTTATCTTTTACATTATAATGGCAACTACCACAATAATTGCTCATTTTATTGATGTAACTTCCTGAAGAGACATAAGGTTTGGTCGCTACAATGCCACCATCCGCATATTGACTCATGCCGCGTGTGTTTGGCATTTCAACCCATTCAATCGCATCGATGTAAACGCCTAAATACCAAGCGTCAACTGCATCAGGGTGCAATTGGGCTAACAAAGAAAAATTGCCAATGACCATCAATCGCTGAATGTGGTGTGCATATGCTTCCGATAAACTTTGGGAAATCGAATGTTGCATGCATTTCATTTTAGTTTTTCCTGTCCAAAAGAAATCTGGTAGTGGATTGTTGTTTTCTAATGTGTTCATTTGGGCATAATTTGGCATTTCTTTCCAATAAATTCCTCTGATATATTCGCGCCAACCAATAATTTGTCGCACAAAACCTTCAACTTGTGCCAATTCAATGGTTTCTTGATTTTGATAATAATAAGAAATCACTGCATCAACAACTTCTTTCGGACTAATCATTTTGGAATTCATCGCAAAAGATAATCGCGAATGAAACAGAAATTTATGTCCAGAAAATAAGGAATCTTGATACGTTCCAAAATGTGCCAACAAATGCTCACAGAAATAATCAACTAATTGTAAACTTTCGTTTCTTGAAGTCGGCCAATTGAAATTTTCAGCATCGATACTTCCAAAAGTGGTGATGTTCTGGCTTTCAATTTCAGCAACAATTTCGCTGACATTTTCATGAAATTCCAAAGGAAACGGAATAGGAACTTCATTTTTATATTGATTGCGATTGTTATGGTCAAAATTCCATCTTCCATCTAACGGTTGATCACCTACCATCAAAACATCATGTTTTTTTCGCATCATGCGATAGAAACTTTCCATCAAAAACTGCTTTTTCCCTTTAAAAAAATCGGCTAATTCATTTCTAGACGTATAAAAATGTTCCGAATCAACTGCTTTTGTTGAAATAGAAAGTTTTTCGCAGATAGCTTTCAATTGTTTATCCAACCGATATTCATCAGGATATTGGTATTCAAATTGCTCTATTTTATTCTTTTCAATCAAATCTAAAATCAATCTTTCCAAATCCTGGGGATTATTCGCATCTGAAATTTTATAGTAAACTACTTGATGACCATGTTTTGTCAATTCCTCCGAAAAATTTCGCATCGAAAGAAAAAACGCCACAGCTTTTTGAATGTGATGTTTCACATAATCTGTTTCCTGACGCATTTCCGCCATTACATACATCACATTATGATTGACTTCATCAAACCAAGAATGTTGCGAATTGAGTTGGTCGCCCAAAAGTAATCGAAGTGTTTTCATCTAAAGTAATTCAGGAATTAACCACATTTTCTGAAATTTACCATCGCCATCATACATTTCTGCTTGGCGTTTGATGTTGAATTTTCTATCTCTTGGATCGTTACCAACACCAGCATTGTACATCCAATTACCATAATTGCTATGCACATCGTAATCAATCAACATACTTTCGAAATACGCTGCGCCAATACGCCAATCTTGTTCCCATTCTTTTGCCCAATAACTCGCCACATTTTGACGACCGCGATTGCTCATCCAGCCTGTTTTTTGTAATTCAATCATATTGGCATTAACAAAATGTTCTGGTGTGATGCCTTTTGTCCATTGGTTAAGAGCTTTTGTGTTTTGGTTCCAATGGTATTTTTTTTGCAAAATGCCGTTCAATTGAAAAATTTTGTTACCGTGTTTTAGCGAAATGTATTTGAAATAATCGCGCCAAATCAACTCGAAAATTAACCAATAGGTATCTTCGTTTTTGACTACTTTTTTCTCAAATTGTTGCACTTCCCAATAAATCATTCTTGCCGAAATACTACCATTTGCCAACCAAGCTGAAAGTTTTGAACTGTAATCTTTTCCTACTAAACCATTTCGAGTTTTCTTGTAAACTGCTAGTTTTTTGGTGTCCCAAAAATAGTCTTTGATTCTTTTTTTAGCTTGATTTTCGCCACCTTTAAAAGGGAAAGAGGTTTTGTTCGGTTGCTTAAAATCTTCAAATCCTAAATCTTCTAGTGTTGGAATACTTGTCTTTTCTTCAATTAGATTTGAAATCGGTTTTGCTGTGATAGATACGGTTGGTCTTACTCGAATTTTCTTTTCTAATTGCTTTCTAAACTCAGTAAAAACTTCTGGAATTTTCTCCCAATCTTCATACGGAACATCATCAGGATGAAATAAAAATTGATCATAATAAGTTTTCCAATTCACCGCAGGAATCAAATTTCGAACTTCATTTTCTACATTTACTTCTTCTTGTGTCCATTCATTTTGAACATAAATCGTGTCTATTTGATATTTTGCGGCTACTTCTGGAATCAATTGTTCGGGATAGCCATAGTATACCAACAAAGAAATGTTCTTCTCGGCTAAATTTTGTTGTAATTCGGCTAAAGTTTCTAATAAAAATTGAGTTCTAAATTTTTCTGTTTTCTTGAAACCGTATTGGATTGTTTCGAAATCTCTTGGATCTAAACAGTAAATTCCAATTACTTTTTCGTTTTCTCTACAAGCATTGTATAACGAATGATTGTCAATCGTGCGCAAATCGTTTCTAAACCATACTAATCCGTTCATGCTATTTGTTTTTATTCATTCTACATTTATCACTACAATATTTTACATCTTCCCAATTTTTCTCCCATTTTTTACGCCAAGAAAAAGGACGCTGACAAGCATTGCAGATTTTTTCGGGAAGATTTACTTTTTTATGCGTCATTATAGCATTGAAGTTGATGGTTTATCTGGTCGTGCATAATGAAATCTGTCTGCTAATTTTGGAACAGCATAACCATCTAAGCCATTTATTGCAACCACATTTCCTCGATCAAGTTGCATCCAATTGTCATCATGAAAGAGTTTTTTGTCTGCATAAATAGTTTCTATAGAAGCAATAATGTGAATACAATCGTTCTCTTCAATTTTGTATTCGTTTACATATTTGCATAACAATTGAACTGGACTTCCTTTTACGAATGGCACATTGTGGCTGTCAATAAATTCGGATTCTAAATTTGTTTTGTCGAATTCAGAAATATGCTCTTCATAACTTGATGACGTATGATGCGCATCTGAAATCATTTCTTCGCTTATGTGGTTTACTGTGAAATACTCAGTCTCTTTTATATTTTTATAAGTGTCTCTTGGAACAGTAGTCGGTCTCAAAATAAATCCTAACAAGGGCGGTTCGCTTCCTAAATGGGTAATACTACTAAAAATTGCAACATTCAAAACTCCTTCAGATGATATAGTACCAATTAAATTCGCTGATTTATATCCTGTTAAGCAATTGACCAAGTTTAATCTTGGAACTTTTGCCATTTGGAATAAATCTTCTTTTGTAATCTTTCTCATGACTTTTTTTTATTCAAAGGTATATTTTGTTTATCTAAAATTAAAAATAATTAAACAAAAATATTCTATAATATGAAAAATCTAATAAAATTCAGGAATAAAATTTATAATTGCTTACTTTTGCTGTCCAAATTTTTACAAAAATCTTCATGCAAACGCCACAAAAAATTGCTGTTGTAGGTTCTGGATTAGTAGGGACTTTACTGGCAATCTATTTAAAAAGAGCAGGGCATATTGTTCATGTTTACGACAGAAGTCCCGATATTAGAACGGTTGAATTTTCGGGTCGTTCCATTAATTTGGTGATGTCGAATCGAGGATGGAAGGCATTAGAAGATGTTGGTTTGGAGGACGAAATTAGAAAAATCGGAATTCCAGTAGATAAAAGAGCTATTCATTTGCAAGATGGGAAGTTGAATTATCAGTATTATGGAAAAGAAGGTGAAGCTATTTTTTCTCTATCAAGAGGTGTTTTGAATAGAAAAATGGTAGATTTAGCTGAAGCTGAAGGCGTGGAATTCTTTTTTGAACGTAAAATATGGGATATAACCTTAGCCACTGCAACTTTGTGGGAAGGAGAAACGGAACAAGGTGATTGGACAGAGTTAAAATACGATAAAGTTTTTGGAGCCGATGGCGCTTTTTCGAGGATTCGACACAGAATGCAACGTCAATCAATGTTTGATTATTCGCAAGAGTTTATGAAAATTGGCTATAAAGAATTGCATATTCCTGCAAATGCAGATGGTTCTCCAAAAATTGATATTCATTCTTTACATATTTGGCCGAGAGGGAATTTTATGTTGATGGGATTGGCTAATTTAGACAACTCGTTTACCTGTACTTTATTTATGCCGATTGAAGGTAAAAATTCTTTTGAATCGTTAACCAACGAAGAAAAGTTAGTTTCATTTTTTGCGACTTATTTCCTAGATACTAAAGATGTAATTCCAGATTTAGTGCGCGATTTTTTTAGAAATCCTAATAGTTATTTAGCTATCATGAAATGTTTTCCTTGGACATTTGAAGATAAAGTAGCATTAATTGGAGATTCTGCGCATGCAATTGTTCCTTTTTATGGACATGGAATGAATGCTGGGTTTGAAGATATCACTATTTTGAATGAAATGATGCAAAAGTATGGTGATGATTGGACAAAAATATTTTCAGAATATGAAATTTCAAGAAAACCTAATGCAGACGCAATTGCTGAACTTTCGAGAAGAAACTTTGTAGAAATGAGTGCCAAAACAGCTGATGAAAAATTCTTATTACAAAAGAAAATAGAAAAATGGTTCTCTGATAAACATCCAGATAAATGGATGCCTTTGTATAGTAGAGTAACATTTAGTTTACAACCTTATTCTGAAGCTATGGCGATTGGTGATTTTCAAAATGAAATTATGCAAGAAGTTTTGAAAATGGACAATATTCAAGAAAATTGGAATTCAGAAGAAGTTGAAAATAAGATTTTAGAATTATTAAAATAAAAAAAGAGGCAATCGCCTCTTTTTTTATTCTTCTCTATTTACAGCATCCATACTAAAAGCTGGCGTACAAATTGCTAAATATTCACACGGTTCATCAAACGGATTTGAATATTGAACCCGTGTATTTTTCTCAATTTTAATGGATTGACCTGCTTCTAAGACTATCGTTTCATTTTCGATGATAAATTGCTTTTTACCTTTGATAATATAAGTATATTCATCAAATTCTGGTGTTTGAAAAGGCTCGCTCCAACCTGGTGGCGCAATCATGTGCGCAATCGAAATTGCTTCATTATTTGTGGTTGCCAACCCGTGATGTTCTTCTATTAATTTACCATCAGTGGTTGGAACCACGAATGGAGCTTTTTGGATAAAATATTTTTTCATGCTTTACTTCTTAAATATAAAATAAACCGCCAATACTAAAAAACAAAATCCTACTGCGTGATTCCATTTGAATGTTTCGTTTTTAAAGAAAACCATCGAGAAAATCACAAAAATCACTAAGGTAATTACTTCTTGAATCACTTTTAATTGCATTAATGAAAATGGTCCGCCATTGCCTTGAAATCCAATTTTATTCGCAGGGACTTGAAAGAAATATTCAAACAATGCCAATCCCCAACTGATTAAAACAATGGTGATTAATCCTGCATTTTCAAACCACTTTAATTCTTTAAATTTTAAATGTCCGTACCATGCTAATGTCATAAAAACATTAGAAAGTATAAGTAATCCTATAGTGATGAATCCTTTCATTTTAATTTTTGAGTTTAAAAGGTTATAAGTTAACACAAAGCCTTTTGCCTAACACCCTTTTCCCTTCTATCTCTTAAACATCTTCATTAACAAACCAAAAGCTCCTCGAATGAAACTAGCACTCGTAACAACTTTTGTTATTGATTTTTCGATGACTTCGGTTGTGCTAGGTTCTTCTTTTGCTTTTTTGGTATCTTCTTTTTCTTGTTGCTCCTCAGTAGCGATTTCATGTGCTTCAGCTATTTTTTTGTTTAATAATTCGTAAGCACTTTCTCGATCTAGAACCTCATTATACTTTTTCGCTAATTTTGATTTTGCAATACTCACTTCAATTTCACTTTCAGTTAAAACATCCATTCTACTCATAGGTGCTCGCATCATAGTAGCAACTAAAGGTGTTGGAGTTCCTTTTTCACTTAATGCTGTTACAAAAGCTTCACCAATTCCTAATGAAGTTAATACTTCATCGGTTTCATAAAAAGTTGTATCTGGATAATTTTCAGCAGTCATTTTGATTGCTTTTCTGTCATTTGCTGTAAAAGCTCTCAAAGCATGTTGTATTTTTAAACCTAATTGTGCTAAAACACCCGTTGGAATATCCATAGGGTTCTGAGTAATGAAATAAACTCCAATTCCTTTTGAACGAATTAATTTTATAATAGTTTCAATTTGGTCTTGTAAAGCTTTGCTTGCTTGATCAAAAATTAAATGCGCTTCATCTATAAAAATAACTAGTTCTGGTTGTTCTCCGTCACCTTGTTCAGGCATGGTGTTATATATTTCGGCTAATAAACTCAACATGAAAGTTGAGAAAAGTTTTGGGCGATCTTGGATATCAGTTAATCTAATGATGTTGACATAGCCACAACCATTTTCATCAATACGAAGTAAGTCCTGAATATCAAAAGATTTTTCACCAAAAAATAATTCAGCACCTTGTTGTTCTAATTCGATGACTTTTCTTAATATAGAACCTGTTGAACTTGTTGAAATTCGCCCATATTCAGATTCAAATTCTGATTTACCTTCTTCTGTAGCATATTGTAAAACTTTTTTAAAGTCTTTTAAGTCTAATAATGGTAGACTATTGTCATCACAGTATTTAAAAATTACTGAAACAACACCAGCTTGTGTGTCGTTTAAATCTAATATTCGCGAAAATAATACAGGTCCAAATTCTGAAACTGTAGCTCTTAACCTAACTCCATTTTGTTCGGAAATAGTCATTAATTCTACCGGAAATCCTTTAGTTTCAAATGGAATTGAAATTTTTTCATGGCGCTCTGTGATAAAAGATTTTTCTTCACCTGGCATAGCAATTCCAGAAAAATCACCCTTTATGTCCATCATCAAGACAGGAATTCCGTTTAGTGATAATTGCTCGGATAAAACTTGAATGGTTTTGGTTTTCCCAGTACCAGTAGCTCCAGCAATTAATCCGTGACGATTTAATGTTTTTAAAGGAATTTTTATATGCGTGTTTGCAATTGCTTCTCCATCTAAAATGCCACCACCTAAAGTAATAAAATTGCCTTTGCAAGTATATCCTTCAATTACATGTGCGCTAAAATCGTTTGTTTTACTCATTTTTTGAAAAATTTCATAAATTAATAGTGCAAGTTATTGTTTTTTTCAAAACAAGCAAAGAGAAGTAATTAAATGAATATTTTTTTGTTAGTTGTTATAATAAAAGAAAATTATTCTCGTTTTTAAAGAGATTATGTTAAAGTTTTACGATAAAAAAAGAATATGGTTTAACATTAACTTTACACCTTGGTAAACTTATTGTTATTATTTCTTAACATTAGGTGTAAAAACCCAAAAAAAGTTTTTTTTTTCAAAGTAAAAAATTAAATTTGACCCCAGTTAAGTTTGAATTGTAACACTTAACAGAATAATCAACATTTTAAAACTAATAAAATTTTTAAAAAAATGGCAAACGTAAAAAAAGAAACTGGTTCAAACGGAGGTAGTGTTTTCTCAGGACTTGTTATTGTAGGGTGTATCTTTATTGGATGGATAGTATGGAGTTTCATTATGGGAGATGGTTCTAACTTCGAAGGTGGAGTTAACACTGGACATCCACTACCAGGAAACTATTTAGCAATGGTTTATAAAGGTGGACCAATCGTACCAGTATTGATGGGATTATTATTAATGGTAGTTGTTTTCTCATTTGAGCGTTTCTTTGTTATTTCTAAAGCAGCTGGAAAAGGTAGTTTAGATAAATTCATGAAAAATGTTCAAGCTAGTATTACTTCAGGAGATATTGATGGTGCTATTGCAACATGTGATAACCAACAAGGTTCTGTAGCTAATGCAGTAAGAGCAGGTTTAGTAAAATATCAAGAAGTTAAAAAAGAAGGATTCACTAGTGAAGAGGCAGCAGAAACTATCGCTAAAGAAGTAGAAGAAGCAACTTCATTAGAAATGCCAATGTTAGAGAAAAACTTAACAATCCTTTCTACATTAGTATCTTTAGGTACATTAGCAGGGTTATTAGGAACGGTAACAGGGATGATTAAAGCATTTGGTGCGTTAGCATCAACTGGAACTCCAGACCAAGCTGCGTTAGCAAATGGTATTTCTGAGGCGTTAATTAATACAGCTACAGGTATCTCAACTTCTGCTTTAGCAATTGTAACGTATAACTTCTTTACTTCAAAAATTGATACATTAACATATTCAATCGATGAGGCTGGATCTACACTTGTTAATACTTACAGACGTTTCAGAGGAAGTTTAAAAAACTAAATAAGTATTAGAATTTTTAAGAAGAATATTTCAAAAAAGTTTTAAACACTAAAAAAGAATTAATGGCTAAAATTAAAATGTCCAAAAAATCTACGTCTATCGACATGACAGCAATGTGTGACGTGGCTTTCCTTTTGCTTACCTTCTTTATTTTGACGGCTACAGCAAAACAACAAGAGCCGCTTCCTGTTGACACGCCTTCTTCTACTGTGAAAACAAAATTGCCAGAAACTGATTTGGCAACGATCACTATAGGGAAAGATGTAAATGCTAAAGATAGTATTAGTATATTTTTTGGAGTAACCGGAAGAGACGTTAGAAAACGTACACTGGAATTAATGGCTCAAAAATATAAACTTTCTTTTTCTGAAAAAGAAATGGAACAATTTGCACTGATTGAATCTTTCGGAGTTCCGATTCAAAATTTAAGTCAAATCATTGCAATGAAAAGTTCGGATAGAAACAAACCTGGATTCCAACCTGGTATTCCTGCGGATTCTACAGACAATCAGTTAAAAGAATGGATATATAATGCGCGTATTGCTACTTCTGAGATAGCAGACAAAGACCTTAACTTCGCTATTAAAGGCGATGCAAAACAAGAATATCCTTCAGTTAAAAAAGTGATGGATATGTTACAAGACCAAAAAATTAATCAGTTTGATTTAGTTACAGGTCTTAGAGGTAAAGATTATTAAAATAAAAAAAGATAAACAATGGCTGAATTAAATACCGAGAGCGGTGGTGACAAAGGCGGCAAGGTAAGAAGTAAGAAAAGCAACGCAAAAGTTGATCTTACTGCCATGGTGGATTTGGCATTCTTATTGATTACATTCTTTATGTTGACAACATCATTATCTAAACCACAAGCTATGAATTTAGGCTTGCCAGATAAAGGTGATGAGAAAACAAAAACAGATGATATCAAAGTAGATCAAAAGAGAACTATGACTATTTTATTAGGAGATGATAATAAAATTAAATGGTTCCACGGTTTGTTAGAGGCACCAGAGCCTAATGGTAAACCTACAGATGCTACTTATGGTAAGAATGGTATCAGAAAAGAACTAGTTAAAAGAGTTAAGTCGGTTGCTGAATATTGCGCAGCGAAACCAGGAAGCAAACCTGGTGATGGTTTGATTGTGATTATTAAACCTTCTAAAAAATCTACGTATAGAAATATTGTAGATATTTTAGACGAAATGGCAATTACAGATGTGCCAACTTATGCTATCGTGAACGATTTTACTCCAGAGGAGAAAAAACTAATTGAAGAGAAATAAGTGTTAGCTTATTTAGTAATCTATTAATTAAGGAAAATGAAATTAGATATATTAAAAACTTCGTGGTTAGATATCGTTTTTGAAGGACGTAATCAAGCATATGGTGCTTATGAATTGCGTAAAAAAAATCCAAGAACAACTGCGATTGCAATGATATTAGGTGCATTCGTTTTTGTTTTAGCATTGAGCACGCCAAAAATTATGGCATTAATTGAAAGTGCAACTGCTAAAGAGGAGACAACTTTAGACGAAAAAATTGTAACCATTAAATTACCTCCAAAAAAAGTAGAGGAAATTAAAAATTTACCGCCTCCACCTCCACCACCTCCAAAAGTGGATCAAGTGAAATTCGTAAAACCAGTTGTGGCTAAAACAGAAGAAGTAACTGAAGCTGTTGCTAAGATTGACGATATGAAAGACAAAGATATTTCTGATGCAAACAGAAAAGGTGATGAGGAAGCAGAACGCCAATTTGAAAAACCAGTAGGTGACGGACCAACTAAGCCTGTTGAAGACGATAACGTTTACAACATGGCAGTTATCTCTGTTAAACCAGAGTTTCCAGGAGGTATAGATAAATTTTACAAATATGTTGGAAGTAAATTCCAAGTTCCAGAAGTAGATGGATTAAAAGGTAGAATATTTGTACAGTTCGTAGTTGAAAAAGATGGTTCATTAACTGATATCAAAGTATTAAAAGATATCGGTCACGGAACAGATAAAGAAGCTATTCGAGTACTTAAAAATTGTCCAAAATGGGCGCCAGGTGAAAATAATGGTAAGAAAATTAGAGTACAGTATCAGCTTCCTATTACAATTCAAGCTGCATCTGAATAATGCTCAAAAAATTAGCTAATAAATTTAAGGAGAAATCGCTCAAAGAGCGGTTTCTTCTTGCTATAGGAGTACTCTTATTTTTAATCTACTTGTTTTTTGGGCTAATAATTATTTTTTGGAAAGAGTTGCCATTAAATATGACACCAAATTATAGATTGGCACTCGGAGTTGTTTTAATCGTTTACTCATTTTTAAGATTTTTTCGTTTTTTTAATAAAGATTAATTTTTATGAAAACTACTTACCGTTATATTTTTCTTTTAGTAGCATTGTTTTTTATTTCATTTTCTTGTTCTAAGAAGGATGAAGAAAAAAACAGTGAAAACATTTTGAAGGGAAATGCAGAAATAGTAGTTGATGAAACTTTATTTCCAATTGTAGAAGATCAAAAAATTATTTTTGAAACAAATTATGATGCAACTATTAATATTGTTTCACAACCCGAAAATCAAGCTATTGCAGCTTTGCTTTCTGGGAAACAAAAAATCGCAATCTTGTCAAGAAAATTAACAGTTGCAGAAGAAAAGCAAATTAAAAACAAAAATATAACTCCAAAAGTTACACATTTTGCAACAGACGGTGTTGTTTTCATAAAGGGAACTTCTTCGGCGACAACTTCAATTGATTTGGTTGATGTTGTAAATTTTTTAAATGGAAAAAGGATTTCTTCAATCAAAGGATTGGTTTTTGAAAGTGCAAATTCTAGTACTGTTCGTAGTTTAACAGCATTAGCAAAAATTGAAATGATACCTCAGGCTGACAATATTTTTTCCGTAAATACAAGTGAAGAATTAATAAAATATATAGCAGAAAACCCTGAATATGTTGGTGTTGTGGGTTTGAATTGGATTACACAGCCAACAGTGGAAAACCAAAAATATGTTGATGCAATTAAGATGTTGAGTGTAAAAGGAATCAACCAAAAGGATTTTGTTTTCCCAAGTCAAGATATGATTGCTTCTCAAAAATATCCTTTGGCACGTGATTTGTATATTATAAATTGTCAAGGTTATGCAGGTCTTGGAATGGGCTTTGGTTCGTTTATTACGGGAGAAAAAGGACAGCGAATAGTATTGCAAGCAGGTTTAGTTCCAGCTCGTTTTCCAAGTCGTAAAATTGTAACTAGAAAAGAAATAATTAAAGAAGATAATAAATAAATTAGGTATGAAAAAGACAATAGTTTTTAGTATTACATTATTAGCAACAGCAACTATTAGCAAAGCGCAAGATTTTACTCAAGCTAATAAATCTATTGATGCTGAACAATATGAAAAAGCAAAATCTGAATTAAAAGCAATCTATCAAGCTAAACCATCTAATGGTAAAGCTGCATTTTTATTAGGCACAATCTATCTTAAGCAAAACGTGCAGGATTCTGCAAAATTGTTTTTTGATAAAGGAGTAACTGCTTCAGAATTTTCAAAACTTAATCAAATTGGTTTAGGCCAATTAGATTTAGATAACAATAAAGTCGCAGAAGCAAAATCAAAATTTGATTTGGTATTAAAAGATGTTAAAAAGAAAGATTTTGAAGAATACATTTATGTAGCACAAGCATACATGAATGCTGACAAACCAAATTACAAAGCTGCAATAGAAGTAATGTTGAAAGCTAAATTAAATCATCCAGAAAATGCTAAAGTTTTATTAGTACTTGGGGATGCGTATTATGGTGATAAAAATCAAAATGATGCATATGTTGCTTATAGAGATGCGTATAAATTTGATCCAACTTTAATTCGTGCTAGAATGCAGTCTGGAGTTTTGTTAAAAGGAGCAAAAGCATATGTTGAAGCAGAAAAAGCATTAAATGAGGTGGTTGCAGCAAACCCAAATTATGGTCCTGCATACAGAGAATTAGCAGAAACATATTACTATTGGGCAAACAATCAACCAAAAACATATACACAAAATATAGCTAAAGCTTTAGAGTTTTATAAAAAATACATGTCTATGACAGACTATTCTTTAAGTTCTCGTATGCGTTATGCAGATTTCTTAATTCTTGCAAAAGAGTATAAAGCGCTTGAAGTTGAAGCTAATAAAATGAAAGAGTTGGATAATGTAAATCCAAGAATTTTACGTTATTTAGGATATGCTGCATTCGAAAATGGAAATACTGACGTAGCAATTAAATCGTTAAATGATTATTTGTCAAATCCTAATAATAAAGTAATAGGTCGAGATTACTTATATTTAGGTTTAGCAAAAATTAAAAAAGGAACGAGTGCTGATGGTAAAACAGTTGATGTAACTTTATTAAAAGAAGCAGTTGCTGAATTAAATAAAGCTGTTGAAAAAGAAGCAATTATTGTTACAGAATTTAACGCAATTGGCTCTAAGTTTTTTGAACAAAAACAATATAAAGAAGCAGCTTTAATTTTTGAGATTGGAGCTTCTAAATCAGATAATAAAAATTACTTAGATGACAACTTATTTTATGGTTTGTCTATCTATTATGATAACAATAAGAATGGTGTAAAACCAAACATTGAAGATTTACAAAAAGCTGAGATAGCATTTGATAATGTTTTAAAATCATCACCAAATTATCAAGACGCATATATTTTTAAAGCAAGATGCAATAGATTGTTAGAAAATGATGAAAATATGGCTAAAAATTACGAGGCTTATTTAGAAAAAATTACGGCTAAAGGTGCTGAAGAAATGGCTAAACCATCAAACAAATCTAAGTTAATTGAGTCATACAATAATATCGGAGCGCATTATGCAAATTCTGATATTGCAAAAGCAAAAGAATTTTTCAATAAAACATTATTGTTAGATGCTACTAATGCTTATGCTACTGATTCTTTAAAAGCATTAAAATAATAAATCTTTCTCAAAAATAAACAAAGCCAGTATTTTACTGGCTTTGTTGTTTATAAAGCGTAGATGATTTTAATTCTTAATTAAATGAAGTATCTTTGCAAACTATTTTAAAAATAAATGTTGAAGAAAGAAACACAGTTAGCGGTTGAAAAAGGTGAAATGTTGCCTTTAATGGAGGAATTTTATACTATTCAGGGTGAAGGGTATCATACTGGTACGGCTGCTTATTTTATACGAATTGGTGGTTGTGATGTAGGGTGTCATTGGTGTGATGTGAAAGAAAGCTGGAATGCTGAATTGCATCCGCCGACTAATACAGATATTATTGTTGCCAATGCAAAAAAATATGCCGACACAGTTGTAGTTACGGGTGGCGAGCCTTTGACTTGGGATATGACTTTGTTGACTTCTAAACTAAAAGCACAAAATTTAAAAGTTCATATTGAAACTTCTGGGGCATATGAAGTTTCTGGTACATGGGATTGGTTTTGTTTGTCACCAAAGAAAAATAAATTACCCGTTCAAAGTGCTTATGATATAGCAAATGAGTTAAAAGTAATCATTTACAACAAACATGATTTTATTTTTGCCGAAGAACAAGCAGCAAATGTAAATCCGAATGCTATTTTATTTTTGCAACCCGAATGGAGTAAAAAAGAAGAAATGACGCCTTTAATCGTTGATTATGTGATGAAAAATCCAAAATGGAGAGTTTCTTTACAAACGCATAAATATTTGAATATTCCATAGTAAATGAAAAAGTTTTTATTTTTTTTCTTGTTAGTGTTGTTCTCAAATTTGAGTTTTTCTCAATTAGGAGGAGAAGATGAAGTATACCTTGGAGGTGATACCATAGATGCTAAATTTCAAGAGGGAGGAATTGATAAATTTTATGATTATATAATTCAAAATTTCAATTTATCAACAGTAGAAAAATCAGGTCAAATTATATTTACATTCACTATAAATGAGTTAGGAGAAATTAAAAATATTAAAATTTTACGTGATTTAGGAACAAATTCAGCTCTAGAATTGATAAGAGTTTTGCGAAAATCACCTAAATGGCAACCCGCTTATAGAGCAGGAAAACCAATAAGTATTGATTTAAAAATGCCATTAACTTTTAAATGAAACCTTAATTAATTTTTTTACTTTTATAGAGATAATTTCGCCAAATAATCAAAATGTTCGCCCTCTAAAATTAATTCGCATTGTAAACCAATGGCAACAGCAGCATTTTGCAAAGTGTTGTAGTCAATATACATCCAATCAAACGAATTTTCTTTTTCGCCTTTGTATACTATATCAAAAACAACCTCACCATAGTAGTCAACATCTGTCGGAATCCATTTTCCGCCATCTTCATCTTCGTCAAACATGTAAATAATATCTGAACTATCTACAAGAATTTGACCATCGTCTGATAGTAATGATTTCAATTTTTGAAGAAAATTAGGTATATTTTTTAATTTACCGCACATTCCAGCACCATTCATTAATAGCAAGATTGTGTCATATTTTTCTCCATCAAGTTGCATAATGTCTTGAACTTTTAATTTTTTCAAACCACGAAGTTCGCAGGCTTTAATCGCATTTGCAGAAATATCAATTGCTGTAACATTCAAATTTAATTCGTTTTGTAGGTATAACGAATGACTTCCAGCACCACAACCAACGTCTAAAACTTTTCCTTTAGCTAATTGTAATGCTTTTTGTTCTAGTTTTGGCATTTCGGCATAGGAACGAAACAAATAGGTAACGCTCATTTCATCGGCTTCCGAAATAGAAGTTTCAGTGATTAAATCTTCGGGAGAATTATTCGTTTGGTAATCTAAAATGGCTTTTCCGAAAAGGTCTTTCATTGCTTTTTGTTTAAAGTTTCAGGTTTTTTTAGTTTCAAGTCCTTAACTTTGTGGCTCAACTTGAAACTTTAAACTTGAAACCAAAAATTGACGAACTCGGAAAACTTGCCAAAGATACGCATATCGAAACCAAAAAGTATTTTGACAAGCTAAAAAAGAAAACTCCCAAGAATTTAGATTATGTAATGCAAGATTTACACGATGCTGAATTTAAAAAAACGGATTGTTTGGAGTGTGCCAATTGTTGCAAAACAACCGGACCATTGTTTACGTCGGCCGATATTGAACGAATTTCAAAAAGTTTTCGTCAAAAACCACAGCAGTTTATTGACCAATATCTTCGCATTGATGAAGATAACGATTATGTTTTGAAAAGTGTGCCATGTACGTTTTTAGATAGCGACAACAAATGTTTTATCTACGATGTTCGCCCAAAAGCCTGCCGAGAATTTCCACACACCGACAGAAAGAAATTTCAACAAATCTCAGATTTAACCATGAAAAATGTTGCGATTTGTCCTGCTGCGTTTAATATTGTGGAACAAATGAAAAAAAAATTACCCTTGTAAAATGAGAAAAGTTTTTCCTTCCAAGGTAGATGTGTCTTTGTTAATATTATTTGTTATAACTTCAATTCCAGCTATATTAATAGGTATTAAAGAGAAAGATTGGGTTTTATTTGCAATTTTGATAGCAGTTTTTGTATTGATAATGTATTTATTGTATGATACATATTATGTAGTTACTCAAGGAACTTTAAAAGTTCATTCTGGATTTATTGTAAATAAGAATATTCCAATTGAAAGTATAATATTAATTAGGAAATCCGATAGTATTTTAAGTGCTCCAGCCTCTTCATTAACAGATAGAATTGAAGTTTGTTATGGGGATTCAAAATCAATCGTAATATCACCAAAAGATAGAATGATTTTTGTTGATGAATTACTAAAACAAAATCTTGAAATTAATGTTGATTTATAAGAAAAGTCTTTTATAAATTTTCTTCTATTCATAAATCAAATACTTTTTTCTCACTTCCTTAAACTGCTCCAAACCTTCTTGCCAGGTTTTTCTAATTTCTTTTTCGGTCATTCCGGCTTCAATTTGTTCGCGGAGTTTTTTGGTTCCGGCTAATTTGGTGAAGAAATCATTGAAGAAAACGGTTTTATCTGCGGTGTTTTCGTAAGCTTTCAATAACCATTTTAATTCTAATCGGTGTACTTTTCTGATTTCGGTTAAATCTTCTCCAAAACATAACTTTCCATTATGAACAGGGTCTTTTGCTCCAAAATTTGGCTGAGGAGTAAAACTAAAATCAAATTCACTTTCTGGTAAAAATGGAGAACCGTAAATTTGGAATTGTTTTTCGGTACCACGACCTAAACTTACATTTGTACCTTCAAAAAAGCATAAACTCGCATATAAATTAATGGATTGATCGTTGGGTAAGTTTGGCGAAGGCTTCACAGGTAAACTATATTTCATATCGTGTGCATAGTTCAAACACGGAATCACAGTCACGTTGCATTGTAAGCCGTCTTTCAACCATTTTTCGCCATTAATCATTTTGGTATATTCGCCAATCGTCATTCCATGCAAAACCGGAATTTCGTGCATTCCCACAAAACTTTTGTGCTCCTTTTCTAAAATTGTACCATCAATAATGCTTCCATTCGGATTTGGTCGGTCTAAAACCAAAAGCGGAATATTGTTTTCGGCACAAGCTTCCATCACATAATGCAACGAAGATATATAAGTGTAAAATCGTGCACCTACATCTTGCAAATCAAAAACTAAGACATCAATTCCTTCTAATTGCTCAGGTTTTGGTTTTTTATTGTTTCCGTAAAGCGAAATAATCGGTAAATTAGTTTTGGTGTCTTTTCCGTCTACGATTAATTCGCCAGCATCATCTGTTCCTCTAAAACCGTGTTCAGGTGCATAAATTTTCTGGAGATTGATGTTTTGTTCGATTAAAAAATCAACCAAATGTTTTTCTTTTGAAAGAATTCCCGTTTGATTTGTAACTATTCCAACACGTTTGTCTTTTAATAATGGCAAATAACTTTCAAAGTTTTCGGCTCCTGTTTTAAAAGTAACATCTGTCGAAGTAGAAGTCAAAGTCACATTATCAGTGCTCGGTTTTAGTTGCGGAATAGCCTTTTTGCTACTTCCACAGGAAATAGAAAGTACAAGTAAGCTAATTAATGTTGTAAATCGATATATATTGTATTTCATAACTATTTTTTAATCTGTGTAAATCTGTGTAATCTGTGGCAAAAAACTTTATGTATATTTGCGTTAATTATAAATTATAAACCTTGGATTTAGAATATTTCATAGCCAAAAGACTAATTGCTGCTAAAAGTTATAAAAGTAGTATTTCTTCGCCAATTATAAAAATTGCGATTACGGCAATTGCCATCGGAATTATTATGATGATTATGGCAGTGGCTACGGGTGTTGGGCTTCAAGATAAAATTCGCGAGAAAGTTTCCGCTTTCAACGGACATATTATTATTTCTAATTTTGATGACAATCAATCTCAGGTTACTACTGAACCTATTTCAATAAATCAAAGTTTTTATCCTAAATTCAAAAATATTGAAGGAATCAGTCATGTGCAAGCCGTAGCAAGCAAAGCCGGAATTATTCGTACAGAAAAAGCATTCGAAGGTATCATATATAAAGGTGTTGGTAAAGATTATAACTTTACCAATTTGGAGGAATATTTGGTCGACGGTAAAATTCCAAATCTAAAATCCGAATTAAATACCGAAGTTTTAATTTCAGAATACTTAGCCAAACGATTACAATTAAAAGTAGGCGATAAGTTTCTGACTTTTTTTATGAAAGAAAACGGAAAACTTCCTAACAAAAGAAACTTCTTAATAACCGGAATTTTCAACTCTGGGTTTCAAGAATTCGACGCTACTTATATAATAGGTGATATTCGCCATGTGCAACTCATCAATAAATGGCAACCAACAGAAGTTGGAGCATTTGAAGTTTTCGTAGACGATTTCTCTAAAATCAAAGAAAAAGGAGAGGAAGTCTACAAAGAAATTCCGCCTACTTATAATAGTATTACCATCGAAGAAAAGTATTACAGCATCTTCGAATGGCTAAAATTGTTCGATTTTAATATCCTAGTGATTCTAATTGTAATGATTGTGGTGGCTACTATCAACATGGTTGTCGCATTACTAGTCCTTATTTTAGAACGCACTCAAATGATCGGAATTCTAAAAGCTATGGGCGCCAACAACTGGCATGTCCGAAAAATATTTCTCTACAACGCTTTCTATTTAATCGCTCGCGGATTATTTTGGGGGAATCTAATTGCAATTTCTTTATTGTTAATTCAAAAGGTCTTCGGCGTAATACAACTCAATCCCGAAAACTACTATGTAAACGAAGCACCCGTGAGTATTAATTTACTTCATATTGCATTATTAAATATTGGGACCGTAATTGTTTGTTTATTGGTTTTGCTTATCCCTTCGTACATTATTACTAAGATTTCGCCAGTAAAAGCTATTCGTTTCGATTAAGTTTTTTAGCGGCTATCATTCCTAATAACAAGAATCTCCTGATTGGTTAACTATTGTTTAAGTTAGTCAAGCAACAATCTTCAGCATTAAATTTGAAACCTGCAACTACACTATATATATAGGTATAATAAGAACATTGCTTTCTTTGTGGTAAAACTTCAAAAAACTTTTGTGTATTAAATCCTTGTTATCAGAGAGTTAAGAAATGC
>NZ_DATGXL010000006.1:0-250770 GCF_035299005.1 Flavobacterium sp.
TGGAAAATTAATCAAACAACTAAGTGCTACGGATGGCAGTGACGGTTGGGACGGAACGTTTAATAACCAACAATTACCATCAACTGATTACTGGTTTACAATAGACTATACAGAAAATGGTGCTGCAAAACAGTTTAAAGCACATTTTTCATTAGTAAGATAATAATATTTAGGAATTACAAGCGGCACTGATTAAAGTGTCGCTTTTTTTTATCAAAATAAATAAGCAAAAAAAGAGCTCATAAAATGAGCTCTTTTTAATATGAAGTAATAAATTATTTTTGGTTGTAAACAGAAATCGCTTCTTTCAAAATTTGAACCGATTTAATTAAATCATCTTTCTTTAAAACATAAGCAATACGAACTTCGTCTAACCCTACATTAGGGGTAGAATAAAACCCTGCTGCTGGAGCAACCATAACCGTTTCACAATTGAAATCATATGATTCTAATAACCATTGTGCAAATTTATCAGCATTGTCAATAGGCAATTTAGCAATACAGTAAAAAGCACCTTTAGGAGTTGCTACAGTTATACCTTCTATTTTTTGTAATTCTGTAATTAATGTATCTCTACGATCTTTGTACTCAGAAATAACCGCATCAAAATAGCTTTGAGGTGTATCTAAAGCTGCTTCACTAGCAATTTGTGCATAAGTTGGAGGACTTAAACGAGCTTGTGCAAATTTCATAGCAGTAGACATTACCGCTGTATTTTTAGAAACAATACATCCAATACGCGCTCCACACATACTATAACGCTTTGATACCGAATCAATCATAATAGCATGTTCTTCTAATCCTGGAACATTCATTACTGAGAAATGCTCTTCTCCATCATAAATAAATTCTCTATATACTTCGTCGGCAATTAAAAATAAATCGTGTTTTTTAACAATTTCAGCTAATTTTAAAATTTCTTCTTTTGAATACAAATAACCTGTTGGGTTACCTGGATTACAAATTAAAATAGCTTTTGTTTTAGAGGTAATTAATTTCTCAAAAGCTTCAATTGGAGGTAAAGCAAATCCTGTTTCAATACCAGAAATTACAGGAACTACTTTTACACCAGATGCTGTAGAAAAGCCATTATAATTTGCGTAAAATGGCTCAGGAATGATAATTTCATCTCCAGCATCCATAGTACTCCCCATTGCAAAAAGCAAAGCTTCAGATCCACCAGTAGTGATAATAATATCTTGAGTGTCTATTGGGAGTCCGTGGTTTTTATAATATTGAGAAAGTTTTGTTCTATAACTTTCAAAACCAGCAGAATGGCTATATTCTAAAACACTAATATCAGCATTTTTAACTGCTTGTAGCGCTACTTCTGGCGTTTTAATATCTGGTTGTCCAATATTTAAATGATATACTTTATGTCCTTTTTTCTTAGCAATTTCTGCATAGGGAACCAATTTTCTAATTGGCGATTCAGGCATTTGTTGTCCTTTAATTGAAACTTTTGGCATGATATATTTTTTAAAGATTCGCAAAATTGCGATTTTTTTTTGTGATATAAGCAATTTTACTATTTAAAATGTGTTAAATATATAACCATTAAGAAATAATTTCTTACATTTATGATATAAAATTGGTTATGAGAAGAATAGTGCAATTTTCCCTAATGCTTTTTGCCATAACATCAGTTTTTGCACAAACGAAATGGAATTCCAATAAAACTAAAATCAAAATTCCTTTTGAGTTGACTCATAATTTAATTATTATGAACATCACACTCAATAATGCGCCTTTGAATATGATATTAGATACGGGTTCTGATAGAAACCTATTATTTTGTTTTCCAGAAAAAGACTCATTAGAAATTTTCAATCCTAGAAAAGTAACATTTAGAGGTATTGGTTTGGGAGAACCAATTGAAGCTATTGTTTCTCAAAAAAACAACATGAAAGTTAAAGAATATGAAGACTCAAATTTTGAAATATTAATCATTGACAGTCAAGGCGTAAATATTGTAAATAAATTAGGAGTTCCTATTAATGGGATTGTTGGCGCAAGTTTTTTTAAAGATTTTTTAGTGGAAATAAAATATGATACGCAAGAAATTATTCTCCATAAAAGCAAAGAAAATGTTCTTTCCAAAAAAGCAAAAAAATACACAAGCAGCAATATTCAACTTATTGAAGATAAGCCATATATTGATTTGAAATTAGGGATTGATGACAAGTTACAAAATTTTAAATTGCTAATAGATACTGGGCTAGGAGATGGTTTATGGTTGTTTGAAAATGATACAATTAAAACTCCAAAACTTTTTTTTGATGATGTTTTAGGTCGTGGCTTAGGTGGAGATATTTTTGGTAAACGATCAAGAGTAAAAAAAATTGAGATGGTAAACTATAAAATCCAGGATGCTTTAGTTTCTTTTCCAGATAGTATTTCCTTTCCACAACATAATTTAATAAAAAGTAGAAATGGTTCTTTAGGTGGAGCAATTACAAAACGATTTAACTGGCTAATTGATTACGAAAATCAAAAAGTATATTACAAGAAGAATGATTTTTTCAATAAACCATTCAATTATAATATGTCGGGGATTGAATTGCAACATTCAGGTTTACAATGGATTAAAGAAGAGATTAAATTGAATACATCTAATAATCAATTGAATTTAAACGAATTAATGTTAAATGATGAATCTAAAAAATACAGATATGAACTCAAACCTGTTTATGAAATTTATGCCATCAGAAAAGATTCTCCGGCAGAAAAAATAGGATTAAAAATAGGCGATAGAATTGTTAAAATTAATGGCAAATCATCACATATACTTACCATTCAGTCAATATCTGATTTATTTCAATCAGAAGATGGAAAAATTATAACTATAGTTGTTGAAAGATTAGGACAACAATTAACATTTAAGTTCAAGTTAGAAAAACTACTATAAAAAAAGTCCCAATTTAATTGGGACTTTTTAATTATGAGTTGGGAAAGGTTTTCTTCTTTACTAAAGGACTAACTTCTTCTTTAACGATTACAGTTCCTTTAATTCGTAATGGCACCATACCATTTGGTTTGTTAACCGCATTACTCTCAATAGTAATGGTTTTGCTTATCGGACCTGGGTTCATATTATATTGTACTTTAATTTGTCCTTTGCCTCCTGGAGCAATTGCTTCTTTTGGCCATTCAGGTACAGTACAACCACAGCTTGATTTTGCATTTTTAATATATAAAGGCTCATCACCAGTATTAGTGAATTCAAAAATTCGAATTCCATCATCTTTTCCCTTTTCCACTTCTCCATAATTGATGGTCTCTTCTTTAAACTCAATCTTTGGGCCAGTTTGAGCTAATGAAGTCATTCCAACGAATACAGTTAAAAAAACAAGTAATTTTTTCATCATCTTATAAATTAATAGGTTGTTGTAAAAATAATTAAATAAAAGCAACCAACAAACTACTCTTAACATTTTTTTTATTTTCGTGATATAGTTACTTTTGCACATAGTAATACAAAAAACATACCAAACTAAGTTTTGTAAAGTTAAAACGAACGATTCAACCGTTTAACGATTCAACAATTAAACAAGAAAAAAATATAATGATTCCTGCACAATTCAACGCTAAAGAAGTAGAACAAAAATGGTACGTCTACTGGATGAAAAACGATTATTTTACATCCAAGCCCGACCATAGAACGCCATACACCATTGTAATTCCACCACCAAACGTAACAGGAGTCTTACATATGGGACACATGTTGAATAACACGATTCAAGATGTATTAATTCGTCGTGCGCGTTTAAAAGGGTTCAACGCTTGTTGGGTGCCAGGAACGGATCATGCCTCTATTGCAACCGAAGCTAAAGTAGTAGCCAAGTTAAAAGAAGAAGGCATCAATAAAAACGATTTAACGCGTGAAGAATTCCTAAAACACGCTTGGGATTGGACCGAAAAATACGGTGGAACCATCTTAGAGCAATTAAAACAATTAGGTTGTTCTTGCGATTGGAGTCGTACTAAGTTTACTATGGATGACGATATGTCGGCTTCAGTAATTCACTCCTTTGTAGATTTATACAACAAAGGTTTGATTTATCGCGGTTACCGAATGGTAAACTGGGATCCAGAAGCGAAAACTACGTTATCAGACGAAGAAGTAATCTTTGAAGAACGTCAAGGAAAATTATATTTCATCAAATATAAAATTGAAGGTTCGGAAGATTTCTTAACTGTTGCTACGACTCGTCCAGAAACGATTTTTGGAGATACAGCTATTTGTATCAATCCGAATGACGAACGTTTTTCGCATTTAAAAGGGAAGAAGGCAATTGTTCCAATTTGTGGTAGAGTAGTACCAATTATAGAAGACGAATATGTAGATGTAGAATTCGGTACAGGTTGTTTAAAAGTAACGCCTGCTCATGATACCAACGATAAAGTGTTAGGTGATAAACACAATTTGGAAATCATCGATATTTTCAATGAAGATGCGTCTTTGAATTCATACGGATTGCATTATCAAGGAAAAGATAGATTTGTAGTTCGTGAAGAAATTGCTAAAGAATTAGAAACTATCGGAGCCTTAGCAAAAACCGAAACACATTTAAATAAAGTAGGAACTTCTGAAAGAACCAAAGCGGTAATCGAACCGAGATTATCCGACCAATGGTTCTTAAAAATGGAAGATTTAGTAAAACCTGCTATCAAAGCCGTTTTAGAATCAGACGAAATCAAATTATATCCAAGCCGTTTTAACAATACCTATGCGCATTGGTTAAACAACATTCGTGATTGGAATATTTCACGTCAATTGTGGTGGGGACAACAAATTCCGGCTTATTATTATGGCGATGGAAAAGAAGATTTCGTAGTAGCTGAAAACATAGAAAAAGCGCTTGAGCTTGCGAAAGCAAAAACTGGCAACTCAACACTGACCACTGCTGACTTACGTCAGGACGCTGACGCACTTGATACTTGGTTCTCTTCATGGTTATGGCCAATGGCGGTTTTTGGTGGAATTTTGAATCCAGAAAGCGAAGATTTTAAATATTATTATCCTACTAATGATTTAGTTACGGGACCCGATATTTTATTCTTCTGGGTAGCGCGAATGATTATTGCAGGTTATGAATATGCAGGCGAAAAACCATTTTCAAACGTATATTTAACGGGATTAGTTCGTGATAAACAAGGTCGTAAAATGTCGAAATCTTTAGGGAATTCGCCTGAACCGCTTGGACTAATTGAAAAATTTGGTGCAGATGGAGTTCGTGTGGGATTGTTATTGAGTGCTTCGGCAGGAAATGATATTTTATTCGACGAAGAATTATGCAACCAAGGAAAAGGTTTCTCTAATAAAATTTGGAATGCATTCAAACTAATCAAAGGTTGGGAAGTAGCGGATATTGCTCAACCAGAATCGTCTAAAGTAGCGATTGAATGGTACGAAGCGAAGTTGCAACAAACCTTAGCCGAAATCGAAGATAATTTTGATAAATACCGTTTATCCGATGCTTTAATGGCAATTTACAAATTGGTTTGGGACGATTTTTGTTCGTGGTTCTTAGAAATGATCAAACCAGGTTATCAACAACCTAACGATCGCGCTACGTTTGAAAAAGCAATTGAAATGTTAGAAAACAACTTGAAATTGTTGCATCCGTTCATGCCGTTTTTAACAGAGGAAATTTGGCAACACATTACCGAAAGAACGCCAGAACAAGCGTTAATCGTTTCAGAATGGCCAAAAGCGAAAGCGTTTGACGCAAAATTAATTGCTGATTTTGATTTTGCAACGGAAGTTATTTCTGGAATTAGAACGATTCGTAAAGACAAAAACATTCCGTTTAAAGATGAGATGGAATTAAAAGTAGTGAACAACGAAAAAGCGTCAACCTATTTTGATTCAGTAATTCAGAAGTTAGGAAATGTTACGACTTTAGAATACGTTTCAGATAAAGTAGATGGTGCGTTATCGTATCGTGTGAAATCGAATGAATATTTTATTCCAATTACAGGAAACATTGATGTAGAAGCAGAAATTGCAAAATTAACCGAAGAGTTAAACTACATCAAAGGGTTCTTACGCTCAGTACAAGGGAAATTGTCTAACGAGAAATTCGTAGCCGGCGCACCAGAGCAAGTAATTGCAAACGAACGTAAAAAAGAAGCCGACGCTCTAGCCAAAATAGCGACTTTAGAACAAAGTTTAGCGAGTTTGAAATAAATTGCAAACCTGACAGGTTTTAAAATAGTAAATCCCGAGTGTGAGCTCGGGATTTTTTTGTTTATACTTTAAAAATGGCGAGTAGCCATAAACAGCTTTTTTTAAGTTGATTTTTAACGTTCTACGGCTTGATTTCAGTGGCGTTTACCAACACCAAGCCATAACAAATATAACAAAACATTCCATTCAGCAGCGGATTTTCCGTAGGAAAATCTGAAAGTAGCTATTGAAGTAAACCGCTGTTAGCAAACTTATTTATTAGTTCTTCTGCATTATCAATATCAAGTTTGCAAACTAAACAAGTAGATTTTATAAAAAGATTATCGTTAATAATTTCAAACTCAAATCCCTTTAGTTCTGAAATTTTATTTAAAATAAATTTTAAGTTTGTAAGATTATGTGATTTTTTTAAAGTTTTACAATAATAGTTATTATAAAAAACACTTTCTTTTTCAGTAGAATTTATTAAAATTCTTTCAGCTTTATTTACTTCGTATAGATAATAATGCCCATAAATGTTTTGAATTTTAATCCAATACATAATTTGCGATTCTCTATAGTTTAATTTTGCAATTCTGACAGATGGTACAAAAAATATTTTAGTTCGGTTTTCGTTAGCTAAACAATTTGAATAATCCCATTCATCATATTTTGATAACGTAAGAGTGTTTTCAAGAATTTCAATTTCTGAGTCATCAAATTTCGTTTTTATATAATTTTTATTTCTACGATAGAAATCGATAGCTAATTCTGCATTTTTTTCTTCATTTACAAGTATTTTTTCATAATCAGTTTCTGAAAAATATTCAACTTGATTTTCATCCCATACTCCTGATTCAGCTTGTTCTAAAGTCAATTTTGCTCCAGTTTCTGGATCAATAATATATTGTTCTTCAAGACTGTTTTTTATCCTTTCATTGTATTCTTTTTCTTCTTTTGTTTGAAGAGTCATTGATTTATAAATTATATAAATAATAAAAATCAGTAATAATATTAGAAGAAAATTTTCAAGTGTCATTTCTAAACTGTTTTACAACGTTAGGCCGCTTGTGGCAGTTGCGTAAATTTATAACAAAAGTTTACAAGTACAAAACTACTTTAGAATTTTCGAAGAAAATTCCGAACGCAAGCCAAGCCTAGCAATTGCTACAAACGGCTGTTAGCAGAAGTTTTAATTGCTAAACTCCTTAAGCTTATTGATGATAAGATTCATTTCTTGCTCGTTGTGAATTTTTTTCAGGAAATGTTTTTCTATCCATTTTTTACTAGACTGAAAATCTTTTTGCTGAGCAAATAAAAAACCCAGGACATATTCAAAACTGATTATACGTTGTATTAAATCTGCTTTGTAATTTTTTTGATCAATTATTAAATTAGAAATGTTTTGTTGTATTGTCTGATTATTTTTAAACCATTGTTGTACTATTGGAAGATTCCTATCTAACACATCACTTAAAGTTTCTCTAAATCGGGTTTCATTTACAGTACTAATTTTATCAACATTTGTAGGGCTATTTTCATTGTCGCTTTTTTCCCATCCTGGAAATTTTTTGTAATAGATTATTTTAGTACTTCTGTTTGTTCTATGGTAAATCATTTTATTACCTCCACTTATAGTTGGAACTTTTTCGAAGCAATTTCCATAAGAAAATGAACCTCCAAATACCTTAAAGACATTGTACTCAATAACGTGCTTAATTCCTTCTTCATTAAAATCGCTAAACCACAAATATTTCCCATCCCAATTTGTTAGACCAATTTCTGCAAATCTAGGAGTTACCACTTCATTGAATATTTCAATTCGTTTATTCAACAATACTTCATCCAGATTCTTAATATCATCAAAAATCTGATTTAAGGCTTTTCTTCTTTGAAAAAAATGTTTTATCTCTAGAATGATATTCATGATGTTTCTAAAAATTTCTGCTAACGTTCCGGCGCTTGGCGAGGTTGCGAACTTCGGAACTGATTATTTTCTATCAAAGATAAAATTTCTTGCGAGAAATAAACGTGTATTTACTACAAAATTCGCAATCTTGCCAAACGCCTGTTAGCCGTTCGGTTTTTTATTCAGTTTCTGTTTTTTCTTCCCAATTATTTTTAATTACTACAACTCCAAATACAGCACTTAATAATCCGCCAATCATTCCGCCCCAAATTGAACCTCCAACCCAAGCGTATTTCAGCATTTCGATTTTCTCTTTCGGAACATTGTAATAGTGAGATTTATAAAATTCTGGACTCAAAGAAGCGAGAAGAATTGCAATTATTCCTCCAATTATCCAACAACTAAAAACTATTAATATTATTTTCAATAGTTGTTTTATCGCAAAATTATAAGTTGCATTTCCTTTTGTAATAATTCCAAATCCTGTTGTAAATATTAAAGAGAAAATTACACCGTAAATTAATCCTTCAAATATTCCTTGCGCAACACTTGCAATCCAAATATCTTCAAAATCCCAACCCATAACAATTCGAAAATAATTAGGACTAATTGCACCATTAATCATATTTGTAATCGCTCCAATAAATCCACCAATAAATATACAAGTTAAACCAACTTTAAAAATGGTTAAAAAATTCGATTGTTTATTTTCTTTTATCATTCTATTTTTACTTTACATCTTGTTTTTTCAGCGTTCCGCCAAACTGACGGCTAACTTGTTTATATGCGCTACAAAGTAGCGCCAATCTACCCAATTTTGGGTGTATATGCGCTATAAACTAGCGTTTCTCAAAAATAATAAAAAATTCTTACAATTTATCAAACATTAAATTAGTTTAAACACAATCTTATAAACAAAAAATCCCAAGCATTACTCAGGATTTTTCTGTTTATGATTTTTATTTTTTAAGTTTTTTGTAGGCTCTAATTAAAGTTTTAAGTTCTCGATTAGAAGTTACATCCATAATTTTATCAGATAAAAAATGACCATAATTGAATGCTATAGTGTATTTTGATGTGGTTAACGCATCAGAAATTACGTCTAGGTCATTTCGTAATGCTTGTTTTTCATCTTCTATTTTTTGTAAGAGTTCAAATTTAGCTTTAAAATCTCTTCTAAAAGTGGTGGTATTAAATGGAATCGAATTAAGAATTTGCATTTGCTTCTTCGATTTTAAATCCAAAGTATCTATGATTTTAGGCACTATATTTTCAATTTCTTTTCTTGATAATAAATTCATATTTTCAGGAAGAAAAGATTCTTGCTTTACAGTTTCTTTTTTAGGGACTGATTTTATTGCTTTTTCTGGAGCGTTGGTATGAATATAACCGCTCCCAAAACACTTTTTACATTTTACATCTAAACCTTCACACGTACAAATTTGAACTGCCATAAATAGTTATTTTTAATATGCTGAAACTGTAGAATCTGTTTTTATGAAAAACTTCTGAATACAGTTTCAAATAGGTTGTAAAGATATATAAAAGCGAATGAAATTAAGTATAAATCAAAAAATCAATGATGACACTTTATTCTGCCACATACTCCAAAATATCACCAGGCTGACAATCTAAAACTTTACAAATGGCCTCTAACGTACTAAAACGAACAGCTTTTGCCTTTCCAGTTTTTAAAATAGATAAATTAGCCAACGTAATATCTACCTTTTCTGAAAGTTCATTGAGCGACATTTTGCGTTTCGCCATCATCACATCTAAGTTTACTACTATAGCCATAATTTAAACCGTTAAATCGTTTTCGTTTTGAATATCGATTCCTTTTTTAAAGATAATCGCAATAATATAAATAACGGCTCCCATTAAAATAAAAGCTTCGCTATCTACCCAAAACTGATTTAAGTTATCAAGAACAAAGCCGTGGTGCATTAAATTTTTAACGAACTGTCTCGCAATATGACTTAAAAATCCTATTGAAAGCGTGCAATAACTAATTAGAGAAATTTGCTTAGCCACAAACGTGTTGAACGGTTTTGATAAATCCATTTTGTGCATTAAATGAATTACCGCATAAAATAAAATCGCTTTTAAAATGGAAATAATTAGAATAAAACTATACACACCATAAAAAGCAAACTTACTTTCGGTATACATAGCCATTAAGTCTAATTTTTGATACAAATTTTGAAGAAAATCAGGATTATAAAGACTGAAAAAGAAATTAACGACTAAACCTCCTGCTTCAATAGATAGGCCTACAAAAATAAGCCAAGCTATAACGTATAAGCCCCAAAATACGAAGTTGTTTGTTTTTGACATAATTGAAAAATTTATAATTACTTTGCAAATGTCAATAAAAATTTATTGAAAAACAATAAAAATTTAATTATTTTAAATAAATAATTACAAAACCCTTGTAGTTGTTGACGTCATATAATAAAAAATCCCGAGTACTACTCGGGATTTTATACTATAAAGCGGCTTATGATTAGTTACAAGCGTCTAATGCTTCAGCAAATTGTAAAATACTTTCTAAATTGTTTTTAAATTCTTTCTTTTCTACGCGAGCAAGTAGGGAAGGACAACCTACGGCCAATTCCTCAAAACGTTTTTTAGGTGAAAGCATCCAAGACGCAGAGGCATTAGATTTTCCTTCCGAATCGTTGGTGCCTTTTATAATAATTTCGCCATTAAAATATTGGTACACACTGATTTTTTTACCCGTGTACATTTCTTTCACAAATTTCTTTGTAGCGCTAGACATAGAAATACCACCATTATCAACAGCTACTTTAAATGAAACCGATGCAAATTCTTCACCATTACTCAATGTAAGACGATTAATTTCATTTGCTTTAAATGTTCTTTCAGAAAACTTTCCTTGGAAATCTTTAACGGTTACTGTGATGGCATCACTTAAAGCTAACGTTCTGCTTTTTGGGATATAACCTGCAATGGTATCTTTTTTAATTGTAGCCAAATATGCCAAAATATAGTTTGGATCAGTATCTATACTATAAGGTGCGCTGGTAGCAGTATAACTAGGTGAACTAGCTACTGGTGCAGCTTCTTCAAAAAAGAAGTTTTTTGTTTCAACAGCAAAGTGTCTCGTATTGATTTTGTTCACTTTAAAAAGAGTGTTCATGTCGTTGCATTCTTCAATATTGCTCACACCGTCGCTTTTGTCATAGTCGTTTTCAACAAGCTTGTTTGACCATTCAATGGACTTGTTTGGTAAATCTAAATAATTATAAATTTGTGCCAAGTTAAAATAGGCACTATATCTAATTTTTCGATGCGCTTTTGAATCTTCCGCATATTTTTTTGGTAACGATTCAAAATATTGAATTGGACTTTGCAATTCAACTTCAAAGTTTGACACCGGATTGTTAAAAGTCATTTTGTCAAAAACAGCTCTTACTTCTTCAAATGCTTTGTATTCTGCGGCTTGTTCAGGGTGCTTTTTATTGGCTAGAATCCAAAGGTAATCGGTTCCTGTTTTTACCGAATACCCATAATCGTTATTCAGTTGGTTGTTTAACGAATTCACCACTTCAGTTACAAAGTTGTTATAAATGGTGCGGTTGATGTTGTAAAAATACGATTCAGCGCTTGAGTAGCTATCATATTCTTTACTTTTCATAGTGTTGCTTCTCGTGAAGTCGATGGTTTTTTGAATTTTTCCATCTGAGCTGCTCACTTTTGCACTACCATTTTGAGCATACGTAAGCTCAGCTGTGTAGTAATAAGTGTTACGCACCACGCCATTCTTGTCTTTAGAGGAGCTGGTTCTAGTAGCAATGTTTTTCTTGGTAATGGTTGGTGTTAGCAACGTAATGTCAATGTTGATATATCCGTTTTTTTCCTTTTTTTCAAACCCATTGATGTTGACTTGGTTCTGAAAAAAGAATTTAGATTTATCATACATCAAGTTGCGGTCGATGTTAGTAGTGAACGAATACGTTCTGTTTTTTACTTCAGCTATAGGGTTGCTCGGTAATTGTACATACGAATAATTGAAATCATGGCGGTCTAAATCGGTAGATTGTGCTAATGCCACACATGAAAGCAATAATGAAAAGATAGAGAATAGTTTTTTCATTGTGATTTTTAAAATTAATAATTGGATAAAGATACTATTTGTATTTTGATTATGGAATTTAAAAAGTGCGGTTTTTAAAAGGTATAAAAAAACTCCCGTGTGGTGGGAGTTTTTGTGGGGTTTATTTTTGTATTAGAATTAAGCATTAAAACTCAATTTTTTTGAAAAAACAGGAATCAAAATATATTTTTATATTATTCTTTTTTTCCAAAAATATATCCGAGTGCCAATGTAATTAGTGGAGTTATTATGCCCCAAAAATCTAAAATACCGATTGCTTTAGGATTAATGTTTGTAGCAAATAATACACATGAAGTATAAATTATTCCAATGAGTACAAGAATAAATATAAATAAGCCCGCTATATTTAATTTGATTGAATTACCAGAACCAAAAAATTGACCTAGAAAACCTAATTCACGAGTCATTTTAATTTCTTCAAATGTATTATCAATAATTTTATGTGAAGTTTCTGGATTTTTTGGAAGCTCCGCTAAGTTTAAACCTTTCATAATTATGATATTTTTTTTCCTTTAAACCAAGAATAATGAATTAGTGGACTGTCTTCAATACCGTTTATATCAATTCGGATATTGAAATAAAGTTCATGCCCATTAAATGTTCCTACAAGAACTGGATTAATATATCCATAATTAGCAATTAATCCATTATGGGTTACTGTAAGAATTAATGTGTATGTGTCTTGTTGCGAAAAATTAAAAGAAGCTTCTTTTGCAGATTTATCGTAATTGAATTTTACTTTAATTCCTAAACTTGTTCCATCTTCTTCTTTAATTGTTATTGTCACAGGTTTATCTTGACCATAATTTATAAAAGTTCCACTATCAATTAGCTCGACTTCATTTTCATAGTTGATTTTACTTTTCATTTTTTTTCATTTTTACCGATGTTTCGACGTTACATGGAGTAGCGATAAACTAGGACCAAGCTTAAAATAATAACTCTTACTATTTCTGATATATCCATTACCTTGTAATTTATTAATATCTTTTATCAGTGATATTTATTTTTAAACTTCATTAATTTTGTTGAATATTTTCATCTTCAAGACCAATAACTCTATCCAACCCTTTTTCAATTTTTTCAGCAGTTTGATTTAATTTTTCTGTACTTTTTCTTTCTAAAAAATTTGATATTCTTCCCATTCCAGGTATTTTGTTAAGTTTTTCAATTGAATTTTCTAATCTGTTTGAATTTTCGAGTAATTCCATGACTGGATGGTCTGAAGTATCATAATTTGAGATTAGTTTACCAGGATTTTCAGAATACATATGTAAGAAATTTTGGAGAAGTGAGATTCTTAAATCACTCGAAATTTCTTCTTCATTTATATTTTCTATTTGACGTGATAGTCCTTCAAAAGTTTTACTTAGTACTTCTTTATGTGAATATTCTTCAATGAGCCTTTTTGATAAATTCATTTTCTTGCTCGAAGAAATCGATAGCCAAAGAACGGGAATATATAAAGGTAATATAGCAAGAACTAACCTAGGAGCCCTATTGATAACAGTATCAATGTCAACCGCATCAATAATGAATTTGTAACTAAAAAAGAATGGGATAAGTGATACTAAAATCATTCCTGCGATACCTAGACCGAATTGAGTTTTGTGTTTTTGATATGATTTTACTTCTTCTTCTTTTTTGTCAGAGAAAGCATGACTTAGACCTGCTGTTAATGCATTAGGTAATAAGTTTTCAATTTTTTTATTCAATTCGGTGTATTTATCATTCCACTCATTAAATAATTTTGAGTTTGAATCTTCACTTTTTTCGAAAAATGTTTTATAATTTGAGTTAGATGAATTTTCTAACTTTTCAATTTCTAATTTTAAATTATCTAATTTTTCATCAAGTCCGTCATACGATTCTTCTAATTCATCTTTCAAACCATTGATATGATTAACTTCATTTGTTTCATTGTTAGTTTCGTCATAGCCGAAAATATCATTATGAATTCTGTCGATTTCGTTTTTCCTTGATGTAATGGTTTTTAGAAGTAAATTTGATTTGTCGTGAATAATTTCAATTTTTGAAAGAAAATCTTCTAAACGCTCAATATCATTTTCTAAATCAGGATGATTTTCAAATACTTCATCTACTTCAGCAATTTTAGAGTGTGTTACTTCAATTTTAGAAAAGAGTTCTCCTTTTTTTGTTTCAATCGACTGATTTGATTCTAATAACTCATTGTATTCTTTTTGGACATTTTCAATAGCATCTGAAAGTTCTTTAGCAAGTGCCGTTATACTGTTCTTTTGACTCGTAGCATTGTTAAATAGAGAATTAATTTCATTTAACGTTTCTAATGATTTATTTCTATATTCAGCGGTTTTTCTTGAAGCTTGTTTAGCTTCTTTCTCATATTCAGGACTGTGCTTTTGAGCTTCAGCAATTGTTTGCCTTAAATTATTTAATTGAGTTACTAAAGAACTATATAATTCAACACTTTTATCTGCCTTTTTTTCAATGTTTTTTATTTTTTGTAAAGTTTCTTTACTATCGAAAATACCCATAAATTAAAATTGTTAAATTATATTAATAATTCGCCCTGTTTTATATTTGTACTAATTTAGCTTATGCCATCAATTAATTGGCATTTTCCAAATATAAATAACCTCTCCAAAACCGCATTACAGATTTTCTGTACATTTTGTTAAAGTTTTGAGCCAAATGTAAGTGTTTGCCAATACAAAAAATAGAGTAAAAATACCTGTTTTTAAAAACAGGTATTTTTACGGGGGTAACCAGGTATTTTTACGGGGGTGAGGCTTTAACATTTCGACACAAAAAAAGTAGGCGAGTGTATGCCTAGTGTATCAAGAGTGTATGCGGAGTGTATGGCGAGTGTATGCCAGAAGTATGCTAGAGGTATGCCAGAGGTACTAATGCAACGATAAACTATTTAATCACCAAGTCATATTTTTGCAATAAACCTTTTAAATTCTCTGTAGAAAATATAGCGCGTTTCAATTTGTTTTTCTCAGGGTCAATAATAAAATCATAGCTGGTAGAAAAATCAGTTTTGTTGGCAGTTGTACCTATAAACACAGCGTGTCTTAAATTACAGTTGTCAAACAGCGCTTCAGTCAAATCACTTTCCATAAAATCTACCGCAATCATGCTGCAATTGATAAACTGCATTTTTTTGAGTTTCAAACTATAAAACTGGGCATAATCAAGCAAGCTGTCTTTAAAGTGAAATTCATACAAAATCTGGTCAGTCATAGCAAAGTTTACCGACGTAAAATTACACTTGGTAAACCAAACATCACGCAACGACACATGGTTGATTTTGGTGCCTTTAAAATTACAATCCAAAAAATTACAATCTATAAAAGTTACCGCAATAAACGAACACGCTCTAAAATCGCAATTGGTAAACGTACAATTTTCGTATTCTTTATACTTTACATCGCTTTCAGCATAAACAACGTCTGTAAAATTTTGGTCGGTAATATAATCTGCGTGCATGATTTTTTTTTAGAACCGTAAAGCTACTTCAATTTTTTATCGAATCAAAAAGAAACTTATAGCTTTAAAAAAGCTATATTCGTAAAAATTTTGGGGATGTAGCTCAGTTGGCTAGAGTGCTTGACTGGCAGTCAAGAGGTCGTGGGTTCGAGCCCCATCTTCTCCACAAACTCCTGCTTCGGCAGGATTTTTTGTTTTAAAACCCTTCAAAAACACCCAAGCCAAATAATGCGAAATCATACTTTACAGGGTCATTTGGGTCTAATGCTCTTAAACTTTGGTCTAGTTCTACTAATGCTTTAGCATCGTTTTGTTTGCGAGTTAACAACTCTAATTTTCGCGCCACATTTCCCGAATGTACATCCAAAGGGCAAGATAATTGGGCAGAAGCAATACTTTTCCAAATACCTAAATCCACGCCTTTGTTGTCGTTGCGCACCATCCAACGCAAATACATGTTGATTCGTTTAGCAGCCGAACCATTCATCGGATCCGAAATGTGTTTTTCGGTTCGTGCCAAATGTGGTGCTTCAAAAAAATGCTGTTTGAATTGAGAAATCGTGTGTTGTATCGTGGGATGTTCTTGTGAAAAAACCGCTTCTAATCCGTTATGGTTTTGATAAATGTGTTGCAATCCTTTGATGAATCCCACAAAATCCTGTCCATTAAACGTGCGATGTACAAATGTTTCTAAGTTTTCCAATTGCGATTTAGTATGACTCATCACAAAATCATGAGGTGAATTACCCATCAAAGACATCATTTTCTTGGCATTGTTGATAATCATTTTGCGATTTCCCCATGCAATTGTAGCCGCCAGAAAACCCGCAATTTCAATATCTTCCTTTATCAAATACAAATGCGGAATCTGAATCGGATCACTTTCAATAAAGTTTGGATTATTGTACAATTCGACCTTTTCGTCTAGAAATTCTTTTAATTCACTTTTTGTCATTTGTTACACCCATAAAATTCTCGCAAGGAGACAATAAAGAACCAAAATTAGATAATTGCTTTCCCTTATTACTTTTATCTTTTATCTTTTTACTTGTTTACACAATATTCCCATCTACCATCGTCAATTTTCTATCTGCCATGTTGGCCAATTCTTCATTATGAGTAACAATTACAAAGGTTTGCCCAAATTCGTCACGCAATTTAAAGAACAATTCGTGTAAGTTTTCTGCTGTATGTGTATCTAAATTTCCAGAAGGTTCATCTGCAAAAATAACTGCAGGCTTATTGATTAGTGCTCTTGCTACTGCCACACGTTGTTGTTCACCACCCGAAAGCTCGCTTGGTTTGTGATGTGTTCGTTCTGCCAAGCCTAAATAAGTTAACAAGCGTTTAGCTTCTGTTTCTACTTCTTTTTTATCTCTATTGGCAATAAAACCTGGAATACATACATTTTCTAAAGCTGTAAACTCAGGTAACAATTGATGAAATTGAAAAATAAAGCCCAAATGAGTGTTTCTAAACTTAGAAAGGGCCACATCTTTTAAATCCAATACCGATTCACCATTGATTTCTAATACAGTTCCAACTTCTTTTTTAGGAGCATCTAATGTGCCTAAAATTTGTAACAGAGTGGTTTTACCCGCTCCAGAAGCGCCTACAATAGAAACAATTTCACCTTTTTTAATATGTAAATCAACACCTTTTAAAACGTGTAACGTATCGTAAAATTTATGCAGATTTTTTGCAAGTATCATAATCCAAGATTTCTACAAAGAAACAAAGATTTTTGAGGAATAAAAAAACTATTCGATGCCAATTGTCGTACATCAAAGTATAAAGTTTCGTTAAAAAAGATTTTGTGTTTAATTTATAACTAAATTTGTTAAACAAAAAAAGAATTATGAAAAGTAAATTTAAGTGGATGCCGTTCTTTTTTGGTGTGCTAGTAATGTCATGCACCGCAAAAGAAAAGCCAGTGATAATACAAGAATTCAAAGAACCAGTAAAAAGTTACACAACAATAGGTATGGAAACAGCAACATTTGCAGGCGGATGTTTTTGGTGCACAGAGGCCATTTTTTTAGAAATAAAAGGAGTAGAGAAAGTAGTTTCGGGTTATATAGGCGGTACTACTGAAAATCCTACGTATCGCGATATTTGTACAGGAACTACAGGGCATGCAGAAGCAATTCAAATTACCTTTAATCCAGAAGAAGTAGCGTATGAAGATTTGTTAGAAGTTTTCTTTGCTACACACGACCCCACAACACTGAATCGTCAAGGTGCTGATGTGGGTACACAATATAGAAGTGAAATTTTCTATAATTCGGAAGCACAAAAAATAAAAGCAGAAAACTATATTGCCTTGATTGAAAAAGAAAAATTATACGATAAATCAATTGTTACAAAAGTATCTTCGGCTACTATTTTTTATCCCGCGGAAGATTACCATCAAAATTATTATAACCAGAATGCAGAGCAAGGCTATTGTCAAATGGTTATTGCTCCAAAATTAGAAAAGCTCCGAAAGTATTACAAATCAAAGTTAAAATAGAAGAAAAAATAGCTATGAATACAACTATTGAAAAAGAAATATACGATATAATTGGCGATAATCATCAAATGACTTCTGCCGATACACCGCTACGTCCAGATGCTTTTGTAAAATCAGATGCTGCTAAAATGGAAGTTATTGCGGAGCATTTTGAAATCATTATGAAAGAATTAGGATTGGATTTATCAGATGATAGTTTGCAAGGAACTCCACATCGGGTAGCAAAAATGTTTGTACAAGAAATATTTTCGGGATTAAATCCAGCAAATAAACCTAAAATATCTGTTTTTGAAAATTCGTATCAATATGATAAAATGTTAGTAGAAGCAAATATTAATTTTAATTCTACCTGTGAGCATCACTTTTTACCTATTGTTGGTAAAGCGCATATTGGTTATGTTTCTTCAGGAAAAGTAATTGGGTTATCAAAATTGAATCGAATTGTAGATTATTATGCCCGAAGACCTCAGGTGCAAGAGCGCATGATTATGCAAATTTTCAACGAATTAAAAGCGGTACTAGCAACCGATAATGTAATCATTGTAATGGAAGCAACACATTTGTGTGTTTCAAGTAGAGGTATTAAAGATGAGAGTAGCTATACTTCAACATTGCAATATGGAGGTGTTTTTAATCAGAAAGAATTCCGTGACGATTTTTATAAAATGATTCATAAAGCATAATTTGGCATTTGTTTTGTATATTCGTAATAGAATTTACATAAAACAAAATGTCAGAAGAAGTAACTAGTCCGGTAATAAATAACCCTATTCAACCTGAAAAAAATGATAAAACTTCAAAGTTAATTTTGAGTTTATTATTTGATGGAATAGGATTGTTGTCCTATTTAGTTCCTGTATTTGGAGAAGCTATAGATATTTTATGGGCGCCCATTTCAGGATTATTACTAGTGTTGATGTTTAAAGGAACAGCGGGTAAACTAGCAGGTATTTTTGGTTTCATAGAAGAAATGATTCCATTTGTAGATGTGATTCCTACCTTTACAATTACTTGGTTTTATACCTACGTTATTAAAGGCGGAAAAGGGCAAGAATAAAAAAAAGGAGCTTATTGCTCCTTTTTAAATTTTGAATCAAAAAACCTTGCGATAAAGCCCAGTTTCATGCGTTCCAGCATCTTCTTTTCAAATTTCCAAAAGAACTCAAATTGCCCAAACAGAAATCCTACCAATACCAGCAATACTTGATAAATAGGGAATATAAGAATCAATCGCAAAACTCTATACAACCAATGTGGTTGAAACGTTTCTGGAATACCAATTAGAGCTAAAAATGGTTTAGCCAATTGTAATGAGCTAAAACCAGTAATTGCAAATACAATAAAAATAAGGGTTAATTGCCAATTACTTTTGACATTCCAACGTTCTTTAAGTTTTTTCATAAATGTTATATTCTTGGGACAAATCCTCCTAATTGTTGTTTGTTTGTTAATTGAAAATAGACCAAATAGTTGTAAATCATATAATTTACTTCATAGCCATAATCTGTATTGCTGTCATAATTAATAGCCATTTCATACAAATTTGGATTGTATTGTGAAGGAAACATCACTCTTCTATTCCATTCGGTAACCCAAAATCTATTTCTCGCTTCTAAATAAGATTGTGAATAGTAATTTCTAGGTTTTGCATGTGTATTAAACCAAGAGGTAAATCCACCGTCAATTATAATTACTTCATATTCTAAAGCTTCATTAGCAATATGAATAGTGTCGCTTTTTAAAGTTGGCTTATCTTCAAAAGTTTTTTGAGTTTTTGAACTAGTACAAGCTATAAGTACAGAAAAAACTATCGATAATAGTAAAACAGTATATTTCATAACCTCACTTATTTAGAAAGGTTAAAGATAAAAAAAAGCATCGATACTACCGATGCTTTTAACAGTATAAATTAGAAATTTTACTTTCCAAATAGTTTTCCAAGTAAACCGCCCAATCCACCTTTTTTAGAAACGGCAGCCACAGCATCACTCATGCCAACTTTTCCGTCTCCGTCTTGGTCTAGGCCAAATTGTCCACCATATTTAGAAACAGCATCCATTAAACCACCACCTTGACCACCAGAAATAGCACTTACTAAATCGTTCATATTAAATCCAGGTTGGTTTGGATCTTTAGCTTTATCAACTAATCCACCTAAAATTTGAGGGATTAATCCACCAGCAACGCTTCCAGCAGCATCAGATGATAAACCAAATTTTTCACCTAGGTTTCCAGTTACTTTTTCAGTTAATTGTTTTACAACGGGATTGTTTCCGTCTATAGGAGCATTACCGCTTAACATTCCTGTTAAATCACTAATGTTTCCACTAGCTACCATATCTTTTAAGCCTGAAAGGATTGAACCTCCAGCTTCTTGCATTACAGCATCATTTTGTTCGTTAGGCACCGCTGGATTGTTCACTACAGCATCACCACCAAATTGTTTTACTAATTCTGAAAGTTGATCAAACATAATTTTAGGGATTTTTTGTTTAGTTAAAGATACTAATTTTTAGTTATTTTTCAATAGACTAATAATCTGTTCAGCAAGTTCTGTACCAATTCTATCTTGTGCTTCTTCCGTTGCTGCACCAATATGTGGTGTTAATGAAATTTTTGGATGCATTAAAATTTGGATTTCTGGTGTTGGTTCTTTTTCAAATACATCTAGCCCTGCAAACAATACTTTTCCTTCGTCTAATGCTTCTATTAATGCAACTTCATTAATTACACCACCACGAGCACAGTTTACTATTCCAACGTTATCTTTCATTAATTGAAACTCTTCTTTATCGATTACATAGCCCTCTTGTGCGGGCACATGTAACGTAATAAAATCTGAATGTTTGAAAATATCTTCTAATGGCTCTGTAACTATATCCACATTGATAAATTGTCCGTTATAAAAATCCACACGAATTACAGCTTCGTTTACATATTTATCGGCCGCAATAACTTTCATACCTAATCCTAAAGCCATTTTTGCTACGGCTTGTCCAATACGACCAAAACCAATAATTCCTAGTGTTTTTCCACGAAGCTCAATTCCGTTTGCGTAGGCTTTTTTCAATCCGTCAAAATTAGTATCACCTTCTAATGGCATATTTCTGTTGGCATCATGTAAAAAACGAACTCCTGTAAATAAATGTGCAAAAACTAATTCAGCAACACTTTCTGACGATGAAGCAGGGGTATTGATTACGTGAATTCCTTTTGAACGAGCATAATCTACATCAATGTTATCCATTCCAACTCCACCTCGACCAATGATTTTTAAACCTGGACAAGCATCTATAATATCTTGACGCACTTTTGTAGCGCTTCTTACCAAAATTACTTTTACATCGTGTGTATTGATATAGTTGGCAACTTGCTCTTGAGCCACTTTTGTAGTAATTACTTCAAAACCTCCTTTTTCCAAAGCTTTGATGCCGCTTTTTGAAATTCCGTCGTTTGCTAAAACTTTCATTTTGTTTATATTTTTTTAAGCTAGTTACTATTTACTAGTCACTAATTACTAAATTTTATTTTCTAATTCTTGCATTACATCTACTAAAACTTGAACACTTTCTATTGGAAGCGCATTGTACATAGAAGCGCGATAACCTCCAACAGAACGATGACCAGCTAATCCAGAAATTCCGGCTGCTTTCCACATTGCATCAAATTTTTCTTGATGTGCTTCGTTTGCTAATAAAAACGTTGCGTTCATATTGCTACGGTCTTCAATAGCAGCAGTTCCTTTAAATAATGGGTTTCTGTCTATTTCAGTATAAAGTAAGTTTGCTTTTGCCTCGTTAATTTTTTCAATAGCAGCAATTCCACCTATGTTTTTTAACCATTGAAGGGTTAAAAGTGATGCATAAATAGGAAATACTGGAGGTGTATTGTACATGCTTTCTTTTGCTATATGTTGTTGGTAATCTAACATATTAGGAATAGTTCGGCCTGTTTTTCCTAAAATTTCTTCTTTAACAACTACCAAAGTAGTTCCGGCTGGACCCATATTTTTTTGTGCTCCAGCATAGATTAAATCAAATTTTGAGAAATCCAATACGCGTGAAAAAATATCTGAACTCATATCACAAACCAACGGAACATTGGTTGTTGGAAATGATTTCATTTGGGTTCCAAAAATAGTATTGTTACTCGTGCAGTGAAAATATGATGCATCAGCAGGAATTGAATAATCTTTTGGTATATGATTATAATTCTCTGGTTTTGATGAAGCTACAACAATTGTTTCTCCAAAATGTTTTGCTTCTTTAATAGCGCTATTAGCCCAAGTTCCTGTATCTAAATAAGCAGCTTTTCCGTCAACTTTCATTAAATTATACGGGACCATTAAAAATTCTAAACTGGCACCGCCTGCTAAAAATAAAGCTTGGTATCCTTTGCCTTCTAATCCTAAAAGTTCCAAAACTAATGCTCTTGCTTCTTCCATAACGGCAACGAAATCTTTACTTCGGTGCGAAATTTCTAAAATGGATAATCCAGAATTATTAAAATCTAAAATAGCTTGTGCCGATTTTTCAAAAACTTCTTGAGGAAGAATGCATGGGCCCGCGCTGTAGTTGTGTTTTTTCATTGTGTTTATTGTAGTTATGTATGTGTTTTTAAAAAAAGCAAATTTCGGAAATAGCTATCAAAAATTGAGTTATAATTTAATAATAATTCGGCTATGTTATTAACGAAAACGTTGTAGATTTTGTAAAAAAATACAAATAATGTAATTATATTTTTGATAAAAATGACAATGTATCAACATTATCTGCATAATCCCAAAGTTTTGGTTGTTGCGTTTGTCCAAAAGAGACACTATTTTCAATTAGATTATTTGAAACTATACACTGAATTTGTTCTGAGTCATTATTTAAACGAGAATTTACTTCATTCAAGTTGTCATAAAATTCATAAAACACAGATGAAATGGGTGAGGAGTAGCTTGAATCTTCTTTGATGGTTAAAAATTCATTGTCCAATAATTGAAAGTTACTCATTAAGAAAACCGCTTTGTTATAATCGTAATTATTAGCATACTTTTCATACTGAATTACCTCACGATATTCGTACATGGCTTTGAAGAAATTATCAAAATTATAGCCTTTTGGAACAAATAGTTTAGAAACATTTCGACAACCTAAACCAAAATAGCGGAAAATATCTTCACCTAAACCAACTAAATCTTCGTGCGATTCTGTTCCGTCTAAAACAGCAACTGAATTTCTGTTTTTACGTATGATACTTGGTTTGTCTTTAAAATAATATTCAAAATAGCGAGCTGTATTGTTGCTTCCGGTGGCAATTACAGCATCAAAACGCTCTAATTTCCCTTCAACAAACGTTATTTTAGAGTTAAATTCAGGTTGAATGGAACTTAAGTATTTTGCTAAAAATTTTAATAAATGTTGGTCATTGGAAGACGTTTTAACAAAAACATCATGCCCAGAAATTAGTACCGAAAGAAAATCATGAAAACCTACTAAAGGAATATTTCCTGCTAAAACTAAGCCTATTTTTTTAGGTGTTGTTTTTGAAAAGTTGTAAGTGGAAAGCCATTGGTTTAGGTTGGGTTCTGTTAATGCATTTGCCCAAGACTGAACACTAAAATAAACTTGCTCGGGAGTAAACCAACCATTGTGGGATTGAGATAATTCAACTAACGAAATGAAATCATCATAAAATAAATCGTTTTGTAAAACGGATACATTTTTAGTGTTTTTTTCTAAAGAAAATTGACGTAGAAAATTTCCTAATTCCACAAAACTCAATTTTATTTCACTTTGTAACATTTGTAACTTGTTTATATTTGGTTTACATTGTATTTTTGTAGCGCAAAATTAATCATTATATTAGAATATCAAGTTTTTCTGAATTCTAATTTCTAAATACAAAAGCAAACATGGCTATTATAATAACAGATGAATGTATCAACTGCGGGGCTTGTGAGCCAGAATGTCCAAATACAGCAATTTATGAAGGAGCTGACGATTGGAGATGGAAAGATGGTACAAAACTAAGTGGTAAAGTTATTTTACCTGATGGAACAGAAGTAGATTCAGATGCGGCACAAACACCAATTTCAGATGATATTTATTACATTGTTCCTGGGAAATGTACCGAATGTAAAGGTTTTCATGAAGAACCTCAATGTGCAGCTGTTTGTCCAGTTGATTGTTGTGTTCCAGACGATAATCATGTAGAAAGTGAAGAAACACTTTTAAATAGACAATCATTTTTACATAACGAATAAAAAAAATCCTGATTTATATCAGGATTTTTTTTCTTAGTAATTGTATTTATTTGGTAACCGTATATTTTTCATAAGAAATAGTGTCTGTTTTCGGGTTATAGGTTTCTAAAATTAAGTTGCCTTCAGTATCAAAATAACCAACTGCTGTTTTTTGTTTATTTCTATAAATAAAACTATTTGTAGAGGTTTTTCTTAGCAATCCTGTTTCTTTATTATCTTCAGATAAAATTCTGTAACCATTACTATCCAAAGAAACTTGAAATTTTTTTCCATCTAATAGGTAGTATGAAGATCGATCAGTATCGACTGTTCTGGTTGAGCCATCAGGATTGGTAATTGTTGTTGTGGTTTTTACAATTACTTCAGAATCTTTTAAATCCATATTAATGTTTTTGGGTTCTTGATTTTGTAATTCTATGTTTTGAACTTCTCTAGTATTTTCTTTTTTGACATATGTTTTATCGCCTTTTGAGTCAGTAACAGTAGTTGTAGTTGTTTTGGTTTCATCTTTTACATTTTTATTTTGACCAATAATTGAATTACTGGTTAATAAAATGAATAAGCCTAAAAGTATTGTTTTCATGATGTAATGTTTTATTTGTTAATTAGTTACAAATTTAGTTTCCTTTTTTTAATTCGTTTTGCATCAAAAATTATTAATCTTACACAATTCACACATAAGTTTTCATTTAATTCTCTAATTTGCTTTTTGTCAAACTTTGTGGCTTTCCAACTTTTAAACTATATTTGCACACTTTTAAAAAAATACATTCAGAATGAAAGCAGGAATTGTAGGATTGCCAAATGTTGGAAAATCAACTTTATTTAATTGTTTATCAAACGCTAAAGCGCAAAGTGCTAACTTTCCGTTTTGTACTATTGAGCCAAATATTGGTGTAGTAAACGTTCCAGATCCACGTATTGCTCGTTTAGAGGAATTGGTTAAACCAGAACGAGTGCAAATGGCAACAGTTGATATTGTTGATATTGCAGGTTTGGTAAAAGGAGCAAGTAAAGGAGAAGGTTTAGGAAATCAATTCTTAGGAAACATTAGAGAATGTAACGCAATTATTCACGTTTTACGTTGTTTTGATAACGATAATATCGTGCACGTTGATGGTAATGTAAATCCAATTCGCGATAAAGAAACGATTGATATCGAATTGCAATTAAAAGATTTAGAAACTGTTGAAAAACGTTTGGAAAAAACCAATCGTGCAGCAAAAACAGGAAATAAAGAAGCACAAGCTGAAAAAGCATTGTTAGATAGAATTCGCGAAACTTTATTAGCTGGAAAATCGGCTCGTACGGTAATTCCTCAAAATCAGGATGAGGTGGATATGATGGAAGAATTCCAATTAATCACTACAAAACCAGTTTTATATGTTTGTAACGTTGACGAAGCTTCGGCAGTAAACGGAAACAAATATGTTGACCAAGTTCGTGAATTAGTAAAAGACGAACAAGCAGAAGTAATCATTCTTTCAGTAGGAGCAGAAGCTGATATTACCGAATTAGAAAGCTACGAAGAGCGTCAAGTATTCTTGGAAGATATGGGATTGACTGAGCCTGGTTCGGCAGTGTTAATTCGTGCGGCTTACAAATTATTAAAATTACAAACATACTTCACTGCTGGTGTTAAAGAAGTTCGTGCTTGGACAATCAACATAGGCGATACAGCACCAAAAGCAGCTGGAGTAATCCACACTGATTTTGAAAAAGGATTCATCCGTGCAGAAGTTATTGCATTCGAAGATTTCTCAAACTACGGTTCAGAAGCTAAAGTAAAAGAAGCTGGAAAATTAAGAGTAGAAGGTAAAGAATACATCGTAAAAGATGGCGATGTAATGCACTTTAGATTTAATGTTTAATTCCTGAGAACATAGAAAATAGAAAACCGTTGAAGCCATTCAGCGGTTTTTTTGTGGCACAACATTTGTATTTGCAAATCAAAACAAATTATCATGAAAAAATATCTTATTCTAGCCGCATTTGCTATGGCTATGGTTTCCTGTAAAGATTCAGGATTGAACAACAGTTTTATTTATTTTTCTGAAGCCCAACCCACAAATGTGGATGAGTTAACAGCATTTCCAAAGAAGTTTGTTAGAACGTATACGATGGATTATTCACATCGTTTGGTAGTACAACCCAAATGTGCTTACATTCTAGAAATAGAAACTTTAACAGCTTTAAAATCAGAATTAGATTCTATTCCCGAGTTTGAATTGCGCAACAATCAAGTTTACGATAAATCCGAAAATAAACCTTATAAAACGTTTGTAAAAGGCGATACAATTGCGTTTGAAATCGAGCGTTTGGATACCATTTTCTCTTTTGCAGAAAACGAAATCGCTAAACAATATAAATCTTCATTGGTTTTAAATAAAGAAGTGGATGGAAAATACCAAACCAGTATTTTGAAATTATCCACTATTGGAGCAAGACACATTCAATTCGGAACCAAAAAAGATTTTACAAAGTTAAAGAGTGAATTAAAAATTCCCTTTGCAATCGAAATGAAAGAAAACGACACGCTTCACGTAGTTTTAACGCCATCACGTGCCGATTTCAGAAAGTTATTACGAAAAGAAGGTTTTGAGTACGAAAGTAATTACTTGTTTAAATAAAAGCTTATGAAAATCATCAAAAAATTGCTGAAATACACTGCAATTTTTGTGTTGTCATTGATGACTTATTTGCTAATTGTAACTTTGTTGTCGTTTGTTACTGTAAATGACGGTTTGATGAAAAGTCGCAAAGAAATCCCAATTTACATTCTAACAAACGGAGTGCACACCGATATTGTTTTACCTTTAAAAACCGAGTATTACGATTGGACGAACCAACTCAAGCCAGAACATACTAAAGCAAAAGATTCTACGTATCAATATGCGGCTTTAGGTTGGGGCGATAAAGGTTTTTACCTAGAAACTCCCACTTGGGCAGACTTAAAAGCAACTACTGCTTTGAAAGCAGCTTCAGGATTGAGTTCAACCGCAATGCATGTAACGTTTTACAAAGAGATGAAAGAAAGTAACTCTTGTAAAAAACTGCAAATCTCTTCCGATAATTACAAAAAGTTGATTCTATTCATTAAGGAGTCTTTCCAAACCAAATCAGGTGAATTTCTAAAAATTGAAACCGAAGCCGTTTACGGAAAACACGATGTTTTTTATGAAGCCAATGGAAGTTACTCGCTATTTTATACTTGCAATTCTTGGGCAAATCAAGCCTTAAAAGCAGCCAATCAAAAAGCTGCACTTTGGACAATTTCTGATAGTGGAATTTTTAGGCATTATAACTAAATTTGGAGTATGGATTTTGTCAAAAAATATAAGTTAAGAATTCTTTCAATTCTGTCTGTTTTATTCTTGTTTTTACCATTCGTAAAGCAATGTGATAATGTTGAATATGTAAATTCAAACCCTATTTGTGATGGATGTGAAGTGTCAGCTGATTCTCAAAGTTTAATATCCGACATTATTTTTTATTTAAAAGTTTACTTTGTAGAAGAAAGTAAATCTGTTATTGACTTAACTTTTCAAATTAAAGATCTTTTTGGTGTAAATATTTTAAATGATTTAGGGGTGTTTTTGTTGTTTCTTTCTTCTATATTTTCAATTTTATTGGTTTTGTTTTCATTGTTTGGGTCATATGAAATTTTCAATAATAAGTTTAAAAATACTTCAAAAGTATATTTAATTAACTTGATTTTGATTTTACTTATTATGCTTATAAATGGATATGCTTTTATTGATAGAATTGGTCAAATAAAAATTGGTTTTTATTTATTATTAATTACAAATTTTTACCTTTTCCGTCATTTCAGGAAGTTAAAGATTGATAAATAATTTGTCTTTTTTCTTTCCTCTTTTTTCTATCTTCTTAACCATATTTTGTCAATAACTTATCGGTTTCTGACTTTCAATCTTTGGAGATATGTGCTATATTGCACAAAATCCAAATTCTGTCTATGTTAGAGCAAAATCAATATACCGAAGACAATATACGTTCCCTCGATTGGAAAGAACACATTCGTATGCGTCCCGGTATGTATATCGGAAAACTAGGTGATGGTTCTTCGCCCGACGATGGTATTTATATTTTATTAAAAGAAGTATTGGATAACTGTATCGATGAATTTGTCATGGGTGCAGGAAAAACCATCGAAGTTACCATCAAAGATAAACTCGTTACGGTGCGCGATTATGGTCGAGGCATTCCGTTAGGAAAAGTCGTTGATGTAGTTTCCAAAATGAACACAGGAGGAAAATACGATTCCAAAGCCTTTAAAAAATCGGTAGGTTTAAATGGTGTCGGAACAAAAGCTGTAAATGCACTTTCCAATTATTTCCGAGTAGAATCGGTACGTGATAACCAACAAAAAGCAGCGGAATTCTCTGCAGGAAATCTAACTTTAGAAGAAGACGTTCAAGAAACAACCAAGCGTAAAGGAACCAAAGTTTCGTTTGTTGCCGATGAAGCGATTTTCAAGAACTACAAATACCGAAATGAGTACATCATCAAGATGCTCAAAAATTACTGTTATTTAAATACGGGATTGACTATTTATTACAATGGCGAAAAGTATTTTTCAGATAACGGTTTAAAAGATTTATTAGAAGAAGCCATTCACGAAGACGATATGGTGTATCCAACGATTCATTTGTTGGGCGACGATATAGAAGTAGCGATTACTCATAGTAAATCACAATATTCAGAAGAATATCATTCATTTGTCAACGGACAAAATACCACGCAAGGAGGAACGCATTTAGGTGCTTTTCGTGAAGCGATTGTAAAAACCATCAAAGAGTTTTACAACAAACCTTTTGAAGCTTCGGATATTCGTAAATCGATTGTTTCGGCGGTTTCGGTTAAAGTGGAAGAACCTGTTTTCGAATCGCAAACCAAAACTAAATTAGGTTCTACCGAAATTGGTCCAAATGGTCCTTCAGTACGTTCGTTTGTAAATGATTTCATCAAAACTAAGTTAGATAATTTTCTACATAAAAACCCAGAAGTTGCCGATGCGTTATTGCGTAAGATTTTACAAGCCGAACGCGAACGTAAAGAACTTTCAGGAATTCGAAAATTAGCCAAAGACCGCGCTAAAAAAGCCAGTCTGCATAATAAAAAATTACGCGATTGTCGTGTGCATTTAACCGATGCGAAAAACCCAAGAAGTTTAGAAAGTACGCTTTTTATTACCGAGGGAGATTCGGCTTCGGGTTCCATTACTAAAAGTCGTGATGTGAATACGCAAGCGGTGTTTAGTTTACGTGGTAAGCCATTGAATTCGTATGGAATGACTAAGAAAATTGTATACGAAAACGAAGAATTTAATTTATTGCAAGCCGCATTAAACATCGAGGAAGACATGGGCGATTTGCGTTACAACAATATTGTAATTGCAACCGATGCCGATGTCGATGGTATGCACATTCGCTTGTTGTTGATTACGTTTTTCTTGCAGTTTTTCCCTGAGTTGATTAAAGATGGCCATTTGTATATTTTACAAACGCCTTTGTTCCGTGTGCGAAATAAAAAAGAAACGATTTATTGCTACAGCGAAGAAGAACGCGTAAACGCCATCGAAAAGCTAAAACCAAAACCAGAAATCACCCGATTCAAAGGATTAGGAGAAATTTCTCCAGATGAGTTCAAGCATTTCATCGGGCAAGACATTCGATTAGATCCTGTTATGTTAGATAAATCCACTTCTATTGAAACTTTGTTAGAGTTCTACATGGGTAAAAACACTCCAGACCGACAAGAGTTTATCATAAATAATTTGAAAGTGGAGTTGGATGTTGTTGAAAAGTAGGTTATGAGATATTTAGTTTTGTTATTTATACCCATTTTCTTTTTTTCGTGTAAAAGCGAAAAAGAAGAAGCAGTTGAGTTTTTTGCAAAGGAGGTTACGAAAGTGAAAATTTGGTCATATCCTGCAAGAGGTTTGTGGGACGTTGAAGATGGTAAAGAAAGACAAGGAATAAAGATTTTAAATAATAAAATTCAATTAGATACGACAAAAATAATTGACAATATTGAATTGAATAGCAATCAAAAAAAGGAATTTTTTGCACTTTTAAAAAATGATATTTGCGATAATTCAGGAACTCATGCAGCATGTTATATTCCAAGGCATTTAATTCATTTTTACGATAAAAATGAAAAATTAATTGGGTTTTATGAATTTTGTATTGAATGTGGCGGAAGTGTTGAATCAGAAACACTTAAAAATATTCCTGTTTTTTGTATAGAAAAGGGAACTGAAATGGAACAATTGTTAAAAAGTTTTGGTTTAAAAATTACAAGTGATAAATCACGTGAAATCAAAGCGATTGAAAAAGAATTAGGAAAACAATTACTTGGTAAATAGATAATATACTGAAAATAATTCAGCATAAAAATGAAAGACGAAGAAGAAGATAACATCATTCCAAACGAAGACGAAAATTTCGATAATCAAGACAATTCTACTAACGAGGAAGGTTTTGACGATATTCGTGTTTCAACGGGACATCATTTTTACGAAAACAACGAAAACCCAGAAGACACCATTACCAAAGTTACAGGAATGTACAAAGATTGGTTTTTGGACTACGCTTCCTATGTAATTCTAGAACGTGCAGTTCCAGCGATTGAAGACGGTTTTAAACCGGTGCAACGTCGTATTATGCACTCTATGAAAGAGTTAGATGATGGGCGTTACAATAAAGTGGCCAATATCGTTGGGCACACCATGCAATATCACCCTCACGGAGATGCCAGTATTGGCGACGCCATGGTGCAAATTGGACAAAAAGACCTAATCATCGACATGCAAGGAAACTGGGGAAATATCTTAACAGGAGATAGTGCTGCAGCTTCCCGTTACATCGAAGCCCGAATTTCAAAATTTGGTCACGATGTGTTGTATTCGCCTAAAATTACCGAATGGGGAATGTCATACGATGGTCGTCGTGCCGAACCAATTAATCTTCCAGTAAAGTTTCCATTGCTGTTAGCTCAAGGCGCAGAAGGTATTGCAGTAGGTTTATCCACTAAGATTTTACCACATAATTTCAACGAATTAATTGATTGTTCCATTAAAGTTTTAAAAGGGAAATCATTTACTCTATATCCTGATTTTCCAACCGCAGGTATTGCTGATGTTTCCAATTATAACGATGGAATGCGTGGTGGTCGTGTGCGTGTGCGTGCAAAGATTGGGCAATTAGACAAACAAACGTTAGTGATTACTCAAATTCCGTTTTCAACTAATACTGGTACTTTGATTGATAGTATTTTGAAAGCCAACGAAAAAGGGAAAATCAAAATCAAGAAAATTGAAGACAATACGGCTGCTGAGGTTGAAATTTTAATTCACCTTCCACCTGGCGTTTCTCCAGATAAAACTATTGATGCTTTATATGCATTCACAGCTTGCGAAACTTCGGTAGCGCCTTTAGGTTGTGTTATTGAAAACCACAAGCCATTGTTTATTGGGGTTTCTGATATGTTGAAAATTTCGACTAACCGAACGGTTGATTTGCTGAAACGTGAATTGGAAATTCAGTTAGACGAGTTAGAAAATAAATGGCATTTCTCTACGTTAGAAAAGATTTTCATTCGCGAAGAAATGTATATCGACTTCAAATTGTATTCGGATAGAGAATCGTTGTACCAATATATGTATGACCGATTTGAGCCGTTTTTGAAATCATTTGTTCGTGAAATTAACGATGATGATTTGCAAAAATTAACGCAAATTCCAATGATTCGTATTACACGTTTCGACTCGGATAAAGCGGATGAAGCGATTGCAAAATTGGAAGCTGATATGGAACAAGTGAAATATCATTTGGATCATATTATTGATTATACAATTGATTTCTTCCAAAAGCTAAAAGACAAATACGGTAAAGGGCGAGAGCGTCAAACTGAATTAAGAAGTTTTGATAATATTGAAGCTACAAAAGTAGTTTTGCGTAATACAAAACTATATGTAAATCGTGAAGAAGGTTTCTTTGGAACAGGTTTAAAGAAAGATGAATACGTTGCTGATTGTTCAGATATTGATGATGTAATTGTATTCCTTCGCGATGGAAAAATGATGGTTTCCAAAGTAGATGATAAAAAATTCGTTGGAAAAGACATTATTCACATAGCTGTTTTTGATAAAAACGACAAACGAACCATTTACAACATGATGTATCGTGATGGAAAAAACGGTTCAACTTTTATCAAACGTTTCAATGTTTCTGGTGTAACTCGTGATAAGTTTTATGATTTAACACAAGAAAAACCGGGTTCAATGGTGTCCTATTTTTCAGCCAATCCAAACGGAGAAGCAGAAGTGGTTACCATTTTATTACGTCAAGTAGGTAGTGTGAAAAAACTGAAATGGGATGTAGATTTCTCAGACATTGCAATCAAAGGTAGAGCTTCTCGAGGCAATACGGTGACCAAATATCCAATCAAAAAAATCGAGTTAAAAGAGAAAGGAATTTCAACTTTACGACCTCGAAAAGTTTGGTTTGATGATACGGTACAACGATTAAATGTAGATGGAAGAGGTGAGTTGTTAGGCGAATTCCGTCCAAATGATCGTTTGTTGATTGTGAATCAATCCGGAAAACTAAAAACCATTATTCCAGAATTAACCACACATTTCGACGAAGATATGATTGTATTGGAAAAATGGAATCCAAATAAACCGGTTTCCTGTATTTATTACGATGGTGAAAAAGAGCGTTATTTTGTAAAACGTTTCTTGGTTGAAAACGAAAATAAAGAGGAAATTTTCATCACTGAACATGATAAATCGCAATTAGAAATTGTTTCTACTGATTGGCGTCCGGTTGCTGAAGTCATTTTTGCCAAAGTAAAAGGTGTTCAAAAAGAAAATCAAATTGTTGATTTAGAACAATTTATTGCGGTTAAAGGGATCAAAGCTTTGGGTAACCAATTAACTACGGATAAGGTGAAACAGATAAATTTATTAGAACCGTTGCCTTACGAAGAAGTATTAGAAGAACCTGAAGTACAACAAGAATCTTCAGAGGATAACGAAAGTGCCGATATTACAGATTTTAACATAGAATTAGATGATGACGGACAAATAACCTTATCATTAGAATAATTTATGGCCTACAAGGTTTTTAATCTTGTAGGTTTTTTATTGATTTTTGTCATTTTTACAACGCCATTAATTACTTAATTTTAGATTTAAATTAAAACACACAACTAATGTCAACATTTCCATCAGACATTGAAATTGCACAAAATGCAACGATGTCTCATATTAAAGAAATCGCCAATAAAATTAATATTTCAAACGACGATTTAGAATATTATGGCAAATACAAAGCCAAGTTACCATTACAGCTACAACAAGAAACTCCAAAAGGTAAGCTTATTTTAGTTTCAGCCATGTCACCTACCAAATATGGTGAAGGTAAAACAACCATGTCAATTGGTTTAACCGATGGTTTAAATTACATTGGTAAAAAAGCGATTGCGGTTTTGAGAGAACCATCACTTGGACCTGTTTTTGGTTTAAAAGGTGGTGCCGCTGGCGGTGGTTATGCCCAAGTTTTGCCAATGGAAGACATCAATTTGCATTTTACAGGAGATTTTTCTGCGATTGAAAAGGCAAATAATTTGCTTTCGGCGATTATTGATAATAATCTGCAAAATCATAAATATTCATTGAATTTAGATCCACGAACAATTGCTTGGAAACGAGTGATGGATATGAATGATCGTTCGCTTCGTCAAATTATCATTGGTGTTGGAGGAAAAACAAACGGAATGTTGCGCGAAGACGGTTTCAATATTACACCTGCGTCAGAAGTAATGGCAATTTTGTGTTTGGCAAAAGATTTAGAAGATTTGAAACTTCGTTTAGGAAATATTTTTATTGGAAAAACTTTTGATGGAAAGCCAATTTTTGCCCGCGATTTGAATGCAGTAGGGGCAATGACCGTTTTATTGAAAGATGCCATTAAACCTAATTTAGTGCAAACGTTAGACGGAAATCCTGCAATTTTGCACGGCGGACCATTTGCAAGTATTGCGCAAGGAACGAATACGGCAATTGCTACCAAAATGGGATTGTCGCTTGGTGATTACGTAGTAACAGAAGCGGGTTTTGGTGCTGATTTAGGAGCAGAAAAATTCTTGCATATCAAATGTGAACAATCAGGTTTAAAACCAGATGCAGTTGTTTTAGTAGCAACAATAAGAGCGATTAAACATCATGCAGGATTAGCGGCGGAAGATTTCAAAACTGAAAATGTAAGCGCGATTGAAGGAGGTTTTTGCAATTTAGAAAAACATATTGAAAACATTCAAAAATTTGGAATTAATCCAGTCGTTTGTGTGAATGCTTTCCCTGATGATACACAAGCGGAATACGATAAATTAAAAGCTTTATGTGCTACTAAAGGTGTTACAGCAATTGTAAGCACAGCTTTTGTTCATGGAGGAAAAGGTTCGGCGGAAGTGGCTGAAAAAGTTATTGCCGAAATAGAAGCAGGAAAAGCAAATTACAAACCACTTTATGTGCCTTCGGATAGTATTGAGCACAAGATTAAAACGGTTGCTATGGAAATTTATGGTGCCAATACGGTAGATTTTTCTCCAAAAGCAAAAACACAATTAAAAATGATTAACGATTTAGGGTTTAGTCATTTTTCGGTTTGTATGGCTAAAACGCCAGCGAGTTTTTCAGATAATGAAAAGTTAATTGGTCGCCCTACAAATTTTGATATTACAGTTCGTGAATTTGAAATTGCGAGTGGTGCCGGATTTATTGTACCGCTTTTAGGAGAAGTAATGCGAATGCCTGGTTTACCCGCTGTTCCAAACGCAGAACGAATAAATATTGATAATAACGGTGTAATAACTGGTTTGTCATAAATTAAAAAGCTCCCAAATTTGGGAGCTTTTTAATATAAACTATCATACTTAATTTTCTGCAATTCCTTTCCAGTTTCTAATGATTTTTGATAACAAGAAAAGTGATGTTATTGATAATATAAAATTCAATGAAAACATATGAATTAAATGATCATTTAGCCAATCATATAATTTTGAATCTTCGTAACGTTGTAAATTATAATTATCATAATAATTTGGTCTGTTTACTTCAATTAAAATAAAGTAAATAATAGGGATTACTGCTGTAAAAAACCACAAAAATAAATTTAATGCAATTCTGCTTAATTGTAAATTTTTCTTTTTATAACATATGACAAAAAAGTAAAGGATAATTACTAAAATTGTTGGTATTATTAAATAGAAATACAACATGTCAGCTCTTGAAACCACAGTAAAAATTCCATATATTATGTTAATTATACCTGTAGTAACACTAGCAATTAACCAACTCTTTCCAGAGGTTGTTCTAAATGAGAATATCAGTAAGGATAGCCCTAAGGCACCATATAAAAACCCTAAAATCATTTCAATATTGAAAAATGAATCCATATGTGCTTCTGAAACCGTATCGTATTTATCTTTTAAAACATCTTGCTGCACAAAATATTTAGAATATTTTCGTTCGCCATTGCCAACTTTAGCTACATAGTCATAACTATTATATGAATTGTCTGTTTCGTATTCTCTCAAATAAGGTTGAATGTATAAAAACTCATTAAATTCAGGGGCTTTGTAAACAATATCAAACCATTTGTCTAAAGTTAAATTGGTTGCTAAATTGTGCTCTCTAATTAAATTTAAATAATTGTCCATTAGCTTTTTAACTTCAGCTTTATTGTCTTGGTGTAACCAATTTTGAACTTGTATTCTGTTTAACGAATCTTGTTCTCTTGAAATAACAGTAAATTCAAACGTATTTCTGTTTAGTAACGAAAATTGATTGTATTTTTTTTCTTTGAAATTGATGTAATCTTTATTAAAATAATAATAGTTTGAATCTCGGTTAACTCCTATTTCACTGGTTAAATATTTATTGTATTCTTCATCATTTAATTTTGATTTATGTATTGAATCTAATTCTGTTTCTCCAAAACTTCCATCAATAAACATATCTGCAGTAGCAATGGTTTTGCAACGATTGGTTGTTTCTTCAAGTGAATAATAACTTTTTTGGTGCAATTGTTTCCCAATAGAAAATGGTAAATAAAACGTAATCAATAATGTACTAATAATAAATATTTGCAACCATTCGTAAAATAAACTGTATTTTGATTTGCTGTAAAATGATTTTAAAGAATTGTTTTTAAAGTAGTTAACTAACCATAATATTGTGATTATTATATTGATTAATACACCAAACATAATAGATAGTGCTTCTATATCAATATTGTTTTTGTTTGAAAAATCAATAGTTCCGTCTAAATAACCTAATCCAAAAAAGATGACGTGAAGTAGTAATCCAATAGCAACCATTGGAACAAATTTGGTGTTCCAAAGCAATGGATATTTTAGTAATAATTTTTTCTGTATATCTTTAAACATGATTTTATTTTTTTAGTTCACAAAAAAGCGACGTGTTGAATTTGAAATGTTTCGCATGTAAGTCATTGGAATCGATTGGTTTATAACCACTTTTAAGAAATCATTCATTTCAATTTTTTCTGGAAAAGTAGCAATAAAAGTTCCACCATTTTGTTCCAAAGAAATTACTTCTAGAGTTGTAAACGCTTCTTTTAAATCGCTTAAATTCAACGAACTTTCAAATTCGATAATGCAATTTTTTGCTACATCATTTTCGGCATTTAAATTCTTTTGTGAACCACGTTTTAAGAAAACCACCTGATTTGATGTTTTTTCCACTTCGTACAATTGTTGTGAACTCAACACAATAGCAATCGGTCTAAAAGCCGAATTGGCGATGTTTCTAAAATCGTCTAAAATGGTTTGTTGTGCCAAAATATCTAAGTTTGCCAAAGGTTCGTCAATCAATAAAATTTTTGGTTTTCGGAGTAACATCCGAGCCAATTCGAAACGCATTTTGTAACCAGAAGATAAATTATTCCAGTAATGTTTTCTAAATTTTCGCAATCCTAAACGCGTTATGACTAAATCTACTACCAAATTATTTTCTTCTGGTAAGTAGCCGTAACAACTTGCTGTAAATTCTAAATTTTCGTACATAGAACCGCGCCAAGTGTCAGTTCGTTGTGGAATGTAGACTAATTTTGTTCGCAAATCATACAAATCATCATATTGAAATTGATAATTTATGGTTCCAGATGTTGGATGTAATTCACCACATAAACTACGTAGTAAAGTCGTTTTTCCGTTTCCGTTTTCGCCAACCAAACCAATGATTTCACCTGTTTTAATATCTAGGTTAATTGGACCTAATCCAAAAGAAGCATTATATACTTTTTGTAGATTTTTAACCGAAATAATGGTTTGATGATTGTGACATTCTTTTTTGCTTAAAAACGCGTAAAGTTCATCTAACAAGGTTTTTAAACGAGTTTTTTTATCTTCGTCTTCTTTTTCATTATGGTCTAACCAATTTAAAAATGCATTGGTTTTAGTATAAAAATCTATGTTTTCGGAATCTAAAGTAAAATCTATTACTCGTTTTATGGTTTGATTGAAGTCGTTAAATTCGAGAAGTTCTTGCACCTCGCGGAATTGTTTTTCAAATTCGGTCATATATTTTATTTTATAAAATTTTGCTTTAGTAAACCATAAATTACGGTATCAGTAAACTCGTTGTTGTAATAAAAATTCTCTTTAAAATGGGCTTCTTTTTCAAAACCAGCTTTTTGTAAAACACGCTCTGAAGCTTTATGCCTTGAATCAATTACTGCTTCAATTGAGTGAAAATTTAATGTGTTGAAAGCAAAATTTAATAATGTTTTTACGGCTTCAGTTACATAACCTTTTCCCCAATGTTCTGGAGCAATCATGTAGCCTAATTCGGTTCTAAAATGTTCGGGTTGTGTTCGATAAAATCCCATAAGCCCAATACATTTGTCGCTTCCTTTTTCGGTTACAGCCCAATTGATATCAATATTTTCGTCTATTTTGTCGTTGATTGTTTTTATATGCGCTAGAGCTTCTTCGATATTTGTAGCAAGTGGTCTTGGAATAAATTTCATTGTTTCTGGATTACCTCTGAGTGCTAAAATTTCTGGCGCATCATTATCTGTTAGCTTTCTAAAACGTAAACGTTCTGATTCTAGTATTGGAAAAGGAGAGAAGTTGAGTTGTAACATTTTTATAGTATTTCTTTGTTATTGAATTTGAATTGCTTTATCGTGTTTTTTTCTAAAGAAAATCAGCATACAAATGGCGCCAATGGTTGCATATAACATATCAGATTGAGTGTCCCAAACATAGCCTTGTGTTCCTAAAAAAGCATCACCGCCATCACCAGTACAAAGTGAAACACCCCATTCTAACCATTCATAAGCTGCACTAATTGCTAAACAAACCGAAACAATAATGAAGTTAAAATAACTTTGATTTGAAATAACCTTTTTGCGAATAAATAATTCTCTCACAATCATTGCTGGAATAAAACCTTGGGCAAAATGCCCGACTTTATCGTAATTGTTTCGGCTTTGATCAAATGCTTCTTTAATCCAATCAAACAGTGGTACTTCAGCGTACGTGTAATGCCCACCAAGAAATAAAATATAACAATGAATGAGAATGAAGAAATAAGTAAAATTAGTAAACTGAAATTTTTTATAAGTAAAAACTAAAATCAGTAAACCAATAATTGCCGGAGAAACTTCTAAAAACCAAGTGAAATATTCCTTAGGATTGATTGCTGAAAGAATTAGTCCTATAAAAAATAAAGGAATAAAAATTTGTGGTTGTTTCATTAGAATTAGTTTGTTTTTCTCTTTAAAATTAAAGCACTTATGATTGAAAATACAATTCCTAGCGGTAAAATTTCTACATACGTTAGTAATATAACCATAATTGGATTTTTATACATTTCTTTAAAAGAGTTCATGTCTTCGGTTACTTTAGCAACTTCATCTGGACTTGCTTTTTGAATAGCCATATCAGTATAATGCTCTGCAAAATTTGGAAAATAATTATATAAAATAATCAACCAAACTAAGACATAAACTGTTGAAATAATTAGAGTAATCATAAAGCCAGTAATGAATGCTTTTCCAAATGAAATTACGCCATTATTCGCATCTCGCTGTTGTTTAATTCCCCATATAACAAAGAAAAAAGCAAGTATCATACCAGCAAATCCAACAGTCATGCTCACTTCTTTTTCTGGATTTGATTTCATGTACATAGTAATAAATACTAATAATGAAGAAACAATAACGCTTCCAAATAGTCCATTTTTTAATACAATCTTGTTCATAACAATAGTTTTTGGTTAGTTATTCAAATTTAGTAATTTATAATTAGAAACTTGTTTAACAATGAAAATCATTTTATTTTCTTTAATGATTATGAATAGACGTTGATACAAAAAATCCCCAAGAATATTGAGGATTTTTATACTAATTGTTTTGAAAATTAATCTTCAATAATTGCAACATTTATCGGAATAACATATGAGCAATTAACTGGTTTGCCATTTGAATGAGCTGGAATAAAAGTTATATTTTTTTTAATTATACTCATAACACGAATAGCTTCCATATCATATTCAAAGTATCCACTTGAACGTAGAACTTTTTCGGTTTCTAATTTTCCTGCCTTATTTATGTTTAGATTAAGAAAAATTTTTAATTGTGGAACTCCGATAGTTCTGTACTCTGGGACGTTATAATTATTTCTAACTTTATTTAGAATGATATTTTGAACACATTTGTTAACACCTAATTCAGAATTGATACACGATTCATGAGATGGAGCGGATTCAATTATTTTTGTGTCTTCAATTTTTGTGCTTTCAATTTTTGTAACTGTAGGCGTTTCAGTTTTTTGTTTACTTGCAGTAGTTTGCTTGGTTAAAAATGGTTTGTATAAAGAATCGATTTTTTCTAATCGGTATTCATAATAGCTATCTAATAATTCAACTTCTTTTTTATCTAATTTTAAGGCATAAAAAGCGCTATTATTTTTATTAATAGAGTTATATAATTCTGATAAAATTTCTACACTTGATAAGAGAGAATCATTCTTGGTGACTTCTTTGGGATTTAAAAAAAGTTCAATTTCATTAAAAACAACATCTTGTGTTGCAAATGCTTTAGCTAATTCTTTATTTTTTATTTTTTTGATGTCATTGATTATATTGTTTTCCTGTGCTAAGGAAACAAATGATAGGACTAGTAAGACTGATAAAAATATTTTTTTCATAATTTTAATTTAGTTTTTTTTAAGAAATATTAATCTTTAAACATATTTTCAATGCTTTTAATGCTTGGACTAATATCAAAATATAATCCATCGATTTTAAAATTATTTTCCTTTACTTTGAGATAGTCATATTGACCAGCGATAAGACTTTGACTACCACCAAATTCGAAACCAATAATGTTTAAAATATCATATTCGTGTGAAACATTAATTACATAAAAGGCATTTTCTTTGCTAGTTCCATCACCACTACTTAAAATAGCATCTACAATTATAGAAAACTGAGTTAGTTTTTTAATATAATTATCTTTCTCCTGCATTTTTTCATATGCATATAATTGATAATTTAATACTCTTAAGTCAAATGGATTTTCAGATAAAATTTGATTGCCAAATGTTATAATTTTTTTAAAATCATCTGTCAAATGATTTTGTTTATTCAGAACATTTATTAAGCTATCATTGGCCTTATTGTGATAACTGCTTGAATATTCTTTTTGAAAAGAAAAGCCATAATATAAATGTCTTTTTTCTTCCAATGTCATAGTTGAATCTGAAGCATTGAATTTTTCTTTGAGCTTTTCATAATAATAGCTTGAAGATTTTTTTTGAATTTCTTTTTCAATTTTGTTATAGTTTGGTTTTTCAAACTTTATTTCTTGTGAAAAAGTTGTAAAAGACAGAATTGTCAATACGATAGTAAGAAGTTTTTTCATGTTTTGATTTTATGCAGTAAACCTAAATAAAAAAAATCATTTTTTTTAAACTTTAAGAGCTAAAAAATCCCAATAGACTTAATAAATCTATTGGGACTAACTAAACAAACCTAATTTATGAAAAAAACTACATACTTTATTTAATTTTGGTTTCTGAATACCAATTGTCCATCAAAACTATCTAACAAAATGATACTATCAACAGTAACTTTACCTGCCAAAATTTCTTTAGAAAGTTGATTCAATACTTCTCGTTGAATTACTCGTTTTACAGGTCGAGCACCATATTGAGGGTCAAAACCTTTTTGTGCCAAGTAATCAATAGCTTCAGGTGTCGCATCCATTGTGATTTGTTGATGTGCCAACATTTTAATAACACTTTTCAATTGCAAACCAACAATTTCTCTGATATTTGCATTGGTTAGTGGCGTAAACATTACGATCTCGTCAATTCTATTGATAAATTCTGGACGAACAATTTGCTTCAATAAACCTAAAATTTCTACTTTGGCTGCTTCAGTTGCGGCATCAATTCCTCCTTTTAAATTTTCAAATTTCTCCTGTATAATAGCACTTCCCATATTAGAAGTCATGATGATAATCGTATTTTTAAAATCAGCTACACGACCTTTGTTGTCCGTTAATCTTCCTTCGTCTAAAACTTGTAGTAAGATATTGAATGTATCAGGATGCGCTTTTTCAATTTCGTCTAATAACACCACTGAATATGGTTTTCTACGAACAGCTTCTGTCAATTGCCCGCCTTCATCATAGCCCACATAACCTGGAGGCGCACCTACTAATCTACTTACTGAATGACGTTCTTGATATTCACTCATGTCGATACGTGTCATTGCATTTTCATCATCGAATAAATATTCGGCTAATGCTTTTGCTAATTCAGTTTTCCCAACACCTGTTGTTCCTAAGAATAAGAAAGAGCCAATTGGTTTTTTCATGTCTTGTAAGCCAGCACGGCTTCTACGAACAGCATCGCTCACGGCTTCAATAGCTTCTTCTTGACCAACCACTCTTCTGTGCAATTCTTCCTCTAATCGAAGTAATTTTTCTCTTTCGCCTTGGAGCATTTTCATTACAGGAATTCCTGTCCATTTAGCAACTACTTCAGCAATATCTTCTCGTGTAACTTCTTCTTTGATTAATGAAGTTCCTGCTTGGTTTTCGGCTAACTGGATTTGTAAAGTATCCAAACGTTCTTGTGCTTCCTTGATTTTTCCATAACGAATTTCTGCTACTTTTCCATAATCGCCATTTCTTTCTGCTTGTTCGGCTTCTATTTTGAAATCTTCAATTTCTTGCTTTACGTTTTGAATATTGTCTACAACATCTTTCTCTGATTTCCATTTGGTGAAAATTTCGTTGCGCTCTTCTTTTAAGTTAGCTAAATCTAAGCCAAGTACTTTTAACTTAGTTTCATCATTCTCACGTTTTATAGCTTCAATTTCGATTTCCAATTGCATGATTTTTCTATCCAAAACATCTAATTCTTCAGGTTTTGAATTGATTTCCATACGTAATTTTGAAGCCGCTTCGTCCATTAAATCTATAGCTTTATCAGGAAGAAAACGATTGGTAATATAACGTTGTGAAAGTTCCACAGCTGCAATAATAGCATCGTCTTTGATACGCACTTTGTGGTGTGTTTCATATTTTTCTTTGATACCACGCAAAATTGAAATAGCACTTTCGGTATCAGGTTCATCAACCAATACTTTCTGGAAACGGCGTTCTAGAGCTTTGTCTTTTTCGAAATACTTTTGGTATTCATCCAAAGTTGTGGCACCAATCGCACGTAATTCTCCACGAGCTAAAGCAGGCTTCAAAATATTGGCAGCATCCATAGCACCTTCACCACCACCAGCACCAACTAATGTATGAATTTCGTCTATGAATAGCACAATGTCACCTTCGGCTGAAGTTACTTCTTTCACTACAGCTTTTAATCGTTCTTCAAATTCTCCTTTGTATTTCGCACCAGCAATTAGTGCACCCATGTCTAGAGAATAAACAATTTTATCTTTTAGATTTTCGGGAACATCACCGTCAACTATTCTATGTGCTAACCCTTCTGCAATAGCTGTTTTACCAACACCAGGCTCACCGACTAGCATTGGATTATTTTTGGTACGACGCGTTAAAATTTGTAAAACTCTACGAATTTCTTCATCACGACCAATTACAGGATCGAGTTTACCATTTTTAGCTAGCTCGTTTAGGTTTTTAGCATATTTATTTAAAGAATTGTAAGTTTCTTCAGCTGAAGCAGAAGTTACTCTTTCGCCTTTTCGCATTTCGTCAATAGCTGCTAGCAAACCTTTTTCGGTTACACCTTGATCTTTTAAAATTTGTGCAACTTTGCTTTTTGATTTAAAAATAGCTAAAATTAAATGCTCGATAGAAACGAATTCATCGTTCATTTTTTTGGCAATGATTTCGGCTTCATTTACGGTTGTTGCAGTATCACGAGCAAACATAATATCACTACCGGAAACTTTAGGGAAACTTTGAATAGTACTGTCTAATATTTTTTTGAAAAGTTCCACATTAACGTTGAGTTTTTTCAAAATGAAAGGCGTTACGTTTTCATCGACTTCCAAAATTCCTTTAAATAAGTGTTCGTTTTCAAGCTGTTGTTGCCCAAAACTTTGTACAATTTGCTGTGCTTGTTGCAAAGCTTCTTGTGATTTGATTGTGAATTTATTAATGTTCATGTTTTTTATTATGTTGTAAGTTGTTTACTTTTGTTTAAAATTGGACAATATATGTTCCAAAGTAAAAAATCAGACAATTTGACTTGTTTTTTAGTATTTTGTGAAATAATTCAAGTCAAAATGTCTTAAAATGAGACAAAAAATGAGTTTTTTGAAAAATGTTTTTGGATCTTCTGATGAAGAAAAACCAAATAATAAGATGGAATGGAATCTATTAACGGCTATGAATCAATTGGATTTAATTGTTTCAATATCTGAAGAGAAAGCAGTTTTAATTTTTAAGCACAGTACGCGTTGTAGTATTAGTAGATTTGCTTTAAAACAATTTGAAAATGAGTTTAATTTAGAAGAAAAAATAGAACCTTATTTTTTAGATTTATTAAACTATCGAGATATTTCTAATGAAATTGCATTCCGATTTAATGTACAACATCAATCGCCGCAAGTATTGCTAATTAAGAATGGAGTAGTTGTTTATGATGCTTCTCATAGTGATATTGTTGTTGAAGAATTAAAAATATACATATAATAAAAAAGCATTTGAATTTCAAATGCTTTTTTATTTGGGATATTGTAAAATATTACCTTCTAAATTTATTATTAGTAATAATACCTTTTAGTTTGGCTTTTAAATCTTCTTCAGTATCATAAACCATTTGTTCATTACTTGGAAAAGGAACGGCTCTTCTATCAAAATATTGGTAATAGGATTCTTCACAAGCGCGTTTATCACCATTATAATTAGCATAAATATAATCAAAAATAAACTCACTCGCTACAGGAAATGCATCTATTAATTGATTACTTCTAAAATCAATATAATCTACTTTAGCAGTTACTTGACATGATTTGAACTGAGTAAATTCATAAATACTAACAGTGATAGTTTTCATATTATCCACTTTAATTGGATTGCCTAAACTGTCTTTTACTACATTTCCGTTTGCATCTATAAGATTTTTCACACCATCTTTGATTTGTTTTTCTTTGACAAACTGTTTTTCTTTAATTTGTTCAGGAGAAATTTTAATTTCTCTAAAGTTAACAATCATACCAAAATCATAATTAATTCCATTCTGACGGTTATTGTGGTAAACGGTCCATTTATCATTGATTCCATAGGTGCTAAAATCTAATAAATCATCTTGTAAACGAACAGGAATTACCATATTGGTTTCATTTTTTGTATATACATGAACAAAATCAGTTCCTTTAAATTGCGCTTCATCCATTAAGGCTCTAACGTCTTTGTAATTTGGATTTAATTTATCTAAATAGGCTAAATCATCATAAGCTTGTCTAAAGTCCATTTTGTTTTTAGAAGCTAATAATTTTTTAGCATTTGCATATAAAAAACCCGAAAGATTATTTTTACTGCTAATTAACTCATCAGAATAATCATTCATTGGGAAAATAGCATTTCTACCTTCTTTTAACAATTGAAGTGGTAAAAGAGGTTTTATACGCTCTTGACGATTATTTAGTTGTGTATATAAATTGTAGATTCTTTCATAGTTAGAAGGGTTATTTTCTTTAATTAGTAAATTTAAAGTTTCTAAATCGCGTTGTTTAGCTTTAGCGAATGCCTCTTCTAATAAATATACATAATCTTGTTTGCTTTTTGCGTTCTTGTTTGTTCGTAAAGCATCTATTGCATTAATAATTGCGCCATCATAATCGCCATTACTTAACATAGATTGTGTCTGTTTAACACCACAAGAAACAATGATTAGCGATAAAAATAATAAAGTAATTTTCTTCATAAAAAGGATGTTTTGACAAAGATAAAATTTTTTTGGAGCAAATTCCTGTAGTTCGTTTTATCTTTTTGTTTTTATAGAAAAAACAAAAAGGATGCCATTTCCTTAAAGGCTAAAAAAAACTCCAAAAAAAATAATTTGGAGTTAATAAATTTCAGATTAAATAATTATTTACCGTCTCTGTCTACTTTAATTCGTTCAGGTCTGTTGGCTAATTCCCATGCTAATACAAATGCGAGTTGAGCTCGTTTAGCAAGTGCATCGTATTCAATTTTATCAGGTGTGTCTGAAGATTGATGGTAATCTGCATGAATACCGTTAAAAAAGAAAATAGCTGGAATACCTTTTTTAGCAAAATTATAATGGTCTGAGCGATAATAAATGCGCTCTGGATCCTTACGATCATTGTATTTATAATCTAACTCTAATTGCGTGTATTTTGCATTAACTTCTTCATTAATAGTGTGTAATTCGCTACTTAATCTATCAGAACCAATTACATAGATATAATTATTTGTATTTGGATGTAAAGTATCACGACGACCTATCATATCAATATTAATATCTGCAATTGTATTTTTTACTGGAAATAATGGATTCTCTGAGTAAAATCTAGAGCCATGCAAACCATGTTCTTCACCAGTTACATGTAAGAAAAGAATTGAACGTTTTGGTCCAAAACCTTGTTTTTTTGCTTCATTAAATGCTTGAGCAATTTCTAATAAAGCTACAGTACCAGAACCATCATCATCTGCACCATTAAAAACTTCTCCGTTTTTCATCCCTACATGATCGTAATGAGCAGAAATTACTAAAACTTCTTCTGGTTTTTCAGAACCTTCTATAAACGTCCAAATGTTTTCAGAATCATTTAATTTAGGAGCAAATCCTCGTTTCATAAATTCAGAAGGTACTTTTTGATAGTAATCTGTAGCGCCAGGAGGAAAGCTTACTCCAATCTTTTTGTATTCATTAATCAAATATTCTCCGGCTCTTTTTTGGCCTGGTTCCCCAGTATTTCTTCCTTCCATATTATCATCTGCAATAATATAAAGGTGTTTGCTTAGTTCGGCAGGTGTTATGGTATTTTTATACACATTAACATCAACTGTTTTTGAAGTAGTTTTTTGAGTTGTTGAGCAACTAACTAAAAAAAGTGTAAGCCCAAGAGTGGTTAAAATAATTTTTCTCATGCAATTTTATTTATACTAATAAACATATTGTTATGTTGTAAAAATATGTTTTTTATATTAGAAATAAAATTTTTTAAGATTTATTTGAGAGAAATTAGTGTGGTATCAAATGTTATAAAAGTACAAAAGCCGAGGTGGAGCCCCCGACTTTTATGATGAACGTGTAACCACATTTCTGTGTCGTTCGGTGCAAATGTAAGCCCATTTATGAAATAAACAAGAAGATTTTTGAATTATTTTTATAGGTATAAATTTTCATACGCAATAAATTATAATAAAAACTTTTTTCTTTATACTTTTGTCTCGTTTTTAACACCTATTAAATATCATGGTAAAAGATTTATTCGAAAGAATTCAGAACAATAAAGGTCCGTTAGGAAAATGGGCTTCACAAGCAGAAGGATATTTTGTATTCCCTAAATTAGAAGGAGAATTAGGTCCAAGAATGCAATTTCAAGGAAAAAATATTTTAAATTGGAGTTTGAATGATTATTTAGGATTAGCCAATCATCCAGAAGTTAGAAAAGCAGATACAGAAGCAGCAATTGCTTATGGAGCGGCCTACCCTATGGGAGCTCGTATGATGAGTGGTCATACCAAATATCATGAACAATTAGAACAAGAGTTAGCTGCTTTTGTAATGAAAGAGTCGGCTTATTTATTAAATTTTGGTTACCAAGGTATGGTGTCAATTATTGATGCTTTAGTAACTAAGAATGATATTATTGTATATGATGTTGATTCACATGCTTGTATCATTGATGGTGTTCGTTTACACATGGGTAAGCGTTTTACATACAAACACAACGATTTAGAAAGTATGGAAAAAAACCTGCAACGTGCTACTAAAATGGCTACTGAAACAGGTGGAGGAATTCTTTTTATTACTGAAGGTGTATTTGGAATGCGTGGTCAACAAGGAAAATTAAAAGAAATTGTAGCCATGAAAGAAAAATACAATTTCCGTTTATTAGTTGACGATGCACATGGTTTTGGGACATTAGGAAAAACTGGTGCAGGTGCAGGTGAGGAGCAAGGTTGTCAAGATGGAATTGATGTTTATTTCTCAACTTTTGCAAAATCGATGGCTAATATTGGAGCTTTTGTAGCAGCAGATAAAGATATTATTGATTATTTAAAATATAATTTACGTTCGCAAATGTTTGCTAAAGCGTTACCAATGATTCAAACAATTGGTTCGTTAAAACGTTTAGAATTGTTACGTAATTCATCTGAAATTAAAGATAAATTATGGGTAAATGTTAATGCATTACAAAACGGATTAAAAGAAAAAGGATTTAATATTGGAGATACAAATACATGTATTACTCCTGTATATCTAGAAGGTTCTATTCCTGAAGCCATGATTATGGTGAATGATTTACGTGAAAACTACGGAATTTTTCTTTCAATTGTTGTATATCCAGTAATTCCAAAAGGTATTATTTTATTAAGAATGATTCCTACAGCATCACATACAATTGAAGATATTAATGAAACATTAACTGCTTTTGAAGCTATCCGTGAAAAATTAGTAAACGGAACGTATGCTAAAATTGCTGAGGCAAGTGTACAAAACGTAGAATAGTAGGATAATAACTTACACTATATAAAAAAGGGATTCAATTTGAATCCCTTTTTTTATAACTCTTTTCTATATGTTCTTCTGCGTTTGTTAACTCTAGTGTTAAAGTTTTTCCATAGATTGTGGATTGCATGATTTTCCTCTAATTCAGGTGTTCTTATACAAGTTTCAATTCCTTTGGCTTGACAGACTTTATAATATTCGTCAAAAATAATAGCAGTTACACCTTTACTTTGATATTCTGGGGCAACACCAATTAAATAAAAAACTACTTCTTTTGAATGTTTCCTTGCTTGTAATAAATGATAAAACCCAAAAGGGAATAATTTACCATTAGCTTTTTTAAGCGCTTGTGCAAAACCTGGCATTACTATAGCAAAAGCAATCATATTATCGTCTTTATCCATTATGAATTTAATAAATTCAGGATTGATAAAACTGATGTATTTCTTTTTAAAATAAGCCTTTTGAATATCATTTATTGGAACAAATGATTGGAGTTTTGAGTACGTTTCGTTAAACAAGTCAAACATTTTATCTACATAAGGCATAATGTCTTTTGTTTTTGTGAAATTCAATGATTTTAAACTATAACGTTGTTTTACTAGTTCACTAAATTTCTGAAAAGTAGTTGGGTCAATATTACTAAAAGAGAAAATACTTTCTTGATATTCTTTTTCTTTCACTAGTCCAAGTTGTTCAAAATGAGTGATGTAGTATGGTAAACTGTACCATGTAATCATATTTCCCATTTGATCAAAACCTTCACTTAACACACCTACTTTATCTAAATTAGAAAACCCCATCGGGCCTTCCATGTGATCCATTTGGTGTTTTTTTCCTAATGCTTCAACTTTACTTAAAAGTGCTTTTGTAACTTCGATATCATCAATTGCATCAAACCAACCAAAGCGTACTTTTCTTTTTTCTAATAGATTTACTTCTTCCCAATTTATGATTGCTGCCACTTTTCCAACAATTTTACCGTTCTTATAGGCTAAATAAAAATGTGCTTCAGCCGTTTGTAGCGCGGGATTTTTTGTCTTATCAAAAGTTTCTAATTCTTCAGCAATTATTGGAGGGATCCAATAAGGGTTGTTTTTATATAATTCGAAAGAAAACATCACGTAATCTTTCATTTCTTTTTTGGTAAATGCTTCTTTAATTGTTATCATTTTATTCTTCTACTGCATCTTTGCGTTTTTTTGCTTCTTTTTCACCTTTTTTCTTCATTTTTTTATCCATTTTACTACCGTTGTCTTTTTCTATTTTGACTTCTTTGTAGTTTTTGGTAAAACGCCAAGAAAAACCAATTCCGCCTGTAAAAAGATTTGGTGTTCCTTTTAAATTTTTTCCAATTGAAGCGTCAATTTGCATGTCTTTATTAAATAAATATGCTGCACCCATTCTAAATACACCGTCAGAATAGTAATCGCCCATAAATCCTTGATTTTCAATAAATCCTGACCACTGTTTATTGAAACCTCTTGTTAAAGTAAGAATGTAATCAATACTTGCAAAATCGGTTCCTATTTTGTTATACGCAATATTTGTTACTAGAACCCAACGGCTACCGAAATGATTTTGAGCTATCAGCATTGCTTTTGGACTAATTTTAGGCTCTTCAATATCAACAGGTGCAAAATTGAAAGGATTGTCTGAAAAGTTTAAATTTACACCTCCATAAACAGCAACTGCAGGAATCATTTGTCTCCATTTAAAACGGTGGTTAGCTTTCCAGCTGTATAAATTTGGTTTTTCTTCATAGTTTTTAAAAGGATCATAAACTAAATATTTTGCTCCAAATAGTGTTTTTTTCAAAGCACTTCTGTTTTTGTCAATTATGTCTGAAGTATAGCTATCATTTTGATATTGAAATTCGCCAATTAATTCTAATTGCTCAAAAAATAGTCCCCAACGCAAATCAAATTCAGCCATGAAACCACTAGCTTTGTAGTCTAGCGTGTTATGATCTTCATTTACATAATTTATTCCAGTTTCTGTTTGAAATACAGATTTTCCAACAGAAAAAGCCATCATAGATCTTCCAGGTCGGTTTGAGTTAATATCGTCAGTAAATTGTGCATTAGTTAATTGAAAACTGCTCAATAATCCTAGAACTAAAAGTGTTTGTAGAGACTTCATATAATTTAATTTATCTTCAAAAATAGTTATTTTATAATAATTTTAAGAAACAATTTTGAAGTTTTACCAACCAATATCTGTATTTTTGAATTTTAAAACAGTTTTATATGGAAATGGCTTCAGGCTCAAGTTTGCTAAGAACCATAGCAATCATTATTTTATGTTACTATTTGTTCAAGTTTTTGATGCGTATTTTTGCTCCTATATTAATGCAAAAAGCAGTGAATAAGATGCAAGAAAAAATGCAAGAACAGTATAGACAACAACAAGAGCAACAACAAAATAACTCTTCTCAAACAACACAATCACAGTCAAAGGAAAAGAAAATTGTTGGCGATTATATTGATTATGAAGAAATAAAATAATTGTATTTTACCCATAAACTAAAAGGATATTTTAACAATATCCTTTTTTTAGTTACTTTAGCACCTTATTATTTTTATTATAATTCCAATGAAAAAAATCAACAAAATAGTTCCTCATTTACTTGTACTTATCGGATTTGTTTTAGTATCAATTATTTATTTTTATCCTGTTTTACAAGGTGACAAAATTTTCCAATCTGATATTGTTCAATATACGGGTATGGCTAAGGAACAAAATGATTTTAGAAAAGAATCAAATGAAGAACCTTATTGGACCAATAGTGCTTTTGGTGGGATGCCAACGTATCAGTTAGGAGCAAAATATCCAAATGATGCCATTGGCGCATTAGATGATATTTTACGTTTTTTACCACGTCCAGCTGACTATTTGTTTCTTTATTTTCTTGGATTTTATGTGTTATTGATGGTTTTAAAAGTTGACCCATTGAAAGCTTTTTTTGGAGCTTTAGCCTTTGGATTATCAACTTATTTAATCATAATTTTAGGTGTTGGGCATAATGCCAAAGCTCACGCAATTGCTTATATGCCAATGGTTGTTGCTGGTGTTTTATTGGTTTTCCAAAAACGCTTTATTATTGGAGGATTAGTAACGATGTTGGCCGCTGCATTAGAAATTAATGCAAACCATTTTCAAATGACTTATTATTTATTGTTTTTACTGCTAATTATGGCAATTTATTATATTGTTATTGCCGTTAAAAACAAGGAATATTTAGATTTAGGTAAAACATTTGGTGTCTTTGCAATAGCTGGGATATTAGCTTTGGGAGCAAATGCTACTAATTTAATGGCTACGGCAGAATATACAGATTTTAGTATTCGTGGAAAAAGTGAGTTAACTTTTAAGCCTGATGGTTCTAAAAATATTACAAATTCCGCAATGGAACATGAATACATTACTGAATATAGTTATGGAATTGCAGAAAGTTTCAATTTAATTGCACCAAGACTTTTTGGAGGTGGCAATAGCGAAACATTAGGAGAAGAATCTGCATTATATACATTTTTGCTAAATTATGGAGCCACGCCAGCAGAAGCGCTACAAACAGTTGAGTATTATGGTAAAACCTATTGGGGTGATCAGCCAATTGTTGCTGCACCTGCTTACATTGGAGCCATAGTTTTCTTTTTAGCCGTTTTAGGATTATTTCATGATCAACGTAAAGTAAAATATGTTTTTCTTGCGGGTGCAATTTTATCATTATTGCTTTCATGGGGTAAAAATTTTGATGGCTTGACTCGATTTTTTATCGATTATGTTCCATTTTATGATAAATTCAGAGCGGTTTCTTCAATTCAAGTAGTGCTAGAGTTATGTATTCCTGTTTTGGCTATCATGGGATTACAGTCGTTTTTCTCAACTGAAAAAGAAAAACAGTGGACTAGTTTATGGAAAGCAACTGCTACAAGTTTAGGTTTGATAGTAATTTTGTTTTTAGCCAAAGGTGTCTTTAATTTTTCAGGAGCAATGGATGAACAATTGATTCAAATGTTTGGCGAAAGTCAAGATAAATCATTTGGAATCAATTTTATCAATGCGCTTAAAGAAGATAGAATGAATTTTTATACTAGTGATTTATTGCGTTCAGGATTATTAATCTTAGTAGCAGCGATAGCACTTTGGTTATATATTAAAAATAAGTTAGCAGCTACAACAGCTATTATAACAGTTGGTTTTTTCATGGTAGCAGACTTGTTCATGGTAGATAAGCGTTACGTGTATAATAATCCAGACCAATTTAAAAGTGCTCGTGAGGTTGATATGCCTTTTGAAGCGACAGAAGTAGATAATCATATTTTGAAAGATACTTCTAATTATAGAGTGTATGAAATTCAAGGTAGAATGCAGGCTAGAACTTCTTATTTTCATAAATCGGTTGGTGGTTATAGTGCGGTTCGACCAAGACGATTTGATCAACTATTTGATTATTATGTAGAAAAAAACATAAACGAATTAGGAAGCTCAATCGATTTTAAAACCTTTAGTTTTACAAAAAGTAATCCTATTTTGGATATGCTAAATGTAAAATATGTGATTGTTCCTACAGGTCAAGGTGATGTACCAATTACAAATCCGTTTGCTAATGGAAGTGCTTGGTTTGTAGAAAAAGTAAAGGTAGTCAAATCTGCTGATGAAGAAATAAAAGCGTTAAGTAAGTTGGATACAAAGAATGAAGTTGTAATCAATTCAGTTGTCAACGATATTAAAGAAGATTCTTTTGAAAAAGATTCTACGGCAACGATTCAGTTAGTTCTACAGGATCCTAATCATCTAAAATACATTTCAAACAATAGTAAAGCTGGATTTGGAGTGTTTTCTGAAAACTATTATAAAAACGGTTGGAAAGCTACTATTGATGGAAAAGAAACTAAAATATATCAAGTAGATTTTGTATTACGTGGTGTACAACTCCCAGCAGGAAAACACACTATCGAATTCAAATTTGAACCTCAAGTAATAAAAACTGGAAGTACAATTGCATTAATTAGTTCAATAGGAATGTTATTATTAATTGGAGCGGGGGTTTATTTTGAGAGAAAGAAAAAAGTTTAAAATTTTGAACTTGAACTTGTAATTGAATTTGATATTGAAACCAACCAAAAAAATACTCATCATATCATATTACTGGCCACCAGCAGGAGGTCCAGGCGTACAGCGTTGGTTAAAGTTTGTGAAGTATTTACCTGATTTTAATATCGAGCCTCACGTTTATATTCCAGAAAATCCAACATATCCATTGCTTGATGAGAAATTATTGAGTGAAGTTTCAGATAAAACTGTAATTATCAAACAACCGATTTTTGAACCTTACGGTTTAGCTTCTGTTTTTTCGAAGAATAAGACCAAAAGAATCAGTTCAGGAATTATTCCGAATCAAAAAAAACAATCTTTTGTAGAAAAAGTAATGCTTTGGATTCGAGGCAACGTTTTTATTCCAGATGCAAGAGTCTTTTGGGTAAAACCTTCTGTTAATTTTTTGAAGAAATACCTTCAGGAGCATCAAATCGATACGATAATCACCACAGGACCACCCCATAGTTTGCATTTAATAGGTTTACAATTAAAAAAAGAACTAAATATTACTTGGTTGGCCGATTTTCGTGATCCTTGGACAACAATTGGTTATCATAAACAATTAAAATTAAGTTCTTGGGCTGCAAATAAGCACAAACAAATGGAGAAAGAAGTTATGAATAATTGCGATATGCTTTTGGTAACTTCTCCTACTACAAAAGCTGAATTTGAAACAATTACTTCCAAGCCAATAGAAGTAATTACAAATGGTTATGATGTAGAGCATGTGACCAAGAGGTCTTTGGATGCAAAATTCACGTTAGCTCATATTGGTTCGTTTTTATCGGCTAGAAATCCAAGAATTTTGTGGAAAGCTTTGTCGGAGTTGGTTCGTGAAAATGCCGATTTTGCTAATTATTTCCAACTGAAATTGATTGGTGCCGTGAGCACTGAAGTCTTGCAAGCAATTCAAGAGTTTCATTTGGATGATTTTGTAAATCATTTGGGATATTTGCCACATAACGAAGCAATTACTGAACAAAGAAGTTCACAGGTTTTGTTGTTAATAGAAATTGATTCTGAGGAAACCAAGTGTATTATACCAGGAAAATTATTTGAATATATGGTGTCTGAGCGACCAATAATTGCAATTGGTCCTGAAAACGCAGATTTTGCCCAAATTATAAAAGAAACAAATACAGGAACTTTCTTTAAATATGATGAGTTAGAAGCATTAAAAACTCAAATTTTATCTTGTTTTGAAAAATTTCAGCAGCATAATTTAAAAGTATATCCTGTAGGTTTACAGCAATACAGCAGAAAATCATTAACTGAGAAACTAGTCAAACTGCTAATCACTAATAACCAATAACTATTCACTCAAAACATGGGAATTGTCATTAAACAATCAATTAAAAACACCATCACTACTTTTTTAGGGTTTGGAATTGGTGCATTAAATACATTGTTTATGTATCCTTATTTTTTAGGAAAAGATTACTTTGGATTAACAGGTTATGTATTGTCTGCTGCAAACATTTTGTACCCAATTATGTCTTTTGGAATTCAAAATACCTTAATAAAGTTTTTTAATGAAAACAATAAAACTGAACAAGAGCTTAACAGCTATATAACATATATGCTATTGGTTCCGTTGTTTTTTATTGCGCCTTTAATGGTATTATTTTATTTCTTTTACGATACAATTGCTGCTTACGAGTCACAACAAAATCCAGTAATTTATTCATTTGTATGGATTATTCCGATTATTGGGATTTTTATGGGTTATTTTGAAATTTTTTATGCATGGTTACGTGCGCACATGAAGTCAGTTTTTGGAAGTTTTGTTAAAGAAGTTTTCGTTCGAATTTTAATTACGCTTTTACTTTTTGGAGTATATTTTGAATACATCACATCATCTGATTTTATTTATTCATTGGTTTTAGTATATGGAATAAGTTTAATGTTGATTGTTTTTTATGCAAATAAAGTCAAGAAAATTGTACTACATTTTAAAATTCCAAAGCAAAGTAAGTCAATTTTGACTTATACAGTTTTTATCATTTTGTCCGCAAGTATTGCTAATATGCTTTTAGATATTGATAAATACATGATTAAGCATTACATGAAGATTGATAATATTGCTTATTATTCAGTAGCTATTTTTATTGCAATGGTGATTTCTGTACCAAGTAGAGCCATGCATCAAATTACTTATCCTATCACTGCAAAGCTGATGAGCGAAAACAAATGGCAAGAATTGAACGATTTGTATAAGAAATCTTCCATAACATTGCAAGTAGTTGGAGGTTTGATTTTGCTAGGAATTTTAGTAAATATTAATCAATTATACTTGATGTTGCCTGCCGAATATAGTCAGGGTTTGTTTGTTGTATTTACTATTGGATTGTCAAAATATTTTGATTTAATTTTAGGAAATAATAATGCAATTATTTTTAATTCAAAATACTACAGAACTGTTTTAATTCTTGGATTGTTATTGGTTGTGCTTATTGTTTTGTTAAACATGTATTTTATTCCTAATTTTGGCTTAAATGGAGCAGCTTTAGCGACTTTAATAGCAATTACCATGTACAGTTTAGCTAAATTGTTATTTGTGGTTTTAAAAATGAAATTATTTCCGTTTACAACTAAAACTTTAATTTCTTTATTTTTAGTATTAGTTAGTTTTTCATTGTTTTATTTTTGGGATTTTAATTTCCATCCTATAATAAATATCACTTTAAAATCGGTGTTAGTGTCTATTTTCTATTTGGGATTAAGCTATTATTTAAAGATATCTTCTGATATTAATTTTGTGATAAATTCTGTTTTTAAGAAAGTATTTAAATAAAAAAATCCTGCTTCATCTTCCCAGAATCCACAGGATTTTTAAAAACAAACTAACCAACCAATTATTTATCTTTTTTTACTTCTAAAGTTTCAACTTTTATTTCTTTAATGTCTTCATCAGACATTTTTACTTTTGTTCCGTCTTTACGATAGTAGTAATAGTCATTTTCATCGTAGTCATCGTCATAGTCTCCGTTATCATCGTCGTCATAACCATAGTCGTCGTGATCATTTGAATAATGTGTTCCTCTTGGGTTGTAGTAATATCCACTGTTTGTAGCGTTTATAAAACCATATACATCTACAATTCTTCCTCTTCTGTCATACACAATTCTCATGTTTCCTACTTTAGTTACAGCAAAGCTGTTGTAGCTCATGTAAATACTTCCAATACGTTTTACTCTTCCAAAGGCATCGTAGTTGATATAAACATTTCCTACACGTCTTACTCTACCAAAGTTGTCGTGTTCCACACGTACCCCTCTTCCAGATGGTCCATAGTATCCTCTTGTTCCAGGAGCCCCGCTAGTTCCATTTGCAGTATGTCTTGGTCCAGATGGTCTTGTGTTAAAATCAAATTCTCCATTTGGAAACAACATAAATTCTATCCCACGTTCTTTAAAAATGATAGGTTCTGCATCTCTATAATCAATAGAATAAGCTCTTCTATCTGTGTTGTCAGAAAAAACAGGGTTTTCTGACGCATAAGCCATACTTCCTACCAGTATGAAGCTGGCTACTACTAAAAGTGTAATTTTTTTCATGATACAAATATTTAAAGATTAAACTAACAACTTCATTTTAAAATTCGTTTCTAAAAAGGTTGCTTGATTAGGTGTTTTCAATTGCCGTGCCAAACTCAAAAAAAGTGTTGTAAACGATTTGTTAATGAGTTGTTATTAATTTTATGTTAGAAAGGTGTTGTATCTTTTTGAATTAAGTTATAGATAAAATTTGGTTTTACTTTTTAAAAGTTTAGCTAAAAAAAAGACTACTTTTGAATTCTTAAATAATAAATATAATGAAGCAATTTTTATACATTTTATTGTTCGCAGCGGTTGGAATTTTTGCGATGATTGAGCAGTCAAAACCAAATCCTAATCAATATATAATGATAGGAGCAATGGCAATTTTTATGTATGGGTTATTCCAATTAATGAAAAAAATACCTTCAAAAAAAGACGAAGAAAATGACACAGAAATTTGAAATAGGAGACAAGGTTGAAGTTTTGGATGAAGCAATTTCAGGAAGAGTTGTGGCTATAAAAAACAATGAAATTTTAATAGAAACTACGGATAAATTTACGATGACATTTTTTGTCAACGAATTAGTTAAAATACATAATTCCAACGATTTAAGTGATTTTTTTTCAACTCAAAGTTTAACTTCTGTTTTGAAAGATAAAGAAGGGGCTAAAAAGCGTAGTTTTGTCAAAGAGAAGAAGTCTCGTAAGGATGAATTTGTCTTAGAAGTTGATTTACATATTGAAAAATTAGTACCATCAAAACGTGGTATGAGCAATTATGATATTTTGACTTTGCAGATAGAAACTGCAAAACGGCAACTCGATTTTGCTATTAAAAATAGGATGCCAAAAGTGGTGTTTATTCATGGCGTTGGTGAAGGTGTTTTGAAAGCTGATTTAGATTTTTTATTGGGTCGTTATGATAACATTTCATTCCAAGATGCAAACTATCAAAAATATGGTTTGGGAGCAACAGAAGTTTATATTAAGCAAAATGTGAAGTAAGATTTTAGATTAAAAATTTACTTTAAGTTCATTTCAAATAATAAAAAAAAGGACTACTCAATTTTGAATAGTCCTTTACTTTTGTAAAATGAATTCTCTTAATTTGTTTCGTAATTCCCAAAAATATATTCCGTAAAACTAAACGAGTTTTCCGAGTTTGAAAAATTTACATTTACAAATTTAATATTGTGTGTATAACCAGTTATGGTAATTCCATCTGAAGCATAAAGTGCATTAGTAATAATTTCAATTGTTCCTCCAGTTGCATTCCATTCTTTTTCAACAACAGGAGATGCAGGAGGAAGTATAGAGCAAATGGTACTAGAACTTACATCTCCTGAATACAATCTATAAATAATCTGATTGGTGCTACTAACGGTTACTATTCGTGGACTTCCATCAGGTGTTTCTTCATTAGCAAAGCTAGTTGCCGGAATATTTAAAAGCAATAACTCATTATCATTAATCTTAAAAACAAGGTTATTGTCGCTACAATTTTGAACAGAAACGGTATCAAAATTAAATGATTCTAACGTAATATCGCCATCATCACAAGCTTGTAGCATAAAAACTGAAGCTACTAAAACTATAAGTTTTTTCATGTATTAATCAAATTTATGTAGCAAAAATAAAGGTTTTAATTTATTAATTTACTAAAGTTTGTTAATTTCAACGCAAAAAGAAATTAAGACTTCAAAAATAAAATGATTTGTATCTTTGCAATGCGAAATAAGTAGTGAATCAATTTTATTATTTTTTCCAAATTCTTGTGCAAATTCTATTTGAACTAAAAAAAATTAAAAGCCTCAAATGAAAAAAGTGTATTTAGACAATGCTGCAACCACAGCAATTCATCCAGAAGTAATTTCAGTAATGATGGATGTGCTTCAAAACGATTTTGGAAATCCATCTTCTACACACAGTTTTGGTAGAAGCGCAAAAACGTTGTTAGAATCAGCCCGAAAAACGATTGCTAAATTACTAAATGCGCAAGCTTCAGAAATTATCTTTACTTCAAGTGCTACAGAAGCTACCAATTGGGTATTGAGAAGTGCAGTTAAAGATTTGGGGATAAAGCGTATTATTACCTCAAAAATTGAACATCATGCTACATTATACACTGTTGAGCATTTAGCAAAGGAATTTGGAATTAATGTAGAATATATTACCATTTTACCTACAGGAGATATTGATTATCAAGATTTAGCTGCTAAATTACTATCCGATGAGTTTACGTTAGTGTCATTAATGCATGTAAATAACGAAATAGGAACGATTTTAGACATCAAACGTGTTTCGGACCTATGTAAGTATGCTAAAGCACTTTTTCATTGCGATACGGTACAATCTGTTGGAAAATCTATTTTAGATGTACAAGATTTAGGAATCGATTTTTTAGTAGCGAGTGCACACAAATTTCACGGTCCAAAAGGAATCGGGTTTGCTTTTATTAAAAAGAATTCGATGTTGCAGCCTTTGCTTTATGGAGGAGAGCAAGAAAAAGGCATGCGTGCCGGAACAGAAGCTGTACATCAGGTAGTAGGAATGGCAAAAGCCTTAGAACTAGCTAATGCGAATTTAGAAAATGATACCAAATACATTTCTGATTTAAAAAACTACTGCTTTTCGGAATTGAAAAAAGTATTTCCAGAGGTAAAAATCAACGGAGAGAACACGTTTTATAACCTTTTGAATGTTCAATTGCCTTTATCGGAAGAAAAGACTTCGATGTTATTATTTACTTTGGATATGAAAGGAATTGCTGTTTCACGCGGTAGTGCTTGCCAAAGCGGAAGTATCAAACCATCGCACGTTTTAGCCGCATTTTTATCACCAGATGAAGCTAGAAAACCAAGTTTACGCATTTCATTCAGTCATTTTAATTCAAATGAAGATATTGATTTGTTGGTTGAGGCATTGAAAACGGCTTAATTTTAATAAAAAACACCAACAACAGTTATAATTCCAATTATTAAAATTAATATCAACGATATTTTTTTAAATTTTTCTTGCGGAATATAATACAGAATACGTTTTCCAATATAAGTCCCTATTAAACCAATCAAAAACAAATAGGGAATTAAATATAAATCGTGTTGGTGAATATATCCATTTTGGAAATAGGTGAAACTTCTAGTAATATCAATTAGAAAATCAATTGCTGCTGATGTGGCGATAAATTTACTTTTTTCTAGATTATAAGCAGCCATTGTTATTCCTCTAACAGCACCACCGGTTCCTAATAAACCTGCAGCAAATCCAGAAATTGATCCGCCAATTATTGATTCTTTTAATTCAGGTTTAATGACTAAATTTTCTTTGATTAGGAAAAATAAACTCATAACAATTAAGAAAATTCCTAATGTAATTTCTAAAAAAGTAGTGAGTAGATATTTTGATGCGTAACTTCCAACTATTACAAAGATTACCGATGGTATACCAATGTTTACTAATAATTTTTTATCTAATCCTTTTCGAAATAGTGCAATTTTACTCAGATTGCTAGCTAAATGAAACAGGGCAGTGATTCCTAAAACCGTATGAAAATCAAAATAAAAGTTAGCTATAGGAACAAAAAAAACTGAAGAACCAAAACCTCCAATTGTACCAATAATTTCGGACAAGAGAGAAAGAAATAAGAAAACTAAAGTAGTTTTTGATAACATATTTTATGGTTTGATTACCAAATATAAAAATAATAATCAATAATAACTCTAACCGTCACTTCGAGTGATTTTTACTTTTAAAAAATTGTATCGAGAACTTAGAACATAAAAAAACACGAATTACTAATCAACATTTTTGTTAATTCGAGTAATTCGTGTTCAATAAGTTATTCAGGAAACTACAATTTCCCCATATTCTGAGCCAATGTCTCAATAAATTTTGTGATAGGTCCTTTGATCATCATCGCCATCATAGGGTTAAAATCACCTTCAAAAATTAATTGAACATCAGTAGTTTCATTTACCTCGGTTAAGTTTGCAGTTAGTGTAAAAGGTAATTTACTTGAAGCGGCTCCTAAAACAACTTTAGTGTTAGGTATGGCTTCTTTTTTTACCAATTTAATTTCTGGCATTCCTTTTAATCCAAATTCAAAGCAATTTTCATCGATTACTTCAAATTTCGCAATATTTTCGGGCATTAATTTTTCAAAGTTTTTAACGTCTGTCAAAGCATTGAATAAATATTCAGCCGATTTTGAAACGTTTACTTTTGGACTTTCTAAGTTCATATATTTTTATTTATAAGTTTATTAGGGTTTAGCATTTAAAAATTAGTTGTTAAACTTCTACATTCCACTCAGCAGGATTGGCATTCCAAGCACTCAATGTTTCCATTTCATTTTCAGAAACATATTGTTTGTCAACTGCTTTTTGCAATAAATTCTCGTAATTGCTTAGCGTGAAAACATCTAAATTTGCGGCTTCAAAGCGTTCTTTTGAAACAGGAAAACCATAGGTAAAAATCGCTGCCATTCCTTTGATATTAGCGCCTTCGTTTCGTAAAGCTTCAACTGCTAATAAACTGCTTCCACCAGTTGATATTAAATCTTCTACGACAACTACGTTTTGTCCTTTTTGCAAGAAACCTTCTACTTGGTTTTGTCTTCCATGTTTTTTGGGTTCTGGGCGAACGTAAACAAAAGGTAGTCCCATTGCTTCTGCAACAAGAATTCCAATGCCAATTGCTCCCGTTGCAACACCTGCAATGACATCTGGTTTACCAAATTTTTCTTCAATATGTTTCGCAAATTCATCGCGTACATAATTTCTAACCGCTGGAAATGAAAGGATTATGCGGTTGTCACAATAAATCGGAGACTTCCAGCCTGAAGCCCATGTAAAAGGATTTTTAGAATTTAATTTAATTGCGTTTATTTGTAAAAGCAATTCGGCTGTTTGTTGAGCTGTGTTGTTATTAAAAATCATATTGCAAATGTATAAAGTTTTTGTGAACGATAAGCCACTTTTTTTAACAAATCAGGTTCAAAAAGAAACTGATTTCAAACTTTTTTTATTAGAAAGTGTTGATATCAAGAAGTTGATTGTTAAAATATTTCAGAATAAAATTCAGAAGGCATTTTTGTATCATCCTGATGAGAAGTTAATCATGAAAACTCTTCGTGCCAAATTGCCTGTAGAAAAAGCTGGTGGCGGATTAGTTTATAACAAGGATGGCGACGTACTTTTTATTTTTAGAAATGGCAAATGGGATTTGGCAAAAGGAGGTATGGAAAAAAACGAAACTATAGAAGAAACCGCTATTAGAGAAGTAGAAGAAGAAACTGGAGTTACTGGATTAATAATCACCGAAAAACTGCAAAAAACCTATCATATTTTTAAACGCAACGGTCGCTATAAATTAAAAATTACCCAATGGTTTGAAATGCGTACCAAATTTGAAGGCACTCCAAAAGGTCAAGCCGATGAAGGTATTGATAAAGTAGAGTGGGTACATCCGGACAATATTAAGTTTCTTTTAGAGAACTCTTATGAAAATATCAAGTTGTTGTTTGAGGCGGAGAAGGTGGTTTAGATTAAAATTTATCAATTTGTTTAAGTTCCGCTTTTAAGGAATTAACTTTTTCTGATAATACTGAAGCATATGTGTAAAATTCTATGTCTTCAAATGTTTGATTGTAAAAGAGTTTTTTAAGATTATTACTTAAAAATAGCATAACTTCAATTTCTTTTTCAAAATTTTCATAAATATCTCTTTCAATTAAGCCTTTCCTAGCGTTTTCAATCTCTTGATGGATAGTTTCATCAAATGAATTTATAGCTATTGTATCATTGTTTTTTGTTAAAATTTTTTCAAAAGTATATAAAGAGTTTCTGAATAAGTTTTCAAATTTTATGTTGTAGTTATCCATTATTTCTTTGAATTTGTTTTTAAAGTTTTCTTCAATCTCATTTAAATATAAAAGCGTAATACATGAGTTTTCTTTGACAATGTCAGTAATTATAATATTTTCACTTCCAGCTTCTTCTTCAGTTCCCCAATAGATGTGTTTAATCAATTGTGTTTTTTTATTCTCTATATCGAATAGATGTCGAGTTTTCATTTTTCCATTGCTTTTTTCAGATGGATGCCCAAAAATTTTATTTCTTATATTTCTTATTTTATCATACTTTGAAAGAGAAAATTTTTGATTTATTCTTTCTAAAATAGAATTTTGAAGTGTTTGTACGCTATCTTGTTCAATGTAAATTGTTTGCATTATTCCAATCGTTTCAAGATGGTTTATTGATTTAATAGAATAGTACTCATATTTTGGTCTTTGTAAATCATTAATTATATGAAGAGAAGCACAAATAGCATCCCAATTCTGACCATGTTTAATATAATATTTTTGTACAATTGGCAAGTTAATCCATTTGAAAAAATCTTTAATTTTGCTTTCAATTTGATTTTCAATTTCCATAAACATTCATTATTGTTTAATTAAGCCTATAAACCGGATACTGTAAATGCGCTTTTTCATAATAAGGCGATTGTTTGTACACCCAATCTAATTGTGCTGCACCGTTTTCAGCGAAAGCTTTGTCGTTTTGTTTCTTTTGTTCTAATTCGGCTTTGATTTTTGGATTTTTGTCTAAGAATTCTTTTGCCAAATCTTCAAAAACATAACTTGAAAAATACTCTTTTTGTTGTAAAATAGGGTCGAAGAAGTTCCAATTGAAATAACTGTCCACCGCTTCTGGTTCCAACGTTTCTACTAAATATTTCACACCAGGCTGATTTGTATAAAACACATAATCGCCATAGTAAAACTGTATTTTTCGAGTGGATTTTGTCACTTTTGTATTGTAATGTCCGTAATGCCCTTCGTAAGGCGATTTTGAAGTTTGATAACTTTCAATTTTATACGATTCTACTTCAATAATCGTATCATTTTGAATACGATGCGCATTGATGTTGTTCAATTTCAAAATATCCAACACTTGCCATTGCGATTGCGGAATAACATACGCTTTCGGAATACTCACGAATTTCGTAGGTTTATAATTCCCATAAAACGGAATTTTCTTGGTAAACGGTTTGCTTTTATCGTAAAACAATCGATCTTTTCCTGAAATATCACTTGGTTTATAACCGCCTTGATAGCCTTTAAAATCAATATAAGACACTTTTGTCGAATCAATTATCCAATCTAATGGATATTCCATTCCTGCTTGATATTCGTTCAACGCTTCTTTTCGCATTTGTTTGATTTTTTGCCAATTCGTATCGGCGAAATTAATCGTGCTTACCATAAATTCGTAAGTCACTTTCACGCGTTCTTTGTATACTTTCAACATGTGCGTTTCTGGAACAAATCCTAAAGTGTGGAATAAAGTTGAATAACCTGTGGCATATCTTGGAGTATCGGTAAATTGCTCGAACCCTTTGTCAGGCATATCTCCATGAATATTCACATACGGCACCACATCGATTTTCTTTTTATTCATGTCTTTCACCACCGAAGGATACAATTCGTTGATGAAATAATTACCTAATTTGTTTCCCAAACGTTCCTGTTGGGTTGCAATACAAGTAAACGTATATTGATAATCAGCACCATTGGAAACGTGGTTGTCTAAGAAAATATCAGGATTTAATTCGGTAAATAGTTTTTGAAAACTTCTTGAGTTTTTAGTGTCTGATTTAATGAAATCGCGATTCAAATCATAATTTCGAGCATTTCCTCTAAAACCATATTCTTCCGGACCGTTTTGATTGGCTCTTGAATGTGAATTTCGATTCAACATTCCACCAACACTATAAACAGGAATAGCAGCGATTAAGGTATTTTTAGCAGTTTTTATTTTTCCCATGGCCAAATCACGCATTAACATCATAGTAGCGTCAATTCCGTCAGGTTCACCCGCGTGAATGCCGTTGTTTATTAAAATTACAGCTTTATTTCTAGTAAAATATTCATCAAAATCAAATTTACCTTCGCTTGAAAAAAGTACTAAATGCAATGGTTTTCCGCTATCGGTTGTGCCTTTGTGAATCATTTGAATGTTGGCATAACTTTCGTCTAATTTTTCATAAAACGCAATACATTCTTCATAAGTAGTAGATTGATTGCCATTACCACGTTCAAAAGGTGTGATGAAATTGTTTTGCGAAAACACGGAAATCGAGAAGAAAAGCAAACTTATTTTAAAAAAATGCATAGCAGAATTGAATTTGATTTTCAAAAATAAAGAATCTTTTTGAGGTAGAATTTTATAATTCGTAATTTTTAATTAATTGGCTTTATCTTTGCCGCATGAGTCAAAATCCATATTCCAACAATGTACTATTGAATCTTGGTATTCAAAGTTTGAACAAAATGCAAGAGGTAGCACAACATGCTATTTTGAATGAAGATAATATTTTATTGCTTTCTCCAACTGGTTCGGGGAAAACATTAGCGTTTTTGTTGCCTATTTTTCAATTATTAGAAGAAAACGTAAAAGGTGTGCAATGCTTAATTTTAGTACCTTCACGCGAGTTAGGTTTGCAAATCGAACAAGTTTGGAAAAAAATGGGCACGCATTACAAAGTCAATACGTGTTATGGAGGACATTCGATTGATATTGAAATCAATAATTTGAGCAATCCACCAGCGTTGTTAATTGGAACACCAGGAAGAATTGCCGATCATTTAGACCGAGGAAGTTTTGCTACCGATAACATTAAAACTTATGTTTTAGACGAATTTGATAAATCGTTGCAATTGGGTTTTCATGAAGAAATGTCTTATATCATTGGAAAAATAACCAGAGCCAACAAGCGAATTTTAGTTTCTGCTACTTCGGGCGTGGAAATTCCAAAATATACCAAAGTAATTGATCCAAAAGTAATCGATTTTATTCCGAACCAAAAACAGAATGATAATTTAGATGTTCGCATCGTTTTTTCGAAATCGAAGGATAAAATTGATTCGTTGTTTCAGTTGATTTGTTCTTTAAACTCTGATGCTGCCATTATTTTTTGTAATCACAGAGAAGCGGTAGAACGCATTCATGAAATGTTAACTCAAAAAGGCATTATTTCTACATACTATCACGGCGGATTAGATCAAGACGAACGAGAACGTGCCTTAATTCAGTTCAGAAATGGCAGTGTTTCCTATTTGATTACAACCGATTTAGGTGCAAGAGGTTTGGATATACCTGAAATGAAACACGTAATTCATTACCATTTACCCGCAAAAGAAGACGAATTTACCCACAGAAATGGAAGAACGGCTCGTATGTTAGCAACCGGAACTGCTTATGTACTGATTCATGAAACGGAAAAGAAATCCGATTATTTTGATTATGGCAAACGTAGATTAGATGTTTCCAATTCGAAATCGTTGCCCAAAGCACCTTTATATCAAACGCTTTACATCAGCGGAGGAAAGAAAAACAAGTTGAATAAAATTGATATTGTAGGTTTCTTTTCGCAAAAAGGAAAACTAGAAAAAGATGATATTGGATTAATCGAAGTCAAAGATTTTATTTCGTTTGTAGCGGTGAAATATCCAAAAGTGAAATCGTTATTGCAAAACATCAAAGACGAAAAAATGAAAGGGAAGAAGTATAAAATTGAAGTAGCGAGAAAGGTGATTAAGAAAGAGGAGGAGTAGTTTTTTTAAAATTAATTAAAATTATTTGCAATAAATACCAATTCTTGGTATATTTGATAAAAAAAGTTATGGCACGAAATACTTCCATATTATTAGGTGAATATTTTGAAAAATTTATTAATGAACAAATGGCAACAGGAAAATATACTTCTGTTAGTGAGGTTGTTAGAGCGGCTTTAAGAGTGTTTGAACAAGAAGAAAGTAAATCAAAGTCATTAATTAATGAGCTTAAAATAGGAGAAAAAAGCACAAAAATTAAAAATTTTGATCGAAACAAAAATTTAGAACAACTTAAAGCAAACTTTCAAAAATAATGTCAAATTATATACTAAGCGAACAAGCGCTGGATGACGTTAATAAAATTTGGATTTACACCGCAGAAAATTGGTCTATTGAGCAAGCAGACCGTTATTATAATTTAATTTTTGATGAAATTGAATATATAGTAGCAAATTTTGAAATGGCTCGTGACTTCGGAACAATTAGGAAAGATTATCGATGTTCTAAAGTTAAGTCACATTTGATATTTTTTAGAATAACTAAATCCAAAGAAATTGAAGTTGTAAGAGTTTTACATGAAAGAATGGATGTTGAAATTAGATTAAGCGAATAAAATGACTTCTCCAATCTGCCCATTGTGTAATTCCACAGCAACGGTTTTTTGCGAAAAGCCAAAGCATTTGTTTTATAAATGCGATACTTGCGATGGAATTTTCAGACCAACACACACTTTTTTAACCGCTGAAGCTGAGAAGGAGCATTACGAAAAACACAATAATGATGTTTTTGACGAGCGGTATCAAGCGTTTGTTTCACCTATAGTTGACGCTGTTTTATACGATTTTTCTCCAGAAGCTAAAGGTTTGGATTTCGGTTCAGGGACGGGTCCAGTGATTGCTAAAATGTTAACCGATAAAGGTTATCAAGTACAGAATTACGATTTATTTTTTGCAAATGATATATCTCTTTTGAAGCAAAAATACGATTACGTTTCGTGTTGCGAAGTAATGGAACATTTTCATCATCCGTATCAAGAATTTGAATTACTGAAAAGTTTATTACTTCCAAAAGGTAAGTTGTATTGCAAAACAGCCATTTACAACAATCAAATGCCTTTTGAAAATTGGTATTACAAAGATGATTTTACACATGTTTTCATTTATCAACCCAAAACATTGGAATGGATAAAAACCGAATTTCACTTTTCGAATTTAAGAATTAAAGAGAAATTGATTGTGTTTGAAAATTAATCTATTTCTTAGCTAAAACCGATTCAGGAACTAATTGTGCGATATCACCACCATTTCTTAACACATCACGTACAATACTGGATGAAATAAATGAAGTTCTAGCAGCCGTTAATAAGAAAACCGTTTCAATTTTCGACATCACACGATTGGTGTGTGCAATGGCTTTTTCAAATTCAAAGTCGGCAGGATTTCTTAATCCGCGTAAGATGAATTCTGCGTTTTCTTTTTTGCACAAATCGATGGTTAGTCCTGAATAGGTGATGACTTTTACTTTTGGTTCGTCTTTAAAGGCTTCTTCAATAAAGCGTTTTCTATCTTCTAAGGAGAACATGTATTTTTTTTCAGCATTAACACCAATAGCTACAATAACTTCATCAAACAATGAAACGCCTCTTTTGATAATATCGTAATGTCCGTTGGTAATTGGGTCAAATGATCCTGGAAATATTGCTTTTTTCATATCTTACTTCTTTAAAGCCAATTCAATAGCGTTTTCAAACAATTCAGGTAATGAAATTCCCGCTTCGCGAGCTTGTTGTGGAAGAATACTTTCGGTGGTTAGACCTGGAATAGTATTCATTTCCAACATGTGTGGTTCGTTGTTTACAATAATGAACTCACTTCTTGAGAAACCTTTCATTTTCAATACTTCGTAAGCTCTTTTAGCAACTGTTTCGATTTTTACTTTCAATTCTTCCGAAATTCTTGCTGGGGTAATTTCCTTTGATTTGCCTAAATATTTCGCTTCGTAATCAAAAAAGTCGTTTTCGGATACGATTTCCGTAATTGGTAAAACGGTAATAGTTCCTTTATAGTTAATTACTCCCACTGAAACTTCTGTTCCGTCCAAGAAACTTTCAATAATGATTTCGTCGTCTTCTTTATATGCGTTTTCAATAGCTGGAAGAAATTCTTCTTTCGTTTTTACTTTTGAAATTCCGAAACTTGAACCTGATTTATTTGGCTTTACGAAACAAGGTAAACCAACTTTAGCCAAAATGGCGTCTACGTTAATTTCGTCGCCCAAATTCAAATAATATGATTCTGCTGTTTTTATTCCGTATGGTTTTAAAACAGATAGCATATCACGTTTATTAAACGTTAATGCCGCTTGGTAATAATCACATGATGTTTGTGGCATATTGATTAATTCAAAATAGGCTTGTAGCAACCCATCTTCTCCAGGTGTGCCGTGAATGGCATTGAAAACGACATCAAAGTTGATTTTTGTTCCATTTACAGTTACTGAAAAATCATTTTTATCAACTGGAAATTCGGAGTCATTTTCATCTACATATACCCATTTTTCTTTGAAAATGTGAATGCGATATGGATTAAATTTTGCACGATTAATGTTGTTAAATACAACATTTCCACTGGTTAATGATATTTTATATTCGCTGGAATAACCTCCCATTACGATGGCTACGTTTTTCATGTGTTGCTTTCTTATTTAAGTATAACAAAATTACATTATTTATTGAGATTTTTACAGATTTATAATAAATCCGATAGGAAATATTTTTCAATAACTTTCGTTTTTAACTTTCATATAAAACAAAGTGTTTAGAAACCTATAATGTTTTCAATTTTTATATCTTTGCTGAAATATCTTATTGTATGAGTTTATTTAAATATTTGACGAGTAGAACATTTTTTCTTCAAGCAGCAATTGCAGCATCTATTGTGGCTGCTTTTACTTTTTTATTGATTTTGTTTTTGGACTTTAGAACCAATCACGGCGAAGAAATCAAAGTGCCCGATTTATCTAAAATGAAATTAGAAGTTGCGGAAGAGAAATTAAACGAGATTGATTTAGAAGTATTTTTATTAGATACGGTTGATTTCAACGCCGATTATCCACCATTTACTATTTTGGAGCAAGATCCAAAAGCTGGAAGTTTAGTAAAAGATGGTCGAAAAATTTATGTAAAATTAAATGCTGGAGAATTCACAAATATTGAAATTCCTGAATTTAAAGATAAAACGTTTAGACAAATTTCGGCTACTATAAAATCATTGACTTTAAAAGAAGGTAAAATTACTTACAAACCGCATATTGCAAAAGATGTAGTTTTACAAATCTATCAAAACGGAAGACGTTTGAGAGCAGGTGATATTGTTAAAAAGAATTCAACATTAGATTTTGTATTAGGAGACGGGAAAGAAGTATTTAACGAAGAAACATTTAGTTCAGAAGAACCATCAGATACTTTACCTCCAGCAGAAGAAACAAATCCTGAAGATGTAAAACCTGAAGAATTTAAAGAGAATAATGGCGGAATATAAGGTTGAGAATGAATTAGAAGATGAGTTATATGAGCATCATCGTTTTGAAGCAGCTAAAGGGCAATCGCCTTTGCGTGTGGATAAATTTTTGATGAACATGATTGAAAATACAACTCGAAATAAAATACAGCAAGCGGCAGAGTCTGGTTCTATTTTAGTAAATGATGTTGCGGTAAAATCCAATTATAAAGTAAAAGCAGGTGATGTGGTGCGTTTAGTATTGGCACATCCTACTTATGAGCAATTGTTGACGCCGGAAAATATTCCGTTAGATATAGTATATGAAGATGACCAATTGTTGGTTATAAACAAACCAGCAGGAATGGTTGTGCATCCAGGTCATGGAAATTATTCAGGAACTCTAGTCAATGCATTGGCTTATCATTTTGAAAATTTGCCAATGAATAGTTCAGAACGACCAGGATTGGTTCATCGTATTGATAAAGATACGACAGGACTTTTGGTTGTAGCTAAAACGGAACATGCAATGGCATATTTGACCAAACAGTTTGCTGAAAAAACATCAGAAAGGGAATACGTTGCCTTGGTGTGGGGAAATATTGAAGAAGATGAAGGAACGGTGGAAGGCAATATAGGACGTGATGATACCAATAGAATGCAAATGGCAGTTCATGAAAGTGATGAGAAAGGAAAACCAGCCGTTACACATTATAAAGTTTTAGAGCGTTTTGGTTATGTAACCTTGATTTCATGTCAATTAGAAACGGGTAGAACACACCAAATTCGTGTACATATGAAACATATTGGACATACGCTTTTTAATGACGAACGTTATGGTGGTGATGCGATATTGAAAGGAACAACTTTTACAAAATACAAACAGTTTATTGATAATTGTTTTAAAACCTTACCAAGACAAGCGCTTCATGCGAAAACTTTGGGTTTTGAACATCCCATCACAAAAGAATTTTTGCGTTTTGATTCACCTATTCCACAAGATTTACTGGATTGTATTGAGAAGTGGCGAGTATATTCAAAGGCTCAAACTTTTTCTGAAGATGAATAGAAAAAAAGCGAAAAATTATTTTTTCGCTTTTTCTTTTTCTAGTTTTTTGAAATACCCTCTAAATAAGAAATTATGTTTGAGAGCTTCTAAATCTTCATTCAATTTTATACTTGCTTTATTGATATTGTTCATTGTGGAATCAATCTTTTGGACTAATTCTGGATTGTTTGATAAATAATTTAAAGCACCTTTTCCGTCTTTTATATTTACTACAGTTGCATTTAAGTTGGTTACTACTTTGTCAATCTCTACACTCGATTTTTCTAAGTTAGTAATAATTGTTTTCATTTTTGTAGCAACTTCTTTATCATTTATTACTCCAATAACATTATCTTTTTGATTCAAGGATAAAATAATTTGGTTCAAATTGGCAACCGATTCTGCAGTTCCTTTCGTGGTTTTCTTTAAATAATGAATGGTTTCTTTTAAATCTTGAGCCATTATTGTATCGTTAATTAATAATCCTGCTGTACCATTTCCTTTGGTAATCTCTTGTGTAATTTTTAATAAATCAGCGGTCAATAAAGCGGCATTTTCATTGGTTACATTTAGTGTTTCTAGCATTGCATCTGCACCAATTCTACTGTAAGATTTTAATGTATCTCCATTTGCAACCAATTGCGAAACTCCTTTGCCTGGAATGATATTGACAATCATATTTCCTACCAATCCATCTGAATTAATAGTTGCAATTGCATTTTTTTTGATATGCGTCATGATTTTGGTATCAATTAACATTTCAACGGTTACTGTGGTATCGTTAATCATTTCAATGGCTTTAACGGTTCCAATATCAATTCCGGCATATCTAACATTATTGCCTACCTGCAAGCCATTAATGTTAGCAAAAACTGCTTTTAAATTTGAAGTATTACCAAATAAATTTTGCTTATTGCCAATAAAGTAAATGGCAGCAAAAAATAAGATAGAACCAATGATGATAAATAAACCTAAACGTATTTTTTGATTATCTGTTTTTTCCATAATTCATTATTTAAAAAAAGCTTGCACTTTTGGATCGTCTGAAGCGTTTAATTCTTCAAAAGTTCCTTCTATATAATTTATTCCATCAATTAATAATATCATTCTGTTTGCAATTGCTTTGGCGCAATCTACATCGTGAGTGATGATAATAGATGATGTGTTGTATTTTTCTTGAATAGACTTCATCAAAAGTATAATTTCTTTTGAAGTAATGGGGTCTAAACCTGTTGTGGGTTCGTCGTATAAAATTATTTTGGGTTTTAAAATAAGTGTTCTTGCTAAAGCAATTCTGCGCTTCATTCCACCTGAAAGCTCGTTTGGCATTAAGTTGATAGCATTGGCTAAACCTACACTTTCTAATGCTTCAATAACTAATGGCGTAGTATCTTTTATTTTTCCAAATTTTTTGGTGTGTCTTCGTAACGGGAATTCTAAATTTTCTCTTACTGACATTGAATCATACAAAGCACTTCCTTGAAATAGAAAACCAATTTCAGTACGAAGTTCATCAATAGCAACTTGTTCCAAGGTATTTATTTCTTTATTCATCACCGAAATGGTGCCACTATCAGGAGTTTCTAAACCGATTAAGCATTTAATCATTACCGATTTCCCCGAACCCGATTTTCCCATGACTACTAGGTTTTCCCCTTCATTTAAAACCAAATTAAAACCATCCAATACTTTGTTGGTACCAAAGGTTTTATGCAAATCTTTGATTACGATGATGGGTGTTTTAGAAGAATCGTTTGTCATGGTTTATACTTTATAAAAAATATTGGTTATAAAAACCGCAATAAAATCAATTATGAATAGGAGCATAGAGGTATACACAACGGCTGCATTGGCTGCTTTTCCTACACCAGCGGTTCCTTTTTTACAATTATATCCTTTGTAGCAACCTATTAATCCAATAGCAAAACCAAAGAAAAAGGTTTTAAGAGTTGCCGGTACTATATCGCTATATTCTAAAATATTGAAAACTTGATTAAAATACAATTGAAACGAAACATTGTCTTTTACATTTTCTACTAAGTAAGAGCCATAAATAGCCAATACATCGCCAAAAATCACCAAAAGAGGTAACATCAAAGTAGTGGCTAAAATGCGTGTAATTACTAAATATTTGAAAGGATTAGTGCCCGAAACTTCCATAGCATCAATTTGTTCGGTGACTTTCATGGAACCTAATTCGGCACCAATGCCTGAACCAATTCTTCCGGCGCAAATTAAAGCAGTAATGATAGGGCCAATTTCTCTAATTATAGAAACACTAACCATAGAAGCCATCCATGAAACAGCGCCAAATTCTTGTAGGGTAGGACGTGATTGCAAGGTAAAAACTAGTCCAATGATAAAACCCGTTACACCTACTAAAAACAGCGAACGATTACCTATATAATAGCATTGACGCAAGAACTCTTTAAATTCATAGGGAGGAAACAGGAATTCTTTAAAAAACCGACCCGCAAAATAGGATATTTCGCCTACTTCTTTTAAGAAAGATTTTATCACTTCAATTATGTTTGCGAAATATTTTTTCATGAAGCATCTTAATTACAACCAAATATAGTGATTTTTAATCAGATAAAATAGGATATGTGTAAGAGAACTAGTAAAAAAATCCGACTTGTGGTGGAGTCGGATTTTGTCTTATGGGTATGGATTGCGAATTTGTACTAATGGAGTAGAGGAAGCGAATTGTTTTTTCTTCATTTCTGTATTGATTTTTGCATTCGTACGGATAAAAAAATAAATTCCCCTAGGGAAATTAACTGATTTCCCTAGGGGAATTAGTTAATTCCTGTACAGCAATTGTATGAATCCCCTAGGGGAATTGATATTAAGATACTGACCAGAGCAAAAAAAGGTACTGAAAAATGAACATAAGCTTACTTTTTAATAAGCATAAAAAATATTAGAACAAAAAATCCGACTTGTGGTAGAGTCGGAGTTGAGTTTTGTTTGTTTTATCGGCACGGATTGTAAATCCCCACTACCGAGTAAAACCAGACTTCTCATAGGATTACATATATATAAATAGCAATTAAATTTGAAATCGGATTGAAAAGGTATTTTTTTGTTTTACATTAAAGCAAGAATCATAAAACCACTCATTACAATCATTAGCGCATCTTCAATAATGGTAACGGTGCTCATGGGTAAATTAAATACAGCTCCTAAACAAGCACATTGAATTTTTTTCTTATTCAATACCGCTTGTAAAACACCAATGATGCTAATTGTCATTACAATGAAAGTGATACTATTTGTAAGTAATGGAAAAATATTTGAAAGAAATGAAAGTCCCAAACCAAATTCAATAAAAGGATATAAATATGCCCAAAAAGGAATTTTTTTAGCAACAATATCATACATTTTATAACTTTCAGCAAAACCATTTAAGTCAAGAAACTTGAAAAATGAAAAAACCAAAAAGAAACCACCCATAAAATGATTCATCCATTTCATGACAACTTGGTTGATTTCCATTTCATTGATTTTTATACTTTGAATTGCCATTATTGAAGTAACAATTATGATATAAAAAAAGATTAACAAAATAGGTTTGTAGGTGTTGAACCAACTTTTCTCTTCTTCTTTTATTTCATCTTCAAGAATAGTTTCAATGTTGTATTTTGTGCCTAAAGCTATCTTTAAATCATTTAGAGGAACGTGTTTTTTCATTGTAATTATTGCCAATTCGGTATCTTTAGAAACGGTAGCAGAAGTTATATTTTCAACTTGTAATAACGAACTGGTTACTTTTTCTTCGCAACTTGAGCATGTCATACCCGTAATTTTATAGGTGTGTTTCATTTTAATATGATTTAATAAGTAGCCATAAAGTTACAGTAAAAAAATCCGTTTTGAAGTACCAAAACGGATTTAGATTATTTTATTGTTTCAATTAGCAGTAAGCAAAGCTAATTTTAATGAAGGTGAAACACTTATATAACTTTAGGTTTGATTTATATATTTCACAGCTTAAAAAAAAGGCAACTTGTGGTAGCGTTGGATTTGGTTAATATTTTACTTTGTGGGCACGGATTGTAAATCCGCGCTATCGGGTTTTCCGAAGGAAAATCCGGAAGAAGCCATTGAAGCAAACCGCTGTTAGCCGACGTTGTATCTTTATTATTTTTTTGAAGTCAAACCTACTGGAATCATTAAACTATCTTTATCATACATATTGATGTAAATCTGTAAAGTATCATTAATGCCTTCCCAATATACTTTATATATATCAAGCGAGCCTTTGAGTCCCGGTTCCACATTTGGAGTTTCAAAAAGACAACAGCTCCCGTCTCTATAAAATCTAACGGTTTCACCATTTGGACCTTTTAAAGCGCTCAAAAATCTTCGTTCACTTTTTGGTCCTATACTTTCGGAACGACCTCCAACCTTAATTGGATTTGATTCGGTATAACCATAGCTTTTATCAGAACTTTGTTCAATCAAATGAAAGTAGTCTAATTCAACCTGTTCTTCTTTTTCTAAAAGCGCTTTTTCCAGCTGCTTTTGTTTATTATCGCAAGAAAGAAAGAATAGTAAAATTAAGGAAAGATATGTTTTCATTAGGTAGTTTTTTACAATGTTTGCTAACGTTTTGCAAATAGGCGCACGGCAATAGCTGGCGCTTATTTGCTGTTAGACTCAGTATTAATAAAACGTAATTTCTTTTATAATCTCTATTCTAGAATTTTGGGAAAGTTGTCTATAAGCATCAAATCCTTTTTCGATAATTTCAACTAGATCTGGATTTTCATCGAAAGGCTCATTCGATTCCACCCAACGAATTGGAACAGCCGAATTGTTAGAATTGTTTCTAACTATATAAAGCAACTTTCCATCGTTATTCAGATCTAATGAAGTATATTCCATATCACTAATTGTTCTTAGAAAATATTTCACCCAATCATCATCCTCTTTTATAACAACAAATTGCTCTAATTCTTTTTGGTCTCTCTTCCGTAATGAAAAACCTAAATTTTGTGTTAGAGCAAGCCAAAACTTTTTGGCTTTTGTTTGATTTTCAATATTCAGCAAAACCGCTTCTGATTTTTCAGGTTCAACTTTTCTGTAAATATTTTCAATTATTTCTTCAGTTTTTTCACTTATTGCAGTAAGGTTTCTCAATAATGACCTTGTTTTATCAGATTCAATTTTATTTTTTCTGTCCCACAAAAAATCATAAAACATGCCTGCGAATTGCTTTTTCAAGATTGTCTTTATATCCCTTGCAAACTCAAATTCGAAGAGACCATTGTTGATATTAGATCTTCTAATTGAATTTATAAATTCAAAAATATTTTTTGCATATTTTTGATCAGATATTGCTGTATACTCAATCTCTTTATCTTTGTTCTTCTCATACATAAAATGATTGCCATAAACATCTCTACTGACAAAAGTTATAATTGGCAAATTCAACTCTTTGGCTGCTGAATATTCAGCATTTACAATTGATTTAGTAGTGTCATATTTATATTTCCCGCCAAATCTTCCTCCGATTATTAAAACGAATAATTGACAACTTTCAATTTCCTTTAAACATGCTTCATGTGTATGTAGGTCAGGATGATAGAAAACATCATTTTTGTCACTAAATATTGGTATGTAACCCAACGAATCAATGAATTCGTAGAGGTTGTCTCTTATCTCCTTTAAATCATAACACGTTGAACTTACAAATACTTTCGGTGCAGCCATTTTTTTATTGTTTATGTTCTATTTTATTGAGTCTAACGTTCCGCCGCTTCTCGTCAGTTGCGAACTGCGGAACTGCGTACTTTCTGCTAAAATAAGATTTTCCAGCGGAAAATCAACAATCGGCTTAAGCAAAATTCGCAATTGCGAGAAACGGCTGTTATAGCCAGTTTTTATCTCACTAAACTGTCAATTATCACTATCAAAATCATTATTACAAGCACAATTCCAGCAACTTTCAAATACAACTTTTGCGCTTTCTTTCCATCGCGATAATCAGAAATCTGAATTGTTTCTGTGTGAGCAATTATTTCATTTTCCACAAAAATTTTATCAAGCTTTATTCTGTCAACATCTTGAATGAAATATCTAATTCCATTTTCAAACATTGGTTGGTTTTCAATGTCACAATAATATTCCACTTTCTGCTTTTCCAGTTCACTTTCAAACGTTATTTTGTCTTTCGGCAAAACGTAAATTTTGAAATGATTTTTGAATAATATCTCGGGATTGTTTTCTTGCACTTGGTTTCTCTAAAAATTGGCTATAACTAGTATATACTCGCATGTTTTAAACACAAATCTTGTCTATTTTGCAAGATTGGCGCAATACATTTGCGTTTCTCAAATATAATCAATTTTTCCTACAAACCTTTTCCAAGTTATCAACAAAAAATCCGACCTGCTTTCACAAATCGGATTTAATCTATTTTCTATCTTCTAAAGACTACAAGTGAATCACTTCACCATAAGCATCAGCTACAGCTTCCATTACCGCTTCACTCATGGTAGGGTGAGGGTGAACTGCTTTTAAGATTTCGTGTCCTGTAGTTTCTAATTTACGTGCTACAACGGCTTCTGCAATCATATCAGTAACGCCGGCACCAATCATGTGGCAACCTAACCATTCGCCATATTTTGCATCAAAAATTACTTTTACAAATCCGTCTGGAGTTCCAGCTGCTTTTGCTTTTCCTGAAGCTGAGAATGGGAATTTACCAATTTTTAATTCGTATCCTTTTTCTTTCGCTTGTTTTTCGGTCATACCCACAGAAGCAATTTCTGGAGTCGCATAGGTACAACCTGGAATGTTTCCGTAATCTAACGCTTCTACGTGTAAACCTGCAATTTTTTCAACACATAAAATACCTTCCGCTGAAGCAACGTGTGCTAAAGCTTGTCCTGGCGTTACATCACCAATTGCGTAGTAACCTGGAACGTTTGTTTGGTAATAGGCGTTTACTAAGATTTTATCTCTATCGGTAGCAATACCTGTTTCTTCTAATCCAATGTTTTCGATGTTGGTTTTAATTCCAACCGCTGATAATAAGATATCTGCTTCTAAAACTTCTTCTCCTTTTGCTGTTTTAACGAATGCTTTCACTCCGTTTCCAGAAGTATCAATTCTTTCCACAGAAGAGTTTGTCATTACGTTGATTCCTGCTTTTTTCAACGAACGCTCAAATTGTTTTGAGATGTCTTCGTCTTCTACTGGAACTACGTTTGGCATGAATTCTACAATCGTAACTTCTGTTCCCATGGCGTTATAGAAATGCGCAAACTCAACTCCAATCGCACCAGAACCTACTACAATCATTTTCTTTGGTTGCTCAGGTAATGTCATTGCTTGACGGTATCCAATTACTTTTTTACCATCTTGTGGTAAGTTAGGTAATTCGCGAGAACGAGCCCCTGTTGCAATAATGATATGATCAGCTGAGTATTCAGTAACTTTTCCATCAGCAGCAGTAACGTCAACTTTTTTACCTGGTTTTATTTTACCAAAACCATCAATCACGTCGATTTTATTTTTCTTCATTAAGAATTGAACGCCTTTACTCATTCCTTCTGCTACGTCTCTTGAACGTTTTACAACAGCATTAAAGTCTTTATCAAACTCTTTTACAGTTAATCCATAATCTGAAGCATGTTTTAGGTAATCAAAAACTTGAGCTGATTTTAATAATGCTTTTGTTGGGATACAACCCCAATTCAAACAAATTCCACCCAAATTTTCTTTTTCGATAACGGCTACTTTGAAGCCTAATTGTGATGCTCTAATAGCAGTTACATATCCACCAGGACCACTTCCTAAAACAATGATATCGTATTTCATTTTTAAAAGTATTTCAGTTTTATTTATAAGTTGCGAATTTAAGGAAATAAAATTAAATAAACTTCAAAATTCAAATTCCAAAATTCAAATAAATTATAATTTCAGGGCATTGATTTAAGAAATTTTAAAAATCACTAAAATTTTTTAAATCTGTGTTCTCAAGAAAAAAATGTAAGTTCAAGTTATGTTTGACAGCATGATAAACTGTGACTGCGACTGAAGACTGCGACTAAGAAAACTATTCCACTTCAACCGCAAATTGCGAATCATACAATTTCTTGTAATATCCATTTGTTTTCATCAACAATTCTTGATGGGTGCCTTGTTCCACAATTTGACCTTTGTCCATTACAATAATTTTACTTGCATTAACAATGGTTGCTAAGCGATGTGCAATCACAATCGAAGTTCTGTCTTTTGTAATGGTTTCTGTAGCTTTTTGAATTAATTCTTCAGAATGCGTATCGATTGATGAGGTTGCTTCATCCAAAATCAAAATACTCGGATTACTTACATACGCTCTTAAAAAGGCAATCAATTGGCGTTGACCAGAAGATAACATCACACCGCGTTCTTTTACGTTATAATCGTAGCCTTCGGGTAATGTCATGATAAAATCGTGCACACCGATTTTTTTGGCAGCAGTAATAACTTCTTCTCTCGAAATGGTTTCGTTATGCAGCGTAATATTGTTGTAAATAGTATCTGAAAACAAGAAAACATCTTGTAAAACAATAGCAATTTGTTTGCGAAGGCTTTCTAAAGTATATTCGTTGATATTGCGGTTGTCGATAGTAATTTCACCTGAATTGATTTCGTAAAAACGATTCAATAAATTGATGATAGTTGATTTTCCAGCACCGGTACTTCCAACTATAGCAATGGTTTCTCCAGGTTGTACTTGAAGATTGATTCCTTTTAAAACTTCTTCATTTTTGATGTAACTGAAACGAACGTCTTTTAATTCGATAGTTCCTTTAAAATGCGAAGCTACAATGGTACCGTTATCTTGAACATTATCTTCGGTATCTAAAATTTCGAACACTCGGTCGGCAGCGATAATTCCCATTTGCATTACATTAAATTTATCTGCAATTTGACGTAATGGATTAAATAACATATTGATTAACATAGTGTAAGCGAATAAGTCACCCACAGTTGTCATTGTATCTCCATTAATTATCGAAATACCAGCATAATAAACAATTGCTCCCAATGTTAATGAGGAAACAATATCAGCAATAGGGAAGAAGATAGAGTTGTACAAAATGTTTTTTAACCAAGCGACATTATGTTTTTGATTAATTTCTTTAAATTTTTCTAATTCAATCTTTTCTCTATTGAACAATTGTACGATTTTCATACCGGTTAATCGTTCTTGAACAAAAGTATTTAGATTAGCAACTTCATTTCTAACATCATTGAAAGCTACTTTCATTTTCTTTTGAAAAATATCAGTTGCATAGATTAAAACAGGCATTGCAAGTAGCACAATTATTGATAGTTTCCAATTCATGAAAAACATAATGACTAAAATAACAATCATTTTTAGCACATCACTTACAATCATAAATAAGCCTTGACTAAAAATACTGGCAATGGATTCAATATCTGAAACCGAACGAGTAACTAATTTTCCAACAGGTTCAGTGTCAAAGTACTTCATCTTAAAAGAAGTAATGTGTTTGAATAGTTTATCACGTAAGTCTCTAATGATGTCTTGTCCTAACCAGTTGGCCCAATAGGTGAAGTAGAATTGTGCTAAAACCTCGAGCAATAGCACAACAGCCATAATAATTACATATAGTAATAAGCCATATTTATCTTCTGGTTTGATGTATTCATCAACCGTTTGTTTTAATAAATAAGGTCTAGCAGCAGCGAAAATAGAAAGTAATATTGCCCAAACAATTACCCAATTGAACCTTTTTTGATAAGGCTTGGTATAGTGTAATACTTTTTTTAATGAATTGGATTTTATTAACTTCATTGATTTGTTTTTCTTTCTCTATATTTTGTTTTTTATGTACGGATAGGCAACATTCACTAGATACAACCCATGTGCCGGGACTGAAAATCCTGCTTTTCCTCTGTTTTTACTTTCGATAATGGTTCTTAAATCGGCTATTTCAATTTTACCTAAACCAATATTTACCATGGTTCCCACAATTGCTCTCACCATATTGCGTAAGAATCTATCGGCAGTGATGGTAAAGATAAGTTGATTTCCCATTTGTTTCCAATATGCTTCTGAAATTTTACAATTAAAGGTGTTTACATCAGTATGTACTTTTGAAAAGCATTCAAAATCGATGTATTCAAACAAAATTTTACAGGCATCATTCATTTTTTCTATATCCAAATGATGGGAATGATACCAACTGCCGTCAGTAATAAATGCATCTTTAAACGTGTGCATATAATATTCGTAGGTTCTTGAAGTAGCATCAAATCTAGCGTGAGCATCTTCGTGAACAGGGATAATTCTATAAATTACTATTGATGGCGGCAAAAACGAATTTAATTTGTGTGTCCAATAATCAGATTCCAATTCTAATTCGGTTTCAAAATGAGCATACATTTGTTTGGCATGCACACCTGAATCGGTTCGCCCAGCACCCACAATTGCAATAGTTTCTCTTAAAAGTGTAGAAAGTGCTTTTTCCAGAGTTTCTTGTACCGACGAAGCGTCAGGCTGGCTCTGAAATCCGTGGAAGTTTTTTCCGTTATAGGCAAATTCTATGAAATATCTCAATTTGAAAGTGTATATTGTATAATGAATATCGTATTTTGTGCTTGCAAATTTACAAAATTCAAAAGTAAAGTTCCTTCCAAATTCTGATAATAAAAACTTAATTTTGCTTTATGAAGAAAATTTTACTTTTATCAGATACCCATAGCCATATCGATGATGCTATTTTAAAATATGTAAACCAAGCCGATGAAGTTTGGCATGCTGGTGATATAGGTGATTTAGCAGTTACTGATGCGATTAAAAAGTTAAAGCCTCTTCGTGGTGTCTATGGAAATATTGATGATGATAAAGTGCGTATGGAATTTCCGTTGAACAATAGATTTTTTTGCGAAGGTGTCGAGGTTTGGATTACGCATATTGGCGGTTATCCAGATAAATACAATCAAACTATTCGTGCAGAAATCACTAAAAATCCTCCAAAGTTGTTCGTCTGTGGTCATTCACACATTTTAAAAGTGCAATTTGATAAGAAACTGAATTTACTACACATGAATCCAGGCGCTTGTGGAAAATATGGATTTCACCAAGTTAGAACCATGTTACGTTTTGAAATTGAAGGCAATAAAATTCAGAATTTAGAAGTGATTGAGTTGGGGAAGAAATAGTGTTCAGTTTAAATAAAAAAATCCGAAACTTTCGAATCGGATTTTTACGCACTAATAAACTAAGATGATAGGTTTATCGTAATCGATCAACAGATTTTACGAGATCTTCGTCCTTTTTTATTGCCTTGTTTGCCAAGACTAATAAAACGATAGAAATTGCAGGAAGAAACATCCCAATACCCTTCTCTGAAACCAAGGTTCCTCCGGATAAGTTTAGCGAGCGATACACAAAAAATCCTAGTAAAATAAAGTTTAATATCATGTTCAATCTGTTTAAAACAAATTGATTTTGTCTCTTTTTAAAACTAAATATACTAATAATAGTTAAAATTGTAACCAAACCAAATAACATTAAATACAATGCAGAAGAAGTTATAAAAACCGCAGTGGATTGATTATCAGTTTTTAGCGTCCATAATTCAAAAACAAAAGGCAAGGCTCCAGTGACAATTGCACTAAGCGCCATATAAAGTGATTGAATACGTTGTAACATTATTTTCTTTTTTGATTAAGCAAAAATAGTATTTCTTTTTAATTTAAACTATTGTTATTTCCAAATTTATTCGTACTATTGCATAGTATTAGTCGTAAGTACTTCATTCTGCGACACCTTACACTACAAAAAAAATCTTATCATTTTTTGTTTTAATCAACCAACCATTTTATTCAAAATATATCCATGTTTGATATTGAAGTATTAAAAGAGATGAAACTCTCTGATTTGCAAGAAATTGCAAAAGTAGCTAAAATTAATAAGTACCGCTCGTTAAAAAAAGACGACTTGGTGTATCAAATTTTAGACTTGCAGGCCGCAAAACCTGAAGTAATTAAATCAGAAATTCCAGCAACAGAACAACCTAAAGAAAAAAGAGCTAGAATTTTACCAAAAAAAGAAGCAAACAAGTCGCCACAAATTAAAAAAGATTTGTTTTCTCAACCTTTAAAAGATTTGCCAATAGAAACAAAATCTGAAAAAAAGGAGGTTGTAGAAGAAATTAAGGCAACCGAGCCAAAAGAATTTACTCCCAAGCCTAATAATAAGTTGCCTCGTAAAGAATTTAAAGAAAAGAAATCTTTACCGCATAAAGTTAACAAAGAAGAAGCTCCAAAAACTGTAACAGAATCCACAGAAACTTCTGAAGTTACAGAAACTACTCAAAACGAGAAGAATACGCCTAAAAATCCTAATTATAAAGCGAATCAAAACAATCCAAACCATCCTGATTACAAGAAAAACAATGGTAATGAAGGGAATAATGGAAATAATGGGAACAACGGCAATACCAACAAGAATCCACATCAAAATAAAAAACAAAATTTTAGAGAACCTGATTATGAGTTCGATGGAATTATTGAAAGTGAGGGTGTTTTAGAAATGATGCCCGATGGCTATGGATTTTTACGTTCGTCAGATTATAATTATTTAGCATCTCCTGATGATATTTATTTATCTACGTCTCAAATTCGTTTATTTGGATTGAAAACAGGAGATACTGTTAAAGGAGTAGTACGTCCGCCAAAAGAAGGCGAAAAATATTTCCCATTAGTAAAAGTGTTGAAAATCAATGGTCATGATCCCCAAGTAGTTCGTGATAGAATTTCGTTTGAACATTTAACACCAGTTTTTCCAACAGAAAAATTCAATTTAGCTGATAGAAATAGTACTGTTTCTACACGCATTATTGACTTATTTTCTCCAATAGGAAAAGGGCAACGTGGTATGATCGTAGCCCAACCAAAAACAGGTAAAACGATGTTGTTAAAAGATGTTGCTAATGCAATTGCTGCAAATCATCCTGAAGTTTATCTGATAGTTTTATTGATTGATGAGCGTCCTGAGGAGGTAACCGATATGCAAAGAAGTGTAAGAGGAGAAGTAATTGCTTCCACTTTTGATAGAGAGCCTCAAGAGCACGTAAAAATTGCCAATATTGTATTAGAAAAGGCAAAGCGTTTAGTAGAGTGTGGTCATGATGTTGTAATTTTATTAGACTCAATTACACGTTTAGCAAGAGCATATAACACAGTTCAGCCAGCTTCTGGAAAAGTGTTGAGCGGTGGTGTGGATGCAAATGCATTGCAAAAACCAAAACGTTTCTTCGGAGCTGCACGGAATGTTGAAAATGGAGGTTCGCTAAGTATTATTGCAACTGCATTAACAGAAACAGGTTCTAAAATGGATGAAGTTATCTTCGAAGAATTCAAAGGAACTGGTAATATGGAGTTACAATTAGATAGAAGAATTGCAAACAAACGTATATTCCCAGCAATTGACTTGGTTTCTTCAAGTACGCGTCGTGATGACTTGTTGTTAGATGAAAATACAATTCATAGAATGTGGATTATGCGTAAATATTTAGCTGATATGAACCCAGTTGAAGCTATGGACTTTATTCATGATAGATTTAAGAAAACCAGAAATAATGAAGAATTTTTGATTTCGATGAATCAATAGATAAAAAACTCCGATGAAAATCGGAGTTTTTTATGCGATAAAGTTTATTTAAAGGGTATTTATTGTGGCATAAAAAAAACTTATTGTTCTCATCATCCAACATCTGTATAATTTCGTATTTTTGAAAAACAGAAAGAAAACGACTATGAAAATTGTTATATCGCCAGCTAAATCATTAAACTACGAAACTCAATTACCAATTACTACTTTTACTGAATCGGCATTTTTGTCTAAAGCAGCAACTATTCAGAAAACTTTAAAAAAGAAAAAGCCTAAGCAATTGATGGAGCTTATGGATATTTCAGATAAGTTAGCCGAATTAAATTGGCAACGAAATCAAGAATGGAGTTTACCTTTTTCTTCTGAGAATGCACGTCCAGCGGTATATGCTTTTGATGGAGATGTTTATACGGGTTTGGGTGTTTATTCATTACCAACTGAGAAAGTTGCGATTTTACAAGAAAAGCTTAGAATTTTATCGGGTTTATATGGTATTTTAAAACCTTTAGATTTGATGCAACCCTATCGTTTAGAAATGGGAACTAAAATCCAAGTAGGCACAAAGAAGAACTTATATGAGTTTTGGAAAAAAACAATTACAGATACTTTAAATAAAGAGCTCTCAAAAGGAGAATTATTTATCAACTTAGCGAGTAATGAGTATTTTAGTGCTGTAGATACAAAATTGTTGAAGGTTCCTATAATTACACCTGAATTTAAAGATTATAAAGACGGAAAACTAAAAATGATAAGTTTCTTTGCTAAAAAAGCTAGAGGACTAATGGTTCGCTATATTATAGATACCAATGCAGAAACTATTGATGATTTGAAAGGTTTTAATTATGAGGGTTATGCATTTGATGCCAATTTAAGCAAAGGAAATACTTTAGTTTTTACAAGATAATTAATTGGAAATCCAGTTTTTTAAGATTTGCTTTCCATAAGGTGTCATGATACTTTCAGGATGAAATTGTACTGCTTTTACATCATAAACAATGTGTTTTAAAGACATAATTTGTTGATTTGTATCAACAGCGGTTATTATTAAATCTTCTGGTAAATTTATTTTATTTACAACCCATGAATGGTATCTTCCTACAATAATTTCACTTGGAATATCATGAAAAAGTGTATCATTTTCAATTATAAAAATTTTGGTTGCAACACCATGATACACTTTTTCAAGATTTATTAAATTTCCTCCAAAAACTTCTCCAATTGCCTGTAAACCAAGACAAATTCCTAAAATGCTTTTGGTTGGAGCATATTTTCTAATTATTTCTTTTAACAAGCCAGCTTCATCAGGAATTCCTGGTCCTGGCGATAAAAGTATTTTTTCAAATTTTTCTAAATCTGCTACTTCTAATTCGTCATTTCTAAATACAGTAACTTCCACATCCAAATCCTCTAAATAGTGAACCAAATTGTAGGTAAAGCTATCGTAATTATCTATGACAGCAACTTTCATTAATATAAATTTGGATATTTTGTTGGATTTGCCTCGTTCATAATCGCATATACTTTTTCAAAAATGTCTTCTGCAGAAGGTTTTGAGAAGTAATCACCATCGGTTCCGTAAGCAGGACGGTGTGCTTTTGAAGCCAATGTTTGCGGTGCGCTATCTAAATGTTGATAGGCTTTTTGATTTTCTACAATTTCTTGTAAAATATAAGCACTTGCTCCACCTGGAACATCTTCATCAATTACTAATAAACGATTTGTTTTTGCTACCGATTTTACAATATCATGATTGATGTCGAAAGGTAATAACGATTGAATATCAATAATTTCAGCGCTAATTCCAATCGATTCTAATTCGTTTGCCGCTTGTTCTACCAAACGTAATGTTGAACCGTAAGAAACTAACGTAATATCTGTTCCTTGTTTAATCGTTTCAACTACTCCGATTGGTGTTTTGAATTCGCCTAAATTTGTTGGCATTTTTTCTTTTAAGCGGTAGCCATTCAAGCATTCTACAACCAATGCTGGTTCGTCTGTTTCTAATAAAGTGTTATAAAAACCAGCAGCTTTAGTCATGTTTCTAGGAACTAAAACGTGAATTCCTCTTACCGCATTGATAATCATTCCCATTGGTGAACCTGAATGCCAAACGCCTTCTAAGCGGTGACCACGAGTTCTGATGATTAACGGTGCTTTTTGACGACCAGCCGTTCTGTATTGTAATGTTGCTAAATCATCACTCATAATTTGAATAGCATACAACAAATAATCTAAATATTGAATTTCAGCAATTGGACGCAATCCTCGCATCGCCATTCCTATACCTTGACCAAGAATTGTAGCTTCACGAATTCCTACATCTGCAACACGTAATTCTCCGTATTTTTCTTGCATGCCTTCCAAACCTTGGTTTACGTCACCAATGTTTCCTGAATCTTCACCAAAAATTAAGGTTTCAGGATATTTTGAAAAGATAGCATCGAAGTTGTCTCTTAAAACCAAACGAGCATCTACATCCTCAGCAGTTGCATCGTAAGTTGGAGCCACTTCTTTCGTTTTTAAAACCGTTTTATCGGATTGAGAAAACAGATGAGAACTAAACTTTGGCTGAATTTTTTCTGTGTAATTTTCTATCCATGTAGCTAAAGTTGCACGAGAATTTTCTTTGATAATTATGCGCAACACTTTACGAGCTGCTACTAAAATATCTTTACGAATTGGTTCTTTTATTGAAGCAACATCATTAGCTATTTTTTCAATAAATACTTTATTTTCACTTTGTGAAGCGATTGTGTTTAATAAACCAACTAATTCTTGTTGTTCTGCTTTTATTGGGGCTGTGAAGTTAGTCCAAGCTACTTTTTTGCCTTCTAAAACGTCTTTTTTAGCTTGGTTATCAATTTCGTCTAATTCTTCAGATGTAGCGATATTGTTTTCAATTAACCAAGTTTTCATTTTAGCTAAACAGTCAAATTCTGCTTCCCAAGCTAAGCGTTCTGCGTTTTTGTAGCGTTCATGACTTCCAGAAGTAGAGTGACCTTGCGGTTGTGTTAATTCTTGCACGTGAACTAAAACAGGAACATGTTCTTCACGCGCAATTTGTGATGCTTTTTGATAGGTTTCAACTAATGCTGGATAATCCCACCCTTTAACGCGTAATATTTCGTAACCGTTATTTTCTTCATCACGTTGGAAACCTTTTAAGATTTCAGAGATATTTTCTTTTGTAGTTTGATGACGTGCGTGAACTGAAATTCCGTATTCGTCATCCCAAACGCTCATTACCATTGGTACTTGTAAAACACCAGCAGCATTGATGGTTTCGAAGAACAAACCTTCAGAAGTTGAAGCATTTCCGATAGTTCCCCAAGCTACTTCGTTTCCGTTTTCGGAGAAGTTAGTTTGGTTAATACCAGAAACATTTCTATATATTTTTGAAGCCTGAGCTAATCCTAATAGTCGAGGCATTTGCCCAGCAGTAGGAGAGATGTCGGCACTCGAATTTTTTTGTCGTGTTAAGTTTTTCCAATTACCATTTTCGTCAAGCGAATGTGTAGCGAAGTGACCGCCCATTTGACGACCAGCACTCATTGGATCAAAATTAATATCAGTATGACCATACAAGCCAGCGAAGAATTGCTCGATATTCATAGCACCAATTGCCATCATGAAAGTTTGGTCACGATAGTATCCTGAACGGAAATCTCCGTTTTGAAATGCTTTTGCTAATGCCAATTGAGGTACTTCTTTGCCATCGCCAAAAATTCCGAATTTTGCTTTACCAGTTAGCACTTCGCGTCTTCCAAGTAAACTACATTCTCTACTAATTGTAGCTATTTTATAATCGTTGATTACTTCTTTTTTAAAATCTTCAAAAGACACTACTTCAGCTGTTGTTGATGTATTCATATAAGTCAAATCAAAATTGATAATTCAACAAATTTAATTAAAAGGGTTTTATAAAACAATAAGGAAGTGCTGTTTTATTTAATTATTAGTAATTTATCAAAGGTTTTGGTTTAAAAAAACTAATGAATTTATAATTAAGGTAGTTTTGATTGTGAATTTCGTAATAAATTTAACGTTTTTGTATTAAAACCATTTTCTAGTGAATAAAGACACTAGTGTTTTTGGACTTAATGTAACTACAAAACGAATTTTTTCTCCATAATTATTTGAATTCAACTCAAATCCGTTTGAAGAATATACAGGTAAGAATAGTTCGAAATAGTCAGGTACTAAATTTAGATGAAAACCCGAATCATAGACAAATTTAGCACTATTGTATTTGTTTTTGAGCATTCCGGCATCGCCATAAATTTGAATCCAATTCCAAAGGTTAAATGTTCCGTTTATGGTTGTCATCCATTGGTTTGCAAATCTTGTGTCTAATTTAGATTTGAATCCACCTTCGGCATATACATATTGTTGGCTATAAATTCCTGTAGTTTCACTTCTTCCTAATAAATTGTAATCAAACATATAATCGTTTGGTCTGTCTAATCCAAAGCTAAAAAAATCTGATTTAGTGCTATTGTACATAAAAGCTCCTGCAAAAAATCGAAAACTTATTTGTCTGTTATTTTCAAATAGTTTTCTGTAATGAATTTCGGTTGAAATTTTCCCAAATGAATTTGAAATTTGGAAATCATTTAGTAAAGAGAAATGTTTTGTACCTTCTGATTGATGATTACCATATTTTGCATTAAAAACATTATAATTTTCAGTGTTTTCGGTAATAAAGGGAGATGCCTCTCTGTTGATGTAAACTTGTCTTAGCTGAATGAACTCATTTTTATTGGATCTTAGATTACTATCTCTAAATAAAAATTGAACCGTTGGTACAAAATTTGTGTAAGTAGCATCTGGTGCATAATGAAATTGACTTCCTCTAAAAATGTATTTAATATTATATAATTTTCCTCCATCTCTTATGTTATCATCAACCATTACTGCAAATTTTCCTGTTAAAGATCCAGTGTTTGAAGAATACATAGGTGTGGCACTAAATGTAAATGGTTTATTTAAAATAGATCTATTATTTATTCTTAAACCTATCGCAATTCCATCATATGCATTAAATTCTACTTCAGGAACATAAAAAATCTGATTGTAGTATGGTTCTTCTAAATCTTTAAAGAAATTAAATTTTAGAGGTCTGTTGTTGAAAAAGAAACCTTTTAATGATTTCCAATTGTTTCTCAAATTATATTCAGGAACCTCATTATTATAATTTAGTACAATTTTATCTGCGCCTAATCTTGGAATTACAAATGTAGAATCAGTTGTAATGTTACTCAACCAGATTTTATTAATTATTTCATTATTTTTTAATTGATATAAAGAAATAGGAGCGTTTGTATTGGTTTTATTAATAACAGTTACAGAAATTTCATCTTTTGTTTTGGTTACTTTTCCAAATTTATAATCTACTAAATCTCGTGTTTCAATCATTGTTCTAAAAAACCAATCGATTTTTTCAGGGGCATTTTTTTCTAAAATAGTTTCAAATTGGCGTGCATTTGATGTAATGTATTGATTTTCTTGAATAAATTCTTGGATACTTGATAATACAATATTGTTACCCAGATATTTATCTAAATAATTTAAACTCAATCCTGCTCTATATTTACTTGCGATTTGTTCATTGAATTTTATTAATCTATTTTTTGGTTCATTTAATGGCTGGTCTAGGTTTTTTCTTGCCATCAACATATACAAATAATTGTATTGTTGATTGAACGGAAGATTAATAAAATGGTATGATTTTAAAATTTTCATATTGGCTAAATTTCCAGTCATTTTAATATCTGGGTAATTTTCCTCTATATATTGCATCATTAAAAACACTTGAATTCCATCATAAATCCAGTATTCTTTTCTAGGATTTAGCTGCAAATTTTCTTTTAAATAATTGTTTAAATAAGTTTTAAGAAACTTTAATTCAAACATAAATTCATCGGGAAAAGGACTCAGAAAGCCTGGCAATTGATTTAAACCATAAAATGGTTGACGCTGGTAATCTTCTTGAGAAACTAAAATTTTTGAATTTAATGGATTGCCTAATTTTTGAGCAGTAAATCGAGTAATTTTATCAATAATAACTGCTTTTTCAATATCATTAACTTTATGGTCATTTAGTCCGCAACTTACTTCTATAATTTCATTCTTATATGAAACAAAACTATTTTTTGGTTGCAAGTATATAGTGACTTCATTTTTGTTAGAATCTTTTAAAAAGTGATGCTTTTTTGCATCAAATATTTCTGATTTGACTTCTGTTAAATTGCTAGAAATGGAGTAATTAGCAGGTATTTCTATATCAATTTCATAATCAGAAAAAGCATTGGGAATGTCATCTAAATTTTCATTGCTTTGTTGAATAAACTGCTTATTTTCATAGCGTGACGGATTTAAAACCCAATGTTTTAATGAAATATTTCCGTCAGAATCAAATCCATATTTTGTGAATTTTGCATTCGGAATTTTGACAATATATTGTAATGTAATTGATTGTTTTGTACAGGGTAAAATAGGAGAGTTGAGCTGAATCTTAATTAAATCTACTTTATTGTTTGGTCGTTCCCAATAGATGTTTTTGGAGTTCGTGTCAACTATAGATTTAATGTCTGTATAGCCTCTGTCTCCTTCATTTGCAAGGTGAAAAGTTCGAGAAAATTCATCGGAAAAACGATTTGCTAAAGCTGAATTTTTAGAAGAAAAAGCATTGTTCCAATCATTTAAAATCAATTGATCAATAGTGTCGCTTGAAGTATTATTGAATGTTAATGTATGTTTTATATAAAGTAATTTTTTTTCAATATCAATTTTGACATTCATTTGCGAAGAATGTTGTCCTGATACTGTAAAAGCAATTAAAAAAAATAGTTTATATAAATGTTTTAGCTTCAATGGATGATTTTATTATAAGATTATTTTAGGTATAGATTGGTTGCGTAAGAAAATTCTATTTTTTTATAAAAATATACAAAACAGCGTAATAATCACTTAATATTCGGTTAATATTTCCACAATAATAGCTTAAATTAATTTACAATCTTCATAAAATTGGTATATTTGATAAAAATAAATATTATGCTCCAAAAAATACTATTTACTGTTTTTTTACTTTCTGGATTTGTTTCAAAAGCTCAATTGGTTATTAATGAGTTAGATACAGATATGACGGGTTCGGATGTGAATGAATTTATTGAGCTAAAATCTACTTTACCAAATTTTACATTGGATGGTTATGTGCTTGTTTTATATAATGAAACAAATTCTTTGAGTTATTATGCTATTGATTTAGATGGTTATACTACAGATATTAACGGAATTTTTTTAGCTGGTAATACGGCTGTTTCTCCAGCTCCAGCGCTTGTTTTTCCAAATGGAAAAATTCAAAATGGCCCTGATGTAATTGCACTATACCAAGCAAATGCTTCAGATTTTCCTGATGGAACAATAGCAACATCAGCAAATTTGGTGAATGCATTAGCATATTCTACAGCAGCTCCAACAGCTACAAATTTAATGACTGCATTAGGACTTACAGTTTCTACTAATGAAAATATGAATAGTCTTGGAACCACGCAATCTATCCAACGAAAAAATGATGGAAGTTATGAAGTTAAAACACCAACTCCAGGAATGCCAAACGATGGAAGTGGAATAGTTTTGAATTATATAACCGTATCTACTTCCCAAACAAGTTATAATGAAGGTGATATTTTTGATTTTGTCTTCACTACTAGTCAGCCAGTAACTGGTTCAGACCTACTATTTAATTTCACATTAGTAAATGGTAATTTTATGGTTAATGATTACACAAATACTAACTTAACTGTTTTAATTCCTGTAGGACAAACCACAGCATCAAATACCTGCACTCTTTTTGATGACATAACTGACGAAGGGGATGAAGAATTATTAATTGATATTCAGTCCGTTCCAACAGGTTATGTAATAAATAATGACAATTTAATCCTAAGAGTTTATGATAATGATTATATTGTTCAAACATATGGAACACCTATAAATCCCACCTATGGTATTGTAACTCCAACAATTCCTATTGGATATTATGATTCGTTAGAAGGATTGTCTGGTAATGCTTTAAAACAAGCCGTACAAGATATTATTGCAGCACCTAGTGTTCGATTGCATAGTTATGCTGATATTTGGGATATTATAAGGACAGCCGATCAAAATCCAGAAAATTCGAATCAGGTTTGGTGTATGTATATTGAAGCTCCTATGGCAAAAATGGATCAGCAAAATACCAGTAGTATTGTAGGAAAGTGGAATAGAGAGCATATTTTTTGTCAATCAAGAGGCGGTTTTGAAGTAGCAAATGGAGATACTGCTGATGGAATAAGTATTTGGAATGCAACAAGCGCTGCAACTGTTGTAGATGGTGTGTCTGATGCACATCACATAAGAGCAGAGAATGGTCAGGAAAATTCTTCTAGGAATAATAAAAATTATGGAATAGTAAATTCATCAACGGTTTATGCAGGACCAGTAGGTACTCAAGGTTCTTGGCATGGAGATGTTGCTAGATCATTATTTTATATGGCAGTTCGTTTTAATGGACTAAATGTTGTTAATGGTGATCCCAACGAGTATTTACCAAGTACAACCATTGCTTCGGGAAATATAGGTGATTTAGCAACATTACTAGCATGGAATCATGCTGATCCAAGAGATGATTTTGAGATGAATCGTAATAATTATGTGTATACATGGCAAATGAATCGCAATCCATTTATTGATTATCCACTTTTAGCAGATTATATATTTGGAGCTAATTTTGGTCAGCCATGGTCGTCAACTTTAGCTACACAGAACCCTATTGAAGACAGTGTAGCTGTATATCCAAATCCAGCATCTGAATATTTGATAGTTTCTGGTTTAGAAGGAAGTTCTAAAGTAGCAATTTATACCTTAACTGGGCAATTAGTACAAAGCCATGATTTTGATGATGAAGTTCAAATAAATTTAGATTTGAATGCAGGAATGTATTTGGTTAAAGTAACCAATGGATTTCAATCTACAACAAAGAAAATCATAATAAAATAAAAAGCAAAAAAGTCCTTCATTTGAAGGACTTTTTTTTAGAAGTTAGGTGATAAATTGTATTTTTTATAGAAGTTGTCTAATGCTTCTAATACTTCATCTTCAGTATCTACTACTTTAATTAGGTTCATATCTTCAGGATTAGCATTTTTCATTTTATCAATCATTACATTTTTAATCCAATCTAATAAACCTGACCAAAATTCGGTTCCAACCAAAATAATAGGGAATTTTCCAATTTTTTTAGTTTGAATCAACGTTACTGCTTCGAATAATTCGTCTAATGTTCCAAAACCTCCTGGCATTACCACGAAACCTTGTGAATACTTTACAAACATTACTTTTCTCACGAAGAAGTAATCAAAGTTTAAGTTTTTGTCTTTATCAATATACGGATTAAAATGTTGCTCAAAAGGCAATTCGATATTTAAACCTACCGAAATTCCACCTCCATAATGTGCTCCTTTGTTTCCAGCTTCCATAATACCAGGACCACCACCCGTAATTACACCATAACCCGCTTTACTAATTTTGAATGCAATTTTTTCAGCTAATAAATAGTTTTTATCCTCAGGTTTTGTTCTAGCCGAACCAAAAATAGATACACAAGGACCTATTCTTCCCATTGATTCATAACCATTTACGAATTCTGACATGATTTTAAAAATTGCCCAAGAATCGTTTGATCGTATTTCGTTCCAAGTTTTTTGCTTGAATTTTTCTTGTATTCTGTGATCTTCGTTTTCGTATTGATCTGCTGCCATATTCGTTTCGTTTTAATTTTTAAAAAAGCCTGCTAAGATAATTCTTTTTTCAAAAATTGTGCTGTATAACTCTTTTTATTCTTTGCAATTTCTTCAGGAGTACCTTTTGCAACAACTTCTCCGCCACCTTTTCCTCCTTCATAACCAATGTCAATTACATAATCGGCTAATTTGACAACGTCTAAGTTATGTTCGATAATTAATACTGTGTTTCCTTTGTCTACCAAAATATTAATTACATCCATTAAAACTCGTATATCTTCAAAATGTAAGCCAGTTGTAGGTTCGTCTAAAATATAGAAAGTGTTTCCAGTATCTTTTTTAGATAATTCGGTAGCTAATTTGATTCGTTGTGCCTCACCGCCAGAAAGTGTTGTACTTTGTTGCCCTAATGTAATATAACCCAATCCAACATCTTGAATGGTTTTTACTTTTCGATAGATTTTCGGAATATTTTCAAAGAATTCAACCGCTTCATCAACCGTCATGTTCAACACATCTGAAATTGATTTTCCTTTGTAGCGAATTTCCAATGTTTCTCTATTGAAGCGTTTTCCCATACAAGTTTCGCATTCCACATATACATCTGGTAAAAAGCTCATTTCGATGGTTCTAACGCCCGAACCTTCACAGGTTTCACAACGTCCGCCTTTTACATTAAAGCTAAATCTCCCTGGTTTATACCCTCTAATCATCGCTTCTGGAACTTGGGTAAATAAAGTTCTTATTTCAGAGAAAACATCAGTATAAGTCGCTGGATTGGAACGCGGTGTTCTTCCAATCGGACTTTGGTCGATGTCGATTACTTTATCAATATGTTCTAAACCTTCAATTTTTTTGTAAGGTTGTGGTTTTTTTACCGCATTGAAAAAATGTGTATTTAATATCGGATACAAGGTTTCATTAATCAAAGTCGATTTTCCACTTCCTGAAACACCCGTTACGCAAACTAGTTTTCCCAACGGAATTTCAATTGAAACATTTTTTAAATTATTTCCTGATGCACCTGATAGTTTGATGGATTTTCCGTTGCCTTCTCTACGTGTTTTTGGCACTTCAATCTTCATTTTACCGTTTAAATATTGTGCGGTTATGGTATCTTCTTGCAATAATTCTTTCGGAGTTCCTTTACTGATGATTTGCCCACCAAAACGACCGGCTTTTGGACCAATATCAATCACATAATCGGCACGTTCAATCATATCTTTGTCATGTTCTACAACGATTACCGAATTTCCGATATCACGTAAACTTTCTAACGATTTAATCAAGCGTTCGTTGTCTCTTTGGTGCAAACCGATACTTGGTTCATCTAAAATATATAAAACACCAACCAATTGAGAACCAATTTGCGTTGCTAATCTAATGCGTTGCGCCTCACCACCAGAAAGCGATTTTGAACTTCTGTTTAATGATAAATAATTCAAACCAACATCTAATAAAAATTGCAATCTAGCTGTAATTTCTTTTACGACTTCAACTGCAATAACTTTTTGTTTTTCAGATAAATGATTGTCTAAATCAGCAAACCATTCGGATAACTCGGCAATGTCCATTTGTACTAATTCGCCGATGTTTTTTCCGTTTAATTTGAAATATAAGGATTCTTTTCGCAAACGCGTTCCTTCACATTCTGGACAATCGTTGTCATCCATGAATTCTTTAGCCCAACGTTTGATACTCGCAGAATCGGAATTATCATATTGATTTTTTATGAAGTTCGAAATTCCCTCAAAATCGATTTTATAGTCTTTGGTAATCCCCATAACCTTTGACACGACTGAAAATTTCTCGTTTCCACCATACAAAATCATATCCATTGCTTCTTGCGGAATGGTTTCAATGGCATCGGTTATTTTAAAATCGTATTTCTGTGCAATAATTTCCAATTGCTTGAAAATCCATGAACTTTTATATTCGCCCAAAGGAGCAAAACCACCATTTTTAATTGATGATTTCGGATTTGGGATAATTTTTTGAAGATTGATTTCATTTACAGTTCCTAATCCGTTACAACACGGGCAAGCACCTTTTGGAGAATTGAATGAAAAATTATTAGGTTCAGGATTTGGATAGGAAATTCCAGAAGTTGGACACATCAAATTACGACTGTAAAAACGCACTTCCTGACTTTCTTGTTCAATCACCATCATTACATCATCACCATGATACATTGCGGTTTTAATACTTTCTGATAAACGTTTGTCAGTATCTTCATCATTATCAATTGCCATTCTATCGATAACAATTTCGATATCGTGTGTTTTATAACGATCGACTTTCATACCAAATTCTAAATCCCGAATCTGACCATTCACACGAACTTTTAAGAAACCTTGCTTGGCAATTTGCTCAAATAATTCCCGATAATGTCCTTTACGAGAACGAACAACTGGCGCTAAAATATTGATTCGTTTGCCATTAAAATCTTCTAAAATCAGTTGTTTTATTTGGTCATCTGAATACGAAACCATTTTTTCGCCTGAATTATAACTGAAAGCATCAGCTCCTCTTGCATACAACAAACGTAAGAAATCGTATATTTCAGTTATGGTTCCAACTGTTGATCGAGGCGATTTACTTGTAGTCTTTTGTTCAATAGCGATTACAGGTGAAAGCCCATCAATTTTATCTACATCAGGACGCTCTAATCCGCCAAGAAATTGACGCGCATAAGCAGAAAACGTTTCAATATATCTTCGTTGTCCTTCGGCATAAATAGTATCAAACGCCAATGATGATTTTCCTGAACCCGATAAACCAGTAATAACCACCAATTTTTCGCGCGGAATAGATACGTCAATATTTTTAAGATTATGGGCTCTTGCACCAATAATTTCGATAGTTTCTTCAGTAGTGTGTTGCATAATTTTTGGCAAAACGCAAAGATACTGATTTTAGAGTTAAAAAAATGTTTGAAGTAAGAATAAGAATTTGTTAAATAAAGTTAGATTATTCAATAATCATCGATTTTAAACGATGTCTATATTTTTCTAGAACCAATTGTTTGTATATGAATCCAAGGAAAATCCCATCTTTTAAAACGGGTAACACTTTACAACCTGAAGTATCAAATTTATCCATGATGGTTTCAAGTGTTTCATCATAAAAGATAATCTCTTTGGGTTGTTGCATAATTTCTTCTACTGCAGTATATTTTACTTTGAATTGTGAGAAAATAATAGGTCTAATTTCGTCCAAATGAATTAGTCCCAATAGTTTATTTTTTTCGTCTAAAACTGGAAAAATATGTTCGTCTGACTCTTGAATTTTCTGAACCAATTCCTCTAAACTATTGCTCAAAGAAATAGTTTTAAAATCGGTTTGAATAAGTTTAGAAACATCAATAGAATTTAGAATATTGGTATCGCGATTATCTGTAAAAACTTCACCTTTATCTGCTAAATTTTTAATATCGAAAGAATATGGTTCAAAACGTTTAGAAATGGCAAAACTTACTGAAGATACTATCATTAAAGGAACCATTAAGTTGTAACCACCTGTAATTTCGGCAATAAGGAAAATTGCAGTTAACGGTGCATGAAACAATCCACTCAAAATGCCCGCCATTCCTACTAAAGTGAAATTTCCAATTGGTAATTTGGAAAAACCCATAATATTGAAAAAATAGGCAACACAGAATCCTAAATAGGAACCTACAAATAGTGATGGAGCAAAATTTCCGCCATTTCCACCAGCACCTAATGTGAAACTTGTAGCATAGACTTTGATTAGCATGGTTGCTCCAACAAATAATAATAAAATCCATTTGGAATTATGAAATCGTTCAAAAACTGTGTTTTGCACCAAACGTTCAGGATTACTATCGGCTAATAGTTTGATACTTTCATATCCTTCGCCAAATAATGAAGGAAAAAGGAAAATTAAAATACCTAAAATTCCAGCTCCAAATAATGCTTTATTGATATAATTAAATTTTAATCTAGCAAAATAATGTTCGATTTTTCTGAATGTTCGGGCATAATTTATCGAAACAAATCCGCTTAAAACACCTAATAAAATGTAATATGGTAGATTATGAAAATCGAAAAACTGTACTTTTTTAAAGGAAAATAAAATAGTATCGTTTAAAACGATTGTAGAAATTAATGCTCCAGTAGCAGCGCTAATCATAATTGGAATAAATGCTGTAATACTAATTTCAGCTAAAACAACTTCGATAGCAAATAAAACTCCTGCAATTGGTGCGTTGAAAGCAGCTCCAATTCCAGCTGCAACACCACAGGCTAATAACAGCGTTCTATCTTTATAACTTAGTCTATAATTTTGTGCATAATTACTTCCAAAAGCAGCTCCAGTAATGGTAATGGGTGATTCCAAACCAGCACTTCCGCCCATACCTACGGTAAATGAACTCGTTATAATTTGAGCAAACATTTGCTTTCTGGGCATGATGCCTCGTTTTTTGGCAACAGCATACATAATTTGCGAAGTTCCTTTTTCGATAGAACCATCCAACACTTTTTTGATAATGATTACTGTGATGATAATTCCGATGATGGGTAAAGTACTATTACTAAATGGAAGGTGAAAAATATCGTCTAACTTTTGTGATGATTTATAAACCCAATGTGCAAATGTTTTAAGGATAATTACTGCCATTGCAGAGGAAACTCCAACTAAAACGCAGGATAAATAAATGAATTGTCTTGGCGTAAGGAATGCTTTCAAAAGAAAAACAAAACGCTCTAATCGTCTAAAATTCTTATGAATTAGGTTTTTAAAGGATAAAGTTTTTTTTCTTGGCATTGGTTTTTAGTAGTATTGTACGAAGGTAATTTATTCTGACTAAATATAAAACTATTTTATAGTAAACGCAATGCTTCTCTACTGCTTAGAGGTTTCAAATTTGTACTTTTTACATATGCTGTAACACTTGATGGATTAAAACGGCTATAATCGCGCAAAGCCCAACCAATTGCTTTTTGAATGAAAAACTCGTTAGAATGTTTATGTTTTTCGCATTCTGATATAAGAATTTCAAAATTTGTATTTTCTTTATAACTCAACTGAAATAAAATTGCACTTCGGTTCAACCAAATGTTTTTTGAATTTGAAAAACGCTCTATTACTTTTAAAGTTTCCGATGGAAATTGTAATAAATAGCCTCCTAAAATATATTTTGCAATTGTATCTACAGAATCCCACCACGAATTAGTAATAATCAATTTTTCAATGAGTTTAATATCTTCTAAAATAAAGTTTTTTTTCAATTCTTTTACCAATAAATCAATCGCAACTTGATGAAATTCTCGTTCTTTCATTTGAAATAATTCCCAAGCAATAATTCTGAAATTGGATTTAATTTCAACTTTATTTTGCTCGTAAATTGATTTAAAAATTGCTCGCCTTTTCTCAGTTTTTATTCCTAAAAAAGAAAAATTATTTTTCATGTAATTTTCCATCAGAACTGCCAATTCTCTATTGGATTCTTTCCGAAACTGTGTTTCTAATTCGTTACAAAATTTCATTTAATTCAGCGATTTTTTGTTGGCACGAAATTATTAATTCTTCAAAAAAAAGAAAAAATTCCGATTCAAATTCGGCATAAAAATCTTGTAATTCCACAATCGCTTCTTGCATATTGGCTCTGTGCTTAGTCTTATAATCCATCTGAAAAAGTATCATTTCTAAACCAGCGATAGTTGCATAGCTAACAAACCAATTTCTAGCAATCATATACGGCATCATTCCTTTAATTCTCTCGGTTAAAATATCGTAATTGTCTTGTAATAATTGGTAGAAATTGTTGGCATAATCTTCTAATTTTTCATTAGAATACTTACTCCAGTTTTTTGCCAAAAAATGATCGTATAAAATATCCATAATCACACCCGAATAATGGCCATATTTTTCATGTAAACGATGCTTACTTTGCCTGTAAACAGGATGCATATCGGTAAAACTATCAATGTGGCGGTGCAATAAAATTCCTTTTTTAATTTCGGAATCAAACTTTTCATAATCGTGACCTTTGATACTATCTGCCATGAAATTTCCGATTTTTAGTAAATCGTTAGTTCCAGATAAATAAATATGTGCTAGATAGTTCATATTGAAAAAGGTTAGATGTTTAAGTGTTTACATGTTTAAATGGCTTTTATTTCAGAAATTTCTCTCGTAAATATATAAAAATCTTTGCAAGTTTTATCTAATTCCAATTTCTAACTTTTTATATTTGTAGTATAATTTGGTTTATTATAAAACTTTTAAGCCTATTAACTTTTAAACAAAATTAAATGACATTAATAAAATCTATATCAGGAATTCGCGGTACAATTGGTGGGGCAGTAGGCGACAATTTAACTCCAGTTGATGCTGTGAAATTTGCTTCTGCTTATGGTTCGTTTTTAAAAATAAGACACGCTTCAAAAGGAAATGAACGATTAAAAGTAGTTATTGGAAGAGATGCACGAATTTCCGGACCAATGATTCATAATTTAGTAATGAATACATTAGTAGGACTAGGAATCGATGTAATTGATTTGGATTTATCAACTACGCCAACAGTTGAAATTGCAGTTCCGCTTGAAAAAGCTGATGGCGGAATTATTTTGACCGCTTCACACAATCCAAAACAATGGAATGCACTAAAATTATTAAACGAAAAAGGTGAATTTTTAAGTGGAAAAGAGGGTGAATTAATTTTAGAAATTGCCGAGAACGAAGCTTTTGATTTTTCGGATGTTGATAATTTAGGAGAAGTCATTGAAAACAATGCTTACATGGATATTCACATTGATGAAGTGTTAGAGTTACCTTTAGTGGATGCTGACTTGGTAAAAACAAAGAAATTTAAAGTAGTGGTTGATGGTGTGAATTCGTCTGGTGGGATTATTATTCCTAATTTGTTAGAACAAATGGGTGTGGAAGTTGTAAAATTGTACTGCGAACCAAACGGTCATTTTCCTCATAATCCAGAGCCTTTGAAAGAACATTTAGGCGATATTTGTAAATTAGTTGTAGAAGAAAAAGCCGATTTCGGAATCGTAGTTGACCCAGATGTAGATAGATTAGCTTTCATTTCAAATGATGGAGAAATGTTTGGCGAAGAATACACTTTAGTAGCAGTTGCCGATTACGTTTTATCAAAAACTCCAGGAAATACCGTTTCAAACATGTCATCTTCTCGTGCTTTGCGTGATATAACAGAAAAGCATGGTGGAACTTACCAAGCAAGTGCTGTTGGTGAAGTAAATGTGGTAGAATTAATGAAGAAAACTAACGCTATAATTGGTGGAGAAGGAAATGGAGGAATCATTTATCCATCATCGCATTATGGAAGAGATAGTATGGTGGGTGTAGCTTTATTTTTAACGTATTTAGCAAATCAAGATAAAACCGTTGCCGAAATTAGAGCTTCATATCCGCAATATTACATGAGTAAAAATAAAATTGAGTTAACACCTCAAATTGATGTTGATAATGTTTTAGCTACGTTAACCGAAAAATATAAATCGGAAAACATCACAACTATTGACGGAGTAAAAATTGATTTTCCTACTGAATGGGTGCATTTGAGAAAATCAAATACAGAACCAATTATCAGAATTTATACAGAAGCACCAACACAGTCAGAAGCTGATATTTTAGCAGAACGATTTGTTAAGGAACTAAAAGAAATTGCTGGAATATAGATAAGAAGAAGCCTAACATTTTTGTTAGGCTTCTTTTATTATTTAGGCATTTCATCAAAATTTACCATCCAATTCACACCAAATTTATCGGTAAACATTCCGAAATAAGCGCCCCAAAATGTTTTTTCCATTGGCATAATGATGTTACCATCTACAGAAAGACCGTTGAATAATTTATCTGCTTCTTCTTTACTATCGGCATTGATTGACACCGAAAAGTTGTTTCCAAAAGTGACATCACCACTAAATGAAGTACTATCGCTAGCCATTAAAATCGTTTCTTTACTTATGGGTAAACTTACGTGCATGATACGATTTGCTTCAGCTTCATTTGGAGGCGGGCAATTTTCATCTGCTGGCATATCTTTGAATCTTCCAATATAGCTGAATTCACCACCAAATACGGATTTATAAAAATTAAATGCTTCTTCTGTATTACCATTAAAGGTAAGATAAACGTTTACTGTTGCCATGATTTATTGATTTATGTGTTTTTTAAAATTATCTAAAATTGCTTGCCATCCATTACGTTGTAATTCTACAGAGTGAATATTTTCTGGTTCAAAAGTTTCTGTAAGAATTACTTTTTCATCTAAAATATCAAATTTTATGATTACTTTGCGTCCATCTGAAATTTTGTAAACTATTTTTTTATAATTTTCAATTGCTTCATAAGTTCCCTCAAAGTCAAAAGCTATTGGCTCATCTTTTGAAGCCATAGCATATTTGAAAGTTCCACCAATTTTTAAATTGTTTTCTGCAGTTGGGCAATGCCAATCATCAGAAGCAAAATTCCATTTGGTAATATGTTCTGGTTGGGTAAAAAAATCCCATACCTTTTCAACCGAAGCATCAATTGTGGTGCGAACTGAAATTGATTTTACAACTGGGTTTTCGGCTATAGCCTTAATATTTTCTAATGCTTTAGGGAAGGAATCTTCAAAAAAAGCAACATATTGTTCTAGTGAATCTACAGAAAGAATTAAAGTAGTTACTACATTTTCTTCAGTTAAAGTATAGCGTTCTTCGCAGCCTGTCCATTGTTTGGTTTCTTCATCAAGAGGTAATTCTTTTAAATTATCGATGTTGCCAATATGTGCAAAAACCATCGATTCAAACGGTTTGCTCTCATTAATTTTAGAATACATTCCACCTCCAGAAGGTGATAAAAAGTGAATTTTACTTCCTTCTTCCCAACTTGAAATAGCATACGAACCATTACAAAAAGCTTTTGTCCAGTTTTCGTAGTTTTCATCATCCCAAAGTGAATACCAAACTTTTTCTTTAGGAGCATTGATTGATATTTTAAATTCTAATTTTTTCATTTTGTGTAACATTAACGAATTTAAAGATATGATTTTATGAATTAAATTAGTTATTAAATTGGGATTCGTTGGCTTTAATATATTCCACAATCAAGCTTACAACATCTTCCTCGCTTTCGTTAGTAAAGAAAATTTCATCTAAGTCTTCCCACCCCGAAAGTGTTTCTTCATCGGCTTTTGTAATTAAAATTTGTCTTTCTTCCAAATCAATACTGTATTTGTTTGGGAAAATTTTTACTGCATTGGCTATTAGTTCTGCAGTTTTTGGAGCATTAATTTCTTGATATGAGGTAATGATTTCTTCTACAAAATTTCCAGATTCTGAATTAAAAAAGAATTGAAATCCTCCTTCTCCCATTGCACCTTCAAAAATATCGATAAAAACGAATACCTTTTCAGCATCTGTTAAATCTGAAAATTCTTCTGTCTCTTCTTTTTTTTGCCAAATAATTTCACCTATTGCTTCAATAATGGCAACTTCGTCTTCTAGTTTTAGTATGTTTTTAACTTTACTCATAATTTATAATTTATCTTGTAGTGTTTTAATTTCGTCACGGATTTTGGCAGCTTGCATAAAGTCCAATTCTTTAGCTGCTTTCTCCATTATTTTGCGCAATTCTCTAATTTTTTTCTCGATTTCGGGTTTGCTCAAGTATAGACTTTCTGGTTCAGCTGCTTTTAGTGCTTCTTTTTCAAAATAACCTGTAGAAACAGAGTTCCCGCTTAATGCGCTTCCTAAACTTTTATTCAATGCTTTTGGTTGCAGCTTGTTTTCAGTGTTGTAACGTGTTTGTTTTTCTCTTCTGTAAGTAGTTTCATCTATAGTTTTTTGCATCGAAGCGGTAATTTTATCCGCATACATAATTGCTTTTCCATTCACATTTCTAGCAGCTCGACCTACAGTTTGTGTTAACGAACGATGACTTCTTAAGAAACCTTCTTTATCGGCATCTAAAATCGCAACTAAAGAAACTTCGGGTAAATCCAAACCTTCACGAAGTAAGTTCACACCAATTAACACATCAAAAATTCCTTTTCGTAAATCTTGCATGATTTCTACGCGCTCTAAAGTATCTACATCGGAATGAATATATCGGCATCTAATCGAAACTTTAGTTAAATATTTTGCTAATTCTTCTGCCATTCTTTTGGTTAAAGTGGTTACTAAAACACGTTCATCGGCTTCGCATCGCAACTGAATTTCTTCTATTAAATCGTCAATTTGATTAGCACTTGGTCGCACTTCAATAATTGGATCCAATAAACCTGTTGGACGAATAACTTGTTCTACATAAACACCTTCTGTTTTCTGTAATTCATAATCAGCAGGAGTTGCCGAAACATAAACCACTTGATTTTGCAACGCTTCAAATTCTTCAAACTTCAACGGACGATTGTCCATTGCAGCTGGTAATCTAAAACCATATTCGACTAAATTTTCTTTACGACTTCTATCGCCACCATACATAGCATGTACTTGCGAAATTGTAACGTGACTTTCATCAACAACCATTAAAAAATCATCTGGAAAATAATCTAATAAGCAGAATGGGCGAGTACCAGGTTCTCTTCCATCTAAATAGCGAGAATAGTTTTCAATACCAGAGCAATAGCCTAATTCGCGAATCATTTCTAGATCAAAATTGGTTCGTTCTTCTAATCTTTTTGCTTCTAAATGTTTGCCAATTTCTTTGAAATAATCTACTTGTTTGACCAAATCTTGTTGGATTGCCCATATAGCATTTTGCAACACATCAGGCGAAGTCACAAACATATTTGCAGGATAAATTGTTAGTTTTTCATAGCGTTCTAAAACCTGAGCAGTTCGTGCATCAAAGGCTTCAATTTCTTCAATTTCATCGCCAAAAAAGTGAATTCGGAAAGGTTCATCTCCATAACTTGGAAAAATCTCGACAATATCACCTTTGATTCTGAAATTACCAGGATTAAAATCGGCTTCAGTCCTTGAATATAAACTTTGTACTAATTGATGTAATAATTTGGTTCGAGAAATTTCCTGACCAGTTTCTAAATTGATTACGTTTTTTTGGAATTCAACGGGATTTCCAATTCCGTATAAACAAGAAACAGAAGAAATTACTATGATATCACGGCGGCCCGAAAGTAGGGCAGAAGTAGTACTTAACCGTAGTTTTTCTAGTTCTTCATTAATCGATAAATCCTTTTCAATATATGTTCCAGTAACAGGAATAAAGGCTTCTGGCTGATAATAATCGTAGTAAGATACAAAATATTGTACTGAATTATTTGGAAAAAACTGTTTGAATTCAGAATATAACTGAGCAGCAAGTGTTTTGTTATGAGCTAAAACTAAAGTTGGTTTTTGTACTTCTTGTACCACATTTGCTACAGTAAATGTTTTTCCAGAACCAGTAACACCTAATAAGGTTTGGTATTTTTCACCATTTAAAATGCCTTTTGAAAGTTTTTCAATAGCTTGTGGTTGGTCACCAGTTGGTTTATAATCGGATACGACTTGGAATTTCATTTATTAAGAGAGCAAAGTTGAAAACTGTAAAGTTACAAAGTTAATAAGAAGTTCCTTTTTAAACGAAGAATTTATATATTTGTCCATCTAGTTGTCCCAAAACTATTAAAATTTAACATATGAAATTAATAAAAGGCTTTGTCTTAGTACTTCTTGTGTTTGTGAATTATTCTTATTCACAAACTTTTATTCAATCGTATGCAAACATTGTTGCACAAACATCACAAACAAATATTACTACTAATTTGACAGAGTTTGAAGCTTTGGGAGTTAAGCGTAGAGGAACGGTAGCGCTTGATAACACCTTAAATTGGTTGAAAAACAAATATTTAAGTTACGGTTACACAGCAAGTCAAATGGTTGAAGATCCATTCACAAATGGAGCTTATACATGTGAAAATTTGATAGTTACTAAAGTAGGAACAGTTTATCCAAATACTTATGTAATTATTTGTGGTCATTATGATTCGTTGAATGGTAGTGGTACTAATGATAATGGAAGTGGAGTTTCGACTATTCTAGAAGTGGCTAGATTATTGCAAAGTGTACCAACTGAGTATTCAGTAAAATTTATTAATTTTAGTGGTGAAGAAGACGGTCTAATAGGTAGCCAACATTATGTGACTTCTGTAGTAAATTCAACTACTCCAAAATTGAATATTAAATTAGTTTTTAATATTGATCAAGTTGGAGGTGTGGCAGGAATGACAAATAATACAATTACTTGTGAACGAGATACAGGAAATCCGAGTACTAATAATGCAGCTTCAACTACAAAAACAAATGAATTGATTACTTGTGTTGGATTATATTCTCCTTTAAATACACTTTTATCTTATGCATATGCTTCTGATTATATGCCTTTTGAAGATAATAATGAAGTAATTACAGGGTTTTATGAAACGAATGAAACAACACATGGTCATTCTGCTACAGATTTGTTAGTTAATATGGACCCAGTTTATGTGTTTAATGTTGCTAAAGCAGCTACAGGAGCCATGCTGCATTTTGCTGTAGCTTCAACAACCTTGAGTGAAAATAGTTATAATGAAGATTCTCAAGTTAGTTTTTTTCCGAACCCTGCAAAAGATTTTTTAAATATTAATATAGGTACATTGACAGACGAAAGTTACAGATTTTATTTAATAGATATTAATGGAAAAGTTGTCTTAGAAAAAAGTATTTCATCAATTAGCCAAATTGAAAAAGTAAGTGTAAATACTTTACCTAAAGGCATATATCTAGCAAATTTAGAGACAAAAACAAAAATAATCCGAAAGAAAATTGTTATTCAATAAAATATTAAAGCCAGAAATCATTTTTTCTGGCTTTAATATTTAATCATTATTTAAGTTCCATTCGTTTTGCTGTTTTTGGCTTAAAAAGGTCCAAGCAACAAATCTACTTCGTTTTTGACCTTGTGCCATTTCAACCGTTTTTATGGTAACTGCACCTACTTTATTTAGTGTTTTATATATTGTTTTCAAGTTGTCTTTTTTTGAAACCAATGTGGTAAACCAAAAACATTGCAGAGGATATTTTACGCTTTCATAAATCATTTGTGTAATGAATCCGATTTCTCCTCCCATACACCATAATTCGGCATTTTGCCCGCCAAAGTTTAACTTTTTCTCCTTTGTTGCAAGATTGTTTACTTTCCTTGTATTAGCTTTTGAAGCGGCTTCTTCTGAAGAATGAAAAGGAGGATTACAAATCGTGAAAGTGAATTTATCTTCTGGGAGAATGATATTTTTAAAAATATAACGTGGATCAGTTTGTAATTGTAGGCTAATTGTTTCAATTAATTTCGGATTTTGACCAATGATTTTTTTACAATTCTGAATTGCATTTTCGTCAATATCTGCTCCTACAAAACTCCAATCGTAACTTGAATTTCCAAGAATTGGATAAATACAATTTGCTCCAATGCCTATATCTAATCCTAGAATATGTTCTCCTTTAGGAATAATTCCATCATTAGAATCTGCCAATAAATCTGCTAAATAGTGAATATAATCTGCTCTGCCAGGAATCGGTGGACATAAATAATTTTTAGGAATATCCCAATTTTGAATGCTATATTCCGAAATTAAGAGTGCTTTATTTAAAGCTTTTACAGCTTCAGAATTACTAAAATCAATAGTTGGTTCCGAATTGTTTTTATTGGAAACAAGAAATAACTTTAATTCTGGAAATTCAATAATAAGTTTTTCAAAATTATATCTAAATCGATGTGGATTTCTGGGATGTAAATTTGTTTTTTCAGGTTCGATAGGTTTGCTCTTCATTTGTTCTATGCTCTATATCAAATGTAAGGAATTTACTTTATTTCAGCAAACTATTTCACTATTAGTCCCAGCATTCCATTAATAATAAATCTCCTGTTACGTGTGAAATACTTACAATTCCATCTTCTATAACATGATTACTGCTTCCCGTTCTATATCCAATAGTTAATTCTTCATTATTTAAGGGATAGAAAAGATTTTTTGTGGTTATTCCACTAACTTTTCCAATTGGAATTAATGATAAAGCTGTGTTTGCTATGTACCATTTATCATACTTATTTGGTAATAAAAATACTTTTGAATGATCGTCTAAAATGACAATTTTTAGCTGGTCGCGATAGCTAACGATATTGGTTATATTGGTTATGGTATGATCGGCTCTTTTTCCTGTTGCCCAAATGACATTTACTGCTTTATGCCCTTTTTCAATGAGGTAATCAAAAGCTTTTTCTAAATCGGTTTTATCTTGATTTGGAGTTCTAACAATTGTTAATGGATATTGTTGTTCTAAATAATATTCTGGATTAAAACCTCTATCAAAATCTCCCAATAAAACATCAACTTTAATACCTAATTCAAAAACTCGCTCAATGGCAGAATCTAAAACAATCACTAAAGGTGACCATTCTAATAATTGTCCCATTAATTCTTCACTACACGAAGCTCCATTAGCAATAATTAAAGCGGGTTCTTGATCGTCGCGTACAATGTGATGTGATGACATGTAATTGGAATAGGTTAGTAGTTAATTTTATTATTGAACAATGTATGTTTCGCTATCAGTTTCAGACAATCTGAAGTAGCCTAAAGCAAAGTTATCAAAATTTGTTTGATTAATAATGTTTCCTCTTACAGTTGCTGGAGGCGTTTGAAAAGGACTGCCACCATTGCCACCTGCAATTCCCAGTATTACATTCATATAATTATAATAACGTTCAGAGACACCATGTAAGGTAAATTGTAATTCATCAGCAGCTTTCATGTCTTCATTTGTGTATAAACCAAACATTTGATTGCCCTGAAAAAACTCATCATCAATCACATCATATTCAGGCAATGTAGTAAAAGAAGAATTGAATTGAATCAAATAAAAATTATCAATTAATCCATTATCTTGAAAATAAAATTTCACTTCAATTTCATCACCAGTAAAACCTCCATTGTTATTTTGTGTTACAGAATCAACAGTAGGAACACCAATTAATTGCTCAGTTGCGGTATAAATTTCTCCATTATTGACAACTGTTAAGACATAAGTTTGATTGATTTCTGGATTAAAATTTGTACAAACATAATTGCCAGTTCCAAGAGTTTCTGTAAAATCATACTGAATTCCATTTCCATCAGTAACAAAAACAGTTGCTCCAGATACTACTGGGATTGTACTTGAATAGTAATCTGTTGTTGTGGTAAGTTTAATAATTTGTTCGTTTCCAGCAGTTCCCTTTTCCCATTTAATTGAAGCGTCAATTACTAATTTTGGTGGCGCAGTATCTAAATTAATATCCACCACATCTTCACAAGAAAAAAAGGATAGAGTAAGTAGTAAAACAAGTATTTTATATATAGTTTTCATGTATTTAGAATTTAAAGTTATACGTCACACTTGGTACAATTCCGAAAATCGATAAACGAATTGCTTCATTATTTCCAGAATCTTGATTTTGTCTAAAACTTATTGAAGCGGCATTTTTTCTGCTATACAAATTATAAATACCAAATACCCATTCACCTTGCCAATTTCTACTTTTGTTTTTAGTTGGATTTAGCGTTGCAGAAACATCTAAACGGTGGTATGTTGGTAGTCTATTTTCGTTTCGTAATCCATAACTAGGAATTGTGATACCTTGATATTCATATTGCCCGTTTGGATAAGTTACAGGTTGTCCTGATTGTAATGAAAAAATACTACTAAAACTCCATTTTTCATTTAATTTATACATTCCTGTTACTGATAAATTATGAAGTTTATCCCATCCAGTTTTGTACCATTCACCATTATTTATTCCAGATTCGGAACTATTTCTACCAGGTGTTTGTTGTTCTGAACGTGATAAAGTATAGGAAACCCAACCATTTAATCGGCCTTCGTTTTTGCGGAATAATACTTCTAATCCATAAGCTCTTGCTTTTCCATTTAAAACTACTTGTTCAATAGCATTATTTGCAATTAAATCTGCTCCGTCAATATAATCTAATCTATTTTTAATTTTTTTGTAAAAAGATTCAATTTCTAAAGTATATCTCCCATTGTTCAATTCTTTAAAGTATCCAATTGCTAATTGATCTAATATTTGTGGTTTCAAAAAGTTATCACTTGGCGCCCACACATCTAATGGAGTAGGAGATTGTGTATTTGAAATTAAATGTAAATACTGAGTCATTCTATTGTAACTCATTTTTATGGATTGATTATCATCTAAAAGATAAGCTACCGAAAATCTAGGTTCTAAATTATTGAAGTTAGCGATAGTTTCATTTTTGCCATAATTTATTGTTCCTGTTGGGGTGGCTTTTTCATAGATTTGTTGCTCGGCATTGAAAACAACAGCTTGGTTATTTGCATAAGTATTGATTTCTTGATTTCCTAAACGATAAAATAAGCTGTAGCGAACACCATAATTAATTGATAATTTATCTGAGAGTTGTTGTTCAACATCTAAATAGACGGCTGGTTCAAAAGCATATTTTTTATCCAATTGGTCAGGATTGATTCCTGAAGAACTATTAGTAGGTTCAATTTTACCCGGATTAAAATCATAGTAAATGGCATTAATCCCATAAAATAGCTTTGTTTTGTTGTTTACATAATGTTTAAAATCATATTTCAGATTATAATTTTTGATACCACTATCCCAATTAAATCCAACAAAATCTAATGTCAATCCATAATAATAGTCGCTATAAATCAATGATAAGTTTGAAAATAACTTATCATTGAATAAGTGGTTCCAGCGTAAATTTAAAACTGTATTACCATAAGTGTTTACAAAACTATTATTCAAGCTAAAAACATCTCTTCCAAAATATCCTGAAAGGTATAAATTGTTGTTTTCGCTTAATTTATAACTTAATTTGGTATTCAAATCATAAAAATATGCTGAATTATCATTGTTTGATAATTTTAAAAATAAATGAGCATAAGAGCTTCTTCCAGCCACTAAAAACGACCCTTTTTCTTTTATTATAGGGCCTTCAGCCATGATTCTACTAGAAATTAATCCAATACCACCCGATAAATTAAAATTATTACTATTTCCTTCTTTTTGGTAAATATCTAATACTGAAGCAACACGGCCACCAAAACGAGCTGGAATACCACCTTTGTATAATTTTAAATCTTTAATAGCATCTGCATTAAAAACGGAAAAAAAACCAAATAAGTGAGATGAGTTATAAACAGTAGCCTCGTCTAAAAGAATTAGATTTTGGTCTGCTGCACCACCTCTAACATTAAAACCAGACTGTCCTTCACCAGCATTAGTAACTCCAGGAAGGGTTGTGATTGATTTTAAAATATCAACTTCACCTAAAACAACTGGCATTTGTTTAATTGTACTAATAGCGATTTTGTTTACACTCATTTCAGGCTTTCGGATGTTTGTTTTATAGGGGTTATCTTTAATAACAATTTCATCTAATTGTTGTGTAGATTCCGAGAGCGATATATTTTGTTTGGTATTTTCTTCTAAATTTATAGTAATGGTTTGCGTTTCATAACCAATTGAACTAATTTCTATTTCATATGTTCCTTTTGGAATTGTTAGAGAATAAAAGCCATATTCGTTAGTGAATGTGCCTATTTTTAATATTGGAATCACTACAGAAACACCAATTAATGTTTCGTTATTTTTAGCGTCAGAAACATTACCACTTAGGGTTACTTTTTCTTGAGAATAACTAATTGTTGTTATTGCTATTATAAGTAAGAGTTGTATGTATTTGTACATAATTTAGGCATGAAAATTGAATTACAAATTTGACGATTATTGTTGGCAAATGTTTTAAAACTTATGTTAATTTATATTTAAAACTCAATTTATATTATAATTTTACATTTTTAAGTAATTCTTGAATATGCATTTCAAAATATTTTTAACCATAACGCTATTTTCTACGTTGTTTGTCTCTGCACAGAATGATACGCCTTTTAAATCACCTAAGTTAAAATTAAATTGGGATGAACCAGTAAAGGCTGAAACCAAATCCAATACAATTACTTTACCATATAAAAGTATTTTGGATAAAGACGACTCTTATTTGAAAAGATATTCGATTCTTAAAAAAGAAAAAGGTCAGGAAAGTGTTTTGGCTGAAAAAACTGATTTTAAAAACCCAGGAGAAGAATTAAAAAACAAGTTAAATAATCAAGACAAAGCCATCAAACCAGAATATAGAAGTAATCAGTTTTTAGGAGAGTTTAAAAGTAAATCGAAATATGTAAAAATTGTTTGTAGAGATCATGAATATCCTGATGGTGATCGAGTAAAATTAATGTTGAATGATAAAACCATTATTCCAGAAATTTTATTAGAAGCAAGTGTTAAAGAATATTATGTAGATATTACTAATGGTTTTAATAAATTAGATTTTGAAGCTTTAAATCAAGGAACTTCTGGACCTAATACGGCAGCTTTTAGTGTGTATGATGATGCTGGAAATCTAATTACTTCTAATGAATGGAATTTAACCACAGGCATAAAAGCGACTATAGTAGTGGTTCGAGAAGAGGATAAATAAGTAGAGTAAATAAAAAAGCGTTCCAATTTGGAACGCTTTTTTTATGTTATATAAATTAAGCTAATTTTTTATCTAAATTTACTTTTAATGTTTGAAGGAAATCTTCGGTTGTTAAATAATCAGCATCTGTTAAACCCTCTGGTTTTACTAACATTGCTAAATCTTTAGTCATTTTTCCACTTTCAACAGTTTCAATACAAACTTGTTCTAATTTATTACAAAAATCAATTAATTCTTGATTTCCGTCTAATTTTCCTCTGTGTTCTAACCCTCTAGTCCAAGCGAAAATAGATGCAATTGGATTTGTTGATGTTTTCTTTCCTTGTTGGTGTTGACGATAGTGACGTGTTACAGTTCCGTGAGCAGCTTCAGCCTCAACAGTTTTTCCATCTGGAGTTACTAATACAGAAGTCATTAATCCTAATGAACCAAAACCTTGTGCAACTGTATCAGATTGTACATCACCATCATAGTTTTTACAAGCCCAAACAAATCCTCCGTTCCATTTCATTGCAGAAGCAACCATATCATCAATAAGTCTGTGTTCGTAAATCATTCCATTAGCTTCAAAGTCAGCTTTGTAATATTGTTGATATACTTCTTCAAAAATATCTTTGAATCTTCCATCATATGCTTTTAAAATTGTATTTTTTGTAGAAAGATACAAAGGCCACTTTTTAGTTAATGCCATTTGAAAAGAAGAATGCGCAAATCCATAAATACTTTCATCAGTGTTATACATAGACATTGCTACACCATCACCTTTAAAATCATAAACATTCCAAGAAGTAGTTTCACCAGCTTCGTTTGTAAATGACATTGTTAAGGTTCCTTTTCCTTTGATTACTTTATCAGTAGCTTTATATTGATCACCAAAAGCGTGACGACCAATAACAATTGGCTTAGTCCATCCTTGTACATAACGAGGTACATTGCTCATGATAATTGGCTCACGAAAAACTGTTCCGCCAACTATATTACGAATAGTTCCGTTTGGTGATTTCCACATTTCAGAAAGGTTAAATTCTTTTACTCTTTCTTCATCTGGAGTAATGGTAGCACACTTGATGCCTACATTGTATTTTTTGATTGCTTCAGCGGAATCAATTGTGATTTGGTCTTTAGTTGCTTCTCTACTTTCAATTCCTAAATCGTAATATTTGATATCTAAATCTAAATAAGGAAGAATTAATTGTTCTTTAATAAAGCTCCATATAATTCGTGTCATTTCATCGCCATCCAATTCTACTACAGGATTAGCTACTTTAATTTTTGCCATATTGCTAGGTTTGTTGTTTTGTTTGTTTAAAAAAATGCGGTCACAAAGATAAGAAATTCACATCAAATGTTAAGTAATTGCAAACGAAATCGATTGAATTATTAATTTCATATTTTTAAACCAAAAAAATACTAAAAACGTAATTTTTAGCGTTCTAAAATGTTAGAACTTCAAATTTATGGCTGGTAGTAACTTACTTGATACTTCACCAAATCCAACTCTAATATTGTCTTTTTGACAAAATCCTCTAATAATTACAGTGTCATTGTCATTAATAAATTTACGCTCACTTCCATCTTTCATTTGAATTGGTTTTTGCCCGCCCCAAGTTAATTCTAACATAGAACCGAAAGAATCTTCTGTTGCTCCAGAAATTGTACCACTTCCCATCATATCTCCTGAATTTACTCTGCAACCATTTATGGTATGATGTGCCAATTGTTGCGCCATTGACCAATACATATATTTGAAATTTGAACGCGAAACAATAGTTTCTTCCGCATTTTCAGGCTGGATAGCTACTTCTAAATTGATATCAAAAGCTTTTTCGCCTTTTTGTTGTAAATATGGTAATGGAGTAGGAGATTGCTCAGGACCTTTTACTCTAAATGGTTCTAGAGCGTCCATAGTCACAATCCATGGTGAAATTGAAGAGGCAAAGTTTTTAGCTAAGAAAGGTCCAAGTGGCACATATTCCCATTTTTGAATATCACGTGCACTCCAATCATTAAATAAAACCATTCCAAAAATATGCTCTTCGGCTTCTTCTACAGGAATTGGTTCTCCCATTAAATTCGCATCAGTAGTAATAAATGCAGTTTCTAACTCAAAATCTACTAATTTTGATGGTCCAAAAACTGGTGTTGTTTCTCCATTTGGTAAGGTTTGTCCATAGGGTCTGTGAACAGGAATACCAGAGGGAACAATTGTAGAACTTCTTCCATGATAGCCTACAGGAATATGTAACCAGTTTGGTAACAAAGCATTTTCAGGGTCGCGGAACATTTTTCCTACGTTTGTAGCGTGTTCTTTAGAACTATAAAAATCGGTGTAATCTCCAATTTGTACAGGTAAAAGCATTTCAATGTCTTCTACTTTAAAGATGATTACTTCACGATGCGAACTATTATCTCTTAATTTCGGATTAGTTTCATCAAAAAGTTCAGCTAATCGATTGCGTACTAAGCGCCATGTTTTTTTTCCGTCAGAAATAAAATCATTTAATGTGTCTTGCATGAACATATCGTCTGTTAAATCGATACCTTCAAAATAACCTAATTGTTGTAAAGCACCCATATCTATGGCACAATTTCCAATTCGGGTTCCTATAGTGATGACATCTTCTTTAGTGATGAAAACACCAAAAGGGATATTTTGGATAGGAAAGTCACTGTTCTCAGGAACATTTATCCATGATTTTCTTTTTGGGTCATTGGCAATATTTGGCATATTTATGTTGTTAGTTTGTTGTTGAAAAATTATGAATCAAATATAAAATTATCTAGCAATGTAACAAACCTTTTTCGTAATTTTGACCTAATTTTAACGAATATTTATTGCAATGCAACGCGACGAACAAATTTTTGACCTAATTCTTGACGAACAAGATAGACAAATTCACGGAATTGAATTAATTGCTTCTGAAAACTTTGTAAGTGACCAAGTAATGGAAGCTGCAGGTTCATGTTTAACAAATAAATATGCCGAAGGCTATCCAGGTAAGCGTTACTATGGTGGTTGTGAAGTAGTAGATATTGTAGAGCAAATAGCGATTGATAGAGCAAAGGCACTATTTGGTGCTGAATATGTGAATGTACAACCACATTCTGGATCTCAGGCAAATACTGCTGTTTTTGCAGCTTGTTTAAAACCAGGCGATACTATTTTAGGATTTGATTTATCACATGGTGGACACTTAACGCATGGTTCTCCTGTGAATTTTTCTGGAAAATTATATAATCCAGTTTTTTACGGTGTTGATGAAGAAACAGGTGTTTTAAACTATGATAAAATACAAGAAATCGCTATAGCAAACAAACCAAAAATGATTATTGCAGGTGCTTCTGCTTATTCTCGTGATATGGATTTTAGACGTTTCAGAGAAATTGCTGATAGCGTTGGGGCTTTATTATTAGCTGATATTTCACATCCAGCTGGATTAATTGCTAAAGGTTTATTAAATGATCCAATCCCTCATTGTCATATAGTAACAACAACTACTCATAAAACATTAAGAGGACCAAGAGGAGGAATGATTATGATGGGTAAAGATTTTGAAAATCCATGGGGATTAACTACCCCAAAAGGAGAAATCAGAATGATGAGCCATGTGTTGGATATGTCTGTTTTTCCTGGAAATCAAGGAGGCCCATTAATGCATATTATTGCGGCTAAAGCGGTGGCCTTTGGAGAATGTTTAACAGATGAGTTTTTCCGTTATGCAATGCAAGTGAAGAAAAATGCACAAGCAATGGCAGAAGCTTTTAATAAAAGAGGGTATAAATTAATTTCTGGTGGAACGGATAATCACATGATGTTGATTGACTTGCGTAATAAAAATATTTCTGGAAAAGAAGCAGAAAATGCTTTAGTTAAAGCTGAAATTACGGTTAATAAAAACATGGTGCCGTTTGATGATAAATCACCTTTTATTACTTCGGGAATTCGTGTAGGTACACCAGCTATTACTACCCGTGGTCTTGTGGAAGAAGATATGGAAACGGTTGTTGCCTTAATTGATAAAGTATTGATGAATCATACGGATGAAGCGGTTTTAGAACAAGTTGCAGAAGAAGTTAATGATTTAATGAGTGAAAGAGCAATGTTTGTTTTTTAAATAAATATTATAATAAAAAAAACGGAAGTTACTTCCGTTTTTTTTATTTCATAAAACAAAAAATCCCGCAATTGCGGGATTTTTTATACTTGAGAAAGTAAGATTAGTTTTTGTATCTTCTTTCTTTAATTTTAGCTTTTTTACCAGTAAGGTCTCTAAAGTAATAGATACGAGCTCTACGAACTTTACCTCTTTGGTTAACTTCAATTTTTTGTAAAGCTGGTAAGTTTACTGGGAAGATACGCTCAACACCAACAGAACCTGACATTTTACGAATTGTGAAAGTTTCAGTTGCTCCAGCACCTCTTCTTTGGATTACAACTCCTTTGAAGAACTGAGTTCTAGTTTTTTCACCCTCTTTAATTTCATAGTACACAGTGATAGTATCACCAGCACCAAATTCTGGGAAATCTTTTTTGGCAACAAATTCGCTATTAACGAAATCAACTAAATTTGACATAGTTTAAAATATAAAAGTTTGATTCAAAGCAACATAAACGTCTATCGCCAGAGGTTGATTCAAAGTGGGTGCAAAATTAATAAAATAAATTAATAATTAACAATTTATGATTGAATAATTTTTATAAAAAATATAATTTTACTCTTCTAATAAGTCGGGTCTTCTTTTTTTGGTATGCTCATATGCCATATCTTCCCTCCATTTTTCTATTTTTGGAAAATTTCCACTCAATAATATTTCTGGAACTTTCCAACCATTATAATCGGCTGGGCGAGTGTAAATAGGTGGTGATAATAAATTATCTTGAAAACTATCTGTTAAAGCTGAAGTTTCGTCACTTAACACACCAGGAATCAATCTGATGATGGCATCACAAAATACAATAGCTCCAATTTCGCCACCACTCAATACATAATCTCCAATTGAAATTTCACGAGTAATGTGCATATCACGAACTCTTTGGTCCACACCTTTATAATGCCCACATAAAATCAATATGTTTTCATACATCGAAATCGAGTTGGCCATTTTTTGATTCAAGGTTTCGCCATCAGGTGTCATATAAATAATTTCGTCGTAGGTTCTTTCGCTTTTCAATTTTGATATACAAGCGTCAATTGGTTGTACCATCATCACCATACCTGCTCCGCCACCAAATTGGTAATCGTCAACGCTTTTTTGCTTGTTGGTTGTGTAATCTCTTAAATTATGAAAATGCACTTCAACCAATTTTTTTTCAATGGCACGTTTCATTATGGAAGCCTCAAACGGACTTCGCATTAATTCGGGTAAGACTGTAATAATATCAATTCGCATGGTGCAAAGATAGTCGATTATTTTTTAGTTGCTAATAACGAATATACCATTGGAATCTTATTTTTTAAATGTTTGATTCGGAATTTATTTGGTTCAAATTCTTCGGTTTGATTGAAACAATTGTATGGAGAATAATCAAATTCATTGAAAGAATTTAGTTCTAAATTATTTATAATCAATGCATTTAAAAGTTCCGATGTAGGATGATTCCATGTAATCGTTTTTGCAGAAATTTCGGCATCTCTATTTGCATAAGTACCAGATTCATTCTCAATAATTTCCTCAGTATTGAAATAATTATAGAAAACCTCCTTGAAATCATTATCAAACATCCAAACTACGGGGTGAAAGTCAGCCATAACAAATTTTCCGCCGGGTTTTAAAAAATGAGAAATCACTTTAGCCCATTTATCTAAATTTGGAAACCAACCAATTGTACCATAACTGGTAAAAACAATATCAAATTTTTCGTTTAAATGATTGGGTGCATCATAAATATCACAGCATATGAAAGTTACATCTAAATTTAATTTCTCATTGATTTCCTTTGCTCGTTCAATGGCTTTGTCTGACAAATCAACTCCTGTAGCTTTGGCTCCCATTCTTGAAAAAGTCATAGTATCTTGACCAAAATGACATTGTAGATGTAATATATTTTTCCCTTTCACATTGCCAAGCAATTCTAATTCAATATCGTTTAAGGTAGATTTTCCTTTCAGAAAGCCATCCATGTCATAAAAATCTGAAGCAATATGAACATCAACTTTATTGTTCCAAGTTTGCTTATTGATACTGATATAATCTTTATTTTCTTGCATTTTTATATTTTAAACTCCAAATTGTCTTAAATGATGATCAACATGTCTCCACATTAATTTATCCCAATCTTCGTATGTCATTTTACCCCAAAATGGATGATTCATTGTTTTTATAGCACTTGTGCCTTCATTTGAAAAACGACTAAATCTTTCGATTAATTCTTTTTTTGAGGTTTCGAAATCGTAAGTTTCAATAAAAACAAATTCTTTTGCTGTTGGACTATTGTGTAAAAACTCATTATTCAAAACTTTATTTTTAGCTACTCTCCCCAAAATTTTCATCATTAGGCTAACTTTGACTTCTTTTTCGCCAAAAGCAACATCGATTGCAGCAATGCAATGTTTGAACATTTGGTCAACATTCATTTTTCCCCACAAACCTTGTGTTTCGGATGTTAGTTGATTGATTCGTGCAATTATAGCTTCATTTGATGCTTTATCGTAAATAGAATTCATAGTTTAGTTTTTAATTACTTCCAAAAATACAATTATTCTCCAATTATTGTATTAATTTTGCACTTTCAAATTAAAATTCAAAACAATGGAAAACGGAATATATGCTAAATTTAACACAGCTAAAGGTGCTGTTTTAGTAAAATTAACACATGATTTAACTCCTGGAACAGTTGGTAACTTTGTAGGATTAGCTGAAGGACAATTAGAAAATTCGGCTAGACCAATGGGAAAAGCTTATTATGATGGATTAAAATTTCACCGTGTAATTCCTGATTTTATGATTCAAGGTGGTTGTCCTCAAGGACAAGGAACTGGAGGACCTGGTTATAACTTCGACGATGAATTTCACCCAAGTTTAAAGCACGACAAACCAGGCGTTTTGTCTATGGCTAATGCTGGGCCTGGAACTAATGGTTCACAATTTTTTATTACACACGTTCCAACAAATTGGTTAGACGGAAAACACACTGTTTTTGGACATGTAATTGAAGGACAAGATGTTGTAGATGCCGTTGCACAAGGAGATGTAATTGATTCACTAGAAATTCTAAGAATAGGAGAAGAGGCTCAAAAATGGAATGCAATTGAAGCTTTCAGAACATTTGAAGGATCTAGAGAGAAAAGAATTGCAGAACAAAAAAAAATGGCAGAAGAGGCCTTAGAAAAATTAGCCGCTGGTTTTCAAAAAACTGAAAGTGGTTTACGTTATCAAATCATTCAAAAAGGAAGTGGTAAACAAGCTGAAAAAGGCAAAAAAGTATCTGTTCATTACCAAGGAGCATTAGAAAACGGACAAGTTTTTGACTCTTCATACAAAAGAAAGCAACCAATTGATTTTACATTAGGAATTGGTCAAGTAATTGAAGGTTGGGACGAAGGTATTGCTTTATTAAAAGTAGGAGACAAAGCACGTTTTGTAATTCCATCTTATTTGGGATATGGTTCTAGAGGTGCTGGAGGTGTTATTCCACCAGATGCAACTTTAGTTTTTGATGTAGAATTAATGGATGTAAAATAATTTACTTTATATATTAATTAAGAATCCCAAAATATTGTTTTTGGGATTTTTTTTTATATTTACGAAACAAAAACTAACTAAATATGAAAACTAAACTATTTGCAGCTGCTATTATTGGTATGTTTATTTTTGCTTGTTCTCCAAAAGTAAGTCAGCCAGAAGCCCCTAAAACACCTGAAGCACCCTTATCACCCGAATTAGCTGCAGGTAAAATGTTGTATGAAAACAACTGTGGAAAATGTCATAAATTATATGATGCTAAAGATTATACAGCAGAAAACTGGACACCAATTTTATCAAGAATGCAGAAAAAGGCAAGAATATCTGATGAAGATAGAGAAAAAATCTATGCATATTTAACAAAATAAAAAAATGAATCCGTCAATTGACGGATTTTTTTTGGTATCATTTTTGTAATTTTACGACCAATTAAAGGCTATGAAATCTAAATTATCTTTTTTCTTTCTTCTTTTCACTTTGTTCTCATTTGGTCAAGTGCCACATTGTGGGTTTGATTTTACTTCCTACTTAGTTGTAAAAGCACATGAAGAAGGTAAGTCTGAGAATATTCCGGACTTAAAAATTACTTTAGTAAACGAAAAGGGAGAAGTTGTTATTAATGAAAACAACAAGTATAGTTGGAAATTTGGAAATCAAGCTTTAATTTTTTCTAAAAATTATATCATCAGTAAACCAAACGAAACTGTAAAATGGTTTTTTCCATATGCTGCCGATACTTATTTATTATCCGTCACAAATACATTTCCTGCTGAAGAATTTTACATAAAAATAGAAGATACAAAAGCAATTTATAAAACGCAAACACTCCAATTGCAAACTTTTAATATGTATATTTTATGTTCGAGTGAAAACGAACGCCAAGCTAGAACTTTTGGACCAAGAAGTAACAACCCAATTGAAGTGGTGATGGAGAGAAATAACTAAAATTTACTTCCACTTAATATTACACCCAATACTCGGTTTTTGTTCGGGATTGATTGTTCTATTTGAAACGACACCATCAATTGCACTTCGTAAATCTGAGCCGCTTAAAGGAATGTTATTTCCTGGGCGACTATCATCAAGTTGACCTCTATATACCAATTTGTTTTGGTTGTCAAATAAATAAAAGTCGGGTGTGCAAGCTGCATCATAAGCTTTTGCAACGTCTTGTGATTCATCATATAAATACGGAAACTCAAAATGATTTTTAAATGCAAAATCATACATTAAAATTGGACTATCCATTGGATATTTTTCCACATCATTACTCGAAATAGCAACAAAACCAATTCCTTGCACTCTATAATCATTTGCAATTCGAATTACTTCATCCATAACATGGTGAACAAACGGACAGTGATTGCAAATAAAAAAAACTAAAGTTCCTTTCTTTCCTTTACAATCATTATAATCGAGAAAAGAATTAGTGATAGTATCTTTTAAATAAAAATCGGGTGCTTTAGTTCCTAACGGAAGCATGTTGGATGGAGTTTGAGCCATGAGTAGCGTTTAGTTATGATACGAAAAAAACATAAAATAGTTACAAAAATTATACTTTATTATTTTTTGCTTCAATCCATTTGCTCATGTATTTTGTGCTTTGTAGGCTTTGATGTTGTAAAACTTGTCCTAAAAAGTTCTCATTGCGATGTGATTTCAAGTTGTGCTGTAATTCCTCAATTCTAGTTAAAAAATCGACATCAAATAATGCTTTTTTGAAACGTTTTTCAATAATTTGATAACCATTTAGTTGTGCCTTTTTCCATCTGTCTTCATCAGTATATAAAAGAATAGCATTGTTGATAAAATCAGTTTCAGTAGTAGTAATGAATCCGTTCCAGTCTAAATTTCCATTCATTCCTTCCGCACCAACTGTTGTAGTTATTGATGGTAATCCCAATTGCATCGCTTCGAATAATTTTCCTTTTAATCCCGCACCGTACGGAATAGGTGCTAATAGGACTTTTGATTTTGCATACACTTCAGTAACGCTTTCTGCTCTCCCTTTTATTAAAAAGCCTTCTTTTTCATTATGCAACTGCTTAGCTTTTTCAGTTACATAAGCACCATAAACATGTAATTCCGATTCTGGAAGCTCTTTTTTTATGAATTTCCAAAGTTGTTTTAATTGTAAAACGGTTTGCCAATTTGGTTCGTGTAAAAAATTACCAATACTGATAAAGTGTTTTCTCTCATTAAAATTTGGAACGTTTTCATTAATTTGCTCCGATAGAAAAGGTAAATAATACAACAATGAAGCATTCAATTTAAATGTTTGAACTGCCAATTCCATTTCATATTCCGAAATTAACAAAGTCAAATCACATCTATAAATTGAAGCTAATTCGCGTTTAAAAACATCTGATAAATAATCTTCAAATAATATTTTCCTATTTTGTTTGAATGCAGCTTCTCTAGTTTTTCTTAAAAAGTGTAAGTCTTCAGTATCTAATATTCGTAATGCATTAGGACAATGTTCCATTACACGCCAGCCATATTGTTCTTCTATCATAAATCTATCAAAAAGTACAACGTCTGGATTTAAGTCTTTAATGATTGTATCGAAGCCACTATCATTTAATTGAATAGTTTGTGTTGTTATGGATAATTGAGTTAAATCATAGGAAAAATCGGAGGGCGAAGCTGAGCACAAAAAAGAGATATTGTACTCATGTTTTTGGAATAATGAAATGATTTGTAACATTCTACTTCCAGCAGCTGTTGAGCTTGGTTCAGGCCAAACAGTTCCTATAATGACTAATTGCTTCATTCTACAAAAGTAACAAAATGTAACTTTTAGACAATATCCTTGTGTCCATCAGGAAGTGGACGATAGGCATAATATTGCAAAACTTCTTCTACAGCAGCTTTCATAGCTTTGTTTACAGGTAGAAAAACATTCCCAAGTTTAAAATCTATTTGCGATAACTGCATATAATATGTTGTAAAAATTGGCACAGATAGATTTGAATTTATTGCAATAGTTGCATTTTCAAAATTTTTTGTTTGTTTTTCTTTGATGATGTTGCAAGTTGCAATTCGTAATTTACCATATTTGTCAGTTGTGGCACCAAAACCAAAAAGTCTACAAATTAACCCTCTATACTGATAAGAACTGCAATTTCCTGTTGTAAATTCAGCTAATGATTTTGGACGATATAAAAAACAAGTAGCTGTTGTATTTTGTTCTAATTCTAGAAGTGTTTTTTCAGCTTGACCATTAAGAAAAACATAAAAAGCCCATGGTAAAAATTCTAGTGGCGAAGCATCAATCTCAGGTGTAGAACAGCATTTACCGCAACCTGCAATGCAATTTAAATGTGTTTTTTCTTGAAATTCTTCAATCTCAATTTCAAGATTCTGAAATAATGTTTCTACTAATCTTACACGATTTTCTATAGAATTATCCATGCTTTTTTTATAAAATTTACAAGACTTTAAATATAAAAAAAGCGCTCATAAATTTGAGCGCTTTATTAATTTTAGTGACCTCGACTGCATGAGGTTTTTATTCACTTTTTTTAGTATTTTCGCGTCAATTTGATGTTTTTTAGAGGCTTTTTTAAATCATTTTTTTGTTTAAGTGGACAGAAATGGACTCAAATGGTTTAGAATGGTCACAATTTTGGTCACAATATTTTGATTAAAATTTGCCAAAATCTAATATTACAATAATGTTAATTTTTTTAAAAAAGACAGTAATGAAAATTAGATTTTATCTACGCAAAAGTACAAAAAAGTATTCAATAAATTTTGAATATAGAAGTTCAAATGGTTCTATTAGATATAGAACATCTACAGGATATATGATTCAGAATTCAAAAGAATGGGACTATAAAAAAGAAAGATTAAAAATTCCATCTTCCGTGTTTGGAGCTGCCGATATTAATACAAAATTGTCAGAAGCTATATATAAGGTTAACAAATCTATTTCGGTAACTGATGAATTAAATATTTCAGAGAGTGATGTACAAAAAATTGTGTTTAATGCTTTTGGAAAAGTGAGTGTCGCTGAAAAAGAAAAAGTAAAAACTGAAAGTGTTAAAAATAATTTGATTTCATATTACAAGTGGTTTTTAGAATACTATTCAATTCACAATAGTCCATATACAAAGAAAAAGTTGGCTAAAGGTACTTTGAAAACATATAAGACAGGTTTGTCAAGATTAGAAGAATATATAGAGGATAGAAAGTTAAATAATTTTTCATTTAAGGATTGTAATAGAGATTTCTATAATGATTATATATTATACTTAACCTCGTTGAATTATTCTAAAAATTATGTTGGAACAATTATACAAAAGCTAAAAACAATATTGGGTTTTGCTTATGAAGAAGGAATTCATAGTAATAATGAGTTTAAGAAAAGCTATTTTTCTAAAATGACAGAAGAAATAGATCATGTTTATTTAACAGTTGAAGAGTTAAAAAGAATTAAAGAACTTCAGTTAAACGACACAATTTTAGATAATGTAAGAGATATTTTTTTAATTAGTTGTTATACAGGCTTGAGAATTTCGGATATGATGGCATTATTGAAACGTTCTAATCAAGTTATTTTTGAAGAAGATGGTGTTAAATACTTTCAATTAAAACAATTAAAGACTACTAATTCTGTTATAATCCCATTAAATTCTATTGTTAATGATATATTGAATAAAAGGAATGGTAATTTACCTAATTATCTTCATTCAACTATAATTAACGAACATATAAAATCAATTTGTAAGAGAGCAAAAATTATAGAAAACCATTTGTTAACAAGAACAATAGGAGGTAAGGTAGAGGAGTTCAATCTGCCAAAGTATAAACTTGTTTCATCACATACTGCAAGGAGGTCATTTTGTACAAATGCATTTAAATCAGGAATTCCTATTCAAGATATTATGGCAATAAGTGGACATAAATCGGAACGAGTTTTCTTGAATTATGTTAAAGTACAAAAAGTAGAAAATGCAAAAAGAATTGCAAAACATGATTTTTTTAAATAAAGTAAATAGAAAATTTCTTTAAAAATGAACAAACTGTTTAAAACTTTTAGTTTTTGTATTAACTATTGCAAGTATTTTAAAACGTTTTAAAGTGTATTAAAACGTAATAATTTATTTTAAAATGTATTTATTAATTAGCTAATTAATTCAATAAACAAAATAATTCTTTTATGGCACTTGTTTTGATACACAATTACTATTTAACCTATGAAAACAGATAAAGAAATATCAGAAAAATATATTCAATCGGCTGAGAGATACTTAAACCAAAATGATATAACATCAATTGAGTGGGCTGTTGTTCACTATAAACGTGCTGTTCTTTTTGATCATACTAATTTTGAACTTAGAAAACGATTTGTCGAAGTATTTCATCAAGTAAGTATTATTAATAAAAGTATTGAAAACGAGGATATTGAAAAAACGCAACTGATTAAACAATTTATAGAGAGCCTACTATTTAGTACATCAGAAATCGAATGCCTCTTTAGTAATGACTTTTCTTGTGAGCACAATTATTATGGTTCCACTTTAAATGCTTTAATCAAGAATCTTAAAACCGAGATTAACAAAAGAAATAGAAAATATAAAATAGGTTACTTTTTTATTGCTAATAGATTTAACCCGTGTTTGATTGTTGATGAATTTATCTTAAGATTTGGAATTAAAAACAAAAAAATAGATTTGATAACTTCTCAAAAAATTGAAGGAGCTGATATTAGTAATTTGTTGATTTGGGTAAATAATTAGTTTTATCCCCAAAAATAAATCTTCAAAACACATTGCAACAATATAAAGCTTCGTGAAAAACATATTGTTTTTCTGTTAAGTCGTTTTAAGTGGGTTCTTAGTGAAAGATTTTTTCTCTCGATATGATTTGTGTTAAAAGGTTTTGTATTGTGTATCGTTTTATTTAATAATGATTTATAATGCACTAACTTATCAGTATAGATGGTTTTTGGGTTTGACAACAACAATGTATTGGTTACATATTGTAATGTTCTTTTGGTTCTTCTTCCAATACTGAAATTAACCACTTGTTTTGTTTTTCTTTCTAAGGCATACACAATCCAAACTGGTTTTTCTTTATTTCTTATAAATGTTCTAATCTCATCAACTTCATAAGTTTTGTATTTAAAAATAGGTTGGTTGGGAATTTTTTTAGCAATTGCAATTATTCTTTTTAATAAGGTGGTAGTTGATATTTTTAAGATTCTTGCTGTGCTTCGTATTCCTAGTCCTTCTTTAGCAAATTGAATAATTCTTTTGTTTACCCAATGATTATAAGCTTTATAAGTATAATACTCTATAAATCTATTTTTACAAGATTTACAAATATATTGTTGTTTTTTGTTTGCTGTAAAACAATTTTTGATAACATTATTAGAATTACAATTTGGGCAATTTTTTCTATCACTAAATCTGATACACGAGGTTTTATTTTTTATCATTTTCTTAGATTTAAGAGCTTTAAACATAAAAAAAGATGAACTATGTAGCTCATCTTTTTTATAATTATTTTTAAATTTTATTGATTATCAATTTGTTATATATGCAACAAGTGCTTATCACTAAATCTGAAACATTACCGATTTTGTTTATTCTTTCCTTAAATAAAATTTTGTATTAACAATTCCCTTTTTTACAAAATAAAGTTTGTTTCCTTTTATTTTAAATGTAAGGGTATCTGGAGGAAAGTTATTTTTTGTTGAATCCAAAAAACAAATTACTTGTTTTTCTTTTAATATATAATGCCCTTTAGCAAAAATACTTATCGTATGTATTTCTGTCTTTTCAACAGTATTGTCAGAATTTAAAGTTATTTGAAAAAATGCGCTCTTATCTCTTGAATAACTAGTATTATATTTTCCGTAAATATTTTTACTACAAGAAGTAAATATTATCAAGAATCCTATCAATAGAATTATTTTTTTCATCTTTATTGTGGTTTATATGTTGTGGTTCCAATTCTAAAAGCTGCGTTATACTTGTTAGCAAATGATTGAGGATTTTGCTTTATGCCTGCGGCATTTGGATGATTAACAGCATTGATAGGACCTGTTGGGATCTTGTCGCTATATATTCCTTTTGTTAAAACATCAGATGTAGAATTTATATTTTCTCTTTGTCCAAATAATGCTCCTCTTTGATAAGCTTGGACTTCATCTGATAAATCATAAAATAAAAGATTGTTTCCTATTAGATTTATGCCTCCATTATTTTTAGTTAATCCTAATGTGGTTTCTCCTGTTTCAAATTGATACATATGCTTTAATTCGTGAGAAAAAAGCCCTAAATCTGTACCAGAAGAAACGGTTAGTTGTACCCTGTTATTATCACTGTTAAAAGTCGTTTGATTAACTGTTGTAGTATTTCCTAACGCATCTCGTTCTGTGTTTCCACTATTTTCAACAACATCATAAACTTGTGAAGAAGCCGCTAAAGTTGCTGTTTCTCCTCTTGTAGTTTCTAGTCCTGCGTTTTCATTATTTAGACGTGCTATTTTATTATTTAGTGATTTTTCACTTTGAAACCAGCCAAATTTACCAGATGCAATAGTTTGTTTTGCTTCTTCTATTGTTTTATTATTTGAGGCTTGTCTAGAATTAATATCTGCAATTAATCTATTAACCCATTTCCAGGCACTTTCGGTAAATTCATTTCCATCAAGATCTAAATAGAGAACAGGATTATTACCTGCGTAGTGATATGGTGAAAGGCTTAAATATTTTTCTGCTTTTCCGTCTATTGATCCCCATCTGCCTATATCCGCCATATAATTCCTTGCTCCATAATCATACATGTTAAGCCCTAACTCGTCTTGGTATTCTTTACCATTGTATTTATAATTATACGTAGAAGTTAATAACGGATTAGTTGGAACAAATTTTAGAATTTCTTCTTCACTTTTTTCTAAAATTAATTGGTCGCTATTATAATTGCTGTGTTTCAGCCCAAAAGGGTAGTAATGATTCTCTTCAATAATTTTAAGAACGCCATCACTTGGGTCAGTAGCATAGCTTAAACGCACATTACCAAGATGGTCGGTATAGTTAAAAATGTAATTGTATTTTGCAACACTACCTTTTCCACTTGCTGGGGTGTATTTAACATACCCTTCGGCGTGTGGAAAAAACTGTAATACAGCATTCTTGTATTGAAAACCACTTAAATATTCTGTTGAAACCACGTCGCCTTGTGTTACTGTTTTTTTTATTTTTTGCCCTACAGCATTGTAAAGATAAGTAATTTTTGTGGCTTCAGAATTATTGAACACAATTTTTGTGGGTAAATTTAAATGGTTATATAGTATACTTGTAATGCCTTTGTTTGTATCACTAATCATATTGCCATTCAAATCATAATCATAATCATTTGTTGGGTCTGTAATGCCGTTGCTGTCGTCTTGTCCTTCATCAAAACCTTGAGGAGCAATAGCTAAATCAATTACTTTTTTAAGTAAATTTTTATTTGTAGTATCATATGTAAATACTAATTCATCAATTGTATTAATACTTTGCGCTCCATCGGTGTCCATATCTCCATTTCTAAAAACAGTTTGTATGTTTCCGTTTTTGTCATAGGTTAGCTGCTCTAGATAGTTGTCAGGAGTTGAAACATTATCTGGCTTACTATAATTTGCCTCTAATAAACGGTTTAAATTATCATAACTATAATTGTATTTTCGCATAGTATTATCGCTATCGGTTCTCCAATAAGTAGCCGCAATGTTGCCGTTGAATAGAGGAGTAGGAGAATTGTCATTTTCACTAAAAGAATCTAGTTCGTTGTAATTTATTTTAAAAGCGAATAAATCATTTTCGCTTTCAATATCTCTAACATCATTAATTGCGTTTAACCAACCTCTAATGTTGTAGCTGTAATCTACTGTCTGTAAACTTGTTGCTCCTGTAGCATCTTCGCCTCCTACATTTTTACTGATTAATTGCCCTAATTCATCATAAGTGTTTTTAGCAATTAATTGTTCGGGTAGTTGGTTAATTTGTTGTTTGTGTAATGCTAATCTATCTTGGTCTGTGTATTCAAACATATCTTTCACCAAAAGCTCTGTACTGCTTGAGGTGCGTTTGTGTTTGGTTAGGGTATATAGTGTTTTCCCTGCCCAGTCTAGGTGTGTATCTACTTGTGTATAACCGCCTAAATAGTTGGTGGTTTTGGTGTGTATTGGTCGGTATTTGCTATCATACAAAGTATAAGATACTTCGGCAGTGGTACTAGTGGCATTGTCTAATACTTTTACCCATGAGCCTGTTGGCATTCCTTTTACATTGGTGGCAAGTGTTTGATTTTCTATAGGTGTTGGCAAAGGACTTGGTGCTCCTGCAAAACTATAATTGTCATAAAAGTTTTGGGTTAATATGTCATTTGTACCAAGTGTAAATGGATTTGTACCGCCATTAATTGTTGTTTGATTTGTACTTCTTGTAGCAGCTGTAACTATTGCACTTTTCCAACCTGTCTGTATTACTCTACCAAACACATCATATTGGGTAATCATCCAACCTACATCAACAAGATTTGTTGCTCCATAAGGATTGTTAATAGGTCCAGTAGCTACAGGACGGTCTAGTTTATCATAGACTATAAACTCCCATTGTTTGCCTGGTAATTTTTTTTCAACTAGTCTATTGCGGTTATCATATTTGTATTGGTAACCTAAATAATTCAAATTATCTTCTGAAGCTACTCCTTCTGCCAAGGGTGGAATTACATAAGTAAGATTTCCATATTGGTCATAAATGTAATAGGTGTCGTGTAGCCCCCCAGCCCCCGAAGGGGGAGTTGAATTATAAGTTCTTTTCAATACAACTTTTCCTTCTTTGTCTTTGAACTCTTCGGTAGTGTTGTTATTCCCAGAAATCCAATTTTCGTCTTTGGTAATGGTTTTGTAGAGTTGATTAGCTTGATACTCTCCGTTTTGTACAACAGAAATATCATATACTCCAAGCGAAGCGTTCCATGTAGCTGTAGCTTTAAACAGTTTTACTTCGGTTGCTGTATTGGTTTGATAGTCAAACTTAATTTCTTTGCCTTGTCCCATAGCCCAAGCATTGCCAGGCGCCGCTTGTTTGAATACTCTATTTAGTGGAGAATTCTCCAATTGTTTTTCACTAAAGGGGTTAGCGGTGGCTTCAAAAGCAGGGTTACCTGTTGTGGCTAAACTTGGTGAAGCATAAAAACTTAGAACATCATCTTTAGCTGTAGTGCTAAAATTAAGAGAAGCGGCACTATTTACATAAGGAAGGTATTCTTTACTTTGTCTACTATACTCGTCATACTCGATATGAGTAATAATATCTTTACCAGTATTAGATTGTTTATTAGCAATTTGTTGAATAGGTCTACCTAGTCCATCATAATATGTTATGTTAATAATCTTATCTGATTCATTAACAGGAGAAACTGTTGTTATGATATTGCCGTTTTCATCAACTTCACCAAAGGAACTTGTGTGAGGAATTTTATAACTGGTTGTTTTTATATAATTCTGATTTGTACTTTGTGCAAAAACAAGAACAGGTATAACTAATAAAATATATAATATCTTCGATTTCATCTTGTTTTAGTTTTGAGATTTTAAATTGTATTGGTATTCTTTAATGATATTGCCATCATGGTCTTTTACATATAGCAATTGATTAAAAATATTATAATGAAAAGTTGTACGATAACCTTTAGGGTCGGTCATCGAACTAATTTTATCATCATTATAAGTATAAGTCGTTACCATAGCATTAGGAAGATTTGTTCTCAATCCCTCAATTGAAGGGATTGAGTCTTCTCCAATAGGTGCAATATTCTCTAAATCTGAAGTAGAGATTCCTAAAACATTTGAGATTTCTGAATATGTGGCATTTTCAATAATTGCTATAATATATTTTTTATTGTGATCATAAATGTATGACGTATAAATATCCTCTTCATTTTTTGATTCTAGTAGTTTACCTGCAGATAAATTATACTTTGTAAAATTAGCCCTAGTTTCAAGTGGATTTGTAGCTGTTATTTCACCTTTACAAAGTTTCGTATATTCTGGTAAAATAATTGAATTTCCCCAGTCTTTATAGGTAGTTCTTTGTGTACTAATTCTTTCTGAATTTGACACTACAAACTCACTATTTATACCATTAAAAGCACCTTCTTCTAATTGTGTTTCAATTTGAATAGGGTTCCCTATGCGGTGTTGCACATTCTTTTTCAAATAATTTAATGCTTGTTGTTGATAAGGTTCTAAAGTTCCTCCATATGTGTTTGCATTAAAATCATCAGGATATTTATAACTTGTAGCAATTCTTTTATTGGAATATGTATAGTTTGCTTCTTTTGTAACTTGATGGTGTATTGGATATTGAGAATTAATATTTGTTAACTCGTTAGTGTAATAATACTCGGTGTTTTCTGCTACTGAGCTGACATTATTAAATTCGTCGTAGAAGAAATTTTCAATTTTTTTACTTTTTAATTGTCTCCAAAAACAATAAATCTCATATCTTGAAAGATTCATTTTTAGTCCGATTTGAAAAAGTTTATCATATGGATAATACATTTGTCCATTTGCTGGGGGTGAAGTAAAAACATATTCTGGAATAGAAATCATTGTCTCTCTTAAATAAGAGTAATGATTACCTCCGTTTAAATCAAATTTCTTTTCAAAATTTAGAGTTTCTGTTTTGATTAATTGCTTATTATAACCTACATATTTATAGTATTCTGTTTTATACTCATGAGCGCTACCATAATATCGGATAGGGTTAAAATTTGGAATACGTGAGCACGTTATAAATTGTTGAGAAGATGTTTTAATAGGTGCACTATTGTAAAAATGGGATATTTCATCAATTTTTTGACCATCTTTATTAATTCTAGATTCGCTAACGTTAAAATAAAAAGCTGTTCCTTCTAAGGTTCTTGTAGAATTAAAATAGCCATTGCTGTTTTTTTGTTTTTTATCACAATGAGTATAGTAATTATAACCTCCACCACCACCATCACAGAATGTGGTATTATAAATTATTGTTTCCTGATTTGGCGCTAAGAAATCTCCAGAATTATTATAATTATACCTAGTTCTAATTTCATTATGTGGAGCATCTAAACCATAAGATCTAGTTTCTTTAACTCTTACCCCTCCAAAATAAACTGTTTCTGTAGTTGCAATATCATTGCAAAATTTTGCTTTAAATCGAGCAAAGTAAATAGAACTTCTTACAGATAATCCAAGGGTATATGTTCCAGGTGGTAAGGTTAATATAATTGTAACCTCTTGATTACCTGATAAGAAATAATGATCTAAATCATTTATAACTGAATTGTTTGGACCATATAGTGTAAAATATGCATAGCCAACATTTACACCATTTATCGCAGGATTTTCATCTGGAAAATAGTGGCCATATAGTGTAAAAGTTACTTGTTTATCGTTAGGTCCTACATAAAATGAAACAGGGTCACAAATACCACCTAAAGAATTTGATGAAGGAGGAGAATCTTCTCCTTGGCAAAGATCAATTTGGTATTCACTGTAATTACTACATGTTGTTAAAGGAGAGGAAGGAAATTGTTTGCTATGACCTTCATAATCAATCATAGTATTTCCCTCGGTTGGATAAATAATTTTTTTCAACATACCAAAAACAGCATACTCAGGATGGGGATTGTGATCGCCTCTTAAATACCCTTTGTTATATGCAGAATTATCTTGTCCATTATAATATCCCCACCAATCTTTACTTTTTGTGTTTCTTGGAATACTTATGTACTCATTCATATGATCATACTCAAACTCATATTTATTAAATAATGAGTCCGTATTAGATTTAAATAAGAGTTCAATTAAAAAATATCTATCACCACTACCAGTGGTGTTTAAACTAATTTTTTTATCTCTACATGTAATTGTTTTTGTACTTCTATTTATCTCTACAAAATCATAATTGTATGAATTAGTTGCGCTAATTTTTGATAAATGGAAGACGATTGGGCGGTATTTAGTATGATAATTTTGATATACAGTGGGATGATTTAATGGTGATGGACAAGTAAAACATAGAACTTCTCCATCAGCAACAGTTGTAGCAGTTTCTCCAAAATTTTTAAAATATTCTGCTTGAGATTCTTTAACATATTCAAAATTGACAATCTCCCCACTCCAGTGTTGAATTCTTGTTAAATGCCATGAAGTAATAGGGGATGGAGTATCATTTATAATTGCTGTTTCTCTAGGGTTTTCATAATTTCCATATGATTTGCCAAAATAATATTTAATTCCATTTTTATCAGTTATAACAAATTCATTGATTGTTGAAGAAGTAGTCCCACCTGTTATAAGTTCAATTTTATAATCATCTAAAGCTTCAATAATTTTTACTTCTTGATTGACAATTATAAACTTTCCAGAATTCCCCATAAAATTAAAAGTAAATTCATCATATTGTAAGTCATAATACGAGTTTTCAATTTTTTCGCAGTTTTCTTGATTTAGTTGATTTAATTGGATAAATGGTAATGACTCAAAATTTCTTGATTCATCAGGTAGGTCAAGCACTGTTCGGTTTATAATTCCTCCAGCATTTAATGTCCAGCCATAGCCAGTCCAAGGGGCTATTTCTTCAACCATTATTCCGTTACTATTATAATTTAAGCTAACAGGGACTTCTAGAAATTTTCCTTTAACTACATATAAAGGAATACTATAACTTGCCGAACCAGTATATGAGCCCATTGGAATTGATCCAAATTCTCCTAGGCTAGCGGCTTCAGGGGTAGGCGGTATTACTTTATTATCAGATTGTGAATATCCATTTGTAAAAAGATTAATTAGGACTATCTGAGTTAAGTAAAATAATGTTTTATAAAATTTCATGTTTAAAATGTTTATTCGGTTTTAAAAAAATTACTTTTTAATTACTTTGACACCATCTGTACTCACATCGGTTTTTACTTCAATTAAGTAAATACCTTGCGGTAAACTAGTTAAATCTATTGGTATGGTGCGTTCTCCGTTAATTTTAACTGTGCTTATCATTCTTCCGCTTAAATCAAATAGGGTAGCTGTTCCATTTTTATAATCATAGCCTACAATTGCGTTTGTATAAGTTAGGGCAGGATTAGGAATAGCTTCAATGTTTTGTTTGTCTTTTTCTTTTTTATCCTTGTCTTTTAGTTTCACAATCCAAAAATCGCTTCCTCCTATGTTTGAGTTTTTATCTCTAGATATTTGTCCTTTTGATGTACCTGCTAAAATATAGCCACCATCTCTAGTTTCAAATAGTCGTTTAAGTACTTCATCTCCTTTACTACCTACGGTTTGCGTCCAAATTTCCTCTCCAGTTGCTTTGATTTTTAAAGCAATGTAATCGTTGATACCTTCTTTATCTTTTCCTTCTTTAGTAATTTTACTTCCAATACCTTTTACCGTTTGCCCTTTATTTTTCGCCTCAGATTGTGCATAACCACCGATTAAGTAAGTATCGTCTTGGTTTTCTACAATCGAGGTAAGTACGTCTAGTTTTCCATAATTATAGGTTTCTTGCCATTCGATGGTACCAATTTTATCTAATTTCAAAACCCAAAAATCAGTTCCGTTTTTATTGGTTTTCGATTTGGAGTTAGTTGCTCCAGAATTAGAATTGCCTCCAAGAATAAAACCACCATCTTTGGTTTGTGAAAGGGTAAATAAATTATCGTCTTTATCACCGCCTAATGTTTGTTGCCAAAGCTGATTACCTTCCTTGTCTAGTTTTACAATCCAGTAATCGCCCAAGCCATAATTTCCTTGTGCTTTATCTCCTGATTCAGGAGAATTTGAGTAGCCTCCTAGAATATAACCTTCGTCAAGGGTTTGCTCAATACTTTTTAATTCATCAACATATTTTCCGCCTAGCGTTTTTTGCCATTCTATTTCTCCTTTAGGATCTAATTTTACTACCCAATAATCTAAACTACCTCTGCTGTCTTCTGATTTTCCATATTTATCTACAATTCCTTTTTCATCAGGTTCAGATGTATTAGAACTAGAAGTTCCTCCTAAAATATACCCACCATCTTTGGTTTGAGCAATACTCAACAATTTTTCTTGACCACTACCACCAATGGTACGTTGCCAAATTTCGCCACCTTTAGCATCTAATTTGATAATCCAAAAATCTTCTTGTCCTTTACAAGCTTCTTTTTTATCTGCTGATAGATTAGATGAAGAGGTGCCTGCCAAAATGAAACCACCATCAGTAGTTATTCTAACACTTTGCAACAAATCAACTCCGTTACCTCCGAAGCTTTTTTGCCACTCAGCAGTTCCTTTTTCATCCATTTTCCAAACCCAATAATCTAAATCACCTTTATTGGCTTCAGATTTATTACCGTTTTTATTGGAAATAGAACTTCCTGCCAACAAAAAACCATAGTCGGGAGTTGGAATAGCATCGTATAAAAATTCTGCGTGTTTACCTCCGTAAGAGCGTTCCCAAAGGATGTCTTGGGAAAATAAAAGAGATGGTAAAAACACCAAAGAGAGCATCTTTACCTTAGAAATTAGAAAGGTTTTTTTAGTCATTTTTTCAATAATTTAATTCTATAAAATATTATCAAAAACAGATAATAACAAATAAGCAAAACCCAAGCAAAGAAAGGTTTTGTTTAATTTTTTTTTAATAAAAAGGGGAATTTGTATTCAGCTATCAAATCAAAAATAAAATCAAAAAAATGATAGTTGATTTTGAGTTATTTTATGTTTTCAATGTATTCGCTTTTAAATATTTATGAGTAAAAGTCTAATAAATCAAACAAATTGCAAAACAAATTTTAATATTTAACAGAGGTTATACTTTTAGTATACATTATGTTAATATTTATATGTAACCACGGGTTTTAGCTACTTTGAGAAGGTTATCACTCTCATTAAGATTTAGTGATTGTTTTATTTTAGATATTCTTTTTTTAACGGCAATTTCAGAAATAGATAATTCAGAAGAAATCTCTTTTAGTTTATATCCTTTGGAGAGAAAGTAAAGTATCTTTCTATTTAGTTCATTAACAAATGCCCGAGTTTGCCACACCTCTTCAATTCTTTCTTGAACATAATTACTTCGATATTTTTTTCCTGAAAAAAGTAATTTTATAATTTCTAAAAAAATATCTCCATTTACATCAGATTTAGTAGCTACACCATCGGGATTAATATTATGTACCATTTCAAAGAGAGCAATATTTTCCATTGAAGCGGTCAATATCAAAGTTTTGCATTTTGGCATTTTTTTTTGAATCAGTAGACAAATATCTGCTCCGTTATATATGTTCTCTTCAGGAAAAGTAGGCATTGAATAATCAATAATAGCGAAATCGAAAAATATTTTATTTGATGCATTTTCATTGATTTTAAAAAAAGCTTCTTTGCAAGATTTTGCTTCAATGAAGTTGATTTTATCTTCAAATTGCTCGGAAAATGATAAAATTATTTTATATCCTTCTACTGTTAATTGATGATCGTCGGCGATTAGAATATTCAAGTTTAAACTATTAGGTTTAGATTAATATTTTGGTAGGGATTTATTTAACAATATTACTATTTTTTCATTAAAATCAATTATTTTTTATATACTTATTAATTATATATTCTGTTACAGGTTTTAATGCTTTCCCTGTTTCTGGATGAACTCCATGAGTATTAAAGAATTCAGGCTTTCCGTTTACTTTACAATACCAACATAAAGAATTTCCATTTTTAAAAAATGTAGTGGTATCTGAAACTTCTATTTTAATTAATTTACTTTGGTTTTCATCAAATGGAATTATATCGTATTGTTTCAATAACCCTTGTTGGTTTTCATTTGTACAATCAACAACTTCATAATGATTTTTTTGCCACTGCATACATTGCGGATCTGGAGCTATCATGTTTTTTGTAGTATATCCAATTGAAGTCAATCCAATTAATCCTAAAAATCCAATTGCAATTTTATTTTTTAAATTTTTATTTGGTCCTGATGTTTGAATCTTTATACTTGGTTTATTAGTTTCTTCTTCATTTATTGCCAATTTTTCTATTTTAAATTCTTCATTTATAGGTTGAAATCCATAAGATTTTGTATTAAAAACACGAAAAGGTCTTGGTTTAAAATCGACTAAAAGTGCCGTAATATTTATGGCTTCAATATCTGACAAATCTGTTTCTCCTTTAAGGAAAGTTTCAATAGGTCTAAACTTATCAGTTAGAGACTTTAGTTTATTTCGATTAGCTGCTTCGTACTCAAAACCAAAGACTAAATTAAAACTTAATTTATCTTCCTTATCATTTGACTCTTTTAATCTTTCTTCACACAATTGTCTCAATTTAGCTCTTGATGGATTTATTAAAAAACTAGAATATTTTCCTTGTTTTTCAAATTCATAATGAGCTTTAATGGCTTTTTTATAGGCTTCTAAACTTTCGGTTTTTGTTGTCATATAGGAACAATTAGGAATTTTTTGGAATTATAGGAATTTCAGGAATTCCTTATAAACACTCACACAAAAACGTAATTCCTTTGCTTCAGAATCAGTTATCGTTTTAACTAGCTATTGAAACAAATGTACAAAACTGATTTTAAAAAAGTGTCGCTATACAGAACCGAATTTTTATTCGGGAAGTATAAAATGAAAGTTCTGTTGTAGCACACTTCCACTTCCCAAAACAAAAGAGCGCCCAAAAAGAGTTGGGTTCAACAATCCAAAAGACTGATTTCGGAATAGTTCCGAACAGCCAAACTTATGTCCAATTTTTAAATTTTAAAAAAATGAAAAAATATTTATTTATAGCAGTTATAGCTATTGGTGGTTTTACAACTTCATGTACAACAGACAATGATGTGTTTCCAAGTTCAAAAGCAAATTCAGAAGTACAAGAGTTTGATTATACTTCAATGCAGAAAGAGTTGGATACTTTAGGCGATGGAGATACGGGAGGGGAAACAGGTAATAATCCTATAAAACCATAGTTTTATCAATTTTTAATTTTATTTAATTAATTTCGGGAAATATTTTTTTAAAATGAATTTCCCGAAATTTTTATTTTATTTATTTTTATTATCATTTGTTTCTTGTAAAAAAAAAGAAACCAATGCTTTGCCGTTAGACATTAATTTAAAGATTGCGGAGTCGCTCTATTATGCTAAAAAACATAATCATGCATATGCATATTATAATAAATCTTTTAATTTTAATCTTGAGAATGAAAATAAAAAAAGAGCATCATATTGTCTTCTTCAAATGGCAAACATTGAAAATTCAGAATCAGATTATATTAACAGTGAAATAACTGTAACAAAAGCTATTGCTTTATTTAATGAAGACACAGATATTTCTTACCAAACAAATGCTTTAAATGTACTAGGGCAAAACTACACGCAACTTTCTAATTATGAAGAAGCTTTAAAAGTTTATGATCAAGTCATTAGCATTAATCCAGATGGATTAACTAAATGTATAACAAAAAATAATATCGCTTATGTGTATTCAAAAATGGAAAAATACAAAGAGGCAATAGATGTTTTATCACAGATTGAAAACAATAAAATTTTATTAGAAAATCCTTTAGATTATGCAAGAGTACTTCATAATAAAGGATATTATCTGCATAAAATTAAAAATGAAAAAGCATTAGAATATTTGACAAGAGCATTAAAAATTAGAGAAAAACATTATGATGATTTCCAAATTGTTTCGTCATATATGCGTTTAGCTATTTTTTATGAAAATTCAAATCCAAAGGAAGCATATAAGTGGGCGCAAAAAGCGTATGTATCAGCTACAAGAGCATCAATTCCAGACGATAGACTAGAAGCATTAGATTTGTTATATAAAAATGCTGAAAGTCTACATTTAAAAGATAAGCATTATATGGATTTTTTCAGAATTAATGATAGTTTAAATAAGAGCAGACAAAAAGCTAAAAATCAGTTCGCAAAAATTAGATTTGATACTGAAAAAGAAATTAAAAAAAGAAATGAGTATAAAGCTAAAATGTATGTTTACATTGTTTTATTGTTATTTACAATTTTAGTATTTTTTCTAATATATAGATTTACTATTAGAAAAAACCGCAAGAAAATAAAAGAAACCGCATATCAAACAGAAACTCGAATTGCTAAAAAATTACATGACGAATTAGCAAACGATGTTCATAATACTATAGCTTTTGCCGAAACACAAAATTTAGAGAATCGTTTGAATAAAGATACTTTATTAGAAAACTTAGAAACTATTTACAACCGAACCAGAAATATATCAAACGAAAATAAAGACATTGATACTGGTGAATTATATCTTGAAAAATTGAAAGCTATGCTTGCCACTTATAATTCCTCAGATCGAAATGTAATTGTAAATGTGGATGCATTTAATCATTTAAAAACTTCAAAAGAAGTTAAGGTTGTTGTCCATCGAGTTCTTCAAGAATTAATGGTCAACATGAAAAAACACAGCCAATGTTCGTTAGCTAGTATTTCTATTAAATCCAATAAGAAATTTTTGCAAATCAACTATTCTGACAACGGGATTGGAACAGATAACTTATTAAATTTAAAAAACGGGCTTCAAAATGCGGAAAACCGCATTCTTTCTGTAAACGGAACTATTAATTTTGACACTGCACCTGACAAAGGGTTTAAAGTAAAAATTGAGATTCCAAAATAATAGCATATGTTTAAAAAAGTTTTAATAGCAGAAGATTTCGACAGTATTAATATAGCTGTAAAACAAACCCTCGAATCGCTTGGGATTGAAGAAATTCAATACGCTAAATATTGCGATGATGCGTTATTAAAATTTAAAAGAGCTAAACAAGATAACGAACCTTTCGATTTGCTGATCTGTGATTTATCTTTTGTTGCAGATTATAGAAAAGTAGAAATTCCTTCGGGAGAAAAACTCATTGAAGTTATTAGAAACTTGCAACCTGAACTCAATGTAATTGTTTACTCGGTTGAAGATAAAGCTTACACTATAAAAACACTTTTTGAAAAACAAAAGATAAACGCATTTGTACACAAAGGAAGAAATAGCATTAGCCAACTCAAAACGGCTATTGAAACGTTACTTTATGGAAAAACATTTATTTCACCCGAATTAGCACATACTTTACAGGATAAAACAGGCAAAGAAATTGACAATTACGACATCACTTTACTAACTCATCTTGCCAACGGTGTTGCAATTGAAGATATGGAATCGTTATTTAAAAAATTAAATGTCATCCCAAATAGCAAAAGTACTATTGAAAAGCGTGTGGCTAAACTCAAAGATTACTTCAAAGCAAGCAACAACATTCACCTAATTGCTATTGCCAAAGATTTAGGCATCATCTAATTTTTTCACTATCAAATTAAAAAAACAATCACTTTACGGATTCCCGTAAGGAATACTTTTTTATTGGTTTTAAGTTTGGAAAAATATTTAAAACCATGAAAAGCATAAATCAATATTTATATTCCATTTCTCCACTATTAGTAGGAGGATTAATTTATATATGCTTTAGAATAGAATCGTTAAGAATGTTTTCATGGTTCAATTCAATTAGCTTATCTAAAGTAATTATAGCAATAAGAAATTACACCTTGAATTATGATTTTTTAATTCCTGACTGGGTTAAATTTTCATTACCAGACGGTCTATGGCTGTTTTCATTTATAAGCTTAATACTTATTACATGGAAAAATGAAATCAATTCAAGCAACCTATTTTGGTTGATTGGCTTACCCATAATTGCTTTATTATCAGAGATAGGACAAAGTATTTCAATTATACCAGGAACTTTTGACTGGATTGATATAGCTATGTACTTATTCGGATTTATGCTACCATTTATAATCAACAAAAAATCAATAACACTTAAATTTTAACAATTATGAAAAAAAGAGTACAACATTTATTATCGGCATTTGTCTTAACAAGTTTTCTTTTCATGGCATTTGGTAGTGATGATGATAAAAAAGAGACTGAGAAAACTTCAAATTTGTCAGAATCTGGAACAAGTTCTGAGAACACTCCAGATATAGAGATATTAAAACATGATGCAACTTTTGAAGAAAGTATGGATTCATACACAATACATTGTAGAGTTAAGAACAATACCGACAAGTTAATTAATTATGTAGATATTAAAGCAACATTTTATGATAAAGACGGAAATATTGTCGGCACAGGTTTAGGTAATGCAGCAAATTTTGCTGGAGGAGCGGAAAAAACTATTGATGTAATAGGATTGGATATTCAAAATTGTGAAAAATATGAAGTTCAAGTCAATAATTCATTTTAAATCATGGAACTACAAACACAATTGAAATCTTTAGCTGATAAAATCAATCAGTTAAAGGATAAAATTGAAACAGAGGAATCAACAAAACATGCTTTTGTATTGCCGTTTATTAATATTTTGGGGTTTGACACTTTTAATCCAACAGAAGTTGTGCCAGAGTTTACGGCTGATTTAGGTTTGAAAAAAGGAGAAAAAGTTGATTATGCTATCATTCAAAACGAAGAGCCAATTCTAATTATTGAATGTAAGAATTGGAAAGAAAAACTTTCAGTACATGGTTCTCAGTTGTTTCGTTATTTTCATGTGTCAAAAACTCGTTTTGCAATGTTGACTAATGGTATCCAATACCAGTTTTTCACTGATTTAGACGAGAAAAACAAAATGGATGAAAAACCATTTTTTGAATTTGACATTACTAATTTAAAAGATAGTGCGGTAAGCGAGATTGCTAAATTTCACAAATCAAATTTTGATGTCAATAAGATTTTAGACAATGCAAGTTCTTTAAAATTTATTAAAGAAATCAGAAAACAAATCGATGTTGAAATTCAGAACCCATCCAATGAATTTGTTAGGCTTTTCGCCTCAAAAATCTATAATGGAAGATTAACTGAAAAAGTAATGGACGAATTCACAGAATTAGTTCAAAAAGCATTTGGTCAGCTTATTGGTGAAAAAATCAATGAGCGATTGCATTTTGCACTTAATAAAGAAGTTATCATTCAAGAAAAAGACCAAATCGAGGAAATTGAGCAAAGCAAAGTTGTAACAAGTGATGAAGAACTAGAAGCCTACAGAATTGTTGTCGCTATTTTAAGACGAAAACTAACAACTAATCGAATTGTATACAGAGATACTCAATCTTATTTTGGAATTCTTTTAGACGACAACAACCGAAAACCTTTATGTCGTTTGCATCTTAATGGAGGTAAAAAATACATTGGACTATTTAACAACGATAAAAACGAAACACGCCAGCCCATAGAAACCATTGATGATATTTATTTGTTTGAGAATGAGTTGTTGGAAACGGTTGAGCTGTATGAAAAAGAGTAATTATTAACTTAAATATATAAATTATGTCGGATGATAAAAACAAAAAAGACTACAGAGATAAATCTCGTATAAACAAAAATGAACAATATGAAGTAGATTATTTTAAAAATAAATGGAACATTTCTACTCAACAATTATTAGGGGCAATAAATGCAACCAATAGTACAAGTGTTAAAAAAATAGAGGAATATTTAAAAGCAAAAGGAATTATAAAATAAGTATAAATCAATTAAATGATATCAAATTATTTATTAATTATACTTGAAAAATTACACTTTTTAAAAGTTGTAATTGCTCGATTCTTTTCAATCTTTTTTAGAAAAAGGAAAGGAATCGAGCTGTTGCTTTTTGAATATAATACAGAATATCTTTTTGATAATAGTTTTATTATAATTAATTACCGATTTAGAAATGCAATTTATTACAAATTTGGAAATCATAAAACATTTGAGAAACAAATCAAGATTTTCAATCTAAAAAACTTTGATAGCGAATTTCAATTAACTGTTTATGGTTTCTTTCGAAAGAAAATATATGTACTAAAATTTGAGCCCAAACACAAATTAGAGTCTGAAAAATTCAAAACCTCATTATCCAATTTTATTATAAAATTCGAAGAGCAAAATATTCCTAAGTTGTCACACCCATTCTTCTATTTAGAAATGGATAAGTCTATTGTAAAATCACCAAAAACCGGAATAGCAAACAAACAAATAATTACAAAAACCAATTCTTTTAACCAAAACGAATTTATATGACACGAGATTATTATGAATTACCAAAATCAACTTTAATTATGCGATTTCTTTGGAAATGTGCTGGAGGAGACAGATACCTTCTAGAGCGGTCTACTTATTCCGATCAAATAAAGTATATGTGTTTGGGCGGAATTGTATTTGCGACAGGCGCAATGGCTGGTTTGGCTGGAGGATATGCTTTTTATACCATTTTTGAACCTAGAGGATCAGCTATAGAAAACCCGATTGATGCACAAACTGTAATCTTAGCTTTGTTTTTTGGAGTTATCTGGGGCTTAATGATTTTCAATATTGATAGATTCATTGTTACAAGTACTGGAAAAGGAGATGGTACAGAAGCAATAACTATTGGTGAATTAAAAAGTGCATTTCCAAGAATTATAATGGGAATAATTATTGCTATGACTATCTCAAAACCAGTAGAAATTAGAATGTTTAAAACCGAAATAGACATTAAACTTCGAGAAAAACAACTAGAACAACAAGCAGATTACCAAGCTAAGGTGGATAAAACATATAGTGATAGGGAAAAATTATTGGAAAAGGAGTTTGGAAATATTGCTAAAGAAAGAAATGATTTAAACGAAAGAATTAAAAATTCTGAAAAAGAGTATATTGATCAATTAAACGGAAGAGTTGAAGGGTCAGTTCCTGGCGATGGTAAACTGGCAGGTGCTTTAAAAGCTAAACTTGATGATTTAACTAATCAACTCAAAGAGTTTGATGTTAAAAACGGTAAAAATTTAGCTGAACTAAACAAAAGAAAAGAAGAGTTACGAACTGCCAAAGAAAAAGAAAGAAACAACAATGAAAAAATAGCAAATGGGCTTGATGGTTTACTTGAACGAATAAAAATAGCTCATGAAGTTTCTGGTTTTTGGATATCCCTTTTTATCACACTATTATTTATGGCAATTGAGTTAACTCCAATTTTCTTCAAGTTAATGCTTACTAAAACCACTTATGATTATTTAGCCGAGAATAGAGACGAGCTCATAAAAGCCGAAAATGGTATTGAAGTCAGATATGATTACTATAAAGACAAGCAAGGTATTGAGAGACATCTTATTATTAATCATGAAGCTGACAAATTGATGTTTGAAAAAATAAAGATTTCTGAAATTCAAAGAGAACTTACAAATTATGCTGTCAGTAAATATAAAGAAAGAGAGTTGAAAAAAATAGATGATAATTTAGAAGATTATATTAAAAACATAAATGAATAAAACAGCAAACAGTTTTAGATTATTTCTCTGCACATTTTCTGGTGAGGATAATTTCATTATTAAAAAGTGTTCACTATCAATTCAAATTATATTTGCTTCTATAGGAGTATTTGTAATAGCAGTTTTTATTGGTTGTTTTATAAGTGCATATGAGTTTTTTCATTCTTTGTTTCAAAGTAATTCTTTTATAAGTATTCCTATTGGAATTACATGGGCAATGTTGGTTACAAACATGTATTTACTTTTGCTATATACGGTTTCTCCAGCATTATTACCAACAAAGAATAATAGAAATGAAAAAAAAAATGAGTTCTTCACAACTTCAATGTTTTTTAGAATATCATTTATGTCGCTTTTAGCAATAATAATTGCACAGCCACTTAATGTCTTATTTTTTAATAATTCAATTGGGACTAGTTTGAAGAAACATATTCAAGAAGAAAAAATAAAGATGATAACAATTGCTGATAGCCTATTAATAAAAAATGAAGTTACACTTTTTCAAGATTTCAATAATCAAGTTAAATTAAGTTGTAATAATTATGAAATAGATAAAATTCAAACTAATTTATCAATAATTGAAGCTAAAATAAATAGTGATAAAGTATTTATAAATCAATCTAAAAAAAAGCTTTCAGAGTTAACAAAATTAGATAATAAAGTATGGTTAAATAACAAAGAAGACATTTCTAAAAATAGATTATTAAATGAATTATCTGTTTTAACAGAGGAAGAAATTTCAAGTGATGAAAATTTTTTAACTGAGGTTGAAAAAGTTCAAATTTCAAATCAATTCTTACTCAAAGAATTTGTTAAATACAAAAAAAATCTAAAAGATGCTATTAATAAAAAAATTGAAATCTATAATAAGCTAGATTATTTACTATCTCAATCTAACTTTTATATTAAAAGAATTCAATTGATTCTTTTTGAAAACCCTTTTTCTTGGATAACTACTATTGTAGTCTGTCTACTATTTTTATTACCCATTTATGTTAAATATAAAGTAAGAGATAAAACAGGTTTTTACGACCAAAAAATTGATTTAGAAAAAAGAATTGTTTTAGATGAATATTCAAAATTCAAAATGAATTACTCAAAATTGTTACAGAGAAATATTGTCAAATACAATTACAAATCACTCGATGAATTAAAAGATTTATTATCAAAGCTAAGCATCGTGAATAAAAAGAATTTTAAAATAATAGAAAAGCATATTAAAGAAGAATACAAAGAAGAAGTCGTCTCAAAATATGAATATTGGGCAGACAATCCATTTAGAACTATTAACAAATTCGATCATAAAAACCTTGCTAAAGAGGAAGACTTTTTAAAAACTATTTATCCAGAAAAAGTTTGATATATATATTAATCATAATAGCTTTATTTCTATTGTATTGGTTTTTTTTCAAAAGAGAAAAACCAATAGATACTTCTATAAATATAATTCAAAAAGATAATATTTCAAAAATAAAACAACCTATTGAAAAGGAAATATTTATTGATGAGAACGGAAAAGAATATTGGAAAGAAACAAAAGAAATACAAATACCACGAAAAACATTTATTAAAGGCAATATCAGCGGGAAATATAGAGGAGAATTAATAGAATTAGACGAAGAACTTCATAACTCTACAATCTATGGTTTTGAGATTTACGAAGCAGAAGTTAATTGTCAAGAGTTTAGAGAAAAAATCCTGTTTAAGAGTAAAGGAGTTCCTTTTCCTAAAGATAAATTGCCTGAAATTCTGCAAGTATCTTTATTTCAAAATGATAAATGGTATGGTTTAAATGTATTAGAGCCTAAACTTTTTAATTTTGAATCCGTAAGGAAGCTACATCAAATTGAAGGTAATGAAATATTTGGGACTTTCAGTGCTGAAATAACTGGATATATTCTAGACTACAAAACTGAATTTAAAGAAGAAATTATTTATGTTTCCGAAATAATTGAAGACATTAAAGAAGAAAAGTTTGTTGACAAAAAGTTAATTTCTTCTAATGTCGAAACTGGAAAAATTGAACGAAAAGGAGATTATTTTAGAAAGCAATATTATACAACCGATTATGTTAATACAACTTGGGGCAGTTGGCAATATAGTAGATTAAAAACCAACAATTCTTATTCAGGAGGTTGTCTGTCATCTATATTTGGAGGAATTGGCTTATTGTTCGGTTTGATATTCTTAATTGATATTCTACCAGGACTTATTTATATTATACCTGTTTTTGCAATAATCCTTTTAATTTCAGTTTTTGAAAATTTCTTTAAGTGGGTATTTAGAATATTTGGTATTTTATTGCTTTTAGCTTTTGTGTTTTCAATTGTTCTTTCTTTTAATAATAGAAATCATACCTATAACCCAAAACCTTTAATAGTTGATAATCCAAGAGAATCTAAACCTGATTTCAAACCAATAATTGATTCTAGTAAAATCAATAAAAACGATTCAATAACTCCAGCAATTAATGATACTATTATTTCAAGATTTCGTTCATGGCAAGATTATGAAGGCAATAAATATGAGGGTTTTTATCAAATAAAATTGAGTGATTTTAATAATGCTCATCAATATAAAAACAACTTAAAATTATATCAAACTGATAGAAGAAGTTATGACGAAATGATTTATCGTTTAAAGGAATATGATAAAAACAAATTAAACGGATTATATAAACTTCTTGATAGCATAAATACTACTAATAAACTGGATAAAGTTCAATTTGCAGAAGTAGTAGTTTCTTTTGTTCAAGACATTCCTTATACATTAATATTAGATGATGGTTGTAATGCTAGTTTATACAACGATGAATTCACTAGAAATTATTTATCAAATCCAAATGCTCGCTGTGAAGGGAATCAAAAATTTGGGATAAACACACCAATAGAGTTTTTGACAAATCTAAAAGGTGATTGTGACACAAGAACGTTATTACTCTATACGGTTTTATCTCATTATGATTATGACGTAGCCTTGCTTTGTAGTGAACAATATGGTCATTCTATTTTAGGTATTAATTTACCAATTAATGGTACAGCAATAAATTACAACGGTCAAAGATATGTGGTTTGGGAAACAACAGCACCCAATATAAGACCAGGAATACTATCACAAGAACTTTCAAATTTAAATAACTGGAGAATATCCATAAAATCAAAATAATATGAATACATTAAATTTAATAATCACAACCATAGTCGGAATAATCGCTATTGCATTATTTGTCTTAGCCTATCAATTCATCTCAAAAAAAATAAATCATGAAGAAGAAGGTAAACTAAAAACAGCCTTTGCTATTTGGATTGGTTTTTCAATAGCAAGTTTTGCTCTTCTTTTGAGTAGTGCTTTAAAAGCAGTTTCTGGTGCAATAGAAGTCATTTTAGGAATAGCCAAAACAGAAATTATTGAAAAAGTTGCTCTATTCACTGGGTTTACTTTTATGTGGTTTGTAGTAACCTATTTTATCACACAATTCATAACTGCAATACTATTAGGTAAAAGAACTGATAGTATAGAAATAGATAGAAATAATTATAATTATTTTATCATTAAAGGAATAATACTCTTGGCTTTTACTTTCACCTTCCTTTCCGTCTTTGAGAACTTTTTAAGGATGTTTTCACCAGTAGTCAACACACCTTTTTATCATTAATTAATTTTAAACTTAAATAATATGGCAAATTTCACAAGTAAAGATTTACTATTCAATGATTACTCTCCAACGGTTGATGATGGAGATAACCCAAAATATATTGGTGTTTTAGATAGAGACAAAGTAGATAAAACTGAAGAATATGAGGTTGTATACTTTTGAAATAAGTTTTTAGAAAAACATAATTTAAAGAATAAAGAAACATTCCAAAAAGTTGAAAAGCTTTTACATCATAAAAGTATCAATAACGAAGATAATCGAGAATAATTGATAAAATGGATTCAAAGAAACTGGTAAAATTAAACTTACCCAAACTTTAAAAATCTAATTATAATTAAATGTTTTTTTTATACAAAAAAGCCCCACCGAAGCAGGACTAAAGATTTTCATCTACGGCATATAGCCTTATTGTGATAAGACTAGAGTGTTCAATTATAATCAAACCACAACTGTAAGTATGTTTATACTTGACAGATTACAAATATACTGCACTCAAATCTAATTAGTAATTAAATGGTCAACTTTTTAATTTTTAGAAATCTAATATTTATTGTTTACAAGTTTGTTGATAAGTAGGTGGTTTAGAAATTTCGTAACATCATAAAATTTGTAATATTGTAACTAGCCTTAAGCGTGACAAGCTCTTAATAAAACTGAGTGTTCAAAATTTGTTTTATTAATACTAGAGTTAGTGGCATGGAAACATGTAAGTATGGATTTATTTTCCAACTTCAACCTCTTCTAGAAATGGAAGAGGTTTTTTATACAAAAAAGTCCCACCGAAGCAGGACTAAAGATTTTTATCTACGGCATATAGCCTTATTGTGATAAGATTAAAGATTTGAAATTTTAATCTGTTACAAATATAGATAAAAACTTTTTTAGTTAGTTTACGGATTTCCGTAATTAAACTAATTTTCTTTTCCTTATTTTTATAAATTGATTTTTAAAGCAATACAAAATGGCAAAGATTTTAGGATTAGATTTAGGAACTAATAGTATTGGATGGGCGTTGATCGATGATGTTCAAAATAAAATTATAGGAGTAGGAAGTAGAATATTTCCAATGGGAGTTGAAAACTTAGGTGATGGAGATGGAGAAGTTTCAAAAAATGCAAGCCGAACAGGTGCAAGAGGTGTAAGACGACAATTTTTCAGAAGAAAACTAAGAAAGAAAATTTTATTAAAAGCTCTTTCAGAACATAATATGTGTTCGATTGTTGCTAATGATTTTGAAGATTGGAAGAAAACAAAAGAATTTCCATCTGAAAAATTAGCCAATTGGTTTGCTTTAAATCCTTATGAATTACGTCAAAAGGCTTTGAATGAAAAATTGTCACTTGAAGAAATAGGTAGAATATTTTATCATTTGATTCAAAGACGTGGTTTTTTGAGTAATAGTAGAAAGGGCGGAAGTGATGATGGTGCTATTTTCAAAGGAAATCCAAAAGAAGGTAAAATTGGAATAACTGAAACCCAAGATAGTATACAAGATAAAACGTTAGGTTCCTATTTATTTGAAATTTATCCAAAAGAGAATCAACCATTTCAAGATGGTTTGGAACGAATTCGAAACCGATATACAACTCGTAAAATGTATGTAGATGAATTTGAATTCATTTGGAATAAACAAGCGCAATTTCATCCAGAACTTACTGAAGAATTAAAAACTTTATTTGGAGGAAGAAAATTAGATGGATACAAAGAAGATGGAATTTTATTTCATCAACGCCCTTTACGTTCACAAAAACATTTAGTTGGAAATTGTTCTTTTGAACCTTCCAAAACTAAATGTCCTATTAGCGCTATTCCATTCGAACAATTTAGAGTATGGCAATGGGTTAATACAGTTGAATATAATGGAAAGAAAATTTCTCAAGATGAGAAAGAAAAAATAGTTGAGTTTTTATATTCCAATGAAAAGCCAGAGTTCAAGAAAATTAGAAAGGCTATTGGTAAAGAAAGTGCTGAATTCAAATTCAATTATAAAGACGATGATAAAATTGTAGGAACTCATACGATTTCAAATTTATCCAATAAAAAGTACTTTGGTAAGAAATGGTTTGAATTTTCTGAAAAAGAACAGGAAGATATTTGGCATGTATTGTATTTCTTTGATAGTAAATCTAACTTAAAAGAATATGCCATTAAAAATTGGAATTTCACTGAAGAACATGCAATAGAAATAGCAAAATTCAATACTGCTGACAAGAACAAGAAAAATGGTTTTGCGAGTTTGAGTAGAAAAGCAATTTCAAACATTTTGCCATTTTTAAAATTAGGGTTTACTTACGATGTTGCCGTTGTTCTTGGTGGAATTAAAAATGCTTTTGGTTCTGAATGGGAGAAATTATCAGTAGAGAAAAGAAATTATTTAATTGATAATGTAGAAGGAATTGTTCGTTCCAAAACTAAAGGCGGATTTATTGATATTATTAAAGATATTCTTAGAAATGATTACAATATTTCAGATAATCAATTACGAAAATTATACCATCATTCTGCTACAATTGATGATACTGAATTATTAGAAAAATTACCTGTTGGAAAAGAAGCTGACAAAGAAATTCAAGCTATTCGAAATCCTATTGTAATTACGGCATTGTTTGAATTGCGAAAATTAGTCAACGAATTAATTGACGAACACGGCAAGATTGATGAAATCAAAGTAGAAATGGCTCGTGATTTAAAAATCTCAAAATCACAACGCAACAAAATTAGAAGAGAACAAAAACGATTAGAAAGAGAAAACGATAGGGTAAAAGATAGACTTCGTGAAAATGATGTGAGAATTACTCATGACAATATTTTACTTTATAAATTGTGGGAAGAATGTAAAAAAACCTGTCCTTACACAGGAAAACCTATTTCTGTAACGCAATTATTTTCGGGTGAAGTTCAAATTGAACATATTCATCCTTGGAGTCGTTCGTTAAATGATAGTTTTTCAAATAAAACATTGTGTTATGCTGATGAAAACAGAAAAAAAGGAGATAAAACGCCATTTGAATTCTATGGGAATGATGAAGCCAATTGGTCTGCCATAAAAGAACGAGCTTTAAAATTATTTTCTGATACCAAAGAATATCCAAATGCTTATCAAAAGTTCAAACGTTTTGTTCAACAAAAGTTTGATGATGATTTTTCATCTCGTCAATTAAATGATACAAGATATATAAGTAAAGAGGCAAAAAACTATTTATCGAGAATTTGTAAAAATGTAATTGTTTCTCCAGGTCAGGCTACATTCAACTTACGTCAAAAATGGGGAATGAATAATATTTTGAATGATGAAAATGAAAAAACAAGAGAAGATCATCGTCATCACGCAATTGATGCATTAGTAATGGCTTGCACTAAAGTTTCTTATGTTCAAGAATTATCAAAATGGAATCGTTATAACAGAAATTCTGAATTAAAAAACTTTCCATTGCCTTGGGAAACTTTCAGAAAAGATGCGGAAGTTGCTGTAGATAAAATACTAGTTTCTCACAAAAAAGTTTCAAACGATATTACTGTTAGAACGCATAAATGTGAGAAAAACGGAAAAACTCATGTAAACGTTGGAGTTGCTGCTCGCGGACAATTACATAAAGAAACCGTTTACGGGAAACGAACCTTTAATGGAGAAGAAGCTTTTCATGTTAGAAAATCTATCGAATCTTTAACTACAGAAAAGCAGTTGGATAAAGTTGTAGACGAATCAATTAAACTGTTAATTAGAAAAAGAATCCAAGAATTAGGTGGATTTGTAAAAGGAATTATTCCAGCCAATACTTTTTTTGTAGTAGATGAAAATGGAGAAAAACAACCCCAAATCTTTTTACCCAATAAAAATGGTGCGCCAGTTCCAGTTTTAAAAGTAAGAATGAAAGAAAATATTGGTGGAGCTGAAAAATTAAAAGACAAGGTAAACCAATGGGTAAATCCAAGAAATAACCATCATGTATTAATTTACAAAGATGAAAAAGGAAATCTAAAAGAAGAAGTAGTTACATTCTGGACGGTTGTTGAACGTAAACGTACAGGACAATCTGCTTATCAATTACCAATAGATGGAAAAGAAATTGTAACTACATTACATATCAACGATATGTTTTTATTAGGTTTAAATGAAGATGAAATCAATTGGGAAAATCCTGATTACATTATTTTGAAAGAACATCTGTATAGAGTTCAGAAATTATCATCAAAATTTTATGAATTTAGGTTAGGTTTAGAAGCTTCGCTTCAAAATAATTCATTACCTCATTATGCAAGTATTAGAGGTTTTGGCGCTGGTAAAACAGGCTGGGACACATTTAATCCGATAAAAGTAAAAATATCCGTTTCAGGAAAGATTGAAAAAGTATAAGTTTGAAACTTAAAGTTCTTTGAAATAAAATTTCAAATTCTTAAACAGCTCAAACCACAACGAATCTTCTACGGTGGTTGTGATTTGATTAAAGATTTGAAAACACGATATTTTCTCTACTTGTCCATAAAGCAAATATTGAGTTGTGGTTTGATTAAAGATTTGAAAACACGATATTGCTTGTTATTTCAATGCTTTCAGCCGTTCTGTTGTGGTTTGATTAAAGATTTGAAAACACGATATTATGCGCCAGATGAACCACCAACACCACTTGGTTGTGGTTTGATTAAAGATTTGAAAACACGATATTCAAGACCTTTTTATGATGAAGTTAAAGAAGGTTGTGGTTTGATTAAAGATTTGAAAACACGATATTACACCAGATGAGATAAAGAATACTAACATTGTTGTGGTTTGATTAAAGATTTGAAAACACGATATTACTAGCTACAAGTACTGCCATATTTAAAGTGTTGTGGTTTGATTAAAGATTTGAAAACACGATATTCCTATCTGTATTTGTATTGGCTTCGACCTGTTGTGGTTTGATTAAAGATTTGAAAACACGATATTAGATTCGAGTTTCTTTCTACCACTTTAGCCGTTGTGGTTTGATTAAAGATTTGAAAACACGATATTACACGGAGCAATCGCAAGGTTCTTTCCAGGGTTGTGGTTTGATTAAAGATTTGAAAACACGATATTGTTTTTTCCTTCAACGTGTACAATTGGCTGGTTGTGGTTTGATTAAAGATTTGAAAACACGATATTTTTAATACTTGGTTTTAAATCATTCCATAGTTGTGGTTTGATTAAAGATTTGAAAACACGATATTAAGTTGTTTTTAGCTTTAAATAAAAAATCAGTTGTGGTTTGATTAAAGATTTGAAAACACGATATTGGAATAACGATTCCCCATTTACCAGAACCCGTTGTGGTTTGATTAAAGATTTGAAAACACGATATTGATTAAAACTTCCTCTTTTGTTTTCATAATGTTGTGGTTTGATTAAAGATTTGAAAACACGATATTTTTTTTAAAAAAAATAGTTCCACAATTCCAGTTGTGGTTTGATTAAAGATTTGAAAACACGATATTCTAAATATTTATATTATTACTACTTTTACTGTTGTGGTTTGATTAAAGATTTGAAAACACGATATTGCTCAAATCGTCGTTTGTGTCTTCACAAAGTTGTGGTTTGATTAAAGATTTGAAAACACGATATTAATAGAGCAAGTTTAGACAGATTCGGTAATGTTGTGGTTTGATTAAAGATTTGAAAACACGATATTTTTCAACGCCTTTTGATGGTTCGTGTGCCTGTTGTGGTTTGATTAAAGATTTGAAAACACGATATTATTACACCGCCCAAAACAGCTAAAGCACCGTTGTGGTTTGATTAAAGATTTGAAAACACGATATTAGTTGGTTTGTTACCTTCTAATAGTCAGTAGATTAAAATGAAATATCGTATAAAAAAGTGCTTCTTTTTTGCAGTGATAAGACAAGATTGAGGCATTTTTTTATTTTAAAACAATTCTAATTGGGTAGGTTGTGGAGCTTTAGGTACTTCAGCTTTGCCCCAAAAGTTTAAAATATTGCCAAATTGTTTATCTGTTATTCGCAAAACGCTTACTTTCCCTAATGGAGGCAATAAATTATGAATTCTTTTTTCATGTACATCGGCACTTTCGCTACTAGCACAATGTCTAACATATACCGAGTATTGCATCATACTAAATCCATCTTTTAAAAGACTACTTCTAAATCCAGATGCATTTCTTCTGTCTTTTTTAGTTTCGGTTGGTAAATCAAAAAATACAAATAGCCACATGATTCGGTATCCATTTAGTTCCATAATTTTGGATATTTTATTTTCTTTCGATCTCCTGTATAACATTGTTGTAAAGAGCTTGCCGTTTTCTGTAAAGCAACCATCAAAGGACTTTTCTCGTCTTTAAAATAAACCGTTCGAGTAAGAATTTGAAGCAATTCAGATTTAATTTGCGTGTTTAATTCTTGTTCATCATAATTTTGCATAATTTCTACAATTTTTTCATCCACAATTGGACGGAAAGGTTCCATAATATCATCAGCCAAAGCAAAGGCATTGTATTTACTTTTATGATGAATCCCCAGAGTATTTAACAAACCACTTCCTGATAACGCTCTGGCTGTAGCCGCTCTTAAAATAGTATATCCATAATTTAAAAAATTGTTGGGATAATCTCCAAAACGTTCTCTTTTGAATTTTTGTTCAAAGAATACTTTCCAATAAAAACTTGCGGCAACACCTTCCATATTTGAGCTGTCTCCGCTTAAAACTTTTGAAGCTAAAAATTCAAAATTGTTTTTTTTAGATGTGATTTTTTGCAATAATGCGCCTTGATTGGTTATTTTTTCAACGATGGTTTGTTGCCAAAGTTGTTTTTTAAGCGGAACACTTGCATTAATTTGATTCTTAAAAATTTCTTGCTGAATATGATGGCTGTTGAGGTTTAAAAACATTCCGTTTGGAAGATGGCTTGTATTGCAAATAATTATTGAAGTATTATTTTCTATCAATAAATTCATAGCAGGAATACTCAAGTAAACTTCAGGATGATCAATTACTATAAAACCAATATCTTCAATAGGAATTGAGCTTTCTCTAATTTCAGTTTTAATAACTAATTGAAGATTTTTAGTAGAAATTGATGCTTTATTTTCTAATAGAATCGATCTCTTTAACATTTTATTTCTAAATTACTTAAATTCAGTTTATTAAAATTACGTGAATCCGTAATGAGATATTTTATTTTTTAAATATTTTTATAAAAAATCCCCGATGCTAAAAAAATATATTATTTTAATTCTATTATTCTCCCAAATTTTATTCTCCCAAGTCAAACTACTTTCTTGGAATGTAGAAAACTTAGGCAGTTCAAAATCTGAAGAGGAAATTGCTTTCATTGTAAAAACCATCAAAGATTATGATGTTGTGGCGCTGCAAGAAATTGTAGCTGGTGATGGCGGTGCGCAAGCTGTAGCTAAATTAGCAGATGAACTCAACAGAAAAGGTTCAAAATGGGATTACACCATAAGTGACCCAACGAGTAGTAGTGCATACAAAACGGAGCGATATGCTTTCTTATGGAAAACGAGTAAAGTTAAAAAAGTAGGAGAGGCTTGGTTGGAGAAAAAATATCATTTAGAAATTGACAGAGAACCTTACTATTGTACTTTTGATTTTAACGGCAAGCAGTTTACTATTGCGAATTTTCACGCCATAACCAAAAGCAGACAACCCGAAACCGAAATAAACTACTTTAAATTTTTACCAGCACAATATCCCACATTGAACTTGCTTTTTGTAGGTGATTTTAATTGTCCTCAATCGCATACTGTTTTTAATCCTTTGAAGAAAATGGGCTATACATGTGTGTTTACCAAGCAAAAAACTTCGTTAAAAAAAGAATGTGATGAAAACGAGTGTTTGGCTTCCGAATTTGATAATATTTGGTATAATACATCAAAAATCAGTATCAGTAATGCCAAAGTAATTCATTTTTATGAATCTTTTGAATCGTTAAAAGAAGCAAGAGAAATCTCTGATCATATTCCAATTACTACAGAAATTACAATTAAATAATTTACCGTTCTTTACGGAAATCCGTAAAATATAATTTATTATCTAAGTTACTTTTGAAGTAAACCTTATGTGATGAAAAAACTATCCACTTTAAGTAGAATTTTATTCTTGCTATCATTTGTTGTTTTCTTCAATTGCAAAGAAAATAATACAAGAAAAAAAGCCATTGAAAAAGAGCAAATCAAACCTTTTTTAAAAACACCACCAAAAGATGATGTAACTTATCAAGAAGACACAACAAAAGAGTATGAATACCGCACTGGAACTTCGGGGAATTATACTTATAACTACAACGCTTATGGTTTTGATAATGATGGAAATGAAGTTACAGGTAATATAACAGTAGATGGGAAATACGGAAATGGAATTCTAACTAAAGCCGACGGTGAAGAAACAGGCATAAATGTAGAATGGATTGGTAAAGGAAAATTGCTTGCAATTGATGAAGATGGAAACGAATATGAATTATATGTTGATGAAGATTAATTCGTATATTTAAACATCAAAATTTCACTATGAAAAAGCTAATTTTACTTTCTTCTATTTTACTACTTACTTCTTTTAATTCAGTAGAAAGCGATGTTTATATATGTGGTGCAAAAGGTGCAAAAAAGTATCATTTTTCTAAAACATGTAGAGGTTTTAGTAGTTGCAAACACGAAATAAAAAAAGTCACACTAAAAGAAGCTGAAGGTTTTGGATTGACACTTTGTGGTTGGGAAGATTAGTCGGAAGTTACTTAAATGAGTTTTCTTTTGATTTATCATTATGAGTAATAATAATATTTGATAACACTACAATAGTGGCTATAGTAATCATTATGATAATTGAACTTTTTAAAATTGTATTTTCTTTTTTTATTTTTAGAGCGGTTTCAATATTTAATGTATTTAATTCAGTTTCTGGAATTAAAATAATTTTTTCAATATCAGGATTAATCATAATTTAGCTATTAAGTAGTTGTTTTCGTCATTTTTTTCAAAAGATATGTCAAATATTTGGTAGGCAAAATCATTCTTAATTTTGCTTTTAGTTATATTGGTAAAATAGCTAAAATTAAATCCTCTACCTTTAAGAAATTCTCTGTGTATAGTAATAGATTTTTTTCCTTCTAGCAAATTGATACATATTTTGTGGTTTAATAATAATTGTTTGTTGGTGAGGTTTAATTCATTTCTTAATATATTGTTTTTATTATTATGATAGTTAATTCTATTATTTTTAGATGCAAATACTTGGTTGTTTCTTCTCGGAATAAACTCTTCTCCAGAGTACGGACAAATTCTTTTTTCAATATGTTTTGTCATGATTAAAAAGTTTAAATTGTTTGAAAGTATTTTAATATGTTTCTGAGCAAATTCTATTCTCTTAGAATCTAGGCTTGACAGAATTAATGTTCTCCTCGGTTAATGAGTCATAATAGATTAAAACTCTTTTACCAAGTTTAAAAGCTTTGATTCGATGATCTCGAATCAAACGATCGATAGTTTTAGCAGAAACCTTTAGATGGTTTGCTGCTTCATATCTAGACAGATATTTTGGTGTAATTTGTGAATTCATTCGTTAGTTTTTTTGCTAAATAATGAAGAATCAAAAAGTAAAAACGTCCGTATTTATTATTAAGAAAATAAAATGGGACGTTTTTATATTGGTTTATTTTGTAAAGAGATTATTTTTTGAGTTTTGAAATTTTCTAAACTTATTTTTTAATTCTCTTTCTTCTAAATCAAGATATTCTCTATGTATGAGTACAATTGTTATGTATTTAAAAAAAGGAAATAATAACCTGTTTTTTTGTGTAGAGCTTAAAGTAGAATCTATTTTTATATTATCGTCAATAATGTTAATCAATCTATTCTTAGATAATTTGAAATTAGAAAATTGATTTAACTCTTCTATAGATTTTTCAATTAAATTTAAATCGTTAGTTTTGAATGAGTTAAAAAATTTCACAATAAAATCGTTCATAAAATCAATATTATACATTGTAAAATTTCCTTTTTCAATAGCAATTGAAAATTCTTTAAATGTTTTGTAAAGTTCTTTAAAGTTTATTCTCTTATTGAGCTTCTGTATATTAGGTGAATGAGAATAATAATAAGTTTCTGATAATTTTAAAAAAATGAATTTGTAGGTGTAAATTATAATTTCGTTTAAAACTTTTTTAGGATCGATTTTAATGTATAAATTATTCTCATAATCTTTTAATAGCTCTTCAATTTTAATTAAATCGATTCTATAGTTTAATAAGTTTACAAATTCTTTTTTATTGGAAATAAAATTAGAAGTAATTTCCTCTAATTTGAATTTATCAATTTCTGGATTAAAAATTAATAAAAGGATACGGCTTAAAAGTATTTCGAAAGAGAGCTGAGAAGAATTTAAGTTATTAATAACTTGTAATAGGTCTTCTTTAAATAAATTATTCTGTGTTGTAAATAATTCAATTTTATTTATTGAGTCATCAATGTTGTTTTTAATTTTATGCTGATAAAATCTATTTTTTGGAGTAAAAATCCTTTTTTTTATGCATTCAAAAGAATGTAAATTATCATTATCAAATGCATAAAATTGATAAAAAGGAAATATACTATGAGCCAAAGAATCTTTCATGAATTTTAAAAATCAATATTATTTAAAATTAAAAAATAAACACTATTTTAGTAAAGATATTAGGTTTTGGCACAAAAAAGGCACAAATAGAAAATAAAAATCCCCAAAACCTTATTTTATAAGGGATTGGGGATTAAGAAGTGACCTCGACTGGATTCAAACCAGTAACCTTCTGAGCCGTAATCAGATGCGCTATTCAGTTGCGCCACGAGGCCGTTTTTTTGTGAGTGCAAATATAGATATAATTGTGTAAATTGCAAGCCTAATTAAGAAAAAATATATAAAAAATGAACATTGAAAACTATATCCGTGATATTCAGGATTTTCCAAAGCCAGGAATTGGTTTCAAAGATATAACGCCATTATTAAGTAATCCAGAAGCAACAAGTGCATGTTTAGAATTGTTAATCAATACATCATTACAAGATAAAAAAATTACAAAAGTGGTAGGAGTTGAGAGTAGAGGTTTCTTTTTCGGAATCTTATTGGCTCAAAAATTAAATGCGGGTTTTGTACCTGTTAGAAAACCTAAAAAATTACCTTATGAAACAATAAGTGCATCTTATGCTTTAGAATATGGAACGGATACTTTAGAAATGCATATTGATGCCATTCAAAAAGGAGATAAGGTTTTAATTCACGATGATGTTTTAGCTACAGGAGGAACTGCAAAAGCGGTTTGTGAGTTGGTAGAACAGTTAGGTGGCGAAATCGTACAAATGAATTTCTTAATGGAATTATCGTTTTTAAACGGAAGAGAAAAATTAGGAAATAAAGAGATTTTTGCAGCAATTACATATTAATCTAACGATTTTACTGTTACCCAATAACGATATGCAATTATAGCTTTTTGCCAATTTTTAGCTTTAATAGGATCTAATCCTTGTTTGGTAAAACTTGGTAATAGGGCTTTGTTGAGTTTGGCAATTATTTTATACATGAATTAATTTTTTGGCAAATATAACAAAATAAAAAATCCCGATTGAATCGGGTTTTTTTGTTACTTGTTTTTTTTGATTTGTTTTTTCTTAATCTCAATTCGATTTGGAGAAACTTCATTTTTAACATTAATGGATTCAATTTCATCGGTTTGCATTTTTTCAACGTCTTCTTTTGAAACTTTTTCACCGTTGATGTAATATTCGGCTGATGATTTTTCAATTTCTTTCTCATAAACCTCCATTTCTTTTTCAAAGACTTTCATTTTTTGTTCAAAAATTTTCATTTCTTCTTCAAATTTTTTCATGTCAGGCTCTTTGAGTTTCATTTCCTTTTCAAAAACTTCCATTTTTTTCTCAAATTCTTTCATTTTAGGTTCAATAGCTTTCATCTTTTTTTCAAAAGTAGCCATTGCTTTCTCATACTTTTCCATTGCTTTTTTATCATCTATATTAGATGGAAAATCTGGAACACTTGGAAAATCTGGTGGAGTTGGAGCTTCCATTAAATTTTCAAAAGGGTGGTTAGGTGGAGTCGGAGGTGTTGGTGGAGTCGGATAATCTGTATCATCATTAACTTTAACCATTTTAACTTCAAGTTCAGTTTCAAATTGTTTTGATAGTTTTTCATCTATAGCGTAGGGTTCGGTTGAAAATCCGATTCTTCCTTCTTCTGCACTAAAATAAATTGGGTCAATTGGGTCAACACCTTTAATTTCTTTTACGCCTTTGTTACCTTTACCATCATTAAATTCGATTCTTATGGCAATAATTTCTCCATTTTTGTTGCGTTTTACTTTTGAAAATTTGTAATCAATTCCTTTGCTTTTTAGTAGTTCGGCATCTGATTTCATTTCTGCATCAGTAGCGTTTTTATCCCAACTAAAACTAATGGCTTCAACTTTTGCTACATGAGTTTTTTGTTGATTTTCTTTTACCTGCGCCACTGTTTCAATTTGAAACAATAACATGAAACCTACTAATACCGGAAGAATTGTAGCATACTTCCAAACATTTTTTTTGTCTGATTGATTTGTGTGTAACATAACGATTCGTTTTTTGATTAATGATTGATAAAATTGATTAGTAATACTTAAGTTGTGTTGATGAGTCACGACTTTTAATAATGTTCTTTGATATAAATATTTGTTTTCTATTTGTTGAAAAGTTTCATTATCAGCAATAAATTCAAGGTTTTGTAACATGGCTTTTCGGTACAACCAAATGATTGGGTTTGCCCAAAATAAAGCACAAAACACTTTTCCTAACAGTACATCAAACGAATGTTTTTGCTTGACATGAATGCTTTCGTGCGTTAAAATATGTTGCAATTCTTCTGCAGTGAATAAATTAGTATTGATTACAACGTAATTAAAAAATGAAAAAGGGTTTTCTAATGTATTGGTTTCTACTAATGTATATTTTGGTTCTTTTTTTATATTTTGTGATTGTATTCTTCTGAAAAAAGAAATGAGTTCTATTCCAATTTTTAATAAAATTAAAATCGAAATTACAACATAAGCTGAGGTTAAAATCAATGACCAATTTAAAGGTGCTTCTTGTATAGGAGTTTCGATAGAGTTGTAGATAATTGGAATCGATTCTTCGTAATATTCAGGCATTGGTGTTGGTTCTACCCAAATGGTTTTAGTAAAAGTGATTAAAGGTAAAATCAAAGAAAATACTAATCCAGTCAAAAAATACCATCGATTTGAAACAAAAAATGTTTCTTTTCGAAGGAATAGAACATACATCAAATAAAATAAAATGATGAGTACATTCACTTTTACAAAATAGAGCAATAGATTTTCCATGCTATTTCTTTTTTTCTATTAAGGCTAAAATCTCGCGAAGTTCGTCTGCCGAAATTTTATCTTCTTCAGCAAAGTAGGAAACTAAATTTTTATACGAACTATTGAAATAGTTTTCAATAGCTGTATTCATAAACGTTTTTCTGTAATCTTCTATCTTAACAATCGGGAAGTATTGATGCGTTTTTCCATAAGCATTATAACCAACATAGCCTTTTTCTTCGAGATTGCGAACAATGGTTGAGAGTGTATTGTAATGCGGTTTATCGTCGGTAATTTCTTCCATGATATCTTTTACAAATGCTTTTTTAAGCTTCCATAAAATATGCATGATTTCTTCTTCTTTGTTGGTTAGTTTTTGCATGACTTTGAATTTGATAAGTCAAAACTAAAACTATTTTTTTAGTTATACAACTATTTTTATAGTTATTTAACTAAATTTTTAGTTTTATAAATTTTTGGGTGGTTCTTTTTGAACTAATTTAATTACCCAAATACCTAATAAAACACTTATAATTCCTAAAGTGCCCATAAACAACCAATTTGCTTGATATCCATAATTATCTATGATTTCCATTCCAGTTTTAGCACTTAGTATGTGTGCTAAACTATAGGTCATTGTAAAAATTGCCATATATCTACCTTCATGTCCTTTTCTTGCTCTACTCATTGCAAAGGAATTTGAGAATGGAAATGCAAACATTTCAGCAAATGTCATGAAAAGCATCATTATAATTAATATACCAACCCAATTATTAATCAACAATAAGAAAATACTTATTGTCATTAACAATCCGCCAAAATTTATAGCTTTTAATTTATTGATTTTGTTTCTTTCAATGTAGCTAACCAATGGCATTTCAATGAAAAAAACGAGTATGCCATTAAAAGTTAATAGCAATCCTGTTTGAAATTCAGTTAAATTAAATTGTTCTTTGTGATACAAAGGGATAGTTGTAAATAATTGAAAGAACATGATACCAGAAATCAGACAAATAGTCAGAAATATCCAAAATGGAGCATCTTTAAAAACAGAATGAGTTAATACTTCTCCAGGATGTTCTTTATCTGTGTATACCGATTTTTTCTTTTCTTTGACTTTTAACCAAAAAATAAGAATTGCTAAAATACATGTTGCACCATCTACCCAAAATAATCCTTTGTAGCCTACAGTCATAATTAATAAACCACCAAGTGCTGGTCCAGCTGCGAAGCCCAAATTAATAGCTAATCTTACTAAAGTTAGTGCTCGAGTTCGGTTTTCTGGTTTTGCATATGCACCTAAGGACACAAACATAGCAGGGCGAAACATATCTGCAATCACCATAATGATAAAAATTGCAATTAATAAACCATGATAGCTAGTGATTTTTTGTAATATAAAGAACCCAATTCCACTGGTTAATAGGCTAAAAATCATTATTTTATAAAAGCCAATTTTATCAGAAAGTTTGCCTCCTAACCAAGAACCTAGCATTGAACCTAATCCGAAGCTTACCATTATCCAGCCTACTTGGCTGTATGAAAAGTGTAAATCCTCTTTTAAATATTTAGATAAAAAAGGAAGCACCATTGTTCCGGCACGATTAATGAAAGTGATAAGAGTAAGTATCCAAATTTCGCGAGAAAATCCTCTGAAATTATTGATGTATTTAATAAAAGCGCGTTCTAACATATCTAAAGTTGAATTGCAAATTTACAAAAGCTAGCACGATTAAAATGTTATAGAAATTATATATTTTTGTAAAAAATACTACTGATGAAAAATATCATTCTTTTTCTTTTTTGTTTCACTTCTACTTATGCTCAAAAAGATGTGGCTGCAGCCGAAAAATTTCAAGCCGAATTGAACAAAAATTATGCAGATTCGCTAAAAAGCCCCCTGATGAAAGAAGATTTAAAGCAATTCAAAGGTTTAGATTTTTACCCAATTGACGAGAAATATATTGTTGAAGCTATTTTTATCCGAACAAAAAGAGAAAAATCGTTCAAGATGAAAACAACAACCAGTAGAACTCCAATGTATAAAAAGTATGGTGAGTTGCATTTTTCAATTGATGGAAAAGAATTAAAATTAAACGTGTATCAAAATGTAGATTTGAAAAAAAAGCCTGGTTATGATGATTATTTGTTTCTACCGTTTTCCGATTTAACCTGTGGAAAAGATAGCTACATTGGTGGAAGATATATAGATATGCGAATCCCGAAATCGGAAAAAGTAATTGTCGATTTTAATCAGGCGTATAATCCATATTGTGCTTATAATTATGAGTATTCGTGTCCGATTGTTCCTTTAGAAAACGATTTGGATATTGAAATTAATGCTGGTGTAAAAAAATTCCATGACTAAATTCATCAATTTACATACACACAAATTTTCTAATTTATCGGATGTTATAGAAGTCGTAAATCAATATCCGTGGGAATTTGACGTATCTATTCCAAACTATTCTATAGGAATTCATCCTTGGTATATTGATGAAAATCGGTTAGAAAATGATTTAAAAATTATCAAAGAAAAATTGAAATTGTCGGAATGCTTAGCACTTGGTGAATGTGGTTTAGACAAACGAATTGAAATTCCAATGGAGTTACAAATATCTGTTTTCAAGAAGCAATTAGAAATCGTAAAGCTTACCAATAAACCGATTGTTTTACATTGTGTAGCAGCTTTTGATGAACTAATTGCCATTAAAAAAGAGTTGAAAATTTCAAATCCAATGGTAATTCATGGGTTTTCAAAGAATGAACAAGTTGCAAAATCGCTTTTGAATAATGGATTTTATCTTTCGTTTGGAAAATACCTACTTCGTAATCCAGATTTAGAAAAAGTATTTACCTTTGCACCCGAAAATCAAATTTTATTAGAAACGGATACGATTGAAGAATCTATTTATGAAGTGTATGAAAAAGCAGCTTCCATAAAAGGAATTTCAATAGAAGATATTAAAACGATTGTTTTTACTAATTTTTCAAGGATTTTCAGTTAAACAATTAATCAATTTAACGATTCAACACTATTATGGCAAAATGGAAAGAAAGAGCAGCTTTATTATTCAAAGAAGAAGGAATTCAAAAACTTGAAAACGCTAATGTTTTAGTTGTTGGATTAGGTGGTGTAGGAAGTTTTGCTGCCGAATTTTTAGCTCGTGCTGGTGTTGGTTCGATGACTATTGTTGATGGTGATGTGGTTGATATTACCAATATTAATCGTCAATTGCCTGCTTTGCATAGTACAGTAGGAGAGCCAAAAGTAAAAATTGTTGGTGACAGATTGTTAGATATTAATCCAGAACTAAAATTAACGCGTATTGAAGAATTTTTATCTCCAGAACGTGCTTTTGAATTGGTTTCTCCTGAGTTTGATTACGTTTTAGATTGCATTGATAGCGTGACTCCAAAAATAAACTTGATTGTGGCTTGCAAGCGCAAAAAAGTAAAAGTTATCAGCAACATGGGAGCAGGCGGTAAATTTGAAGCTGAAAAAGTTCAAGTACGCGATATTAGTAAAACGGAATATTGTCCGTTAGCAAAAAATGTGCGCAAACGCTTAAAAATGGAAGGAATTTCTAAAGGTGTAAAAGTGGTATATTCATACGAGCGTCCAGATTATTCAAGTATTAAAACAACTGATGGGACGAATTTTAAGAAGTCATTTTATGGTACAAATAGTTGGATGCCAGCTCTTTTTGGTTTGCATGCAGCCGAAACAGTTGTAAAACATTTAATAGGTAAGGAGAAGAAATAAAAAAAGGACATTTAAAAATGTCCTTTTTTTGAAATTATCTAGAAGTTCTTTCGGTAATGTCTTCGTTGTATTTTTCATAAAATATTTCAACTTTTGCCGAATTTAAAGTTCCTTTATTGTCAATTACTTTTTCTTTTAATAACCACTTAACAAGTTTCTGCATATTCTTTTTAGAGTTCATGCCTAAGCCTGAAATAATCAGTTCAACATTTGTTGTTTCAACCTTTGTTTTTAAAGTTAAAAAATTCAAAATAATATAATCATCTTGTGTGTATTGATTGGTTTCGTTATCATGCCATTTGAAAAGCAATATTTCTTCATCTGTGTCTAAGGAATAAAAAGAATGCTGACTTACGTTGATCTTTTCATATTTTAAAATTGCTACCCCATCTAATAGTACTTGATCATCTTTAATTTCTACTTCTTGAGCATTTAAAAATGAAGAACCAATAATAGAAAAAATAATTGATAGAAATAATTTACGCATTGTTATATAAAATTTAAAATTAATTATTGAACAGGATTTGTTGTAGCACCTTCACTTGGTGTGCTAACTTCTTCAGAAGTCTCTGGTTTATGAACTTTTGGGCGGTAGATTTTTTTCTTGACAGGGACATAAATTTCAGTTATCCATTTAGAAGGTTTACGTTCTTTAGGTAAGCTAACTTTATATATCTCAATGTATTTTCCATCAGGGTCTTCAATTAGCTTTTTACCTTTTACATAGGCAAAAGCTTTATTCCATGCTTCCTTACTATGAGAATAATCTCCTCTTAAAACGGTTTTGACTGCTAAAAATTCATCAAAATGGCCACCAGATATTTCACTTCCTTCAGTGGTTAAAATTTCTTCTTCTACAGGAACACACATTGCAAAAATAGTCTTGCCATCGGTAGTTTTTCGATTTTCATAAACAATGAATGGTAAACCTGTAATTACGATTTCATTTTTCTCTACAAAATTCATCATGTTTTGCAACATTTTCTTAGAAACTTTTTGAAAAGCTGTTGTTGCACACGTATCTACTTGTTGTATATAATTTGTAGTATGTTTAGTGACTAAGCCAGAAACTATGATGCCATAATTTGTTAATTCTTTTACAAGATAATTATCAATATTATTTAATCCAATTTCTAAATCGTCACCTATTACATTATCAATTCCACCTTGTAAAACACTAAGCATTTTTAACTTAAAATCTAATTTTCCATTAAGATTCCAAGTTACTAATGTTCCTTTTTTCGTTTTTTGAAATTGAAGTAGCGATTTGTTTTCTTCGTTATTAATTACAATATTTTGTACTAATGAATCATTTGACGTTGCTTTATGATTTTTAAATATAGCTTCTGTTTTTTCCCATGGACTCCAATCAGCCAAAGCTGAACTATCTGAAACAAAATTAAATACAATATCTTTTGAGATTTTAATTTCTTTTGAACGAATAATTTTATAATCGCTTGGTTGTGTTGCGACAAAAACAATAAAAGCTACGCTAAAAAGCAACAATAAAAGAAATATGTATTTAAGAATTCTCATTGAGGCAAGGTTTTGAAATTCAAATGTAAGAAAATTAATCTTTCATTAAAAATTTGATTAAAAAGAGTAAACCTATAAAAATTAAAAAACCAATAAAAATCCAATAGGTTCCTTTATAAAAAGGCTTCAGTGCTTTTAAATCTTTACGATAAACGATAATCATAGTAGTAACAAAAGCAATCACAAAAAATATTGCAAAATAAATTTGACCTGTTGAAAACATATTAAAAATTTTCACAAAAATAATGATTAATTAGTTTCAAATTTTTTATTTTTCGTAAAATTAATTTGATAATTATGCAAAAACAATTAAACGCTGTAAAATTATTTCACGAGACCTATGGATTAGGCGTAAGTACTGAAATGAAAGCCGATTTAGGCAAGCTTAAAAATGAACTTCGTTTTAATTTAATGAAGGAAGAAAATGAAGAGTATCTCGAAGCTGTAGAAAATAATGATATTGTAGAAATTGCCGATGCGCTAGGTGATATGTTGTATATTTTATGCGGAACTATTCTAGAACACGGTTTACAACATAAAATTGAAGATGTTTTTGATGAAATTCAGCGTTCCAATATGAGTAAATTAGGAGAAGATGGAAAACCTATTTATCGTGAAGATGGCAAAGTAATGAAGGGACCAAATTATTTTAAACCCAACTTTGAAGAAATTTTGAAATAAGAAAAAAGGCGATTTCCACTCGAAAATCGCCTTTTTTTATTTTGAACACTGAACACTATATCTTAACTGTCCAGCCAAAAGTATCTTCCGCTAATTTGTATTGTATATTGGTTAGTTTTTCTTTGATTTCTAATGCCATTGAGTTTTCATTTTTTGGTAATTCGTAATAAGTATCTTTATATGAAAAACCTACAATTGGGTTTATTACAGCAGCAGTACCAGCGCCAAAAATTTCTTTCAGAGAACCGTCTTTTGCAGCATTAATTAATTCATCTACTAAAACTGAACGAACTTCAACATTTATATTTTCTCTCTTAGCTAATTCTATTACACTTTTGCGCGTTACACCATCTAAAATACGTTCACTTGTTGGAGCCGTATATAATGTGTCATTAATTCGAAAGAAAACATTCATTGTTCCAGCTTCTTCTAGCTTGGTATGCGTTGCATCGTCAGTCCAAATAATTTGTTGGAATCCTTTTTCGTTAGCTAATTTAGTTGGGTAAAATTGTGCTGAATAATTTCCTGCAGCTTTTGCAGCACCAATTCCACCATTTGCGGCTCTACTATAATGTTCGGCAATAATTACTTTAACTTCTCCAGAATAATATGCACGAGCTGGTGATAAAATAATCATAAAACGATATTCAGAAGATGGCGCAGCAATAACTCCATGACCAGTTGCAATCATGAAAGGTCTGATATATAAAGTATTACCTTTGCCTTTTTTTACCCAATCTTTTTCAATTTCTAAAAGTTTGTGCAAACCACCCATAAATACATCTTCTGGGACTTCTGGCATCGCCATTCTTGAAGCACTTTTATTAAAACGATGAAAATTTTCATCAGGTCTAAACAACCAAACGTCATCTTGTGTATCTTTATATGCTTTCATGCCTTCAAAAATAGCTTGTCCATAATGAAAAACTTTTGCAGAAGGATCAATCATAAAAGGCTCATAGGGTTTAATAACAGGTTTTTGCCACGCTCCATTTTCAAAATCACAAACTAACATGTGGTCGGTAAAAACGTTTCCAAATGTTAGGTTTTCAAAATCTACTTGATTAATTTTTGAAGTTGAAGCCGAAATAATATCAATTTCGCTTAAAGTTTTTAATTCCATTGTGGTTAAACTGTTACAAGTTATGAATTTAGATAATTAGCAAAAAAAATACTATTTTTTTTGAATTCTTTGCAAATCTAATAAAAAAAAGAAGTTTTATTTTTATATAATTAAAAATAATTATCAACAATAAACGAGAAGATGTGTTATTAAAAAATAAGTAATAATTTTATAAAGAACTATTAATTCTTTTAATTTATGCGATGTAAAAGTAAAAAAATATAGTTAATTTTGTGGAATAAATCCTTATAAAAAATGAAAAAAATACTTACTCTTGTTGCAATAGCTACATTATTTGCTAGTTGTGAACAAAAAAAAGAAGTTGCCCCTCAAGTAGCAAAAGTTGAATATGCAAAATTTGGAGATTCAATTTCGGCTGATGGAGCTTTATCTAATGATGAAATGATGAAAAAATTTGCCACTTTGAAAGAAGGTGATACTCTTGAGGTAAAATTTAAATCAGAAATTAATGAAGTTTGTCAGAAAAAAGGTTGTTGGATGACTTTAGATTTAGCAGATGATAAAGAAGCTTTCGTAAAATTTAAAGATTATGGTTTTTTTGTACCTAAAAATGCACAAGAAAAAGAGGTTATTGTAAATGGGAAAGCTTTTGTAAGTATTGAAAGTGTTGATGTTTTGAAACATTATGCTAAAGACGCTGGAAAATCTCAAGCCGCTATCGATAGTATTACTGAACCAAAAGTAACGTATTCATTTATGGCTGATGGTGTTTTAATCGCTAAATAATGAAAAAAATACTGATTATAGTTTTCGGATTATTACTTTTTTCTTGTGATAAGAAAGAAGGTAACAAATCGGAAAAGAGAACAGATAAAGAAGCATGTACTACTAATTCAAAAACAAATAAAGATGGTTTTGAAATGTATGAGATGTCTGAAATGGCTGCTCTTATGGAACAAATGTATGTTGATAATCAACGTTTAAAAGAAAGAATTGTTAAAGGTGATACGATAGGAAAATTTCCACAGCATTTTATTAAAATTCATAAAGCTGTAATGACAGATGAAACTGATAAAGATGCTTTTTTTAACGAACAAGCAGCAAAATTTATCAAAGCTCAAGAATTGATTTATGAAGATCCAAAAAACGCCAAAGAGCATTTCAATAACGGAATCGATGCTTGTATCAAATGCCACGAAGTAAAATGTGGTGGGCCGATACCGAAAATTAAAAAGTTATATATTAAGTAACATATATTTACATTAATTGAGGTTTGAGATTTTCTTGAACCTTTTTTTGTGTTACAAAATTCAATGAAAAGAGAAATTATAATCACTAACGACGGTTCTACAACAATCCGAATTCCTGAATGGGATGAAAATTATCATTCTACACACGGTGCTATTCAAGAAGCAAAACATGTTTTTATCAAGAACGGTTTGAATTTGTTTCAAAATCAGGCTGAAATAGCAATTTTAGAAATTGGATTCGGAACTGGATTAAATGCCTTTATTACTTTTATAGAAACTTTAAATAAAAAGAAAGTCAATTATGTTGGAGTAGAAGCCTATCCGATTTCAGCAGAAGAAGTTTGTCAAATGAATTATGTTTCTGAATTGCAGGTGGAGAATTTTAAAACAGTTTTTGAAACCCTTCACAACTGTGGTTGGGAAATAGAAAATCAATTAGCTCCCAATTTTAATTTAACAAAAAGAAAACAATTTTTTCAAGATATTGACGATAAAAGCAAGTACGATTTAATTTATTTTGATGCCTTCGGATTTCCACTACAACCCGAATTATGGAGTGAAGTTATTTTTAAAAAAATGTATGAAGCTCTTTTAACCAATGGCATTTTAGTAACTTATGCATGCAGAACTCCAATAAAAAATGCAATGTTAGCAGCAGGATTTTTAATCGAAAAACTACCTGGAGCTCCAGGAAAACGTGAAATGCTTCGAGCTATTAAAAAGTCATAATTTTTCTTGTTAAATAAAAAATTAGCAAAAAATTAGCATTTTTTTTACAAACTATATCGTTTTCGTAAATAATTTTTATTTATCTTTACATTAAGTTCTTATCACTAGTCTAACCAATAAACTAGAATTAATATGCCCCGAGCAATGTTTTCTTATACCAAATCTATTTTGGAAAGAGTAAGTTTTGATGCAAAATTATTTTGTAAGGAATTAGAAAAAGCAGTTAGAAATTTGCTTCCTTATGAAATTGAGCAGCTAAGAGAGTGGCTTTTACAATTCACTGAAGAAAAGCCAGAATTAAGACAATGTTTAATCTATATCAACTAAAATAAAAGTCCCGTTAAATGCGGGACTTTTTTTGTTATTTTTTTGTTTTAGGACTAATGATTTCTACATCGCTAAAAGCAATAGCTCCTCTGACTACTCCAGAGATTACATCTCGCAAAGCATTGATGATATGAATTTTTAATTCATTTTTAGGGTAAATTAAACTAACTTCTCTTGCTGGTTTTGGATCTTTAAAAGGTTTCAACTTAGCTTTGTTTTTATCATTCAAATCTAATGTATGTAAATAAGGCAATAATGTGGTACCTAAACCTTCATCAGCCAATTTAATTAAAGTTTCAAAACTGCCACTTTCTAGTTGAAAATGATTGTCTGCAATATATTTATTGTTTTTGCACAAATTTAAAATTCCATTTCTAAAGCAATGCCCGTCTTGTAGTAATAAAATGGTGTCAAAATCAATATCTTCTACAGTTATTTCTTTTTTATTAAAACTACTATGATTTTCAGGAATATATGCTACAAATGGTTCGTAATATAATACAATTTCTTTTAGATTTTCTTCTTCCAAAGGTGTTGCTGCAATAGCACAATCTAAATGACCATTTTTTAGTTTTTTTATAATTTCTTCTGTAGTTTGCTCTTCAATAATTAAATTAACTTTTGGATATTTTTTAATAAAATTATTTAAAAACATAGGCAATAGCGTTGGCATCACAGTAGGAATAATTCCAACGTTAAATTCTCCACCAATATATCCCTTTTGTTGATCAACAATGTCTTTGATTCTACCTGCTTCATTGACTATGTTTTTTGCTTGATTTACAATTTTTACACCTACTTCAGTTAATAAAATTGGTTTCTTGCTTCTGTCAAAAATTAAAATATCCAATTCATCTTCTAATTTTTGAATTTGCATGCTTAAAGTAGGTTGGGTTACAAAGCACTTTTCTGCAGCCAGCGTAAAATTTTTATATTCTGCAACAGCCAAAACATAATATAATTGGGTAATTGTCATAGTATTGATTATTTTGATGCAAATATAAAAACTATCAATTAAATTTATATGTTTTGGTTTCTATATTTTGTAGATTTGAAATAGAAAATAAAATAAAATGAAAATAAATAGTATAGGTTTACCAATAAAAGAGTCAGAAGAATTAGTAAATGAATTAAATAAATTATTATCTAATTTTCAGATTTATTATCAAAATTTAAGAGGATTACATTGGAATATTCGCGGAAAGCGTTTTTTTGATTTACATTTAAAATTTGAAGAATTATACAACGACAGTCAAATTAAAATTGATTTAATTGCTGAGCGAGTATTAACATTAGGAGGAACGCCATTGCACACTTTTTCTGATTATATATCAAATAATGAATTAAAAGTTGGAAAAAATATTTCTAAAGATATTGAAGCTATTGAGTTAATTTTAGAATCGTTGAGTATTTTGTTACAACTTGAAAGAATCATTTTAGCCAAGGCGAGTGCTATTAATGATGAAGGAACAAATTCAATGATGAGTGACTTTATTACCGAACAAGAAAAAACGAATTGGATGCTCAAAGCATGGATGGAAGAAGAAATTTAATACGAAAAAACATCTAAAAGGATATTTTTATAAAAAAATTAAGAAAGATATAAAATCAAACCACTATTTTTGTTTCGTGAAAATTTTAGTAAACATAGTTGCTTTCTTGTTTATTACTTTTTTATCGACGCCTACTATAATTAGTATGATTGATAAAGATGTAGATACTTCATACTTTTATAATATGTGTGAAGAAGAAGAAAACCATGTTCCTTTTAATGAAATAAAATCGTTGCCATCTGTAGCTTTTTTGTTTACTAATTTTTCAAGTGCTACCTTGTTTACTTTAAACGTTTCGATTGAGCATGATTTAAATTTTGATAATTTAGCTCATCAAATTTTCTCTCCACCACCCGAATTTATATAATACACTTGTTTTTTTAAGCGCTTAATTTTCGAGCGTAATATTAATGTATTATATATTCTTTATGAGTAATCATCATATTTTTTCAAATGTAAGAGGAGATCTTGCGTCTGGATTGGTTGTTTTTTTAGTTGCATTACCACTTTGTTTAGGTATTGCCCTTGCATCGGGAGCACCTTTGTTTTCAGGAATTGTTTCAGGAGTAATCGGAGGAATTCTAGTCGGTTTTTTCAGCAATTCAGCACTAAGTGTTACAGGACCAGCTGCTGGTTTAACTGCTATTGTTTTATCCGCTATTACCGATTTAGGAGGTTTTGATATATTTCTAGTAGCAGTAATTTTAGCTGGTTTACTACAAATAGGTTTAGGCTTCTTGAGAGCAGGGAGTTTCTCTAATTATTTTCCTACTAGTGTAATTGAAGGAATGTTAGCCGCAATTGGTATTATAATCATTTTAAAGCAAATTCCACATGCTTTTGGACACGATGTAGACAATGAAGGAGATTTCTTTTTCATTGAAAAATCTGGGCATACTACTTTTGATACCTTAATTGAATCCATTAATCATATTCATTTAGGCGCATTAATTATTGCCGTAATATCACTTGCTATACTAATTACATGGGATAAAGTTCCCGCTTTAAAGAAAATTAAAGTGGTACCAGGTGCTTTGGTTGTAGTAATTGTAAGTATTTTACTAAATGAATTTTTTATCCAAACTAATTCAGTTTTGGCAATTGTTACTGAAAATCATTTGGTTAATTTACCATCATTTACAGAAATTAAAGAAGGTTTTGCTCTGCCAAATTTTGGAGCTTTGACAAATTCAAAAGTTTGGTCTGTAGCAGCTACTATTGCTGTTGTGGCTTCTATTGAAACTCTGTTATGCATTGAAGCAACAGATAAATTGGACCCATATAAGAGGTATACAGACACTAATAGAGAATTAAAAGCTCAAGGGATAGGAAACATAGTTAGTGGTCTTTTAGGTGGTTTACCAATGACATCTGTTGTTGTTCGTTCTTCAGCGAATATTAATTCAGGTGGACGCACAAAATTAGCCACTATTTTCCATGGATTTCTACTGATTGTATTTGCTTTATCTATTCCATTTATACTAAATAAAATTCCTTTAGCCGCTTTAGCCGCAGTTTTATTAATGGTTGGGTATAAATTAGCGAAACCTAGTGTATTTATACATTTATGGAAAAATGGATTTTCTCAATTTATTCCTTTTGTAGTTACAGTTGCTGCAGTTGTTGGAATTGATTTACTTAAAGGTGTTGCTATTGGTCTTAGTGTAAGTATTTTGTTTATCCTATATCAAAATTTAAAAATTGCATATTCATTTAGGAAAGAATCTTTTCATGATGGTGATGTAATTACAATAAAATTAGCTCAAGAAGTTTCGTTTTTAAACAAAGCAGCTATAAAAAGTACTTTAGGAAATATTCCAGAAAAATCAAAACTAATTATTGATGCTTCAAATGCTAAATATATTGATTTTGATGTAGTTGAAATGATTAAAGATTTTAGAAATGTTCAAGCTAAAGATAAAGATATTGACCTTACACTTAAAGGATTTAAAGAGGTTTATAATTTGGAGAATACAGAGTTTAAGCACGTAAAAATTAAAGATTCAAAAGAAGAAGAAATAAAAATATAATTATGAAAGCACATAATAAAGAAACACAAGCACAAATGACACCTCGAAAAGCATTAAACTTTTTGCAAGAGGGAAATAATCGTTTTTTAAGCAATTTAAAAGCAAATAGAAACTTATTGGAACAAGTTAATGAAACTCGAGATGGTCAATGGCCTTTTGCAACTATTTTGAGTTGTATTGATAGTAGAACATCTGCTGAATTAATTTTTGATCAAGGATTAGGTGATATTTTTTCGGTAAGAATTGCAGGTAATATTGTGAATACAGATATTCTGGGAAGTATGGAATTTGCATGTAAAGTTGCTGGTTCTAAATTAATTGTAGTTTTAGGTCATAGTAAATGTGGTGCGGTCAAAGGTGCTTGTGATCATGTTGAAATGGGAAATTTAACTGAACTTTTATCTAAAATTCAACCAGCGGTTTATCAAGAAAAATCAACTACAGATAATAGATGTTCAAAAAATAGTGAGTTTGTAGAAAATGTAGCAGAAATTAATGTAAAACGAAATGTAAAAAACATCATTGAAAGAAGTTTTGTATTAGAACAAATGCTAGAAGAAGGTCAAATAGGTATTGTAGGTGCAATGCATGATATTGAAACAGGAAAAGTAACTTTCTATGATGATGTTATGTACATTAAGGACGATATAAATCCTGAATTTACAATTGCCGATTTAAGACATTAAAATTAATTAGTATAAAAATTTTAGAATAGCTATCATTTCAAATACAATTATTACTGAATTGATAGCTTTTTTATTTTATATTTGATACCGTATAAACTATGATAATGAGCGATTTTTACAAAAAAATATTAGATAATAATAAAAAATGGGTCGAAAATAAGTTAGCTATTAGCCCAGACTATTTTAAAAATCTAGCTGACGGACAAAACCCACCATTACTGTGGATTGGTTGTTCTGATAGTCGAGTTCCTGCGAATGAAATTATTGGTGCCGAACCTGGAGAAGTTTTTGTACACCGTAATATTGCAAACATGGTGGTACATTCCGATATGAATATGTTAAGTGTTTTAGATTATGCAGTAAATGCTCTAAAAGTAAAGCACGTAATTGTTTGCGGACATTATGGTTGTGGTGGTGTAAAAGCGGCAATGGGAAATAGTTCTATTGGAATTATTGATAATTGGATTCGTCATATTAAAGATGTATATCGTTTTCATCAAGATGAATTAGATGCTATTTCTGATGAAAAAGAACGATTTAATAAATTTGTTGAAGTGAATGTAAAAGAGCAAGTAATGGACTTAGCAAAAACCTCAATCGTTCAAAATGCATGGAAAAACGGACAAGATTTGTCGTTACACGGTTGGGTTTATGGATTGAACGATGGTTATGTGACCGATTTAGGAGTAAATTTTAGCTGTGATAAAGACTTGGATGATGTGTATCAATTAAAGTTTTAATCTTCCAAATTCTCATTAAATGCGGAAGGTAATAATTGAGGAATAAATTTTATCAAAATAGGCAACAATAAACCGCCACCAGGAAGTAAAAAGATAGTCAACGATGGAACTGTTTTACAGATATCGAGCAACTGTTTTTTTACTTTCTTTTTTTCATCTTTACTCAAATCTTTTCGAGTAGATTTGGCTAAAAGTTGCATTAATTCACCACTTTCTTTGATTTCTTTGGTTAATCTGTCTTTGTTGCGAATAATTAGCTTCGTTACATTTTTATTAGCTTGATCATAAAAATGCTTGATAGGATTTGAATAATTAAAAAACGGAATTTCTGCTTTGTATTGATTGATAAAAAAGTTAACTTCATTGATGCTTTTTTCAAGAATTAATGCATCTAAACCTAAATTTGTATTAATCTTTTTTAAAAAATCATTTTCTTCTTTTTCTAATTTTTCATCACTCCACAAAGCCATTTGTGCTATATCTAACAAATATAGCTTCTCTAATAACTCATCGTATTTCAGTAATTTAATATCTGAAAATTCAATAGAATTAATTGTTGAAAACTTGGTATAACGAATTGAATTTTCGAATAGTTTTACCAATAATTCATCATATTTAGACTTGTTTGGTTTGATTTTAAGTGCTAATGATACAATTTTTATGCAGTCAGATTCAACATTTTTTAAATAATCTGAAGCTAATTCGTTGTTTTTTAAATAGTAATGAAATGCCAATACATCAATAAATAATAAAGCATTGGTTATAATATGCGAAAAGTTTTTGCTAATACTATTCTGATTGGTTTGAATTCTGTTGTCAATCACTTTTTCCAATCGTGAACTGCGAGAGCCTTCAGGCAACATTTTTTTGATGAAATTCAGATTTTCTGGCTGTATGATTTTGTAAAATTCATATACAGATTCAATAAAATCTTTTGAATTGACTTTTTCTTTTTCAAGAGAATATACTGAAAATAGAGTGTTTAAAAAGCCAACTTTTGTAATTTCATCATATGACCATTTTGTAGTATTTAGATTTTCTTTCAATTGAAAATTAACTACATAACCATAAATAAAACCGGTTTTTCTACAACTTTCATAAAAAGACAAATAATTACCTTGAAAATCAATGAAATTATCACGATTTTCAGTAAAAAACTTGTCAATCCAACCGTTTGTAGAAGGGTTAATCATTAGTTTAGTTTCTCTTTTAAATATTTTCCTGTAACTGAATTCTTGTTTTTAGCCACTTCTTCTGGTGTGCCAAAAGCCATTAATTTTCCACCATTTTCACCACCTTCAGGACCAATATCTAAAATATAATCAGCACATTTGATTAAATCTAAATTGTGTTCAATTACAATAATTGAATGTCCTTTTTCCAACAAAGCATCAAATGAAGCTAACAATTTTTTGATATCGTGAAAATGTAAACCAGTTGTAGGTTCATCAAATACAAATAACGCTTTATCTTTTATAGTTCCTTTAACTAAAAATGATGCCAATTTAATACGTTGTGCCTCGCCACCAGAAAGAGTAGAAGACGATTGTCCAAGTTGTACATAACCCAAGCCAACATCTTGTAAAGGCTGTAATTTTTGAGTGATTTTTGTCTGTTTGTGTTCGGTAAAGAAATTCAAAGCTTCATCAATGGTCATTTTTAAAATGTCATCAATGTTTTTTCCTTCGAAAGTAACTTCTAACACTTCTTTTTTGAAACGTTTTCCATTGCAAGCTTCGCATTCTAAATGAACGTCTGCCATAAATTGCATTTCAATGGTTACTTCGCCATCGCCTTTACACACTTCGCATCTTCCGCCATCAACGTTAAATGAGAAATGTTTAGCTTGATAATTTCTTAGTTTGGAAACGTTTTGTTTCGCAAATAATTCACGAATATCATCATAAGCTTTAATGTAAGTTACTGGATTCGAACGCGAACTTCTTCCAATAGGATTTTGATCAACGTATTCGATATGTTTGATGTGAGAAAAACTTCCTGCTAATTCGGTAAATTGTCCTGCTTTTTCACCAACACCTTCTAACTTTTTTTGGATGGCTGGGAATAAAATTTTCTTTACCAATGTACTTTTTCCACTTCCCGAAACACCTGTAATCACTGTTAAACATTCAAGAGGGAAAGTGAAATTTTCGTTTTTTAAGTTGTTTTCTCTCGCACCAATAACTTCGATATGATTTTTGAATTTTCTTCTTGTTTTTGGTACCGAAATTTCTTCTTTTCCATTCAAATATTTCGCTGTTAATGAATCCGCTTTAAGAATTTCATTATATGTTCCTTGTGCAACCAATTCGCCACCATGTGTTCCTGCTTCAGGCCCAATATCGATAATCATATCAGCAGCTTTCATGATGTCTTCGTCGTGTTCTACTACAATAACGGTGTTGCCTAAATCACGTAAATCTTTCAATACTTCGATTAATCTTTCGGTGTCTTTTGGGTGTAAACCAATACTTGGTTCGTCTAAAATATACATCGAACCTACCAAACTACTTCCTAACGAAGTGGCCAAGTTGATACGTTGCGATTCGCCTCCAGAAAGTGAGTTAGAATTGCGATTTAATGTCAAATAACTCAATCCCACATTGAATAAAAAGTCTAAACGATTGTTGATTTCGATTAACAAACGTTTGGCTACTTTAGTATCGTATTCGTTTAATTCTAATTTTTTAAAGAAATCAATTAAGTTAACGATTGGTAAATCAACTAAATCTGAAAGTGTTTTGTCTGCAATTTTAATGTAATTGGCTTCTGGACGTAACCTTTTTCCTTTACATGTTTGACATTTTGTTTTTCCTCTGTATCTTGAAAGTAAAACCCGATTTTGAATTTTATAATTTTTCTCTTCTAATTCCGAAAAGAAATCGTTTAATCCCGTGAAATATTTATTTCCGTCCCAAATCAATTGCTTTTGTACTTCTGAAAGTTCGAAGAACGGTTTATGAATCGGAAAATCAAATTTATAAGCATTGTTTACCAATTGGTCTCGATACCATCCCATACTTTCACCACGCCAAGGAAACACTGCATTTTCATAAATAGATAAGGCGGTATTTGGAATTACTAACTCTTCATCAATTCCAATAACGCTTCCGTAGCCTTCACAAGTTGGACAAGCTCCGTAAGGATTGTTAAAACTGAACAAATGAATATTTGGTTCTAAAAATGTTATGCCATCCAATTCAAAATTAGAACTAAATTCCAATCTTTTTTTTGAGTCTACTTCTTGTAAATAACAAATCCCTTTACCTTCATAAAAAGCGGTTTGTACAGCATCTGCTAAACGGTTGAAAAATTCTTCTTCGGTTTTAACCATAATTCGGTCAATAATCAATAGAATATCTTTGTTGTCCAATTGATGTTGGTCAATCATATCCAAGCGCACCATTTCGTTATCCACTAAAATACGTGCAAAACCTTGTTGTAATAATACTTTTAATTTGTCTTCCAAAGCTCTTCCTTCTTCTAAATGAATAGGAGCGAGGAGTAACCATTTGCTATCTATTGAAAATGTCTTGATGTCATTTATCACATCAGAAACGGTATCTTTTTTGACTTCTTTTCCAGAGATAGGAGAGTAGGTTTTACCAATTCGTGCAAAAAGAAGCTTTAAATAATCGTAAATTTCAGTTGATGTGCCAACTGTAGAACGCGCATTACTAGTGTTTACCTTTTGTTCAATGGCAATGGCTGGCGCAATTCCTTTAATATATTCTACTTTTGGTTTATCTAATCTGCCTAAAAATTGTCGTGCGTAAGAAGATAAACTTTCAACATATCTGCGTTGACCTTCGGCATACAAAGTATCAAAAGCCAAACTTGATTTTCCAGAGCCAGAAAGACCAGTAATTACTACCAATTTATTTCTAGGAATAGCAACATCTAAATTTTTAAGGTTATGCAATTGAGCACCTTTAATTAGGATATTTTTTTTGGGTTCTAAAGTTGAAAAATCGGGTTGTGTCATTGTTGTTTTTTATAGAAATGCAAATATAGTCATTTATCAAAATACAATAAACTCAATTTGAAAATACATTTTATGTGTATTAATTTGAAGAATTGAAATTGAAACGATATTTTTACATTCTAAACATTCACAATCTCATGAATTTTTCGGTTAAAAGTCTACTTTGTATATTGTTTGTTTTTCTTAGCACTTTTATTATTGCTCAAGAGCTACCACCTATTGTAAAATATCCTTCAAGTGTTTATAATGCTGGAAATCAGAATTGGATGATTTCTCAAGATAGTAATCAATTTTTATTGTTTGCTAATAATGAAGGATTGTTAGAGTTTAACGGTTCTAATTGGAGTTTATACCCATCACCTAACGAAACTATTATTCGATCTGTAAAAGTTGTTGGTGATAAAATATATACAGGCTGTTATATGGAATTTGGGTATTGGACACGAGAAGCAAATAATCGTTTAAAGTATCATTCATTAAGTAATAAAATCAAGACTAAAATTATCGATGATGAACAATTTTGGAATATATTAAATTATGAGCAATGGGTGATTTTTCAATCATTAAATCAAATTTATATATATGATTCAAAAACCAGTAATTTTACTATTATTACTCCTAAAAATAATATTTTAAAAGCCTTTCAGACTAATAATTCTATATACTTCCAAGTAGCTAACGAAGGTTTGTATGAAGTTGAAAATGGCAAAAGTAAATTGATTTCAAATAGTTCAGTTGTTTTAAGCAATAAGATTGTTGAACTATTTTCAAATGAAGATGGTTTGTTATTGCAAACACAATCGAAAGGCTTTTTTAAGTATATCAATGGTGTTTTTTCTTCATTTATAACAGAAGTAGATGCACAAATCGCATCTAGTAGTGTGTATAGTAGCCAACAACTATCAGATAAAGGTTTTGCTATAGGAACAGTTTCTAATGGTATTTTTATTCTTTCTGCTGATGGAAAATTAAAGTATCATATTACACAGAATAAAGGTTTAAGTAATAATACAGCGTTGTCATTATTTGAAGATATTGATAAAAATTTGTGGATAGGATTAGATAATGGAATTAATTGTATCAATTTACAATCACCAGTCAGAAGTTATTCTGATGATACTGGAATATTAGGCACAGTATATACTTCGCTTTTGTATAAAAATAAATTATATATAGGTACTAATCAAGGATTATTTTTTAAAAGTTTTAATTCAGAAGAATCCTTTCAATTTGTAAAAGGCACAAAAGGACAAGTTTGGTCAATATTTGAAAATAATGGAACTTTGTTTTGTGGGCATGATTCAGGGACTTTTATTATTGATTCAGATAATGCACAGCTAATTTTTTCTGCTTCTGGTACATGGAAATTTGAAAAGGTATTGGGAAGAAACGATTTGTTATTACAAGGAAACTATTATGGGATTTCTGTTTTAGAGAAAGTTAATAATCAGTGGCGTTTTAGAAATAAAGTTTCTGGGTTTGATTATTCGTCAAAGTATTTTGAAATAACAGATACAAATGAAGTATATGTAAGTCATGAATATAAAGGTGTTTTTCGATTTAAACTTAATAATAACTTTACCAAAGCATCTGATTTTTTTGCATATAACACCCCAAAAAAAGGTAAGAATGCTTGTTTAAAAAAGTTTAATAATTCTATTTTTTATGCTAATAAAAAAGGAATTTTCAAGTTAGATAATAGTTCTAAAAAGTTCATTAAAGACACAATTTTAAGTGCAGTTTTTCAAAATGATGAATTTACCTCAGGGAAATTGATTGTAGATAAGTCTAATAAACTATGGCTGTTTTCTAAAAATTATATTCATTACTTTACCTTGAGTAAATTAAGTAATCAACTTAAACAAAATACAATACCAATTCCAGCTTCACTAACTAATTCTATGTTGGGATATGAAAATATCACTCAATTGACGAATTCGATTTATTTAATAGGAACTACTGATGGATATTATACAATTAATATCAACGATTTAAGTTTTAAAAATTATAGTGTTTCCATTGCTAGCATTACTATAAATAAATTAGATGAAAAATTAATAAATTGTTCTGTAAAATCAATCGGGGAGTTTGCTCATGATGAAAATAATATTGTATTTAATTATACTGTTCCAGAATATAACAAATATATCAATGCAGAATATCAATATATTTTAGAAGGATTGCAAGAAGAATGGACTGAATGGTCGGCAAAAACGTCTGCAAATTTTAAAAATTTACCACCAGGAAAATATGTTTTTAAGGTTAGAGCAAAAATTGCAAATTCTAAACCAGAAAACATTGCAATTTATAGTTTTGAAATTTTAAAACCATGGTATGCTACAAATTTAGCTCTAATTTTGTATTGTGTTTTGGGAGTTTTACTAGCGATATACATACACAAAACTTATAAAAGATATTATAAAAATAAAGAACAAAAGTTAATAGAAGAAAATAACTTGTTATTAGAAATTGCTGCTTTAGAGAGTGAACAGCAATTGATGAAACTTAAAAACGAGCAATTATCTAATGACGTTGATAATAAAAATAAAGAATTAGCAGTTTCAACAATGAGTTTGATCAAAAAGAATGAATTATTATCATTGATTAAAGAAGATTTGAAAAAAACTTCTGAAGATAGCAATAAGAGTATCAAATCTGTTATAACTACTATTAATAAAAATATCACAGAAGAAGATACATGGAATGTGTTTAAAGAAGCATTTGATAATGCAGATAACGATTTTTTGAAGAAAGTTAAACAAGCTCATTCATCATTAACACCTAATGATTTAAGATTATGTGCTTATTTACGACTAAATTTATCTTCTAAAGAAATTGCACCTTTATTAAATATTTCTGTGAGAAGCGTTGAAATAAAAAGATATCGTTTGCGTAAAAAAATGGATTTATCACATGAACAGGGTTTAGTCGAGTATATTTTAGCATTTTAATCACAACAAAAACATAAAATTACCTATACAAAACCTCAACAATAACGTTTTCGAAATTAATTTTGTTAAAAAAAATAATTTCTAACATCTTTAAAATTACCTCATAAACACTAATTAGTTTTATTGAATTATAAAATAATTAGTGTTTTTTTTATTATGTATGTTTTTTGTAGAGGTTGTTTTTGGCAAATTATTCAATGTTGTATATAATTTTATACATATCAAAAACCTAACAAATTATGAGATCTAAATTATTATTATTTGCATTCTTGCTATTTACATCAATTGGTTTTTCACAAGCTGTTGATGTAACAGGAACTGTATTAGATTCCAGTACGGGAGAAGTACTCGTCGGGACAAACATTTTTATTAAAAATTCTCAAACAGGTATTTCTACAGATATCGATGGGAATTTTAAAATTACTGGTGTACCAGTTGGTTCAACCTTAGTATTTAGTTACTTAGGTTATAAAGACTTTGAGTATAAGGTTTTAACATCAGAATCAATTAAGGTTAAATTAGTTGAAACTACACAGGCATTAAATGAGATTGTTGTTTTGGGTTATTCAAGCCAAAAAAAGAGAGATGTTACTGGTGCTGTAACTGTTATTACTGGTAAAACAATTGATGACTTGAAGCCAATAAAAGTAGAACAAGCACTTCAAGGTACGGTGTCAGGTGTAGTTGTAACACAACAATCAGGAGCACCGGGTGCAGGATTGGATATTAAAATTAGAGGTGTAGCAACAAATGGTTCTACAGGTCCTTATGTTATTATTGATGGTTATCAAGGTGATTTAAGTATTTTGAATCCAGACGATATTGAATCAATAACTGTATTAAAAGATGCTCAAGCAGCTATTTATGGAACATTAGGTGCTAATGGAGTAGTTGTAGTTACTACAAAATCAGGAAAAAGAAATACTAAAACTAAGGTTTCATATTCTGGTTATACAGGTTTTCAAGAAACATCAAAAAAGTTAAACCTATTGAATGCAACAGAATATGCACTATTACTTAATGAAAGCTATGCAAATGGAGGACAAAATTTACCTTATCCAAATGTAAGTGGTTTAGGAACAGGCACTGATTGGCAGGATCAAATTTTCAATAAAGCACCAATGGTGAGTAATGAATTTAGTTTTTCAGGTGGTTCTGATAAAATTGCTTATTCTTTTAGTGCTTCTGACTTATATCAGCAAGGAATAATAGGAAAGAGTAAATCTGATTTTAAACGAAATACTGCACGCTTGTCTTTGAATGCAGATTTGTCTGAAAAAATTAAATTTCAAACTAACTTAATTTACACATATTTAGACAGAGATTCATTTAATGATAGTGGTTTGGGTTCAGTATTATTTAATGCAATAAATACTCCATCAACACTTTCAGTATTTGATACAAATGGTAACTATACATTGGTTCCAAGTACACCAGGGTACGGTATAGAAATTATTAATCCATTAGCACAATTAGATAATACATTTAATGATTATAAATTAAAAAAATTAAATGGAAGTGTACGATTTGATTATGATATAATTAATCATTTGAAATTAACTAGTAGAATGGGTTTTAATACTAGTAACAGTGATGGTAAATCTTTTGCAAAAGAAGTTTCTTATGGAGGAAAAGTATTTGACGTTACTAGAAGTAGCGTTTCTCAAAATAAGATTAATGATAACAGTTACACTTTTGATTTTTTTGCAGAATACAATAACACATTTGGTGAAAATCACAAAGTTAAAGCTACTGTAGGAACTACAGTTTATAAAGAGTATGGTTCAGGTTTATTCGGAACAGGTTATGATGTTCCAAATAATTCATGGGACTACGCAGATTTAAGTTTAGCAACTGGTACTGGTGGTGATGGAGTAAGAGATACTTATTCGTATGCTTATGATGAAAGAAGGTTATCTTTTTTCGGTTTTTTTGAATATGCTTTTAATGGAAAATATTTATTAACAGGAGCACTGAGAAGAGATTTATCAACCAAATTTGGTCCAGAAAATAGAGTCGCAATTTTCCCATCATTTACTGCTGGTTGGGTAGTTTCTGACGAAAATTTCTTTAAACAAACTAAAACATTGAATTTTTTGAAATTAAGAGCTAGTTATGGTGTTTTAGGTAATGATCAAATTAGAAATAATGGATATGTTGGTTCTTTAAGCGGAGAAGCTACATATGTTATCAATGGAAGTGTTGTAAATGGTACTGCAGTTGGAGTTTTGCCAAATCCAAAATTACAATGGGAGGAAGCTAAAAAATTTGATATTGGTGTAGACTTAAAAATGTTTGATGAAAAAGTGTCAATTACATCAGATTATTTTTCTGAAACTAGAGATAATTTATTAATTGGAAACATTCCTGTTTCAGGTATTACTGGTGTTTATGCTCCAGGTTCAGGTTCACCAACAATTAATGCTGGAGCTGTTAGAAACAGAGGTTTAGAATTTGCAATTAATTACGAAGATAAGATTTCTGAAAGCATGAAATTTAAAGTTGGTTACAATGTAACAACTATTGATAATGAAGTATTAGAAGTAAATAATAGTACAGGCTATTTAGAAGGAGGTTCATTTGGTGTAGGTCAATTATATCCTGTAAGAATGGAAGCAGGTCAGCCAATGGGTTATTTTTATGGATATCAAACTGATGGTATTTTTCAAAATCAAGCTGAAATCGATGCGCATCCATCACAAGCAGCTTTAGGAGCAGCAACTGCCCCTGGTGATATCCGTTATAAAGATTTAAATAATGATGGTGTAATCAATCAAAATGATAGAACTAATATTGGCGATCCAATTGCTAATGTTACAATGGGTTTTAACTTTACATTGAATTATAAAAATCTAGATTTGACATCATATTCTTATGCATCATTAGGAAATGATATGATTCGTAATTATGAAAGAACACTTTCTGATGTAAATAGATTAAACTATGTTTTAGATAGATGGACAGGTGAAGGAACAAGTAATACGGTTCCAAGAGTTACCACTGCAGCTACCAATAATAATGTCCTTTCAGATTATTTTGTTGAAGACGCTTCGTTTTTGAGAATTCAAAATATTCAATTAGGTTATAGCTTTTCAGAAAATATCATTCAAAAAATAGGATTGTCAAAACTGCGTTTATACACAAGTGTAAATAATGTTTACACTTTTACAAAATATAGAGGTTTTGATCCAGCAGCAACCAACGGCTCTCCTATTGGAGGAGGAATTGATTATGGATTTTATCCAACACCTAGAACATTTATTTTAGGTATTAATGCTAACTTCTAAATAAAGAAATTATGAAAAAATATATAGTAAAAACAAGTTTAGGGTTGCTACTTTTTACAACACTTTTTGTAGCTTGTACAGATAGTTTTGTTGATAGAGAACCTGTCTATTCAATTGATTCTGAAAATTATTTCAATTCAGAAGATGATTATTACAAAGCGCTAATAGCAGCTTATGATATGCTTCAGTCAAGTTATGTCAATGTTTTATTGGGTGAAATAGCATCAGATAACACTCTATCTGGAGGAGAAAGTGCAAATGATGTAATCGGATTTCAGCAAATAGATGACATGACGCATACACCAGTCAACAGCAATTTAAGAGATATCTGGAATTGGATGTTTGCAGGTGTTAATAGAGCAAATTATATTTTAGAGTTTAAAGATAAAACTGATTTTGAAGGAAAAGAACAGATTATTGCAGAAGCTAGATTTTTAAGAGCATATTATCATTTTGAATTAGTTAAATGGTTTGGTCCAATTCCTATGAAAGGTGATGCTCGCTTCAAATTAGGAGACGAGAAAGTCATCCCACGTTCTTCTGTTGAAGATGTTTATGCATCAATAGAGGCAGATTTAATTTATGCCATAGCAAATTTAAATGAAGTTGCTCCTGAGACAGGAAGAGCTACCAAAGGAGCTGCTCAAGCATTATTAGGAAAGGCATATTTATATCAAGATAAATTTGTTGATGCTTCAAATGTTTTGGAGGATTTAATTACGGATGCAAATTATTCATTGGTAACAAATTACAACTCGATTTTTGAAAATTCTGGAGAAAATGGGTCAGAATCGGTTTTTGAAGTTCAGTATACAGATACTGAAGGCGCAGGTTTTGGTTGTTTACAATGTAGTGAAGGGAATGTTGCAGTAGGTTTTAATGGAATTAGAAACTATTCAGGACCATTATTCGATTCAGGCTATAGTTTTAATGTGCCTACACAAGAAGCGTACGATGCTTTTGAAGTTGGAGATAATAGACGTGATGTAGCAATTTTAAATATTGTAACATGGGCTTCATCAACAGGAGCTTCATATGGAACAGGATATAAACACACAGGTTTTTTCAATAGAAAATATTTACCTAGACAAGGTGATGCAAATATTGGTGACCAAAACTTAACCAACCCAAACAATTATAGAGCAATTCGTTATGCAGATGTATTATTAATGGCGGCAGAAGCATATAACAGAGGCGGTATTGATGATGTAAAAGCTAGAACCTATTTAAATCAAGTTAGACGTAGAGCATTCGGAGATACTAACCATGATATTTCAGCTTCGGGAGCGGCTTTAACTGATTTTATTTTAGCTGAAAGAAGATTAGAATTAGTTGGTGAGGGTCATCGATTCTTTGATTTAGTTCGTACTAATAGAGCGGCAACTACAATTACTGGATTTACTCCAAATAAAAATGAAATATTTCCTATTCCAATTGAAGAAATTCAATTTTCAAATGGAAATTGGCAACAAAATCCTAACTATTAAAAAAAATCTATATGAAGAATATTAAATTAATAATTAGTCTTTTCGTACTAACCTTCTTTGTAGGGTGTTCAAACGAAGATGATAATGTAAATCTTGATGGAGTAAATGCGCCAACAAATATTTCGGCATTAATGACAATCAAGCAAGACAACTCTGGTAAGGTAACTATCTTACCAAGAGGAGAAGGAGTTACACAATATGAAGTTTATTTTGGTGATGGAACTGTTGAACCAGCAATAATTAATCCAGGTGGTTCAATAATTCATACTTATGCAGAAGGTGTATATCAAGTTAAAATTGTTGGAATGGCAATTAACGGCGAAAAAACTGAAGTAACACAAGAACTAACAGTTTCATTTTTACCTCCAACAAATTTAGATGTAACGATTGCTCATGTAACTGGGGATAATATGTCTATTTCAGTTCAAGCAACTGCAGATTTAGAAACATATTTTCAAGCTTATTTTGGTGAAGATCCAAATCAAGTTCCAATTGACTTTATGCAAGGTGAAACAATTACGCATACGTATGCAAATGTAGGAACTTATACCGTAACAGTTGTTGCATTAAGTGGTGGTGTTGCTACTACACAATATCAGGAAAATGTTACTATATCAAATCCAGTATTATTGCCAGTAACTTTTGAATCAAGTACATTGAATTATGCTTTCACAAATTTTGGTGGTGCAAATACAGTTGTAGCTTCAAATCCTGATGTAAGTGCAGGAAATGGGAGTGCTAATGTTGCTAGATTGACTAAAAATAATGGTGCTGAAGTTTGGGCAGGTTCATTTCTTGAATTAGGAGCACCAATTGATTTTTCGACTATGCAAAAAATTAAAATTAAAGCTTGGTCTCCTCAGTCAGGAATTGTTGTTAAAATGAAATTAGAAAATTTAGCAGATCCAAACATAAATACCGAAGTTGACGTTACAAATTCAGTAGCAAATGGTTGGGAAGAATTAATATTTGATTTCACAGGAGTAAATAATGCAAATAATTATCAAAGAATTGTATTGTTCTTCAATTTTGGTAATAATGGGACAGGATTAAATTATTATTTTGATGATGTTGAACTAACTACAGGTGCAGAAACGGTTGTTTTACCATTAACATTTCAATCATCAACTCTTACCTATACATTTACTGATTTTGGTGGAGCTGTGGCTTCTGTTGTAAATAATCCAGATGCTTCAGGTATTAACACAAGTTCAAAAGTTGGACAATTGGTGAAAACAAATGGAGCTCAGGTTTGGGCTGGTTCATATATTGAATTAGCTAGTCCAATCAATTTTGCAACCATGCAAAAAATAAAAATGAAAGTTTGGTCGCCACAGGCAGGGATTGTTGTTAAAATGAAATTAGAAAATTTTGCAAATTCTTCAATAAACACTGAATTAGATGTTACCACAACTGTTGCAAATGGCTGGGAAGAATTAACGTATGACTTCACAGGAATTGTTAATGCAAATAATTATCAAAGATTAGTTGTGTTTTTTGATTTTGGAAATGCAGGAACTGGAGCAACTTATTATTTTGATGATGTTCAATTATCTAACTAAAAAAAATACTGAAAATGAATAAATTTATTAAAAGTTCAATCGCATTTTTATCAATCTTCCTAGCTTTTAGTTGTCAAGAAGATGATAAAGCATTTGGTGATTTAAGTGCACCAACAAATTTAAATGTGGATATTGATATTCAAGGAGTTGATGTCTCAAATCCTTATGGAGATGGATCTGGAATTGTAACATTTACTGCTACAGCAGATAATGCTATTTCTTACAGATATGTTTTTAGTGATGGAACATCTCAAAATGCACCAAGTGGTATTTTTGAAAAGAGATTTACGCAGACTGGGGTAAATGAGTACACTGTTACAGTAATTGCATCAGGTAGAGGAGGTGTGACAACTAATACGACTGTTAGTATTGAAGTAAGAAGTGATTTTACTGATGACGAAGCTGTTCAGTTTTTAACTGGTGGCTCGCAGAAAAATTGGTATTGGTCAGCCTCTGAGCCAGGTCATCTTGGTGTAGGTCCAAACAATTCTGATGCTACTCAAAATTATTATGGAGCTTATTATCAAGCAGCGGCTTGGGAAAAAGCTGCCAGCCCAGAAAGTAGTTGTTTGTATAATAATGTTTTAAAATTTTCTTTAGACGGAAATGTTTTAAAATATGAATTAGATAATGGAGGTCAAACATTTTTTAATACTGCATTTCAAAGTGTTGCAGGAGGAAGTGCAGGATATGATTATTGTTATAATTATGACACATCAGGAGTTAAAATAGTTTCTCTAAGCCCATCAGAGTCTGTTGTAGTAGCTAATGGTGTGCCAAACCAAACAAGAGGTACAATGATGAATTTTTCAGATAATGGATTTATGGGATATTATATTGGACAAAGTTCTTATGAAATTATTTCAATTACTGAAAATAGAATGGTTGTTAGAGCAGTAATGGGAGGAAACTCTGCATTAGCATGGTATCATACATTTACAACTATACAACCGGTACAAGACCCAGTTACGGATTTTACAAATTTGGTATGGTCTGATGAATTTAATACTGATGGAGCACCAGATAGTTCAAAATGGGGGTACGATATTGGCGCAGGAGGCTGGGGTAATGGAGAATCTCAATATTATACTAATAGCGCTAGCAATTCAATTGTTCAAGGAGGAAGTTTGAAAATTACTGCTAAAGCAGAAAGCTTCAGCGGTTCTAATTACACTTCAGCTCGTTTAAAATCTGAAAATAAATTTGAATTTACTTACGGAAAAATAGAAATAAGAGCTAAACTTCCTTCTGGTGGAGGTACTTGGCCAGCTCTTTGGATGTTAGGGCAAAATTATGCAACTAATACATGGCCAGCTTGTGGCGAAATAGATATAATGGAACACAAAGGAAACGAGCCAAATATAATTCATGGTACAGTTCATTATCCTGGTCACTCTGGCGGAAATGGAATAACAAATAGTACAACAATTTCTGGTGCATCTACACAGTTTCATGTGTATAAAGCAGTTTGGACAGCTACATCAATTAAATTTTATATAGATGATGTACTATTTCATTCAATAGCAAATAATAATTCACTACCATTCAATAGCGATTTTTTCTTGATTTTTAATGTTGCAATGGGAGGAACTTTTGGAGGAACTATAGACCCAGCATTTACTCAATCTTCAATGGAAGTTGATTATGTAAGAGTTTATCAATAAATTTTTTCATTCATTTAGTTTGTTCATTAACAAGGAGGTAATAAACTGCCTTCTTGTTATTTGAATTTTATAACTCTGAAATTTTAAAAATGAAATATAAACAGATAAAATATAGTTTAACACTTCTTGTATTATTTACACTAGCTTGTAATTCCTCAAAAAAAATTATTAATATTAGCCAATTACAATTAATTGACAAAAAGGTTGATTCAGTTATAAGTTTAATGACTTTGGATGAAAAAATTGGTCAACTAAATCAGTATAATGGTTTTTGGGATGTTACAGGTCCAATTCCAAAAGATGGACAAGCCGCTAAAAAATATGAAGACTTAAAGAAAGGATTAGTTGGTTCAATGCTTAATGTAAAAGGTGTTAAGGATGTATATGCATTGCAAAAAATTGCTGTTGAGCAAACACGCCTAGGTATTCCTTTGCTTTTTGGATTTGATGTTGTACATGGTTATAAAACAATTAGCCCAATTCCATTAGCAGAAGCAGCTAGTTGGGATTTAGAGGCCATTAAAAAATCAGCTGAGATTGCAGCCGAAGAGGCAGGAGCAGTAGGAATCAATTGGACATTTGCGCCTATGGTTGATATTTCTCGTGATGCACGCTGGGGAAGATCAATGGAAGGAGCAGGAGAGGATCCTTTTTTAGGTAGTAAAATTGCAAGAGCAAGAGTTAATGGTTTTCAAGGTGATTTATCAACTAATAAAAATATTTTAGCTTGTGCAAAGCATTTTGCAGGATATGGTTTTGCGGAGGCTGGAAGAGATTATAATTCAGTTATTATCAGTGATGAGATTCTTCACAATGTAGTTTTACCACCTTTTAAAGCTACTGTAGATGTTGGAGTTAAAACATTCATGAATTCTTTTAATGAGTTAAACGGTATTCCTGCAACAGGAAATAAATATTTACAACGTGATATTCTAAAAGGTGATTGGAATTTTGAAGGTTTAATTGTATCAGATTGGGGTTCAATTAATGAAATGATTCCACATGGCTATGCTAAAGATAGTAAACAAGCAGCAGAAATTGCAATTAACGCAGGTTCTGATATGGATATGGAATCATATGCATATGTAGAGCATTTAAAAACTTTAGTAAAAGAAGGAAAGGTTAAAGAATCCATAATTGATGATGCAGTACGTAGGATTATTAAAGTAAAATTTGAATTAGGATTGTTTGATAATCCCTATAAATATTGCGATGAAGCATATGAAAAAGCTACTTTAGGTAAAGCAGAATTTCATGAAGGCGTATTAGATATAGCAAAAAAATCAATTGTTTTATTAAAAAATGAATCGAATCTTTTACCATTAAATAAATCAGGTCAAAAGATAGCACTTATAGGAGCATTAGCAAATGATAAAACAAGTCCTTTAGGAAGTTGGAGAATTGGTGCTGATGATAATACAGCAATATCAGTTTTAGAAGGTATGCAAAAATACCCGAACAACCAATTGTCATTTGCTAAGGGTGCAGATGTAGCAGTAGGAAGAACTCAATTTATGTGGGAAACCAAGATTAATACTGAAGATAAATCAGGATTTGCAGAAGCTATTGAAATAGCAAAAAAAGCAGATGTTGTTGTAATGGTTTTAGGTGAACATGGTTTACAATCTGGAGAAGGTAGGAGTCGTTCAGATATTGGATTGCCAGGTGTGCAGCAAGAGTTATTAGAGGAAGTTTACAAAGTAAATCCAAAAATTGTTTTGGTTTTAAATAATGGAAGACCTTTGGCTTTTCCATGGGCAGCAAGTCATATACCTGCAATTGTTGAAGCTTGGCAACTAGGAACACAGAGCGGAAATGCTATTGCTCAAGTTTTGTATGGAGATTATAATCCAAGTGGTAAATTGCCTATGACGTTCCCAAGAGATATTGGTCAAGTGCCAATTTACTATAATCATAAAAACACTGGAAGACCAATAATGAATGAACCCGAAAGTGTTTTTTGGTCGCATTATATTGATGAAAAAAACACACCTTTGTATGCTTTTGGTCACGGGTTAAGTTATTCAAAATTTGAGTATTCTAATTTAAAATTATCATCAAATAGCTTCTCAATAAATGGTATGATACAAGTAAGTGTAGTTTTAAAAAATAATAGCGCTATTGCAGGTAAAGAAGTTGTACAATTATATATTAGAGACTTGATTGGTAGTTTTACACGTCCAGTAAAAGAATTAAAAGGTTTTGAATTGGTTGAATTGCAACCTTATGAAAGTAAGCTTATAACTTTTGTAATAGATGAAAAAATGATTGAATTTTATACAGCAAATCACAAGTGGGAACCTGAAGCTGGAGATTTTAAAGTCTTTATTGGAGGAAGTTCTGATAACACTTTGGAGGCTGATTTTCAATATAATAAATAGTAGATTATGAAAGATGTTTTTGTTTTATTTTTGTTTAGCACTTTCTGTTTTAGTCAAATCTCAGAAAGAAAATTAGTTTGGGAAGAAAATTTCAATGGTATTAAATTAGATGAAACAACTTGGAATTATGAGTTAGGTAATGGATGCCCTAATCTTTGCGGATGGGGAAATAATGAAGCCCAAATTTATACTAAAACTAACCATTCGGTAAAAGATGGATTTTTAACTATTCAAGCTAAAAAGGAAGAAAATATATATTCGTCTACTAGAATTACTACTAAAGACAAAAAAGAGTTTCAATATGGAAGAATAGAAACTCGTGCTAAACTACCCGTAGGAACTGGTCTTTGGCCTGCTTTTTGGATGCTAGGAGCCAATATTTCCGATGTGGGTTGGCCTAAATGTGGTGAAATAGATATACTAGAGTATGTTGGAAAAGAACCAGATATGATTTTTACATCTTTGCACACAAAAGATAGCCATGGCAATACCATAAATACAAAGAAAACAAAAATTGAAAATATAGAAGAAGGTTTTCATGTCTATGCTATAGAATGGGATAAAAATAAGATTGCTTTTTTTGTAGATGAGGTTTTAGTATATACATTTCAACCCAAAATCCAAAACGAAAACACTTGGCCTTATAATCAGCCATTTTATTTTATTATTAATTTAGCTATTGGAGGAAATTTTGGAGGGCCTGAAGTTAATGATGCAATTTTTCCTCAAGAATTTATAATTGACTACATTAAAGTATATCAATAATTTAATTTTCATTTCATAAATATGCGTTTAGACATGGCTAAACGCATATTTTGTTTAATTTTTTCAATTAAAATGTTAAAATTCTACTGAAGATTTGTTTTTTAATTAAAATTTATGTTAAATTTGACTTATTAATCTCCTAAACAGAATTGCCTATACAATAAAAGTACTTTTTAGAACCCGAATCTTTAATTAACTAAAAGGTATTGTTATGGCTAATCTTGTACTTCCAGATGCGGTATTGGTGAAGAATTATATAAGCGGCGATGAGTCAGCTTTAGCTTCATTGATTGAAAGACATCAATCTAAAATCTACGGATTTATTTATTCAAAAGTTAACGATAGAGATTTATCTGATGATATTTTTCAGGATACCTTTATTAAAGTTATTAAAACACTTAAGACAAAATCATATAACGAAGAAGGGAAGTTTTTGCCTTGGGTAATGCGTATCGCTCACAATTTGGTAATTGATCATTTTAGAAAATCTAAAAAAATGCCTTTCCAACGTGAAACTGAAGAATATTCTATTTTTAATTATATGACAGATAATGCGCCAACTATTGAAAGTAAAATGATTACTGATCAAGTTGAGTATGATTTAACACGTTTGTTAGATGAGTTGCCTGATGATCAAAAAGAAGTCTTAGTAATGCGTATGTACCAAGACTTGAGTTTTAAAGAAATAGCTGATTTAACAGGTGTTAGCATCAATACAGCATTAGGTAGAATGCGTTATGCTTTGTTAAATTTGAGAAAAATTATTGAAAAAAATCAAATTATTTTGACGAATTAATACTAAAAGTAAAATTTTGCCGTTATTCAGTTATAACAAAAAATCATATTTAATGGCAAAACTTTACTCTAAGAAAAAATTAGCTCCTCAAAACATGTTACCTAAAAAAGAAACAATTTCGTTTTTACTCAATTATTCAAAAGCATTGAGTACCTATAAAGTGGGCAATGTTTCGATTGAAATTATAGCTAATTAAAGAAAATGCCTCAAATAAAATTTGAGGCATTTTTTATTTTTATTGTCTTAAAATTTTTTCCATTGCTTTTCCTTTGGCTAGTTCGTCTATTAATTTATCTAAATACCGCACTTTTTTCATCAATGGGTCTTCTATTTCTTCAATACGATAGCCACAAATTACTCCTGTAATTTTTATAGCATTTTTGTGGAGTTGGGGTGCTTGATGAAAAAAAGTTTCGAAATCAACTTTAGTATCAATTTGCTTTTGTAAGTTTTCATGAGTATAACCTGTTAGCCAACAAATAATTGTATCAACTTCTGCTTTTGTTCGATTTTTTTTCTCAGCTTTGTTTACATAATGTGGATAAACACTTGCAAAAATCATATGATTTATACTTCTTGTTCCCATTTATTTTTTAATTTCATTAATTACACTCTTTCTCCCAATTGCCCTCGTAATAATATCTTTTTCTAAATTCCAACCACGAGCTGGTGAATATTCACGACCGTACCAAATGATTTGTAAGTGCAAATCGTTCCAACATTCCTTTGGGAAAATGCGTTTAGCATCTTTCTCGGTTTGTTGTACGTTTTTGCCATTGGTTAATCCCCAACGATACATTAAGCGATGAATATGTGTATCAACAGGAAAAGCAGGGACTCCAAATGCTTGACTCATCACCACACTTGCTGTTTTGTGTCCAACAGCAGGCAAGGCTTCCAAAGCTTCAAAACTTTGAGGTACTTCGCCATTGTATTCGTTAATTAAAATTTCAGATAGACCGTGAATTCCTTTCGATTTCATAGGCGATAAACCACACGGACGAATGATTTGCTTGATTTCTTCCACTGTCATTTTTACCATATCATACGGATTATCAGCTTTGGCAAATAGGAGTGGTGTAATTTGATTCACACGAACATCGGTGCATTGTGCCGAAAGCAAAACTGCAATCAACAAAGTGTATGGGTCTTTATGGTCTAACGGAATCGGAATTTCAGGATATAATTCATTTAACGTATTTATAACAAATGTTACTTTTTCGCTTTTAGTCATTTTTATAATTTTATTGCATAACTTTAAACAAATTTAAACTTTAAACTTTTAAACTAAAAATAAAATGACAACATTAAAGGTAGGAGATAAAGCACCTAATTTTTCAGGTTTAGACCAAAAAGGAACAACTCACAAATTGGCCGATTATAAAGGAAAGAAATTAGTTGTTTTCTTTTATCCAAAGGCAAGTACACCGGGTTGTACAACTGAAGCGTGTGATTTAAGAGATAATTTTGCTCGCTTTCAAGCAAATAATTATGTATTATTAGGTGTAAGTGCTGATAGTGCTAAAGCACAAGCTAAGTTTATAGATAAATATGATTTACCTTTTCCGTTATTAGCTGATGAAGATAAATCGGTTATTCAGGCATTTGGTGTTTGGGGACCAAAGAAATTTATGGGCAGAGAATATGATGGTATTCATAGAACGACTTTTGTAATTGATGAAAATGGAATTATTGAAGATGTCATAACCGATGTGAAAACTAAAGTTCATTCAGATCAAATTTTGAAATAAAAAAAGGCTACTTATTGTAGCCTTTTTTTATTTTATTTCTTCTGGTTCTTTTAAATCTAATTCACAAGCATAAGAGAATAATTTTTCTTTTTTAATAATATCTGCAGTTCCATCAGGTAGTAAGTGTTCCCAACCTGTTTCTCCTTTGCAAATCATTTTTAATATTTTTCTAGAGAAAATATCTAAATTATTTTCATCATAATCCTTAATATCGATTACTTTTCCATTGAATTTAAAGAATTTATATAATTCTTTCATTCTTGGATGTACTTTTAAGTTTTCAGAAGTAATGATGTTTCCATCTTCGTCCTTCATTGGATATAAATATACTTTTAAATCTCTGTAGAATAATTTTCCAAAAGCTTCTAAAATTCCTCCAGATAGATGACGATAGTATTTTTCATCAAAAATTTCGACCAAGTTACTAACTCCCATTGCTAATCCCATTCTAGCTTTAGAATAGTTTGAAAAATATTCAACTACTTTGAAATATTCTTGGAAGTTTGAAATCATAACAGTTTGTCCTAGTTTACAAAGTAATTCAGCTCTGTCAAGGAAATCACGCTCATCAATCTCACCTTCTGCTTTTAGGTTCGAAAGTGTAATTTCAAACACTACAAATGTATTTTCTTTATCTACCTTATTTTCTTGAATAAACATATTGTATGATTCTTCATACATGTCCATGTTCACTTTAGTTACGGGTCTAAAACTCCCTCTTAGGGCAAGAATATTTTTTTTGTATAAAACCGCTGCAGGAAGTATGTTTTTTCCATCTGGTCCAAACATTACGGCATCTGTCATACCGTTTTTAACCAATTGTAGACTCATTAATCGATTGTCAACATTTGCAAAACGTGGTCCTGAAAAGTTAATGGTATCAATTTCTAACTGGTCTTTGTCTAAATGGTCATATAAATATCGTAATAATTTTTTTGGATCGTTGTATTTGTAAAAAGCGCCATAAATTAAATTTACTCCAAGAATCCCAAGAGTTTCTTGCTGTAATTTGGCATCATTTTCTTTAAAACGTATATGTAAAATAATCTCGTTATAATCCTCGTCAGGTTCAACTTGATAAACAATCCCAACCCAACCATGACCTTTAAATTGCTTAGCAAAATCAATAGTTGCAACGGTGTTTGCGTAACTAAAAAACAATTTGTTAGGGTGTTTGTCTCGGCTTAAACGTTGTTCCACCAAATTAATTTCGTGGGTTAACATTTTTCTTAAACGACTTTCAGTAACGTATCTCCCATCAACTTCTTCGCCATAGATTGCATCACTAAAGTCTTTATCATATGCAGACATTGCTTTAGCAATCGTTCCAGAAGAAGCTCCAGCTCTAAAAAAATTACGCACTGTTTCTTGTCCAGCTCCAATTTCCGCAAAAGTACCATAGATATTTTCATTAAGATTTATTCTTAGGGCTTTATCTTTTGTGGAAGGAATCTGTTCAATTTCTTTGTCACCACGAACTTTAATATCAGTAACCATATGTGTTTAATTTGGGCTTTTTCTTAACATTTAGCGTTAAAACATAATATTTGCAAAGTTAGTCATTTTATGAAAAAATCAGGTAAATATTCTTATTTTTGTAAAAAAAGAATTGAGAGTATATTTTTTAGGAACAGGTACTTCACAGGGAATTCCAGTAATTGGGAGCCAACATTCGGTTTGTTTAAGCTCTGATTTACGTGATAAACGTCTACGAGTTTCTGTATGGATACAAATAGGGGAAACTTCAATAGTTATTGATTGTGGGCCTGATTTTAGACAGCAAATGCTTACTTCAAAATGCCAGCATATTGATGGTTTGTTATTTACTCATGAACATGCTGACCATACTGCGGGTTTAGATGATATTCGTCCATTCTATTTTAAACAAGGGAATATCAAAATTTTTGCACACAAACGAGTTTTGGCAAATTTAGAAAAAAGGTTTGATTATATTTTTGAAACTGAAAACAAATATCCTGGAGCGCCTTCTGTTACTCCAAATGAGGTTGTAGAAAATGTTTCCTTTTTGGTTAATGATATTGCTGTTGAACCTATCAATGCTTGGCATGGGAACTTGCAAATATTTGGTTATAAAATTCAAAACTTTGTTTATTTAACAGATGTAAAAACAATTGATAAAGCGGAAATTGAGAAAATTAAAAATTGTAAAGTATTGGTAATAAATTGTTTGAGAGAAGAACCGCATGCTACACATTTTAATTTAGAAGAAGTTTTACATTTTATATCTTTGGTGCAACCTAAGAATGCTTATTTAACACATATTAGTCATTTGTTTGGATTTCATGAAGATATTCAACAAAAGCTTCCAAGTGGGGTTTATATTGCTCACGATAATTTAGAAATTTTAATTTAATATACTATGAAGAATGTTTTTTTATATGGTTTAGTTTTTTCGTTGTTATTCAATGTTTTTCAATATGTTAATTCAACAAAAATATTAGACGCAAAAGATAAAGAAGTTGAGAAGGTAAAAGCTAATTTAAAAATTTCACGCGACTCGGTCATAAATTTGACAAAAGCAAATTATTTTTCTTTAGAAAGTGATGAAGATGCGCAAGAATATTTTTATTCTCATGAATTAGATTATCAAAAAGTAGCTGAAAAAGTAAAAGAAGACTTGTTAGTTTTAAACGAAAATAAGAATGGGAATAAATTAATTCCTTATGAACCAATTGATGGTAAAGTTTTTCTAGTAAATAATTCAAAAATATTAAATCACAGATGGTTGATTGCTGAATTCTCAAATGGTGATTTGTGGGGGCAAATATTAGTGAAATATTTCGTAAGTCCTGATAAACCAACAGATTTTGAAACGGTTGAGACGGTTTTATATGAAAGACAAACAAAAGAATAACTAATAAACTCTCTAGAAATAGGGAGTTTTTTATTTAATACGTTCTAAAATTCCTTTGCGTTTAACTATATTTTTATAATCCCATTGAATTTCTTTAGATTTTTGAAGCCAATTTTTTAAATCCATACTATTGATTTCATCTATTGAATTATAAAAAATTGATGCATCTTGAAATTTTACTCCTAGAATATTGAGTTTATCTTCTTCAAACGATTTACCACTCCAGAACATTAGTCTAATGCCTTTTTTTTGTTTACTGTATCCTACTATTGGATTACCATCTAAAAACCAAACAGGATGAGCGTGCCAAATTTTGTTCTCGGCTTCGGGTAAATGCAAGTTTATCTCATTTGCTAGTAAATCACAAATAGCCTGGTCTTCAGGTAGTTTGTTGTTGTATTTTTGAACGTCTAAATGCATAATAAATATGTTTCAATCAAAAGAAAAAAAACTCCGAGTAAGTATCGGAGTTTTCTTTAAATGAACAAAGCTAAATTAAAAGCCATTCACAATGGCTAAAAAGTCATCAGCTTTTAAGGCTGCACCACCAATTAAACCACCATCTACATCTGGTTTTGAAAAAATTTCTTTGGCATTGTCAGGTTTAACACTACCACCATATAAAATAGTTAAATCATCGGCAATGTCATAACCATAAACTTTTTCAACCAAAGTTCTTATGAATTTGTGCATTTCTTGGGCTTGCTCGGGAGTAGCAGTCTCTCCAGTTCCAATTGCCCAAACAGGCTCATAAGCTAAAACAATATTAGCCCAATCTTTTTTATCTAAATGAAATAATCCATCACGCAATTGATATTCAACTACATTGAAATGATTATTGTCTTGACGGTCTTTTAATTCTTCTCCAAAACAAAAAATTATGCGCATTTCATGTTTTAAAGCTGTATCTACTTTATTTGCTAATAAAGCATCTGTTTCATGAAAATAAGCACGTCTTTCACTATGACCTAATATTACTGTATTAACACCAATATCAGTTAGCATATGTGCTGAAATTTCTCCAGTAAAAGCACCACCTTCAGCTTGGTGCATGTTTTGAGCAGCTACTGTTATGTTGTGACCATTTGTTTTTTCAACTGCTTTAGTTAAGTTTACAAACGTTGGTGCTACAATAATTTCAGTTGTTGTATTTGATTTTTTAGCAATAATTTCTTCCAGTAATGCAATCGTTTCTTGCTGATTTTTGTGCATTTTCCAGTTACCTGCTACAATGTTTTTTCTCATGATTTTATTTTAATGAATCTAATGTTTGAATTAATTTTTCGTCATCGGCTTCGATTACTTTGTAAAGCACAATTTTCCCACTTTTATCAACAACCATATAACGAGGAATCCAATCTAAGTTTACAGACTTTCCAAAAATACCTTTCATGCCGTCTGAAGTTAAATAATGTTCACCATTTACTTCATATTTTTCAATGCCTTTTATCCAAGCGTCATACGTTTTATCCATTGAGATGAAAAGGTAAGTGGCATCTGGGTATTTTTTTTGAAGATCTTTTACTTTTGGCATGCTTTTGATACAATCAGAACACCATGAAGCCCAGATGTCAACAACTATAGTTTTTCCTTCATATTTTTTTAGAATTTCATCAAAAGTAATAGACTTGTTTTCGACAGTTACCATTACATTATTTAACGCTTCCTTTTTGAAGCTTGTTTCTTCTTTTTGAGCACAACCTAATGTACTAATTAGCAATGTTGCTAAAACGAATATTTTCTTTATCATAACTTATTTTTTTAATTCTGAATAGTTCTTTTTTATGGTTTTCTTTAATTCTGAAGCATTGAATTTATTAGCATTAATTCCGTCATAAAATTTTATTTCATTTCCATTCCATAAATATTTTACACCAGGTGTGTCTCGGCTATTACCTAATACATTCCAAAAACTAATTACATCAACTACTTGATAAGGATATTTTGCACCAGCAATCGTGAAAAAATCTGGTATTTTTTCTACTTCTTCATCCATAAAAATAATTGATATATCTGGAAATGACTTGTCTTTGCGTTTCATTTCGGTTAATTGCTTTGCAGTTTCTTGACAGTGATCACAACCCGGAGCAAAAAAGCATAGAATTTTTTTGTTTTTATCGATGTTAGGAAAGAAGTTTGCAAAACCAGATTTTTTGGCAACAGGTTCATCGATTTTATTTTCTACAATAATTTCTTTTTCGTTTTTCAATTTTACAGAATCATTATCAGAAGCAACTGTTTCTGTAGTATAAATGAAATCTGTTGCAGGTTTTAATGTGGTTATGCTGTCATTTAAAATTGTACTTGAATTTGATAGTGTATTTGATATCGATTTCATTGGTGCCAACATAAATATACTTAAAATCCCCAAAAGTATTATTGTTGTAAGTATCCAAAAATTTGATTTACCATCTGAGGGAAGTAATTTTAATAGCCAAAATAACAGCCCTACAGCGATGATGTTTTTAACAATTGCTTCTACAGGTGTCATTGGGATTAATTCTCCAAAACAACCACAATTGCCCGAATTACCACTAATAAATGTTTCATAACTTAAGTGTACAATAAAAACAATTAATAATGTAATAGTGGCTGGAATTGTAATTTTTTTTAAATGATGATTAATTAAAAGTAAAATACCTAAAGCAAATTCAACACCAATTAAAGTTCTTGAAAAATAAGGAGCAAAATCTGCAGAAAAACCTAATGAATACAGCTGTTTAACTTCAAAAGTAGAAATTGCAAAATAGGGTGAAGGATATAATTTTGCTATAGCAGAAACAATAAAAAGCGCTGCCACAACACTGCGAATTATCCAAGAAATAGTTTCTTTCTTCATGTGAGAATTTTATTTTTTATAAAATTACAACTTCTATTAAAAACAGGTTGTTAACGACTTGTTATTTATTTTCCATTAAAATTAAAGCAAAAACTGAGTAGTTAATCATATCTTGATAGTTGGCATCAATTCCCTCAGAAACTAATGTTTTTCCTTGATTATCTTCAATTTGTTTCACACGAAGCAATTTTTGCAAAATTAAATCGGTTAAACTACTAACACGCATTTCGCGCCAAGCTTCGCCATAATCGTGGTTTTTGTCTTCCATTAAGGCTTTGGTTAATGCTACTTTTTCGTCATAAAGCGCAATAGCTTCTGCAACATCCATATCGGGTTGGTCTACAATTCCTTTATCAATTTGTATAAGTGCCATAATACAGTAATTGATAATTCCAATAAATTCTGAAGTTTCATCTTCAGCAACTTTTCGAATATCGTTTTGTTGAAGGCTTCTTATTCTTTGGGCTTTAATGAATATTTGATCGGTTAAAGAAGGCAAGCGTAAAATGCGCCACGCACTTCCATAATCTTTCATTTTTTTACTGAATAATTCGCGGCAAACCGCTATAACTTTATCGTATTGTTGAGAAGTATTCGACATTATTTGCTGTATATTTGTATGAATTTTTTCCAAAAGTAAAAAAATAAGAACAAAGAAAACAGCATATTGAATAAAGATTTTCATGTTTTTATGAGAAATCGATTTCGTAAGCTTTAAAGCATAACTTACTTTAAAATGACAATCAATTGTAACGGAACACTTATCGATTTATCAGTGCCAAAAGTAATGGGTATATTAAATGTTACACCTAACTCATTTTATGATGGAGGCAAACACAGAGAAATTAACTCAATTATTCATCAAGTAGATAAAATGCTTTCAGAAGGAGCTGATTTTATTGATATTGGAGCTTATTCAAGTAAGCCAAGTGCTGAATTTGTTTCCGAAAAGGAAGAAATTGAACGATTGAAAGTGGTTGTTAAAGAACTCATAAATACGTTTCCAAATATTATTTTATCAGTAGATACTTTTAGAGCAGCTGTGGCTAAGGTGGCTGTGGAACACGGAGTTGCAATTGTAAATGATATTTCGGCAGGATTGTTAGATGAAAAAATGCTGCCTACAGTTGCTGATTTGAAGGTTCCTTACATTATGATGCATATGAGAGGAAATCCTCAAAGCATGCAAAGTTTGACAAAGTATGATGATATTGTAAAAGAAATCACGTTCTATTTTTCAGAAAGAATTCAAAAAGCAAGAAGTTTTGGGATTTCAGATATTATCATTGATCCTGGATTTGGTTTTGCTAAAACAGTAGAACAAAATTATGAAGTATTAAATAAAATGGAATTATTTTCAATTCTAGAATTACCTTTGTTGGCTGGTGTTTCAAGAAAATCAATGATATATAAAGTATTAGAGAATACACCTCAAGAAGCTCTGAATGGTACATCAGTTTTGAATACTGTAGCGTTACAAAAAGGAGCCAAAATTTTGCGAGTTCATGATGTAAAAGAAGCGGTAGAGTGTATAAAATTAGTTAGTAAATTAAATAAAATATGAAAAAAATAGTCATTATAGTTACTTTAATAAGTTTGTTTTCTTGTACTGAAAAAGAAGTTTTACTACCGCAAGTGGAAAAATCAATTGTAGATAAAATTGAAGATCATTCACCTATTTATTTATTTTTTAAAAGTGAAGGTAAAGATACATTGATTGAAGTGAATAGAAAAAATTCGATTAGTTCTACCAATTGGATTTTTAACATAGATAAGCGATTGCCTTTGCGATTAGTGGTTCCAGAAATAATAAAATTGCAAGCCAAAAAGGAGGGAAGTGCACACAAGAATGAAGCTTCAGAAAATTATTTTTCATATTCTGACAGCATTCATAAACAATTAGCTTTTCTCCCTTTTACAAAAGTGAAATTTAAGTTAGAACAACCAAAATTTGGAGTGAATATTTATTTTGCTAAAGGTAATAGGCTTTTTGTGAATTCGACTGAAGTCAAAAAAGAAAATTTGATAACCTATTTAGAACATTTACCAAGTGACAAGCCATTGCATTATAATTTTTGTTTTGATAAAATGATTGATTATGGTAGTTTTATTAAAAATATGGTTTTAGTTCAATCATTAGAAATTGAAATGAGAATTTCGGAGATTTTTGTGTATTGATTTAGAACAGAAACTTCTTTTTTCTAACTACTGATGATGATACGGTTCGTTTCGTAAAATAGTAAATCCTCTGTAAATTTGTTCAATGACAAACAAGCGCACCATTTGATGCGAGAAAGTCATTTCTGAAAGCGATACTTTTCCATGTGCTTTTTGATACACGGTTTCGCTAAAGCCATACGGACCACCAATAACAAAAACTAATGTTTTAATTCCGGCGTTCATTTTCTTTTGTAAATAGTCTGAAAAACCTACACTACTGAATGTTTTGCCATTTTCGTCCAACAAGATAAGCTGGTCTGTTGCACTGATTTTTGATAAAATTAGTTCACCTTCTTTTTCTTTTTGTTGGGATTCTGATAGATTTTTTACATTTTTGATATCGGGAATAATTTCCAAATCAAATTTTACATAAAAAGACAATCGTTTTGTATAGTCATTGATTAATGATTGTAAGTCTTTATTGTCAGTTTTTCCAATAGCTATAAGTCGAATATTCATTAGATTACTTTTAATTTGAAATCTTTTTAAACACTGTAAAATTAAATAAAAAAAGCACTCCAATTTTGAAGTGCTTTTTCTTTGTGGGGAGAGCAGGATTCGAACCTGCGAAGATGTAATCAGCGGATTTACAGTCCGCCCTCGTTGGCCGCTTGAGTATCTCCCCAAACCATCTTGCTTATTTGACTAAGCGGTTGCAAATATAGAATTGTTTTTCTTACAAACAAAGATATTTATTACTATTTTACTACGTTTTTTCTAACTTTCTGTAAATGAAAAGCATAAAAAAATCTCCCGTAGGAGATTTTATATTTAAAGGTTTAAAAAATATTATTTTTCGCCTAAAAGTTCTTTTACTTTAGCTTTTAAAGCATCACCTCTCAAATCTTTTGCAACAATAGTTCCTTTTGCATCCAAAATAAAAGTAGCAGGAATTGATTCTACACCATATTGTTTTGCAATTGGCTCAGACCATTCTTTTAAGTTAGAAATATGATTCCAGGTTAATCCATCTTTTGCAATAGCTTCTTTCCATTTTGCAGCATCTTTATCTAAAGAAACACCAATAATGTTTAATCCTTTGCTGTGGTATTCATTGTATAAGGCTACTACATTAGGGTTTTCTTTACGACAAGGTCCACACCAAGACGCCCAAAAATCAATAATTGTTACTTTTCCTAATGATTCTTTTAATGATAATTTTTTCCCATCAGGCGTATTAGCAGCAAAGTCTGGTGCTGGTTGTCCAATAGTAATGTTAGTTACTTCAGCTGGTTTGTCAGCGAAAGCTTTTTTTAATTTTTTTCCAGCTTTAGTATCTTGTACTTCTTTACTTAATTTATCAAAATAAGTTTTTCCTTCTTCAAGAGAGATAAATTTTGAATTTACAAAGTTTTCAATCAGTAGTAAAGCTAAAAAAGAGTCGTTATTTTTCTTAACAAAATCTAACGATTTTTTATTCATTTCTTCTTGAAAAACTTTCATTTTGTTTTGTAAATCTTGCAATACAACTAAATCTTGTTTTTGCATAGCTTCCATGTAAACTTTTTGGTTTTCATTTTGAAACTTAATTGCCTTTTTCATGATAGATTTACTATCATTATTGAATGTTTGAAAATAATCATTGTTCTTAGTTCCTCCTATTTTTGAGTTTTGAACAGAATCTTTGATAAATTCAATTTCTATGTTACCATTTTCTAATATGATTGGAAGAGAAGCATTGTCCTCAAATTTTACATAAGCAAATTCAATACCTTCTTTAAGTTTTCCATCAAATTCAAATTTCCCATCTTCTACAACTGCTGTATCAATTGCAACTGGCTTACCTGTTTCGTCAGGAACTTCAATAAATACTTTTTTTCCGTTTTCGATTCCTTTTGCTGTTCCGGATACTTGGTAACCATCTTTATTACAAGATAAAAGAATTACTGCAGCTGTAATAATTAAAATTATTTTTTTCATTTTTATATTAAATTTTGGCAAATGTATTTAAAATTAGTGAGTTTAAAAATTATTAATTTATAATAGTTTCATAAAAAAAGTCAGGCACATGACCTGACTTAATATATAACTTAAATGAAATTATTTTAGTGTACTTGGACAAACAAAGGTTGTCAATGGTACGTTTGTAGTTCTTATGCCTGCGATTCCTTTTTCTACATTTATCATATTATGATAGCCTCTTGATTTTAAAATTGATGCCATAATTACAGAACGATATCCACCTGCACAATGCAAAAAGAAATGTTCATTTTTAGGAACTTCTGCTAATTGTTCATTTACATAGTCTAAAGGGATATTGATAGCTTTTTCAACATGTTCGGCTTTGTATTCACTTGGTTTTCTGGCATCTACAATAATAGAATTTACATATTTAGAAGCAAACTCTTCGGGAGTTATAGAATCAATTGTATCTGTTTCAAAACCAGCATTTTTCCATGCCTTTAATCCGCCATTCAAATATCCTAAAGTATTGTCAAAACCTACTCGAGATAATCTTGTAATGGTTTCTTTTTCCATACCATCTGGAGTAATTAATAAAATTGGTTGTTTGGTATCTCTGATTAATGCACCAACCCAAGGCGCAAATTGTCCATGTAAACCAATAAAAATAGAACTAGGAATATGTTCTTTTATAAAATCATTTTCATGACGAACATCTAAAACTAAGGCTTCCGATTGATTGGCTATTGTTTCAAATTCTTCAGGTGAAAGAGCTTTATTTGATTTATTCATTATATTTTCAAGGCTTTCATATCCTTGAATATTCATCATTACATTTTGTGGAAAATAGGCTGGTGGAGGGGTTAATCCGTCTAATAATTCGGCGATAAATTCTTCACGAGTCATATCTGCTCTCAATGCATAATTCACTTTTTTTTGATTTCCTAATGTATCTGTTGTTTCTTTACTCATGTTTTTTCCACAAGCACTTCCAGCACCATGATTTGGGTATACGATTAAATCATCATTTAACGGCATTATTTTGTTGCGAAGTGAGTCATATAAATGATTGGCTAAGACTTCTTGTGTTAAATCTTCAACTAGTTCTTGTGCTAAATCTGGACGTCCAACATCTCCAATAAACAAGGTGTCTCCTGTGATTATTCCATGCTGTTTACCTGTTTCATCTGTTACTAAATAACAGGTGCTTTCTAAGGTGTGACCTGGAGTATGAATTACTTTTATTGTAACACCACCAACTTTAAACTCTTGTCCGTCTGTTGCAATAATGGCATCAAAATTTGGTTTAGCTGTTGGTCCATACACAATTTTAGCACCAGTTTTTTGAGCTAAATCTAAATGTCCTGACACAAAGTCTGCATGAAAGTGTGTTTCAAAAATATAGTTGATTTTTGAACCATCTTTAGTTGCTTCATCAATATATGGTTGTACTTCTCTTAATGGATCAAAAATGGCTGCTTCTCCATTACTTTCGATGTAATATGCTGCATGAGCAATGCATCCGGTATATATTTGTTCGATTTTCATAGTTTAATTTTTTTACAAAAATACTTTATGTTTTTATATAGTTGGGTACTATTTGTTACATTTAAAATTCTTTTAACAAGATTATACCCGCCATCAATAATACAAAATAGGCAAATATCTTTTTAAGCTGTTTTTCATTGGTAAATTTACTCCAATACATTCCTATGAAAATACCAACAACAGAAATTGAACTAAATGTTAATAAGAATAGCCAGTCAATAGTAATATTTTGAACGTCACCCATGAAGCCTATTAATGAATTCATTGCAATTATGAATAATGAAGTTCCAATAGCTTTTCGTATAGGTAATCTTATAAATAATATTAATGAAGGTATAATTAAAAACCCGCCACCAGCACCTACAAGACCAATAATAATTCCAATACAAAAAGTCTGAATTCCTATAAATAGTATATTTCTTTTTTGTGTTGGTAATGTTTCTGTATTTTTCTTTTTCAAAACAGAAAGTGCCCCAAATATCATGATTGTTGCAAAAAATACCATTAAAAACATACTTTTAGTAATAACAAAAGGTGCTTTTAAAATAATTTCAGGAATTTGAGGTACAATGAATTTTCTAGTTAAATATACAGCAATAAATGATGGGATTGCGAAAATAAATCCATTTTTTATATCTACTAAATTTTTTCTATAATTTTGAATGGCTCCAAAGACAGAAGTCGTTCCCACTATAAAAAGTGAATAAGCTGTTGCTATAACTGGATTTATGGATAGGATATATACTAAAATAGGTACAGTTAAAATAGAGCCACCTCCACCTGTTAGTCCTAAAACTAAACCAATACAAAGTGCCCCAAAATAACCAAGTAACTCCATTAAAATTCTAAAATTTCTATTTTATTTCTATGTAGTTTAATTTTACCTTGAATTTCTAACGCTTTTAGCAATCTTGAGATTACAACTCTTGACGTATGCATTTCATATGCGATTTCTTGATGCGTATTGTGAATTTCAGTATCACCAATTACTTTAGCTTTGTCGGTTAGATATTTGTACAAACGTTCGTCTAAATTCATGAAAGCCAATGTGTCTATTGCTTCTAACATTTCCATTAATCTTACATTATAGCTATCAAACACAAAATTTCGCCAGGTTTTATATTTGGTTAACCAATCTTCCATTTTTTCAACAGGAATCATTAATAGTGCTCCATTTGTTTCGGCAATAGCTCTAATTCTACTTTTGGATTGTCCCATACAGCAAGTCAAGGTCATTGCACAAGTATCGCCTCTTTCAAGAAAATACAAAAGCAATTCATCTCCATTTTCATCTTCCCTTAATATTTTAATTGCACCGTTTAATAATAGCGGCATTGTTTTGATGTAGTCACCGATTTCAATTAAATAGTCATCAGCTTTAAACTCTTTGTAGGTGGCAACTTTTAAAATTTCATCAATTAGAGCTTCTTCAAAAATATATCCGTAGGCTTGATTTAAAATATCTTTCATTTGAATTCCTTTTTTTGTAAAGATACTATTAATCTTTAAAAATCAAATGTTACATTTGTTACAAAGAAATTGATTTGAACAAAAATGACCTCAAAAAAGTACAATAAAACAAATTTTCATAAACATACTTTTTGTGAGTTTAAAGAAGTTACTTTTGATGAGATTTCTGATATGATAATACATCATAAGAGTAAATCAGGAAGTAGTTATAGTTTTAGTGATGAAGGGGTTTATCGCATTTCTAATCATTGGGGTAGGGCTGCAAATTGTAGATGGCGATTGATTTCAAATTCTAGTTCAAAAATCAATAATTCTAATAATAGAATTGGTTTTGCTAAATGGGTAGATTTTTATCCGAATAATGACACCGAGAAACTTTTTTATATTGAAGTTGATTTTGAAACAAATGCTGTAATTTTTCAGCATAAAAACAACCCAAATTATGATGAAAAATCAATAGTACGAAATGCTTCAGAAACAGCAAAAGTAATTCGACAAATTAAAGAAATAATAGAAACTACTACTTGGGCAAGCTATTATAAAATTGAGAATATTCATTTAACAAGAAAAATAATAATCGAATCATTATTAAAAACTAACTTATCTTTGGCAGAAATTAAACGAAATATATTGACTTAAAAAATGATTAATAGCGAGAAAATAATTAATGACATTCAGGAAATAATTGATTTTGTTGCGGCTAATAAAGTTCCAGAGGCCAATTCAAAATTACTTGAAGTTAGTGAGTATCTAGATGATTTATTAGATACGACCGAAGATGATGATGCAATGATTGAGTTGAGTAAATATCAAGTGTTGTTAAATCACTTAAATTTAAAAATAAACCCATAAAAAAAGCCTTGAACTTCTTCAAGGCTTTTTGTTTTTCATAGCAATTTTTCCCAGTCGTTATTAGAACGTTAACTTTACAGTTAAATCAAATTCATCATAGATAGCTTTATCTCCTAATCCATCAAAGAAGCTTCCTGAACCATATTTAATGTCATATTTTGTTCTGTCAACTTTTAAAGCTGCTGTAGCAGTATTTCCATTCACTGTAATTTCAAAAGCAATAGAATTTGTTTTTCCTTTGATTGTTAAATCAGCAGTAACAGTATAAACTCCATTTCCTTTTTCACCAATAGATTTGAAAACTAAAGTAGCTGTAGGGAATTTTTCAGTTCCAAAGAAGTCATCAGATTTTAAGTGACCATCTAATTTTTCTTTCATTCCACCAGATAAATCTGTAGTTGATACACTTGTCATATCTACAGTAAAGTTTCCTCCAACTAATTTTTTACCATTGAAAATTAATTTTCCTTCTTTTAAATTAATAGTTCCTTCATGAGCGCCTGTTACTTTTTTTCCAACCCAGTTGATGGTACTTTTAGATGCGTCAACTTTTTTGCTTACTTGTGCAGTTGTTGATAATGTTACGAAAGCTACTAAAGCTAATGCGATTGATTTTAAATTTTTCATTGTTTTAAATTTTTAATGTTAAAGGGTTATTTATTAAATAGTTTGAAATAATTCTTGTTTAGATTTTCTTACTTTAGCATAATGTTGTGTTGCGTCTTCTTCATGACGGTATCCAACAGTTGCAACTAAAGAAGCGTTTAATCCCAATTGGTTTAATCCTAAGATTTCATTATATTTTTCTGGTTCAAAACCTTCCATTGGGGTAACGTCAATTTTTAATTCTGCCGCTGCGTTAAGTAAATTACCTAGCGCTAAATAAGTTTGCTTTGAAGTCCATACAGCTTTTTTATCTGCTGGTAAACTTACTAAGTTACCTTTCATAAAATCACCATATCCTTTTAAATCATCAATACTTAAACCTCTTGTTTTTGCTATATTTTCTATATAATCATCTATGTGAGATTCTTGTACATCTGTTATATTTGCAAAAACGAATAGGTGAGAAGCATCAACTATTTGTGATTGCCCCCATGATGCAGGTTGTAATTTTGCTCTAACTTCAGGATTTTCCACAATCAATACTTTGTATAATTGTAATCCATAAGATGAAGCGCTCAACCTGATGGCTTCTTTCAAAGTTTCTAAATCTTGTTCAGATACTTTTTTTGAAGCATCAAATTTTTTAGTGGCATAGCGCCAGTTTTGATTTTCAATAAATTTATTACTCATAGCGTTTTTTATATTAATTTCTAAATTTTTCTAATAGTTCGTTTAACAATTCAAGTTCTGAAACTGATAAATTTTTCGCAAAAGTTTGTTCGTGTTCATCCACAATTGGATCTAATTGAGATAAAAGACGTAACCCTTTTTCGGTAATGGTAATTTCCATTTTTCGCCTGTTTTCTGGACATATTTCTCTAATTACTAGGTCTTTTAAAAGCAATTTATCTACAAGTCTTGTTGTATTACTGGTTTTGGCAATCATTCTTTCCTGTATAGTGCACATATTTACAGGATTTCCCTTTTGCCCTCTTAAAATGCGTAACACATTAAATTGTTCGGGTGATAAGTCAAATGGTTTTAATATTTCATTAAACTTTTCAGAAATGACATTTTGAGTAAACATTACATTGAGTAATGTTTTCTTTTCTATTGCCATTGGATAGGTCGGTTTTATGATTTCTTCTATTCTCATTTGAGTTTGTAAAATTTGTATGTACAAATGTAGTAAAAAAATTATTTGTATGTACAAATGTTTGTTAATTTTTTATTAAAGTTTTGAAATTAAATTTTAGATAGTATTTTTGACTAAAATTTTATACAATGAATTTAGAACAAAAAGAGTGGTGGAGTCAGTTTTTAGCTGATGAAAATGGAGTACTTATTGATGTGCGTACAGAAGATGAATACAATGATGGTTCAATTCCAAATGCTATTAATATTGATATCTATAAAGGTCAAGGCTTTATATATAAAGTAGAAGAGTTGGATAAATCAAAAAATTATTACGTGTATTGTGCAGCAGGAGCAAGAAGTAGTCAAGCGTGTGGTGTTATGCAACAACTTGGTTTTGAAAACACATATAATTTATTAGGCGGATTTTCGAATTGGGAAGGACCGAGGAAGTAATATACAAAAAATCCGCTTAATAGCGGATTTTTTATGCAAATCGTTTTAATTTGTTTTTATCGAGAATTGTAATCTTTTTTCCAGTAAGTTCAACAAAACCACTTTTATTAAGTTCTGATAATAATCTAATGCAGCTTTCTGTGGCAGTACCTATCATTCCTGCTAACTCTTCTCTTGAAAGTTGAATGCGTAATGAATCATCATCATTTTTGCCAAAAGTTTCTTCTAAATAAATAAGTGTTTCTACAAGTCTTTGACGAACAGTTTTTTGAGCCATGTTAACCATGTGATCGTCGGCATCTTTCAAATCATCACATATTGTACGCATAACATTCATTGAAAATTGATTATTATCCGTAAAAAATTGCATTACTTCGCTCTTTGGAATAAAACAAACTTCCATGTCTTCTAATGCTACAGCACTCAGATTAGCAGGTTCGTCACTTATCATGGAACGTTGTCCTAATAATTCGCCAGGTTTTACCAATTTTACAATTTGGTCCTTACCATTATCACTTAGTTTTGATAATTTGCAAACCCCATCTTTAACACAATAAATACCATTTGTTACTTCACCTTCTTCAAAAATAGGTTCACCTTTTTTGATGGTATAAGAAGTTTTACATTCAGCCATTTTTAAAAGCTCATCTTTACTCAAAGCTTTCAAAGAACTAAACTGCCTTACGATACACTGTTCACATTTTTCCATAAATAAATTTTTATTTATTGCGGTTACAAAATTACAAAAATGTATGACAAATATCATATTTTGTACTATATTTATAAAAGAACTTTGTCAAAGGTAAAATGAGCAAATTTATGGACACAGAAAATTGTTTCCATTGTGGTAATGAAATAATAAAAAAAGACGAGATTTTATTTGACGATAAGAAGTTTTGTTGTAATGGTTGCAAGACTGTTTACGAGATTTTTAGTCAAAATGATTTATCGTGTTATTATGATTTTCAGGCAGCACCAGGTGCTACTCCACAGGATATACAAGGTAAGTACGACTTTTTAGACAATGAAGAAATTGTTACAAAGCTTCTCGAATTCCAAGAGAATACAACACATATTGTTTCACTCTACATTCCTCATATACACTGTAGTTCGTGTATTTGGATTTTGGAAAATTTACAAAAACTTCAACCAGGAATAAGTACCTCTCAGGTTAATTTTGGTGAAAAGAAAGTTCGGGTAACATTTAACCCAGAAAAAACTTCTTTGAAAGATATTGTTTATTTGTTAAGTTCTATTGGATATGAACCTTATATTAGTTTAGAAAACTTTGACGAAGGTAAAAAGAAAGTAGATAGGAGTTTAATCTATAAAATAGGTGTGGCTTTTTTCTGTTTTGGAAATATCATGCTGCTATCCTTTCCTGAATATTTTGAAGTTGAAGAATATTGGATTAACCAATACAGAGGTTTTTTTAGATGGCTAATTTTTGGATTATCATTGCCTTCTTTTATTTATTCTGCTTCAGGTTATTATGTTTCTGCATGGAAAAGTATTAAATCTAGGATGTTAAACATTGATATTCCTATTGCTTTAGGAATTATAGTAATGTTTGTTAGAAGTACTGTTGATATTGTTTTTGATTATGGTCAAGGTTTTTTTGATAGTATGTGTGGTTTGGTTTTCTTTATGTTATTAGGAAAATTATTCCAACAAAAAACGTATGACTTTCTTTCATTTGAACGTGATTATAAATCATATTTTCCAATTGCAATTACAAAAGTATTACCAAATGGAACTGAAGAATCAGTTCAAGTGTATGATATCGAAAAAGGAGATAGGTTATTAATTAGAAATCAAGAATTAATTCCAGTTGATGGAATATTAATTTCGGAGAAAGCAGCGATAGATTACAGTTTTGTTACAGGTGAAGCCGTTCAAATTGAAAAAAAATCAGGAGATAAAATTTTTGCGGGTGGAAAACAGTTGGGAAAAGTCATCGAAATGGAAGTGTTATTTTCTGTTTCTCAAAGTTACTTAACCCAATTATGGAGTAACGATGTTTTTCAAAAGAGGGTTGAGCAGCAGCATAAAACCATAACCGATAAAATCAGTCGTTATTTTACGCCAGCGTTATTAGCTTTAGCGGTTGTTTCATTTGTCTATTGGATATTCATTGACATTTCTACTGCATTTAATGTGTTTACAGCTATTTTAATTGTAGCGTGTCCGTGTGCTTTGGCATTAACAGCTCCATTTACATTGGGTAATGTTTTGCGAATTTTGGGTAATCGTAAATTCTATTTAAAAAATGCTTTGGTTGTAGAACAACTAGCAAAAGTTGACACCATTGTATTTGATAAAACGGGAACAATTACTACCAATAAGAAAACTTCTATTACTTATGAGGGTCAAATTTTAAACGATTTTGAATTAAAATTATTAAAAAATGCACTAAGAGGATCTAACCATCCCTTGAGTAGAAGATTGTATGATTTTATACCCAATCAAGAAAAAATTGAAACAATTAGTTTTGAAGAAGTAATTGGTAAAGGAATTTTTGCTAAATTTGAGGAAGGTACTATAAAGTTGGGTTCCTCTCAATTTTTAGAACACATGAGTGAAAATACGCACAAGAAGACAAAAGTACATGTTGAAATTAATGGCGTATATAAAGGTAGTTATGTATTTAACAACCAATATCGAAAAGGTTTAGAACAATTATTTGAACAATTAACCCCCAAATATCAATTAATTGTATTATCGGGAGATAATGATGGAGAACGCAAAATTTTAGAGAAGATGCTTCCTAAAAGTACGTTGTTAGTTTTCAATCAAAAACCAGAACAAAAATTAAATTATATTGAACAATTACAGAACAGCGGAAAAAATGTAATGATGATTGGAGATGGATTGAATGATGCCGGAGCTTTGGCTCAAAGTAACATCGGAATTTCTATTTCTGAAAATGTTAATGTTTTTTCTCCAGCTTGTGATGGAATTTTAGATGCAAGTCAATTTGATAAAATAGCTTTTTTTATGAAATATTCTAAAAATGCTATGAAAACTATTTATATGAGTTTTGGTTTGTCTTTGTTGTATAATGTTGTAGGACTGAGTTTTGCGGTTACAGGGAAGTTAGATCCGATCGTCGCTGCTATAATTATGCCATTGAGTACAATTACAATAGTAAGCTTTGTAACAATTATGACAAATGTATTTGCTAGAAACAAGTAATTATCATAAAAAATAAAGATATGATAAATATCATATTTTATAAATAGGAGCGGAAGTAACTTTGTTAACACAAATTTAAGGTATGAGTGTCATTTATTTATTAATCACAATTAGTATCATCGTTGCGGTGCTTTTTTTAGGTGCTTTTATTAAAGCAGTTAAAAGCGGTCAGTATGATGATGACTATACACCATCAGTCAGAATGTTATTTGATGATGAGCTAGTAAAAGAGAATTCAAACAAATTAATACAAACAGAAAAACAAAAACAAAAATCAATCTAATTATGGACAAGCAACAATTTTATTACGACAACAAAATTGTAAGGAATTTCCTCTATGCCAGCATCGTTTTCGGTGTAGTTGGAATGTTAGTAGGGCTTATATTAGCTTTATTGTTTCTATTTCCTAATTTAACAAGCGGTATATCGTTTTTAAGTTTCGGAAGGTTGAGACCTTTACACACCAATGCGGTAATTTTTGCCTTTGTTGGTAACGCAATGTTTGCAGGGGTTTATTACTCAATGCAACGTTTATTAAAAACAAGAATGTTGAGTGACTTTTTAAGTAAAGTACACTTCTGGGGATGGCAATTAATTATAGTTGCTGCAGCCGTTTCATTACCTCTTGGATATTCAACTTCAAAAGAATATGCAGAATTAGAATGGCCTATTGATATTGCAATTGCATTGATTTGGGTTGTTTTTGGTATCAACATGATTGGAACTATTATCAAAAGAAGAGAGCGTCATATTTATGTAGCAATTTGGTTTTACATTGCAACATTTGTAACAGTAGCTGTTCTTCATATATTCAATAGTTTAGAGTTACCAGTGTCTGCATTAAAATCATATTCAATATATGCTGGAGTTCAAGACGCATTAGTACAGTGGTGGTATGGTCACAATGCAGTAGCATTTTTCTTAACAACTCCATTTTTAGGTATGATGTATTATTTTGTACCAAAAGTTGCAAATCGTCCAGTATACTCATATAGATTATCAATTATTCACTTCTGGTCTCTAATCTTTATTTACATTTGGGCTGGACCTCACCACTTATTATATACAGCTTTACCTGATTGGGCTCAAAATCTTGGAGTAGTTTTCTCTGTGATGTTGATTGCACCATCTTGGGGAGGTATGATTAATGGGTTATTAACTTTAAGAGGTGTTTGGGATAAAGTTCGTACAGATGCAGTATTGAAATTCTTTGTAGTAGCTATTACAGGTTATGGTATGGCTACTTTTGAAGGACCAATGTTATCATTGAAAAATGTAAATGCTATTGCTCACTTTACAGACTGGATTATTGCTCACGTACACGTTGGAGCTTTGGCATGGAATGGTTTCTTATCATTTGGTATGATCTATTGGTTAATACCTCGTATGACAAAAACAAAATTATTCTCTGAAAAATTAGCTAATTTCCATTTCTGGATAGGTACATTAGGTATCGTTTTATATTCACTACCAATGTATGTTGCTGGATTTACTCAAGCTTCTATGTGGAAACAATTTAAACCAGACGGTGGAGCTTTACAATATGGTAACTTCCTTGAAACTGTAACAGAATTAATGCCAATGTATTGGATGCGTGCTGTAGGTGGTACTTTATACTTAACTGGAGTTATTGTTTTAGTTTATAATATTATAAGAACAGTTAAGCAAGGTGTTGCAGTAGAAGATGAATTAGCTGAAGCTCCTGCATTAGCAGTAATTTCACCTAGTAGATTAAAAGGCGAAAAATTACACTCTTGGTTAGAAAGAAAACCAGTTCAATTTATGTTGTTAACTACTGTTGCAATTTTAATTGGTGGTTTAGTTCAAATTTTGCCTACAATATTAGTAAAATCAAATATTCCAGTAATCTCTTCAGTTAAACCATATACTCCGCTAGAATTACAAGGTAGAGATTTATATATCAGAGAAGGATGTGTTGGATGTCACTCTCAAATGGTTCGTCCTTTCCGTTCTGAAGTTGAGCGTTATGGAGATTATTCTAAAGCAGGTGAGTTTGTTTATGATCATCCATTCTTATGGGGTTCTAAACGTACAGGACCAGATTTAGCTAGAGAAGGTGTAACAGGAAAACCTTTCAACGGAGGTAGATCAGATGATTGGCATTTTAACCATATGTATAATCCTCAAGGTTTAAATGAAAAATCAATTATGCCAAGATACCAGTGGTTGATTAAAAATGAATTAGATAATTCAATGGTTCAAGATAAAATGAGAGCTATGGTTACTTTAGGTGTTCCATATACTGATGCTGAAATTAACGATGCATTGAAAAATATCGATGCACAAGCTTCTAAAATTGAATCTAATTTAATGAAGAACTCAGAGATTAAAAAATCGTTTGAAAAAGAAACAGCTTCTCCATTGAAAAACAGAGAAATTGTAGCACTTATTGCTTACTTACAACGATTAGGTACAGATACACAAGTTAAAGATAAAAACTAATTAGTTATGCTAAAATTTGTAAAACATAATTTAGAATCTATAGCAGGTGTGGAAATTTATCCAATTATTTCACTGACAATTTTCTTTACTGCTTTTATTTTGTTCACTGTGTGGGCAATGACTTATAGCAAAGAGAAAATTAAAGAAATAAGTGAACTTCCTTTAAACGACGAATAGTTATAATTATAAAAAGTGGATAATGAAATAACCATGATGTAAAAAAACTTAGATTGATAAAATCTTGAAAATCATGGTTATTCCATATTCCTTATAAAAAAACAAATAATCTACATATGAAAAAATTAATTCCATCATACGTAAGAGTTCCATTAATATTTGCAATTGTATTTGCAGCTTTGGAATATTTTATTGACTCAGGAGATAAGCCCGCTTTCATAAAGTTCCCAATGGTAGCTTTATTTTTAGGAGTATTCCTGTTTTTATTAATCGCAATTGAAATAGTTGTAAATGCGGTTGATAAAGTTACTTATCATTTGTTAACAGATGAACAGAAAAAACAATTAGAAGACGCTCAATCAGTATCATTTTTTGAAAGTAAAGGGTTCAAAAATGTTATGGGTAAACTTACAAGTTCAAAAGATATCGAGCAAGAATCTGACGTAATGTTAGATCATGATTATGATGGTATCAAAGAATTAGATAATGTGTTGCCTCCATGGTGGGTATATTTATTCTATGGTACAATTATATTTGCTTTAGTATATTTGGTTCGTTTCCATATTGTAGGTGATTATGATCAAGCACAAGAATTTAAAAATGAAGTTGAATTGGCCGAATTAGAAAATTCTAAAAATGCAAAAGCTGCTCCAGACGATATGAATGTAGACAAAGTAACACTTTTAACAGATGCAGCAAGCTTAGCAAAAGGAAAAGAAATTTTTACAAATGCTTGTGCAGCTTGTCATAAAGCAGATGGAGGAGGACTTGTAGGACCAAACTTAACAGATAAACATTGGATTAACGGAGGTGGTATCAAAAATGTCTTCAAGTTAATTTCTGAAGGAAGTAAAAATAATGCAACAATGGTAGCTTGGAATAAAAACCTTAAACCTACCGAAATTCAAAGTGTTGCAAGTTATATCTTAAGTTTGCAAGGAACTAATCCTGCAGGAGCTAAAGCAGCAGAGGGTGAAATATGGGTTGAAGAAGCAACAGCAGCTCAACCAACTGAAAAAGTTTCAGATTCTACTAAAGTAGCCACACCAGCTACAAAATAATATTCTTAAAAAAAGGTTTTGAGTTTACTCAAAACCTTTTTTAACCTATATCAAATCTACAATAAGATGTCAACAATTAACGACGAAAGTTTTAGAGACACAATAGCAACAATCAATGCAGATGGGAAAAGAAATTTTATTTTTCCTAAAAAACCTTCTGGACCATTTTATGATAAAAGAAAACTGTTAAGTTATTTCTTATTGGTTTTTTTAATTGCTTCTCCTTTTGTTAAAATTAATGGAAATCAGTTTTTAATGTTTAATGTTCTGGAAAGACGTTTTAGCATTTTTGGATTTGCATTTTGGCCACAAGATTTTCACTTATTTGTTATTTCAATGATTGTTGGAGTCGTTGGATTAACATTATTTACAGTTGCGTTTGGAAGAATATTTTGTGGATGGTTTTGTCCGCAAACTATTTTTATGGAAATGGTGTTTAGAAGAATAGAATATTGGATAGATGGTGACAGAGGTGCCCAATTACGCTTAAATAAGCAGGAATGGAATGCTGAAAAAATAAGAAAAAGATTCACTAAATGGATTATCTTTTTTATTTTTTCATTCTTTATTGCAAATGTTTTTTTAGCGTATTTGATTAGTAGCGATAAGTTACTAAAAATGGTAACCGAAGGACCAGCTAACCATATCAGTACTTTAGTAGCATTATTAATTTTTACAGCAGTTTTTTACTTTGTTTTTGCGTGGTTTAGAGAACAAGTTTGTATTATTGCTTGTCCATATGGAAGAATGCAAGGTGTATTATTAGATAATAAATCTATTAATGTAGCTTATGACCATGTAAGAGGTGAAGGTGAAAACGGAAGAAAAAAATGGAGAAATGGTGAAGATAGAACTGCAGCAGGTTATGGAGATTGTATCGATTGTAACCAGTGCGTTGTAGTTTGTCCAACAGGAATTGATATTAGAAACGGAACTCAATTAGAATGTATTAATTGTACCGCATGTATTGATGAATGTGATATTATCATGGAAAAAGTTGGTCTGCCTAAAGGATTAATCCGTTATGCAAGCGAAGACGAGATTGTTAAAAAGGAAAAATTCAAATTAACAACTCGAATGAAAGGATATATTGCCGTTTTACTACTTTTATTAGGTGTGTTAACTACAATGTTATTCTTGAGAAATGATGTCGAGGCTAATTTATTACCATTACCAGGACAGTTGTTTCAACATGATGGTACTAATATTAGGAATATATACACATATAAAATTGTAAATAAAACGGAGCATTCATTTGATAATGTAAGTTTTAAAGTAGTTAACTTTAAAGGTGATATTAAATTAGTAGGAAGTCCAGTAATAAAAGTTCCTAAGCAAGGCTTAGCAAGTGGAACATTATTTATTGAAATTCCTGAAAATGTTTTAGAAGATGAAAATATTCAATTAAAAATTGAAATTTATGATGGTAAAAAGTTAATAGAAAAAACAACTACTAACTTTATGGGACCAAGAAGTTTTAATTAAAAAAAAAAGCGCTATGAAAATTAATTGGGGAACAGGAATTGTAATTGCATTTGCAGTATTTATGATATTCATTTTATCATTTGTTTTTAAAGTACAATCAAATGATAAATATGACAATGAACTAGTAGTTGAAGATTATTACAAAAAGGAAGCTACAGTTCAAGGTGACATCGAGAAACAACAAAATGCAAATGCTTTAAAAGAAAAAGTTATAATTGAAAACACTGCAGAAGGAATTAAAATTCAATTCCCTGCCAATTTTGATTATTCAAAAATAAATGGAAAAGTGTCCTTTTATAGACCGTCCAGTCAGAAACTTGATTTTGAAATTAAACTTTCACTTTCTAGTCCACATTTGCTCATACCTAAAAGTAATTTGGCTGGCGGTCTTTGGGACATTTCTATAAATTGGAATTACGAAGGAAAAGAATATATTAATAAGCAATCGTTTAATTTGTAATGCTTTATTCGGCTTTGATATTTGGGTTAATTAGTAGTTTTCACTGCGTAGGAATGTGCGGACCAATTGCTATGATGTTACCTGTTGATAGAAACAATGAAGCCAAAAAAATCACTCAAATTATAACGTATCATATTGGGAAATTGACTGCTTATGGAATTTTAGGTCTAGTTTTTGGGTTATTAGGCAGAAGTTTTTATTTGGCAGGTATGCAACAGCAATTGTCAATAATTGTAGGTGTTTTGATGATTGTTGTTGCATTAGTTCCTGAAAAAATATTTGCTAAATACAATTTTTCTAAGCCGGTGTACAAGGTCATCACAAAAGTCAAATCAAGTTTAGGAAAACAATTTAAAAACAAAAGTTATAAATCGTTATTCACGATTGGTTTATTAAATGGGTTTTTACCTTGTGGAATGGTATATGTAGCTATTTTTGGAGCAATTGCTATGCAAAGTATTTCATTAGGGGTTTTGTATATGATTCTTTTTGGTATTGGTACAATTCCGATGTTAACCGCTGTGATTTATGTTTCAAACCTTTTGTCATTTTCTTTTAGAGGGACATTACAAAAAATTATACCTGTAGTAGCTGTAGTAATAGGTATGCTCTTTATAATTAGAGGATTAGGATTAGATATTCCTTATCTGTCACCTAGTAATATGAGTTTATTTGTTCAGTCTGAAGCCAATTGTCATTAGTAAATAAAAAAATAGATTATACAAAAGAAAAGCCTCTTCATTTGAAGAGGCTTTTCTTTTGTATATTTTAACGGTGTTAGTTTACAAGAACTTTCTTAGTGGTTGTAGTATTTTCAGAAGACAATTGTAATAAATAAAACCCTTTTGGTAAGTTGGCCAATTTGTAAGTATCATTTTCAACTTTAGAAGGATTATTAATCTCTTGAATAATTTGTCCATTGATGTTGTATAATACAATTGATTTTAACTCAGTTGTCGTCAAAACATAAACCTCATTATGAATTGCTGGATTTGGATAAACTGAAATTGAGTTTTCAAATGCGAATGAATCACTTCCTAAGAAGCTATTCCATATAATCCCAACATATTCTGGATGATCTATATATGGATTTCTATTACTTTGGTGATTGTAGTAAATGTCATTATTAATCGCAATTTCTTTTGCACTTACAGGATCGTCTGTATGCCATTTTACAAGAATATCTAAAAAAGGATTTGTAAAAACCCTACCAATTGATCCATCAAACATATTTTTAGCTTCACAAGTAGCAGCATTTGCTGAACTATAAAACTCATCCATATTGTCTTCATAACGAGTAGCAAAATAGAAAAATGCTCTGGCAACATCACCTTTAAATTCATCAATAGGCTCAAATACAATACCAGAATAACCTAAAGCATACCCTGAATTTAAACCATTTCCTCTTTTAGAACCATTTTGAGATGTATATGTTGCCGTACCCACTTTTCCAAAAGGCAAATTATTTCTATCATTATTTACTTTTCCATCTGATGGAACTACAAAAAATGGGTCATTTTTCATTGGGTTAATAGCATATCCATCAAAATAGGATTGAGGAATTAAATGTTCTCTATTATAACAATCACCTTCGCCACTATATGAGCCACATTGTTGAGTTGTTGTTGAATAAGTATACGGATCTGCTCCAGACGGGTTTTCAGAATATAAATCTAAAAGACTTCCATCATTCTCATAGTAATTATCTCTAAATGCAGTGTGTGTATAAAGTGTCCAAAGTGCTGCATATCCTTGGTCAGCATGTAAATGTTCTGAAGGAATACCATCACTTACATTATCAATTATTTTTTTTAGATTTGTTTTTAAAGTCAAACCTGTACCAGTTGCTGTATTATAATATCCAGCTGGAATTTGTGCCCAACCAATTAATGAACACAATAAAAACGTTATTAGGGTAATGTTTTTTTTCATATTTATTTATTTTTTCTTTCTAACAAGGCCATGTAAAATCCATCAAAACCACTTTCATGTGCCAGTACTTTTTTATCTTCAACAAAGGTAAATTCTTTTCCTATTTCAGTACTTAAGAAATGCTTAATTTGTTCTTGATTTTCTGAGGGTAAAACCGAACAAGTAGCATATACTAATTTTCCACCAGGTTTTACAATTTTTGAATAATTTTCTAAAACTTCAGCCTGAACTTTACGAATATTATCAATAAATTCTGGCTGTAATTTCCACTTGCTGTCTGGGTTTCTTTTTAAAACACCTAATCCACTACATGGGGCATCGATTAACACTCTATCGGCCTTTTCGTGTAATTTTTTAATGGTTTTAGTACTTTCAATTACTCTTGGTTCAATGTTGAAAGCACCGTTTCTTTTGGCTCTAATTTTTAATTGCTTTAATTTACTTTCATATAAATCCATAGCAATCAATTGTCCTTTGTTTTCCATTAATGAAGCCAAATGTAAGGTTTTTCCACCCGCACCCGCACAAGTATCTACCACCCGCATTCCAGGTTTAACATCTAAGAAATAAGCTACTAATTGAGATGAAGCATCTTGTACTTCAAACAATCCATCTTTAAAAGCATCTGTTAAAAAGACATTGGCTCTTTCTGTTAAAATTAAGGCATCTGGATAATCGTTATGAAACTCGGTAACAATATTCAAATCCATTAAGATAGCTCTTAACTTTTCTTTTGTAGTTTTAAGCTTGTTTACTCTTAAGATTACTTTAGCTTGTTCATTTTGAGCTGCAAGTTCTTTGGTCCAAATTTCTTCGCCTAATTCCTTAACACCTAATTCATCCATCCAATCAGGAATCGATTCTTTAAATTTTCTGGTTTTGCTTAATTCATCAAATTTTCCTTTGATTCGTCTTACAGGTGTTGCTTCAAAATATTTCCAATCGGGTAGGGTATAACCTCTCAATACCGCCCATACTGCAAATATTCTCCAAATTTTATCTCTATCAAAAGGTTCTTTTACTTCTGCAATTTCTACATATAGACGTTTCCAACGCACTATTTCGTATATTGTTTCTGCCACGAACTTCCTATCGTGACTTCCCCAACGTTTGTCCTTTTTTAGCGCTCTCGCAACAACTTTATCAGCGTATTCACCTTCGTTAAAAATCGCCATTAGCGAATCAATAGTGGTGAATACTAAATTTCTATGTAATCTCATTTTTTATTTTAAATCAGCCTGCAAAGATAGGAATAAAAATAAAAAAAGCTGCCTAAATTGGCAGCTTTATGTTTTATCCTCTTCCAGTGTTTCTTGAACCCGAACTTCTTGAACCTGAATTGCCTCTTGGAGCACTATTGCGTTGTCCTGAATCTCCTCTCGGTGCACTCATTTTTGGCGAAGATTGTGTTCTTGGCTCAGCGTATCCTCTTGGGCTTTCCGTTTTTGGTGAACTTGTTCTTGGTTCAGTATATTCTCTTGGGTTTTCAGCTCTTGGCGTACTTGCTTTTGGAGTATTATTTCTTGGTTCAGTATATGTTCTTGGGTTTTCAGTTTTTGGACCGTTATTTCTTGGCAAACTTGTTCTAGGTTCATCATTTACTTCGTTTCCTCTTGGAGTGGTTGCTCTTGGAGAAGAACTATTTCTTGGAGTTCCAACTTCATTATCTCTTGTTCTAGGAGTTGCTGTAGTTGCTCTAGTGCCAGTATTAGCTCTTGGTTCTGATGTTATTTCACCTCTTGTTCTGGGTGATTTTATAGTTCTATTGTTGTCTAATTCATGTCTGTTAGTGTATCCTGCATTTCTGTGTGCAAATGAACGATTTGGATGTCTTGATTCATAACCATTTCCTCTTCTTCCATAATAAGATGAATATGCAGCATGGCATCTTCTATGGCTTACATAATGGTATGAATGACCAAAATTAATATGCACATGAATATGATTTCTATATCTAAATACAGGGAACGGATTCCAATAGTAATAATAGCTAGGGTAATAGTTCCAGTACCAAGAAGAACAGTATGGACGATAATTGGTTACCCAAAAAGTAGTATAAATTATAGGTGTATGTACATAAACTGGTTCATAAATATAGTTTTCTCCATACATATAAACGTCGCCCACAACTTGTACCTGTACTTTATTGTTTCTATCGCGTTCAATTTCAATTGTAGCTACATCTTGATAAACGTCTTTATCTAAAACTGCTTGCACAATTATCAAGTGTACATTGCCTTCAACAGATTCAATCACACGAAGATAATCTACATAATTATCGTTGTTTAAATCTAAATTTGAAAGTTGTGCTTTTGGATCGTTAATTCTATTTTCAAAGTCTTCTAAATTAGATGCGTCACCAAATACAGATGCAATGGCTCTTAAATCTAAGTTATCACTAATATCAGCACTTGAAGCTGTAACAGTAGTTTTTTCCTGAGCAAACAATGATGTCACAGACAACATTGCTAATGCGCTTATTGAAAGTAATTTCGTTTTCATAATATTGTTTTTGGTTAAACACTAATTTCATATTTTATGTTAACCAATTTCTGTGCCAAAAAAATATTATATATATTAAAGTGTTGATATTTAGTATTTTGTAAAATAAATTTAGCGTATAAAAATTTATCACTTATATTTGAAAATATTATATCACCACATGAAAAACTATTTATTTATACTTTTAATCTGTATGAGTTGTGCTTCAAAAAAAGAAATTGCTACTCCTACATTTGACTCTAGAATTATTTCAACAGAAAAATTAAGCTGCCGAGCCATTTTTGTTGATGCTGATAAAGTATGGTTAGGAATGGATAAAGGCAGGTATGGTTTTTACGATAAGAAAAAAGATACATTAATAGTAAAAACAATTCAAAGCGTATCCAATACTACAGAATTTAGAAGTATTGCCGCTACTAAAGACGCAATTTTTATTTTGGCTGTTGGAAATCCAGCCAAGTTGATTAAAATTGATAAAAAATCGTTACAAGAAACCATTGTTTACCAAGAAGAAAACGAGAAAGTATTTTACGATAGCATGCAATTTGTTGACAATTTGAACGGTTTTGCAATGGGTGACCCAACAGAAGATTGTTTGTCGTTTATTAAAACAACTGATGGGGGCAATTCTTGGCAGAAGATTTCATGTGTAAATTTACCTAAAGTGAATGAAGGTGAAGCTGCTTTCGCAACGAGTAATACAAATTTAATTGTAAAAGGAAAATCAATTTTTATGGTTTCTGGCGGCAAGAAATCACGTGTTTTTGTTTCGCACGATTTCGGAACTACTTGGCAAGTATATGAAACGCCGATTGTTCAAGGTGAAGAAATGACTGGAATTTTTACAGCTGATTTTTACAACGAAAAAACAGGAATTATTGCTGGTGGGAATTACTTGAATCAAAATCAAAATTGGTCAAATAAAGCCATCACAAACAATGGTGGAAAATCATGGCAATTGATTGCTGAAAACGAAGCTTTTGGTTATACTTCATGTATTCAGTTTGTGCCCAAAAGTAACGGACAACAACTAATTTCGGTTGGTGGAACAGGATTATTTTATTCTCCTGATTTTGGTAAAACTTGGACAAAATTTTCTGATGATAAAGATTTTTACACCTTTAGATTTGAATCTGAAAAAGTGTTTTATGCCACAGGTAGAAATAAATTAGTTCGGTTTGAAATAAAGTAAAAAAAAACGCTCAACTATTAATTGAGCGTTTTTTTTATCCTTTTCTTTTTTCTCGTATTTGTTTTAATAAATGACGATTGAAATCTTCTTCAGCTTTTTTAAGTTTAATAATTTTCTTTGCACTGATAACACCTTGTAAGTCTTTGATGAATTTTTTACGAAGTGTAAACAAGCTTTCTTCAATAGTTTCCATTTGAGTCAGTAGAGCAGAAGCTTCTTTTTCTGATAATTTTTCAACACTTCCAGGTTCAAATCGATCTAAAATAGCTTTCATTTTTTCATGACGCAACTCGGCTTGTTTGTCATCAAACGCATTGTAGATAGGCCAAAATTTTTGCGCTTCTTCAGTAGTTAAATCCAGTTGTTCTGTAATATAAGCCACTTTTAAAGCTTTTACTTTTTCTTTTTTATCTTTAAATCCCTGCGCTAAGGAAATTGAAGTTACTAACAACAATATAAAAGGTAATATAATTTTCGTTTTCATATCTTTATTCGTTTAAAATATAGTCTAGGTTTTCAGTTTCAGATAAATAGTCTTCTATCTCATCACTTTCCGTGGTAGAAACACCAAGTGTAGATTCTAATTCAGTAATATCTTCATCAGATAAATGTTGAATCAATTCGTTTGTGTTAACACTTTGTTGCTCAGCTAAATAGCTTTCAATTGTAGTGGATTCTAAATTACTTTCCTTTGCCATATTAAAATATACAGGGATAGCGATTGCTAATAAAAATAGTGCTGCAATACTACTAATCCACACTTGTTTACGGTAAAATAAGGAAACCACTTTCACTTCTTTGGCTGGCTTTTCGGCAGAAATTTGTTGCATCATTTTGGCCTCAAATAGCTCAAAGTAGTGCTCAGGAGTTTTAAATCCAGAGTTAATTTTATCGTTATTTTCTAAATCAAATCGTTTCATATTCATTAGACAAAAATAGTACTAAAAGGTTTAATTGGTATGTAAAAATTCTTCAATTTTCTTTACAGCGATATGATAACTCGCTTTTAAAGCGCCTACCGAAGTAGTTAAAATTTCAGACATTTCTTCATATTTTAATTCTTCAAAATATTTCATTTTAAAGACAAGTTGTTGTTTTTCGGGTAAAGTAGCAATCGCTTTTTGAAGTTTTAATTGAATTTCATTTCCATCAAAAAACACATCACTTTCTAACTTATTCAATGCTTTTTGTTGGGCTTCTTCGCTGCTGATACCTTGTTTTTTGGCTCTTTGCTGCATAAAAGTAATTGCTTCATTGGTTGCTATTCGGTACATCCATGAGAAAAGTTTACTATCGCCTTTAAAACTCTTTAAATTGGCAAATACTTTAATAAACGTATTTTGTAATACATCATCAGCATCATCATGATTCAAAACCATTCCTCTGACATGATTGTATAAAGGTTTTTGATATAATTGCAAGAGTTTTCTAAACGCTTCATTTTGCGTTTTAGGGTTTAGTAATTCTAATACAAATGCTTTCTCGTCTTGCAAAGTCAATCAATTATTTTCATAAGACTAAAGATATTCAAAAAGGTTTAATACAAATTGTTTTTTTTACGCAAAAAACATTTGCACTTTTGTATTTCTTAAAGAAATGAAATGATACAAACAGTAATTTTTGATATGGATGGTGTAATTGTTGATACCGAACCGGTACATCATTATGCGTATCACAAACACTTTAAACAATTAAATATAGAAGTTTCAGATGAGTTATATGCTTCATTTACTGGAAATTCGACTCGAAATATTTTTCAAAAACTAAAAGAGCGATTCAGTTTAGTTGAAGAGGTGGAAGATTTGATTTTAACCAAACGAAATCTTTTCAATGATGCCTTCGATTCAAAAGAAGATTTGTATTTAATTGAAGGAGTAGAAGATTTAATCAAAGATTTACATGCGAATGGAATCCAATTGATTGTTGCTTCTTCAGCGTCAAATGTTACGATTAACCGAGTGTTTACTCGTTTTAATTTGCATCAATATTTTACGCATATTGTTTCGGGAGAAGATTTTCCAAAGTCAAAACCACATCCTGCCATTTTTGAATATGCTGCGAGTTTATCGATTGCTCCAAAAGAAAATTGTATCGTAATTGAAGACAGCACAAACGGAATTCAAGCCGCAATTTCAGCTGGAATTTTTTGTGTGGGTTATAATAGCTTTCATTCTAAAAATCAGGATTTATCAAAAGCAAACGTGGTGATTCAGCATTTTAATGAATTGAATTTTGAGAAAGTTCGAGATTTAAATTAACTGATTTCTCTATCTTGAAACGTGTGTTTTTCAACTATTCGTTTGCTATCTTTTTTAACGGATTCGTCTTTTCGCATTGACCAAAAAAAATCACTTGAAAATTTACGCGCTTCTTCCAAATTTACAATAGGATAAGGATAATCGCGACCTATTTCAAAATTATACAACATTTGTTCAATGGGAGTTAATTTCCATGGTTCATGAATAAATTCTGTAGGAATTTGTGCTAATTCTGGCACCCACTTTTTGATAAAAGTGCCATCAACATCATGTTCATATGAGTTTTTTACAGGATTATAAACACGTAAGGTGTTAATTCCAGTCACCCCCGCTTGCATTTGAATTTGAGGATAATGTATTCCAGGTTCAAAATCTAAGAATTGTTGTGCTAAATGCGGACTACAATTTTGCCAAGGTTGAAACAAATGATGTGTGTAAAACGAAACTACCAAAGCTCGCATTCTAAAATTCAAATAACCTGTCGTATTCAAACATCGCATGCAAGCATCAACTAATGGAATACCTGTTTTTCCTGTTATCCAAGCTTTATGATATTTCTCATTAACTCTTTGATTAAGATTGCGATAGCCTTTATTTACCGCGATGAATTCCATAGAACTTTCCATTTCAAATTTCTGAATAAAATGGGCTTGCCAACGTAATCTTGACGCAAAATTTGATATCTGACGTTTGAATTTTCCTTGTTGATGCATTTCCCAAGCTTTGGTATACACTTGTCTGATAGATAAATTTCCCCAAGCAATATAAGGCGATAATCGACTACATCCTTTTCTACCTAATTCGGGTTTTGAAATGTGATTGCTGTAATTTTGAACCCGTTCTTCAAAAAAAGATTCCATGTAGCGCAAAGCAGTTGGAACGCCACCTTTTTGAAAATTTGGATTGTGAACTGTTTGTATGGATGGAATTTCGAAATGATTTTCTAATTCTTCAATCTCTATATATTTGACAAAACTTCTGGGTGTGGGTTGAAAAGGAAGGCAATCTTTGTCCATAAAATCATACCAATCTTCTTTCCACGTTTTTCTGTTTTTAATTCCGCGAATGACACCATTTGTAATGTATTCATTCCAAATAATTCCTTTACTTTTAAGTAATATAGCTACAGCCAAATCTCTATCAAAAGTCAATTGAATTCCAGTTTCTTGATACGAATATACTGCTTTTACAGAGATGAGTTGGGTAAGTTTTTCAAATACAGTAACCGCTTCGCCTTGAACAATTAAAATTTGGGTATGATATTTTAAAAGCTCTTTTTGTAGTGCTTCTAGCGATTGTTTGATAAAATCAAAATGACGTTGACTGTAATGGTAATCTTTCATCAACGAAGGTTCAAAAATGTAAAGCAATAAAGTCTTCCCCGAAGTCGATAAGGCTTCATGTAAGGCTTCATGATCGTGCAAACGCAAATCTCTCTTGAACCAAACAATTTTCATTTTTAAACAGTTTTTTGCTGAACACTATATACTGAACACTGAATACTGAACACTGAACTAGCCAACTGCTTCTTTGTACACTTTTAAGCAACGTTCTCGAGCTTCTTTGTGGTCTACAATTGGTTTTGGATAATACTGGGTTTCCAATTCAGGAATCCATTTTTTAATATATTTTAAGTCTTTATCAAATTTTTTGATTTGTTCTGTTGGGTTGAAAATTCGAAAATACGGAGCAGCATCAACTCCAGAACCCGCAGCCCATTGCCAATTTCCAACATTACTCGCCATTTCGTAATCTAAAAGCTTTTGAGCAAAATATACTTCACCCCAGCGCCAATCGATTAGTAAATGTTTACATAAAAAACTTGCAACAATCATGCGCACACGATTGTGCATGTGTCCAGTTGTATTTAATTCTCGCATTCCAGCATCAACGAAAGGATAACCTGTTTTTCCCTCACACCATTTTTGAAATAATGCTCGGTTATTGTCCCAAATAATCGCATCATATTTTGGTCGAAAACTTTTGTTCATAGTATGTGGAAAATGCCATAATATTTGCATAAAGAATTCTCGCCAAATTAATTCGTTCCAAAAGGTTTCGTTTTTTTCAGCGATGGCTTTTGCAATCATATTTCGAATGGATACTGCTCCAAATCGGAGGTAAATTCCTAAATAAGAAGTTTTGTTTAAAGCAGGAAAATTTCGAGTAGCTTCGTAATTCTGAATTAAATTCTCGGAAACATCAAATGGTGAAACTTTTATGTTTGATTTTTCAAAACCAATATCCGCTAATGATAAAAAAGGGTAGGAGTGTTTCGCAATCTTATCTAATTTATCTTCCGAATTGTAATGCACTAATTTAATCTTTCTGAAATTTTCTTTCCATTTTTTCGAATAAGGCGTGTAAACTACATACGGACTTCCGTCGTCTTTTACCACTTCGCTTTTTTCAAAAATCACTTGGTCTTTACTGGTTAAAAATGAAATCCCATTAGTTACAAATAATTGATTCATTTCCTTGTCGCGCTTGCGAGCGTAAGGTTCATAATCGTGATTGGTGTAAACCGAAGTAATTTTATTTTCTGAAATTATTTGGGTAAAAATTTCAAACGGATTTCCATGAAAAACCGCTAATGATTTACCAATTTTATTCAACTCTAATTGGATTTTTTCCAGTTGTTCGTGGATAAATGTAACCCGAGCATCATTTTTTGGTAATTGTGACAATATGTTTTCATCAAATATAAAAACAGGCAATATTTCTTCACTGCTACTTAAAGCATGAAAAAATCCCACATTGTCATCTACTCTTAAATCACGTCTAAACCAAAAAATGTTCATTTTTTTATTTGTTTCTAGTTTTTCATCATTCCGCTTCTCTATGAAATTGGTTTACATTTTATCGAAGCGAAAAATTTGTTATCCGTTAATTAATAATGTCGACATTCCACCATCTACATGAAAAATTTGTCCCGAAATCCAACTGCTTTTATCACTTAATAAAAAAGTTGCCATCTGTGCACTGTCTTCTGGTTTTCCATATCGTTTTAATGGATGACGCTCAGCTGATTTTTCTTGTTTTGTTTCGTTATTCAAGAATTTATCAGCTAAAGGTGTGTCGGTTAATGATGGCGCAACAACATTTACTCTTATTTTTGGTGCGTATTCTGCAGCTAAAGCTTTTGCAAAACCTTCGATAGCACCTTTTGATGCAGCAACGCTGGTATGAAATGGCATTCCCATAGTGGCGGCAACACTGCTAAAAACTACAATGCTAGCTTGTTCTGCTGCCAATAAGTTTGGTAAAACAGATTGAATTACTTTAACCAAACTTATGAAATTAATTTGTAAATCAGTTTCAAAAGCTTCAGGTTTTAATCCCTTGAAAGGTCTTAAGTTGATACTTCCTGGACAATATACTAAGCCATCAATCACTGTAGGTAATTGCGAAGTATTAATAGTATCACTAGTTGCATCAAATGCAATGTGAGTCGCTTTTACACCGACAAGATTTTCACTACTTCTTGAGGCGATGTAAATATTGTTTTCAAATTGTAGTTCTTTTGCTATAGCTAATCCTATTCCGTATGATCCGCCTATTAATAGTATGTTTTTCATGATGTTATCCGTTAAATTCGCCAAACAATTCGATTAATTTTTTTCTTCTGTATTCGAAAATTTCGTCTAATTTCGGTTTAACTAAAATAGGATGAACCAATTGTCCTAAAATCCCCATCGGAACTTTATAATCTACAATATCTTCCATTTCAATGCCACCTGGAATTTCTTTAATAAAATGTTTGTGATGCCACAGCGCGTATGGACCAAAACGTTGCTCATCCACAAAATACTGTTTGTCCACAACATGCGTGATTTCGGTAACCCATTTAGTTGGTATACTCAAAACTGGAGTTACAATATATTGGATGATTTGACCAGGATACATTGGTCTGTCAGCACCTGAAAGAATTTTGAATCCCATATAATCAGGAGTTATTAATTGTAGGTTTTTTGGGTCAGATAGCAACTCCCAAGCTTTATCAATGGTAATTGGTAAATTTTGTTTGGTATGTAATCGATATATTTTCATCTTAATTTTTTTGTAAAGTTACAAATTTGTTTAACATATATTTAAAATGATTAAACAATATTAACTCATTTAAGTTATTCTTAACATTTGAATCGATAACAATTTGTAATTTTGAAAAACTAAAAATCAAATCTATGAGAAAAGTTATTGTGATATTGGCGGTAATGCTTGCCAATTTTTTTGTTGAAGCACAGGTAAAAACACCTCAAGCTAGTCCAGCTGCAAAAGTAGAACAGGTGGTGGGATTAACTAATATTCAAATTGATTATTCAAGACCTAGTGCAAAAGGAAGAACTGTTTATGGTGATTTAGTTCCATTTGGAAAAAACTGGAGAACAGGTGCCAATGCCAATACAACTATTTCTTTTAGTGAAAATGTAAAAATATGTGGTAAAGATCTTGCAAAAGGAAAATATGCATTATATACTACACCAAAAGCTGATAGTTGGGATATTATTTTTTATACAGATACTAATAATTGGGGATTACCAGAAGTATGGGATGAAGCTAAAGTTGCTTTGAGAGTTACTGTTAAGCCAGAAACTTTATCAAAATCGGTTGAATCGTTTTCTATTTTTTTAAATAATTTATCAAACGATTCTGGGGTATTAGAATTGTCTTGGGAGAGAACAATTGTTTCTGTGCCTTTTACAGTTCCTACGCAAGAAGCAGCTATGAAAAGTATTGAAAAAACATTAGCAGGTCCATCTGCTGGAGATTATTTTGCTGCGGCTCAATATTTTTATCAAACTAACGGTGATTTGAATAAAGCTCTTTCTTGGGTGAATTCAGCAGTTAGTTTGTCTCCAAAAGACAAAGATGTTCCATACTGGTATTTGCGATTGAAATCGTTGATTCAAGCTAAATTAGGAGATAAAAAAGGCGCAATTCAAACTGCTAAATTATCTCTAGAAGGAGCAATTAAGGAAGGAAATGCTGATTATGAGAAAATGAATAAAGACAGTATTACTGAATGGTCAAAATAATAGTTACGTGTTAATTCAAAAAGGAAAAGTCCAGTTAAAAACTGGACTTTTTTTATACTTCTTTTTTATTAAAAAACTGTTGCAATATAAATGAAATTCCTAAGGTGAGTACTACACCAATTAAATTGAGCCATAAATAACCTAATTTTTCACTCTCATTTGATTCAAAGAAAATATACTGTAGAAAGATTAAAATCACAATAGTTTGACTGATAATTCCTCCATAAAAAACAGCTTTTCCTTTGATGTATTTTACATAAAAACCAATTAAGAAAATACCTAAAACAGTTCCATAAAATATAGAACCAATAATATTTACCAATTGGATTAAATTTTCAAATAACGAACTTACACAAGCAAAACCTATGGCTACAATTCCCCAAAACAAAGTAAAATATTGCGTGGCATAAACGTAATGTTTATCTGATTTTTGAGTTACATTTCGCTTGTATAAGTCAATAGCTGTGGTCGCTGCAAGGGAATTTAAACCTGAGGCACTTGAAGACATAGCTGCGCTAATAATTACGGCTAATAGCAACCCCAAAAGCCCTTTGGGTAAATAATTCATGATAAAGTATAAAAACACATAATCTTTATCATTGGTTTCAGCACTTTTGTCTGCTTTTGAAATTAAGCTTTTGGCATCGTCTCTAAGTTCTTTTTCTTCTAAAGACAAAGCAATCATTTTTTTACGCAGTGTTGGGTTATCGTATTCGTTATGTTTTAATTGTTCAATATAAATTTGATTAACTACTTTTTTATCAATATTGATTTGATTCAATTGTTTTTCTAAACCGCGATAAGCTTCTTTTTGTGAAGAATTCGAAACCTTTTCTACGTTAATAGGATTAAAGTGCAAAGGAGCATCATTGAACTGAAAAAATACAAAAACTAAAACACCAGTTAACAATATAAAAAACTGCATGGGAACTTTTAAAATGCCATTCATAATTAATCCCATTTGGCTTTCTTTGATTGATTTTCCTGAAAGATAACGACCTACTTGCGATTGGTCAGTTCCAAAATAGGACAACATTAAGAAAAATCCTCCAGTTATACCACTCCAAAAGGTATAGCGTGTTTCTGGATTATATGAAAAATCTAGAATATCCATTTTACCATTGGCGCCGGCAATATGTAAAACATTCGAAAAATCAACATCTTGTGGTAAATGAGCTAGAATAACAAAAAAGGTGATAAACATGCCCGACATAATCACAAACATCTGTTGTTTTTGTGTCACATTGACTGCTTTTGTGCCACCAGAAACAGTGTAAATGATAACCAAAACACCAATGATGACATTTAACATTGTTAAATTCCAACCCAAAAGAGCCGATAAGATAATTGAGGGGGCATAAATTGTGATTCCTGTACCCAAACCTCTTTGAATTAAAAATAGCACAGATGCTAAGGTCCTTGTTCCTACATTAAAGCGTTGTTCTAAGTATTCGTAGGCAGTAAAGACTTTTAATTTATGATAAATAGGAATGAACGTATAAGCAATCACAATCATGGCTAAAGGCAATCCAAAATAGAATTGTACAAATCCCATTCCATCATGATATGCTTGACCGGGAGTGGATAAAAATGTTATAGCACTGGCTTGTGTTGCCATGACCGAAATACCAACTGTAAACCAAGGCGTTTCGTTGTTGTCTAACAAATAGTCTTTTACGGTTGCACTTCCTTTGGTTTTTAAAGCACCATATACTACAATAAAAAAAAGGGTAGTGGATAATACAATCCAATCTATAATTTCCATATTAGTTGTATATTTCCATTAGTAAATAGAAAATTAATATATAAAGCGCATTCAGAATCAACACGACGCTATAGCTTTTTTTCCATTTGTATTTAGGTTCATTCATAATAATTTCTTTATCAGGGTTCTAAAATCATTACTCTAAAGCTATCATATTAGCCATTAATCGATAGGCGCCACTAACACCTTCGGGTAATTCTCTAAAAAAACTTAAACCAGTGTAAATGTAATTCCCTTTTCCATATTTTGCAATGAGTAATCCGCCTTGTTTAGGTGATTCTCCTTCATCATTGGAAGCAAAAATTGGAATAAATTCTGAACTCCATTTATTTGGATAATAAAGTCCTTGCTCTTGTACCCAACCTGTAAAGTCTTTTTCGGTAATTTTATTTGGCTGATTTAATACCTTATGATTTGGAGCTAAGAAAGTAACTTTTGCATTTTCATCCGTAACTCTTTCATTAGATAATTTTAATTCAAAAGGCGCTATTTCTTTGGTAGTTAAATTGTTAGTAGTGTTGTATTGAATGATTAGATTACCTCCATTATTCACATAATCAAACAATATTTTATTCTTATATTTCAATTCATCAACTACATTAAAAGCTCTAATACCTAAAATCACCGCATCAAATTGTTTGATATTAGTTTCTGTAATCTCACTTGGATGAATGGTAGAAACTTTAAAACCTAGATTTTCTAAGTTTTTATGTACTTCGTCTCCAGCTCCCATAATATATCCAATGTTCTTACCTTTCGTTTCAATGTCTAATTTTACTAATTTTGATTCAGAAGGAACTAAAATAGTCTGTTTTGGGATGTGCGGGTACTGAATATTAACAAGTTCTTGATCTAAAATAGTATTTTCTATTTGTACATTAGCTTTTAATGTAGTAGCTATTTCAGGCTTTGTTGGGTATAGTGTAAATGTATATTTCTTTTCTTCGTTTTTTGTGGTTATTTCAAACGGAATTTCTTTTGGACTTACTTTCCAATCTGTTGGGATTATAATGCTTAATGTGCCTTTAGCATTGGGTTTGTGTGCTTTAATAGTTACAGTTATTTCTTTAGATTGTGTACCATTGAAAATAATTACTTCAGGTTCAATTTTAGTAGTTACAGCGGGTAAAACTGTAAATGGGGCATAGGTTTCTCCATCATCTGGATTGTTGAATTTGTAGCAAATGTTTTTTACAAATTCTATTGTTTTACCTTCCATTTCAATGGTAAACACAACAGGAAAATTAACAACAACTTCTGGAAGAATACGAATAGATTTATCAGATACTTGGTACATTCCTTCTGTTTTTTGTTCTTTTAACCAAAATAAGTTTGAATAATCAACAACTTCACCAACCTGTACATTTTTAAATTGAAAGCTTATTTTTTCATTATTTTTTAAAGCAATATTTTTCAATGCTGTTGGAAGTGCTAAGGCTTTTACCGATATTAATTTCGCATTTGATTGACTTCGATTAATGACTTCAATATTGATGTTGAATGGGCTATCTTTTGTTGTGGTTTCAGTATCTGCAACTGCTTCCATAAACAAACCACTGCACGCTTCTAATATTTTAATAATTTGTTTGGATTTGATAGACTTCCAATGAGAATCTTCTAACTTCTGAATCAAATCATACGCTTTCATCAAATTAGGTATGTGAACAGATGGATTTTCAAAGTTGAAATTCTTCTCAATCTCATTTAAAATCGTACCGATTTCAGTGCCGCCTTTTACGCGATTCCATGTGGTATCAATTCCTTCGAAAAGATTTGTATTTATTGGTAAATCACCTTTTAAAAGCTCTAAATATTCGGTTTCATCACCACGACTTCCAATAGTTCCAAAGCCTTGACATTTGTGTTGACTACGACTTAAAGCGGCTATTTCATTATTGCTTTTTCCTTTTAAAGGATAATAAACATTAGAGTTTATAGCTAATAATTTTGTTTTATCAGCAGCATCAAAAGCTTCTTGACTACCATAAAACCACCATGAAGTGTTGAAAAAGATTCGTTTGGGTTTGTATTTTACCAAATCATACGCTTCCAAACTTAACATTGCTGATGCAGTATGATGTCCGTGTGTTGTTCCAGGCGTACTGTGATTAAAACGATTAATGATAATATCTGGTTGAAAGGTTTCAATGACCTGTACAACGTCTTCTAATACTTCATTTTTATTCCAAATGGCAAAGGTTTCATTCGGTTCTTTAGAAAATCCAAAATCATTGGCACGGGTAAAAAACTGTTCCCCTCCATCAATTCTTCTAGCGGCTAATAACTCTTGTGTTCTAATTGCGCCTAGTTTTTCTCTTAATTCGGTTCCAATTAAATTTTGCCCGCCATCACCACGGGTAAGCGATAAATAAGCTGTTTGAGCGTGATAATAATTAGAAAAATAGGTAATCAATTTGGTGTTCTCATCATCTGGATGAGCCGCCACATACAATACTTTGCCTAAAAAATTTAGTTTTTGTACTTGTTCATAAATTTCCACTGAACTCAATTTTTGAGGAGCTTGTGCAAATGTTGTGAGGCTTGTGAATACAAATAGGAGTAAAGTAATGTTTCTATTCATTGTGATGGTTTTGATTCAAAAATAAGGAAATAAAAAAAAGGAAGTTTTAATTGCTCCCTTTTTAACACTATTTTATTAATTGATTTAATCAAAAAATTCTTTTTCTTCAGCGATTCTATAAATTACTGAAATGCCTTTCTGCATTAATAAATTATTGGGATAGGTTATCATTTCGCCATCTGTAGATTTTAAAATCACATAAAAAGCTTTGATATCAACAATTTCTCCTTCTATAGGAAAATCTTTGTCATGTACTTTAATTTTATCTCCAATTTTAAATGGATACGAAAAGAAAATGATAATTCCAGCGGTAATGTTACTCAATATAGACCATTGGGCAAACGATGCCACCCCAACTACAGCAAATACAGATGAAATAAATAGTAAAATTTGATCTTTCTTTACTCCCCAAATGATGACAATGGATATAAGTGCTAAAATCCCTAATAGTAAGTTGATGTATTTGATAACCAAATTTGTACGGTGTTCTAATATTTCATTCAAATTGGCATATTTACGCACAATTTTACTGCTTACTACTCTAAAAAGGATGTATAAAAAAAGCACCAATAGAGTAGCAATCTCTTCGTGTAAATAGGGATTTTCGATTAGTTTAAACATAGTGCATTAATTTTTGAAATAACATTTCTGTGGGCAAACCAACAACATTGGTATAGGAACCTTCTATTTTAGCAATTCCAATTAAACCAATCCAATCTTGAATACCATAACTACCTGCTTTATCAAACGGTTTATATAGGTCTAAATAATAGCGAATATGCTCCTCCGATAGTCTACCAAAGGTTACTTTTGTCACACAATGAAAGGTTTCGGTTTTGGCTAATGTTTTCATACAAACCGAAGTAATGACTTGATGTGTTTGATTGGCTAATGCTTGTAGCATCTTGAAAGCATCATCATAATCTTTTGGCTTACCCAAAGCTTTTTCATTCAACCAAACAATTGTATCGCTGGTAATTAGAATATCATTTTCATTTAATTCGTTTTCAAACGCATTGGCTTTTAATTCGGCTAAGAAATTAGTGATTTCTTCCGCTTTTAAATGATCGGGATAAATTTCTTCCACTTCTTTTAATCGAATAGTGAAAGTCAAATCCATTTCTTTAAAAAACTGTTGCCTTCTCGGTGAACCCGAAGCCAAAATAATGTTTTTATGTTGTAAGATGTTGTTAAGCATATTTTACATTCAATACAATTACCGCAACAGATAGTATGCCAAAGAATAAAACAATTTTTAATAAGTTACTTAAAACGTGATACTCTTTTTTCTCATTAGCTTGAATTAGTTTAACGCCAAGAAAAATAAGTGGGCCTACTATAAAAACTAAGCCATAATACAACACATAGTCCAATTCAAAAAGATGCACTTTTATGTAATATACTAAAAGCGCAATAGCCGTTAGTGTTAAAATGCCCACAAGAATTTTGGTTTTGTTGATTCCAATTGCAATGGGTAAGGTATTGATGCCTGTTGCACTATCTCCATCCATATCTTCTAAATCTTTAACCAATTCTCGAATCAAATTGATGATAAACGCAAAAATAGCGTAGTCAACTAAAATATTAAACGCTTCACCCATTCTGATTTTGTTATCCATATCAGTAGCAGGAAAAATATCAAATAAAGCAATAATTAGGATGCTTACCGATAATAAAAACGCTACAATTACATTTCCTAAAAGCGGAATTTGTTTCAAATTAGTGGCATACACATATAACAATGTAGCTACTAAAATAAACAGGGATGCAAAGGTTGGTTTATAAATCACATTGGATAAATAAAATCCAATTCCAACGCCAACGATAGTTAAACCTATATACCAATTATAAGCCACTGTTTCTGAAATAGAAACACCCACTACACGATTTTGAGGTTTTGCAATTTCGTCAGTATCTTGATCCATAATGTTGTTGATGACATAGCCACCAGCGGCAATACAAACGGTTGAGAGCACTAATAAAATATAATTAAAATCAGTTAGCGCCATATCTACATAAGATTGTGCTAAGAATAAATAACGAAAAACCAATTGCATGAAAGCAAGCATCAGTAGGTTTTGGAATCGAATTAGTTTTAGGTATTTCATGTTTCAGTATTCAGTGTTCAGTATTCAGTATTCAGTGTTCAGTGTTCAGTATTCAGTGTTAGGTTTTTACGCCGAATTTTATGGGATTTAATAGCATATAATTTATTCAGTTTCCGACTTCTTTATTCTTTTCGGTTAATTCGTTGAAAGTGTTTTCGTTTATGTATTTGCAGGCGTAAGCGAATTCTAACCAAGTTTGTGTCTCAGAGTTTTCAGCATCACTATCTGTCAATTTACTATGAAAGTGTTTTGGATAAACTCTTTTTCGATAAGATTCAGCAATATTTGCACAAACACTTCGAGACGAACGTCTAATTTGGTCAGTGAGTGAATAGGTTTCTTCTTTTGGAAACGATTTTGAAACTTCAAAAATCTCCATTGCAACTTCAAATCCTTTTTTATAAGCTAATAAATCTTGATAAATCATTTTATACTATTAATAGTTTATACACAATCTATTCAACTGACCACTCCACACTGACCACTTATCATTAATCGAACTTAGCATCAAAATGCTCCATCCATTTGCCTTGTACTTTCATTACTTGTTCAATTACATCTCTAACGGCGCCTTTTCCGCCTTCAATGTGAGAAATATATTTTGAAAGGCCTTTGATTTCAGGAACAGCGTTTTGTGGGCAGGTTGGTAATCCTACCAACTGCATTACGTGATAATCTGGAATATCGTCACCCATATATAACACGTTTTCTGGCTTTATACTGTAAATATCCGTGAATTCTTTAAAGGTTTCAACTTTGTCTGAAACGCCTAAATGAATGTCGGTAATGCCTAAATTTCGTAAACGCAAAAAAACACCTTCGTTACTTCCACCCGAAATAATACATACAGTGTAGCCGTTTTCAACAGCAGCTTTCATAGCATAACCATCTCTAATATTCATGTTGCGAAGCATTTCACCTGTTGGAGTTACGTGAATCGTTCCGTCGGTTAGCACTCCATCTACGTCAAAGACAAAAGTGGTGATTTGGTTCATGAGTTCTTTATAACTTTTTGACATGTTGTATAGATTGTGTAAGTAATTGATATAAGTTTTTATATTCGGGATTTTCTAAGAAATCTAAATGTTTTTCAATGGTTTTGGTATCGTTTCGTAAAGCCGGACCTGTTTGTGCTTCTTTTGGCGAAAGTTCCATGATTTTATGAGCTGTTTCCTGAATTAAAGGATGCAATACTTCAAACGGAACGTTGTTCTTTTCGCAAATTTCATTTCCAATTTCGTACAAATGATTCACAAAATTGCAAACAAAAACGGCAGCCACGTGCAAGCTTTTGCGTTGTTCTGAATTGATGTGAACCACTTTTTGTGAAATACAATTTCCTAATTTTTCTAAAAGTAAGTAATCGGTTTCATTTTCAGCTTCCAAACAAATAGGAATAGGAGCGAAGTCGATTTCCTTACCTTTAGTAAAGGTTTGTAACGGATAAAAAACACCTTTTTTGTTCTTATCATTTAAAACCGAAAGTTCCGAAGAACCTGAAGTATGTACAACCAAACGATTTTCAAATGGTAATTGTGCAGAAACTTCAGCAATGGCATTGTCCGAAACCGAAATAATGTACAAATCAGCATCCGTAATTTTTTGATAATCAGCAGTAATTTTGGTCGAAGGAAGTAAATGCGATAAATGACTTGGCGTACGAGCAAAGGCTTGTACCAAATCCACATTTTTTGCTTGTAACAACACTTGAATTAGATGTTGTGCCACATTTCCAGAACCAATTAAAACGACTTTTATCATGGCGCTAAAATAGTGAATTTTGAGGAAATTTTGTAATCTAATAATTTTTAGATGATACTTTGATATTTAAGTATTTATCTTATTTTTACATCTTTAATATCTGACAAATGAAAAAACTTTACTTTTTATTCTTTTTGACGATTGGTTTTTTAGGAAATGCGCAGATTATTAATTTTCCTGATGCTAATTTTAAGGCTAAACTTTTACAAGCAAGCCCGAGTAATCAAATTGCGTCAACGGAAGAGCCTGTTTTTAACACATCAAACAATTCATGGACTATAACTACAGGTCACGTTGTTGATTTAAATGGTGATGGTGAAATACAAGTTAGCGAAGCTCAAGTCATCAAATTTTTAAATCTTGATTATGGAAATATTGTAGATTTAACTGGGATAGAATTTTTTTCAAATTTAAAATCCTTGAGTTGTAACTACAATCAATTAACAAACTTAAATATTCAGACTTTAACCAATTTAATAACTTTATCTTGTAGTTCGAATCAGATTCAGAGTTTAAATGTTTCAAATTTAACTAATTTGGAAAAAATTCAATGTACTAACAATCTATTAAATAATTTAATTGTTTCTGGATTAACAAATTTGAAATATTTGTCTTGTTTTAGCAATCAATTAGGAGTTTTAGATGTTTCAGGTTTAACAAGCTTAAAAGAGTTAAGATGTGGAAACAATCTATTGCCTAGTTTAAATCTGTCAGGGTTAACAAATTTGATAGTTTTGGCCTGTCAATATAATCAACTCCCTAGTTTAAATGTTTCGGATTTAAATAATTTAGAATTATTGATGTTTAATAATAATTATTTAACAAGTATAGATCTTTCAAATTTAACTAATTTAGAAACATTAAATTGTGATAACAATTCACTTACTAGTTTAAATATTTCAAATTTATCGAGTTTACGTTTTTTGTATTGTATTAATAATCAATTGATAAGTATAGATTTTTCTGGTTTGATTAATTTAGAACGTTTAGATTGCAGAGGCAATCAAATAACAGGTTTAAATGTTTCTGGTTTTCCTAATATGTATTTTTTGCGTTGTGATGATAATTTATTAACCTTTTTATATATAAAAAATAATAATACTTCGAATTGGGCAATTTATCCTAATGCAAATGGGACTGGATTATCTTTTAGTGGGAATATGGCTTTAGAATACATATGTGTAGATGAAGGAGATATTGTTCTGTTGCAACAAAAAATAAATGATTATGGTTACACTAATTGTAATTTGAATTCATATTGTTCATTTAATCCTGGAGGAACATTTTATGAAATTTTAGGAAATACAAAATTTGACTCAAACTACAATGGTTGTGATGTTTTAGACATCAACTTTCCAAACTTAAAATTTACCATTAGTAATGGAATTTTGACGGGTTCTCTAATTTCCAATTCATCTGGTGACTATTATATTCCTGTTTCATCTGGTAATCATACAATTACTCCAAACCTTGAAAACCCTAGTTATTTTAATATTTCGCCAACATCTGTAACAGTAGATTTCCCAACACAAGCCAGTCCGTTTACGCCAGATTTTTGTGTAACGGTTAATGGAGTTCATAGCGATGTTGAAATTGTTTTAGTTCCAACTACTCCAGCTCGTCCTGGTTTTGATGCGGACTATAAATTAGTTTATCGAAACAAAGGAAATCAAATTGAAAATGGTTCTGTAAGTTTAACATTTGATGATTTAAGATTAGATTATGTTTCTTCTAATCCTGTTTATGATAGTTCTGCTACTAATAGTTTTACTTGGAATTATACTAATTTGCAACCTTTTGAAACCAGAGAAGTTGAAATTACTTTCAATGTAAACTCACCAATGGAAACACCAGCTGTTAATAATGGAGATGTTTTGAATTATACGACAACAATTACCTCTGCAAATACTGATGAAACGTCGACGGATAACACATTTACGTTAGACCAAACAGTTGTAGGTTCTTATGATCCAAACGATAAAATGTGTTTAGAAGGAACAACTATTACACCAAGTGAAGTTGGTAAATACGTACACTATGTTATTCGTTTTGAAAACACTGGTACGTATCCAGCAGAAAACATTGTGGTTAAAGATATGATTGATTTGGCTAAGTTTGATATTGCAACTTTAGTTCCTCTAAAAAGTAGTCATGATTTTTATACCAGAATCAATGGAAATAAAGTTGAATTCATTTTTGAAAACATCAATTTAGATTTTAATGATGCTACGAATGATGGTTATGTGGCGTTTAAAATTAAAACGAAACCTACGTTAGTTGTTGGAAATACTTTCACTAATAATGCTAACATTTACTTTGATTACAATTTCCCGATAACAACGAATACGTACACAACAACTGTTGTAGCTTTAAGTACGCAAGATTTTGATTTTGGAACATATTATACGTTATATCCTAATCCTGCAAAAGATGTTTTGAATATTATTCAATCGAAACAAAATGTAAACATCAATTCAGTTGAAATATATAATCAATTAGGGCAAATTGTTATGGCAACTACAAATGATATTAATTCAATTGATGTTGCTAACTTAGCTTCAGGTACGTATTTCGTAAAAATAAATACAGAAAAGGGTAGTGCTAATGCGAAGTTTGTGAAAGAGTAAATTTTTGTCATTTCTAGGTAAGGAGAAATCACATTATCTAAAACTTTATGCGATTTCTCCTTACCTAGAAATGAAAGCAAGAACTTTAGATATAGAAAAAAACTCCCGATTCATTTGAATCGGGAGTTTTTTATACTGTAAACTGTGACTGTAAACAGAACACTATCTCAAGCTCGCGCCTAACTGACTTTCAAAATTACTTTGTAACTTACTCATAATTTTATCAATTTGAGTGTCGGTTAGTGTTTTTGAATCGTCTTGTAAGATGAAGCTTACTGCGTATGATTTTTTACCTTCTGGCAAGTTATTTCCTTGGTATACGTCGAATAAATTGACATCTTTTAATAAACCTTTTTCAGTTTGTTTTGCGATGTTGAAGATCTGCTCAAATTGAACGTTTTCGTCTACTAGCAATGCAAAATCACGACGTACTTCAGGATATTTTGGAATATCTGTGAATTTGATTTTGTTAGAAACATATTTTTGGACTTTCCCCCAATTGAAATCAGCATACAACACTTCTTGTTTGATGTCAAAGTGTTTTAAAATTGATTTTTTTACAGTACCAAATTCCACAATGATTTCTTTACCAATAGCTAACGCCAATCCTTCAGCAAAAACATCATTTTCAAAAGGCAATGCAATTACTTTTTTGTCTAATCCTAAACGTGTTAAAACACTCATTACATACCCTTTAAACCAGAAAAAGTCAGATTTATCTTGTGGTTTAACCCAAGTTTCATTGCTTTTGTTTCCAGTTACGGTTAAAGTCAAATGTTTTTCTTCATCATAAGAAGCGGGTAGTTTATGATAGGTTTTTCCAAATTCAAAAAACTTTAAATCGCTTCTTTTTCTATTGATGTTGAAGGAAACGGCTTCTAATGCCGAAAATAATAACGACTGTCGCATAGCCGATAAATCATTACTCAACGGATTTAGCATAATTACATTAAACTCTGATTTTAATTTTTCAGATAGTTTTACATAATCTGGTGTTGTTAATGAATTGGCCATCATTTCGTTAAATCCTAACGAACACAATTGATCTGCAATGATGTTTTGCACATTAAACTCTTCTGTGCGTAATGAGTTAGCAATCGTTGCATTTAGTTTTGCTGGGATTTTTACATTGTTATAGCCATATACGCGTAGTATTTCTTCAATAACATCAATTTCTCTAGTAACATCTACACGATATGACGGAATGATTAATCCTAAACCAGCGTCAGAAATAGAAATAACTTTAATGTCTAAAGAAGCCAATATTTTTTTAATAGTTTCTGGTTTGATTTCTTCACCAATAATTCTATTGACTTTATTGAAATGAATAAAAACACTAAAATCTTCTATCTTTTTCGGATAAATATCCACGATGTCTGAAGTGATTTCTCCTCCTGCAACCTCTTGAATCAATAAGGCAGCACGTTTTAATGCATATTCTGTAATGGTTGGGTCAATTCCTCTTTCAAAACGGAATGATGCATCTGTGCTTAAGGTATGTCTTTTAGCAGTTTTTCTAACAGCTACAGGGTTGAAGTAGGCACTTTCTAAAAAGATAGCTTGTGTACTTTCTGAAACGCCTGAAGTTTTTCCGCCAAAAACACCTGCAATACACATTGGACCGCTTTCATCACAAATCATCAAATCTTCTTCGTGCAATGTGCGCTCTACATCATCTAGTGTAGTAAATTTAGTGCCAGCGGCCACTGTTTTTACAATTACTTTATTGCCTTTTATTTGTGCTGCATCAAAAGCATGTAGGGGTTGACCTAATTCATGTAAGACATAATTAGTAACATCCACCACATTATTTTTTGGAGTTAATCCAATTGCTTTTAATCGGTTTTGTAACCAGCTTGGTGAAGGTTTTACTGTTATTCCTGATATGGTAACACCACAATATCTTGGGGCTAGCTTGTCGTTTTCGACTTTAACATCAATTTTTAATATACGTTTTTCTACTTTGAATTTACTCACCGATGGTGTCATCAATTCAGAAATAGTTCCTTTTTGTGATAAACCTGCACGTAAGTCACGAGCAACTCCCATGTGTGACATGGCATCCGCACGGTTTGGTGTTAATCCTATTTCAAACACCTCATCACATTCTATATTGAATACTTTTGAAGCAGGTGTGCCAGGTTTTAAATCTTCGGCTAAGATCATAATACCGTCATGACTTTCTCCTAAACCTAACTCATCTTCGGCGCAAATCATTCCGTGGCTTTCTTGACCTCTAATTTTCCCTTTTTTAATTTCGAATGCGTTACCTTCTTTGTCATATAGTTTGGTACCAATAGTAGCTACAGGTACTTTTTGACCTACAGCAACATTAGGAGCACCACACACAATTTGAACAGGAGCATTACCGTCGCCTAAATCAACAGTAGTAATTTTCAATTTATCGGCATCTGGATGTTTTTCACAGGTAAGCACGTGTCCTATTACCACACCTTGTAATCCACCTTTCAAACTTTCAAAGGTGTCTACGCCTTCAACTTCTAACCCTAAGTCGGTTAGGATATCAGCAATTTCTTCAGATTTTAATTCCGTTTTTATAAATTGTTTTAACCAATTGTAAGATATACGCATTTTTGTATCGAATTTTAAAAAGGCAAAGATACTTTATAAAATTAGAATTTAGAAATTAGAAATTAGAATTTTTGAACAAGTTATTCAGTGTTCAGTATTCAGTGTTCGGTGTTCAGTGTTCAGTGTTCAGTATTCAGTATTCAGTATTCAGTGTTCGGTGTTCGGTGTTCGGTGTTCAGTGTTCAGTGTTCTTTTTCCTTGGTTCTTTTTCCTTTTTCCTTTTTCCTTTTTCCTTGGCTCTTTTTCCTTGGCTCTTGGCTCTTTTTCCTTGGCTCTTGGCTCTTTTTCTTTTTCCTTATCCCTTCTTTACCAATCCAACAAATAATTAAGCATTAAATTATTATTTATATAATTTTTAGGCTATAAAATTTTATTACTATCAATTTTGTGCTATTAAATGCATAAAAAGTGCTATTTTAAAATAGATATTGAAGTTACTTTTGAACAACAAACCTAAACATTTAAAAATATGAGTAATTTAGTTCAAAGACCTCAATTAAAAGAAAAGTATGATAATTACATCAACGGAAAGTGGACAGCACCTTCAACAGGGCAATATTTTGAAGTACTTTCTCCTGTAGATGGTAAATTAATGGCTAAAGCAGCACACTCTGCTAAAATGGATATTGAAATGGCTGTAAATGCCGCTGATGAAGCGTTTAAAACCTTTAGTCAAACTTCGGCTACAGAACGTAGTATCATGTTGAATAAAATTGCAGACCGTATTGAAGCAAACTTGGCACACATTGCAGCTGTAGAAACTATGGATAATGGAAAGGCAATTCGTGAAACGATGGCTGCTGATATTCCGTTAGCAATTGACCATTTTAGATATTTTGCTAGTGTTATCCGTGCAGAAGAAGGTTCGATTACGGAACTAGATAAAGATACTGTTTCTATCATTATGCATGAACCAATTGGGGTGATTGCACAAATTATTCCTTGGAACTTCCCAATCTTGATGGCGGTGTGGAAATTAGCTCCAGCACTTGCAGCAGGTAACTGTGTGGTATTGAAACCAGCAGAAAGTACTCCTATTTCGATTATGGTTTTAATGGAAATTATTGGGGATTTAATTCCTGCAGGAGTGGTGAATGTTGTGAATGGATTTGGCGCAGAATTAGGAAGAACTTTAGTGACTAACCCTAAAGTAGCTAAAGCAGCTTTCACGGGTTCAACTGCTACAGGAAGAATGGTAATGCAATATGCAACCGAAAATATTATACCAGTAACGTTAGAATTAGGAGGAAAATCACCTAATATCTTCTTCCCATCTGTTATGGATGCCGACGATGAATTCTTAGACAAAGCATTGGAAGGTGTCGCTCTTTTTGCCCTAAATCAAGGAGAAGTATGTACGTGTCCATCTAGATTGTTAATCCACGAATCAATTTATGATCGTTTTATTGAAAAAGTATTGGCTCGTGTAAATGCAATTAAAATGGGGCATCCATTAGACCCAACTGTAATGATGGGGGCACAAGCTTCTCAAATTCAAAAAGACAAAATCCTTTCATACATCAAATTAGGAAAAGAAGAAGGAGCCGAATTGTTGTGTGGTGGTGATGTAAATCATTTAGGCGGTGACTTAGAAGGTGGTTACTATATTCAACCTACATTGTTTAAAGGACACAACAAAATGCGTATTTTCCAAGAGGAAATCTTCGGACCTGTATTGGCTGTAACGACTTTCAAAACTACTGAAGAAGCTATTGAAATTGCAAACGATACCATGTATGGTTTGGGAGCTGGAGTTTGGACGCGTGACGCTCACGAATTATACCAAGTACCTAGAGCAATACATGCGGGTCGAGTGTGGGTAAATCAATACCACGCATATCCTGCTGGCGCACCATTTGGAGGGTACAAACAGTCCGGAATTGGTAGAGAAAACCACAAAATGATGTTAGACCATTACCGTCAAACAAAAAATATGTTGATTTCTTACAACAAAAACAAATTAGGTTTCTTTTAGTAGATAATTAATAAACCCAGTGTAATGCTGGGTTTGTTTTTTTAGCACGCGGATGAAACGGGTTTACTTACGCAAAGCGCTGGTGGTGACTGATTTTTATTTTTTGGAACACAGATTGGAAAAATGTGAGAATTTTTTAAATTTTTAATGGTTATAAATCTTTAGAAATTCCTTGACTCTATTGT
>NZ_DATGXL010000007.1:0-100726 GCF_035299005.1 Flavobacterium sp.
TATGGTAATTCCAGCTGATCTAACAGCAGAATGTAACTCAATTCCAACAGCAGCGGTGATTACTGCTTCGGATAATTGTGATAGCAACATTACTGTTGTTTTCTCTGAAACAACTTCAGCTGGTGTTTGTCCTAATTCGTATACTTTAATTCGTACTTGGAGTGCTACTGATGTTTGTGGAAATTCGGTTTCTGATTCGCAAGTAATTACAGTGCAAGACACCACTGCGCCAACATTTGATATGGTAATTCCAGCTGATCTAACAGCAGAATGTAACTCAATTCCAACAGCAGCGGTGATTACTGCTTCGGATAATTGTGATAGCAACATTACTGTTTTTTTCTCTGAAACAACTTCAGCTGGTGTTTGTTCTAATTCGTATACTTTAACTCGTACTTGGAGTGCTACTGATGTTTGTGGAAACTCGGTTTCTGATTCGCAAGTAATTACAGTGCAAGATACCACTGCTCCAATATTTACAAGTGAGTTGCCAAATGATATTAGTATTTCATGTGATGCTATTCCTGAGGCGCAAACATTATACGCAACAGATTCTTGTGATAATGAAGTAACAATTTCTGTGACTGATACATTTAATACAGAAAATTCAAATTGTGCTGGTCAATACATAATTATAAGAACATGGACAGCAACAGATGATTGTAAAAATAGTGTAAGCTATTCTCAAACTATTACTGTTTCAGATACAACTGCACCAACTATTGTCACGCCTTTAGAAGCTATTATCAATGTTAGTTGTTCAGAAATACCTGAAATTCAAATTCCTGAGTTTACAGATAATTGTTCAGGAGTATTAGAAGTAATTCATAATGAAACAACAAGCACTATTTCAGTGTATCAATACAGCATTACACATGAATGGATTGTATCAGATAATTGTGGAAATGAGGCAACCTTTTCTCAAATTATTAATGTAATCGTAGAAGAACCATTTGATGCTATTCCATATGCAATTTGTACAGAAGAGGAGCCTATAAATTTATTTACTATATTAGACGATTCAATTCCTACAAATGGAACTTGGATAGAGATTACAAATTCGGGTGGTTTAGCCGGAAATGTTTTTAACCCTGAAAATGTTCAGCTTGGCTATTATACATTACAATATATTGTTTCACAAGAAGATAGCAATTGTCCGATGATATTTGAAATTTATCTTAATGTTAATGATGATTGTGTGGTTTTAGCAGCATGTGATATTACCGTTTATAATGCAGTTTCACCAAATGATGATGAATCAAACGAAATATTATTAATTGATGGTATTGAATGTTACCCTGATAATACTGTTGAAATATACAACCGTTGGGGAATATTAGTTTATGATGAACAAGGCTATGACAATGCACTAAAATCTTTTAAAGGTAAATCGGAAGGTAGAAATACATTTAATAAAAACGAACTTTTACCAGATGGAACTTATTTCTATATTTTGAAATATACGGATGAAGAAAATAAAAAGCATGATAAATCAGGTTATTTATACCTTAACCGTTAAGAATTGAATTATGGTAACTAAAAATATGAACATGATGAAAATATATATAACTATAATTTGTACATTCATTTTACATGGGTTGATCTATTGTCAACAGGATTCTCAATATACCCAATATATGTATAACACAGCTAATGTTAATCCTGCCTATGCAGGATCAAGAGGAACTTTGACAGCTTTTCTTCTACATAGAAATCAATGGGTAGGTTTAGATGGAGCGCCTGTAACAAATAATTTTACCGTAAATTCTCCTCTAGGTGATTCAAATTTTGGTATTGGAATTTCTTTTACAAACGATAAAATTGGACCAACTTCTGAAAACGAAATTTCTGCTGATTTAGCTTATTTTATTCAAATTTCTGAAAACTATAAATTATCACTTGGATTAAAAGGAACCGCTAACCTATTCAACTTAGATGTAAATAAATTAACCATTTATGATCCATTAGATCCACAATTTCAAAACGTAGACACCGAATTTTCACCCAACGTTGGTGCTGGATTATATTTATTTTCTGAAAATACATATGTTGGCTTGTCAGTTCCTAATTTTTTTGAAAGTTATCGTTATAACGACAATAATGTTGCCATCACAAAAGAAAAAATGCACTTTTACTTTATAGCAGGTCATGTTTTTGAACTAAATCCAAACTTAAAATTCAAACCAGCATTATTAACAAAAGTAGTTGATGGTTCGCCTTTACAGGCAGATATTACGGCTAATTTCTTATTATTTGATAAATTAACACTTGGAGCAGCTTATCGATGGGATGCTGCTGTGAGTGGATTAGCTGGATTTCAAATTTCGGATTCTTGGTTTATTGGATATGGTTATGATATGGAAACCACTAAATTAGCTAGATATAATTCAGGCTCACACGAAATATTCCTTCGTTATGAACTTTTCAATAGAACAAGAATTTCTGCACCTAGATTCTTTTAAAAGATATGATTATGAAAGCAAAATATACTTTAATTTTACTTATAGGCATAACAATTTCAGCCTTTGGACAATCGTCTAAATTAAAAACTGCCGATAAAAAATACGAGACTTTTTCCTATATCGATGCTATTGAGATTTATGAAAAAGTAGCTGAAAAAGGTTATAAATCTGCTGATTTATTTCAAAAGTTAGGAAACGCTTATTATTTTAATGGTGAACTAGATAAAGCCGCCAAATGGTATGGTGATTTATTTGCGCTTAATGAAGAAGTAGATGCAGAATACTATTTTAGATATGCACAAGCTTTAAAATCTCAAGAAAAATATGATAAAGCCAATGAGTATATGGAACTCTTTAATCAAAAAACCAATGACAACAGAGGGAAATTATTTGCCCAAAACAAAGATTATGTAGCTAATATTGATGCTGTTTCAGGAAAATACACAATGGATAAAACAGAAATTAACTCTGAATTTTATGACTATGGACCATCTTTTTGGGGCAATCAAATTGTGTTTACATCTTCTCGAAGTGAAGGAAACTCTTCTGCAAGAATCCACGATTGGACCAATCAAAATTTTACAGATTTATTTATAACCACAATAGATAATAACGGAAAATTAGGAGGAGTTGAAAATTTTTCAAAAGAAATTAATACCAAATTTAATGAGTCATCCCCTATTTTTACTAAAGATGGTAAAACAATGTATTTTACCAGAAACAATTATAATAATGGTAAAAAAGGAAAAAGTGATGATAAAGTTAGTATTCTTGAAAAAATTTATAAAGCCGAACTCATCAATAACGTGTGGACAAATATTACTGAACTTCCCTTTTGCAATGACAATTATAAAACAGCGCATCCAGCTTTGAGTCCTGATGAAAAAACAATGTATTTTGCTTCTGATATGCCTGGAAGCTATGGAATGTCAGATTTGTACAAAGTAACAATAGATTCAGATGGGAATTTTGGAACACCCGAAAATCTAGGAACTACAATTAATACAGAAGGAAGAGAAACTTTTCCTTTTATCGACGCTGATAATACTCTATTCTTTGCATCTGATGGTCATCCAGGTTTAGGAGGTTTAGATATATTTGAAAGTAAATTAGAGAACAAACAATATTCAAAACCGCAAAATATTGGGAAACCAATTAATAGTTCAAAAGATGATTTTGGCTACATAAATAAAGGAAAACTTGGTTTCTTTACATCCAACAGAGAAGGTGGAACTGGATTTGATGATATTTACACTTTTACTATTTGTACACATACTTTAAGTGGACTAATTAAAGATATTGACAATGAACAAATATTACCGAATTCAAAAGTTGTTTTGTTTGATGAAAACATGAATAGAATTAATGAAACAACATCTTCAGATAAAGGTTATTATGAATTCAAATTAGATTGTAATAAAAAATATTTTATTAGAGCATCTAAAGAAGAATATGAGACCGCTGAAAAAACATTCAATCCTGTAACAACTTCTGGAAAATCGGAGTTAGATATAGCATTAAAACGTAATATAATTCCAATTGAAAAAGGAACCGATTTAGCAAAAGTATTGAATATCAGCATCATTTATTTCGATTTAGACAAATGGAATATTCGCCCTGATGCAGCAGAAGATTTAGAAAAAATTATTGCGGTAATGAAACAATACCCTACCATGGTAGTTGACATTCGTTCGCATACCGATAGTCGTCAAACGCATCAATACAATGAATTACTTTCAGATAGAAGAGCTAAATCTACATTAGAGTTTATGGTAAAAAATGGTATCGAGCGAAACCGATTAACTGCAAAAGGATATGGAGAAAGCCAATTATTAAACAACTGCTCTGACGGTATTGCATGTAGCGAAGAAGAACACCAAAAAAACAGACGAAGTGAATTCATTGTCATAAAAATGTAAACCCTAAACCACACAAAGCGAGCAGCTATTTTCTTTATAAAATGGCTGCTTTTTTATGTAAAAAAAGTTGTATATATTTGAGTTAATTTATAAGTCATAAAGCATTTTAAAAGACAACACAACAACAATGATAAACCAACAATTGAAAAGGCTTATTGACCTAATTTATGGAACAGGACGAGTAAGACGAAAGTTTGAACTTGACAATCCAAACGAAAAAGTTTTGGCGGCACACGGGTTTTGAGATATTACTGAACTTACGGTTGCTATTTTAGTATTCTTGGAGAATAAGTAGATATCTACAATTCTACCTTTCAAAAAAAATCTTTAGATAGTTTTTTTACATGCAACTTGCAAGCGTTAACCTTATTTAACTACAAAAAAAGCAGCCATTCTTTCAAACAGCTGCTTTTTTTATAAACAAACATGAAATCTTATTTTTTAATAAACATATTGGTATAGTATTTTTTACCATCGGCATCCATTTTAATTGATGCTCCAAAATGTGTGTAGTTGCCTTCTAAATTTGCTTTATGACTTGGACTGTTTACCCAAGCTGCCACTGTAGATTGTGCTGACGAATAAGCATAGGCAACGTTTTCTCCTACTCTTGCAGCACCAAGTACTTCTTGTAAATTAGCTTTTCTTTCTTCAAATCCATCATGATTTACATCGTGTATAGCAATCATATATTCATTATGCTCATTAGATTTGTATGAAATGTGCTCTATAATTTGCAATGTATTTAATCCAATAGATACTCTGTAGGCATTTACTTCGTCTAATAATTCCAATTCAGCAGCTGAATGTGTGTAGTTTTTTTCAGTTTCATTTGAGCTAGAAACACTTTCAGAATCTGATGAACATGAGGTCAAAAATGGTAGGGAGATTGTAAGGGTAAAAAGGGTGATCATTATTTTTTTCATAATTTCCTTGTTTAAGAAACACTTTTTCAAAAATAAATAATCGACTAAGTGTTTGATTTACAAGACAAATGTACGTAATCGTCGATAACATGCAAATAAAATCGATGAAATACATTAAAATTTAACATATTAACATCTTGTAATTCAAATACTTACAATTTTACTTACAAAAAATAAAAAATCCCATCAAAATTTGACAGGATCTATATATAATGATATAAAAAAATGATAATCAAGGTGATAATCGATCTATTTTCCAGTTATAATCTTCTTGCAATTGATATCTTATTCTATCATGTAAACGATTAGGACGACCTTGCCAAAATTCTACTTCAATAGGTCTAACAATAAAACCGCCCCAATGTGCCGGACGAAGTATTTCTTTTCCTTCAAAATCTTTTTCCAATTTTTTCAAATTATTTTCTAAAAATGTTCTATCAGGAATCACATCACTCTGTGGGGAAACTATAGCTCCAAGTTTACTACCATCTGGTCTAGACGCAAAATAATTATCTGAAATAACTGCAGTAGTTTTTTCGGCAATCCCTTTTATAATAATTTGACGTTCAACTGTAGGCCAAAAAAATGATAAACAAACATTTGGATTATTTAAAATTGCTTTCCCTTTTTCAGAGTTATAATTTGTATAAAAAATAAAACCTTCCTCATTGAATTTTTTAAGCAAAACCACTCTGGATTTTGGAAATCCATCCAAACCTATAGTTGAAACGGTCATTGCATTTACTTCATCTGCAGCATTTAATTCTTCTACTTCGTAAAACCATCTATGAAATAGATTTATTGGGTCTTCTGGAATTTGATTTTCCAGTAACTCGCTCTTTTCATAGGATTTTCTGTAATTACTTAAATCTTTCATCTTTCTATTATAGAATTTGGAAATACTAAAATACGAATTCTTTGCCATCATCGGCTAAAAGTACGTTCTCAAAAACAGTTTGTGCTTCTGTTTTAAATGGCTCAATCGAACCATATCTAGTGGAATAATGTCCTAAAATTAATTGCTTGACATTAGCTAACTTGGCAATTTGAGCAGCTTCTTTTGCTGTGGTGTGTTTAGTTTTCTCGGTATAATGCGCTTCTGAATCTAGAAAAGTTGCTTCATGATACAATACATCTACATCTTTTATAATCGGTACAATCGATTCATCATACAAAGTATCACTGCAAAAAGCATAACTCATTGTAGCATCTGGAGGCAATGAAAGCAGTTCATTATCAATTACTTCACCCGAATCTAAGGTTACATTTCCACCCGACTTGATTTTGTCAAAATAGCATTTTTCAATTTTATATTTTGCAACAGCTTCAATATTCAAATGACGTTTTCCAACTTTTTCCTGAAACAAAAATCCGTTCGTATATACACGATGGTTTAACGGAATAGTTTTTACTACTACAGTATCATCTTCAAAAATAACTTCACTATTTGTAGCTTCTAATTCGTGAAAATATAAATTATATCCAGTAAACGAACCCGAAGCGCGTAATTGCAATAAAATAATTTCTTTGATTCCTTTCGGACCATAAACGTGCAAATCATTCTCGCGATTTAGTAACATAAAAGTGGAAATTAAACCAATTAAGCCATAAAAATGATCGCCATGCAAATGCGAAATAAAAATATGATTAATACGTGAAAACTTGATTTTATGCTTGCGTAATTGCACTTGAGTTCCTTCACCACAATCGATTAGAAACAAATGATTTTTCATTTCTAAAACTTGTGATGTTGGATTAGTTATGGTTCTTGGGGTTGCTGCGTAACAGCCAAGTATGTTTAGTTTCAAGGTTAAAAAGTTTCAAGTTTCAGGTTTCAAGTTTTTCTTCCAACTTCCATCACCCAGTATCCATCATTAAAATCCTAAATCGCGTTCAATTTCGTCCATTTCAATCATGTCGTGTGCTTCTAAAACAGAAGGGACTACATTCAAATAATTAGGTACTTTGTCAAAATCAACGGCATCAGAAACAATAATCATTGATTTTTTTGCTTTTTTATGATTTTTAGCCAATTCTTTAAAATGAACCAAATCTCCATTAGAAATTGCATTATCATGCGACAAATCTAAAATTAAATTTTGACCTTGAAACACATGATATTCATTAGTGATTTTGCCTACAAAAACTTCCACATTATTTTGTGTGTCTTTAATTATTGTAGTATGTCCTTTTTGATCGACTTTCATTTTAATTGCTTTACGATTTTTTCGAATTGCTAATATATCAATTAATTCTTAATCTTACTAGCTAATAGATAAATCACTGCCATACGAACCGCTACTCCATTTTCCACCTGATTCAAAATTACTGATTGTTGTGAATCGGCAACATCTGAAGTAATTTCAACTCCTCTGTTAATTGGTCCTGGATGCATGATTACGATTTCTTTATTTAGCGAATCTAATAATTCTTTGGTTACACCATATTGTTGGGTATATTCTCTTGTGGATGGAAAATAACTTACATCTAAACGCTCATTTTGAACACGCAACATATTGGCTACATCACACCATTCTAAAGCTTTACGTAAATTTGGTTCAACTGTTACTCCAAGTGATTCAATATATTTCGGAATCAATGTTTTTGGTCCGCACACTTTTACTTCTGCGCCTTGCATCTGTAAAGCAAAGATATTTGATAAAGCAACTCTTGAATGTAAAATATCACCTACGATTACGATTTTCTTTCCACCTACATTACCTAATTTTTCTCTAATCGTAAAACTATCTAATAATGCTTGGGTTGGATGCTCGTGAGCTCCATCTCCTGCATTTACAATACTTGCTTTGACATTTTGTGATAAAAAATGTGCTGCTCCAGGACTACTGTGACGCATTACCACCATATCCACTTTCATTGATAAAATGTTGTTTACCGTATCTATCAAAGTTTCTCCTTTTTTTACCGAAGATTGTGCTGCTGAAAAACTAATAACATCCGCCGACAAACGTTTTTGTGCTAATTCAAATGATAATTTAGTTCTAGTACTATTTTCAAAGAAGATATTGGCAATCGTAACATCTCTAAGTGATGGGACTTTTTTAATAGGTCGATTGATTACTTCTTTAAACTGATCAGCAGTTTCAAAGATTAAATCGATATCTTGCTTGGTAATGTGTTTTATTCCGATTAAATGATTTACTGATAATTCTTTCATTTATATGAAGTTGTGTGTTTGTAGTTATGTTATTTTGTAATTAGGTAAACAGCATCTTCTCCATCATTCTCAAGCCATTTTACTAAAACTTTCTCATTGTTTATGGCATCTACTTGTCTTCCTCGATAATCAGGTTGAATAGGTAAATGACGGCTAAATCTTCTGTCAATTAAAGTTAATAATTCTACTTCTGATGGTCTTCCGAAGGATTGAATAGCTGTTAAAGCGGCATTGATACTTCTTCCGGTATATAAAACATCATCAATAAAAACCACTTTTTTATCTTCTACTAAAAAATCAATTTGGGTTTTATTAGCTTCTAATGGTTTTTCACCTCTTCTGAAATCATCACGAAAGAAGGTAATGTCCAAAAATCCCAATTGAATATTAGAAACTTGGTATTCTGATTCTAAAATTTGTTTGATTCTTTGTGCTAAAAATTTACCTCGAGGTTGTAAACCGATTAGGATAGTATTTGAGAAATCTAAATGATTTTCAATGAGTTGACAAGCTAATCGATGCAAGATAACGTGTACTTCTTTTGAAGTGAGCAAAATTTTTTGACTCATAGTGAAGTTAATTTAATTACAAATTTAAAATTAAAAATTAAGGAATAAAAAAAAAGGACAATTATTAATTATCCTTTTTCATGGTTATTTTTATTTTAGCCAAAATCTTGCATATTTCAAGAGCATCTTCTAACAAACTATTTGCTTCATTTTCATTCAAATAATCTGTTTCTTTCAATAATTTTATCCAATATACTGTTTCTCTCGACTCTTTATAGGAAATACTTATTTTTGAAATGAAATCAGCATTTGATTGACCTCCAATTGCTTCTTCAATATTTGCTCCAATACTCGTGGCGCTTCTCAAAAATTGCTTAGATAAAACGAATTCTTTTTTTTCTTGCGTTAAAAATTTATAAGCATTAATTGCTCTTACTGCAAAAGTAAATGACTTTTGTTGTATAATATTTTCTTTTATACTCATTAATTTTTAATTCAAAATTTTTAATTTATTTACGAATACATTTTTTGTCTTAATTCTTTGATTTTGTCATCTTCTAAATATTCATCAAATGTCATGTATCTGTCGATGGCACCATTTGGTGTTAATTCTAAGATTCTGTTGGCAACTGTTTGTGCAAACTCATGGTCATGTGTTGTAAATAAAACCGAACCTTTGAAATTATTTAATGAATTATTGAAAGCCGTAATCGATTCTAAGTCCAAGTGATTCGTTGGTTCGTCTAACATTAAAACGTTAGCTCTAATCATCATCATTCTTGACAACATACAACGTACTTTTTCTCCTCCCGATAACACGTTACATTTTTTTAAGGCTTCTTCTCCAGAGAAGATCATTTTTCCTAAGAATCCACGAACATATACTTCATCGCGTTCTTCTTCTGTTTTTGCCCATTGACGTAACCAATCAACTAAGTTTAAATCTACATTATCAAAAAACTCATGATTTTCAACTGGTAAATAGGATTGTGTTGTGGTAATTCCCCAATCAAAGGTACCTGCATCTGGTTTCATTTTATTATTTAAGATTTCATAAAATGCAGTTGTTGCTCTAGAATCTTTTGAAAAAACTACAATTTTATCACCTTTAGCCATGTTTAAATCTACATTTTTAAACAAAGTTTCTCCATCTATTGAAGCTGCTAAATTTTGTACATTTAAAATTTGATCTCCTGCTTCTCTTTCTGTATCAAAAATAATGGCTGGGTATCTTCTGCTAGAAGGTTTTATCTCGTCTAAATTTAATTTTTCAATCATTTTTTTACGAGAAGTAGCTTGTTTTGATTTGGCCACATTCGCACTAAAACGACGTATAAATTCTTCTAACTCGGCTTTTTTCTCTTCAGCTTTCTTATTTTGTTGTGCTTTCTGACGGGCAGCTAATTGCGAAGATTCGTACCAAAACGTATAATTTCCAGAATAATGTGTAATTTTTCCAAAATCAATATCTGAAACATGAGTACAAACTGCGTCTAAAAAGTGACGGTCGTGCGAAACCACTAAAACCGTATTTTCATAATTTGCTAAGAAATTTTCTAACCAACCAATGGTTTCAAAATCCAAGTCATTGGTAGGCTCATCCATAATTAACACATCTGGATTTCCAAATAAAGCTTGTGCTAATAATACGCGAACTTTTAGTTTTCCGTCCAAATCACCCATTAAGGTGTAATGATGCTCTGCTCCTATTTCTAAGTTAGATAACATGGTGGCTGCATCACTTTCTGCATTCCAGCCGTTCATTTCATCAAACTGCAATTGCAATTCTCCGATTCTGTTTGCATTTTCATCTGTATAATCGGCATATAAAGCATCCATTTCAGATTTGATAGCATGTAATACTTTATTTCCCATCAAAACTGTTTCTAAAACAGTATATTCGTCAAATAAATTGTGATTTTGGTTTAAAACCGACATACGTTTTCCTGGCTCAAGAATAACTCTTCCTGATGTTGGCTCCATTTCACCCGCAATGATTTTCATGAAAGTAGATTTTCCAGCACCATTAGCTCCAATGATTCCGTAGCAGTTACCTTGCGTGAAGGTTGTATTTACTTCATCGAATAAAATTCGTTTCCCAAATTGAACCGATAAATTTGAAACTGTTAACATTTTTGTATTTTTTTATAAAACTGTTGCAAAAGTAGTAAAAATAGTAGATTTTTGAACGCTTTATTTAGAATAAATATAGGTTTATTTTAACTGAACATTAACAAGCTAGTTTGAATATATCCAATACATTTGTTTTAGAAATTAATAATCTATTGAATGATTAAGAATTACATAAAATATTTTTTGCCCCTATCTATTGTTGTTTTCTCTACTTTAACCTCTTGTAAAAAGGCATTTGAAGCAGAAAATTATGTTGCATATTTTGGTGGCGAAGTACAAAATCCACAGTCAAAATTTGTGCTGTTTCTTAAAGATAACGAAGTTATTGATACTATTTATTTAGACAAGAATAACCGGTTCATGCACAAGTTTGATTCTTTAGCTCCTGGTTTATATACTTTTAAACATGAGCCTGAATATCAATATGTTTATTTTGATAAAAACGATAGTTTGATGGTTAGAATGAATGCATTTGACTTTGATAACTCAATTGTTTTTTGTGGTCGTGGCGACGAAAAAAACAATTTCTTAATGGAAATGTATCTTAAAAATGAAGAAGATAAAGCTACAATGTTTGATGTTTTTGACCGAAATGTAAAATCTTTTATAAAGAATATTGATTCAAGTTTTGCAATTCGTAAATCGTTTTATTTAAAACGACGAGCTGAAATTGGTTGGGATGAAAACTTTGATGCAGTTGCAAAAGCTAGTTTAGATTTTCATCACATCACTAAAAAAGAAATCTATCCTTACGCACACCAATTTAGAACAGGTGAAAATATTAGAACTTCATTGCCGTCTGACTATTATACACACAGAAAAGAAGTTGACTTTGAAAATAATGATTTAACTAATTTTTCTCCTTTTATTAAATATGTTAGTGTAATGTTGAATAATATTGCTTTTGAAAAAAACAAAGGTAATATTGATGAAAACTCAATAGAAAATAATATTGAGAAACTAAATATTACCGATACACTGATTAAAAACAAGAAGGTAAAAAATGTAGTACTTAATAATGTTGCTCTTATGTACTTGTTAGAAGATCAAAACATGTACAATAATCAAAAATTTATTGAGCGATACTTACAACTTTCAACAGATAAAGAACAACAAAAAGAAGTTACCGAGATTTATAATTCAGTGCAAAATTTAAAAGTTGGCAATCATTTACCAATTATTGATCTTGTTGATGCCAACAATCAAAGAGTAGATTTAAAGGCTACAATTACAAAACCAACTGTACTTTACTTTTGGACAACTCATGCAGAATCACACTTAGTAATTGCTCATGATAAAATTAAAGAGTTAAAAGAAAAATATCCAAACTATAATTTCATCGCTATTAATATTGATGATACACAGCCAAACTGGAATAATGCCTTAAAGAAATATAAACTTAGTTCTACAAATGAATTGCATGCAGTAAATTTTGAAGCAATTAGAAAGAAATGGGTAATCACAAAAGTACATAGAATCATTATTTTAAATGCTGATGGTACAATAAAAAATGGCTTTGCAAATTTATTTGACGTGAATTTTGAAAACAATCTAAAATAAAAAAAGCGTTCTGAATTTCAGAACGCTTTTTTCTTATTATATTAATTAGGAATTATTTATTCCCTTTTTCATAATCTGCAATAAATTGAGCAATTCCAATATCAGTTAAAGGATGTTTTAATAATCCTGTAATTGATGATAAAGGTCCAGTCATAACATCAGCACCAATTTTAGCACAATTAATCACGTGCATTGTGTGACGTACAGAAGCTGCTAAAATTTGAGTTTCGAATCCATAGTTATCATAAATTTGACGAATTTCATCAATCAAATTTAAACCATCTGTAGAAACGTCATCTAATCTTCCTAAAAAAGGCGAACAATACGTTGCTCCCGCTTTTGCAGCTAATAAAGCTTGTCCTGCAGAGAAAATTAAGGTTACATTGGTTTTAATTCCTTTATCAGAGAAATATTTACATGCTTTTACACCTTCTTTAGTCATTGGCAATTTAACTACGATTTGTTCGTGTAATTCAGCTAACTCCTCACCTTCTCTGATCATGCCTTCTAGATCCATTGCATTTACTTCTGCACTTACATCTCCGTCAACAATGTTACAAATGTCTACGTAATGTTTTAGAATATTGTTTTTTCCTGTAATGCCTTCTTTAGCCATTAACGATGGGTTTGTAGTAACACCATCTAAAATTCCTAATTCTTGTGCTTCTTTAATTTGCTCTAAATTAGCTGTGTCAATAAAAAATTTCATCTTTTTTAAATTTTAAAGTATTGTGTGTTGTTTTGAAATGCAAAAGTAAGAAATCAAAATGCAATGGCAATGACAATTTCAAAAATCAATTTCAAAAACAAAATAATTCATTTAAACAATTGATATTGAAGTTGATATTGAATTTTGATATTGTTAAAGCTTATAATGATTCATCAACATTTTCTCATATACCGTATCAGGCAAAATACGTTTTAAAACAATGGAAAACTTTTGCATGAAAGCTCCTACTTTATAATGTACTTTTGGTTTATCAGTTTCAATGATAGCGAAAATTGCTTCTGCCATTTCGTTTGGATTACTTCCACTGTCAACGTGCGAATCCATCTCTTTTAAGGTGTTTCCATAAGGAACTTCGTAAGCCGAACCTTTGACAACCGGCGCATGATAACGTCCTGCTGCAATATTAGTGGCAAAATCGCCTGGAGCTACATTTGTAATTTGGATTCCGAATGATTTCACTTCCATTCGTAAAGCTTCTGTAATTAATTCTAAAGCGCCTTTTGAAGCCGAATAAATCCCACGATAAGGCAATCCCATATAACCAGCAATAGAGGTAATATTAATAATCAAACCAGATTTTTGGGCACGCATTTGTGGTAAAACCGCTTTCATCACTTCGATTGGACCAAATAAATTTATATCAAAATTATTTCTAATTTCTTCGGTTGGAATTTCTTCTATTGGCCCCGTAATTCCTACTCCTGCATTATTAATCACAATATCCAATCGTCCAGATTTTTGAATAACTTCAGCCACGCAATTCACAATACTTTGCTTATCGCGAACATCCAAAGCTACTAATGGAAATGTCGAATTGGTGATTTTTTCTGGATTTCGACTTGTACCATATACCACAAAACCTTTTTGATGTAAAAACTCGCCAATAGATTTTCCAATTCCAGAGGAACCACCAGTAATTAATACTACTTTGCTCATTATATTATATTTGAATTGCAAATGTATTTAAAAAAATCACAACAAACTATACCAATTAAATAAGAAGAAATCATAACTTTTTTCATAATTTTTAATACATTAGCACTCTCAAATTATTCAATACTAAATCATGAAAAATACAGCGTTAACGCACATTCACGAAAGTTTAGGAGCTAAAATGGTTCCATTTGCAGGATACAATATGCCTGTTCAATATGAAGGAGTAAATGCAGAACACGAAATCGTTAGAAATGGCGTAGGCGTTTTTGATGTTTCTCACATGGGAGAATTTTTCTTAAAAGGAGAAAATGCATTAGCATTAATTCAAAAAGTAACTTCAAATGATGCTTCTAAATTAGTAGATGGAAAGGCACAATATTCTTGTTTACCAAATAATGAAGGCGGAATTGTTGACGATTTAATCGTATATAAAATAGCTAACAATCATTATATGTTGGTTGTAAATGCGTCAAATATTGAAAAAGATTGGAATTGGATTTCGTCTCATAATGACTTAGGGGTTGATATGCAAAACCTTTCAGATGACTATTCGTTGTTAGCAATTCAAGGACCAAAAGCTGCTGAAGCAATGCAATCATTAACATCAATTGATTTAACAAATATGGGATATTATACATTCCAAATTGGTGATTTTGCAGGCAAAAGTGATGTAATTATTTCAGCAACTGGATATACTGGTTCTGGCGGATTTGAAATTTATTTTAAAAACGAAGACGCAGAATACATTTGGAATAAAGTTTTTGAAGCGGGTGAAGCATTTGGTATTAAACCAATAGGATTAGCTGCTCGTGATACATTACGTTTAGAAATGGGATTCTGCTTATATGGAAATGATATCAACGACACTACATCTCCTTTAGAAGCTGGATTAGGATGGATTACTAAATTTGATAAGGAATTTACCAATTCTGAAAATCTTAAAAAGCAAAAAGAAGCTGGTGTTTCTAAAAAATTAGTTGGTTTTGAAATGATTGAAAGAGGAATTCCTCGTCATGACTATGAAATTGCTGATGCAGCTGGAAATGTTTTAGGAATTGTAACTTCTGGAACACAATCACCATCCATGGGAATTGCTATTGGAATGGGATATGTACCAACAGCTTTAGCTACTCCAGATTCTGAAATTTATATCAGAATTAGAAACAAAGACATTAAAGCGAAAGTGGTTAAAATGCCTTTTTATAAAAAATAATCGCTTTTAATGACAAGATTCTTCTATTTCGCAGTGCTTTTTCAGTGTGGCCTTTTTGCTCAAAACGCTGAAAAAGCCTGTGTTACAATTAAAAAAATAAACACCTTACTCAAAGAAAATCATTATAAACCTAAAGTCATTGATGATAGTCTTTCTGTATTTGTTTACGATAATTTTTTGGAGTATTTAGATGAAGAAAAAATATTATTTACTGAAACAGAAATTTCAAAATTAAAAAAACATCGACTTAAAATTGATAACTACATTATTGATAAAGATTGTTCTTTTTTAGATGAAATTGCAAACACTTATAAAACTGCTTTACAAAGAACGCTTTCAGTAGTTGAAGGACTTGAAAAACAAAGTATTATATTGAATACTAAAGATACTTTGTTTTTTACTAAAAAAAATATTCGCTATTTAAAAGATGATGTCGATGTAAAACGTTTTATAAAAAAGAAGATTACCTACGAAATACTTATTGATATTGCACAACAAAGCAAAAATAAAGACTCTCTAACCGCAAATTTTACAACAATTTCCGAAACATCTAGAGCTAAAATATTTGAAAATTATAAATGCAAACTTAATGGTTTAATAAAAGAAGAAACAACTTTCTATAGCTCTTTTTTAAGCAGCTTTTATGTTGTGTACACTAATTTTTTTGACCCACACACTACTTATCTTTCATACAATGATAAGGTTAATTTCATTTCATCCGTAAGTGCTGATAATAGCTCAATTGGAATTCTTTTTCAATTAGACGATAAAGACAATGTAGTTGTTGCAGAAATTATTCCTGGAAGCCCTGCTTTTGATGTACATAAAATTGACACTGGCGATCAATTATTAAAAGTGAAACACAAAAGAGATGAATTTTACAGTAACTGTGCTTCTTTAGAAAAAATTTCAGAATTGCTTTCATCAGATAACTTCAAAACATTAGAGATTACTTTAAGAAAGAAAAATGGAGAAGTTTTTACAGTTTCATTAGAAAAAAGAATCATGAAAGCTACAGGAAATCTTGTTTATAGTTATGTAATTGAAAATGTAGATAAAAAAGTTGGCTACATAAAAATTCCAAGTTTTTATAATGATGAAAATGGCACCAATACACTTTCAAATGATGTGGCAAGAGAAATTATTAAACTTCAAGAAGATAAAGTTAGCGGTATCATAATTGACTTAGATGATAACGGTGGTGGTAGTGTAACTGAAGCAATGAAATTAGTAGGAATGTTTATAGACATTGGCCCAATTGCTATCATGAACGATAAGTTTAATAATATAGAAACATTAAAAGATTATAATCGTGGTGTGGTGTATAATGGACCACTGGTTGTTATTGTTAATGGGTTTTCAGCATCTGCAAGTGAATTTTTTGCGAATGCAATTCAAGATTATAACAGAGGAATTATTGTTGGTAATCCAACTTATGGAAAAGCATCAATGCAAAGTATAATTCCTTTTGAAGAAACCTATTCAAATCAAGATTTTGTAAAAATTACAGGTCAAAAATTTTATCGCATTACTGGGAAAAGTAGTCAAAAAGAAGGTGTAATTCCATCTATAAAATTACCTTATCTCTTTAATGATTTAATGCCTAGAGAATCCTCTTCTAAAAATGTATTAGAAAATGATACTATTGTTCCTAAATTAAGTTTTAAAAAATGCCCAAACGATTTTTCTAAAGCTATTGAAAACAGTTCAATTAGAATCAAAAACAATCCTTATTTTACTGAAATTGAAAATTTAAATAAGGACATCTATAACTTTGTAAATGAAGAAAGAAAACCTTTATTATTAAAATTTAGTACAGTTTTTGATGAAGTGCACAAATCAGATAAATTATATACTGAAACAGAAAAAATTAGCGCAAAAACTTTTGGTTTACTTATTAAAAATAATTCATCGGATATCGAAAAAATAAAATTTGACGAATATCTCAAAAAAGATAACTCAGAAAAAATCAAACTCATTGATACAAATGGTCGCATTTATGAAGCCGTAAATATTATACATGATTTAACTCACTAATAACTCAATTATGAAAAACATTTCTTTTCTACTTGTTTGTTTCTTATTGACAGCAAACAACTTATTTTCCCAAGATTTCAAAACACCTGTAGAATACCTCAATTACATTAGTAAAGAAGAAGATGCAATTTCTAAAAACATGTGGAAATACACCAAAACAATTGCACATTCTAAAAGCGCTCGAAAAATTGATGCTACTAGAAAAAACTTGGTAAAAAGTATTCAATTAGCTAAAGCCAATATTGCTAAACTTAAAAATGGTTACAAAGGAGACACTGAATATAAAGATCAAGTAATCAACTATTTGTCTGTATCTGAAATTATTATCAATGAAGATTATAGCAAAATTGTTGATATGCAAGAAGTTGCAGAACAATCTTATGATTTTATGGAAGCCTACATTATGACTAGAGATTTAGTAAATGCTAGAATGGATAAAGAACACGAAGTGGTGGTAGCTGGACAAAAAAAGTTTGCCGAAAAATATAATATTACACTAACAGAAGGTGATTCTGAATTAGGCAAGAAAATGAAATTATCAAATGAAGTTTTTTCATACCATACTGAACTTTTTCTAGTTTTCTTTAAATGCAATATTACAGATATAATGCTTTTAAAAGCAGTAGAACAAAAAGATATCGCAGGTATTCAGCAAAATGCTAGTTCACTCCTACTATATGCTGATGAAGGTTTACAAAAATTAACTCAAATGCAACCCTTTAAAAAAGATGCTACACTATTAGAAAGCACTAAAAAAAGTTTAGAAATGTATAAAAAGGTGGCTAATGAATATGCTCCTGAGGTTATTAATTTCTTATTGTTCAATACAAAATTTGAAGAAACTAAAACTTCTTTAGAGAGAAAATCTGATAAAGACAGAACAAAAGAAGAAATAGACAACTTTAATCAAATGGTTAAAGACATCAATAAAAAAGTCAACGATTACAATAAAATGAATACCAAATTCAATCAAGATAAAAACAACATGATCAATCAATGGAATGCTAGTGGTGACCAATTTATTTCTCGTCATGTTCCAAATGATTAATTTCTTGTTCAAACAATAAAAAAGTTTAATTTTGCCAAGAATTTAATAAATCACAATTTCTAACAAGAAACATACAATACAAAATGGGAAGAGCGTTTGAATTTAGAAAAGCCCGCAAAATGAAACGTTGGTCAGCAATGGCAAAAACGTTTACACGCATTGGAAAAGACATTGTAATGGCCGTTAAAGAAGGCGGACCAAATCCTGAAACTAACTCACGATTAAGAGCAGTTATACAAAATGCCAAAGCTGCAAATATGCCAAAAGATAACGTAGAACGCGCTATCAAAAAAGCATCGGACAAAGACACCGCTAACTTTAAAGAAGTACTGTTTGAAGGCTATGCACCACATGGAATTGCAATTTTAATTGAAACAGCTACGGACAACAATAACAGAACTGTAGCAAACATTAGAAGTTACTTCAACAAATGCAACGGAACATTTGGAACACAAGGTTCGGTAGAATTTATGTTTGACCATACCTGTAATTTTAGAATTCCAGCAGAAGGACAAGATGTAGAAGAATTAGAATTAGAAATGATTGACTTTGGTGTAGAAGAAATTTTTGCTGATGAAGATGGTATTTTAATGTATGCTCCTTTTGAAAGTTTTGGTGCTATCCAAAAAGAATTAGAATCTCGTGGATTAGAAATCTTATCTTCTGGATTTGAAAGAATTCCACAAGTAACAAAAGAATTAACACCAGAACAAGTGGCTGATGTTGAAAAACTTTTAGAAAAAATTGAAGAAGACGATGACGTTATGAACGTATATCATACGATGCAAGAAAGCGCTGAGTAATCTTTTTTTTTTAATATAATACTTGAAAACTCCGACACTTCTCGGAGTTTTTTTTATATTTGGTTCAAACAAAAAATCATTCAATGAAAAAAATTCAATTTATTCTATTTTGTTGCAGCTTTATATTTTTCTGCAATTTTGGAACCGCTCAAAACAAGGATTGCAAAAAGTTTAAAAATGGAACATTTAAATTAGTAGATAAAAACTCTGGAACAACCTACATTATAAAACGTAAAGGTGATATTCAATATGAAGAAATTGAAGGAGATTCTAAACAATTTAGCTTTCACATTAAATGGATTAATGATTGTAAATACACTGTTTTGCCAACCAAAGAAACAATGGATTATGATGCAAGGTTTGCTGGATTATTAGTTATTGAAATTATTGAAGTTCGTGATAAATCATATATTATGAGAGCTACTATACCAGATAATCCTGACTTTGTAAAAGAAAATGAAATGATACTAATAGAATAAAAAAATAAAAGCTATTGATTTTGAATCAATAGCTTTTATTTTTAATTCTCTATATTAATCTTCAATATCTATTTGAAAACTATTTAAAAAAGCAATCGATTTTTCAATATCATAATGCAAAATTCTATCTTCTGAAACAAATGGAACTTCGTCACGATACGATTTTACAAAACTTTCTATAAACTCACTCGATTTTAAAGGTCTTCTAAATTCTAATGCCTGTGATGCGTTTAACAACTCTATTGCTAAAATTCGTTCTAGATTATCAACAATGCGTAATGTTTTTGTTGCTGCGTTAGCTCCCATACTCACATGATCTTCTTGTCCGTTTGAAGAAACAATACTATCAATGCTTGCTGGTGTTGCTAATTGTTTATTTTGACTAGCAATACTTGCTGCAGTATATTGAGGAATCATAAACCCTGAATTTAAACCAGGATCGTTTACTAAAAAAGCAGGCAATCCTCTTAATCCAGAAATTAATTGATATGTTCTTCGCTCTGAAATACTTCCCAGCTCAGATAAAGCGATTCCTAAAAAATCTAAAGCTAGAGCTAAAGGTTGCCCATGAAAATTTCCACCAGAAATAATTAAATCTTCTCCTACAAATACATTTGGATTATCTGTTACCGAATTTACTTCTGTACGAAATACTCTTTTCACATAATCAATGGCATCTTTTGAAGCACCATGCACTTGTGGAACACATCTAAACGAATATGGATCTTGAACATGTACTTTTGGTTGTGCAATGATTTCACTGTCTTCTAAAATATCTCTAAAAAATTCAGCCGTTTTAATTTGTCCTTTATGAGGTCTTATCAAATGTATTAAATCTGTAAAAGGTTCTATTCTTCCATCAAATCCTTCTAATGAAATTGCAGCAATAACATCTGCTAAATAAGACAACTTACATGATTTAAGCAACGTGTAAACACCATATGCACTCATAAATTGCGTTCCATTTAGTAAAGCTAAACCTTCTTTAGATTGCAAAACAATTGGTTGCCATCCCATTTTTTCCAAAACTTTACTTGCTGGTTGTCTAAATCCATCAAAATATACTTCGCCTTCACCTAATAAAGGCAACGACAAATGTGCTAAAGGTGCTAAATCACCAGATGCACCCAAAGAACCTTGTGTGTAAATTACTGGAAAAATATCATTATTGTAAAAATCAATCAAACGGTCAACAGTTATTAATTGTACTCCAGAATGTCCATAACTTAAAGACTGTATTTTAAGTAATAACATTATTTTTACAATCTCACTTGGTACTTCCTCCCCCGTTCCACACGCATGCGATTTTACAAGATTTTCTTGAAGTTTTGATAAATTTTCATTGGAAATCTTCACATTGCATAACGATCCAAATCCTGTATTAATTCCATATATGGGACCATTGTGTGATTGCATTTTATCATCTAAATACTTTCTGCACTTTTCAATATTAACTCTTGCTTCTTCCGATAAAGCTAATTTTTGTCCTTGAAAAATAATTTCATTGATTTTTTCTAAAGAAAGTAAATCAGAACTGATATAATGTATGGTTTCCATTGTAAAATTTTAAAGTCCAAAATTCCGTAAACCAACCTAAAAAAGCAAATATTACTTTTACTATTTTCAAGATTAATATGTGATATAATGAAAATACTGCAAAAAATGACATCTTGTCAGTGTGTTTTTTACTGACAAAACAAATATCCTGACATTTTCAATATAAATTAGAGTTGGCACAATCCTTGAATTAGTGACATCGAGTTTAAAATTGAAATTTAAAATCTAACTAGTATAAAAATGAGTAAAATTATTGGAATCGACTTAGGAACAACCAACTCTTGTGTGGCTGTTATGGAAGGTGGAGAACCTGTTGTAATTGCAAATGCAGAAGGAAAAAGAACAACACCATCTGTAATTGCTTTTGTAGAAGGTGGTGAAATTAAAGTTGGAGATCCGGCAAAAAGACAAGCAGTTACTAACCCAACAAAAACGATTGCTTCTATCAAACGTTTTATGGGTAACAAGTACACTGAGAGTGCAAAAGAAGCTTCAACTGTAGCTTACAAAGTGGTAAAAGGTGACAACGATACACCACGTGTTGATATCGATGGTCGTTTATATACTCCACAAGAATTGTCTGCAATGACACTTCAAAAAATGAAAAAAACAGCTGAAGACTATTTAGGTCACTCAGTTTCTGAAGCAGTAATTACTGTTCCTGCATACTTTAACGATGCACAACGTCAAGCTACAAAAGAAGCTGGTGAAATTGCTGGTTTAAAAGTAATGCGCATCATCAATGAGCCTACAGCAGCAGCTTTAGCTTATGGATTAGACAAACAAGGTAAAGACCAAAAAATCGCAGTTTACGATTTAGGTGGTGGTACTTTTGATATCTCAATCTTAGAATTAGGAGACGGGGTTTTTGAAGTATTATCTACAAATGGAGATACACACTTAGGAGGTGACGATTTTGACCAAGTAATTATAGATTGGTTAGCTAACGAATTCAATGCTACAGAAGGTGTTGACTTACGTAAAGATCCAATGGCATTACAACGTTTAAAAGAAGCAGCTGAAAAAGCAAAAATTGAATTATCAGCTTCTACTCAAACAGAAATCAATTTACCATACGTTACAGCTACGGCTTCTGGACCAAAACACTTAGTACAAACATTAACTAGAGCTAAATTTGAACAATTAGCTGAATCTTTAGTAAAACGTTCAATGGAACCAGTTGCTAAAGCTTTAAAAGATGCTGGTTTATCAGTTTCTGATATTGATGAAGTTATTTTAGTAGGTGGTTCAACTCGTATCCCAGTTATTCAAGAGCAAGTTGAAAAATTCTTCAACAAAAAACCATCAAAAGGAGTAAATCCTGATGAAGTAGTAGCAATTGGAGCTGCTATTCAAGGTGGAGTTTTAACTGGTGAAGTAAAAGACGTATTATTATTAGACGTTACTCCACTTTCATTAGGTATTGAAACTATGGGAAGTGTTATGACAAAATTAATTGAGTCTAACACAACTATCCCAACAAGAAAATCGCAAGTTTTCTCAACTGCAGCTGATAATCAACCATCGGTAGAAATCCATGTTTTACAAGGAGAAAGACCAATGGCAAATGATAATAAAACAATTGGTCGTTTCCATTTAGATGGTATTCCACCTGCACCAAGAGGAGTTCCTCAAATTGAGGTAACTTTTGATATCGATGCTAATGGTATCATCAAAGTATCAGCTACTGATAAAGGAACAGGAAAATCGCATGATATTCGTATTGAAGCTTCTTCAGGATTAACTCCAGAAGAAATTGAAAAAATGAAAAAAGATGCTGAAATGAATGCTGAAGCTGACAAATTAGCTAAAGAAAGAGCAGACAAGTTAAACGAAGCTGATTCAATGATTTTCCAAACAGAAAGTCAATTAAAAGAAATTGGTGATAAATTAACTGCTGAACACAAAACAGCTATTGAATTTGCTTTAACTGAGTTGAAAATGGCTCACCAAAATCAAGATTTAGAAGCTATTCAAAAAGGTTTAGACAATGTAAATGCAGCATGGAAAACAGCTACAGAAGAAATGTATAAATCTCAAGAACAAGGAGCTTCTCAAGCTGAACCACAAGCAAACACTTCAGGAGACCAAACGCAAGATGTAGATTTCGAAGAAGTGAAATAATCTACAAATTGTAAATAATTTAAAAACCGAGTCAGCAATGATTCGGTTTTTTTATTTAATAATAATTCCTATGTATTTTTTTGTATATTAGGAACTTAATTCAACAACCTACTATTATGAAAAAAGTCTTTCTATTTCTTGCATTGGTACTAATTTCAACTGCTACATTTGCTCAAAAATCAAAATCAAAAACTACTACAACCAAAAAAATTGTTCTAGCTACGGCAGATAATGTTACAGCAGAAATAATTACCCTAAATAAAGAAAAAAAAGTAGTTCTATTTGTGAAAAACACTAGTAAAATTGATACTTTAGAAATAAAAAAAATTACTACACCTGATTTTAAACCTTCCAGTTTTACACTAAAAAGTTATACCACAAATGGAAAAAAATTCTATCATATAAACTGGAAAGAAGAAATTAAAGTAGATACCAAATTAAAAAAAGAAAATGGAGTTGTAACTGAAGATCAACTTTGGGACATCGAAAGCAAAACATTATTGCTTGGTAACGTACACAAAGCATCTCATATCAAAGAAACAGTTTTTTTAGATGCAAATAAAACCGCTTCACATGATGTAGAAAAAAACAGAAGTGAAGGTTTTGAATTTATGCTTAATGCAGATGGAAGCTTTAATTTAAAAACAAAAACACAAAATAGTGTATATGTATATAATGCAACTTCTGCTAAATATGAAATTAAAGGAGCTCCAAAAAAGAAAAAGTAATATGCATGCATAATATTTTTTCTTATATTTGAAAAAAAAATAAAATAGTATGGAAAAGCAACCGCTAACTTCACTTTTACAAATTACACATCCAGTAATTATGGCTCCAATGTTTTTAGTATCAAATACTAAAATGGTAATTGAAGGCATGAAAAGTGGCATTGCAGGTTGTATTCCAGCATTAAATTATAGAACATTAGAAGAGTTAAAAGCTTCAATCCATGAATTAAAAGCGGCTAAAGTTCCTGGTGGAAGTTTTGGTTATAACTTAATTGTAAACAAATCAAACGTAAAATACAAAGAGCAATTACGTATTTTATGTGAAGAAAAAGTAGATTTTATTCTAACATCACTAGGTTCGCCAGAAGAAACAATTCGTGAAGCACATAAAGTTGGTATCAAAGTTTTTTGCGATGTTACTGATTTATCCTTTGCAAAAAAAGTAGAAAGTCTAGGTGCTGATGCGCTTGTTGCAGTAAATAACCAAGCGGGTGGTCACCGTGGAAATATTGATCCCGAAGCACTAATTAAACAATTAAACGAAAATACAAAACTACCTGTAATTTCAGCTGGTGGTGTAAGCAAAAAATCAGATTTAGATACAATGTTGAGCTATGGTGCAGTTGGCGTTTCTGTAGGTAGTCCGTTTATTGCATCTAACGAAGCTGGTGTTTCACAAGAATATAAACAAGCATGTGTGGATTATGGTGCAAAAGATATTGTAATGACTGAACGTATTTCGGGAACACCTTGTACGGTTATCAATACACCTTATGTTCAAAAAGTAGGCACAAAACAATCTTGGATAGAAACGCTTTTGAACAAGAACAAAAGCTTGAAAAAATGGGTAAAAATGATTCGTTTTTATATCGGAATGAAAGCTACTGAAAAAGCGGCTACACAAGTAACTTACAAAACGGTTTGGGTAGCAGGTCCTAGCATTGAAAACACTACAGCAATTTTACCAATAAAAGATATTGTAAAAAAAATAGTTTCTTAATTATCTAAACCAATTGCGAATACTTTGTATTTGTCTGCCAATGAACGTTCGTTTTTCAATATAAACAATTTCTCCTAAAAACATTGGTGGGTCAAAAATAATTTCATAATTATTTTTATTTTTTTCTATCTGAATTTCTTTTTTACTTCCCAAAAATGTAGCAATTAGAATTTCTCCATCTGTGACTTCAATTTCAAATTTACCATCAAAGTCAGTTTTTGTTTCTCTAATTGTTCCTTTTACAAAGACATTAGCTTCTAATACCGGACCTAATTCATCCGTAACAATTCCAGTAACTTTATGTAGAAGGTTTGGATTTAAAATAGAATCTTTCGTAAGAGAAGTTACTTTATCTGTTTGAATCGTGTCTTGTTTTACCTGAGCATAAGAGTTATGAGAGCCAACTCCAAAAAAACTTAGTAATCCAGTTGTAGCAATTACCCAATAAGATGATTTTTGCTTGGTAACAATTAAATCTCTGTTCAATTGTACATTTAAAAATCTTCCACAAGTATTTTTATTATTGTTTAAATGCGCTATGATTTCTTTGTCTGAAGCTTTTGTAAAATCAAAAACCACTTTTGAACAAGAATGACAATATCTTCCTTTATCAACTAATGACATACCTTCCCAATTTTCATGACAAGGTTCAGGAATCGATATGTTAATTTTTTTTGCCAAATTATTCTACTACAATTTCAAAGGTTTTGTCCCAGTTTTTACCTGTGACAAAAATTGTTTTTGTTTTTGGATTATAAGCAATTCCATTCAATACATCAACATCTGGATGATTGGTAACTTTTGATTTAAGCTCGCTCAAATTCAATACACCTTCTACAGAACCATTAGTTGGATTGATAATAGCAATAGCATCTTTACCATAAATGTTAGCCCAAATTTTGCCATCAATCCATTCCAACTCATTAATAGATTCAATTTTTGAGTTTTGAGTATAAACCGAAATAAAATCAGTAACCTTCAATGTTTCAGGATTATAAATGTAGATTTTTTCAGAACCATCACTTAAGTACAATTGCTTACCATCATTGGTTAAACCCCAACCTTCCGTTTCGTAGGTAAATGTTTTTTCTTTCTTAAAAGTAGCTGCATCATAAACATAGCCTTCTTTATTTTGCCATGTTAATTGATAAACTTTATTATTCAAAATCGTAATTCCTTCTCCAAAATATTGATCTGCTAATTCTACAGTTTTCAGAACTTTTCCTGATTTATAATCTGCTTTTCTTAAGCTAGATTTACCTCTTGTTCCTGTGCCTGCCCCTGCTCCATTTCCTGTTCCTTCATATAAGGTATCACGATAAAATTCAAAACCTTGCGTATAAGCTTTCATATCATGTGAATAAGTATTAATTATCTTGTAGCTTAATACTTTTGGCGTAATACTTGAAAAAATAGAAAAACTATCTGTAATATCAATATTTTTTCCTTCAAAGTAAACCAAGGCTTTAATGTCTTGATTGCCTAATTTTTGCTTCTCTAATCCGAAATGAAGCTTTTCATTTCCTTTTACAGCACCAATTTTGGTTTCATTAATAAAATATACTACTGAATCAATAGTCTTGTTTTTTTCATTCGACAATACCAAATCAACACTTTCTTCTAACTTATATACTTGTTTTAAATGAGACGCATCAAAAGAAAATAATTTTTTTAACTCGTTTTCATCTTCTTTACAAGCCGAAGAAACTACACTTAATACTATGAAAGCGAATAGCTTAACTTTTAACATGATTGAAATATTTAATAACGTAAATATACAATGATTTTTTATACTCACAATTGACTTGCAAAAATATAAAAAGATTGTATATTTGCAGCGGCAAGTCCTACACGACCAGCTCCTGCAGACTCCTCCAGGGTGGGAACACAGCAAAGGTATGCGGTTGTAGCGGTGCGATGTAGGGAGCTTGCCATTTTTTGTTTCTTTTAAATTTATAGTCTCCCTTTTGCGGAGATTTTTTATTTTATTCACAAAATGCAAAAAAACACTTCTTTTTTTGTGATAAAACTAAAATTACCAAACTATTTTACGAATTCCTAATTATATTTGTAACTATATTATACAACTCTTTTAGGTATGGAATGTATTTCTGTTTTTGACATGTTAAAAATTGGTGTAGGTCCTTCAAGTTCACACACCTTAGGCCCTTGGCGTGCTGCTGAAAATTTTTTAGCCGAATTGCGCGATCAAGATATAATTGATTCAATCAATCGTGTAAAAGTGGATTTATATGGTTCTTTATCGTTAACAGGGAAAGGACACGCTACAGATTTAGCTATTATGTTGGGATTAAGTGGCGCTGATCCTGAATATGTTCCAGTTGAAAGTATTGACGTAATTATTTCGGCCATTAAAAACAAAAAGGAAATTTTCTTAGGCAATGAAATTATAATCCCTTTTTGTTTTGAAAAAGATATAGTTTTTAATCGAAATTTTTTACCTTTTCATGCCAACGGACTAACATTCACAGCGTTCACAGATAGTGGCGAATATTCCACTACATTTTATTCTATTGGTGGTGGTTTTGTAGTTAAAGAAGAGGAAGATAAATCTAGTGAAACAATAAAATGCGCTTTCCCATTTCCTATTGAAAAAGCAACAGAATTATTAGAATTTTGTGCTTCTGAAAACAAAAAAATATCTGAAATTGTCTACGAAAACGAGAAATCTATGCGTAGTGAAGAAGAAATACATAATGAATTACTTCGTATATGGGATACCATGCTAGAATGTATGTATATTGGTTGTCACACCGAAGGAATTTTACCTGGTGGATTAAACGTTAGAAGACGTGCTTATGACATGCATAAAAATTTAATAGGTGTATTACCATATGACAATCCATATTCTTGGTTACAAAATATTCGTCAAACGGAAGTAAAATTTCGACAAATATTAAAATGGGTAAGTTGTTTTGCTTTGGCAGTAAATGAAGTAAATGCATCTTTAGGTCGTGTGGTTACTGCTCCTACTAATGGAAGTGCTGGTGTTATTCCTGCAGTACTAATGTATTATTTAGTCATCGAAAATCACAATGCTGGTGAAAAAGAAATCAAACAGTTTTTAATGGTTGCTGGTGAAATTGGAAGTATTTTCAAAAAAGGAGCTACTATATCAGCAGCAATGGGTGGCTGTCAAGCAGAAATTGGTGTATCATCTGCAATGGCTGCAGCAGCTTTATGCGAATTAATGGGTGGCACACCAGAACAAGTGCAAATGGCAGCCGAAATAGCCATGGAACATCATTTAGGATTAACCTGTGATCCTATTGGTGGATTGGTACAAATTCCTTGTATTGAACGAAATACAATGGGAGCTATAAAAGCAATAAATGCAGCCGAATTAGCTTTAGAAACTGATGCAAAAAATGCAAAAGTACCTTTAGACAAAGTAATTAACACTATGTGGGAAACAGCAAAAGATATGAATTCTAAATATAAAGAAACTTCAGAAGGAGGCTTAGCTGTAGGTGTTGGATTGGCTGATTGTTAGTTTATGAAAAAGATTCTTATTGCTATTTTGCTATTTTTTGTGCACACACTTTTGATTGCTCAAGACCGTTTTTGGATAATTAAAGACACGAGATTGTATGAAAAACCTTCTACAACAAGTAACTTTTTTGGTTATTTCAAATATGGTGCTGAAGTTGAAATTTTAGAAGATAAAAATATTGGCTGGTTAAAAGTTAAATCAGATAATTTTACCGTTGGATATGTAAAAAAGGATTTAATCAGAACTTCCATGAGTGGCTATGATAAAAATATTGTAGATGCATCAAACCCAATTATTGTTGGTGGTGATGGTATTCATGGAGGAAATCACTTATTTGTTACTGTTGCAGGTTTAAAAGTAAGGAGTTTACCTAATAAATCAGCTACAATAAAACAAATACTATTAAATGGTGAAGCAGTTTCTGTTGACTATATTCCGGTAAACCCAGAAGAATGGGTAAATATAGGAACTTCTTTTGATCCAAAATATGCTCAGTTTGTCCAAGCAAAATATCTCGGAAAAAGACCAATTTATGAAGATTTGATTTCGAAGTTTGATAAGCTTGAAAAATCAAATATTTCAGAACGCAAAACAATTGCAGAACGATTAGTAGAATTATCATATAACAGTGAAAGAGAAAAAGAGCTTCCTGCTTTAAATAGGTTTCTTGAAGTAGCCAAACAACTGAATGATGAACAATTGATTGAAACAACTAAATTTAACATATTTATTGCCAATAACATCCCTATCGATAAAGATTTTTCAAAAATTGAAGAATATCTTAAAAATGCTGAATTTGAATTGAATGGTTTAGCAAGTGAAAGTTATATGATCTCATATACTAATTTGATTAAAAAATTTGGCAAACCAACCGAAATTAAAACCGAAGAAATTGGTTGTGATTCGTATATTAGTCCAGTTATTTACTATTATCCTGAATTCATCATAAGTGTCGATAAGGAGAATAATAAAGCTGAGTTAGTTGAAGTTTTTTTCAACAATACCACCAAATTTATCTTAAATCCAAAGGATATTATTACACAAGAAATTACTGAAAAAGATTTTGTTTTAAAATTTGGTAACTATTTAAGTTTTAGTTTTAGAGAACCACATAATTATTCATTTCCACTTGATTCGGGTAATATTATTGTTTATTTCAAAAATGGAAAGCTCTTTTCTATTGAGATTATTTATTATTGCTAAAAAATAACATGAAAAGCAAACGCTCAGTATATTTTATAGTTGCGATTTTGGTTGTTTTTGTTGGTCTTTTATCCCGAAAAATTATAGGTATCTCTTTATTTATAGGAGATATTTTATATGCCGTATTAATTTATTTTGGATTTCGATTCCTACTTATAGATTCAAAAAAAACAACATCACTCCTATTGAGTTTACTCTTTTGTTTTTGTATTGAATTGTTTCAACTAATACAATTCGATTGGCTAATTGCAATTCGAAAAACAACCCTAGGACATTATATCTTAGGGCAAGGATTTTTACTCATCGACTTAATATGCTTAGTAATTGGAACTATTGCTGCCTATTTCATCGATTATTATGTGCTAAAAATTAATAAATAGTTATACTATTCTTCATTCTTGATATGCAACTTTCTCTTAAGTACTAAATCTGTTACGGGATGGAAAATCAAAGGAATTTCCTCAATCACAACATCACTTTTATCTAATCCAAAGGCTTTTTCATCAGAAACTCCTAATCCTTTTAGTGTAAAGTAAGAATTCAATAAGAAACCTTCTTTGAATGAGAATTCATTTTCAAAAGAGATGAATTTTTCTAATACCACAAATTTAAAGTCTGGTTCAGAATTATATTTTGAAGAACCGTCTGGTCTAATATGTAAGTCTAATTCTTTGTTGTCAACTAAATCTTTAATGATATTTTTAAAATACAACTCAACTTTAGGCTGAACTCTAAATCCTGCATTAATGTTTACTTTGATTACTTTATCATTAATCAATTCAATTACTTCATAATCAAGGGTAAAAGGTTCTTCTGTTCTATGAATATGCAAAAACCAGTATACATCAGCACGTTTTGGCTTTTTAGCAAATATAGACTTCATAATCTTTTCTTCTATTTCTGAAGTTTTATCAGCTTTAGTCAAATAAACTAAGTGTGTTGCATATTTAGTATAAGTATTATCTGCTGATAATTCAACTAATAAATCTCTATAATTACTCAAAGGAACATATTTGGTAAAATTATTATTTAATCTTCTACCAAAGAAAATAATATACATTACTGTAAAAAATAGTCCTGAAATAATTAATGTTACAAAACCTCCTTCGGGAAACTTCTTCATATTTGCAATAAAGAAGGAAACTTCAATAAAAGCAAAAAGCATGAAAATAACCAAAATAATATACTTATTAAAGCGCAAGCGATAATACAAATAATACATCAACAATAATGTGGTCATCATCATGGCAAGTGTAATAGCTAAACCATAAGCAGCTTCCATATGTGCCGAATTCTTAAAGTATAAAATCATAGCCACGCAACCTAACCATAGGATTAAGTTGATAGATGGAATATAAATTTGACCTTTGTTATTAGTGGGATTTTTTAATGTAATTCTTGGCCAAAAGTTTAGGGAAATTGCTTCATTTATTAGAGTAAACGATCCACTAATTAATGCTTGAGAGGCAATAATGGCAGCCATTGTTGCTATAGCAATTCCAAATAACAAAAACCAATCTGGCATGATTTTGAAAAAAGGATTTCTACCTTCTAAGAAATTATTTTGCTCAGACATTAACCACGCACCTTGTCCTAAATAATTGGTTACCAAACATATTTTAACAAATACCCAAGTAATTCTAATGTTATTTTTTCCACAATGACCTAAATCAGAATATAAAGCCTCTGCTCCTGTTGTACATAAGAATACAGCTCCTAATAACCAAAAACCATGTGGATACTCTACCAATAAACGATAAGCATACATAGGGTTTAAGCATTTTAAGATTTCAGGATGGTTAATAATTTGAGTGAAACCTAAAATAAAAAGCATTGAAAACCAAATCACCATAGCTGGACCAAAAAAGAAACCAACTTTTTGGGTTCCAAAACGTTGAAACAAGAAAATACCAGACAAAATTGCAATTACAATTGGAATTGTAGGAATGTCTGGAATTATCACTTCTAATCCTTCAACTGCTGAAGCAACAGAAATAGGTGGTGTAATAATACCATCAGCAAGCAAAGTTGCTGCTCCTAAAATAGTTGGAATCACTAGCCTTCCTTTACCAAATCGTTTTACTAATGCGTATAATGAAAAAACGCCTCCCTCCCCATGGTTATCGGCGTTTAGTGTTAGAATAATATATTTGAATGTTGTTTGAAAAGTCAATGTCCAAAATACACATGATATTCCTCCATAAACCAATAATTCTGAAATTGGTCGTTTATCTACAATTGCCTTCATTACGTACAAAGGACTTGTACCAATATCTCCGTAAATAATTCCTAAGGCTACTAATAATGTGGCTGCTGTAACTTTTTGTGTAGTTGAATGTCCCATAAAATTGGAAAATAATTAGCTAACTTTTCATCTAGAATAGCATATTTTTATAATGTTCTATCAAAGAAATTTCTAGATTAATTAACCTAAATCATACTTTATTTGAGCAAATAAAAGATTGTATATTCTATTTTTTCGATTGCAAATATACAGAGGAGTTTACATTTTTTTAATATTTTTTTAAGAAATTTATTTTCTCCTGCGGGTGTCAATCAAATGAATAATTTGCCAACTTCCATTATCATTATAAAGTGTAAATGAATTTGCTCCAATATGACTTAATTTATCATTAATATAAAACTCATAAGGCGTCCAAACATGTGCTAAGTTTCCGTCAATTTCTACCTTGTAATCCAATAATTTTTCTTGAAATTTCATGTTAGTAGGAATTGTTGTTAACGATTTTAAAAAATCACTAAACACTTCAGATTCAAGCTTGTTACCTTCTTTAGTATTCGCAATTGTTTGCAAAATAATTTCTAAATGACAATATTGTTTTATTGCAGTGGTATCCTTAGCATGAAAAGCAGAAAAAAAATCATCCACAACTTTTTTTGGACTTGATTCTTGAGCTATAACGGGCTGAATCGTTGCAAATAATAAAATAAAAAGTAAATTCTTCATAAATTGGTTTTTATTATAAGTATTTAAAAGTTAATTTTGTTACATTAAAATAGTTCAAAATGTCAGTAGCAAAAAAAGATTACAAAAGAATTACCACTAAATCATTAATTGATATGAAAAGTAATGGAGAAAAAATCTCCATGTTAACTGCCTATGATTATACAATGGCAAAAATTGTGGATAGCGCTGGCGTTGATGTGATTTTAGTTGGTGATTCAGCAAGTAATGTAATGGCAGGTCATGAAACCACGCTTCCCATTACACTTGATCAAATGATATATCACGCTTCTAGTGTGGTTAGAGCATGCGAAAGAGCTTTAGTAGTAGTAGATTTACCTTTTGGTAGTTATCAATCTGATTCTAAAGAAGCTTTGCGTTCTTCCATCAGAATTATGAAAGAAAGTGGTGGACATGCTGTTAAATTAGAAGGTGGAAGTGAAATAAAAGATTCTATCAAGAAAATATTAAATGCTGGAATTCCTGTCATGGGACATTTAGGGTTAACACCTCAATCTATTTACAAATTTGGGACATACACAGTAAGAGCTAAAGAAGAAGCTGAAGCTGAAAAATTGTTAGAAGATGCTAAAATGCTTGAAAAATTAGGCTGCTTTGCATTAGTTTTGGAAAAAATACCTGCCGCTTTAGCAGAAAAAGTAGCCAAAAGTATTTCCATACCTGTCATTGGAATTGGTGCTGGTGGAGGTGTTGATGGTCAAGTATTAGTAATTCATGATATGTTGGGGATGAACAACGAATTTAGCCCAAGATTTTTACGCCGTTATTTAGATTTATATGACCAAATGACAAAAGCAATTGGTCAATATGTAACTGATGTTAAATCGAAAGATTTTCCTAACCAAAATGAACAATATTAATAACAGTTCGAGTAATTAGTATATTTTGACAGAAAAAATAGTTTCAACTAAAAGCAATCTACAAATTCTGCACGAAGACAACCATATTATTGTTATCAACAAGCGTGTGGGTGATATTGTACAAGGAGATAAAACAGGTGACAAACCATTATCTGATGTTGTAAAAGAATATATTAAAGAAAAATACAACAAACCCGGAGATGTTTTTTTAGGAGTAGTACACCGATTAGATAGACCCACTACAGGAATCGTAGTATTTGCAAAAACTTCTAAAGCATTAACTCGTTTAAACGAAACTTTTAAAAATAGAGAAACGCAGAAAACGTATTGGGCAGTTGTGAAAAATTGTCCGCCCAAGGAAAAAGATACTTTAATTCATTTTTTAAAACGAAATCCAAAAAACAATACTTCAAAAGCACACTTAAAAGAAGTACCTGACAGCAAACAAGCTAGTTTAACCTATAAAATCATTAAAAAATTAGACAATTATTTTGTTTTAGAAATTGATTTACATACTGGCAGACATCACCAAATTAGAGCTCAATTACAAGCAATAGGCTGTCCTATAAAAGGAGATTTAAAGTATGGATTTGATCGTAGCAACCCAGATGGAGGCATACATCTGCATGCAAGAAAATTAGAAATCATTCATCCAGTTACAAAAGAAAAATGTAATTTTATTGCATCCACTCCAAATGATGCAATTTGGAAATCTATATAAATTAAAAACTATGAGAGAAATTATTGAAAAAAAAGTACGAGAAGGCTACAACTTAGACCTAGGAAGTCTTATTGACGAAAGTTTTGCAACATTTAAGAAAACATTCCTTATTGCAGGATTAGGGATGCTGATTATATCCATAGTAATGATTATTATTTATATGGGTATTTTTGGAGTTATCTATGGTTTTGCTAATATTAGTGAAACCATGACTTCTATTGAAATGAAAGCAACAGAACCTGCTTTTATTATTGGTAATGCAATCGTAACGATGTTTTTTAGTGCATTGTTTGCTCCTATTACTGCTGGTTTTATTCACTTAAATCATTTAGCAAATACCAATCAAGAAATTCAAATAGGAACAATCTTTGATTTTTATAAGGCGCCTTTTTTTAAACAAATCTTTATGAGTTATTTAATAATTGGATTTACAACTGCTGTTGTTACCTCTCTACTAACTTTTATGGAATTTGAATTACTAAATATGTTATTTCAAATTGTTATTGCTTTATTTTCAACATTTACAATTCCATTAATTATTTATGGTGAACAAAATTACATTGAAGCGATTACAAAGAGTATTCAATTATTTATTAAACAACCATTCATTATTATTATTGCGCTTATAATTGCAGGTATTGGAATGCTCATTGGAATATTTGCATTATGCATTGGTCTAATTTTTACAATTTCATACCTATATTCTATGTATTATGCCATTTATGCACAAGCCATAGGTTTTGATGATAAATCTGCAATAGATGAAATTGGTTTAGAATAAAACTTAGTACATATGAAAAAAATATTTTATATATCAGTACTCTTGGTCAGTTTCTTTGGAATGGCTCAAGAACATTTTTCTGGGATAAATACAAGTAAAAGAGTAGGTATCTTGAATGCAAATGTCAATCCAGCAGAATTAAGTAATTTATCTTACAAATATGAAGTGAGTGTATTTAATTTCAGTACAAATGTTTCAAATAATAAAATAACATTCAGTGAACTAATGAATGGAGACAACATTGAAAATAATTTTTTTACTGGAACTGAGCCTGCTAATATTCGCTTAGATGTTTTAATAAATGGGCCTTCTTTTGCAATAAAATATAATAAATGGGGATTTGGGATTTTTTCATCGGCAAACGTTAAAACAAATGCTATTGATGTTGATGTAAATTTAGGAAATGCTCTAACCAATTCTTTTGTAGGAACCGCAGCTATAAATTCTAATTATAACCAACGTTTAAATGCTGCAACTTGGGGTGAAATTGGATTAGCTGTATCAAGAAATATTTTTGACACAGACAAACACCGTTTCAATTTAGGTGCAACAATTAAATTTTTATTTCCCGGTTCTTATATGAATTTAGGTGTTTCTAATTTACAAGGAAATATTACAAATACTTTCGGTAATGTGAATTTAACAAATGCTACAGCAAATGTAAATATTTCTTATTCTGGCAGTTTAGCCGAAAATTATACCGATAGTTCAAATTATAGCAAACTTTTTGCTGGTGGATTGAACGGATTTGGAGCTGAAATAGGATTTAATTACCAATTAAAAGAACCTAAAACAGATGATACCAACGCAAATGGATATAAATTAAATGCAGGTTTAAGCTTTCGAAATGTAGGTACAATGACATTTAAGTCTGATAACAACGTTTCTACAAATTACGCTCTTGAAATTCAAGGATTTGAAGCCCTAAACTTAAATCAATTTGATGGCTCAGAAAGTATTACAGATATAGAAAATGTACTAGTAAGTAGTGGTTACTTAACAATTGAAAATTCTAGTAAAGACTTTAAAATCAAATTGCCAGCAGTAATTAATGCCTATGTAGATTATCATATTTATAACAAATGGTATGTTTCAGCTTATACCCAGCAAAAACTCTCTGATGATTCAGAAAATGATTTTACAACTATTCAAAATGTAATCACAATAACACCTCGTTTTTCTGGAAAAAACTATGAATTGTATATTCCTTTATCTCAAAATGAGGTTTCTAATTTTACTACAGGTTTTGGCTTTAGATTAGGCGGTTTCTTTATGGGGTCTAGTTCAATAGTAACAGCAGTAATGAATGATTCAACTCAAGCTGATATTTATCTAGGATTTCGATTTGGAATCTAATTTTTTTTATATTTGAGTAAACAAAATCCCTAAAATAATTAAGTATGAAATGGAGAGGTAGACGTCAAAGTGACAATGTGGAAGACCGTAGAGGAATGTCAGGCGGTGGTAAAATAATTGCAGGTGGTGGTGGTTTAGCCATTGTTTTTCTATTAGTAAAAATGTTTTTCCCTGATGCTGCACCTTTTGTAGATAGTATTCAACAAAGCCAAGCTACGCAACAAACTGAACAAGTAGAACAACGCGAACTTACCGCTGAAGAAAAAGAAATGGGCGAATTCGTTTCAACAGTTTTTGCAGATACTGAAGATATTTGGACTAAAATATTTGAAGAAAATAATTTAGGCACTTATGAACAACCCAAAATGGTGTTATTTTCTGGTTCAGTAGAAACTGCTTGTGGTGGTGCCAGCTCAGCTTCTGGTCCATTTTACTGCCCAGGCGATCATAAAGTTTATATGGATTTAACTTTTTTTGAAGAACTTCGCACACGTTTTGGCGCTAAAGGTGGAGATTTTGCAATCGCATATGTAATTGCTCATGAAGTAGGACACCACGTTCAAACACTGTTGGGAACTTCAGCAAAAGTGAGACAATTGCAACAATCAAAAAGTGAAGCTGATGCTAATAAATTATCTGTTTGTTTAGAATTGCAAGCCGATTTTTACGGCGGTTTATGGGCACATTATAATCAAAGTAATCTTGAAGTTGGTGATATAGAAGAAGCGCTAAGTGCCGCTCATGCTGTAGGTGATGATGCCATTCAAAGCAAAATGCAAGGGCATGTAGTTCCCGATTCATTTACACACGGAACCTCCGAACAAAGAATGAAATGGTTTATGAAAGGATTTAAATCAGGAGATATTAAACAACACGATACATTTGCTGAAGAATTATAAACTTTTGAGTTTATTTTTTAACAGAATAAAAAAATAGCTATTTGTTTTTACATTATTCGTAAATCGATAGCAACAAAGACATTTTTAAGGTATGTTCAAGCATTTTTTGAGCATACCTTTTTTAATTTTGGAAATTAATTTTTCAGAAAAATGAAAGTAGGAATAGATGCCATTCAATTTGATATACCAAAGCTATATTTACCAATCTCAACTTTAGCAATAAATAGAGCAATTGAGCCAGACAAATTAATCAAAGGATTAGGTTTGCAAAAAATGAGTTTTTTAGATGTTAATCAAGATGTGATTACACTAGGTGCAAATGCTGTTGTTAAACTAATTGAACAAGAAAATATTAATCTTGCTTCTATAGCAAAAATATATATAGGAACTGAAAGTGGTGTGGATAATTCAAAGCCCTTAGCTTCTTATATTTTAAATTTAATTGAATCTAAATTTGGAAAAAATTCTCTACAAAATTGCGATGTAGTAGATTTAACCTTTGCTTGCATTGGTGCAGTAGATGCCTTACAAACCTGTGTCGATTATATCCGATTAAACCCTACAAAAAAAGCTATAGTCATTGCTACAGATAATGCTAAATATGACCTAAACTCAACTGGAGAATACACGCAAGGTGCAGGAGCAATTGCTATGTTAATTAGTGTAAACCCAAAAATAATTGATTTTTCTAAAGAAACTGGCGTTGCTACATCAGGCGTTTTTGATTTTTTCAAACCAAAACATACTATTCAAAAAGAAGCAATTACTGGAAAGGCTACAAATGAAAATTGGTTTGATGTTTTAGAGTCTGAAATCACCATTATAAAAGACCAGCCTGTCTTTGATGGTCAATATTCCAATACTTGTTACATCAACCGAATTACAGAGGCTTACAAACATTATAAAACAGAAAGCAAACAAGAAGAAACAATTTTTAATAATTGGGAATTAATTTTGATGCACCTTCCCTACTGTTTCCAAGGTAGAAGAACATTTATCGAAATTTTTGCACAAGAAAACCAAGATTTATTAGATAAACAAGAAGGAGCGTTTTTGAAAGATAAAATGAAAGCATTGACAAAATCTCCAGAATACATGGAGTTGGTACAATCTAAAATTTATCCATCAGAAATAGCCTCTGGAGAAGTTGGAAATATTTACACAGGGTCAATTTTCTTAGGTTTACTATCCGCTTTATATTATGCTACAAAAGAAAACAACGATTTAGCAGGCAAAAAAATAGGTTTTATCGCTTATGGAAGCGGCTCAAAATCAAAAGTATTTGAAGCAGAAATACAACCTGATTGGAAAAATAGTATTCTAAAAACAAAACTTTTTGAAACTCTAGAAAATCGCACAGCAATTGATTTTACAACCTACGAAAAACTACATAAAAAAGAATTGAAATCTGCAGTTTTACATCCTAAAAACGAATTTGTTTTGGATCGTATTGAAAATGAAAACCCTGTTTTAAAAGGAGCTCGTTATTATAATTTTATAGAGTAGTTTTGTTTCAAGCACTTTGCTTATATTTGCTATACTATTGCTAAATATTTGACTTCTGAAACATTTCTCATTAAAAATTGAAGCACCTGAATCCGACTATTTATACATTGAAAATTCTCAATTACTAAATGCTGGCAAAGGTTTATATACCGCAATTAATATTTATAAAGATGAAATTATTGCCGTTTTCAAAGGAGAAATTCTATCAGAAGATGAAATTGTCTATCGTATCGAAAATGAAAACGATAAGTATTTTATCAGCATGGTTGATGGCTCTATTATGGATTCAATGTTTGTAGATTGCTTTGCTAAATATGCCAACGATGCCGAAGCCTTTTCAAAATCATCATTTAAAAATAACGCAAAAATTGCGCTAGATGAAGAAGATAACGTCTGTTTAATCGCTATTAGAAACATTAAATCTGGTAGTGAAATTTTTTGCAGTTATGGAAAAAAATACTGGAAAAAACATTCTTAAACAAACCTACTTTCCAAATAAAAACACAAAAGGAATATCAAGTCGCTTTTGCCATGCAAGTTCGGAATGATTCTCACCTTTAAATTTTTTGGTCATCCAATTCGTTGCATCATACCCTTTTTTAACCATTATTTTATCAACTTCATTTTGTAATGGTTCATATACAGCGTCTAATGTTTCTGTACCAAAATCAAAATAGATTTTATGATCTTTAGGATTGGGTAAATTTTCATTCAAATAACGATAGAAAGCCTTTGGTATCGGATTATTAGTCACATGAAAAACACCAGGCCAATGCGTTGATAAACAAGCGGCTCCACCAAAAACGGTTGGATATTCACAAATGGCATACATCGAAATCAAACCACCCATACTACTACCCGCAATAAAAGTATGCTCTTTATCTTGATAAACAGAATACTTTTTATCAATCATAGGCTTTAATTCTTTTACAATGAATTGCAAATAATTATCTGAATTTACTTTTCCGTTAAAATACTTCACAGCTTCCGAACGCTCTAAATTATAGATTGAATCTTGTTGTTTTGGTGTCAGCATTTCAAATGCTTTTTGGGGAAAATAATCAAAATGTCTAGTCTCAACTCCATTCCAAATACCTACAATAATTACATCTTGGCTCTTATTTTCAGCTAATAAATTAGACATAACTAGATCAACTTCCCATGCCTGTTTATTCCAAGTCTGTTCGGCATCATAAAGCATTTGCCCATCGTGCATATACAAAACGTTATATTGCTTAGTAGATACATAATCTTCAGGTAGCCAAATATCAATATTTCTGGATGACACAAATTTGGATTGAAAATTTTCAATACGCTCAATAGTTCCCGAAGTAACTTGAGGAATTTCCTGTGAATAAACAAGATTTGAAAACAATAAAAATAAAAAAAATGGTTTCATGTAGTTTACTTTAATATTAACCCAACCAACCTTCTCTATCCAAACTTCTGTATTGAATAGCCTCAGCTATATGATGGGATTGTATGGTTTCCACTGTTTCTAAATCAGCAATCGTTCGAGCAACTTTTAAAATACGATCATACGCTCTAGCTGATAAATTTAATCGCTCCATTGCTGTTTTTAATAATTGTAAGGAAACATCGTCTAAAGTACAAAATTCTCTGATTAATTTGCTACTCATCTGTGCATTATAATGAACATGTTCAAAATTCTCAAATCGTGCAGATTGTATTGCTCTAGCCTTTGTAACTCTTTCTCGAATAGTAATACTAGCTTCTGCTTTTCGAGTTTCGGTCAATTTCTCAAACGGAACAGGAATAACTTCAATATGAATATCTATTCGATCCAATAACGGTCCTGAAATCTTACTCAAATACCGTTGCATTTCCATTGGAGAAGAACTTACTGGTGCATTAGGTTCATTAAAATAACCACCCGGACTAGGATTCATACTTGCTACCAACATAAATGAAGATGGATAGGTAATTGTAAATTTAGCACGTGAAATAGTAACTTCTCTATCCTCCAACGGTTGACGCATGACTTCTAAAACTTCTCTTTTAAATTCAGGCAATTCATCTAAAAACAAAACGCCATTGTGTGCCAAAGAAATTTCTCCAGGCTGTGGATAACTACCACCACCAACTAAACTTACACTTGATGCTGTATGATGTGGACTTCTAAAAGGACGTTGTGCCATCAAACCCACATCCTTTGTTTTACCTGCCACAGAATGAATTTTGGTAGTTTCTAAAGCTTCTCGCATAGTCATAGGTGGCAAAATACTTGGTAAACGTTTTGCCAACATCGTTTTTCCCGAGCCTGGAGGACCAATTAGAATAATATTATGCCCGCCTGCTGCTGCAATTTCCATGCAGCGTTTAATAGACTCTTGTCCTTTGACATCGCTAAAGTCATGCTCTGGAAAATCTAAGGTTTTATTAAATTCCTCGGTAGTATCAATTGTAGTAGGAATCAAATCTTGCTTGCCTTCAAAAAAATTAATGACTTGTAGTACATTTTCAACGCCATACACATCAAGCCCTTCTACTATAGCTGCTTCTTTTACATTTTGAAAGGGCAAAATTAATCCTTTGAAACCTTCTTCTTTGGCTTTAATTGCAATAGACAAAGCACCTTTAATAGGTTGTAAACCACCATCAAGTGATAATTCACCCATAATGACATAGTTATGAATTTCTTCTGATTTGATTTGAGATGATGCTGCTAAAATCCCAACCGCTAACGTTAAGTCATAAGCAGAACCTTCTTTACGTAAATCGGCTGGTGCCATATTTACAGTGATTTTTTTTCCAGGAAATTGATAATTGTTGTTTTTAAGAGCGGCAGCAATGCGATAACTACTCTCTTTTATAGCGGAATCAGGTAAACCTACCAAGTGGTAGCCAATTCCTTTATCGATATTTACTTCTACTGTAATGGTTGTGGCTTCAACACCAAATACGGCGCTTCCGAATACTTTTACTAACATGGCTTATAATTTTTAAATGGCTTATATCATTGCAAATATATAAAAGTTTTTGAAATAAAAAATCCCGATTACTCGGGATTTAATTTATTTTTTGAATCTTGAAATACCATCTTCTAACCATTTTTTGTATTCTTCAGCATCAGGAGTATAACCTATTTGCTCGGTTAAATCTGTTCCATCACTATCAAGAATGATGTAATAAGGCTGCGCATTGTTCTTGTAACGAGTAATCTGATAATCACTCCATTTATTTCCTATAGTTTTTATTTCTTTACCAGTTTCTTTAGAGATATATTGCTCATTTTTAGGCAATTCTCTTTTATCATCAACATACAAAGAAATCAAAACAACTTTATCTTTTAAAATTGGTAAAACTTCTGTTTTTGACCAAACATGTTCTTCCATTTTTCTACAATTCACACATGCATGTCCTGTGAAATCTAATAAAACAGGTTTGTTTACTTTTTTTGCATAGGCTAAACCTTGCTCATAATCATGGAAAGCGATTATTTTATGAGGTCCATAATGTGCATGTTCTGGAAGTTCTTGGCTTGCTCCGGTTGAAGCACCTCCTACTCCATATGGGCTTTCGCTATAACTCATTGGTGGAGGAAATCCAGAAATTAATTTTAAAGGTGCACCCCATAATCCTGGAATTAAATACACCGTAAATACAGAAACTAATATTGCTAAAAATAATCTTCCAACAGATATATGACTTAAAGGACTATCATGAGGTAACGTCAATTTTCCAAATAAATATACTGCCCAAACTCCAAAAATTACTATCCAAATCGCAAGAAATACTTCTCTTTCTAACCAATGGGCTTGCAAAACTAAATCAGCATTCGATAAAAATTTAAAGGCTAAAGCTAATTCTAAAAATCCTAAAGATACTTTTACAGTGTTTAGCCATCCACCCGATTTTGGCAATGAGTTCATCCAACCAGGGAACATAGCAAATAACATAAATGGTAACGCTAAAGCTGAAGAAAAACCAACCATTCCAACTATTGGAGCAATGCCTCCTTTTGAAGAAGCTTCCACTAAAAGTGTTCCAACAATAGGTCCTGTACAAGAAAATGATACAATTGCTAAAGCTAACGCCATAAATAATATTCCTACAAAACCACCTCTATCAGCCTGTTGATCTACTTTATTTGCCCATGAATTGGGTAATACAATTTCGAATGCTCCTAAAAATGAAGCTGCAAAAAACACTAATAATCCAAAGAAAATTAAATTGAACCATACATTAGTTGACAATGCATTTAATGAATCTGCTCCAAAAATACCTGTCACTAATGAACCTAAAAGTACATAAATTAAAATAATTGATATTCCATATAAAATTGCATTTCTTTTACCTTCTGCTTTGGTCTTACTTTGTTTGGTAAAAAAACTTACTGTCATTGGAATCATCGGAAATACACATGGTGTTAATAATGCAGCAAATCCACCTAAAAATGACAAAATAAAGATTGACCACAATCCTTTTTTATCTTCTTTTTTGATTGATTTAGCTTCTGATACTGCAACTTTTTTTAATTGAGAATCATCTTCTACAAAGGATGAATCTGTAGTAGTACCATTATTTTTTGTCGAATCTACCGCAGGAAGCACTACATCTGTTTCAACTGATTTGATTTCAGGAATATCAAAACTCAGTTCTACATTATCGTTTATACATTGTGTTTTACAAGCTTGAAAATCTACATTGACCTTAATTTTACCCACTTTAGGATTCAAGATTTGAACTTTTTGAGTTAAAGTAGCCTTATTCTCGAAATAATATTCATCAACACCAAAATCTTCATTAAAGTGTTTTTTATAAGGACTTTCCTTAGCTTTTCCAATTAATTTGAAATTGCCCTTTTGATTTTTGAATGTCAAAACAATTGGTAATGAACCATCTTCAGGGGTAAATTGTGAATAAACATGCCAATCTTTTTCAATTGTGGCATTCATTATCAGATTAAACTCTGTATCTGATATCTTCTCAACTTTAGAACTCCATATTACTGGTTTTTGTATTTGACCTTGTGCAAAAAAGGTGAGTAATAATAAAATGTAGGTTAGTTTTTTCATTATTTTAATTCTATTTTTAATATCTGTTGTGTTGATTCGTGTGCAATATAGCGATTGTCAGCTCGTTTTCCAATCACCCAAACAATTTGGTCATTTGAACATAATAACCACTGATTTTCTTTATCTAAAAGGGAATACTTTTCATCTTTGAAATACTTACTCAACTTCTTTTTTCCATTCATTCCTGCTGGATAAAAGTAATCGCCTTTATACCATTTACGTAATTCTAAAGGAAATTGAACTTTATCTACATCAACAAATATAATGCGATTTACATTTAAAGAAATGTTAACAGCTTTTGAAAAAGAAAGGTTTAAGGGAAAATTAAGATTAGTCTGCTCTTTTTCAATCTTATAAATTGTTTGTTCGTCAAGTTTAATTTTAGGATAAAGTTGCAATATTGTTCTATCCTTTAATAGAATGTGTGTTTCTGAAAATACTTGTTTGCCAGATTGCGCTTGTACCAAATCGTAAATATCATCCCATGAAGTAAATCCATATTCTTTCAACCATTGATACAAGTATGCCTTGTAATTTGGATATTGTAAAAGCAATTCTAAATCAATCTTCAACTGCTGCTCAGATTTTGCTACTACCCTTTCATAAACCAAATGTGTAGCATCTTCCACCAAAGATTTTGCTTGTTGCAAATGATATAATGTATTTTGAAACGACTCTAAAAATCCTGTATTCAATTCCTTCAATGTAGGAACAATGTTATGACGTAATTTATTACGCACATATTTATCAGAAGCATTACTTGAATCTTCTCTCCATTGAACTTTATTTTCTGTCGCATAATGTTCAATTTCTTCTCGCGAAAAAGGCAATAACGGACGAATGATTTTTCCATTTTCTGCCGGAATTCCTGTTAAACCTTCCAACCCAGTACCTCTGATGAAATTAATTAAAAACGTTTCAATAGTATCATCTAAATGATGTGCTGTAACTAAATAATCCAATTGGTTTTCTGATAAAAGTTCTTGAAACCAATCGTAACGCAACTTTCGAGCTGCTAATTGAATGGACAGTTTGTTATCTCTGGAATATTTTTCAGTATCAAATGACTCAATAAAATAAGGAATATATCCATCTTGGCATATTTCTTTAACCAACATTTCATCTCCATCACTCTCTTTTCCACGCAATTGAAAATTACAATGTGCAATCGCAATATCATAATTCAATTGCTGAAACAAATGCATCAAAACCATGCTATCAATACCACAGCTAACCGCTAAAAGTAATTTCTTGTCTTTCAGTTGAGGAAAATTTTGTTCGATATGGTTTTGGAATTTTATTAGCATTTTAAAAAGTAATTAGTAAAAAGAGAAAAGGGATTAGTTTTTTGATAATTTATTAATTAGTGAATTTAGCATTTTTTCTATTTCAATAGATAAATCATTAATTTTTTCACAATCTTCACTTGAAATAAAACCTAAAATTTATTGCAATTTCAATTTGGGTTTGACATTCAAACAAAGAACCTCTTGAAATCTGTAAAAATCTTAAGTAATCTTTTTTATAATTTCTGCCATAACCTTCAGCAATATTTGAAGGAATAGTAACTGAACTTCTCCTAATTTGCGAAATTAATCCAAACTTTTCACTTTCAGGAATTTTTGATGTTAGAGAATTAACAAATGCAACCCAATTCATCGACTTTTGCCAAACTATTAAATCTCTATAACTTTTCATAATTCATTTTTTTACTTTTCCCTAATCCCTCATTGCTTTTCCCTAACTTAATACCTCAAACATTGCTTTTGCCTTCAACAAGCATTCTTCATACTCGTTTTCAGGAAGGGCTTGAGAAGTGATGGCGCTTCCAACAGAAAAAGATAAGTACCGATTTTTTGCATTGTATAAAATACTTCGAATCACTACATTGAAATCAAAATTACCTGTAGGCGTAAAATACCCAACAGTTCCACTGTACAATCCTCTTTTAGTTTCTTCCAAAGTTTCAATGATTTGCATTGCTGAAATTTTTGGAGCGCCTGTCATGCTACCCATTGGAAAAGTAGTTCTAAGGATTTCAATAGGTGAAGTCGTATTTTCTACTTCTGAAACAACGGTGGAAATCATTTGGTGCACTTGTTTAAATGTATATATCTGGCACAATTCTTCCACTTGAACACTTCCTTTTGTGGCTGTGTGCGATAAATCATTGCGAACCAAATCAACAATCATTACATTCTCCGAACGCTCTTTTTCGTTTTGAGCTAAATCAGCTTTAAATTGCTGGTCTAAAATTACATCTTCACTTCTTTTCGAAGTTCCTTTTATAGGTTGGGAAATTACTTTGATGCCTTCCTTACGCAAATAGCGTTCGGGTGAGGCAGAAAGCAAATAGTGATCGCTATTCTTGAAATACACAGCAAAGGGTGGTTCGGAAATAGCATTTAATTTTTGATAAATTTCCAAAGGCTCAATTTGCGCATTTTCGGCAAAAAATTCCATACAGAAATTGGCTTCATAAATATCACCTCGATGAATGTGTTCGAGCATTTTAGAAACTTTAGCAATATAATTTTCTTTCGAAATACGTTGTTGCACTTCTATTGCTGACGACTGAATACTGAACACTGAATACTGTATAATTTCTTCAAAATCAGCCTCGATTTCGTCATCACACATTCGCAAATATTGTATTTCAACTTCATTTTCTTTGAATAAAAATAACTTCTTAGGTTGAAAAAAAAACAAATCCGGAAATGCTAATCCATCAAAATTGTTAGAATACAAAGCCTCAGTATCGTTTTTTAAATCATAGGACATATAACCAAACAACCAATCCTTTGTTTGACTTTGGTATTGATACAAATCCTGAAACGCATTTTCAACGTCAGTTTTAATAGAAGTAAAAGCTTCTACAGCCAAAACGGCATCATAACTTGAATACTTTTGATGATAATTATTTGAATCTAAAAAAATAACCTCTCTGTGTTGGGTAGCCCAATGTAAAAGTTGGTTTTTAAATTCAGAAAACGTAGAAATATCTTTTGTAATTACTGTTCTCAAATTGGAAAATTTACTTCCCAAAAGTACAATAAAAAAATAGTTGTTGAAAATGATTACAACTGTTAAAATTTGGCACGATTTTTATGCTACCTAAAATAAGTCTAACTATTTTAAAAATTCATATTATTATTGATTATAAAAATACTCATTTACAATTTATTAAATAAAATTAATTAATCAATAACTTTAAAATGAATTTTTATGAACAAAAACACCAAAACCGTTTTGACTTTACTAGCCATTGGCTTAGTCTTTTCTTGCAAAGAATCAGCTGAAAGAACAGAAGCAAGTGCCGATTATGCAGCTGAAACAACTACCGACAGCACTAGTGTAATTTCTTCATCTGCAGCAGTAGAAAATAAAAATAGTGACCGAAAGTTTGTCCGAACAGCTGATGTAAAATTCAAAGTTAAAAACGTAGCCAAATCTACTTATGCTATTGAAGAAGCAACCACTAAATTTGGCGGATTTGTAACCTATACCAATCTACAAAGCAACATTTATGATGAAGATAAAACCAAGGTAAGTCAAGACAGTACTTTAGTTACCACAAAATACAAAGTAGATAACGACATCACAATTCGCGTTCCTAATACTAAAATGGATACTGTGATTAAAACCATTGCTAAGCAAATTCACTTTTTAGATTATCGTATTATCAAAGCTGATGATGTTTCATTACAAATACTAGCAAATGAAATGGCCCAAAAAAGAAGCAACTCTTCTGAAAAACGAATCGAAAGAGCAATTGATAACAAAGGGAAAAGACTAAACCAAATCATAACTGCAGAAGAAAATCTAGCTACTAAAAAAGAAGAAAATGACGCTACCAAACTGCAAAACCTATCGTTAAAAGACCAAGTAAATTTTAGCACTTTAACCTTAAATATCTACCAAGACGAAAGCATCAAGCAAGAAATGATTGCTAACGAAAAAAGTATTAATGCTTACCGACCAAATATTGGATTACAAATATGGGATAGTCTAAAAACAGGTTGGTTTATGCTTGAGAACATTATTTCGTTTGTTGTAGTGCTTTGGCCATTAGCATTACTAAGTATCTTGGGGTATTTTGGTTATAAGAAAATCATAAAAAAATAAAAAAAGCGTCTCAATTGAGACGCTTTTTTATATAACATCTAAACTTCCTTTTCCTTCACGAATAACTTCGGGTTCATAACCTGTTAAATCTATAATGGTTGAAGCGATATTATCTCCATAACCACCATCAATAACAATATCAACTTTGTTATTCCATTTTTCAAAAATTAATTCTGGATCTGTAGAATATTCTATTACTTCATCTTCATCATGAATGGATGTGGAAACAATAGGATTTCCAAGCATTTCTACAATTTGCAAGGCTATATTGTTAGCTGGCACACGAATTCCGACTGTTTTTTTCTTTCTGAATTCTTTAGGTAAATCGTTATTGCCCGGTAAAATGAACGTGTAAGGCCCAGGTAAAGCACGTTTTAAAATTTTAAAAGTCGCTGTGTCAATTTGTTTCACATAATCCGAAAGATTGCTCAAACTCGAACAAACGAAAGAGAAATTCGCTTTTTCTAACTTAATTCCTTTGATTTTAGCTAATTTTTCTAACGCACGAGAATTGGTAATATCGCAACCTAAACCATAAACCGTATCGGTTGGATAAATCACTAAACCACCATCTTTTAAAACGGCAACTACTTTTTTAATAGCCGCTTCGCTGGGTTTATCTTCGTATATTTTTATAATTTCTGACATCTTATTTTTGTTTAAAGTTAATTTTGTTTCAAGTTTCAAGTTAACAAAATTAACTTGAAACCTCAAACTTAAAACCTTTTAACCTATTACTTCCAACTTCGCAAATCGCAATAACAATTTCTTCAATCCTCCGACATCAAAGCGAATTTCTGCTTTTTTATCGGCACCAATTCCTTCAATGTTTACGATTTGTCCTTTTCCAAAGCGTTCGTGCATTACGATATTTCCAACATTTAAATTCGCATCGACAACATTAGAACTTCCAGAATTGCTTGAAACAGGTTTCAATCGTCTAATATTTGCTGTGGGACTTGGTTGGTCTTGTGTTAAATACTTTGGTGGTGTTCCTGCGGTTGGCTTTGCTAATCTTAATTTTGATTTGTCAATATCGCCAAAAACATCAATATCCATAACCGGTTTGTAACGATAACCCGAATCTACTGGATTCAAATATTCTAAATATTGGTCATTGATTTCTTCAATAAAACGCGATGGTTCGCTATCCACTAATTTCCCCCAACGATAACGTGATTGTGCATACGTCAAATACGCTTGATGTTCGGCTCGGGTTAAAGCGACGTAGAACAAACGACGTTCTTCTTCTAATTCACTTCGAGTATTCAAACTCATCGCGCTTGGAAACAAATCTTCTTCTAATCCCACAATAAACACATGTGGAAATTCTAATCCTTTTGCCAAGTGAATCGTCATTAGTGCTACTCTATCGTCGTCTCCAGTATCTTTATCTAAATCGGTGGCTAAAGCTACGTCTTCTAAAAATTCGGCTAACGCACCTCTGGCACCATCAATTTCTTTTTGACCTTCTGTGAAATCTTTTATACCGTTTAATAATTCTTCAATATTTTCAATTTTGGCAATTCCTTCTGGAGTTCCATCTTTTTTGAGTTCTTGAACTAACCCTGTTTTCTTTGTTACATGATCGGTTAAGAAAAACGCATCTTGATTCTCATTTATGACTTGAAAACTCTTAATCATCGTGACAAAATCTTGAATTTTAGCTTTAGTCCCTGCATTTAGTTTCAAATCAATTTTTTCAATGTGTTCCATTACTTCAAAAATAGAACGCTTATAATGATTGGCTGCAACCGTTAATTTCTCAACCGTGGTGTCACCAATTCCTCTCGCCGGATAATTAATCACACGAACCAAAGCTTCTTCATCTTTTGGATTAATCACCAAACGCAAATACGCCAAAACGTCTTTAATTTCCTTTCGTTGATAAAATGACAAGCCACCATAAATTCGGTACGGAATGTCACGTTTACGCAACGCATCTTCCATAGCACGTGATTGTGCATTGGTACGATACAAAATTGCAAATTGTCCGTTTAACATTTGATTTTGCATCTTCTGTTCGAAAATAGTTGCCGCTACAAAACGCCCTTCTTCTCCATCGGTTAAACTACGGTGGACTTTAATTTTGGGTCCGTCATCATTCGATGTCCAAACGATTTTATCTAACTTGGTTTTATTCTTATCAATTACGTTATTCGCTGCTTCTACAATGTTTTTAGAAGAACGATAATTTTGTTCCAAACGGTACAATTGTACGTTTTCGTAATCTTTCTGGAAATTTAAAATATTGTTGATATTCGCACCACGGAAGGCATAAATACTTTGTGCATCATCGCCCACCACACAAATATTCTGAAATCTATCCGATAAGGCTCGAACAATCAAATACTGTGAGTGATTTGTATCTTGATACTCATCTACTAAAATATAACGGAATCTATCTTGATATTTTGCCAATACATCTGGAAAAAGATTCAATAATTCATTGGTTTTCAATAACAAATCATCAAAATCCATCGCACCCGATTTAAAACAACGCTCTACATATTGTTGATAAATTTCACCCATACGCGGTTTTTTACTCATCGCATCGGCTTCTTGTAATTCGGGATTATTAAAATAGGCTTTTACTGTAATTAGTGAGTTTTTATACGATGAAATTCTTCCTAAGATTTGTTTAGGTTTGTAAATATCTTTGTCCAATTGCATCTCTTTGATAATCGCACCAATCAATCGCACTGAATCTTGCGTATCATATATTGTAAAATTTGATGGATACCCTAATTTATCAGCTTCACTTCGCAATATTTTAGCAAAAACTGAGTGAAAAGTTCCCATCCAAAGGTTTTTAGCTTCGTTGTTTCCAACAATGTCCGCAATACGTTTCTTCATTTCACGTGCCGCTTTGTTGGTAAAAGTTAATGCCAAAATATTAAATGCATCTACTCCTTGACTCATCAAGTTAGCTATACGAACGGTTAATACACGTGTTTTACCCGAACCGGCTCCCGCAATTACAATCATAGGGCCGTCTTTCTGCAAAACAGGTGCCTGCTGTGCTTCGTTTAATTGGCTGATATAGCGCTGCATTTCATTCATAGGATTCGATAACTTTTAACTAATTTACAAAAATACACTTTGGTAAGTGTTTTTACAAGTTTTTATTTTGTGCTTAAAGTGAGAGAAATATTTAAAGACATAGACACAATAGATCTATTTTGTGTTGATTTTAGGCGATTTACTTAACATAGAAAAATTGAGCAACTCCTTTTTGAATTTAAGATTTGATTTTAACCATTTCTTTAATTTCTCAAATCTGTGTTCCTAAACCTATTTGAATTTTAATAATTTTAATCTTAATTTGCGACATATTTAAAACTATTAAAAATGACAATCGAAGATAAATTATTAGAAATTGCTGCTTATACCTTACCTGCTTTAATTACGGGTGGTGTAGCTTTTGTAATGATGCAAAAATTTTACAACAGCGAAGAAAGCAAACGTAAATTTGAATTACTAAGGGAAAACCAAAAACAAGCGTTGCCCATTCGTTTGCAAGCGTATGAGCGAATGGTTTTGTTTTTAGAACGCATTAATCCAACACAATTATTATTGCTTGTGGCTCCAACAGGAAAAAGTAAAGATGATTATGCAACATTGTTATCGCACCACATTCAAACGGAATTTGAGCATAATTTAACACAACAAATTTATCTTACAGCTGAAACTTGGGATATTGTACTGAAAGCTAAAAATAGTACCGTACAAATGATTCGAAAAAATGCGCTACGAGAAGATGTTGCCGATGCAGACAAATTAAGAGAAGCCATTATGATTGAGCTAACTGAGACCGAAGCACCAAGCAACATAGCCATTAACTATTTAAAAGAAGAATTGAAAAGAGTTTTTTAAATACAAATCCCGAGTTAAAGCTCGGGATTTTTTTTTATTTCTCATTTAAAAATTTCAAATACAACTCTTTCATGGTTATATCTGAAGTTGATGCTAATTGTTCAACCTTTGCCCTGTATTCATTATTTTTAAGAAACTCACGAATTTTAGTTCTTGCAAAAAGTGTAAACTGCCACTTGTGATGCACGGTTGCTTTAAACAATAATTCAATTATCTTTTCATCATTTGGATGTAGTTGCAATAACAATTCTAAAGCATTTTGTCTAACCGAACTTTCGTAGTTTGATGAAGCAAAGTCTACTAACTCATTATAAAAATTATTACTCGTTGATGCTGAAAATCCAATTGTATTCATTGCCAAAGCCAACCAAGTTAAGCGGAAACTTTTATCATTATTACCAATAATAGCTTTAGTTTGTTCTAAATAACGGAATCTATCTTCAGGAAAATTAACACATAAATTTGTTAACGCTATTTCTTTAGTAAGATAAGATTCATCGGCAAACAACGTTTCATATGCCCCTTTAAAATCACTTGGAATGACCTTCATTGTTTCGGCTACAGCTTGTCTGACTTGAATGTTTTTTGTGGCCAAGCCTGCCTCTAATATCACCTTACGTTCGTCAAATGGCAAGCTTTGTGTTTGATAAATAATATATTGCTTAATAGGATAATAAGCGTCCGATTGCATAATAGCAACTAATTCAGATAAAGATTTCTTAGTTTTTCGAACCGCAATATATTCATCCATAAATTTATTTTTAGATAGATATTTCTGAGCGATTTCCATTTCAAATCCAGATTTTTCTAACCAAATCTTTTTGAAATTCTCCACATCATAATCCGAAAGATCTTTTACAATTTCCAAGAAATCATCAGTGTTGACGTTTTTATATTGGTATTTTTTTAAATACTTTTTTACCGCTTTTTGAAAATTCTCAGCACCAATGTCTTCTCGCATTACATGCAATGCCCAAGCTCCTTTTTTGTAAAACGACAACGAACTCGCCTTTTCGTTCATCACGGGAATTGTATCCGTTTTAGAAGCACGTTTTAATTGTTCGGCGTAATCGTTTAATTCTTCATAGAAATAATCATCACCAAACAAATGACGCTCAGCTAATAAAGCATAATAGGTAGCAAAACCTTCTTGTAGCCAATGGTGTTTTCCTGATTGCGCGGTAATTAAATCGCCAAACCATTGATGCGCCAATTCGTGTGCGTTGACATTCACATAATTTCTATCATTAAAACCAATTTCATCCACCACAAAATCTTGTGCAAAAATCGTTGAAGTCGTATTCTCCATTCCCGCATATAAAAAGTCACGAACAGGAACTTGGCGGTAAATACCCCAAGGATACTTCACTCCTATTTCTTGCTCCAAATAATCAAACATTTCTTTGGAATAGCGATAGGTTGGTTCAAACTTCGTAACATCGTTTTTATCCAAATAAAATTCTAATGGTGTTCCGGATTTAGTTATTGATGTTTGTTTTGCAAAACTTCCAATAGCTAACATTACTAAATAAGATGACATTGGTTTTTGCATTTGATAATTCCACGTGATTAAATTCCCTTTCGAATTGTACTTATTTGAGATAAAAGTACCATTTGAAATCACTGGAAAATCATTTCTAAATTCAACAGAAATATTAAAAATAACTTTTTCATTCACGTCATCAAAGCTCGGCAACCAGTGACTAGTATAACGCCCTTGACCTTGTGTCCAAATTTGAAGATTTTCTCCTTCACCTGTAAAATAAAGTGTTTGTTTGGGTTTTGCTGAATAGCTAAATCTTAATTTGTTTTTCCCTTTTTTAAAACCCTCAAACAAATCCAATGTTTTTCCTGAATTTTTAAATTTTACGGATTTTCCATTGATCATAACTCCTGAAAACTCCATGTTTTTAGCATCGATTTTTATGGTATCGATAGTTTTTTTTATTTTAAATTCATAAACCACATCACCATAAATTGATTTTTCAGAATGATTTGGAGAAACCAATGCATTACATTTGATAAAATCAACTTTATCAGTTTGTTGAGCAAAAGACAAATTAATGAAAATCAGGGCTAAAAGAATACGAAACATCTTGATGGATTTTAATAAGTTACGAATATAAACATTTTCAATTTCTCTCATTTCTAAATTAACAAATTATAAACTATCTTCGCTTTTACATTTAGGAACACAGATTGAAGTAATTGGATAAATTTTTAAAATTTCTCCAATCTGTGTTCCAAAAATTGAATTTTGAACTTGTAATTGCACTTGAATTTGAATCTACTCGAAACTCCCATAGAATATCTCAAAGGCGTTGGTCCTCAGCGTGGCGATTTATTGCGCAAGGAGTTGGGTATTCATAAATATGTCGATTTACTGAATTTATTCCCAAATCGTTATATCGATAGAACGCGTTATTATAAAATTAACGAACTACAAAACAGTAATTCGGAAGTTCAAATTGTGGGTAAAATCATCAATATCAAAACGGTTGAACAAGGCAAAGGACGTACGAGATTAGTAGCTACTTTTGTGGATGATACAGGTCAAATGGAACTCGTTTGGTTTCAAGGACAAAAATGGATTCGTGAGAGCTTAAAAATTAATATTCCGTATGTGATTTTTGGAAAAGTAACGCAATTTGGTGCTACTTACAACATGGCGCATCCCGAAATGGAATTGTTAGAAGAACATAAAGCCAGTCTTCGTTCGGCCATGCAACCTGTTTATCCAAGTACGGAGAAATTAGCCAACAAAGGAATTTCAAACAAAGTCATCAATAAAATGATGCAACAATTGTTTGTGGAAACACAAGCTTTGTTTTCAGAGAATCTTCCAAATTACCTTTTAGAAGAATTGAAGTTAATTCCAAAAAATGCGGCTTTATTCAATATTCACTTTCCAAAAAGTCAAGATTTATTGGCAAGAGCGCAATTCCGATTGAAGTTTGAAGAATTATTTTTCATTCAATTGCAATTGATTACGAAGAATCTGATTCGCAAACACAAAATCAAAGGAATGCCTTTTGAGCGCGTAGGTGAAAATTTTACAAATTTTTATAATAACCACTTACCATTTGATTTAACGAATGCGCAAAAACGCGTCTTAAAAGAAATCAGAAACGACTTAGGAAGTAACGCCCAAATGAATCGTTTACTCCAAGGCGATGTAGGTTCAGGTAAAACTATTGTAGCATTAATGTGCATGCTTTTGGCTAAAGATAACGGTTTTCAAAGTTGCTTAATGGCACCAACTGAAATTTTAGCCAACCAACATTTTAATGGAATTTCAGAATTAGCTAAAAAACTGAATATTAATATAAAAATATTAACTGGTTCAACTAAAACTTCAGATAGAAAAATTATACACGAAGAACTTGAAAATGGGACTTTAGATATTTTAATTGGAACGCATGCGTTATTAGAAGACAAAGTACAATTCCATAATTTAGGTTTAGCGATTATAGATGAGCAACACAGATTTGGTGTGGAACAAAGAAGTAAATTGTGGGGAAAAGCCTCTATCCCTCCTCACGTTCTTGTAATGACCGCTACTCCTATTCCTCGAACTTTAGCTATGAGTTTGTATGGTGATTTGGATATTTCAGTCATTGATGAATTGCCACCAGGAAGAAAACCCATTCAAACCGTTCATCGCTATGATTCGAACCGATTGAAAGTTTGGAAATTCCTGAAAGATGAAATAGCAAAAGGTCGCCAAGTATATATTGTGTATCCGTTAATTCAAGAATCGGAAAAAATGGATTACAAAGATTTAATGGATGGTTATGAAAGCATTTCTAGAGATTTTCCTTTACCTCAGTATTCTATTTCTATCGTTCACGGAAAAATGAAACCTGCCGATAAAGATGAAGAAATGCGTCGTTTTGCAGAAGGAAAAACTAATATTATGGTTGCGACTACTGTGATTGAAGTTGGTGTGAATGTACCCAATGCTTCTGTTATGGTAATTGAAAGTGCGGAACGTTTTGGATTATCACAATTGCATCAGTTACGCGGTCGTGTTGGTCGTGGCGCTGAGCAAAGTTATTGCATCTTAATGACAAGTCACAAGCTTAGTAACGATAGCAAAATCCGAATGGAAACGATGGTTCGTACCAATGATGGCTTCGAAATTTCCGAAGTTGATTTAAAATTGCGCGGTCCTGGTGACATCATGGGCAAGCAACAAAGTGGTGTTTTAAATCTTCAAATTGCAGATTTAGTCAAAGACAAAGAAATTCTACAATTAGCACGTCACCATGCAATTAAACTCTTAAAAGACGATGCTCCAATGGAAAAACCAGAGCATGCCAAATTAAGAGAAGCATTTATAGAATTGAGCAAGAAAAAAACAATTTGGAACTACATTAGTTAGCTGAAATTTTTCAAAACTATTTCTTCTTAAACTTTTAAACAACTTAACATTTTAACTTCTTTCAACATTTGTACCTACAACATTGTTAAATAAATCGTAAGTTTTTCGCATTTTTGAATAGTAAAACCTAGCTTTGTACAAATCAAAGTTTAGCGTATTCAAAATGAAAATAAAAACCCTTACCCTAACAGTAATTACTCTTTCCCTACTGGGTTTAATCGGATATAGAATTATATCAAACAAAGCCGAAGCGGCAAAAAATGATAAAAAAGGGGACAAAAAACCACCTGTAATGGTTGATGCTATTATTGTAGCCGAAAAAGATTTTGCCAATGCTATTTCGTTATCAGGTGCAATAGAAGCCAATGAAAATGTCGAAATTAGAAGTGAAGTTTCGGGTATAGTAGAAAAAATCTATTTCACTGAAGGGACAAATGTAAGTAAAGGTCAGGTTTTAGTAAAAGTAAACGATATTGAATTGCGTGCCCAACTATCGCAAGCGGTTACCAAACAAAATTTAGCAGCGGAGAACGAAAGAAGAGCAAAACTATTACTACAAAAAGAAGCCATCTCACAAGAAGAATATGACATCGCTAGTGCCGAATATAGAAGTCTAAAGGCACAAACACAATTAATTCAAGCGCAGATAGCTAAAACAGCCATCAAAGCACCTTTTTCAGGTAAAATTGGATTACGCAATATTTCTCCAGGAACTTACGTAACACCTACCACTTTAATCACTAAATTAGTCAGTGCCAATCAAGTGAAAATTAGCTTTTCAATTCCTGAAAAATATGCTTCTGAAGTGGAAAACAACTCGCCTATTCAATTTACAATACCGAATAACCCACAAAAATTTACAGCAAAAATTTATGCCATAGAACCTGAAATTGAAACTACCACACGTACGTTAAAAATCAGAGCGATTGCAGATAATCCAAATGGAAAACTATTAGCGGGAACCTTTGCTAACATTGAACTTCCACTTAAAAACATCAAAGGGGCAATTAGCATTCCTTCAGAAGCTGTAGTTCCTGTACAAGACGGTAAAGTAGTATATATTGCGAATAACGGCAAAGCCAAAGAAATTAAGATTGAAACCATCGCTAGAACGGATAAAGATGTAATCGTTACACAAGGCATCAAATCAGGTGACACTTTATTGACTTCTGGAGTGATGTCGCTAAAAGACGAAGCTGATATCAAAGTAAAAGTAAAATAAGCTATTCTAAATTCTAATTTCAAACTTCTAAATTTAAAATGAGTTTATCCACTTTAAGCATAAAAAGACCCGTATTTACTATAGTAATCAACTTATTGATTATTCTCTTTGGTATTTTAGGCTACAGTTATTTGGGCGTTCGTGAATTTCCTTCTATCGATCCTGCTCAAATTAATGTAAGAACCAACTACACTGGTGCCAATGCTGAAATTATCGAATCACAAATCACTGAACCGCTTGAAAAAGCAATTAATTCTATCGATGGAATTCGAAACATTACTTCCTCTAGCAACCAAGGTTCGAGCAACATTACCATCGAATTTAAACTTGAAAAAAACTTAGAAGAAGCCGCTAATGATGTACGCGACAAAGTATCGCAAGCTGTTAGAAGTTTACCACAAGATATAGATGCGCCACCCGTAGTAGCCAAAGCCGATGCAGATTCAGATGCTATCATTTCGATGACTGTGCAAAGTAATTCTAAAAATGCACTAGAGCTAAGTGATTATGCTGAAAATGTTATTTCTGAAAGAATACAAACCATTCCTGGAGTTAGTAGTGTTCAAATATGGGGGCAAAAAAGATATGCCATGCGTATTTGGATGGACCCTATCAAATTAAATGCCTACGGAATCACTGTGGCCGATGTTCGAAAAGCTTTAGACCAACAAAATGTTGAATTACCTTCTGGAAAACTAACCGGTTCAAATACCGAATTAATGGTGAAAACCTTAGGGAATTTGTCTACTGAAAAAGAATTCAACGACATCATCATTGTTGCCAATGCAGAAAAAACGGTACGATTGAGCGATATCGGTTATGCTGTATTGGCTGCAGAAAACTTAGAAACCAAATTCACTGAATCTGGAAATCCTATGGTTGCTGTAGCAGTAATACCACAACCAGGAACCAACTATTTAGAAATTGCCGACCAGTTTTATAAAGAAATTGATAAACTTAAAAAAGATTTGCCAAGCGACATCAAACTAGATATTGCTTTAGACAACACATTGTTCATCAAAAAATCAGTGGTTGAAGTAGCCGAAACATTAGCTATTTCCATAATTTTAGTAATACTCATTATTTTTTTATTTTTTAGAGATTGGTCCATTGCATTCCGACCTTTAATTGACATACCTGTTTCTTTGATTGCTACCTTTTTCATCATGTATTTATGTGGCTTTTCCATCAATGTTCTAACACTTTTGGCTATCGTTTTAGCTACTGGATTAGTAGTAGATGACGGAATTGTAGTTACCGAAAACATCTTCAAAAAAGTAGAAGAAGGCATGTCGCCAATTGAAGCAGCTATCAAAGGTTCAAATGAAATTTTCTTTGCCGTAATTTCGATATCTATTACACTGGCCGCAGTCTTCTTACCTATTATATTCTTGGAAGGGTTTGTAGGAAGGCTATTCCGAGAATTTGGAGTGGTGATAGGTGCAGCCGTTCTAATATCAGCTTTTGTGTCGTTAACCTTAACCCCTATGCTGAATGCTTACTTGATGAAAGGTGGCGAACAAAAGAAAACTAAATTCTATACGTTTACCGAACCTTTCTTTGTCAATTTAAATAAAGGTTATGCTAATGCATTGACCAGCTTTTTACAAAAAAAATGGTTGAGTTTTCCAATTATCGCCGTATGTATTGGATTGATTGTATTGTTCTTTGCTATTTTACCCAAAGAAACGGCTCCTTATGACGACCGTAGTTTAGGTATTGTTAGCGTTACTACTCCCGAAGGTGCTACTTATGAATATACCGACAAGTTCATGGATGATTTATCCAAACTCATCAACGATTCTATTCCAGAGAAAAAAGTAGCCTTAGTAATTACCTCGCCAGGGTTTTTATCTTCTTCAGTAAACTCAGGAAGGGTTCGTTTGGCTTTAGTTGACCCAAGTGAAAGAGAAAGATCGCAAAAAGAAATTGTAGACGACTTAACCAAATGGACGAAGAAATACCCACAAGCAAAAGTTAATGTCTCAGAACAACCTACTATTTCTGTAAACAGACGCGGTGGATTACCCATTCAGTACATCATTCAAGCACCCAACTTTGAAAAACTTAGAGAAAAGATTCCGCAATTCATGGAAGAAGCAAGCAAAAACGAAACCTTCTCAAATGTGGATGTGAATTTAAAATTCAACAAGCCTGAAATTAACGTAACCATTAATCGCGAAAAAGCTGAAAGTATCGGTGTTTCTGTCTTAGATGTGGCACAAACATTACAATTATCGTTAAGTGGACAACGCTTTGGCTATTTCATGCAAAACGGAAAGCAATACCAAGTCATAGGTCAGTTTGACGAAAAAGACCGTGATGCTCCTTTGGATTTAACGTCTATGTTTGTAAAAAACAAAGCAGGCGAACTCATTCAATTAGACAATGTCGTCGAAGTCGAAGAACAAAGCAACCCGCCGCAGTTATTCCACAACAATAGATATATGTCGGCAACCGTTTCTGCAGGTTTAGCACCCGGAAAAAGTATGATTGATGGTATCAATGCTATGGACGAAATCAAAGAAAAAGTATTAGACGATAGCTTTACAACCGATTTAGGTGGCGAATCTAGAGACTTTATGGAAAGTAGTTCCAATACTTCTTTCGCTTTCGGATTGGCATTATTGTTAATTTATTTGATTCTAGCGGCACAATTTGAAAGTTTCATCGACCCGTTCATCATCATCTTAACTGTGCCTATGGCAGTAGCTGGAGCTTTATTCTCTTTGTGGTTATTTGGGCAAACATGGAATATCTTTAGTCAGATTGGAACTGTCATGCTGATTGGATTGGTAACCAAAAATGGTATTCTTATTGTGGAATTTGCCAATCAACTCCGTGAACAAGGAAAATCAAAATACGGTGCCATATTGGAAGCTTCAGAAGCACGTTTGCGTCCTATCTTAATGACCAGTTTAGCCATAGCGTTAGGTGCTTTACCAATTGCATTATCACTTGGAGCAGCATCTGCTAGTAGAATGGGAATGGGAGTTGTAATTGTGGGAGGAACTATGTTTTCCTTAATTTTAACTTTATTTGTCATCCCAGCCTTTTATTTGATGTGGTCAAAAGCTAAAAAACATAGACCAGAATTTGATAATTTAGACGCTTTAGAGAAATAATATTATGCAACATTTATATAAAATAGTATTCCTTTTCATCATCGGATTTTCATCGCAAGCACAGGATTTGCTTACCCTTGAAAATGCTGTAAAAATAGCTTTAGAAAACAACTATGACATCAAAATTGCACAAAACAATGCTAAGATAGATGCCACAAACAATAGCCTTGCCAATGCGGGTATGTTGCCTATTTTAACTGCTAATTTAACCAACAATAACAGCCAATTAAACACCAAACAAACCCAAGGTGATGGCACAGTAAGAGAATTAGACGGTGCTAAAAATATGAGTTTAACATATGGCGTAGGATTAGACTGGACTATCTTTGATGGGATGCGCATGTTTGCCAAAAAAGAACAACTAGACCTATTAGAACAACAAGGGAAAGCCGAACTACAAGCCGCTATGCTGACCAAAATCAGCGATGTGTACCTAACCTATTTTGACCTAGTACAACAACAGCAAGTTATTGCTTCAATTGATACCGCTATCGTAATTTCTAACCAACGCTTAACTACGGCACAAAATCGTTTTACAATTGGTAAAGCTTCCAAATTAGAAGTATTAAATGCACAAGTTGACTTGAATAGTGATAAAAGTTTGTTGTTAAAACAAAAAGAACTATTTCGTACTACGCAAATCAAATTAAATGCATTACTCATTCGTGATGTGTTGACTGATTTTAAGGTAGCCAAAGAAATTACTTTAGAACAAAATATAGTGTTTGAAGATATAAAAGCAACAGCCGAAAAGCAAAACCCACAATTACAAGCACAAATCTTATCCAAAAAAGTAGCCGATTTAAACCTCAAGCAAGTCAAAGGCAATCGCTACCCTACTGTGCGTTTAACCTCTGGTTACAATTTCACCCGTTCAGAAGCTTCTTTAGGTTTTATTACCCAATCATCAGGGCAAGGTTTTGTATATGGTGTTACGGCTTCTGTGCCAATTTTTAATGGTTTTTTACAAAACAAAAATGAAAAAGCAGCCCAATACCAAGTAGAAAATGCAAATTTTCTTTTAGAACAACAAAAACTCGATTTAGAAGCCCAATTAGCCACATTATACGCCAGCTATCAAACCAATTTAGCACTTATACAAATAGAAGAAAAAAACCTAGAAATTGCCAAGCAAAACCTAGACATCACCCTTGCCAAGTTCAAAATTGGAACCATTACTACCATTGAGTTCAGAACCGCACAACAAAACTTTGTAGAAGCCTCAGTGCGCTATTCCAATGCGCAATATATAACCAAACTAGCTGAAATCAATCTAAAAGAATTAGCAGGCACTTTAAAATTAAATTAATATAATTAGCTTTGGTAAAATGTCTAGTTGTTGAATTGTAAAATTGAATAAACAAAATCAACAATTCAACAACTAAACAATTCAACATTTAAACAATTAACAATAAATGGTACAATACAACCCAAAAGACTGGATTACATTTATCTTTCGCTTTCACGAATCAGACACCTTTCGTCAGTTGATTCCGATGATGATTTTTATTGGTTTATATGCATTAGGCATTGCTTATTTGGAATTAGAATATTGGAACCTTTCCGAAAAAAGCCATGTAAAAAACCTACCCATAATGCACACTACAGTAGGGTTTGTGCTTTCGTTGTTATTGGCATACCGCACCAATACCGCCTATGACCGTTGGTGGGAAGGTAGAAAACAATGGGGCGCATTAGTTAATAATAGCCGCAACTTAGCCATTAAATTAGCAGCCTATTTAAAAGATGAACACGATAGAACCTACTTTAGAAAAGTGATTCCAGCTTATGCTTCGGTGCTTTCCAAACATTTATTAAACGAAGAAGTGAGCAAAATGCTATTTGAAGGACTTGATTTAGAAATCGACCAACACAAACACCGTCCCAATCAAGTAGGAAAAATGCTCTTTCAAAAAGCCAACGACTTGTACCAATCTGGAAAAATAACGGGCGATCAATTCTACATCATCAATGCCGAATTGCAATCGTTTACCGATATTTGTGGCGCTTGCGAACGTATTAAAAACACGCCTATTCCCTACTCTTACAGTTCATTTATCAAGAAGTTCATCTTCTTTTTTGTCATGACCCTTCCTTTTGGATTTGTTTTCAGTTTGGGGTATTATGTTATTCCTGTAGTGGTCTTTATTTTTTATGTCCTTGCAAGTTTAGAACTCATCGCAGAAGAAATCGAAGACCCATTCGGAAACGATGCTAACGACTTACCCATGACAAAAATTGCTGCCAATATTAAAAAGCATGTTGAAGAGATTTTGTAAGAAATAGAATGTTATACTTCTTTTAAATGGTGGCTTCGAGAGCCTCAGTCACCATTTAGACATTCACAATAAACATTTTTTTCATTGGTTCTTCTGAGACCGTTGCACCAAGTATTAAATAGGATTTTTCAGCAATGAATCACTAAACTTTTCAAACCAAAAAAATAGAATAACCGATACTTTCATTGGTATATTATTTTTTGCTGTTTTACACAAATGTTCAATCAAAGATTTTACAATTTTGTACTGAAACCATCATTTCAACAAACGACTGTTAGCAGAAATTTTTATTTCCAATTATCTATACTCTTAATCCAAATTTCAATAATTTTAGGTTCAATAATAATAAAATAACTTTTTAACGGAAATTCATTTCTTTCTGAAGCAGAATTATTAATTATTAAATAATTATTTTTTTCATCATAATAATAAATTTTTGTATCAACAATTGCTGATTTTGAAGCTTTAAAATCTGGCAATTCATTTGAGATTACTTTGTCATAGGTTATCTTTTCAATAAGTTTTTTATCAGAATTTCCTACTCCAACAGCAATGCTCTCTTTATTATAAATTATCATTTTCGACACTTCATCGTCAATGTATAAATCTTCAACTAAAAAACTTCCTTCACTTCTTAAACCGTTGGATTTTGAGTCAGGAAATAGTTTGTGCATTTCAGCATATTTGTTTTTTAGTTGTGCATTAGCGAATTGCATTACTAAAATTATAGATAAAATTAAAATCTTTCTTTTCATGTTAAATTTTTCAAGGTTACTGTTAACGTTGGTAGCTTGACTACAACCGACTAAATAATTCTTTGTTGGTTAATCACTAAACTTCAAAAACTGACAAAAATTTTAAATTAAGCCTAAACCCCACTATATTGCCAAACTGAAATAAGTAGTGCTTATTCATTATTTGTTTGGTTCTGTCCAAAATAAATTTGGATTATTTGTTTTATAGTGAGTAAATTTTACACCTGTTTTCGCATTAGTTTGCTCATTTTTTTGTGGCGTTTGCACAATTCCATCTAAAGGCAGTAGTTCAACATAAGTTATTTCCTTTCCGTTTTTCCAAGTTTCAGAATCATATTCACTTACCAATGGTGTTTCTAGTCTGTATAAGTTTTTAGCCATATAAGTTTCTAAATAATACTCTTTTGTTTGTGAATTTTTTTTATTCCAATTTGCTTCTGGATTTAATATCAACGTCTTACCATTTATTAATCTTTCACGTACTTCACTAATTCCAAGTAATTCTCCTTTTTCATTCATTACATAAGCATCAAATGTTGGGTCAATCCAAATCCATTTTTTTAAGTCATTGCTGTAAACCATATTTATTACGTGACAATCATCAAAATCTGTCTCTTTAGGCATACAAGTTATATATCTTGATTTTATTCCCATTGACAAATAACATTCATTTAGAATAATTGCCATCATTCTACAATTAACTCCACGTTTTTCAGTTTTACAAACTTTAATTAAATCGATTGCATTTTTCAAAGTAGGATTATTACTACTACCATCGTGTCTTATGATATTATGAACCCAATGTAATAAGTTAAGAATTTTAGAAACTTCATTACCATTACCTGCTATCGAATCTAATTTAAAATCTTTCCTTATCCTAACAAGATTAGGATTATCCATAGATTGATATTCAAATTTTGGTATAAATCTATTGTCAGATATATTATAATTTTCTGCATTCTTTAATTTTTCCAAATATGGAATTTTATATTTGATTTGAGTATTAGCTTTTATGGAGTCATTTAGTAAAATAATAAAATTAAATTCAGTATCCTTTTTAATTTTTACTGTAATTGAATCTTTATCTGTAATAAAAGTAACTTTTTGCCCCAAAGAACTTGTTTCATAAACATCTGGGTTTATTTCGGGTGAAATTGTCCAATTCTGTTTTCTGAAATTTTTTCCATCTCGTATGTCTACAGTTTTAGAAGTTGCTTTAATAATTGGAATCTTTTTTTGACCAAAAAGGAATTGACCAAAAAGTGATAAAACGGCAATTAAAGTGATTTTAATTTTCATATTATAAATTAGTTTCCTTTTTAACGTGATTTTTCTTCGGATAGTATGTATGCCAAAGTTATATAACTTGTTTTGAGCAGTATTGAGCCAACACCAAGCCATTACAAACATAACAAAACATCCCATTCAACAGCGAGTTTACCGTAGCAAAATCCAGAAGTAGTCATTGAAACGAACTGAAGTTAGCAGCATTACTTTATTTCCATATTTTCCCGCCAGAAAGAACAATTATAAAATATTGAGGAATCAAAATAGTTCCCGAAATTAGAACAAAAAATTTTGAATTATTTAATTCATAAACACACTTGACTTTTTTTAAATCCGTTTGTTTTAATTTAGAAGAGAAAAATTTATGTGTAAAGTAAAGCCATAATAAACCTATCGGAAAAAACATTAATTTGTTGGTCGAATTGTTAGTGTTAAAACTTGGAATTTTAAATTGAAAAAAATCACCAAGAAGTAATATCACTAATAAAAGGTGAATAAACTGCATAATAAATATTAAACAGCTTGCATTGAAAGACGGATCTATTGATTTTTTAGATTTTAAAAAAATATAAAATTTGAAATATAAAGATGTGTACATTTATATACAGTTTATTTTTCAGTATTACTGCTAACATTCTGAGGCCAATTTTCATTGGTATTGAGCCAACACCAAGCCATTACAAATATAACAAAACATCCCATTCAACAGCGGGTTTTCAGTAGCAAAATCAGGAAGTAACCTTTGAAGTGAATCACAGTTATCAACAGGATTTATTTTTTACAATATTTTTTATAAGCCTCTAACACCATAGAATTAGTATCGCCAAGTTCAACGGCTTTACTTAAATCAAGGCAAATTTTTTCAATCTCTGAATCAGTAATTTCAACATTTTTCGTAGCAAACACTCGTACGTCATTAGATTCAGACAATGTTCGACTATCTCCAAATTCATATTTTCTTATAATTGTAAATGCCTATTTCCGTATGCGTTTGTAAAAAATGGTTCTATTTGTAAAGTCTTATCGAAATCCGCTTTAGCTTCTTCAAACTGAAAGTTATTTAATTTCATTGTTCCTCTGGCAAAATAACCATCAGACCAATTAGGTTCAATTTTTAAAGCTGCATCTAATTTTTTTATTGCACCTTTATAATCCATTTGTCTGTATAATTCTTGTGATTGATTATATAATTCAAAAAGTTTATCATTTATTTTATCTTTTTGGTATATACCATTAATGTAATTGTTTTTTCCTTTTATTTCTCCCGTAGAATAATAAGAAACAGATGTTCCGTCCATTTTCCCATTCACAAAGTTTGTTCGTTGTTTTAATTGTCCGTTTGGATGATACATTTCCCAAATTCCAATTTCATTTCCGTTCTTAAACTCGCCTTTTTGCATTAAGGTTCCGTTTTCGTAAAATCGCTTTTCAGTTCCGTTTGAAAGCCCATTTTCGTATTCAATTTCGTCTGACACGTTTCCGTTTATATGAAACAATAAACGCTTACCTTTTAATTTGCCATTAAATAAATAACCTTCACCCTCTTTTTTACCGTTAAGATAATAGTCAATAAATTTACCTGTATATGCTTCAGAGTCTTTTAAAAACCAAGCCCCATTTTTTTTTGTCATTTTTTTAGTTGAAGGAATAGCTTTTAAGCTATCAGGTCTTTTTGCGTACTCTTTGGTAAAAACATAAATAATTCCGTCTAAATCCTTGAAGCCTTTGGTTTCAATTATTTTTTTTTCTTTTATTACATCAACTTTCTCAATTTCATTTTCTGTTAATGTTACTAAACCTTCTTTTGGTTCTTCAATAACAGGAATCGAATCTACGATATAAAGAATTCGTTCATTTTGGTTTTGTCCAAATGTAGATAGACTTAAAAAAAATAGATATAAAATTGTAATTTGTCTTTTCATTTGTTTTCTGTTTAAGTTTGTTGTAATAGTTATACAACTTGTTTTGAGCAGTATTGAGACGTACCCTTAATGAAATCGCTGTGAAACAGGTTTCAGAACTACTAAGATTAAGCGTTACAAACCTCTAATTCCATGTAACTGGATATTCCATATAATCCAAGAAACCATCTGTTTCATAAAGTATCGAATACCCCTGTTTTGTTAATATATAGTGGCATACTTTTACCTCATTATTCCTTTTGGGAAACGTTAACACGGCCGGACACAACTTTGCTTTGGATACTTTCAGCACTACCAACTCATAGTCTTCATCAATCTTCTTTTTTGTAAAAAATCCTAGTGAAGCATCATTCACAAATCGAGCAATTTTTATATCATCCAGTGCATATGTATCAATTTTATACGGTATACCCTCATAATCAGCACACTTTGCATTCATTGTCGTACTAATAGAAATACTATCATTCGTAATATTCTTAATTACACCACTGCGATACCGTTTACCGTTGGCAAATTCCAAATCATAAATAGCTTCCATACGAATCACAAAACCAGCGTTACCTACACCCCAACTTGTAGCATAGTCCAACGTTTTGCCTTTCTTTTGCACTACCAAAATATTGCCCTCTTCATAACGGCAATCATAATGTTTTCGGTATTCCGCTTCTCCTGGAATGGTATCATTTTGTGCATACATACCACAACTCCATAGTAACACAAAAATTAAAACTATTTTTTTCATAAATATATAATTACTGAACATTAACAATCAATGTAATATAAACCACATCCAAAACTTCTACATCTCCAACGGATTAAAAGGTAAGAATTGAATTTCAAATATAACAGAAAAAATATATAAACGCTACATAATAAACCGAAAACAAATAACCCAAACAAGAGCATACAAAATGACTTTTCTAAAAAATCTTAATCCTCATAAAGACAACTCAAAAGTTAAAATTCATGAGAATAGATTAGAAAACAAAATCAAACCTATCAATTTAGTATATTTGAAAAACAATCACAACGAATTAAAAACATGACTAAAAGGTTTACAATTATTTTTTTGATGCTACTTATCAAAAGTATGGCACAAGAAAACAATAAAAATAACGACTTAGTAGAATGGATTAATCCTTTAATGGGAACCGACAGCAATTATGAACTAAGCAACGGAAACACCTATCCATCTATAGCCTTACCTTGGGGAATGAATGCTTGGACACCGCAAACAGGAAACAACGGAAACGGATGGCAATACACCTACGACGCCACTAAAATTAGAGGCTTCAAACAAACCCATCAACCTTCTCCTTGGATGAATGATTACGGGATGTTTTCCTTAATGCCAATGGTGCAAAAAGAAACGGTTGACGAAGAACAACGCGCCAGTTGGTTCAGCCATAAAACAGAAATCGCAAAACCTTATTATTACAGTGTTTACTTAGCCGATTACGACATCACTACAGAAATTACACCCACAGAAAGAGCTGCTACCTTTCAATTTACCTTTCCAAAAACAGACAACGGATATATCGTAATAGACGCCTTCGACAGAGGTTCTTATCTCAAAATCATTCCATCCGAAAATAAAATCATAGGGTATAGTACGAAATACGCGCGTGGCAAACTCAATAACTTTAAAAACTATTTTGTAATCGTTTTTGATAAAGCATTTGACCCAAGCTCACTATGGAGCGATGCCACAAAAATGAAAGAATTAGAACTTTCTGGAGCGCATATATCAGGATTAATTCATTTCAAAAACCTAAAAAAAGGAGAGAAAATTTCGGCAAAAGTAGCCTCTTCGTTCATCAGTTGGGAACAAGCCGAAATCAATCTAAAAGAAATAGGTTCCGATAATTTTGAAACCGTAAAACAAAAAGCTAAGAAAATCTGGAATCAAACCCTAAGCAAAATTCAAGTAGAAGGCGGCACACCAGACCAAATGCGTACCTTTTATTCTACGCTATACCGCACCGTATTTTTCCCAATGAAAATGTACGAAATCAACGCACAAGGGCAACCCATACATTATAGCCCCTATTTAGGAACCGTAAAGCCGGGGTATCGCTTTGCCGGTACGGGTTTTTGGGATACCTTTCGTGCATTATATCCCTTATTAAACTTAGTGTATCCGAGTATCAATAAAGAAATGCAGCAAGGCTTGGTAAATGATTATTTGGAAGGTGGTTGGTTGCCCGAATGGAGCAGTCCATCCTACAGTGATATTATGATTGGTAACAACTCGGCTTCGGTTGTAGCGGATGCGTATATAAAAGGTGTAAAAATCGATGAAATTGAGACCTTATATGAAGCGCTATTGCATGGTGCAAATAACGAAGGACCACAAGCAACAGGTAGAAAGGGTGTCGAATTTTACAACAAATTAGGCTACGTTCCTTATGATGTGAATATCAATGAAAACGCCGCAAGAACCTTAGAATATGCTTATGATGATTTTGCTATTTATCAATTAGCCAAAGCATTAAACAAACCGCAAGCCGACATCGATTTGTACAAGTCACGAGCGCTGAATTATAAGAATGTATTCGATTCGGAAACAAAATTAATGCGTGGTAGAAATAAAGATGGTAGCTTTCAATCGCCTTTTAATCCTTTAAAATGGGGCGATGCATTTACCGAAGGCAACAGCTGGCACTACAGTTGGAGTGTATTTCATGATATCGATGGTTTAGCACAAGCGATGGGTGGCTACAAAGAGTTTACAGCAAAATTAGATGCTGTATTTACTATGCCTCCTCATTTTGATGACAGCTATTATGGCCAAACCATTCATGAAATCAGAGAAATGCAAATTACCAATATGGGGCAATATGCACATGGCAATCAACCGATTCAACACATGATTTACCTGTACAATTATGCAGGTCAACCGTGGAAAACACAATATTGGATAAGAGAAGTGATGGCAAAACTATACCAACCCACTCCAGATGGGTATTGTGGCGACGAAGATAACGGACAAACCTCCGCTTGGTATGTATTTTCGGCATTAGGGTTTTATCCAGTTTGTCCTGCAACCAATCAATATGTATTGGGTACACCCTTATTTAAAAAAGTGACCATACATTTAGAAAACGGAAAACAATTTATAATTGCCGCACCTAACAACAGCGCAGCTAACAAATACATCCAAAACTGCACACTAAATAAAAAAGAACACCCTTTCAATTGGATCAGTCATGAAGCCATACTAAACGGAGGAACCTTACAATTTGAAATGGCTCCAACACCAAATACCACTCGAGGTACACAATCCGAATATTTCCCTTTTTCAATGTCAACAAGTAAATAAATGAAAAAATACTTCACCCTTTTTATTGCAGTACTTTCGTTAGGAATTAGTGCTCAAAAAACAAATAAAAATCTAATCCCATTCGTAAAACCTATTATTGGTACCCAACGAATGGGGCATGTTTATCCTGGGGCTACGGCGCCTTTTGGAATGGTACAATTAAGTCCAGATACCGATACCATTCCCTATGCTGTCAATGGAAAATATAATCCAGAGGTATATAAATATTGCGCAGGCTATCAATACGACGACAAAACTATTGTAGCCTTTAGCCACACGCATTTCAGTGGAACAGGACATTCCGATTTAGGCGATTTCCAAATCATGCCTACAACAGGTCCTTTACAACTGAACCCAGGCACTGCACAGCATCCAGAAAAAGGTTTTCGTTCCGCTTTCAGCCACGAGGAAGAAACCGCTGAAGCTGGATATTATAAAGTAAAACTCAAAGACCATAACATTCTGGCCGAACTAACAGCAACCACCAGAGTGGGAATGCACCAATACACGTTTCCTAAAAGCAAAGAAGCGCATATCATCCTTGACCTAATGGCAGGAATTTACAATTATGATGATAAAACGGTGTGGACGTATGTTCGTGTGGTGAATGATACTTTAATTACGGGGTACAAACAAACCAATGGTTGGGCGAAAAACAGAACGGTGTATTTTGCTATGAGTTTCTCTAAACCTTTCAAGTCGTATGGACATAAAAATTGGGATTCCAAACAAGTCTATCGAGGGTTTTGGGGAAAATTCAATACCACTCAAAATTTTCCAGAAATAGCAGGAAAAAAAATCAGAATGTTCTTTGACTTCGAAACCGAAGAAAACGAAAAAATTCAAATCAAATTTGCCTTATCTCCGGTCAGCCAAAAAAATGCACTCGCCAATATGCAGGCAGAAATCCCGCATTGGAATTTTGAAAAAGTCAAACAGCAAACCCAGGAGCAATGGAATACCGAATTGAATAAAATTCAAATTGAAGCCAGTCCTAGCCACATGATTAATTTTTACACCGGACTTTACCATGCATTCATCAGTCCTACAGTATACATGGACACTAATAACCAATACAAAGGATTAGACCAAGACGTACATACCGCCAACGGATTTACTAATTATACTACTTTTTCTTTATGGGATACCTACAGAACCTTGCATCCGCTATTCAATATGATACAACCCAAAAGAAATGCAGACATGGTACAATCCATGATAGCACATTACAACCAAAGCAGTTTACACATGTTGCCTATTTGGAGCCATTATGCCAATGACAATTGGTGCATGAGCGGGTATCACAGTGTAGCCGTAATTGCAGATGCCATCATCAAAGGAACCTATAAAGGCGACCCGATGGTAGCTTTAGAAGCTTGTGTAACTACAGCCAAAAAGCGCAACTATGAAGGCATCGGAGCCTATATGGATAAAGGCTACATTCCGGCTGAAGTTAGTGGTATTTCGGTTTCAAACACTTTAGAATATGCTTATGACGATTGGGCAATTGCACAACTTGCCAAAAAATTAAATCAGGAAAGTATTTATGCTGAATTTATAAAGCGTGCCGACAATTGGAAAAATAATTATGATGCTTCGGTCGGATTCATGCGTCCAAAATTAGAAAACGGTACCTTCAAAAAAGAATTTGATGCCTACAGCACACACGGACAAGGTTTTATCGAAGGAAACAGTTGGAATTATAGCTTTTTCGTACCCCACAACCCTACGGCATTAGTAGAAAAAATGGGCGGTAAAAAAGCCTTCGCTAAAAAATTAGATACCCTATTCAGTATGCATTTACCCGATTCCTTTTTCGCCGAAACCGAAGACATTACACGTGATGGTATCATTGGCGGCTATGTACATGGAAACGAACCAGCACACCACGTACCCTATCTATACAATTGGACAAACGAACCTTGGAAAACACAACAACAAGTTCGTCTAATCCTAAACAAACAATACCAACCCACCCCAGATGGATTAGGCGGAAATGACGATTGCGGACAAATGAGTGCGTGGTATATCTTCAGTAGCCTAGGCTTTTACCCTGTAGCCCCTGGATCAGAAAACTATGCCATCGGCAGTCCCATAGTAAACAATGCCATACTGAATTTAGAAAACGGAAAAGTATTTGAAATTGAAGTACAAAATCAATCCGACGAAAATGTTTTTGTAAAAAGCATCATACTAAATGGAAAACCACTTCAAAAGTTAACCCTAACACACACCGAAATAATGAATGGCGGCAAACTAATATTCGTAATGAGCAACAAACATTAAAAGCTGCCTTATTCATAAATAATAAATCCTCAATGGTATAGCATCATTGAGGATTTTTTTATGAGACTGTAACTGCTTTCGATTTATTATTTAATTGAGATAACACACCACCTACTTCTTCGAAAAAGGAAACAAAACACAATAACAAAAACCACACATTAATCCTCCAATATGAGCTGCATTATCAATCCCTCCGCTACCAACAAGTCCTAAAACCAAATTAATTCCAATGTAGGCTAACAAACTATATAAAAATCCTTTATCAATTTTGTGAAGAAATGATTCATAAAGAATGGATGCAATAAAATATCCTGCGCCATCAAATTCAAACTAGTAATAAAAAACGCTAAAAATAAAATCCCTTTTTTCATAAATATATAATTACATTCCACCTACTTCTACACCTCTCGCAAACAAACCAACACAAATCATGCCTTATTCAAAATAGATGCTTGTAAATCTAACCAAGCCTTTTTGTTTTTATAATATAATTTATCCGTAAGCATATGAAAGGTGTTTTTAGCTTCAAAAAACAAATTCAATGCAGCATCATCATAACTTGTCCCAGCAAAATATACTTGCTCTTTTACAATATAATCGTGAAGTCTATTGCGTGCCTCCATAGTAAGTTCTTTATACAAAAGTTCATTTCTTAAAAGCGATTGCAAAGCATTTTTAAAATTTGTTTCTGTTGATTCAAATTGCCTAAACCTTGAAAGAATAAACTCATGTGAATTTTGTTCCGTTATAAAATGTAACTCACTATGAATAGCATTCATCAATTCCATATTTGCTTCATAACCGATAATGCCAGCCAAATACTGCTCTACAGTTGTTTTGTACAAATAAGCCTGCTCTTGCGCTAAGCCCTTTTCAAGTGTGAATCTATAAATCAATTGATCATTATATTTCAAACGCTCTTCAAGTGTATCAATTTCTTTTTTAACCATTTGCATCACTACATTAGCCTCATTGGATGCATACTTTTTTCCTTCATAATCAAATGAACGAATCTTGATATACGAATTTTTAATACCCTCTAAAGTCTGGTAATCGGCGTACAAGGTTTGCAAAGCACTAGGCCAAGCAGCCGTTTCGTCATTAAATAAATCTGCAACCGATACCGCCGGATTTGTAACTTCTTCAAACGAAATTGTATGCGGACTATACTGATTGTAATACCCGTTATATAATGAATCAAGTGCATATTCATCCATTTTAGCCTGAATAGTTGTTTTAAACTTATCAAAATCAACTACTTGTGTTGCTGTTTCATATTGTACAAATGAAAACATTTTTGAAGTCAACCGCTTTTGCATTGCCTCTCCATCTGCAAACAAATGCAATGCTGGGGAGGTATTGGTTGCTTTCTTATCTACCTGTAAACGTGCTACTGCTGCTATTCGCTCTTCTGTTTCTGGATGCGATGCCCACTGATTTTCAATGACTAGCTTCGACTTAACAAATTTACTTGAAGCATCATCATTAGCTATTTGTGGTAAATCATGCACTATCGGAATACGCTCTTTTTCGGCTAAAAATCGCATCATGTATGAATGCTCTTTAAATACATTTTCACTTATCCAACCCTCTGCGATTTTTTCTGTATATAAATTTAACACGTGGTTATAACTGTTGTCGGCCAAGTTCATACGCAACAAAGAAGACTTTACGGGGGAAGCTCCTGCAATATGTGCCGCAACAGCATCTGCGTGAAACTCCATTTCTCGAGACAACGCCAAATAATTCTTATTTACAAACGCATACATCTTTTGAAGCATCCATTGAATACCTTCTATAATTTTTATTGCAATATTAATGAACAACACAAAATAGCTACTCACATTGGCCAATTTCTGCACCATTACATCATAAGAACCATTGTCGTACAACAAGTTATATATAATATGATTTACATGATATACATAACTTCCCACTTTCATGGTTTTTTGAGAAAAATGTCCAAACTCATGCGCCAAAATAGCCTTCAATTCATCATGTGTAACACTATTGATCAATCCCATTCCAATATGTAGGTTTTTGCGAACAGGGAAAAACATACTCCAAAAACTCGAATTATAAAATACACTCGCATTCACTTCTGGAGATAAATACACATGCTTTGGAAAATCGGTATTGGCTTCCTTTACAATAACATCAATAAATGCAAACAATTGTGGTTCCTGAGCTCTAGTGATTTCAGTATAACTCGATAAGTCGGTCTTACTTTTTTGGAACATAAATTTCACCAAAAAAATCAAAATCAAAACCCCTAAACTGGCAATACCAATACCAAACACCAATGTAAATAACATAGGTTTGGCAACAATAATTGTAAAACCCAATACCAAACAACCTACTGTTAAACCTACAGCAAGAGCAAATAATACCATATAAAACAACACAAAAAGCACGATAGCTACTATAGCCTTTGTCGTTTGCTTCTTAAAACTCGACGAAATTGGAATCTCCATTGAAAACGATTAACTAATTTTTTATTTATTTTTTATAACTCATTCTTTTAAAATCAAAACAAAAGCATACTACTCAAAACACATTCACATTATCACTATTAAAATCTTTACTAAAATTCAATATTGGTAGCTGAGGTTCAATATTAGTGGCTGAAATAAAATATTAGCAACTGAAACTCTGGCTGAGCGCTATTATAACCGTTGGTACAAATTTTGCGAAACTAAAACCCTCAAAAATTGTCATTCCGCAGATTAGGAATCTCCTACAAGTAGGCATCCGCTTTACGCAGTAAAGCCATCCCCCTTATCCCTTATCCCTATTCCCTTTTCACTTCTCACTCTTCACTTCTCACTTCTCACTCTTCACTTTTTACTTGGCTCTTTTTACTTGGCTCTTTTTACTTGGCTCTTCTCACTTCTCACTTCTCACTTCTCACTTCTCACTTCTCACTTCTCACTTCTCCAAATAATACCAAGGAATCCCCAACAATCCCTCTTTATAATCCACAGCAACCTGATCATGAATGTGATACAAGTCATACTCAGAAGAAGAAACACGGATATTCTCCGCATCATAATGATGACCCCAAGGCTTTACTTTTACATAATAAGAGCGACCTCCTTTTCTACTTCTACTGATATGCTTATCAATGACTTCCGTTTCATACACTTTAGGCTCCGAATTGTCAAAAGTGCAATTCACTGCAACCACTGCACTGTAACTGTACACAAAAAAACTAAAAACAATCGAACCATAGATCCAACTCTTATCTTTATTAGAATCCGAAATTTGCTGATGTGTCACTAACAAAAACAAACAAATGCCTACCAAAGCAACTGTGCCCGCGGTAAGAATAGCTATAAAAGAATCGGTTTCATAATCCATTAATACCCGCAATACAATAGCCCAAGCTGGAACATCTATAAAATCCGCCACATCATATTTTTCTTTTGCCGAATAATCTACTTCTACTAACGACGCTATACTAGGCTTGTGCAACCCATTTAAAAACATCCCCACAAAAGGAAGCAACAACAAGGCTACCAACAAAATTTCATAAGGCTTCGGATAAAACACAAACCACAAACTCAAGCCCAGTGCCACATACTCCAACCAATCGAGTTGATGGAGGGTGTAGACTTTTGAGGTGGTATTTTTTGGGGTTTTGTTGGTTTTGATGGTTCTCATTTTGTTAATTAAAATTTTGTTCTGGTAGTTATAAGTTTATTTTAATTCTTCAAAAATATAACGTTCCTCATATGGTACATCAAATTTTTCTAAAATTGATACAAACTCCTCTCTAAAATTTACTCTAGAATGATGTTTCTCTTGATTCTTGATGTACTTAAACACGGCATCTACTTGTGACTGACTATAGGAAAAAGCACCATATCCTTCTTGCCATTCAAAACGATTTAACAAAAAACGTTTGTCATTAATAAATTTTGAAGATTTTGCCTTAACTGTTTTCATTAATTCAGAAATTGAAACCGTTGGTTTTAAACTTAAAAAACAATGCACATGATCGTCAACACCATTTACGATTATTGTCTTACAACCAGTTTCATTAATTAAATTTCCAATGACTGCAAAAACCTCATCTCTCCATTCCTTATCAAGAACCGCAGCTCTATATTTAACAGCAAAAACAGTTTGTATATAAACCTGATTATAAGAATTTGCCATAACACTTATATTTTTGATTTTACTTTTATCCATGGATTAAAACCCATCTCCATAACATTTATAAAACAATGGATTAAAATCCATCGCCATAAGATTGAACGTCCCTACAGGACTTATACGCAACGTTAAGTATTAGAGCCAGCGGCTCGACCCATCTCATAAGGCTGGACTTTAGTCCAGTCGACATTCCGCAGATTAGGAATCTCCTACACAGTAGGCATCCGCTTTACGCAGTAAAGCCATCCCCTTATCCCTATTCCCTTTTCACTTCTCACTCCCCACTTCTCACTCCCCACTTCTCACTCTTCACTTTTTACTTGGCTCTTCTCACTTCTCACTTCTCACTTCTCACTATTCACCTACCATAAAACACCCCAAAATTTTGAACCGTTTCATACCAACTATCCGACTCTTCAATATACATCGATTCCAGTGGCAAGTCTAAAGTAAACCCTTTCATACCATCGTTAACACAATCCATTACCGCCAATCGGGCATTTTCAGAATAATTTTCCAATACAAAAGCTAATATATAAATCGATTCCTGATTACGAAGCATCACAAAATGATACACCTCTTTAATATTGCTATTCTTACTAAAAGCATCTAGCAATTGACTTTTGTTAGCTCCATCAATAGGATGTTGCGGAAACCCAACTTGCACTTGTGTTTCTTCTTGTACCGTAGTAGTAGCAATATTTTCTCTGTTGCGTTCCAACACAAACATAGTCTCTTGCTCACTGTCGATAACGATACGACCAAAATTATATTCTTGAGCCATTTCCATTACAACACGAGCAGGCATAGCCATGAAAGCAGTTTCCTTATCAATCCATTTCGACAAAGCGGTTTCCGAAGTAAATACACCAAAAACCAGTAACCCATCCACATCAAAAACTGAAGTAAATCCTACTGTCGATCCTTTTTTAAGCGTATGCCATGCATCCGATGTTGATTGTTTCCCATCAGAAGGCACTACTAAAAAAGCACGTGGACCATACAACTCGTCCATCACTTTTTTATAGTTTTCGGGTGTTTCATTTTGATGATACGCTTGTATCAATTGCAATAAAACCGAATTATCAGGTGTAAATTCAGGCTCTTTTTTTCCGAATAGTTTGTTGAAAATACCCATATATTACCCTTTCAAACTTGCAATAATAGCTCTAAAACTATCTAAACCGGCTTCTATGTTTTCTATAATATCCGTTGCCAAAACATCAGGATCGGGTAAATTATCTAAATCGGCTAACGATTTATCTTTTAACCATGTTATGTCTAAACTCGTTTTGTCTCTTGCTATAATTTCATCGTAACCAAACTTTCTCCAACGACCTTCTGGATTGGTTTCTGTGTTATAGGTTTCCGTTCTCTTATGACGATTTTCTGGATTGTATAAAGCAATGAAGTCTTTTAAATCCGATAATTTTAAAGGATTTTTCTTTAACGTATGGTGAATATTGGTTCTGTAATCATAAACCCAAACTTCTTTTGTCCAGGGTTCTTTACTTGAGGGTTTACCATCAAAGAACAATACATTCGCTTTGACACCATTGGCATAGAAAATACCTGTTGGCAAACGTAAAATAGTATGCAAATCGGTGGTTTCTAATAACTTTTTACGCACGGTTTCACCTACACCACCTTCAAACAAAACATTATCAGGTAATACTACAGCGGCTTGACCTGTTGTTTTTAGCATGGTGCGAATGTGTTGCACAAAGTTCAATTGCTTGTTACTGGTAGTTACCCAAAAGTCTTGACGGTTATAGGTTAAATCTTCTTTTTCTTGTTCGCCTTCGGCATTGGTGAAGGTCATGCTACTTTTTTTACCAAAGGGTGGATTCGCTAAGATGTAATCATAACGTGTACCTGAATCAGTAATCAAAGAATCATTAGGTGAAATAAAATTATCAGATTCAATATCGCCAATGTTGTGCAAGAACAAATTCATTAACGCCAAACGACGAGTACTAGCTACTATTTCATTACCAAAAAACGTTTCATATTTCAAAAACTTTGCTTCTTCTTTGTCTAACGTTCTATTATCAACAATCCAATCATAAGCAGCCAAAAAGAAACCTCCTGTACCACAAGCTGGATCCGCTATGGTTTTCATAGGTTCTGGACGCAAACATTCTACCATAGCTTTAATTAATGGTCTTGGAGTAAAGTATTGCCCTGCTCCACTTTTGGTATCTTCTGCGTTTTTTTCTAAGATGCCTTCATAGATATCGCCTTTGTCTTTTACGCCCATCAATATCCAGTTTTCAGCATTGATGAGTGCGATAAGTTTGTACAGCTTGGCAGGGTCTTGTATTTTGTTTTGACTCTTGACAAAGATTTGCCCTAAAATACCTTTTTCTTTGGCTAACTCTCGCAACATATTGTTGTAGTGACTTTCCAACTCACTACCACTTTTACTAATTAACGTATCCCAGGCATACTCGCTTGGAATAGGCATTTTTCTATTATGTGGCGGTTTGCTGTATTCATCTGCCATTTTTAAAAATAACAAATACGTTAGTTGCTCCAAGTAGTCGCCATAACCCACTCCATCATCTCTAAGGGTTTGGCAAAATGCCCATACTTTACTTACTATACTGGATGCGTTTGTGTTTTCTTTGTTCATAATAATTTAATAATTTTCTGCTGGACCATAACCTGGCCTTAATGCAAAACCGTCTTTGTGAATAATACTCCCTTCTGATTTTGCAGTAGAATAAACTAATGTACCTACCTTTTTTAATGCATTTACTACAGCCATATTTGGATATTTTCTTTTACCTTTACCTGAAATAAATGCAACTTTAGGTGAAAAGTGTTTTATTAGTGATGAATTTAAGTTTTTCTTACTACCATGATGAGGAACATCAAGCCAGTCTAATTCTTTAGTCCATTCAGGATATGAATCAACAACATTTTGTAAAGCCATAGGTCCTGTGTCTGCTGTAAATAAATATTTTTTTCCATTATCAGGATGAAAAGCTATTATAGTACTACTGTTATTTTCAGAGGATTTATCGTCATCTTCGTCGAGAACATCAGAAAGAGATTCATCCTCATTTAAAATTTGACAAAGTAAGCCATATTCATCTTTATCATCATATTCTAAAATTCTTTCTTCTTCAAATAATTGCTTAACATCCCTAAAATTTTTAATTAAACTTTCATAAAAAGGAATTGAAGGACCCAAAATAGTTAATGGAATATGTTCATGCTTTAATCCAGTGAAAGGCTCTTTGTGTGTTATTCCTTTTTTTCTTATTATCTCTAATAAGTTAATATTATTATCAATAGACTCAGTAATCTTACTCATGCTTTTTGTAAGTCTTGCTTCACTAATTGATTTTCTAATTTCACTTAAATCAACATGATTAGCTGGGTCATGAATCCAAAACTCATCTATTTGCATATTTTCAATTAAATAAAAAAATCCTCCAATATGGTCACTATCAGGATGACTACAGATAGCTAAATCGATATATTTTTGAGTTGTAAAAGCATTTATTTGTTCAGCTACTTTGATTCCATCTTTTTTATTTCCTGCGTCAATTACAACAACATATTCTGTTCCATTAGGATTAATATATCTTAGTATAATTGCATCAGCATTTCCTACATTTAGCATTTCTATTTCATAGGGCATAATATTAATCTATTAAAATTGGACAATATAATTTTATTTGTATTTCTGTTAAGCTAGCAGCCTGTTTTATTAACGATTCAATTTCATTATCTTTTAAAGCTTTAAGATTTGTTGTAACTGACCTAGCAATGCTTAATTCATGTTTAGTTGGTTGTTTTGATTTTATGACATTGTAATTAATTCTTTTTTCAAGCTTGTCTTGAATTAATTCCCATTCTTCTTTTTTAATTTCTGTTCTAGAAATTTCATGTGCATCAATAACTTCATCTATGATAGCTCCTTTTTTAAGGTTATCCATAAAACCTTTTATGCAACTATCAAAATCCCAACCTAGAGATTGATAAGCGATTGATTTTTTATTGAATTTATAATTATCATAAACATGCTGTATCATTTGGTAATTTTTAATTCTATTCATAAAAATATCACTTGTTCTAACTAAAAGTTGGATTATATTATTAAATGAATTTATTCTTGGCATCATATCACCTGCATCACTAACAATTACTATATCACAGACATAGGAGCTATTTCCATGTGTAAGTTTATGTACACCTTGATTATCATACACGCCTCCATCAACTAAACAAGGTTTGATTTTTAAAAAGTCTTTTTCATCTTGATAAAATTTCTTTTCTATATATATAGGAGTAAAAGCAAAAGGTACACAAGTTGAAGATGCAACTGCTAATGATATTGGAAATTCATCAGGAATAAAGCGAATAGGTTTTTCTCCATTTGAGGGGAATTCATAACTAGAATCACTCATTTTATTTTTTGAAAAGGTAAATGGTCTTCCAGTTTCTACATTTGTTGCATTAATTGCAATTAAAGGGGATTTATTAAAATCTTTAAGGTTTTTATTTTCAAAGAACCATTTAGCATAAAGTTTATTTATTATACGACTTACTGGGAATATTTTAAATTGGTATTTAATAATTATAAAAACAGTTACCAATAACAAAGGAGTTGAAACCCATGCAAAATCAGTAAATAAAAGATAAATCATTAACCCTAAAACTGATAATAAAGTAAAAATTATAATTATGAATCTAAAAGAAAAATATATTCCTTTAATGATGCTTTTTTTTACAATCTTTATTAACCCTTTATCAAATTCGTCAAAATTATCACCTTTTAAACCATAATATGCTCCAGTAATTGAACCACCTGATATTGTAGAAATAACATCTACTTTATCAAGTAAATTCATTTCTTTAATTTTTCTAATTGTCCCCAAATGGTAAATCGTAGCTCGGTAACCACCGCCAGATAAGCTTAATCCTATTTTCTTTCCTTTTTTCATATTATTTCTTTAAACCAACTCCCCATTAAAAGCCTTTTTCAATATACTCTGACGCAATGCCTCGGCTTGTTGTAAGCTTTGCGCAATACTTTCCTCCATTTTATCGGCAACACTCAAACGACTTTCTAATTCATCAATAACTTTCTGTTGTTCTTCAATTGACGGTAAAGGAAAAACAAAACTTTTTATAGATGCAATTCCAATATTTGCTTGTGTTGTTTTAACTACATATTTTCTAATTTCATCAGTTATTTTAGGTGATAATGAAAATAAATAAATGTATTTTGAAAGAACTATATCATGGTTAGGTTTAATAACTGCACATGAATATGAAACAAGAAATTCTTTATCAAAATCCACTAAAATATTTTTTCCTATTGTTCCATAACGAGGAAATATAATGTCTCCTTTTTCAGGTTTTATTTTTCTTGATAAGTTTAAATAATCTTCTTCCGAAATATATTTAGCATTATCAAATGATATTTTTAGATTATTTGTAAAATCTTTTGTTGACACATAGGGATAACCTTTTTCTAATTGTTTAGGCATCTTATGGTCTATATCACCAATCTTAATACAAACTTTTTGAAACGTTGTCCATTCCCAACCTTTTGGCAACTCACCCTCTCTTAGATCCTCATTCGTTAACTTTCCTTCAAAAGCCCATTTTAATACACTTTGCCTGTAGGTTTTGAGTTGTTGTTGTGCGGTTTTTAAATCTTCTATACCTTTGTCTAACTCACTGAAAAGTTCTTCTATTTTGGAGATAATGGCTTGTTGGGTTTCTAGTGTAGGTAAGTGTATATCAATTTCATTTAATGAATTTAAAGTGATGCCTAATACAGTAGTACCATTTGATAGTTTTATGATATCATTTTCAATATTTAAAAACAAATAATAAAGAAAGTCTCTATGGATTTCTATTTTTGGTCTTACAATTTTTAAATCCTGATTAATCGATGTTTTTATTTTTGTTATAATTGGTCTTCCTGGATTTATTCTTGTTGCAAGAATTATTTCATTTGGATGTGCCAAATTTGTAGCACTTTTTTTTAAACCTAAATCAGTTATATAGTCACTAGTTTTATTTAAATATTGTCCTTTTATATCCTTAATAGATGCCCAAGGAATATTGCCATTCCAAAAATCCGAATTGTTTTTACTTGGCGTCCCACCTCCAACGAAATTACAAATCTCTCCAAGTTTTTTTATTTGCCAGTTTTTTTTCATTCTACTTTTTATTATCGTTTCCACCTGCTAACAATGAAAGTAAAGCTGCTACACCAGCAATTATTGCTCCGGCAGTTACAATCTCTTCTACAACATTTGATTTTTTTTCAGGCTTCTGCTCTTTATCCTTAAATAGTTGTTGAATAGCTATTTGTGGATTGTTTCTATTGAATCTTATAAATTCAATATCATTTCTAATTACTTGAACACCTTCTTCAATAAGTAAAATTCTTTGTTTGCCTTCACTTTCAGCAATAAGATATTCATTAAATACATTATTAATTGAATGACTATTATTGGTAATTATTCCAACAAAAAAATCGCAATTATTAATATAATTACTGTATGTATTTTGTACCTCTGATAATTGAACAATATTTCCCTTTTCTCTTAATTTTGAAACTAAAAGTGTTATTAAATAAAGTTCTTTATCCAAAAAGGAATAGGATATAAATATTCTCATTGTTTTATTTGATTTTCAAATTTTTCAAAAGCACTATCAAATTTTTCGATAGATTTATTTTCGATAAAATACTTATAATAATAATCCGGAAAGAAAGATTCAATGATTTTTTTTGCATCTGTAAATTTTTGCCATAATTCAGTTCCTGACCAAATTACAGAATGGATTTCTTCATTTTCTTCTAATAGTCTTTTTAACTGAGAACTAGCATTACTTTTGCAAACTAATAGATAACCATTTGCTTTTTTACTTTTTAAAATTCCATAAAGATTATTTATATTTATATCTCTATTTCCAACACTTCTGTTTTGGGATTTACACTCAACAACCCACCTATGATTGTGTTTTCCTATTGCATCTTTAAAATGAAAATCAACCAAAATATCGCATCCATTATCACAACCTATACCAGAATCGTTTACTTCAACATCTGCAATATGAAAATCTTGTTTTTCATTACCAAGATTTCTAAAATAAGCAGCAACTATTTGTTGGAAATAGTTACCGTCTTTTATTTCATGTAAAGGAGTTTTAAAATTATCTTTTGCCATATTTTAACTAACAATTTCTGGTCTTAATTTTCCAAAAGTTTCAAACTCTATAAATTTAGATTTAAATAATTCCTTTGGTATTTTCTTTTGTAACAACAAATGAAAATTTTCTTCATGAGTAGAAACAATTAATTGTTTACCAAGTGAAGTTATAATACCTCTAAATAAATCAATAAATGATAAAATATTTATACTATCCATTGATTGTATTGGGTCGTCTATAAATATACAATCTACTGGCTCATTATTGTCATTCTTTGCTTTAAGTGCTCTAGCAAGGAAAATACTTAAACTCAAAATATTGATTTGAGCTGTACTAAAATATAATGCTGGTATTGATTTTATTTTTTTTCCCACTTTATCTTTTTTTATTGTGAAGATTTGCAGTCTTGGTTTATTTTCTGCAAATTGACATTTAAATTCAACAGAATCATAATCAGGGTGAGGATCAATTTTTCTATAGATTTCATTAATCAAATCTGTATAGAAAAACTCATCTATAGTTTTTTCTAAATAAAGTTCAAGATGTTCTTTTTCAATTAATAATTTCTTTTTTGCAGATTCATATTTAGCTAAATCTTTTTTAATTTCAATAATAGTATTCTGTATTATTTTTGACTCAGAAAAGGTTAAACAATCTTCTTTCAAAGTGTCGATAATTTTATAATTCTCAATTAGACTTTCAATTTTGGATTGAATGATTTTATGTTTAGATATTAACTCATTAAATTCCTTTTCGATTTCTTCTTTTTGTTTGTTTTTTAAATCAATAGCAAACTCTGATTTTATAAAATTTTCATAATAATCTATAACTTTAAAAATTATGGTTTTAGCTTTTTCAACTTCTTCTAATTTCTTTAAATACTCTTTTAACGTTAGTTTATAATTCGATAGTTTAATTAAAATTTCTTTTAAGTTTTTTTGATTTAAATTTAATTCTTCTAATAATTTTGTAACTCGAGAATTAATTGAACTTTTTTCAAACAACAAATTCTCGTTTGAGATTTCAATATCATTTAAATCATTTTTAAAAAAAGTTTTTACTCTTTTAAATTCTTCAATATTATTAATATTGTATATACTTTTCTTAAGTATTTCAATATTCGCATGATTACTTTGAACAAGCAATCTTTTTTCGTTGAGTTTTTTTGAATTTTCTCTTATTGAATTTTCAAATGTTGAAATCTGCTTTTTTAAATTGTTGATTTCGTTTTTTAATTCCTCTTCAAACTTTACTATGTCATTATTATTATCAAAATAAGTAGAAACTTCATTAGAAGATTTTTGGATAATCTCTAGCTCAATTCTTTTTTCTTGTTCTTGAATAGAAAGCTTATTAATTTCCTTTTCTAATTTTTGTAAATCAACTTTATATGGTTGAATTAGATTAGCTATTATTTTTTTTAATTCATTAACTTTTAATTTAAATCCTTCAATAGAATTTTTCTTTATTTCTTCTTTATTTTTCTTTATTTCTAACTTTTCTTTTAATTGCTTTTCAAGTAAATTATTGCCGATAATTTTGTTTGATAACTTTTCAAAAGATTCATATTCTTGATTGCATAATGGGCAATCTGACTGACTATTACGATTTATAATATTTAAACCGTTATTAATGAATATTTGTAATTCATTATTAAAAGAGTTTTGAGTGTTTATTTCATTTTCTAAAATAGTAAGTTCATTTTCAATAGTATTTGTTTTTAATTTAAGATTTTTTAATTCATCTAATTGTTTTTTGTAGTTTTTAAATTCATTTACTTCATAAAGTAAATCAATATCGTCCTCAATATGATTTTCAAAATAATTTAGTTGACTAATCTTAAGTTTAAATCCTTCTAATGTTCTCTCTTTTTCAGATTTAGTGTTTGAAATTTTATTTAATTCACTAGTAACTGGCTCTAACTTTTTTTTAACAAATTCAAACTTTTCTTTGAAAAGAGGAAATTCATTTAATTTTGATTGAGTTTTTTTAAGGTCATCTGTTAACAAATTGATATTGTTTCGATATTCTATATTTTGATTATTTATAATAGAAATTTCATTCTCGATATCAATATTATTTTGATTTGAATCATTTATCTTCTTCTCGAAATTTTTTATTTCAATTTCTAGATTAAAAAAAGTTTTAATTAATTTTTCAATTTCATTTAGTTTGCCTTCTTTAATTTTTTCATTATCAAAATCCTTTTTTATAAATTCAATTTGATTTTGAATTTTTTCCTTGTTTTCTATAAAAGAAATTATTTCCTTAAGATTAGTAATTTGGTTTTCAATATCTGTTAACTTTCTTTTATTCTCGATGTAATTAATTATACCTTTATTTTTTTCGTCATTTTCTATTCCGTTATACGCAATTCTAATGTTTTCAATTTTATTTTCTGTTTTTATTTTTGATTCTTCTAGAGAAACCAAACTTGATTTGACTTGACTTGCTAAAAGATTATATTGGTTTTTATTGAAGCTAGTTTCTTCAATTATTGCTATTGACTCATTATTGGTTTTTACCTTTGTAATCGCCTTGTTAATTTCATCAAACTTTTTAGATTCTAGTTCAAAATCTATTTTTAGTTGATTTTTTTCATTTTCCTTCTTAGTTATTTCTAAAGTTTTTATTTCTGCATCAATATAACCAACTAAGCTACCAATGTTTTTATAGCTATTGTTATATTTTGTTACTTCAGGAAAAGAATCAACAAATTTGTTATACCTTTCTTCAGCTGTTTGTTCTTTGAGAAAATTATCAATCATTTCTTGTGAAAGTACAACGTCTCTAAAAAATTTATTTATTGGTGGTTTTTTATGGTCGTATTCCTTACTAGTTATATTATCCATGAATGTTTCCTTTTCAGTGATAACTTTGACTTACCCTTTTTCTTTTGCACCAAAATGTTGAAGTATATTGTTATTTCCTCCTCTTTTATTGTCTTTTCTAGTCTTGTCAAAATCTCCAACCGAGTCAAAACGTCCTATTTTTCCAGTAATACCCCATTCAACAGCATCATAAAATGAAGTTTTTCCAAATCCATTTGGAGCATAAATAGAAACTAAATCAGATATTTCATTGTTATTGTATGAAAAACTAAAAGTTGAATCTTTTAAATCTTTAAAGGCTCTAAAATTCGAAATTTGAACTTCTTTAATTTTCATCTCTTATTTGAATAATTTGTTGAATAATAAGTTTCTGTGTTTCTATATTTCTTGACAATGATAATTCATTAGGAATCAATTTCCATAATTCATTATTAACTGGCTTATAATCTGCTTGAATTTTATCATTAGTTTTCAGTAATATTTCTTTCAAATCAGTATTTGTAATATGCTTTACAATAAGACGATTTGATTCTGCATCATTAAATTCTTTATCATATGAATCTTCAACAATCTTTCTACTAGAAAATTTATCATTTTCAATTTGGTTTTTTAATTCTTTGGAAATTTCATCATTTGAAATATAAATGATATAAAAATTCCATCTATCAAACTCTTTATCTGACATGTAATCAGAATTTTGATAATTGTCAGCAATCATATTTGAAAACCGTTTCCAAATACTATTAATTATATCTTTTTTAGCTTGAAGAAAAAATACATTTATTTTAAAGTCATCATCATTTCTATAATGATACACCCCACAATTATCCATGTCAAAATCAGGATTATTTATTTTAACTATTGAAAAATTCATGTACAAGTCGTTTTATTTCGGTTAAAATTTCTTCAAATTGAATTAATTCAAAACTATCAAGTAATTCGTCATTATTATTTATACAATCTAACTCTATAGCTTTTAAATGAATAATTTCCTTTATTTTATTTCTTTTAATTATTCTATCAATTGTTTCCAAATCATCCGGATTTGAAATATTTAAAGGAACTTTGTTTGTTGGTCTTCTTCTGGTTTTAGAATTACCTGGAACTATTGAAGTTCCAACTAATAATTGACAATTCTCCTTAACATCATCTGAAGCATTCAACAGAATTTCATCATACATTGAATAAAAATCCTTTGAGGAATCAGAAAAAAAGAATTTTTTTTCTTCACTTACCCTATAAAGTAAATTTTCATCAAATATGCTATCTTCAACTAAACTAATTATCAAAGCGTATTCTATGAATGAAGTCCAAAATGATTTACTTTTTTTACTAGTATTTGAAATAGAAGATTTATTGATTATGTTATTGTTGTAAATATCTTTTAAGTCACATTTTATTTTACTAAGTTGAACACTAATAGCTTTTTTTAATTTAGGTCTCAGATTAGGTATTGTATCTTTAAAATCAATAATTGTCTCAACCAAAAGATTTATGTTTGCAAGATAACTAGGTAATAATTTTGATAAATTATTTTTATCAACTATTTCCTCAAATCTTTTTATTGGAACAACATTTATTTCTCCATTACATGGACCATTTGGAGTTCTACTTTGAATTCCTGCTAATAATAAACTATCTCCATTTGTTTTAATTATTCCTCCACCAGAAAAACCGGTTATTTGTTCATGATCTAAGTGATTAACAACTAGCCTCAATGCTATTAAATTATCATCATAATTAATTAAATCACTAATCAATTGTTTGTCATATTGATTATTTGATTTACGTTTACTTTCAGGATATCCTGTTAAATTAAAACCTTCAAACCCTGTTGTCCTATCGTCAACAAAAATTCCATTTAAATTTAGATTTACATCTAAAACTAAAATAGCAGCATCAACAATATCATGTTCAAAGTAGTTGCTGTCTTTTATTATTTCAACTTCATTTTTTTGATTTTGATTATCAGAAAAACTATAATTGATTGTAGATTTTAACTCGCTTGTATTAGGTCCATCATCATGTAACACGTCCTCATAAAAAACATGTCTAGCAGAGAGTATATAGGTCTTTGTTTCATCTAATGGTTGAAACAAAACGCCACTACCATCATCTAAAATTACAGTATATCTTTTTAAATCGTTTTCGTCCATTAAAATTCATTTTGCATTTTAGATCTAAAATCTTTATAATCTTTCCAGTCTTGCTCTAAAAATACAGTATCTTTTAAATCATAGTTAAAATATATAACAGCATTTGGATTATTTTCTATTATTCTGGCAATTGTTCTTTTATTTGGTAATCCGTGTTTAGTAGCATTTGAACTTATTAGATAATTATTGGTATTAATAATTTCTAAAAGTTCTTTATTGTTATTGAATTTACTGCCATGATGCGATACTTTCATTAATTCTGCATTTAATGGATTATCCTTGTTATACCCTAATTTATTTAAACCTTCGATGACAACTGAGGGATGTGCATCAGCTAAAAAAATATAACTTTTGTCATTATATTCCATTATAAAAGCAATAGAGCTACCATTAGCAACACTTGTATCTTCTTTAAACTTAAAACTAAGCTGACTTTCTTCTTCAATAAAATCTTTTAAAGAAGTCTTGAAATCATATTCATCACCACTAGTAAAATAATCTTTTTGCTCTTCATATAATTTCAAAAGCCTATCCAACTTTTCATTATTTGGAGACAAAATTTTAAAATTCAAACCAAATAGATCATATTTAGAACCTTGCTCGACAATGTTACCTTCCCATAAATTATTGTCTCTAAGATATTTTTCAAATTTAATTCCTTGCCCTGGGCTAGTATAAAAATCATTTGCTCCGTCAACTATTTTTATATTCAAATCTTTATTTTCAGTACTTTCAAACTTCTTTGCGATTTCTTTACCAGAGTTAAACCAAACTTTTTCAATAAGTTTGAATGCTTCCTTATCCTTATTTAACCATCTTAATATTCCACCGATATGATCATCATCAAAGTGGGTTAAAATTAAAAGGTCAATTTTTTCTTTTTTCTCCTTAATTTCTTCAATCATTTTAAATAAATCACCCTTGACATTTGAAGAATTTTTATATGTATCCCCAATACCACCGTCAATTAATATATTACGTGGAGTGTCATTTTTTAAAAATGAAATCCAAATACAATCACCATTAAACGCTTTTAAGAATTTTATTTTCATAATATTAAGTTTAAGCCGCTAAAACCTCATTTAATTCATTAATAATGCTATCCGTTTCTTCCCCAAACAACTGCCACATTTTACTCAAACCGCCTTCGGCATTAAAAGGGCTTAGGTCAAAGTCGTCTTTGTCTATGCTAAAACTGTTGGCTACATAGTCTTTCATCATGCGCAACCATTGCATTTGGGCTTCAGTAAAGGCATTGTGTTGTCCTGCGTTTTTCTTAAAAATCCACTCTTGGAAGTTTTTATCTACCGTTTTGTCATAAGCCGTTAAGGTGTTATCAATACCTGCTACTTTGCGTATCAAACTAACCAAAGCAATCAACTCATTTTTAGCCGAGCCATTGGTTTTTTCCAATTGTTCGTAGGCTTTCCAAACAGCTAAAGGCGCTAAAACAGGTTTCTCGGTTTTTAGCTTTTCGCACAAATCTTTAATCATTTTGTACGTAAAGGTGCGATGGCGGTAATCTTGCGCATAAAAAATCTGCAAAGCCGTAATCTCGTCTTTGTGGGTTGCTATCCATGCTGTAAAATCGCCAATTAAAGCTGCACTACTTTCTTCTTTATCTTTTACCCAACCAATGTTGGTAATGGTATCTATGTTTACGATGTCTATAATCTGGTCATATTTCTTGCGGATGTCCACAATAAAGTCGCGCAAATCGGGGCTGTTAAAAACCGCCACGGCATCGTCAATGAGTTCTTGTTTTGCTTTGTCAATAGCCTTTTCAATCTCCATAGGAGCCATTCCTCTCATCGTACTTTGTACTTTGTACTTCGTACTTTCAATCACATCTGGGTCATGGGCTTGCAATAGTTTTTTTACTATTTCTTTAATGGTTAAGCCATTGGCTTTTTCACTAAATGCCGTTTTGTCTTTGTCTTTTAATTGTTGGTCTAAACGAATTAATCTATTGGCAAGCGTAGTTAACATGTCTTCGCTTGTGTTTCCCATGGCTACACTTTGCAACACATCTTTTAACGAAACCCCAGGCGCTTTTTCTAAAGGTCGACTATCGGTTTTTTGCGATTGCTCCACACCAATAGCGTCAATAATTACAAAATGGTCTTTGCTGTATTTGGCAGTGGGTGTTCCTTTAGCTTTCAATTCTTCCACCGAGCAAGTTCGTGTACCACGTCCTTTCATTTGTTCGTAGTAACTGCGGCTTTTTACATCACGCATAAACAACAATACTTCCAGTGGGCGTATGTCGGTTCCCGTAGCAATCATATCTACCGTAACGGCTATACGTGGGTAATAATCGTTACGAAACTGTTGCAAGACGCTTTTTGGGTCTTCTTCGCTTCGGTACGTTATCTTTTTACAAAACTTGTTTTCTTCGCCAAACTCCTCACGTACAATGTCTATAATGTCTTCGGCATGGCTATCGGTTTTGGCAAAAATTAAGAGTTTAGGCACTTCAAAGTTTCCGCTACTATCCAATCGGTCGGGAAACATAGCAGGTAAATTTTCTTTGGTGGCACGTATAATCGTTCGAATTGTACTTGGGTTCACAATGTCTTTATCCAATTGCTTACCGCTATATACTTCATCTTCGTCTAAGGCTTCCCAAAACTTTTTACGGGTAAGGCGTTCGCGTTTATCTACTTTTTCGCCTAAGGTAATGACACTACCATTTTTGGTAATTTCAGTTTCAATGGTAAACACATTGTAAGGTACTAAAACCCCATCAACAACCGCTTTTTCATAACCATAATCACACACTAGGTTTTGGTTAAAATACCCAAAGGTTCTATTGTCAGGCGTTGCGGTTAGCCCAATTTGAAACACATCAAAATAATCCAACACTTGTTTCCAAAGGTTGTAAATACTGCGGTGGCATTCGTCAATCACTACAAAATCGAAAAACTCAATCGGCACTTTTTCATTATACCCCACAGGAATAGGCTCTTTTGCCTGAAACGCCATTTCGTTAGGGTTTTCTTCTTCGGCACTTTCATCCAATTCGGTTTCTTTCAAAATCGAATACATACGCTGAATCGTGCTAATATATACTTGCGAATCGTTGGGAATAAACGAACTACTTAAGCGCGTTACGCCATATAATTCGGTAAACAAACGGTTATCATCATTGGCGGTAAACGCACGAAATTCGCTTTCGGCTTGTTCCCCTAAGTTTTTCGTATCTACTAAAAATAAAATGCGTTTCGCTTTGGCAAATTTCAATAAACGATAGATAAACGTAATCGCAGTAAAGGTTTTCCCAGAACCCGTAGCCATTTGAATTAAGGCTTTTGGGCGTTGGTCTTTGAAGGATTTTTCTAAATTCGTGATTGCGGTTACTTGGCAATCTCTTAAACCTTCTTCTGGTAGTGAAGGTAAATCATGCAAACGACCTCTCAAGGTTTTCTCTTGACTTAACCATTGCACAAAAGTTTCAGGACGATGAAAAGTAAACACATTTCTTGAACGAGGTTTTGGGTCTCTGTAATCTGTAAATCGAGTAACTTCTCCTGTACTTTCATACACAAACGGCAAAGGATCGTTATTCAATAAGCGAAGTTTCGCATTGGCATATTGCGAAGATTGTTCCTCAACCGTAGTCAATCGTACCCCTTCTTCTTCACGTTTGGCTTCAATAATACCAATAGGTTTTTTATCAACAAATAATACATAATCCGCAGGACCAATATCAGTTTGATATTCCCGAATAGCAATTCCCAAGCCAGCGGCAAGATTAAATTTCTTTTTATCTTGAATAATCCAACCACAAGCAATCAACTGCTTGTCAATATTATCACGTGCTATTTGTTCTGGATTCTGATTAACCATTGTCATAAAAAACTTACTTTCCAAACATAATGAAAAAAAAGGTAATAAACAACCCGTAAAAATACCTGTTTTTCAAACCAGGTAAAAATACGGGGGTACCCTCGCGAACAAAGGTAAATAAAGGGCTCGTGCAAATTTTACGGGAATCCGTAACAGGAAGTACAAAAAATAAAAACGCGAGCGAGACCCAAAAGTCAGAAAAATCTGTTCCTTTTGGAGTCTTGCTAGCGTTTCATAAAAAGGCTGCTTTTTTAACCCTCTATAGCAACCCTTAAAAATGCGGTTTTATTGGTACTCAACTTACAAATTCGGTAAAAATTGAAGCCCAAAACCAATTTTAGTACTTCGAACCGAGGCTTCACTTCCAAAAGTAGCCACATTAGCCGAAAATCGAAATTGATTCAATAGTGTCACCCCTATAGTAATCTTACCCGATAAGAAACCATCCGTGTGGTCTATCTGCAAGGCTTCATAAAACGCTTTGGTCGCCAAATAGTAATAACTCGCATTAGCTACCATGAAAAAATTAAACTTCTTGTTCTCAGAGCTGATGTCGCTATAAAGATTCAACCCCAAAGAAGTATTGTAAGTAGAAGCTGTCAAATCGTTGCCATACCCTTTAATATCTGAAGCTGCCTTAATATTGGCATAAGCATAAAAGTTAACCAAATCATCACTGCTGTTCCCTCTAATCGTAGTAAGTAAAGGCGCTGTCAAATCAAAATAAAAGTTACCCCCACCATTGATCAAACGCTGCAAAGCTTCCACACGCGTATTTTCACTAGACAACGAATCATTGGAAGCCGTAATCACCGTACCAAAAGTAATGCGCAACATCCCCATATTGTCCGCCACAAGTTCAGATTGCCCCGTTACCCCATTCGGACTCCCCACTACAGCAAACGCATTCAAATAGTTGGTTTTGTTGGTCGAATTATTGTAAGTATCCTCAAAAAAAGCATCACGGTATTTTTTATCCTTAGACGGCAACCACCACGAATAATTATGCGTTGCGGGATTCAATTTGCGGTCCCTTTCAATTTCCAATCGTCCTTTATCCCGCTCCAGTGCTTGAATTTCGCCTTCATATTGATCCATTCTACTACGGTTATCATCCGCTTCAGCCAGCTTCATGTCCGCCTTCAACTTTGTTATTTTCCCCTCAATCTTTGCCAATTGATTGGTATAATAGGCCAAATTGGATTGGTAAAAATAATTGCCTTCAATGGTCTTTTTAATTTCTGCTTCCACCCCCTTAATTTGGCTTTCCTTCGCAGCAATCACAGTCTGTTCATTGCTTTTTTCCCCCTTCAATGTTGACAATTCATCTTTTAAAAGAGAACATTTCGAGTTCAAAGAGTCTAATTTTTTTAGTTCACTACTACTCACCTTTTCGTTAGAAAAAGTAGCCGTCACATTAATAGAGGGCACCTGTGCCACCACCGACACCACACCAAAAACACAAAACAGTAAAAAATAGTTTTTTTTCATCATCTGTAAGGATTTAATTGATTAATAATAAGAAAGTTAGTATTCAATCCTTTCAAAATTAGACTATTATTTCCACAATTCATACCCGTAAAAATACCTGTTTTTCAAACTAGGTATTTTTACGGGGGTACCCTCGCGAGCGACCGAAAACAAAGGTTTTTTGTAATTTAAAAAAACGACAAGAAAAAAGATAGTGGCTTCGAGAGCCTCAGCCACCATCTTTCACCACTCACCTTTTCTATCGATACAAACCTAATCACATCATAATCTATATCCAATGGATTAAAATCCATCGCCATAAAATTAAACGTCCCTACAGGACTTACACGCAACATCACGCACAAGAGCCAGCGGCTCGACCCATATCTTAAGACTAGACTTTAGTCCAGTCGAGTTATAAAGCACCTAGCCTTCTCCAAAAAAAAGATAGTGGCTTCGAGAGCCTCAGCCACCATCTTTCACCACTCACCACTCACTTCTCACTTCTCCCTCTTCACTTTTTACTTGACTCTTTTTACTTGACTCTTTTTACTTGGCTCTTTTTACTTCTCACTTCTCACTTTTTTTCGGGTTATTAACAATTAACGCTCCTTTTGAGCAAAAAAAGCGTCTTTTTCGATTGAGATATTAACCAATAACTAACAACTTATCAATAATATAACCAATGATAATCAATAACTTATAAATTTTATAAATTAATTTCAACTGTTTTCTGTTGAAAATTTACTTAGCAAACCTCTAAGATATTTCCGATATTTGTAATCAGAAAAATAATAATCGCCATGAAGCAAGAAAACAACGAAGTAACCCTACTACAATCGAAAGTAGCCGAGATGGAACAAACCATCAATTTATTACAACACCAAGTAACACATCAGGAGGTATGGTTAAATGGGTCAGAAATAAAAATAAAATTTAAAATTAGTGATAGTACGCTATACCGCTACCGCAAAAACCACATCATTCCTTACACCAAGTTAGGAGGACGCTACCTCTATCCAAAAAGTTTCTTTACAAAATCACTATTCAAAAAAATCCACAACAGCGATTTAATGTAGACTTTTTTGCAGGCACAGGCGCATTACTTTAACCTACTCACTTTTCGATATATTATTTGCAGCACCCCCCTGTCAAGTCCCACCACCAATAAATAATAGACCTTCTCACTTTTTACTTGGCTCTTTTTACTTGGCTCTTTCCCCACATTCCTCCCACTTTTCTTCGCAAAAACCTTCTTTTTAGCCAGCTCATCCGAACAAGACCCGAACGAAACCCGAACGAAACCCGAACAAAACCCCTATGAAAACTAGTCAAACTAGTTAAAAATAGTCAAGACCGGTCAAAACCAGTCAAAACCTATCTACTTTAGGCACAAGCAATCAGCTCATGTCAATCCTAATCAATCGCCTTTAAAACATGTAATTTATAGTTGAAATAAACCAAATTAAGTTATTATAATTCAGCTACTTGTACAAAACAAAAACACGCTTTAGTTTTGCTCTGTTCTTTGAATGCGCGCTTCAAAAACAAAGGTTATTTATTAATTCAAAATTTTTTATTTACAAAATGGGAACTTATAACAAAGGAATCCTAGGAGCATTTTCAGGGAAAGTGGGTCCAGTAGTAGGCGCCACATGGCGAGGAAAAGAGGTAATGCGCAGTTTACCTAAAAAAAGTAATCGTGTAGCTACCGCAACACAAGAATTACAACGCTTGAAATTTACAAAGGTTACGGAATTTTTGCGTCCGTTAAGTCCCGTGTTAAAGCGGTATTATGGAAATGACACCGGAACCAAAACCCGTAGAAATCAAGCCATGTCGTATCACATGAAAAACGCGCTTAATTATATGGATCCTGATTTTATATGGGATTATCAAAAAGTACAAATAAGCCGTGGCGATTTAACAGGGTTTGACGATGTAGCTGCAACCCCTGGAACAGGGCAAAGCATCGACATCAACTGGACCAACAACAGTGGACAAGGAGAAGCTTTGGCAACAGACAAATTGGTCTTAGTTATCTACGAAGAAACCACAAACACTAGTTTGTACAGCCTAAACTCAGGTGAACGTGGTGATGAAACGGCAAATTTTAGTGTACCTGCTTTTTTGAGTGGATTGCCTGTTCAAGTGTGGGCTACCTTTGTAACAGCTGATGACAAAAGCTTTGCTACAAGTCTTTACTTAGGAGAAGTTACGATTACCTAAACACCTCTTCTTAGTTCAGTGTTCAAACCACTAAGAAACAAAACTCTTTACCGATTGGTAAGGAGTTTTTGTTTATAAGTAACATTTTTTATAAATTATTCTGCGTTTTTAATTGTTGAGTTTTTTTTACAAAGTTTATTAAATCATTTAATAAATTACTTTCCGTTTCATTTAAACTTTTTTCCGTTTCTTGAATTTCAAATTCTCTTTTGGGTAGTAAGAAATCACCATTGTTTAGTCCTATTAAAGAAATGAACAAATAGTTTATGGAAAATATTTTTAAAATTATGATTAGTTTAGAAATGAAAGTGACGTTTTTTATGTGTCTTTTTTCGTGAATACATTTTCGTGATACATAAATCAAAAGAAGTAAGTTAAAGAAAATTAAAACATATATGTTATCACGGCTTTGATTTAGAATAAATAGTTGAAATAACGAAAATGCTAATGATAGGATGATAGAATATAAAAAATAATAACTACCCCATTTTAATTCTGCTTCAAATTTTTCTTTTATTTCTTCTGTTTCCATCTTTTTAATTTTCCTCTTTTTACAATTTTTATTTAGGAGCTATTTTTGTTGTAGGCTTGTTACTAACACGTACTACTGATAAAGATTCGCTATTGAAATACCTAATATTGAGGCACTCGAAGCCACCGTAACAATTACCTTCGAGTGCCTCAGGCAACGGTTACAGTAATTCTGATGAAAATTGATTATTGTGAATATCTAGATGGTGGCTGAGGCACTCGAAGCCACCATTCAAAAATTATTGAACGCGAGTAAAAACAATTGTTTCTTCTTTTTTAAATGTTTTTGGTCTAACATTCTCATAGCCTAAACACAATTTAAACGAATCATCATCTATTTTTTGAGCAATACCTAGTAAAGAATTACTATGTTTTTCTCCTACAATTTTAACAATAATATCTATTTTCATTAACGCCTCAGAGTCATCAAACTTGTAGGTCATATTAGCTTTTTTACCATTCTCAACAAAATCTTTCCCTCCCATTTTATTCCCTTTGCTATCTTCAAAATAGGCATACCCATCAGCCTGAAAAACAATATAACCAATTTCTTTTTTATCATCACCTCTCCATTTACCCACAATATTAAATGTAGGCTTTTCAAGAGACGTAAATGAATTTAAACTCAACGTAACTACTAATAAAAAAATAATCTTCTTCATACTAAAAGGAATTAAATATAATAACAACCAAATATAAAGAAAAAAGCAATAAGCAAACTAAAGAAAACGAAACCCACTCCCAACTAAAAATTATAACACTAAAATAATAGCCGCCCAAAATAAAAACTCATATTACCACTTCTCACTTCTCACTTCTCACTTCTCCCTTCTCACTTCTCACTTCTCACTTCTCCCTTTTCCCTTTTCCCTCTTCACTTTTTACTTGGCTCTTTTTACTTGGCTCTTCTTACCTCTCACTCCACCATCTGCATGCCGACAAAGACAATACCTTATCAAAATTTTAAATATATTTGTAAAGTATAGCATGTTATAAAACAGCACCAACCCATGATGAAATTTTTTATTGCACTAATAGTCCTTAGCAGCTACAACAGCTTCAGTCAAGAAAAAGGACACCTCACCTACAAAGAAGTCTTTCAAGACACCACACGAATCATCCTTACAGAGGAAAACAATACCTACCAACCCGATTATGTAGTTACAATCAAACACGACAGGAATTTTAATGAGGCACTAAACACCATTAAAAATGAACCAAAAAAATTCCTAATTGTAGTGTATGATGCACCAAATATAGAAACATATAACAACTACCTACATTATGTAGGCAACTATGTGCTTGATACACAGCGTCACATGTATTATGGCTATGAAAAAGAGTTTGATCGATTTGAATTCTGCTTTATCAAAAATACAGACAAAGCATACACCAATACTTTTAAAAAGCAAATGAATGCTAGTATTGCCTATTACAATGCCTCTGGAGATTGTTTATATTATTTAGAAAGACCCGTAGCCGCTGAAATGGAATTCTACGAATGGGACACCTTATACAAGGATTTGATTAACGCTAATAAATTAGTGACTTGCGACAAATTATTTACTGCTGAAAACACAAGTATTAAAGACATGAAAAATGCTTTTCTCATAGCCTCCGACATCAACCATTGGGAAACAGGTGATTTCATTATGGCAGACGAAGAAACTGAAGAAACATTGAATTATTATAATTATTTAGACGAAGCCGAGCAAGGATATCAACTAAAAGCCAGTAAAGAACTGGTTATACAACGATGGAAAAATACAATTGAAATTCTTGCCAAAGAAAGCACCCTTGACAATCGAATCATTAGTGCTATTATTAACGAACTTTCCAGACAAGGCTTTAGCAAAGCACTTTTTAACGAATCGAATAAATTATTACGGGAGGATGACTTTGTAGCACTAGCCTACCTATTCAATAACTATGACGAAATTGTAACTAAAACAAGAGCGGATTATGACTATTTGTATATGGATGAACACAGTCTGATTTACAGCATCATGATACCACTAAGAGAAACTATGGACAAAGACAATCAACCAAGTAATGAATCAGTCCAAAAAGCCATAAACTATTTCCATAAATTAATGGCTAACTATGAAGAAAATACGATAATTGAAAGTTACTTCATTTATTCTTTGAGTTTTACCGATGAAACAACAGAATTCCTAAAAAATTATGACCATTATTTTGCCAAATACGCAAATGGTTCCACCAATTTAATCACAAACTTAGACAAATATTACAACCTAGAAAAAGAGAGTAATGACGCATTACAATGGGAAAATTATAAACGTGAATTTGTTGCTTTAGCTAATATCTCTGCAACCTTTATATTAAACCATTCCAAAGAGAAAGATAAAATTCAAAAAGCCATTTATTGGTTAGAAACATGCTTACCGATTGATGAGAAGAAACACGAAAGCTTTGCTACTTTATCCAAACTATATTATTTTTTTGGCGAAAAAGAGAAAGCATTAGCAATGGCAGTTAACGCAATAGATTATGCAAAAAAAGAAGCTGCCGATGAAGAATTACTTTCCGAATTGGTAAAGAACAAGAAAAAAATAAAAGAAAACACCTATTAATCAAATGCAACATATGAAACCTTTCAAAATACTCCTTCTTTTTTTATTAGTGATTACTTCCCTAAACACCTTTTCACAAACGAGTGAAAAAACAAATTGTACAGTACTCAAAGATTGCAAATTGCAGTACTTTGAAATAGATAACACCACAACGTATATCATCATCAAAGGTCCTAAATTTGTTGAATACATAGATGGTGGTAAAAATTACATCAAATCCGATCTAGAATGGATTAACGAGTGTGAATACAAAGCAACAATAACCGAAATTACTGTTCCAAACACCCCTTATAAAATTGGAGATTTCATGACCGTAAAAATAGATCGTATCAGTAACAAAATTGTGTATTACACTGCCACATTCCAAGGTTTTTCCTTCACTGGAAAATTTAAAATTATAACGTAGCTTTTACCTGCAACATTCCAACAAAATCATTATGACAAACGAGGTAATACATTTTCAAAGTTTCCTCACCTCATAGCTTTTAAAAATTTCTAAAATTCCTTCAATCTGTGTTCCAAAAACCTGAAACCTGAAAAATTCATTTCCATTAGCCTTCGACAAGCTCAGGGTGACAATCGTGACAATATATTTCTCTAAGATTTCCCCTATAGCTTTTAAAAATTACTTCAATTCCTCAAATCTGTGTTCCAAAAACCCTTTCCATTAGCCTTCGACAAGCTCAGGGTGACAATCATGTCAATATATTTCTTTTAGATTTTCCATATAGATTTTAGAAATTTCTAAAATTCCTTCAATCTGTGTTCCAAAAACCTGAAACCTGAAAAATTCCTTTCCATTAGCCTTCGACAAGCTCAGGATGACAATCGTGTCAATATATTTCTCTAAGATTTTCCATATAGATTTTAAAGATTTCTAAAATTCCTTCAATCTGTGTTCTTTAAAAAAATCCGCCACCATTCAAGTGCAAC
>NZ_DATGXL010000008.1:0-18741 GCF_035299005.1 Flavobacterium sp.
ATTTCTTTAAGATTTCCCCCATATAGATTTTAAAAATTTCTAAAATTCCTCCAATCCGTGTTCCTTAAAAATCCGCTACCATTGAAGTGCAACGCCCTCAACACCATCCACATCAAAAATCCGTCACCACCAGCGATTTGCAAAGCAAACCCGTTTCATCCGCGTTCCAATTCAAGTGCAAAGCCAATCTATTTCCCGATACAAAAGTTCGCAAAAATATTACCCAAGAGCTCATCATTAGTAACCTCCCCAGTAATCTCCCCAAAGTAGTGTAGGGCAGAGCGAATATCAATCGCCATCAAATCAGAAGAAAGCCCAGAATCCAAGCCCCATTTCACCTTCTGCACCTCTTCCAAAGCTTTTAGAAGTGAATCATAATGGCGCGTGTTGGTCACAATCGTTTCATTATTTCTAAGCGCACCCGTATTCACAAAAGAAAGCAACGTATTTTTAAGTTCGTCAATACCTTCTTTCTGTTTAGCACTTAGGAAAAGTATATGGTCAATGGTAGCTTGAATATTGTTTTTTTGTTCACCCAAAAGTAAATCGGATTTATTAGCCACAACAACTAAAGGCTTTAAAGGGAATTTGTTTTTAATTTTCTCAATTTCTATTTTTAAGCGGTTCAAACTGCTCTCTGAACACTGAACACTGTCGACTAAATATAACACCACCTGCGCTTGCTCAATCTTCTCAAACGTCTTCTGAATCCCGATGCTTTCCACCACATCTTTCGTTTCTCGAATCCCTGCTGTATCAATAAATCGGAAACCTATGCCCGCTATTACCAACTCATCTTCAATCGTATCACGAGTCGTTCCCGCAATGTCAGAAACAATAGCACGCTCTTCATTCAATAAAGCATTCAATAAAGTTGATTTCCCAACATTCGGTTCGCCCACAATCGCAACTGGAATACCATTTTTGATAACGTTACCCACTGCAAACGAATCAATCAAGCGTTTCAAAACAAACTCGATACGCTCTAATAATTCATGAAATTGCGTTCTATCGGCAAATTCCACATCTTCTTCGGCAAAGTCAAGTTCTAGTTCAATTAAAGAAGCGAAATTCAATAATTCTTCACGCAATTTAGCAATCTCGTTACTAAAACCACCACGCATTTGTTGCATCGCAATTTGGTGACTCGCTTCATTATCCGAAGCAATCAAGTCAGCCACCGCTTCCGCCTGCGATAAGTCCAATTTCCCGTTTAAAAAAGCACGCAAGGTAAATTCACCTGCCTGAGCCATTTTAGCGCCTCTACGAAGCAATAATTGAATTATTTGTTGTTGAATAAAAGTAGAACCGTGACACGAAATTTCAATCACATCTTCACCCGTATACGAATTGGGCCCTTTGAAAATAGAAAGCAACACTTGGTCATACACTTTACCAGCCTGACCTGAGCTTGTCAAAGGTTCGACAATATGCCCTAAATGAATCGTATGCGTCTTCTGTTTCGTAATATCCTTCCCAGAAACCGATTGAAATACATCAGCGGCAATAGTTATAGCCTCGCTACCAGATAATCGAATAACAGCAATCGCACCCGCTCCAGACGGTGTAGCCAATGCAACTATGGTTTCTTGTGGAATCATGTTCTAATTTTAGTTTGCAAAGATAAATCAAAGTCAGAAGTTAGAAGTTAGAAGTTAGAAGTTTTTTTAGTACCACAAAGTTTCACAAAATGTTATAGCCTTTCTATTGCGTCCTTTGCGAAAAACATAGCGCTCTTTGCGTTTAAATAAAAAATCGCGGTAATCAGCCAAACCCATATCATCCGCGTTCCAAACATTTTTTTTATTTAACAATATAAGTCATATAAGTGAATATAAGCATAAGCACAACCTTACGTTGAATTAAGTGTATTTAAGATTTTAAAGATTATTTTAACTGTGTTCCTAAAACCTGAAACTTGAAAATTCCTTTCCATTAGCCTTCGACAAGCTCAGGATGACAATCGTGTCAATACATTTCTCTAAGATTTCCCCATATAGATTTTAAAAATTTCTAAAATTCCTTCAATCTGTGTTCCTAAAAAATCCGTAACCATCCAAGTGAAACGCCCTCAACACCATCCACATCAAAAATCCGTCACCACCAGCGATTTGCAAAGCAAACTCGTATCATCAGCGTTCCAATTCAAGTGCAACGCCTAAAAACCAACACAAAGAAAAACTAATGTGCCTATGTGTTTTAAACAATTAAAAAGATTTTAAAAATTACTAAAATTTCTTAGATCTGTGTTCCAAACCTAAAATCTGAAACCTGAAACTTGAAAATTCCTTTCCATTAGCCTTCGACAAGCTCAGGATGACAATCGTGTCAATACATTTCTCTAAGATTTCCCCATATAGATTTTAAAAATTACTAAGATTTCTTAGATCTGTGTTCCAAACCTAAAATCTGAAACCTGAAACCTGAAACTTGAAAAAAAAACACATAACATCTTTGCGCTCTTTGCGTTTAAAAAAAACCGTTTCAACTGCGTGCTAATCTTACCACAAATTCACAACAGAAATTACCTATGAAAGTTCATACTGCTTCCTCAAATTTCTTCTATCTGTGTTCCAAAGAATCTTCTCGCCTTTGAGACTTCAATTTACACTTGGATTATCAATTACTTTCTAAGTGATAAATCTGTGTTAAATTATTGTAAATATGATGGTTATCATTCTTTTTGTGGTTTTAATGAGTTAACTTTATAGGACTAAATTAATAGTTATAGTCATGAAAAAAATTCTTTTCCCAACTGATTTTTCTGAAGCTGCAAATAGTGTGTTTGTACATGCTTTAGAATTGGCTAAAATTGTAAATGGAGAGATTATTCTTTTGCATTCGTTTGAACTACCTACACTTGATAATCAGTTTTTCCCTCAAAATTATGAGGCTGTTTTTGAGTCTGTTACCCTTTCAAAATATGGAATGTTTAAAGACGAAGTTCCAAAACTGAGAGCCATTGCAACGGAAAGAAATTTAGAAAACATCAAATTATCGCACCGATTAATTCAAGGCGACGTAATTGATTGTATTAAACAAGCCGTTGCAGAAGATGCGATTGATTTTGTAGTCATGGGAACTTCGGGCGCAACAGGCTGGAAAGAACTCTTTTTAGGGTCTAAAACCGGCGAAGTGTTAGCTGCAATTAATGTTCCCGTATTAAGTGTACCATTTGGCGCAAATTATGACCAAATTGAAACCATAGGTTTTACCACCCGATTTAGAGAAAAAGACAAAGACGCTTTAAAAAAAGTAATTAGCATTGCTAAAAAAACAAAAGCAAAAGTGAAATGCCTGCATGTAAAAACAGAAACTTCTGACGTAAAAGAAACCACTGTGAATGAATGGAAAAATGAATTTGTAAATGAACCGGTACAGTTTTTTAGTATTCCAAGTGAAGACATTGAAGAAACAATCCTAGATTTTATAGACAATCAAAATATAGATGTTCTGGCAATGCTAACGTATAAAAAAAGTTTCTTTGCCGATTTGTTCACTACAGGTTTTGCTAAGAAAATGTCATATAGTACAGCAATACCCGTACTTGTATTGCATGAATAATTAAAATTAAAAAACCACTTTCGCAAATTAGCTAAGTGGTTTTTAAGTTAAGGGTTGGTATAGTTATTTTGAAAGCCTTATAAATTGTATTTGATACGGCTTTTAGTTACTTAACATTACAGGCATTACAAGCATTGTTACTGTTTCGCCATCGTCTAAGCCATCTACTGGGGTTAAAATTCCAGCACGGTTTGGCATTGACATTTCCAATTGGATTTCATCACTTGATAAATTATTCAACATTTCAGTTAAGAAACGTGAGTTAAACCCAATTTGCATATCGTCTCCTTGGTAGTCACAAGTCAAACGTTCGTCTGCTTTGTTTGAATAGTCAATGTCCTCTGCAGAAATATTCAATTCGGTACCAGCAATCTTTAAACGAATTTGGTGCGTAGTCTTGTTAGCAAAGATAGCCACACGACGCACTGAGTTTAAAAACTGAACTCTGTTGATTAATAATTTGTTTGGGTTTTCTTTAGGAATAACCGCTTCATAGTTTGGATATTTTCCATCAATTAAACGACAAGTCAATACATAATTCTCAAAAGAGAATGTTGCATTAGAATCGTTGTACTCAATTGAAACTTCAGCGTCAGAAGCTGCTAAAATTCCTTTTAAAATGTTTAAAGGTTTCTTAGGCATGATAAAATCCGCTACTTGTGATGCTTTTACATCAGTGCGTGCATATTTTACTAACTTGTGAGCATCTGTAGCTACAAAGATTAAACCTTCTGGTGAAAATTGGAAGAAAACACCACTCATTACAGGGCGTAAATCATCGTTTCCAGCCGCAAAGATTGTTTTGCTTACCGCAGTAGCTAATACTTCTGCAGGAACAACCGTTTTTGAAGGATCGTCTAAAACTACTGCTTTAGGAAACTCTTCTCCTGGGGCATAAGCAATGGCATATTTTCCAGAGTTAGAACTAATTTCTACCGTAGAATTATCTTCTACAGTAAATGTCAACGGTTGCTCAGGAAATGTTTTTAAAATATCCAATAAAAGTTTTGCTGGAATAGCCACACTTCCTTGACTTTTAGAATCAATTTCTAAAGTAGCTGTCATGGTGGTTTCTAAATCAGAAGCCGAAACTTTTAATAAATTATTATCTAATTCAAAAAGGAAATTATCAAGAATAGGCAACGTGTTGCTACTGTTGATAACACTACCTAAAACTTGTAATTGTTTTAATAAATACGAACTCGATACTATAAACTTCATCATCTTGTATTTTAAAATCGTTAGTTAGATTTTATATTTCACAAATATATTCTAATTCTGCTCAAATGCAAAAACAAATTATCAACAACTAGCGGCTATATTTTCTTTTGCGTAAAAAAGTGAATAAAAATCCAAAGATAGCCAAAAGAACTATTGGTAATCCGACAGTTATCATTTGAGCCATCGTATAATTTTTATAAACTTCTTCTTTATTTAATAAAGGCAAGTCTACGTCTTTACTTCGGATGTTAATAAGTCCGTTATCATCTAACAGATAATTCACACAGTTCATTAAAAACTCTTTATTTCCGTATAATTGATTGGTCCATTTGTCAAAACCTAATTCTAATGGCGCCCCTTTGTCCAATTGGTTTTTGATAACATCACCATCAGAAATTACAATCATTTTATTGTCTTTTCCAACCGCTTGAAAAGTTTTGTCGTCAAAAGGTAAGACTCTGTTTTGGTAAGCCGATTTAAATTTTCCTTCTAACAGCACTGCTACAGGAAGTAATCCTTTTCCTTCATATTCTTCAGGTGTGGTTTCTTCCGTTACGAGGTCTAATGAAATCGGCGTAGGTGTTCCAATAGGTTTTGAATATTCAGACGAACTTAATAGTACAGTTTTCTTTAAATCATTTTTTAGTAATTCGATTGGGGAAGCAAATTCATACTTAATCCCTTCCATGTTTTTAACAATAGGGTTGGTAGAAGAAGGATAAATAAATGGCGAAAATTTCCAAAAATATTCTTGCAATTGGGTTTCACTTCCTTGATTTCCAGTAGCAATTTTGATAGGTGTCGCTTGTTCGTCTTTAATCAATAATGGATTCATACGAATACCATATTTGAAGAACATATCGGTTAAATTCAACTCCCGTTGGTGTGCTAAAATAGTACCCGTTTCGTTGTACATGCTGTCCATGTCTGCCGAAACCGCATCAACTAACCAAAGTGTTTTCCCACCGTTGATGACGAATTGATCGAGCACTTGTTTTTCTGCTTCTGTGAATGCTTCAGTAGGTTTTGCAATGATGGCTAAGTCATATTTTTTTAAGGCTTCTAAACTCTGGGTAGGTTGTTTGGCTACAGAATCCAATGTAAATGTGCCAATGTAATAACTCTCTCGAACCGACTTCACAAAATCAGCGATAAAGGCATCATGCAACTCGCCATTCCCTTTGATAACGGCAATTTTCTTTTGCTTGTCTTTTGAGATTTTATTGATGGCTTCTGCAAAACCAAATTCTAAATGCTGTACCGAACTGATGACTTTTTCTTCGGTTGAAGCACCCATCAAGTTTTTCAACAAACTCACTTTTGTAAATTTGTCGCCATATGTCGCTTGTGCCCATGGAAAAACAACTTCTTGTGATTGCTTTCCTTTGTCTTCCACAGTAATGCTTAATGGTTGCATGCCTCTTTCATAGAATTGCTTCATGACTTCAACACGCATTTCTTCCTTCTCAATTGGATTTTTGAATTGGAAAACAATGTTTGAATTATAAGCAGAAAATTCCTCTAACAATTGCTTGGTTTCATTTTGCAAACGCTTGAACTCTGGTGGAAAATTTCCTTCTAAATACACATCAATATACAACGGACTATCCACTGTTTTGATAATGTTTAAAGTCGTTTCTGATAAAGTATAACGTTTGTCTTGCGTTAAGTCAAAACGTTTGAAAAAGAAGTTGCTGATTAAATTGATAACGATAATCGCTAAAAATACAATTCCGAATTGTTTTAAAGCTTTTGATTTGTTCTCTTTCATTACCATTTCAAAGATTTAAGTTGATAAACAGTTGCTGATAAAAAAAGAAATGTCACACTAATGAAATAAATGATATCACGTGTATCTAACACACCACGGCTCATACTTTTAAAATGAAAATCCATACCCAAACTTGCAAATACTGTATTATAACTTCCAAAGAATGAACCCAAACCATCAAACCCAAAATAGAAAAAGAAACAACAAAAAACAGCAATAATAAAAGCCACAATTTGATTGTCAGATAAGGTTGAGGTAAAAACGCCAATAGCAGTGTATGCCGCAATTAAGAATAACAATCCAAAATAAGAACCTAATGTACTTCCCATGTCAATATTACCTTGTGGATTTCCAAAATGCGAAATTGTTAGGACATAAATTATAGTAGGTACAATAGCCAAAACAATTAAAATAAAAGCGCCAAAGAATTTTCCATTGACAATGTCCCAATTTGAAAGCGGCTTGGTAAACAGCAATTCAATGGTTCCTTGCTTTTTTTCATCCGAAAAACTACGCATGGTTACTGCAGGAATCAAGAAGATTAAAATCCAAGGTGCTAATTTAAAAAACGGACTCATATCGGCAAAACCCGAGTTTAGAATGTTGAACTCGCCTTCAAACACCCAAAGAAATAGGCCGTTGAGTAAAAGAAAAATAGCGATCACTAAATAACCTATCGGCGAACCAAAAAAGGATTTAATTTCTCGTAATAATAATGCTTTCATTTTTTATTGTTTAACTGTTTAAACGTTTATTTGTTTAACTGTTTTATTCTAAAGTAACCAATCGATCCACACTCCATGCTTCAGGTTTGTCGCTGAACAGGGTTTTAGTATAACTCCAAACTTCGTTAAATAGTGTAGAGTTTCTATATTTTTCTAATGCAGCTTCGTTTTCCCAATAACTGTAAGTAAAGAAAATGCGTTGGTCGTTTTTATCTTGGTACAATTCTAAAAACTGATTGCCTTCAAAATTTCGAATATGCTGTTTCACTTCTTCAAAATTATTTAAAAAAGCTTCAATTTTATCTTCGTGGAAGCGCATTTTTACAATTCTTATAAACATTTTTTTAATTTTTAAATTCGATAGTAATCATGTCTCTAAATTTCAAGCCCAATAGGGTTGAAGCCGAGCCTACGGTTTTTGGATTGCTTTTATAAATTGCGATTTCGAGGAAACCATTTTCATTAAAAAGAGCCAAAAAATCGCCTTCAAAATCTTTCAATTGCTTGTTCTCTACTATTGGAAAATCGGAATAGCTTTTATGGATTCGGTTGATTTTCTTATTCTTCACCTGAATTTCATAGGCTCTATTTCGAGCTACATCAATAAATTGTTTTTGCGAAATATTGGTTACACAATTTCCAAACGAGTCAATGTAAATAATTTGTCCTTTTAAGGTTGTTAAATCATTCGAAACAATCGTGCTTGCAGCATTTACGTTTTTCAACTCGGTTATTTCTTTTCCAATCACATTCAATAAACCACCACGCGCAATATGACAAGCCACGGCTACAAAAACATCCATGTCGCTAGCATTGTTGTGCAATCTATCGTGTATATTGATGGCAACAATTTTCTGAGCCACTTTTTTTTGAAGTAGTGCATTCAAAATACCGTTATCGGCACAAATAAAAAAATGATCGTCCCATTGCAAAGCAATGTGTTGGGTATCGGCAACTCTTTCGCTGTCAACACCTATAATATGAATGGTACCTTTTGGAAAATTAGAATAAGCCGCTTCTATGCAGTAACTGGCTTCTAATGTGTTGAATAAGTCAATATCATGCGAAATATCAACAAGGACAGCTTCTTTTAATTCCGATAAAATTTTTCCTTTCAAAGCACCTACAAAGTAGTCTTTGTGTCCAAAATCGGTAGTTAGCGTAATTATTGACATTTTTTTGTTTATAACTTATTTGAAAAGCAACAGTAGTTTTTACTAAATTTGATTGCAAAGCTACTATAATTTTAGCGTTTCAAAAATAATTAAAAAAAGAAAGCCTTTGAACGAAAGAGTCATTGAATTAATCGACATCGCTCCAAAAGAATTTTGGGGTGCGCAAGATGCTCATCTTGAAACCATTAAGAAGTATTATCCAAAATTAAAAATTGTAGCCAGAGGCACTACTTTAAAAGCTTTTGGCGAAGCAGAGATTTTGGATGAATTTGAAACGCGTTTCAGGAGATTGATGCATCACTTTTCTAGATACAATAGTATAGATGATAATGTAATTCTAAGAGTATTAGAAACTAGTCATCAACATGATGTACACCACATGCACGACAGAGATAAAATTTTAGTGCATGGAATAGGAGGTAAGCTAATTAAAGCAATGACGCCTAATCAGCAAAAATTAGTAGACACCATTCACAAAAATGATATGGTATTTGCTATTGGTCCCGCTGGAACAGGAAAAACCTACACAGGTGTTGCTATGGCTGTAAAAGCATTAAAAGAAAAACAAGTCAAACGAATTATTTTAACGCGCCCAGCAGTAGAAGCAGGTGAGAATTTAGGTTTTCTTCCAGGAGACATGAAAGAAAAGCTTGACCCATATATGCAACCATTGTATGATGCGTTGCGCGATATGTTGCCACCACAAACTTTGGAAGATTATATTTTAAAAGGAATTATTCAAATTGCACCGTTGGCTTTTATGCGTGGTCGTACGTTAGATAATGCGTTCGTGATTTTAGATGAAGCGCAAAACACTACACATTCACAAATGAAAATGTTTTTAACCCGTATGGGAAAAAACGCCAAATTCATGATTACAGGCGACCCAGGTCAGGTGGATTTGCCTCGAAGAACAATCTCAGGTTTAAAAGAAGCTATTCTGATTCTAAAAGATGTGGAAGGGGTAGGAATTATCTATTTAGATGATAAAGATATTGTCCGTCACAGACTAGTGAAGAAAATAATTGATGCGTATAAGAGTATTGAAAATAATGATTAGAAGTTTAATATAATTATATAATTGAAAAACAGCTATTTATAGCTGTTTTTTGTTTTTTATAGCAATTCTTTAAAAGTCAGACCTTTTAGTGTTTTGTTTTTGGTTTATATTTATCAAATATGTTAAAAAAATAAACAATACTAAAAAATAAATTCTATTTGATAAAAAATGTTTTCAATATCGATAAAAAATATAAATAAATGTTAAATTTGAAATATTAAATCTTAAACAAACAAAAAATGAACCTAATTCCCCTTTTTTATGAAAAAAAATTACTTAACATTAATTGCGTTACTATGTTGCTATACGATTAACGCTCAGGTGGGTATTGGCACTGTTACCCCACAAGCCTTTTTAGATATTAATTCAAATACTCAAGGTGTTTTAGTTTCCAGAGTAGCGCTAACTGCTCGAAATGTCGCACTACCCGTTGTAAATCCTCAAGGCGGTGCACTTGCAAACGGAACTCTGGTTTTTAACACAAATACAAGTGGAGCTGCTCCGCTTAATGTATCTCCAGGCTTTTACTTTTGGGATGGAACGCAATGGGTTGCATTAGATGGTACTGGAGGACGCGATTGGTCTTTATTAGGAAACTCAGGAACAAATCCTGCCACAAATTTCTTAGGTACTACAGACAATCAAAACTTAATTCTTAGAACAAATAATCTTCAACGAGCTGTTGTTCGCTCAGATGGAAATGTTGCCATTAATTCTGCTGGTGACGCATTCACAAAACTTTATGTTACAACTACAGGAGCCGGAAACGATGCAGTTCATGGCGCTAATAATGATAATGTAGGCAATGCCTTTTGGGGTACTAATGTTAACAATAGTGGAACAGCCATTTTAGGTGGTGCTGGTCCTGGCGCAAGTATTTTCCCAAGTACAGGAGCTGGAGTTGCAGGTTCGGGTCCGTTTGTAGGGGTTTATGGTTCCAACGGTTTTGGAAATCCTAATAATGCAGCCCATTATACCAATTGTGCTGGTGGGTTTGGACTAGATTCTGATAACAATGTTGCGACTTTAAATTCTAGTGCCTTTGCTAAAATAGCTGGAATCGATAATATTTCTCCCGATGGTGTTTTGGCCAATCGTAGAAGTTTGTATGGTGGTTATTTTAATGGTGGCGTTGGAGCAGGTCAATCGTATGCTTACGTCGGAATCAAATACAATGCAACGGCTGCTGGTGGCGGTGGAACCAATTATAAAATTATTGGAAACGGAACCAATTCTACCATGATAATGGATAAAGAAAATAAACCACGCGTATTGTTTTCACCAGAAGCTCCTGAAATTTTATTTGAAGATTACGGTACTGCCGAATTGATCAATGGAGAAGTTTATGTTCCAATAGACGAAGTTTTAAAAGAGGCTTTATTTATCGATGACAGCCATCCGTTGAAAGTGTTTATTCAATTAGAAGGCGATTGCAACGGCGTTTTTGTTACCGACAAATCAAGAAACGGTTTCAAAGTAAAAGAATTAGCTAGCGGAACCAGCAACACTAAATTCTCATGGCACATAGTTGCCAACCGTGCAGACGATAAAGATGCACAAGGAAATATCACATCAGAACATGTAGGGCTTCGCTTGCCTTATGGTCCTGTTGCAGCAAAAGAAACACAATTAGCAATCAAAAGCAATGAAAAAAATATAGTTGCACCAAAATAAGAATATGAAAACAATTCTAACGTAAAACCCATTGATTACTAGTTTGAATCAATGGGTTTTATATTTTCTAATTTTCTTGTTTATCTCTTCATAACAAATTACTTTTGCACTTCACAACACACCCGAGGCGAGCCGAACTGTATGGAGCGTAGCGGAATAAAACAACAACACAACATAATGAACACAATTACGACTACCAATTTCAATTTTCCAGGTCAAAAATCGGTGTACCGCGGAAAAGTTAGAGAAGTTTACAATATCAACGATGAATTATTAGTGATGGTTGCCACCGACCGTCTTTCGGCTTTTGATGTAGTTTTGCCTAAAGGTATTCCTTACAAAGGACAAATCTTGAATCAAATTGCGACAAAGTTCATGGAATTAACGTCTGATATTGTACCCAATTGGTTAGTAGCCACTCCAGATCCAAACGTGGCAGTAGGACATTTATGTGAGCCGTTCAAAGTAGAAATGGTCATTCGTGGGTATTTATCAGGACATGCAGCGCGTGAATATGCAGCAGGAAGAAGAGTTCTTTGTGGGGTGGAAATGCCAGAAGGTTTAAAAGAAAACGATAAATTTCCAACACCAATCATCACGCCAACGACCAAAGCGGATAACGGTTCGCACGACGAAGATATTTCGCGCGAAGCTATTTTAGCCAACGGCATCGTAACGGAAGAAGATTACCTAATTTTAGAAAAATACACCAGAGCGTTATACCAAAGAGGAACTGAAATTGCAGCTTCTCGCGGTTTAATTTTAGTAGATACCAAATACGAGTTTGGGAAAACAAAAGACGGACAAATCGTATTAATCGACGAAATCCACACACCAGATTCTTCGCGTTATTTCTACGCAGAAGGTTATCAAGAAAGACAAAACAACAACGAAGAGCAAAAGCAATTGTCAAAAGAGTTTGTGCGTCGTTGGTTAATTGAAAACGGTTTCCAAGGCAAAGAAGGCCAACAAATTCCGTTTATGTCAGACGAATACATCGAAACAGTTTCGGAACGCTACATTGAGTTATTCGAAAACATCATTGGAGAAAAATTCGTAAAAGCGGATATTTCCAACATCAATGAAAGAATTGAGAAAAACGTTTTGAATTATTTACAGAATAGATAACATAAAAAAATCCCAAATGAATCATTTGGGATTTTTTTTATTAAAGTACTTTCTCTACCGAAAAGCTTGTGGATAATGATGTTCCAGTAGAGCCGCTATTTTGAAATTTTAATTTAGCATCTCTAGTTACAAAAGACGCATAATCGGAGAAAATTCTAAAGCCGTAGGAATGTCCCACTTGTAATTGCAAATAATTTGAAATACCATAACTTTCATTTCTTCCTGCCGTCATCCCCGAATTATTATTGTCACGGTGTTTGAATGTTCTTCTTAAAACCCATTGATTTGCGGTGAAATCCCACAATCCTATCAAAATATCTAAATCTTCGGTGTCGCTGGAATAATCTCCAATGTCAAAATCCATTGAAATTTTATAATAACCCGTAACTATGGGAGAATATCTTCCGGTAGTGTTGTTGTATTCACCCAATACATCAATAAGCTCAGTTGATAATACAATATCTTTGAAACCAAAATCAGTATCAAGTGCAATATCAGAAGCTAAAAAGCCTACGAATTTTGTGCCAGGTGCCGTGTTGCTTGTAAAAGTGGTAACTAATGTTCCGTCGGGTAAAACCGAAACAGGTGTGGTCATTCCAGAACCGTTTGACAATCCTCTTACTCTTAAATCACCATTAACGTCTAATTCTTCGGTTGGTGAAGTAGTTCCAATTCCCACTTGCGCATGTAGAAAAAATGGAAAGAATAATACAATAAAAAGGCAACATGTTCTCATAACTAACAAAAAGATTTTTTTAAATGGATTAAAACAAAATCTTAGCGTTAAATTCAGATAGGTAGGGGGTTATTTACAGCACGAATTTTAGAACTTTTAACAGAGTTTCAAAAACAAATCGATGAAATGCCTTAAAATCTGTTGACTTTGCCAATTGTAGTGAAACAAAAGTTAAAAAAAACAGCCAATAGTAAATTGACTGTTAAATAGGGTGTGAAGGATTTTTTTAGTAACAATACAAATCTAATCTCTTTTCTTTGCTTCAAAAATTTGTTCAAGAGTATCTTTTAATTTTGTGTATTTGTAAAGATTACTGTCTTTTAAAATAGAACCTAGTAATAAATTATTCTTTTCTTTTTCTGTACTTTCTTCTTTGATTAAGCAAAATAAATGATTTAATAGGGTTTCATAATATTTGTTTATGTAATACCCTTTGTAACTTTCTTTTCCATTGTCTGTTATAATAAGCATTTCAAAATCTTTGAAATAAAAATCCGTGTATTGATAATAGGGTTGACCATTAAATTTTGGAAATTTATTAATGTATTCCAGTGCAGTTTTTGTATTAGCAGGTTTTGGAATATTAATATAACCCCAAATTGAAGTACCACAATAACTCATACATTGTAAGAAGAAAATTCCTTTTTCGGTTTCGTCTTTCAAATTATAACTATTCAGTTTAAAATCGTTTTTTGAAAGATTAAAAGGTTGGTTTTTATTTCCTACGGCTGTAAATAACATATCGTAGTAATTGTCAACTAATTCGTAAGTAGGAATTTCTTTTGATTGTAAACTATCAATCAATTTGTTATTATCAATTTGATCTTCTCTTCTGTAATTTTGATTGATTTCTTGAATAATGAAAATTTGTTTTAAAACTGCATCATCAGGTCTTGAAATGTAAGGCTGACTTAATATTTTGTTTTTTGTTGTTATGGTCTGAACGATAAAATCGTTTGCCATTATTAAATTTTCAGGAACGTTGGTTTTCAATTCTTTTATAAAATTTTTGTTCGGCTCATTACGAAACATATAATCTTTATAACTTTTACCAAGTTTAATAAGTTGATTATTATAGTTGTTTTGCCCAAATGACAAAATTGCCATTGTAAAGGTTAAAAGCGTAAAAATTGTTTTTTTCATGTTTCTATTTTATAATGAAGAGGTTTAACCGACAATACATTGTCTTATACTTTTACACAAAACTTCCCTATAGTTTTGCAGTCAATAAAAATAATAATTCTTTTACAAATTCCTATCATTTAACTTTTCAATTTTAAAAATCAGAAGAAAATATAAAATTGGTCAACGACGCCCGTAAAAGAAGATAAAAGAAAATCCCGCGAAAGCTGGATTTTTTTTATTTTGCCACGCGAAGGGATTCGCGCGGGAGCGGTGCAATCTTGCCAAACGCCTTTTACAGGAAGCCTTTTATGGATTAATTGTAGTATATAAAATCATTGCAGGTGTTACCAAGTTACTTTTATGTGGTTTTTTAAAAAATCGATTTGCAAAATCATAATTAATCATAGCATTTATGTTTACATAATCTAAAGTGTATTCACCTGTTGAGTGATTCACCATCTTAGAGTAATAATTAGTTTTATTTGAAAGTTGAAATTTTAACTTAGTTTCATCTTCAATATTAGGTTGAATTATATTTTCGTTATTATCATAATAGTTTATTAGTTGAATATCCACAAAAATAGATTCATTTTTTTCTAACCTATAATTAGATGTTAATATAGCTGTGATTTGATTTTTTTGTGTAGGTTCTAAAAATAAAGTATCTGTAGCAAAAATTAATTCATTAATGATTTTTTTCTGATGACCAATTTCTACTGGTGATTGTTTAAATTTATAGAAATTTATTTTGTATGCTGTCTTATATTTAACTTTTTCAACATAAAACCCTACTTTTTTTAAAAATAAATCGGTTGAAGTTTGATTATGAAATACACAACCAAATTTAGGGGTTTTTAAAAATGAACTGCTATATCTTTTAATAAATCTGTTCTTTTCACCTAATGTGATTTCTTTTATGTTGTTAGAACTAATAACTACTTCATCAAGAGTTATAATTTTTTTTGATAATAAAATAGTTTGTGATATACTTTCTTTTCTTAACCCTAAAATATTATAATTTAATGAATGAAAACTTATTGAGTCATAAACAATCTGTTTAGGTAGAGTGGTTTGACCTTCAATATTACAAACATTTGAATATATTTTAGTTTTATTTAAAAATAAATTATAGTTTACGTTTTCTATAAATTCAAGTGTTTCATCATCTAAAATAATAAAACTCTGAGAATATGAGATATTATAAAATAATATGAAGAATAAAATCTTTTTTATCATAGAATTTTTGATTTATATAACTATGAGTTATAATTAAAATATAACTCATAGTTTATTTTGAAATATTTTATGGTTGATATTCTGTACCACAAGGCACATATGCATTACTACCATTATCATTTAGAACAGCTTTTGGACCACTTACAGCAATACCAAAAACATAGTATGTTGAATAAACACCTTGATAGCAATTACCATCAATGCCTTCAAATGGTGCACCATAAGAGATTTGTGAACCCCAAAATCTTCTGTCAGTTGTGCCTGTTGAATTGCTATCGTCTAAAGCAATTTCAATAAAGTCAAATTCATTAGTGCTGAAATAATTATAAATTTCATCAATATTGTTGAAAGTTTTTTGCTCACTATTTTTAACGTCTAATGAAGTTAAAGTATAAGTGTCTCTATCTACATCAATAAAGTATAAAAATTCTCCAGTATTCTTGTCTGTTATTATATAACCTCGTGCTATAGTTTCATTATTTACAAAAACTTCGGTTAATTCAACTTCTTCAGATGTAGCAGTACGCGCCATCGCGGAAATTTGTGAGTTAGGGTTTATTTTTGCACTTTGACCAAAGACATAATCCTTTGAATAAAATGATTTTAGAAATGAATCTACTTTTTTATTTGCAGTTTCGTTTGTTATTGTTTCGTTGTCGTTTGAACAACTTACAAACATTGTAGCACTAACAAAAAGTGCAATTAAAGAGAAAAGTGTTAATTTTAAATGTTTCATTTTTACGTTTTTTAAGTTTTGCCTACTATCTTTTACAGTTCCTGTTCGGCTTATTTCTCCGCTTCATTCAACTATATGAATATTTAACTAAAAACATATTTTCAACTCGAAATGTTAAACTAAAATATTAATTATGTTATTTTCTTATCAATCCAGGTAACAAATTTAATATTCAAAAGTTTTGTCTTCATTAGTTTATGTTAGTTTTTACGTTTCGTTTGTCATAAGGTTTTTCTGTAACTAGTAAATATCATAAATAACTTACTGTTTTTTCAAATCGCAATTTAAAAAACCCTCACCAATAAATTGCTGTAGATTTTCTGTAGCAAATGTTAAATTTTAAGTGTATTGCAAAAAAAAAAATCCTCAAACAAATGAGGATTTTGGGTGTTAGTTGTAAAAAACGGTTCTCGATACACGTCACTTCGAGTGCGAAGCGTATCGAGAAGTTTTATTTTGCTTCACTCCATAAAAAACACTCGAACTGACGTTTTTATTTCTTAAAATAACTAAACGTTTCGTTGTTTTCAATTTTCAATAAACTTTCGTAAATCAATTTAATTACGTTTTCTACGTCTTCTTTGTGTACCATTTCTACTGTAGTGTGCATATAACGCAACGGTAACGAAATCAAAGCTGAGGCAACTCCGCCATTGCTGTAGGCAAAAGCATCGGTATCGGTTCCTGTTACTCTAGAAGTCGCATGGCGTTGGAACGGTATTTTGTTTTCCACTGCTGTGTCTACTATCATTTCACGTAACACGTTTTGTGTAGCAGGAGCGTAGGCAATCACAGGGCCGCGTCCCATTTTTAAATCACCTTCAATTTTCTTGTCAATCATAGGTGTAGTAGTATCGTGGCAAACATCGGTTACTATGGCAACGTTGGGTTTAATGCGTTGGGTAATCATTTCGGCACCACGCAAACCAATTTCTTCCTGCACCGAGTTCACGATGTACAAGCCAAACGGTAATTTCTTTTTGTTCTCTTTTAATAAGCGTGCCACTTCGGCAATCATAAAACCACCCATGCGGTTGTCAATGGCTCTACATACAAATTTATCGTTGTTTAATACTTCAAAATTATCAGGATAGGTAATCACACAACCTACATGAATGCCCAATGCTTCAATTTCGGCTTTGGTAGAGCAACCACAATCAATAAAGATGTTTTCAATTTTTGCAGTTTCTTCTGCTTTTCCGCTTCTTCCTCTAGTATGAATCGCTGGCCAACCAAAAACACCACGCACAATGCCTTTCTTAGTATGAATGTTCACACGCTTCGATGGCGCAATCTGATGATCCGAACCTCCGTTTCTAATCACGTAGATTAAACCGTCATCGGTAATATAATTCACATACCACGAAATTTCATCGGCATGCCCTTCAATTACTACTTTATAAGGAGCATCTGGATTAATAACACCTACAGCACTTCCATAGGTATCGGTAATAAAGGTATCCACATAAGGTTTTAAATACTCCATCCAAATTTTTTGCCCTTCCGATTCATATCCTGTAGGCGAAGCATTATTCAAATAATTTTCCAAAAAAGCCATCGACGACTTCTTTAATATCGATTTTGTACTCATATTATAATGTAATTTTTTGCTAAAATAGAAATAAGTCTTTAGAGTTACATAATATTTCAATATTTTTGGTTTACTTTTTGATATTGGATTAGGTATAAGGAATTAAAAACAATCAAAAAGACCATTTATGAAATATTTAGTAAGCATCCTTTTAGTATTCACCGCTTTTAACAGCAAGGCTCAAACGCAGCAAGACACTATTAAGTTAACTGCACAAGATTCTGCCATATTTTATTCTATCGATTTGAATGAAATCAAAATTTTACCCAATGGAGAATATAGTGTTAGCGACGATAGAAAGAATTTTTTAATTCTAAAAAGGAGAGTTTATAAAGTATATCCGTATGCAAAGTTAACTGCCGATAAGTTGACGCAGTTAAATGCTACAATGGCTAAACTGAAAACCAATAAAGAAAAGAAGAAGTATTTTAAAATTGTAGAAAAGTACTTAGAAGAAGAATTTGAACCAAGATTAAAAAAGTTATCCCGCAAAGACGGACAAATTTTGGTGAAGTTAATCCATAGACAAACTGGGCAATCTACATTTGATCTAATTAAAGAATACAAAAGTGGTTGGAAAGCCTTTTGGGCAAATTCAACCGCCAGATTATTTGATATCAACCTCCGAACGGAATATAAACCTTATACCGTTCAAGAAGATTTTCATATCGAAAACATATTAGCAACCGCTTTTGAACAGAAAATGTTAACCAAGCAAGAAGCTTCTACACCTATAGATGTACCCGCACTAAACAAGTTGTGGGAAGAAAAAGCCAAAAAACAAGATTAAGTTTTTTAGCTGCTATCATTCCTAATAACAAGAATCTCCAGAGCGGTTAACTATTGTTTAAGTCAGTTAAGCAACAATCTTCAGCATTAAATTTGAAACCTGCAACTACACTATATATATAGGTATAATAAGAACATTGCTTTCTTTGTGGTAAAACTTCAAAAAACTTTTGTGTATTAAATCCTTGTTATCAGAGAGTTAAGAAATGC
>NZ_DATGXL010000009.1:0-83361 GCF_035299005.1 Flavobacterium sp.
TGTCCTGCAGCATCTAATGTTATTGTTTGATTTGCTCCACCATCAACTGTATACGTCACAACTGCATTTGGTGTTCCTGTAAAAGTAACAGTTCCTGTATTGCCTGAACAAATTGTATTTGCTGTTACTGAAGCAGTGGGAGAAGCAGTACAATCATATATTAGTGTAACATACTCATCTGTATTATTACAACTTGGATTCCCTAAATTTTCTACTCTTATATATACATCTGTTGTAACTGTTGGAGAAAAAGCCGTAGGAGTTGCAATGAAGTTTGAGTTTCCATCCCAACAATCAACAATATCTGTATAAAAATAAACTACAAAATCTGCCGGAAGCTCTGGAGCTACCATTGCAGGAATAAGAGATGTTAAATCATAAGGTCCACAACCTATATTAATAGGCGATGGAGGTGAATTCAATGATGGTGGTGAGTCAAAACGAATTTCAACACTATCAGTTGCTGTATCCGAACATCCAGGACGAACCACTTCAACCGACCATGTACCACTTTGGTTTACCAAGTAAGTATTTGTAGAAGTTGTCCCTTGAAGAACCCCTCCTAAAAACCATGAATATGTAGGTGTTCCCGCAGCTGTTGGAGCTTGATTAAATGTAGCTGTTAAAAGGTGAGTAGTAATAGTTGTAGAACAATATAACTGATCTGGACCTAAATCAACCCCACAAACTATATCACAATCCGTATTACCAGCTCCTGCATTACCCAAGTTAGTTTGATTCATTTCAATAAAACCTGGATCATTGGAATAATTTGTTACCAATAACATATATATCTGACCTGCTACAGCACCTGGAACCGATACTGTTTCAATGGCTGCACCGCTAAAACTACAATCTACAATGTTGTTAACAGTAGCTCCAGCATTAAAATCAAACAAATCTGTACAGTTAGGTGCATTAAATGGACCCCATAGAATAAAATCAACATCCTGATTATTATATAATGGTGCATTATCCCCTTGATTTAATGTAAACTCAAGATTTCCAGACAAACCCACTTGAAAATAAAACCATGCTGGATTTGGAGCAGACCCCAAACACCCAGGTGAACCTATACTAGCAACCCCAGTTGTATTTGGAAAAGGAGCAACACTACCTGAACAAATAGCGGAAGCTCCAGCACACGTTGGAGATTGAGAATACGAAATTCCAACAATAAGTAATAAAAGTAGTTGTAAAATTTTTTTCATAGCTTATTTATTTTTGGCTTAAAAATGAAGAATATTTCCAATCCGTTGTTTCAACACATGAGTTTTTTTCATCGGTAATAACAACTCGCCATTTAAAACATTTCGACATTAAATCCATATGATTCAAAGACTTAAAACCTTTTACAGTAAAATTTTCATTTTTACTAGAAACCAATATAGGATCTTTAAACTTAATTGCATTTAATTCATTAACACAATCTTTTATTGGTAAAATTTCAATAACACAAGTTGTGTTTTTTAAATTTAATTTACTGAAATCCCAATGAATTTCAGCTTTGTAAATAGATTTAACTTCGTCTTCCAAAACCATCTCAGAAGACACTTTGTAATTAAATTTACAATCTTTCCCTTTATCTTGTGCATTAACCATTGCAACAGAAATAAATGCAAATAAGAGTAGTATTTTTTTCATTTTATAGTTGAATAAATTATATAATAGAACACAAATTTAACAAAAAATTAAACTTGGCAATTATTTTTCTAATAATTAACATATTCAAATTATTTTTAGAAGTTTATTATTTATCTTTGCATTCTTTAAAAATTGCTATTAAACTAATTACTGATAATGATACAAAACGAGGATTTTCAGGACGAAATCGGAAATAATCACATTGCTACAAATGCAGAAACTCCACTAAGAGATGATGCTTTTGCTATTTCTGATGATGAAAAAATTGAATTGATTAAAAAAGATGTTGAACACATTTTAAATACACTTGGATTAGATTTAACCGATGATAGTTTAAAAGGAACTCCCAATAGAGTTGCTAAAATGTTTGTAAAAGAAATTTTTGGCGGATTAAATCCCGTAAAAAAACCAAGCTCTTCAACTTTTGATAACAAATACAAGTACAATGAAATGCTTGTTGAGAAAAACATTGTGGTCTATTCTACTTGTGAACATCATTTACTTCCAATTGTAGGTCGTGCTCATGTTGCTTATATTTCAAATGGTACAGTAGTAGGTTTATCCAAAATGAATCGTATTGTAGATTATTTTTCAAAAAGACCTCAAGTTCAAGAGCGATTAACCATCCAAATAGTTCAGGAATTACAAAAAGTTTTAGGCACTGCTGATGTTGCATGTGTAATCGATGCTAAACACTTGTGTGTAAATTCGAGAGGTATTCGCGATATTGAAAGTAGTACAGTAACTGCCGAATTTGGAGGGAAATTCAAAGAAGAAAAAGTAAGAAGAGAATTTTTAGATTATATCAAATTAGAAACGCAATTCTAAAATTAAAAAATTATTGAGTATTACCAACAATGGAACTATATAAAAATCAACCGCTTAAAATATACAATACCCTTTCGGGTGAAAAAGACAACTTCACTCCTATCCATAATGGAAATATAGGAATGTATGTTTGTGGACCTACAGTATATAGTAATGTTCACCTAGGCAACGTTAGAACTTTTATGAGTTTTGATGTGATTTTTAGATACTTATTACATTTAGAATACAAAGTTAGATATGTAAGAAACATAACAGATGCTGGCCATTTAACTGATGATGGCGATGTAGATAATGATAGATTTGTAAAACAATCTCGCTTAGAAAAGCTTGAACCAATGGAAATTGTACAAAAATATTCTGTTGATTTCCACAAAGTTTTAGATACCTTTAATTTTCTACCACCCACAATTGAACCAACTGCCACTGGACATATACTTGAACAAATTGAATTAACTCAAAAATTAATTGATTTAGGTTTTGCCTACGAAAGTAATGGTTCTGTATATTTTGACGTATTTGCATACAATCAAAAAGGGCTAAATTATGGCGAATTAAGCAATAGAAATATTGATGAATTATTTGCTAACACAAGAGATTTAGACGGCCAAACCGAGAAAAAGAACCCACAAGATTTTGCTCTTTGGAAAAACGCATCTCCAGCACACATTATGCGATGGAATTCTCCTTGGGGAGAAGGTTTTCCAGGTTGGCATCTAGAATGTACAGCAATGAGCACAAAATACTTAGGCGAAACATTTGATATACATGGCGGGGGAATGGATTTAAAATTTCCTCATCATGAATGCGAAGTAGCGCAAGGTAAAGCATGTAATGGACATTCACCTGTGAATTTTTGGATGCACACCAACATGCTTACAATGAATGGTTTAAGAATGAGCAAATCAACTGGAAACTACATTCTACCTATGGAATTGGTTTCTGGAGAAAATTCTTTTTTTGAAAAGCCATTTGAGCCAAATATTGTTCGTTTTTGTTTTTTACAAGCTCATTATCGTAGTGTCTTGGATATTTCTAACGATGCAATGGTTGCCAGTGAAAAAGGATATAATCGTTTGATGGAATCATACAAACTTATACCTTCTTTAAAAGCAAGTACAACATCTTCATTAGATATTGCTTCGTGGAAACAAAGCTGTTATGACGCCATGAATGATGATTTCAATACCCCAATATTAATAGCGCAACTATTTGAAGGTGCTCGTTTTATTAATTTAGTAAACGATGGAACCGCAACTTTAACCACAGAAGATATCCAATTATTAGAATCAACTCTTTCAAATTTTTTATTTGATGTTTTAGGTATTAATAATTCTGCTGCAGGCACTTCAAATACTACCGAAAAATTAAAAGGTGTAATCGAAATGCTAATTGAAATGAGAAACGAAGCTAGAGCTAATAAAAACTGGGCACTATCAGATGAAATTAGAGACAGACTTCTTGCTTTAGGAATTATTATTAAAGACGGAAAAGAAGGGACTACATTTTCTGTATAAAAATTACTTAATATAAATAAAAAAGCACAACTAATTAGTTGTGCTTTTTTATTAAAAGAAATAGAGCTGTCTTATTCAGACAGCTCTACTTACTATTTAAACTAACCAATACTCTAACTAAATGTTAGAATAAGAATTTTACCCCTACTCTTAATCCTCCAACTTTTCTGTCACCAGGATTTAAATCAAATGGGTTTGCGTTAAAGCTAAAGCTGTTTGTGCTATCTCCTGAATCTGGTTTTATTGTAGTTGAAGTCATGTTTACTAATGAAAATGAAGTTTCAACTGTCATCCATTTGTTAACTACGAAATCAAAACCTGGAGCTAAATCAACACCAATAGAAGTTGTTTTGTCATCAGTGATTTTGTCTTTTCCAAAAGTCATTGGTAAAGATGCTTGACCGAAGAAGAAAAATTTTCCTCCTAATCCCCAATATTTTCTTACTAATGGCTGTACAATAAAAGTATTTGACTCAGCAATAGTTGTAGAACCAGAATCAGTAGTTGAGTTAATAACACCAATTCCTAAACCTACTGTAGTAGTTGGAGCAATGAAATACCCAGCGATTGGCACGATAGTGTTTGATTTAGTCTCTGTAGTTCCATTGTCTGTTGAAGAAAATGCAACTTGTCCAGCTACCCACCAAGTTCCTTGTAAACCTTTGTTCTCTTCTTGTGCGTTTGCGTTAAATCCTAATAATGCAATACCTGCTAATAATAATAATTTTTTCATTTTATGTTTTAGTTTAAAATTATGAGACAAATTTATAGGCTATAAATCACAAAAAAACTGATATAAATCATAGTTTGATTTTTTTTTTCGTTGTAAAATTTCGGGACTATTTTTTTTATATTGTACTTTTACAACTTAATAAATCTAATATGTGCAGCAACCATAGTACTTTGAAAACAAACAAAGTAAGAAGAATATTAATCTTTCCTTTCATTATATTAGTACGTTTTTATCAAGTCGCCATTTCTCCTTTTACTCCTGCAACGTGTAGATTTGAACCTACATGTTCAAATTATACTTTACAAGCATTAAAAAAACATGGCTTATTTAGAGGTGGTTGGCTAGCAACAAAAAGAATTTTTAGTTGTCATCCATGGGGAAAAAGTGGTTATGATCCGGTTCCTTAATCTTTATATTATTTCTCAACAATTTCTTTGGACAATTTTAACAAGATTCACAATTATAATATTTATTTTTACCCCATAAACAAAGAACAATTATGATTTACGCATTAAATATGGTTTGGAATCCTGCAGAAGGAATTGATTTAGGTTTTTTCATGTTACGTTTCTATAGTCTTTCTTGGGTATTAGCCTTTGGATTAGGTTGGTATATAATGAAACCTATATTTATTAGAGAAAATGAATCTGTAGATTCTTTAGACAAACTATTTGTTTATACATTAGTAGCAACAATGCTTGGAGCAAGATTAGGTCATGTAATTTTTTATCAACCTGAATTATTCAATGATGACCCTTGGAGTATATTATTACCAATAAGCACAAAACCATCGTTGCACTTTACTGGTTTCGCAGGATTAGCAAGTCATGGTGCGGCTATTGCTATTATAATAACCATGTTCTACATTCAAAAAAGAGTAATCAAGCGTTCTTTTTTATGGATTTTAGATCGAATTGTAATTCCAGTTTCACTTGGTGCCATTTTTATTCGTTTAGGGAATTTTATGAACTCTGAAATTGTAGGAACTCAAACAAATTCTTCTTTAGGAATTAAATTTTTAAGAGATAAATATTCTGCTAATGAAGCCATGCAATTAACTCAAATGAGTACTCCAAATGAGGCTTATAAAGCAATAGAAACCAATCCTCAATTTGCTGAATTATTAGCAAATGTATATCCAAAACATCCTGCACAATTATATGAAGCAATTTGTTATGTATTTGTTTTTGCAATTTTATTATTTTTATATTGGAAAACAAACGCAAGAAATAAAGCGGGTTATTTATTTGGACTATTTTTGATTTTACTATGGTCTATTCGTTTTGTTGTTGAATTTGTAAAAGAAAGTCAAGGCGGATTTGAAGAATATACTTTATTCAATGCCTTATCAACCGGCCAATGGTTGAGTATTCCATTTATAATTATTGGCTTTTACTTTGTTTTAAAAGCTAAAGAAGTTAAAGCATAAAAAAGGCGGTTAGAAATTCTAACCGCCTTTTTTATAATCTATTTTTATTTTTTTCAACTATCACTCCAACACCTAAAATATTGGGCAAATATACACCCGGAAAATTATTCTTAACTTTAATTGTATAAGTTCCATTTTGCAATTTAGTATTTGATTTTATTGTACAGTAGACATCACAAATATCACCTGTGCAATCTCCTATTTCCTTCCCTGAAGGATCTTTTAATTTAAAATCTATTAAAAGTACTTCCTTTGTTCCACTTGGAGCAATTAATTCAACTTCTATAGGTATTTCTGCAAAATCAAAATCATAGATATGAGATAACTGCAATTTAATTACATATAAACCATTGGATTCTGTATTGTTAAACTCGAATACTTTTATATCATTTTTAGCCCAACGATTATTCTCAAAATCGTTTTGAAAGTCATTAAAAACTTCATTTTTATTACAAGATTGCAATATGGTGAATAAAACCAAATACATTAGTTTCAATTTCATAATTATATATTTAGAAATTATAACGTGAATCTTAAAAATATAGTATAAAAAAAGCTGCTTTCAATGAAAGCAGCTTTTGAATTTATAAACTAACTGAATTATTCAGCGTGTCTTTTTTCAATTTCATCAACATCGCTTTTCTTCATTGTATCAACTAATACTGGAGTAGCAATGAATAATGATGAATAAGTTCCGATGATAATACCAATTAACATTGCAAAGATAAATCCTCTAATTGATTCACCTCCAAAGATGAACATAATTAAAAGCACCATAATCATCGTTAATGAAGTATTTAACGTTCTTGAAAGTGTTGTATTAATAGACGCGTTTACCACCTCTTTAAATGTTCCTTTACGTTTACCATCTAAAAATTCTCTAATTCTATCAAACACAATTACTGTATCATTCATAGAATATCCAATTACTGTTAAAATAGCAGCGATGAAATGTTGATCCATTTCCATGTGGAATGGCATAAATTTATAACATAATGAATAAACACCTAATACAAAGATTACGTCATGCGCAACTGCAGCAACCGCTCCAATTGAATATCCATACTTTCTAAAAGATACTACTAAATATAAAGCTACTACCAACATAGCACCAATAACCGCCCAGAAAGAGTTTGTTTTAATGTCGGCAGAAATTGTAGGGCTCACTTTTGAACCATACAATACTCCGAATTTTTTCCCTTCATATAGATTAATGAATTTTTCATAAGAAACATCTTCATTAAAATATTTTTTAAGAGCATGGTATAGTTTCTCGTTAACTTCTTTATCGATTGCTACACCTTCTTCTTTAATTTTATACTTTGTAGTAATTTTTAATTGATCTGCATCACCAAAAACTTTTGCTTCAACTGGCATTCCAAATTCTTTAGAAAGTTCTTCAGAAACAACATTTGATTCAACTGGTTTTTCAAACTTAACTTGATAAGTTCTACCTCCTACAAAATCAACACCTTCATCCAACCCATTAACAAAGAATGAAACACAACTTACTACTACTACTACTGAAGAAAATAAGTAAGACCATTTTTTAATTTTAATAAAATCAAAATGGAATCCTGTGAACCAATTTTTAGTAATTGGAGTAGAGAATGTTAACGCTCTATTATTAGCAATATCTTTGTCAATGAAAATTCTTGCAATAAAGATTGAAGTAAATAATGACGTAAAAATACCAATCAATAATGTTAATGCAAATCCTTGAATAGGCCCTGTTCCAAAAACAAATAAAATAATACCTGTTAGGATATGAGTAACGTTTGCATCTACAATCGAACGCATAGCTCCTTTCCATCCATAAGAAGCTTCTACTACATCTGCTAAAGACTTACCTTCACGTAATTCTTCTTTTGCTCTTTCATATATAATGATGTTTGCATCGACTGCAGTACCCAATGTTAATACTATACCTGCAATACCTGGTAATGTTAATACAAAACCAAAACTTGCCATTACACCAAACAAGAATAATACATTTAATAATAAAGCTGCATTTGCATACCAACCAGCTCTACCATAATAGAATACCATCCATACACATACTAAGAAGAAACCAACTAATGAAGATAAAATACCTGCATCGATTGCTTTTTGTCCTAATGAAGGACCTACTTCAGCAGATTGAATAATTTCTGCAGCTGCTGGCAACTTACCTGCTCTTAATACGTTAGCTAAATCCTTAGTTTCTTCAATTGTAAAGCTACCCGAAATTTCTGATTGACCACCAGTAATCGCTCCTTTACTTACTCCAGGCGCAGAATAAACTGTGTTATCTAAAACAATTGCAATTGCATTTCCTTGTTGAGAAACCGCTCCTGTAATTTTTTCCCATAATCTTGAACCATTAGCATTCATTTGCATTGAAACTGCTGGTTTACCAAACTGGTCAAATGTATCTTTTGCATCAACAATTACACCACCGCTTAAAGGAGCAACATTATCTCTTGTTCCTTTTAACACATACAATTCTGTTGCATCTGGCATTTTAGGATTTACTTTACCCCAAGCAAATCTAATATTTGTTAAATTAGCTGGTAACAAAGCTTTAATATCAGCTCTTTTTAAATAACCATTAATTACTGCAGTATCTTTAACATTAAAGAAACCTACTCCTTGTTGTCCAGGAGCTATCATTTTACCTAAGAATGGGCTTGATTTAGCAGCAGCAGTTGTATCAGCTTTGTCAGTTAATAAAGAATCTATACCAGCTGTTTTAACTGGTGCAGCTTTCACAGCAACTTCTGTTTTCTTTAATGCTTCCTCAGCAGCCATTATAAAACCTGAAACCTCTTCTACTTTATAAGTTTCCCAAAATTCAAGTTGAGCAGTTCCTTGTAATAAATTTTTAATACGATCAACGTCTTTTGCTCCAGGTAATTCTACTAAAATTCTACCTGAATTTCCTAACATTTGAATATTAGGCTGAGTAACTCCAAATTGGTCAATACGTTTTCTTAATACGTTGAATGCACTTTCTACAGATTCTTGTACTTTCTTTTTAACAATTGGTTCAACTTGTTTATTAGTCATACCGTTTTTAATCTCAGCTTCTAAGTTTCTGTTTCCAAAAATATCTGCAGCAGCTAAGTTTACATTTGCATTATTTGCTTCTACAAAAAATGCATCGATATAATCTTGATTTCCTCTTTGATTTGTTTTAGCATCTGCTAAAGCTTTAATGAAGGCTGGATTTTTAGAATCGTTAGCTAATCCTTTTAAAACATCTTTAACAGATATTTGAAGAATTACGTTGATTCCTCCTTCTAAGTCAAGACCTTTATTTAATTGTTTTTGTCTAACTTCGTTGAATGTGTATCCCAAAACTGGATATACTTCTACTTTACCTATTGAATCTAAATACGCTAATTCTTTTTTTGAATCTCCTTTTGCAAAAGCTTTAGCATCTTTTTCGATACCACTTGCAACAAAAGTAAAAGAAAGCTGGTATAAACATACCAAGGCAAAGATAATTGCGAAAAATTTAATTAGTCCTCTATTCTGCATTACTCTAAAATTTATTTATTCTATTTTATAAAAACGGACAAATATATAATTTACAATAGGATTAAGCAATTTTATTTTAGATTAAAATGCTGTTTTTATACAAGTTTCATTATAAAATCATTTTATTCTCTAATAATGAACCACTTGAACAATCAAAAACTTATTCCATTATTTAGATTTTATTCTAAAAAAGTATATTTTTTGATTCATAAAAATCCACAAACTATTTCTTTTTCCATTTAGTATCAAACAAAAAAAACTGCCAATTTCTTGGCAGTTTTTTTATTATTTTGATATTGTATTACAATACTGATTTCAAATCTGCATTCATTGCACGAACTGCATCAGCAGATTTTGCAAAAGCAGCTTTTTCTGCATCATTTAATTGAACATCAACAATTTGCTCAACTCCATTTTTTCCAATAATACATGGAACTCCCATACAAATATCCTCTTGACCATATTCTCCTTCTAACAAAACTGAACAAGGAATCATACGTTTTTGATTGTTTAAAATGCTATCTACTAAATAAGCTACAGAAGCTCCAGGCGCATACCAAGCAGAAGTTCCTAATAATCCAGTTAATGTTGCCCCTCCAACCATTGTATCTGCAGCTACTTTATCTAAAACTTCTTGAGACAAGAAATTAGAAACTGGCGCACCGTTGTATGAAGCTAAACGTGTTAATGGAATCATAGTTGTATCTCCGTGACCTCCAATAACCATACCTTGTACATCATTAGCCGGTTTATCTAAAGCTTTTGATAAGAAATATTTGAAGCGAGAACTATCTAAAGCTCCTCCCATTCCAATTACTCTGTTTTTAGGCAATCCTGTTGCTTTCAATGTTAAATAAGTCATTGTATCCATTGGATTAGACACTACAACAATGATTGCATTAGGCGAATGTGTTAATACATTATCGGCTACCGATTTTACAATTCCAGCATTTATTCCGATTAACTCCTCACGAGTCATCCCTGGCTTTCTTGGAATTCCAGATGTAATTACAACTACATCACTTCCTGCTGTTTTAGAATAATCACCTGTTGTACCACTTAATTGTGTGTTAAAAACTGTTGTTGTAGCACATTGCATGATATCCATAGCTTTACCTTCTGCAAAACCTTCTTTGATATCTACTAGCACTACTTCACTAGCAATTCCTCTGTACGAAATAACATCTGCACATGTTGCACCTACGTTACCCGCACCTACTATAGTTACTTTCATTTTGTTGTGTATATTAAATATTTATAAAATTAAAATTGATATTGAACACCAATATTTCCGTTTACAAATTTACCAAAAGCAATTGAACTTTGCACATAAAATTTGCTTATTTGGTATCTACCAGAAACTTCACCTAAAACATTGGTTTTATCTTCTGAAATTTGAGTCAACAAATCATTGATAACTTGCTGAATTGGAATTACTTCCTCAATTGAACCCTTTTCTCCACTCACAATATATTGAAAAGAACTTCTATTAATAATAAAATTTGCTATCAATTCAAATTTTTTAAATTCCTTAGAAGCACTTAATTGAAGATGATAAGTATCAACTAACCCATTCAATTGATTGATACCTAAATTTCCGTAAGCGGTATTAATATCTAAAAAATCAAAACTAATGTCTTCTTTTGAGTAAATAGCACTCGCCGAAAAATAGATGTTTTTTGCTTCAATTTTTGGAAAATATTGACTAAAATTATGCTTCAATCCAAAACCATAAACTTGATAATTTCCTTTTTTTAGTTTGGTTTTGGTTGAATATCTTGCTAGAAATTCAAAGCCATAAGGTAGCTCAATTGCTCCACTTAAATAAGGATAAACAACCGTTTCTTGGTCAATTCCTTTTGGTGTTTTTAAACGAATTTGTTCGCCTCCCAAGTCGCCTACTAAATAAACTTGATTTCCATTCCCTAAAGCAGTTGGAACTGTTGCCGTGGGAGCACCTTCTATTTCAAAAAACTGAAAATCTGAATTTTGAATATTGAATTTTCTATCGCTTTTAGGTACAAAAAAAACATTTGTATGCAATCCTAAAGTTACTTCCCATTTGTTTTTCTTTTTTGGTGAATTTACCCATGAAGAAGATGCTTGATATACTGCGGCATCTGTTGCCGGAATTATATATTGTTCAGAATACAAAAGGGCATCTGAAAGCAGATACCCTATTTGTTCTAATTCTGTAGCAGTTTGAGCTTTACTTTTTTGTGTAAAAAAGAAAGCCACAAACAATCCTATAATTATCTCCGATTTACGCATCAATTTTTGCGTAAGCGGCATTTTTCTCAATAAATTCTCTACGAGGTGGCACCTCATCTCCCATTAACATAGAAAAAACTCTATCCGCCTCAGTTAAACTATCAATTGTTACTTGACGCAATGTTCTGTATTCAGGATTTAAAGTTGTTTCCCATAATTGCTCAGCATTCATCTCTCCAAGACCTTTATAACGTTGAATAGCAGCACTTCCTCCCATTCTTTCGTTAGCTAAATCACGTTGATCATCATTCCAGGCATATTCTTTTTTATTTCCTTTTTTAACCAAATATAAAGGTGGAGTTGCTATGTATACATGACCTCCTTCAATTAATTCTTTCATAAATCTAAAGAAAAATGTAAGAATCAATGTTGAAATGTGAGAACCATCGACATCGGCATCACACATGATTACTACTTTGTGATAGCGCAACTTTTCTAAGTTCAATGCCTTGCTGTCTTCAGCGGTTCCAACTGTTACCCCTAAAGCAGTAAAAATATTACGAATTTCCTCGTTTTCAAAAACTTTATGTTGCATTGCTTTTTCCACATTCAAAATCTTACCACGTAATGGTAAAATAGCTTGAAATGCTCTATCTCGACCTTGTTTTGCAGTTCCACCCGCAGAATCTCCCTCTACAAGGAAAATTTCACATCTTGCTGGATCTTGTTCAGAACAATCTGATAATTTACCCGGCAATCCACCACCACCCATTACAGTTTTGCGTTGTACCATTTCACGCGCTTTTTTTGCAGCATGACGGGCTTGGGCAGCCAAAATAACTTTTTGTACAATAATTTTAGCATCATTTGGATTTTCCTCCAAATAATTTTCTAACATTTCTGAAACTGCTTGAGAAACTGGAGAAACCACTTCTCTGTTTCCTAATTTAGTTTTGGTTTGTCCTTCAAACTGAGGTTCTGCAACTTTTACAGAAATAATAGCCGTTAAACCTTCACGAAAGTCGTCACCAGAAATTTCGAACTTTAATTTATCTAATAATCCCGAAGAATCTGCATATTTTTTCAATGTACGAGTTAATCCCATACGAAAACCTTGCAAGTGTGTTCCTCCTTCGTGAGTATTAATATTATTTACATATGAAAAAATATTTTCTGAATAACTGTCATTATAAATCAAAGCAACTTCAACAGGAATTTCTCCTTTTTCATGCTCCATCGAGATTACGTGACCAATAATAGGCACACGATTTCCGTCTAAAAACTTAACAAACTCTTTTAACCCTTCTTTTGAATGAAAGGTTTCAACTGGTTGACTTCCGTCATCAGCTAAGTGTCTTTTATCGGTTAAAGTAATTGTAATACCTTTATTCAAGAAAGAAAGCTCGCGCAAACGAGAAGCTAACGTATCATAGGAATATTCTAATGTTTGTGTAAAAATAGAAGCATCTGGTTTAAACGTAACCATAGTACCTCTTTTATCAGTAGTTCCAATTTGTTTAACTGGATATAACGCTTTTCCTCTTTCGTATTCTTGCTCGTAAACTTTACCTTCACGGAATACTGTTGCTTTTAAATGGTCAGAAAGTGCATTAACACATGAAACCCCAACACCATGTAAACCTCCAGATACTTTATACGAATCTTTATCAAATTTACCTCCAGCTCCAATTTTCGTCATTACCACCTCAAGTGCAGAAACACCTTCTTTTTTGTGTAAATCTACTGGAATACCACGCCCATTATCTTCAACTGTAATGGAATTATCTTCGTTTATAGCTACATAAATTGTATCACAATGACCGGCTAGAGCTTCATCGATAGAGTTATCTACTACTTCATACACCAAATGATGCAAACCTCTTACTCCAGTATCTCCAATATACATGGAAGGACGCATTCTTACGTGCTCCATCCCTTCTAACGCCTGAATACTGTCTGCCGAATAATTGTTTTTCTTAACTTCTTCGCTCATATAATTATATCTTAAATATTCGATTTTTAATTAACAGACAAATATAACCATTCCACAAAAAAATCAACTACAAATAAGCACAAAAACCCATTAAGTTATTAACATTTGTTAAAAACAAAAACGCCAGCTATTTCTAACTGACGCTTTCCTAACAACAAACCATATTTATGAAATACTACACTAATTCTTGATTTGACGCAATTGCCACACCTGCTTTTACATGAGCGGCATTTGCTCTTCCACTTGGGTCTTGATTATCTTGCCATTTTGGTATCCATTTTCGTACCGTTTGCGCTGCACTATCTTGTGGAAAATGTTTATGGAAAATTTGACGATAGAAAAAAGCTTCTTTAGTAGCTGGCGTATTGTATGGAAACAATTCTTTTGCTCTTGAAAACTCTAAATCGTTTACTTGACTTGAACAGTATTCAATTAAAGTATCTATCCAGTTATAACCTACTCCATCAGAAAATTGTTCTTTTTGACGCCATAAAATTTCTTCAGGTAAGTATGGTTTTTCCGGAGTATCAAAAGCTTTTCTTACTATATATTTTTCAATTCCTTTGTACGTTTTTGGCATTTTCTCTTCTGGTTGAATTTTAATTGATAAATCCAAAAATGCTTTATCTAAAAATGGAACTCTCGCTTCCAATCCATGCGCCATTGTTGATTTATCGGCACGAAGCAAATCAGCTGTAAATAACTTTTGAACTCGTTCTATAGTTTCTTTTTGAAAATCCAATACCGATGGTGCATTTCTAAAATATAAATAGCCTCCAAAAATCTCATCCGCTCCTTCACCTGACAGTACCATTTTGATTCCTTTTTCCGTAATTGCTTTCGACAAGAAATACATTGGCGTACTTGCTCTAATTGAGGTTACATCATAGGTTTCCAAGTGCCAAATTAACTTATCCAAAATTTCGATGCCTTGCGCTACTGTAAAGTGGATTTCATGATGTGTAGTTCCTATAAAATCTGCAACTTTTCTTGCTGCAACTAAATCGGGTGCCGAAGCATCTAATCCAATTGAAAAAGAGTGCAATTCTTGTCCAGTTCCTTCTAACAATCTTGAAGTAATTGAAGCTATTAAAGATGAATCTAATCCACCAGAAAGCAATACTCCGAAAGGCACATCACACATTAAACGTTTTTCAACTGCTTGAGTTAAACTAGCTTTTAAAGCTTGTAAATCTAAAGTTTCCACAGCAGCTTCATGCGCTTCCCATCCTGGCTTGTAATATTTCACAAAACCTGTTTTTTCGGTGTAATAATGTCCTGGAGGGAAAGTTGAAAATGTTTTACATTGGTCTGCAATAGCTTTCATTTCTGATGCAAAATACAAACGACCTCTTTCGTCCATTCCGTAATACAATGGCTTTACGCCAAGCGGATCACGAGCAACTATATAATCATCGCCATCTATAACTACAAGTGCAAAAATTCCGTCTAGCATATCACAGAAATCATATCCAAACTCCTCATACAAATGCACGATAACTTCAGAATCTGATGTCGTTCTAAACGTATGATATTTTAAAGTTGTTTCTCTTAATTTTTTGTGATTGTATATTTCGCCATTATGTACCATCCAAGCTGAATCAGTTCCTTGAATGGGTTGTTTTCCCGTGTGTAAATCAACAATTGACAAACGCTCGTGTGCCAAAATGTGACCTTTCTCCGTAACATGTATATCACTTTCATCAGGTCCACGATGACTCATTCTTTTAGACAATTGTTGTACCAATGCTTCTTCTTTTCCTTTTCCTATAATGGCTAATATTCCGCACATAATTTTTTTAAGTTTAATTGTGTAAGTACTATTACATATTTAATTAATATGATGAAGCAAAATTGATTATTAAAGTTTAAATAATAAACCATAATTCAATTATTAGTTATAATTTAAAACTAAAAAATCATATTTTAATTAAATTATAAATAAAAAGTATTCTTTTAAGTTTATTTTGGTTACATATCATAAAAAAACCACTCGATTGAGTGGTTTAAAATTGTTGGTGCTAGCAATTACAATACTTCATATATGGTAAAAGAATTCTCATTTACAACAACTACATCGTGTTCCTTTTTGCCTATCAATTGGCTTCCTAAAGGCGATTGTGGTGAAACCGATAAAATAGTAACACCTTCAATATTAATCTTAGGCAGAGCAGCACTAATGAACAATTGCATCGTATTTACTTTTACATAACTCCCTAATGCAATAGTTGTGGTTGTTTTAGAAACATCAATTTTCTCAAGAATATCCCTTAAAGTAATAGCTTCTTTAAGTTTATTGGTTAACTTTTCTTGTTCTAAATGCATCATTGACAAAGCAGTCTCGTGCTTATCTCCTGCCGAACCTTTCGCATCATTTTGTGCATCATCAGACAAACCTGATATCATATCTTGATACACATCGATTTTGTCTTGTAACAATAATATATGTTGCTGTTTTATTTTTTGTTTGAATGTCATGGTTTAAATGATTAACCGCAAAGTTCGCAAAGAATATAAAAACTTTGTGTCTTTGCGGTTAAATATTAAAAATCAAACTTATAATTTGCACCAATTAAGACCTGAATGCCTTGCACTGGGAAATTTGCCCAGCGATTGTATTGCTGATTGGCTAAGTTGTTTCCTTTTAAGAAAGCTGTTAATCTTGCGTTGTATTTGTAGCCTATGTGTGCGTTTAAATCGAAATAACTATCCAAAGTCACTGTTTCTTGTACAAAAGAGGGTAACGGGAATATTAATTCTTGTTTAGTTATTAAATCTTTTCTTTCGCCAACAAAAAACACATTTGCACCAGCATACCACTTCTCATTGATATCAAAATCTACTGTAGTTCCAACTTTTAATTGTGGTAAGTTCCATGCTTCGGCTTGTATATCTGAAGAATAATTATTGTAGGTTCCGTTTATTCCAAAAGTCACATTCTTAGAAAAGTCGGCTTTTAATTCTCCAAAAAGACTCAAAGTTGTAATGTTGTCATATACTACACCAAAAGAATTTCCGTAAGCATATCCTTCAGTATTAGCAAATGTTGGATTGTATTCATTGCTTACAAAAAGTGCTTTATCATCTTGGTTCAAATAGGAAGCTCTAACATTAAAAGCAACCGAATTAGCTAATTTACCTTTTAAACCTGCATAAATATCGTATTTATTATCCGTTGGAGCAACTAGTAATGTTGGCGATACAAATGCATTTTCTTCTACAAAATCTGCATATGAATTTTGTTGTAAATTACCTTCAGCACCAGCATAAGCTACTAAAATATCGCTTACTAATTTATAAGACGCTTTTACGTTTGGATAAATAAATATCTTACCATCACTTTCACCGTTAATTTTTGCAGTTGCATAAAAAACTCCCGCTCCGATTTGTACTGATAAATCATCTTGTTGGTACAAAATACTTGGTTTCATTCCAGCAATTATTGTACTGTATTTTAATTCCGAATCAATGTTTAACATTCTTTCAAAACTACCACCAACATAATCTACTACAAAATCGGCTTTGATTTTTTGATTCATTACTTCAAAATCAAAATTTGGCTTGATAAAAAATCGATTTTCACCTGAATTTAATCCATCAGAAAAACGCTTGAATTGCATACTTGCTTCACTAAAAATTCCGTCCTTTAATGTCATTTTTCCGCCAAGAGCAATTGTATTGTAACTTTGTTTTGAATCGATGCTGTTAATTGTTGCATCATCAAAAACGATAGTTTCTGTAGGTAATCCATACCAATTATAAATTTGATTTTTTACCCCTAAATCTACATTCCAGCTTAAATCGCGCTCACGCACTCCATAAGTTACATCTAAACTTGTGTTGTAATATTTATCATCTAAAACCAAATCTTTGATGCCGCCTTGAGAAGACAAATGGCGCAACATTCCGCCTACATAATTGCTTCTGCTAAGATTTTGTGTAATGAACAATTCCGCATTAATAGTTGGGTAATTTCCAAAACCTAAAGTAGCGTAATTGTTGTATAATTTTTCTTTTTCAATTTTATCAACACCTGCTGCTTTTCCTTTTGCTGGCGTAAACGTTGATGCTACCGGAAACGAAAAAATATTGTACTGAATAGGTTCTTTTTTTTGCTCTTCCTCGTCTTCTAAAACTGGTGTTTCTTTTACTTTGAAAGCATCAGAGATAGTTGGCGTATATGGCTTTACAATATTTACCACTTCCGAGCCTATATTTTCATCTTTAACTTGGGAAAATGAAAATTGAATTCCGAATATTACTAAGACGATTGTGATTATATTTGATTTCTTCATATTAAAATTATTTAGATGCTAAATTTAATCAGCACGACAATGAAATAAAATTGTTAATTTGTAATTGATGAATTGCGTTTAGCTTCTTCTGCTTTAATAAAATCTAACTCTTTTTGAGCTTCAGCTATAACATCTTCAAACTCGGTAAAATTATCAATTACACTTTGCAAAATTTCTGTTGCTTGAAAACTATCTTCTAAGCTAAAATAATTTTTCGCCATAATGATTAATGCTTTAGAACCAAAATATTTATATCCCGAATAATCCACAGCAATTTTCTCCACTACTTTGTTTGAAGCATCAAATTTTCCTTCTTTATTTTTAAAGTAAGCATCATAATATAAAGCTTCGGCTTTTAGCTCTCCTTTTGCTATTTTATTTAATTTATCATAAGCTTCTTTTGCTTTTGCTTCATCATTTGTTTTTATAGCTGATCGTGCTACAATAATTTGTGCATCACTTTTGATTCTATCTTCAATTTTATCATTTTTCAAAACTTTATCAGCATAAACTACTGCGTTTGCAAAATCTTCTTTTTCGTAATACGATTTCATCAAATTAGATTGTGCATAAGTAGTGTTTTGAGGAAATTCTGCTTCTGTTTCTAAACGTTGCAACACAGGAATGGCACTATCATAATTTTTAGCTTTTAAATGTACTTGACACAAACGTGCTAGAGCTTGTTCGGTAAATTCGTTTCTTGGTTTTGAAATCACAAATTCATAGTGTTTTATGGCATTGTTTTCTAAATTATCTGCAAAATATAATTGCGCCAAATAGAAATTTGCTTTTAGAGCATGTAATCCATTTGGAAACTTACTTACATAACTTGTAAAACCTGAAATAGCTTGTTTAGCATTGTTTTGTAAATATTGTTTTTCAGCCGATTCATAGGTATCATTATCCAAATCTGCATTTGAAACCTCAACAAAAGAAAGTGTTTTTACCCAATCGGCATATTCATCAACTTTTCCATTATCAACATAAATTAAACGAGCCGTTGAAACCGCTTCTAAAGATTCTGGTGAGTTTGGATATTCAGCAACAACTTTTTTAAATTTCACTAACGCTTGTTCTTCTTTATTGCTGTTATAGTAAATTAATCCTTGTTTTAAAATTGACTTAGCCACATACGAACTTGATTTATAGTTATTAATCAATTTGTCATAGGTTGTAATTGCATTATTATCCTGATTTTGATTTACATAAGTATTTCCTAATTCATACAAAGCATCATCGGCATACTGAGAAGTTGAATATGTTTTTGCGAATTTTTCTAAATCTTCAATTTTTTTATCTGGTTTATTCACAAAACCATAACTGATTCCTTTCTGAAACGCCGCATAATCTGCATCTACACTTTTCATATCGATAACTTTGTTGTAAGCATCCATTGCAGGCCAGTATTTAGCAGAAATAAAATTACAGTCAGCCAAACGCAAATACGCATCGGTCAAACGAATTCTATCTTCTTTTTGTGAAGTAGTAAAATCTCCAAAATATTTAATAGCATTATCATATTCTTTTAACTTGAAATAAGCATATGCTATATTGTAGTTTGCATTTTTAAATTCGGGTGTAGCTGAAGCTTCAGTAGCATTTAAAAATTGTAAAAAACTTAATTTTGCCTCTTCAAATTGGTCTAAATTATACTCTGTTTCTCCTTTCCAAAAAGTAGCCCTTGCTAAAAATTTTGCATCTTTATTTTCTGCAATTGATTTTTTAAACAACGAATATGCTCCTTTAAAGTCACCATCGGTATACAGTTCTAAACCTCTATAAAAAGTTACTTTTTGATAGGCTAATTTGTTTTCTGGTGATTTATTTTTTTCTAACAAAATCAATGCTTCTTTATAGTTTTTTGATGTGATGTAGGAACTAATCAGTAAAGCATTAATTTCTTGCTTATAAGAAGTATTGGGATATTTTGCCAAATAAGCATTCATGATTTCAGGAACCGACTGATATGGGTTTCCAATTTCATAACTTAATTTTGCATAATTCAAATAAGCATCTTCTTGAATTTTTGCATCAAACTCCATTTCAGAGGCTGTTTTAAACGCATTTAAAGCTTGTTGTTTCTTGTCCGTTTTCAAATAACTTTCGGCTAAATGATAATATGCATTTTGAGCTACAGCATCATTTCCTTCAATAATTTTGTTGAATTGAGCTATTGCATTTTCATAATCTTTTTGCTGGTAATACGCATAACCCAATTGGTAAAAATCAGTATTATTCCATTTACCTTTCTTGCCTTTATAGTCTAATAAATAAGGTAATGCCTTGTCATATTTTTTTAAATTGAAATAACTCTCCCCAATAATTTTAGACAATTCACTTTTTTCATCAGCTCTTGATTTTGGCATTTGCGCTTCGCCTAAATCAATTGCTTTTTGAAAGTTACCAAGCTTGAAATTCATATCGGCTTGAAAATAGCCCATTTTTTCTTTGTACTTATCTTGATCTGATACTTGCTCAAAATATTCATTAGCACTTTTATAATCATCGGTTTCATAAGACATGTAACCTAAATAATATTTTGCTTGGCTTCCAAAAGTTTTAGAATTTACAACCATATTGAAATATTTGGTAGCCTCTTTATTGTTTTTAGCAGTAAAGTACGCATAACCTTTTTGAAAGTTATATTTTTCCTTATCTGCTTGAGACATTGAATTTGAATCGGCTTTATCAAACCACTCTAACGATTTTGGGTAATTCCCTTCGTCAAAATAATAATGTGCCACTTCAATATAAGCTTGATTTGTTTTAGTACTTGTTGGATAATCTTCAACAAACGCTTCTACCAAAACATCGGCTCCCATTTGGTTCAAACGAATTGCACAATTGGCTATATAATAAGCACAATCGGCTTCCACCTCTTGATTGTGTGTTTTGGTTTTTACTTTATCAAACAATATTTGAGCTGCTTGATACTGTTTGTCTTTATACAATTCAATGGCACGATTAAACTCATTTAAATCATGCGTGTAAACTGAAGATTGCTGTGCTAAAAGTGTTCCTGAAAAGAAAACTACTAGAAAAGAAAGTTTTAAATACTCTATCATTTGATGCGCTATTTATAAGTTTCAAATATAAGGCTTATTACAAGTATAAACGAAGCTTCTTAACATATTATTGTACTATTTTTGAACATAGTTTTTAACCAAATACACTATTTTTAACCGAAAAGCGTTTAAAATTTTGAAACCGAACCATAAGTTATTACTTTTACATTTTAAAATCTAAATTAACTATGTCAGAAGCAGTTCTATCTTTAAAAAATGCAACTATTTATCAAGATAAAAATCCAGTATTAACAGATGTAAATATCGAAGTTAAGCATGGTGAATTTCTATATTTAATTGGTAGAACAGGTTCAGGAAAAAGTAGCTTCCTAAAAACACTCTATGCTGATTTAGCACTAACTGAAGGAGAAGGTAGTGTAGTTGACTATGATTTAGCAACACTTAAAGAAAGTGATATTCCTTATTTAAGAAGAAAGTTAGGTGTAGTTTTTCAAGATTTTAAATTATTACCAGACCGAAGTGTTAAAGACAATCTATTATTTGTTTTGAAAGCAACAGGTTGGTCTGAAAAAGAAGAAATGGATTCTAAGATTGAAGAAGTTTTAGATAAAGTGGGCATGAAAGGTTTTGCACCAAAAATGCCACATCAATTATCTGGAGGGGAACAACAACGAGTAGGAATTGCTAGAGCACTACTGAATGACCCGGAATTAATTTTAGCCGATGAACCAACCGGAAACCTTGATCCACAAACGAGTGTAGAGGTTATGGAAGTACTTAGAAAAATTAATGCCAACGGAAAAACCATTTTAATGGCTACTCACGATTATGCATTAGTTTTGAAATATCCTTCAAAAACATTAAAATTTGAAGGTGGAAAAATGTTTGAAGTAGTTCAAAGAACCGTATAAATGCTGTCTATTTTAATTCCAATATATGACTATAATGCTTTTCCTTTAGTTGAAGAACTTTATAAACAATGTATTGAATGTAAAATAGCCTTTGAGATTTTATGTCAAGATGATGCTTCGATGTCATCATTAAACAAATTAAACGAACAGATAAATTCAATTCCGAATTGCTCTTTTATTGCTTTAGAAAAAAATCTTGCTCATCGAGAAAATAGAAACTTATTAGCCAAAAGAGCTCAATATCCCTATTTACTTTTTCTTGATGGAGATTCGGTAATTATTAATCCTAATTACATAAAAACCTATTTATCAAACTTAGGTGATTATGATGTGATTTATGGAGGCAGATTGCATCCAAAAAATTGCCCATCAGAACAACAAGCTTTGCGATGGAAATACGGGAAATTTATTGAAGACAAATTAGCCATTAAAAGAAAAAAAGAACCCTTTAAATGCTTACTTTTTAACAATACCATCATTGCAAAAGACTGTTTTAACCAAGTTAAATTTGATTCAGAGATTACACTTTATGGTCATGATGACACCCAATTGTCATACCAATTAAGCTTACTAAAACCATCCGTAAACCACATTGATAATCAAGTTGAACACGGAGATATCGACACAAATGAAGCCTATGTAGGTAAAACTAAAAACAGTATAAAAAGCCTAATGCTATTAGTAGGCTCAAAAAAAATTGAAGCAAATTATGTAAGGTTATTACAACTTTACAACTTCTTAAATAAAACAAAACTTAACATAATTGCATCATTATTTTATCGTATTTTTAAAACTGCAATGACAAAAAATCTGATTTCAAAAAAACCATCACTATTAATTTATAACCTATTTCGGGTGACTTATATGTGTTCAATCAAACAATAGTATGCCTTTTCTGTCAGTAATTATACCGCTTTACAACAAAGAATCATATATTCAAAATACATTAAATAGTGTTTTGAATCAAACCTATACAGACTTTGAAATTATTATTGTTAATGACGGATCAACAGACAAGAGTCTTGACATAGTTTCCAGTTTCAAAGATGAGCGAATTGTATTAATTAATCAGCAAAACTCGGGGGCTTCATCAACAAGAAACAAAGCCATTCAGTATGCTCAAACGGATTATATAGCTTTTTTGGATGCTGATGATTTTTGGTTTCCAAATCATTTAGAAGAATTGGTAAAACTTATCCTAGACTTTCCAAATTGCGGCATGTATTGTAGTCGTTACCAAACTGTTATCGCAAAAAATCAGAAAATCAATAATAGTTTTTCATACAGTTTTCCCGACTCTTTTAGTGGAATTATACCTGATTTTTTTAAAGCTAGCTTAGTGAATAGGGTTGCTACCTCTTCTTCGATAATTGTTCCAAAGCAAATTATTTTAGAAAACGACGGCTTCAATACAGCAATTTCAAGTGGACAAGATTTAGAACTTTGGACAAAAATTGGTATTAATCATAAAGTAGCTATTAACAACACCATTTCTGCTATTTATCATTTTGAAACGCCTAATTCATTAGCAAAAACACCAATTACAAAAAAAACATTGATGGATTTTTCTCAATTTTTAACTGCTGAAAAAGAAAATAAAAGTTTGAAAGAGTTTTTAGATATTCATCGTTTAGAATATGCTTTACAATATAGAATTGCAGGAGATATTAACAATTCCAAGAGCTTTTTAAAAAATATTACTTCAAATATTCCTCTAAAGACAAAAATTTTACTTTCAACACCAAGTTTTATTTTGCGATTGCTATTAAAAACAAAACATTTACTAAAAAAATATGGTGTAGATTTTTCAGTCTATCACTAAGATTTAGACTCTTGAAATTCTTTAAACTCCCTTATATAATCTTCTTCAGAAAACACATCGGAAGCAATTACTAAACAAACTGCACCTGAAGAAAAATTCTTCAATTCCCGCCAAATGCCATTTGTAATCAATAACCCCTGAAAAGGTTTGTTTAAAGTAACTACATTTTCTTTTTGACCATCATTCAAAATAACATCAAAACTACCAGAAAGCGCAATTAAAAATTCTTGTTGTTCAATATGTGAATGCCCACCTCGCTCTGCACCACTTGGCACATCATACAAATAATAAACACGCTTAATTTCAAAAGGAATCACATTGTTTTCAATAACTGAAAGATTACCTCTTGGATCTTCGATTTTTGGAATGGATAATAATTTACAATTTTGTAGCGTTGACATAAGCTTTTTTTCCTTTTTGTGCTTGTTTAAATAGATGAACAACTTCTGTAAAATTAATTTTACTTTGTTTTAAATCAAAAATCAATTTCAAAGCTATCCAAAATAAATACATTTTACCAAAAATTCGATAAAAAACTGCACTTTGAGCATAATATATTTTAGAAATAGCGGTTTTATGTCCTGTAGTTACTTGAGAATGCGACAAAATTTGTTGAGGAATAAAACCAACTTTTAAACCACTTTTAATTACATCAGAAACAAAGATAGCTTCCTCACCCATATAAAAATCTGTTCCCAACCCAAAATTTTCATCAAACTTAATTGCTGCTTTTTTTAGACTACTATTTTTAAAAACTAATTCAACAGAAGATGTATTCAAAATTTCAAATTGCGATAATTTAGATTGAAATGTTATAGGATATTTTTTAGCCAAGTTACCTTTCCTGTTTAGAAATTGAAAACGAAAACCATCAAAAATTTTATGACTATTAAACGAATCCAAAATGTTAGCTTCAAAATTTTGTTTAAAAACAATATCATCATCTGTAAAAATCAATAAATCTTTTGTTGCATATTGAAGTGCTAAATTTCGGCTTTTTGATAAGCCCTTTTCAAACATATTAAAAACCTTTATCTTTTCATTATCAGACACTAAAACTCTTTTTTCATCCGTTTGATTAACGATTAAGATATTAAATTGTGAAAAATCAGAAAACAAAAACATTGCCTTCAAAAAATCAAAATTGCTTTGATTCATGGTTGCAACTAATATTTCTATGTCTGATTTTTGATACATTTTTAGCAATTATACTATATTTACACAAAGATAGGAAATTAGAAATCAGAATTTAGAATTTAAAACCATTACATGAAAATACTTTTACTTGGCGAATATAGTCGTTTGCATAATTCTTTAAAAGAAGGATTAGTAGCGCTTGGTCATGAAGTAACAATTGTAGGTTGTGGTGATAAATTCAAACAATTTCCAGTTGATTTTTCGATTTATGCACGAATTTGTAACGATAATAAAATTGCTAATTTTCTATATAAAAGTATTCGAAAAATAATTGGTTTTAACTTTGAAAAAATTGAAAAAGCTATTCGTTTTTATTTGCTTTTATCAAAATTAAACAATTATCAGCATGTGCAATTAATCAATTCTGATGCACTAGAAACTTATCCTTTTTTATCTCGCTTTTTGTATAAAAAATTATTTCAAAATATACAAAGTAGAAGCTTACTCATTTGTGGTGATGAAACACCAATTATAGATTATTTGTTTAAAAAAGAATTCAAATATTCAATTTTAACTCCATATTTTGAAGACAATTCATTAGAGAAAGAATTTCAATTTCCGCTCAAATATAGAAACAAAAATTATACAAAAACCTTCAATTGGCTTGCCAATAATTGTCAAAAGCTAATTACTTCTGACTTAGATTATGAAATTCCGATGCAAAAAATGGGATTTCAAACTACGTTTATTCCAAATCCAATAAATACAGATAAAATTAGTTTTCAAAATATTGTAATTAAAGATAAAATTGTAATTTTCTTGGGAATAAATCGCTTAAGTTATAATAAAAAAGGGATTATTTACTTTGAAAAAGCGTTGGAAATTATCAAAAAAAAGTATGCTGAAAGAGTTGAAATAATCGTAACTGAGAACATTCCATATAACGAATACATTTTGATGTACAACAAAGCACATATTTTATTAGATCAAGTATTTGCATATGATCAAGGTTATAATGCATTGGAAGCTATGGCAAAAGGAAAGGTTGTTTTTACAGGTGCCGAAACAGAATTTTTAAATCAGTATCAGTTACAAGTAGACAATGTTTGCATCAATGCAACTCCTAATGAAAATCAAATCATTGAAAAAATTTCATACCTAATTGAGCACCCTGAAAGAATCATTGAAATCTCAAAAAATGCTCGAAATTTTATTGAAAAAGAGCATGCATATAAAATTATTGCCAATAAGTATTTAGCAAGTTGGAATTAAATACTTTTAACATATTGATTAGGTTTATTTAACATTATTCCTCAAAATTTGATGAATAGTAGTGTTAAAAAGAAAAAAAATTTGGTTAATAGCCGTTTTTATCATACTTTTAACTTGTTATAAAACATATAAGCCTATGAAGTTGAATTGTATTGTTGTAGATGATAGTGCTATCCAAAGAATTACTATCACAAAGCTAGTTAACGAATCAACCTTATTGAACTTGATTGGTGATTTCGCAAATGCTTTAGAAGCAAAGAATTGTATTAATAACAATACGATTGATTTGATATTTCTAGACATTGAAATGCCTTTAATCAATGGATTTGACTTATTAGATGGATTAAAAACTAAACCTCAAATTATATTTATTACTTCAAAAGCTGATTATGCTGTTAAAGCTTTTGATTATGAAGCTACTGATTTTCTTCAAAAGCCAATTTCAAAAGAGCGTTTTACAAAAGCGGTAAAAAAAGCTACTGAATTACACGCACTTCGCTATGAAAACCATGAAGAACAAGGTGAAAGTATTGTAATTAAAAGCAATCTAAAAAAACTAAAAGTTTATGTTTCAAGAATTAAATGGATCGAAGCTTATGGTGATTATATCAAAGTAGTTACTGATGATGAAAGTCATTTAGTCTTGTCAACTATGAAAGGTTTTGAAAAAGAGCTTCCGCCAGGTAAATTTATCAGAGTACATAAATCATATATTATCAACTTGGATCGAGTTGAAAAATTCAATAGTAAATTTGCTGAAATTGGAACTACTAAAATTCCATTGAGCAGAAACAAGAAAGAAGAAATTGTAAAAGCAATTGAAAATTCTTAATACACATCAACATTTACAGTAATCTTAATAGAACGATATTGCGGAATAGCCTCAAAACTGTTTCGCATCTTGTTTATAATCGTTTTAGTTTGTCCCAAATTTGAATTTACAGGAATCTTTACCATAATCGTTCTGATGTATTCATTACGAATTCGATTAATTGCTGGTTCTTCAGGACCTAAAACAGGAATAGGTAAACTTTGCACCAATACGTTATAAAACCAAAGCGAACCTTCTTTTAGCTTATCAAAATCACGGTGTTTTAAAGTCAGTTTTATCAAACGGAAGAAAGGTGGATATTTAAAATTCTGACGTTCGTAAATTTGCTCCTTGTACATTGAGATATAATCATTACCCAAAACCTGCTGAATTGTATTATGATACGGATTAAAAGTCTGTATTAATACTTTACCTTTTTTCTCAGAACGTCCTGCCCTACCCGAAACTTGTGTCATCATTTGAAATGCTCTTTCGTAAGCTCTAAAATTAGGCTGATTCAGTAAATTATCAGCATTTAAAATCCCTACTAAGGTAACATTATCAAAATCTAAACCTTTGGCAAGCATCTGAGTTCCAACCAAAACATCAATTTCTCTATTTTTGAATGAATCAATTATTTTTTCAAAACCAAATTTGCCTCTAGTAGAGTCTTGATCCATTCTTCCGATATTCTTCTCAGGAAAAAGCGCTTTCAGTTCCATTTCGATTTGTTCTGTTCCAAAACCCTTTGTTGTTAAATCCACCGATTGACAACTATGACAATGCGTAGGATTTGCAATTGAATAGCCACAATAATGACAACGCAATTGATTTTTGAACTTGTAATAGGTTAAACTCACATCACAACTAGGACAATGCGGCACATGGCCACACGTCATACATTCCACATAAGGCGAAAATCCTCTGCGGTTTTGAAACAAAATAACTTGCTCACCATTAGAAAACGTTTCTGTAATTGCTTCCAGAAGTTCATCTGAAAAATGTCCAGTCATTTTTTTTCTAAAATACTTGTCTTTTATGTCAATTAGCAAGATTTCAGGTAAAACCACATTTCCATAACGCACTTTTAATTCGGTTAAACCGTATTTCTTCGATTGTACATTATAAAAAGATTCTAAACTTGGCGTAGCGCTTCCTAAAAGCACTTTTGCATTATGTTGCTTTGCTAAAACAATGGCTGCATCTCTTGCATGATATCTTGGTGCTGGGTCGTGTTGTTTATAGGTTTGCTCGTGTTCTTCATCCACAACAATACATCCTAAATTTGAAAATGGTAAAAATAAAGCACTTCGAACACCAATAACAACTTTCGCTTTTGGTGAATTTTCTAACACTTGATTCCAAACTTCAATACGCTCGTTATTAGAATATTTCGAATGAAAAACAGCTACTTCATTTCCAAAATAAGCTGTTAATCTTTGTACTAATTGCGTGGTTAAAGCAATTTCGGGCAATAGAAACAAAACTTGTTTGTCATGTTGCACATATTGTTCTAAAAGCTTGATGTAAATTTCTGTTTTTCCAGAAGCTGTAACGCCTTGTAATAAATTTACATCAAAATTTTCAAAATTAACTTGAATGCTATCAAAAGCTTTTTGCTGTGATTCACTTAATTTGAAGTGACTATCTTCTTCTTTGTCAAAAACGACTCTATCTTGCGCTATATAATATTCTTCAAAAATGGTTTTATCTACTAACGATTTTACTACTGTGGAAGAACTGCCAGAAGTTTCAATTAGTTTTTTTACTGAAATTGGTGCTTTCTCTCGAGCCTGCAATTGGAAATAATGCAAAACTAACTCGCGTTGTTTTTTTGCTTTAGACAATACTTCTAATAAATTAGCTAATTTATCTTGTTGCAAAAAATCGTCATGCAATTTAATATAGCGCACTAACTTCGGTTTGTACTGTTCCGAAATTTCTTCTTGCAACACCAGAGCACCTTTTGCTAATAGTCTGTTAATAATTGGAAATACCGTTTTCTTACCTAGAATTTTAATCACATCTTGAACTGTAATTGACGATTGGCTTTTTAAGGCTTCCAAAATCAAATATTCATCATCTTTTAAATCATTCGCATCAATTTCAAGGTTTTCTTTAGCCGAAATAATCGTTTCGCTTTCCAAAATGTAACCAGAAGGCAATGCACTTCTAAATACTTCGCCCAACGAACACATATAATAAGAAGCTATCCATTTCCAATGTTCTATTTGGAATGAATTGACTACAGGTTTTTCGTCTAAAATTTGATGAATTTCTTTGGCTTGGTATAATTGCGGTGGAGTATTGTTTTTATCTAAAACTAATGCAGTATAAATCTTGGATTTACCAAACGGCACAGCTACTCGCATTCCCACTTGAATGTAGTTAAATTCTGCTTCTGAAACCTGATATGTAAAGGTTTTTGAAACTGCTAATGGTAAAACAACTTCGATAAAATACAACATAGAACAAATATAGTTTGAAAAAGAGAATAGAGAAAAGAAAATAGAAAAAAGATACCTGTGCATTTCATTCAATAAAAAAAAGCGCCCTCAATGAGAACGCTTTCACTATTATTTATGTGTTTGGAATTATTTTCCTAACATTTCGTTTTTCAAATCTGCATCTGCTGGTTTATCACATAACCAAATTCCGAATAACGCTTTTTTGAAATCGTGTCCTTCGATGGTTCCTTTTTTAACTCCATTTTTATACACTACAATTCCTTCATTAGGAACATTAATGATGATAAAAATATCCCCTTTTTTAATTTCCTCTTTAAAGAAACCTTTGAATTTATCAATTTTAGCTTTTAAAGGCGCTGTCTTTTTGTTTGTTGAATTTTCAAAACCTTCATTAATAGCAGAAACCATCTTATCTGAAGTAATCATTCCTGAAATAATATTTAGTTTTATTGCACCAGCTTCTTTACTATCTATGATATCTTTTGCACTTGAACTCTTTTTTGGTAAATATAAAGAACCAACATACAAATCAATCCACATTTTTTCTCTTGTACCCGCTCCGTTTAAAACCAAACTTTGTCCTTCTAAAGACATCTTACCATCTACTTTAACTCCTGAAACAGTTTCTTGTGCGTTAACCGAAAATGTGGTTGCAATAAGAACTAAAAATGTAATAATTTGTTTTTTCATAATAATTCGTTTTAAATTTTGTTAAATATATAAATTTTTTCTTTTTAATTTAGAAATAGTTGCATTTAGTTCGAAACCTAATAATAAAACCATGCAGTTAATCCAGATGTAAAACATTAATACAAGAAGCGTACCAATTGAACCATATAACTCGTTATAACGAGCAAACTTTTCAACATACACACCAAAAATATAGGAAGAAATAATAATTAAAATGGTAGTAAAAACTGCTCCATAGCTAATAAACGACATTTTAGAAGTTTCTTTGGTTCCAAATTTATACAAAATAGCTGTGGTAATTAAAATCATTAAAACAACAAAGCCATACCTACTCCATTCAACCAAATAAACATCATTTACATAACCACTAACATTGATTTTATGAATGATAATTTCAGAAATTACGATAGCTGAAACCGTAATAATTAAAATCAAAGAAAGCGAAAGTGCTATAGCCAATGATATAAAATACTGTCTAAAAAATCCTCGCGTTAATGTAATATGCTCAGACATTTCAAAACCTCCTAAAATAGCATTGATTCCATTAGTCATTAAAAGTATTGACAATACAAAACCTGATGACAATAACCCTTGATGACTATTGTTCATAATATCACTTATAATTTGAGCAATTGCATCATAGGTGTTAGGTGGCACTCCCTCTTCTACAAATTGTAAGAAATCTTTTTGAAAATTTTCTAACGGAATATAAGGAATTAAATTCAAAATAAATAAAGCGAATGGAAACAAAGCCATAAAGAAACTAAATGCTACTGCACTGGCTCTATATGAGAAAGCTCCTTTAAAAATTCCAATTACATATAATTCCAAGATATCGTACAAAGAAAGTCCTTCAAACGATTTTGGTTTTATAGTTTTTCCAAAAGCAACTAATTGCTTAACTACAGGAATTTTATTGAGCTTATTTTCAATTTCTTCAGACATCTAATCAATTGCTTTTAAACTTAAATCCATATTATATACCGAATGCGTTAAAGCTCCCGAAGAAATATAATCAACACCACATTCCGCATAATTACGAATGGTTTTTTCATTGATATTTCCAGAAGATTCTGTCAATGATTGATTTCCGATCATTTCTACTGCTTTTTTAGTAGTTTCGTAATCAAAATTATCTAATAAAATACGATAAACTCCTCCACTACTCAAAATTTGTGATACTTCGTTTAAATTTCTAGCCTCAACAATAATTTTCAAATCCTTATTATGATCAACTAAATATTGCTTTGTTTTAGCAATAGCTTGCGGAATACCACCTGCAAAATCAATATGATTGTCTTTTAGCATAATCATATCATATAAAGCAAATCTGTGATTTTCGCCACCTCCAATTTTTACTGCCCATTTTTCAATAGCACGAATTCCTGGTGTAGTTTTACGAGTATCTAATATTTTTGTTTGAGTTCCTACTAATAAATCAACAAACATTTTTGTCTTTGTTGCAATAGCACTCATTCTTTGCATCGAATTTAAAACCAAACGTTCTGCTTTCAGTATAGACTGCGAACTCCCTGAAACATGAAAAACAACATCTCCATATTTTACTGCTTCCCCATCATTTATAAACGTTTCAACAATCATGTCTTTATCTACATAATTGAATATCATTTTGGCAAATGCTACACCAGCAATAATCCCATTGTCTTTTACTAACAACTTAGCCTTTCCTTTTGCAGTTGCCGGAATACATGCTAACGAACTATGATCGCCATCGCCAACATCCTCGCGGATGGCGTTACTAATAATGAGTTCTAATTCTTTTTGAAACTGTACTTCTGAAATCATATACTATAATTGGACTGCTAATGTAAGAATTCATTTGTTGTTTTAAAAATTTATAAAATGATAAATCACTCTTTAAATTAAAACAATTTCAGTCTTACAGGTCCACAAAAACATCTTTTTTTTAAATAAAAATCATTTTACCCCCTAAAAAAATAGGGTATAATTTATTTTTTGATTAAATATTATTATATTTGCATAACTTTTCAAGGGTTTAACTTTTAAAAACACAACTTTATGTCAACATTTCGCTTTCAAGCTTTAAGAAAAGCAACAGACAGAAAACCAGTTCATGTAGAAGAATTGGATAGAAAATCAGTTATTTTTGGTAGTAATGTCTTTGGAGACAAAGCTATGCGACAATTTTTAACCTCTGAAGCTTACAAAGCGGTGAAAGCTGCAGCTGAAGGTGTAAAAATTGATAGAAAAATCGCAGACTATATTGCTTTAGGAATGAAAGAATGGGCTTTATCAAAAGGAGTAACGCATTATACACACTGGTTTCAGCCATTGACAGGAACTACTGCCGAAAAACACGATGCTTTTTTTGAAACATTTCCAGATGGAAGTGATCCTGTTGAAAAATTTGGCGGAAGTCAATTAGTACAACAAGAGCCAGACGCTTCTTCTTTTCCAAACGGAGGAATTAGAAATACATTTGAAGCAAGAGGATATACCGCTTGGGATCCAACATCGCCAGCATTTATTTTTGGAACTACTTTATGTATTCCAACGGTTTTTGTATCATACACAGGAGAAGCTTTAGACAACAAAACGCCATTATTAAGAGCGTTACACGCTATTGATTCAGCTGCTATTGACGTAGCAAAATATTTTGATAAAAATGTAAAAAGAGTAACACCAACTTTAGGTTGGGAACAGGAATATTTCTTAGTGGATACCGCACTAGCAAATTCAAGACCAGACTTATTAGCTACTGGAAGAACGTTGTTAGGACACACGGCTGCTAAAGGGCAACAACTAGACGACCACTATTTTGGTTCGATTCCTACACGAGTTTTAACTTATATGCGTGATTTAGAAAACGAATGTATGTTATTGGGAATTCCAGTTAAAACACGTCATAACGAAGTAGCACCAAATCAATTTGAATTAGCGCCAATCTTTGAAGAAATCAACTTGGCAGTAGACCATAATTCATTATTAATGGATGTAATGCAAAAAGTTGGTGAACGCCATGATTTTAAAGTATTATTCCACGAAAAACCATTCAAAGGAGTTAATGGTTCGGGTAAACACAACAACTGGTCATTAGCTACTGATACAGGAATTAACCTATTAAGTCCTGGAAAAACGCCAATGAGCAACTTACAATTCTTAACATTCTTCATTAACACAATTAAAGCTGTTCATGATCACGAAGAATTATTGAGAGCTTCAATTGCTTCAGCAAGCAACGACCACCGTTTAGGAGCTAACGAAGCGCCACCAGCAATTATTTCGGTTTTCATCGGACAACAATTGACTAAGGTTTTAGCAGAATTAGAAGGTGTTTCTAAAGGAAAATTGTCGCCAGAAGAAAAAACAGATTTAAAATTAAACGTAGTAGGAAAACTACCAGACGTTTTATTAGATAACACAGACAGAAATAGAACGTCACCATTTGCTTTTACAGGAAATAAATTTGAGTTCAGAGCAGTTGGTTCTTCTGCAAACTGTGCGGTTTCTATGACTACTTTAAATACGATTGTAGCAAAACAATTAAAAGATTTCAAAAAAGAAGTTGATACTTTAATTGAGAAAAAAGATTTAAAGAAAGACGAAGCTATTTTCAATGTATTAAGAGAATATATTAAACAAACAAAAGCTATTCTTTTTGAAGGCGACGGTTATAGTGATGCTTGGGAAAAAGAAGCTAAAAAACGTGGTCTAAGCAATCACAAAACAACACCTCAAGCTTTAAAAGCTAAAGTTTCCAAAAAAGCAATTGAATTGTTTGGCGAAATGGGTGTAATGAATCATGTTGAAGTGGAAGCGCGTTACGAAATTGAATTAGAAGAATACGTGAAAAAAATCCAAATTGAAGGAAGAATTTTAGGAGACATTGCTCGTAATCATGTAGTTCCAACAGCTATTCGTTACCAAAATGTGTTGATTGAAAACGTAAAAGGATTAAAAGAAATCTTTGGAAAAGACTTCGAAAAAATCGCCAAAGAGCAAATTTCGTTAATCAAAGAAATTTCAGAACACATCGAAGGCATCAACACGAAAGTGGAAAAAATGACTGAAGAACGTAAAAAAGCAAATGCTTTAAACAGTACAGAAAAAATGGCCGATGCGTATTGCGATAAGGTAAAACCATACTTCGAAGAAATTCGTTACCACGCTGACAAATTAGAATTGTTAGTAGACGACGAACTTTGGACACTAACAAAATACAGAGAATTGTTATTTACGAAGTAATTTTCATTTAAATATTTCATAAAACCTGTTCTATTGAGCAGGTTTTTTTTATTTTAGATAAAAATTTACAACGATGAAAAATATTGTCTTCATTTTTACTTTAATATGTTCAATATCATTTAGCCAAAACAAGTTTACAGTCTATTTTGATACCGATTCTGACCAATTAAAACTAAATGAACTAACTCGTTTTGACGACTTTTTTAGAAATAAAAAGGTTAAATTCACTAAACTTATTGGCTATTGTGATTATCGTGCCTCAAATCGTTATAACGATACTTTGGCGTTCAATAGAGCTAAATTTGTATCTCATATCATTGAGAAAGTTACCAATCAAAAGCAAATTGAAATTGAAGTCAAAGGTGAAAATTTTCAACAAGATGCTAATTTATCTTTAAACCGAAAAGTTGAAATTTATTATGAAGAAATAGAAACAGTAGCGATAAACGACTTAAATAACCAAGTAGCTACGGCAAAAGTAGGCGACAAATTGGTGTTAAAAAAATTATATTTTTACAATCGCTCTGGAATTTTTAGACCTGAATCTAGACCAGTTCTTGAAGAATTATTAGCAGTTATGAAAAATCATCCAAAACTAAAAATAGAGATTCAAGGTCACATTTGTTGTCAAGAAGGAACGGATATAGAAAACACATCAGAAGTTAGAGCGCTTGCCGTTTATAATTATCTAAAAGACAACAATATTGACCCTAAAAGACTTAATTACAAAAGCTTTGGAAGTACAAAACCAATACATAAAATCCCAGAAAAAAACGAAGAAGAAAGAAATGAAAACCGCAGAGTAGAAATTCAAATTATTGAAAATTAACTTTGGCATACTTTTATATATATTAAATTTGTTGTTAATTCGTAAAAAAGTTAAAAATGAAGATTGCCTTTTCACTTCTGTTTTTCTGCTACGGCTTTTGTGTTTTTGCACAAGAAAAATTTACGGTATATTTTGATTCTGATAAATTTGATTTAACTCAAAAAGAAAACAAACGATTGCAAGAGTGGATTACACTAAATCCAAACTCAAAAATACTTACAATGGAAGGCTTTACAGATGAAGTAGGTTCAAATGGATACAACGATACTTTGTCAAAAAAAAGAGTAGATTTTATTTATAATTTAGTTCAAAACAAAGTTGCCATTCGTAACGATTTTAAAAGTAGAAGTTTTGGAGAAACGCAACAAGCTTCAAAAATAAAAGCAGAGAATAGAAAAGTAATTATTTACTATTTATTAGAAAAAGATTTATCCAAAGAAAATGAAATTCTAGGTATCAAAGAGGAAATCACAGAAGAAGTTATTATTCCAGAAAATGCTACACTTGAAGAGAAAGTAAAACTAGCAAGAGTGGGCACAAAAATTGTTTTAAAAAACATTAACTTTTATCAAAATACTTTTGCAACAGTTCCAGAATCACAAGGTGCTATGTATGATTTGTTATATGTAATGCAAAACAACGAAAATCTTAAAATCGAAATTCAAGGTCACATTTGTTGTATTGATAAAGATTATAGAAATTTATCGGCAGATAGAGCCAAACAAATTAAACGTTTTTTGGTATATAATGGCATTCCACAACACCGCATTCAAACCAAAGGTTTTGGTGTTTCGCAACCAATTTACCCTATTCCAGAAGCGAGTGAAGCACAAGCAGCTGCAAACAGAAGAGTAGAAATTGAAATTTTAAGCAAATAAATTTTACATTATGAAAAAATACATCCCTTTTTTAATACTTATAATTGCCTTTTTAAACACAAATTGCGACAAATGTGTTGAAGGTGACCTTGTAGCACCTGCATCTATTTTTGTTGAAATTCTTGACGAAACTTCTTCCGAAAATGTATTTGAAAATGAAACATTTACTGCTACACAAATTACAATAAAAGACTCAGAAGATATAGCAGTTCCATTTAATTTTATTCCGAATACTAATCAAATTCAAATATTTCCTAATACAGAAAATTTAACTGGAAACACATTTATTGTCACTTTAAACAACGAAACCACATCAAATGTTGAGGAAATTACTATTACTCATGATGTAACCGCTGAAGAACAAGAATGCTACACCGTCTATAAAATAGAAAATGTTCAAGTGCCTAATAATACTTCTGAGTTAATTGATGGTATTTATGTTATAAAAATTTAAGAATTTCTAAATTCAAACTTCTAAATTCTAAATTTTAAAACTATCTTTGCGCCACAACTACAACACACAACATTCATGAGTTCTGATACGAGCAAACGCTACAATTTACGAGGAGTTTCGGCTTCTAAAGAAGATGTGCACCAAGCTATCAAAAACATTGACAAAGGCTTATTTCCACAAGCATTTTGTAAAATTATCCCTGATTACTTAACTAATGACGACCAATATTGCATCATTATGCATGCCGATGGCGCAGGAACAAAATCTTCCTTAGCCTATATGTATTGGAAAGAAACAGGCGATATTTCTGTTTGGAAAGGCATTGCTCAAGATGCATTAATCATGAATATTGATGATTTATTATGTGTTGGAGCAACCGATAACATTCTACTTTCATCCACTATTGGAAGAAACAAAAATCTAATTCCAGGTGAAGTAATTTCTGCGATTATCAATGGAACAGAAGAATTAATTTCAGAGTTAAAAAATCACGGTGTTACCATACATTCAACTGGTGGAGAAACCGCTGATGTAGGCGATTTAGTTCGTACCATAATCGTAGATTCAACCGTTACAGCTCGTATGAAACGTTCAAATGTTATTGATAATGCGAATATCCAAGCAGGTGATATCATTGTAGGATTAGCTTCTTTTGGGCAAGCAACCTATGAAAAGGAATATAATGGAGGAATGGGAAGCAATGGCTTAACCTCGGCACGTCATGATGTTTTTTCGAAATATTTGGCTGAAAAATATCCAGAAAGTTTTGATGCTTCGGTCCCAAATGAATTAGTATATTCAGGCCAAACTAAATTAACGGATTCAGTTGAAAATAGTCCAATTGACGCAGGAAAATTAGTGCTTTCTCCAACGAGAACATACGCTCCAGTAATCAAAAAGATTTTATCAAAATACAATTCAAATCAAATTCACGGAATGGTGCATTGCAGTGGTGGCGCACAAACAAAAGTGCTTCACTTTGTTGAAAACGTTCACGTGATTAAAGATAATTTATTTCCAGTGCCACCATTGTTCCAATTAATTCAAGAACAATCCAAAACAGATTGGAAAGAAATGTACCAAGTATTCAATTGTGGTCACCGTATGGAATTATATGTTCCTACTGAAGTAGTACAAGACATTATCGAAATTTCAAAATCATTCAACATCGACGCGCAAATCGTAGGAAGAGTAGAGAAATCAGATAGTAAGAAATTAACAATTACATCCGAATACGGAACATTTGAATATTAATCTGTAGAGACAAGTCATGACTTGTCTTTCTATTTTTAATGAAATTAAAATTTACAACACAACAACAATAAAATGCAACACAACGTATTAATTTTAGATTTCGGTTCGCAATACACCCAGTTAATTGCCCGAAGAGTAAGAGAATTAAACATTTTCTGCGAGATTTTTCCATTCGATAAAATTCCAGCAGATTTATCATCATATAAAGCAGTAATTTTAGGTGGAAGTCCATGTTCAGTGCGTTCAGAAGAAGCACTTCACCCAGATTTATCTCAAATTAGAGGCAAAATGCCATTGTTAGCAGTTTGTTACGGAGCACAATATTTAGCCCATTTTTCAGGTGGAGAAGTAGCAGCTTCTAACACAAGAGAATATGGAAGAGCGAATCTTTCTTACATCAAAGAGAACGAAGTGTTTTTAGAAGGTGTTTCTGAAAATAGCCAAGTTTGGATGAGTCATTCAGATTCAATCAAGAAATTACCGACCAATGGTATCATGATTGCGAGCACAAAAGACGTAGAAAACGCAGCTTATAAAATCGAAGGAGAAACTACTTATGCAATTCAATTTCACCCAGAAGTATATCATTCAACAGATGGAAAACAAATGTTAGAAAACTTCTTAGTAAAAATTGCTCAAGTACCTCAAAATTTCACACCAAACGCTTTCGTAGAGGAAGTAGTTGCCGAAATGAAGGCTAAAATCGGAAACGATAAAGTAGTTTTAGGACTTTCTGGTGGTGTAGACTCAACAGTAGCGGCGGTTTTATTGAATAAAGCAATTGGAGAGAACTTATATTGTATATTCGTAAACAATGGATTATTGCGTAAAAATGAATTCCAAAATGTACTAAATCAGTACAAAGGAATGGGCTTAAATGTAAAAGGAGTTGATGCTTCGGCACGCTTTTTGGATGCATTAGCTGGGTTGGATGATCCAGAAGCAAAACGTAAAGCTATTGGAAAAGCGTTCATTGAAGTTTTCGATGATGAAGCACACCAATTAACCGATGTAAAATGGTTAGGTCAAGGTACAATTTATCCTGATGTTATTGAATCCGTTTCAGCAACGGGCGGACCTTCAGCAACTATTAAATCACATCATAATGTAGGTGGATTGCCTGATTTTATGAAATTGCAAGTGGTAGAACCTTTACGAATGTTATTCAAAGATGAAGTTCGTAGAGTAGGAAGATCATTAGGAATTGACGAAGAATTATTAGGTCGTCATCCATTTCCAGGACCAGGATTAGCGATTCGTATTTTAGGTGATATTACACCAGAAAAAGTTGCTATTTTGCAAGAAGTAGATGCTGTTTTCATCAACGGATTAAAAGAACATGGATTATACGACAAAGTATGGCAAGCAGGTGCTATTTTATTGCCAGTAAATAGCGTGGGTGTAATGGGAGATGAACGCACATATGAAAAAGTAGTAGCATTACGTGCAGTAGAATCAACAGACGGAATGACCGCAGATTGGGTACATTTGCCATATGAGTTTTTAATGAAAATTTCTAATGAAATCATAAACAATGTTAGAGGTGTGAATAGAGTTGTATATGATATCAGCTCAAAACCACCTGCAACCATTGAATGGGAATAGATTAAGTTAATAACTATATAATGGCAATTACAAGTTTCAATTTAGATTTTTAGTACATTTGGGTTGATTTTTGAAATTGCCATTTTTATTTTTTTACAATGAAGAAAGTATTTTTTATTTATAGTTTTTTATTTGCTTTTGTAGTACAAGCTCAAATTAAGCATGTGGTAGCAAAAGGAGAATCTGTATATCAAATCGCAAAAAAATATCAAGTCACACCATATGATATTTACCGATTGAATCCAGATGCTGAAAATGGAATTCAAGAAAACACCACTTTATTGATTCCGAAAGCAAGCTCAAAATCATCAGGTATCACTCATAAAGTTGCAGCAAAAGAGACACTTTTTAGTATTGCAAAAAAATATAATGTTTCAGTTTCAGATATTGAAAATTGGAACAAAGAGACTTTAAAAGAAGGTTTAAAAATAGACCAAGAAATTTATGTTTCAAAACCTTCTACTACAAACAAAACTATTGCTAGCAAAGAGATAAAACCAGTTGATGTTGTCAAAGAAGAAAAAGTAAAGACTACTACTTCAACTTTTTCACACACAGTTATTGCACAAGAAACAAAATATGGAATTGCAGCAAAATATGGAATTTCAGTTGAAGAATTAGAAAAATTAAATCCGCAAATAGTGGAAGGATTGAAAGTAGGCGAAATTTTAAAAATCAAAACTACTCAAGAAAAGAAAATTTCAATTGTAGGAAAAGGACAATACGAAGTACAATCCAAAGAAACATTGTTTAGTTTGTCAAAAAAGCTAAATGTTTCTCAAGAAGATTTATTAAACTTGAATCCAGAATTAAAAGAAGGTTTAAAAGAAGGAATGGTTTTAAATGTGCCTTCCAGAAAGTTCACAAAAGATTCTGTTTTTTCTGCAAAACCAAAAGTTGATTTATTAAAAACGGTAGATAAAACCTCACAAAAAGAATTGGTTTTATTTCTTCCATTTAACATCAATAAAATAGAAAACGATTCGTTAAAAACAAAAACAGAGCATTTAAAAACCAATAAATTTTTAAACTTAACCTTAGATTTTTATGCTGGAGCATTAATGGCGATAGACTCAGCAAAAGTATTAGGATTGCCCGTTAATGTTAAAATTTATGATGTTGAAAGTTCAAAATATTCATCTAATGTAGCTTCCATCATTGCTAAAAACGATTTTTCAAAAGTAGATGCCGTTATTGGTCCTTTTCAAAGTTCGCATGTTGAAAATACAGCACAATTACTTTCAAAATATAATATTCCTGTTATTTCTCCTCTCTCAAAAGAAAAAGGATTAGCTCTACCAAATTTATATTATGCAATTCCTTCAGAAGAAAAATTAAAAGCTAACTTATTTGCTTATTTCAAAGAGAAAAATGGCAATGTAGTAGCAATTATTAGTACCAAAAAAACTGCTTCCAGAGATTATTTAACTTCAAATTTTCCAGAAACTAAATTGGCTACTTTTAATGATAAAGGAGCACTAGATGTCGCTAATCTTAAAACACAGTTAGTAAAAGGAAAACCAAATTTTGTAATTCTAGAAATTGAGAAAGCAGGAACTATTCTTAGTATTACAAATACTTTAAAGAACTTACAAAAAGAATATGAAATCCAATTAGTAGTTTTTGAAGTGTATGATGCGCTAAATTTTGAAGAAATTCCAATTAAAAATTTAACTGCTTTAAAATTGATGTATCCTTCAGCAAACAAAGTAATTACAACGTCAGAAGAATTTCTTTTTGCAAAAGAATTTAAAAAAGACAATAATATTACACCAAACACTGCTGCGATAAAAGGTTTTGATATAACTTTTGATACTATTTTACGCATTTGTCAAGAAGAAGGTTTTGTAGATTCGGTTTCAAAATACAAAACAGAATATGTTGAAAACAGTTTTGATTATTCGAATGAAAATGGCGCAAACAATAATAATGGTTGTTATTTATTATATTATGACAACGATCTAACAATTAAACAAGTACAATAATGGCAACTTCAAAAGTGACTTACTTAGGTGATTTACGCACCTCTTCGATACATTTACAATCGGGTTCTGAAATTATTTCGGATGCACCACTAGATAACAACGGAAAAGGAGAAGCTTTTTCACCAACCGACACTGTTGCTAACGGATTAGCCAGCTGTATGTTCACCGTTATGGGAATCAAAGCACGTGATTTAGAAGTAGATTTTTCAGGTTCTACAGCAGAAGTAACCAAAATCATGGGAACAGATCCAAGAAGAATTACAGAAATTCATGTAACCTTCAATTTTTCTATCAACCCAGATGAAAAAACAAAAACCATCTTAGAAAGAACGGCGATGACTTGCCCAGTTTTCTATAGCTTACATCCGGATATAAAGAAAGAAATTGTTTTTAATTGGAAGTAATAGATAAAAGAAAAAAGAGAGAAGAAGAAAGACTTTTTAAAATGGTCTATATTCTTTTATCTTTTTTCTATCCTCTCAAAAATGACCAACCACGAACTCCTCATCAAACTCGCGCACACCAAAATGCCATTTGGTAAATATGAAGGCTATCATTTAATTGACCTTCCAGAGTATTATGTGGTTTGGTATGCTAATAAAGGTTTCCCAAAAGGGAAATTAGGCGAACAATTAAAATTAGTCCACGAACTCAAGCTAAATGGCTTAGAAGAGCTTGTAAGAAACATCCGCAGAAACTTTCCGAAAAAGTAATTTTTAAAGACATAAAATAGTCTTTATTAACATTCTGTAAATCGGTATAAAATTTCTAATTCCTAATTTCAGAATTCTAATTTTATAACCTATCTTTGCACGTTTTTAAACTACAACAACGCACAAACAACAACACAATGAACCAAACTAAGTATATTTTTGTTACTGGAGGTGTGACTTCTTCTTTAGGAAAAGGAATTATCGCAGCTTCATTAGCCAAATTATTGCAAGCCAGAGGATACAGAACAACCATTCAAAAGTTTGATCCTTACATCAACGTAGACCCAGGAACATTAAATCCTTACGAACACGGAGAATGTTATGTAACAGACGATGGAGCAGAAACGGATTTGGATTTAGGCCACTACGAGCGTTTTCTAAACGTTCCAACTTCACAAGCGAACAACGTAACTACAGGAAGAGTGTATCTTTCGGTTATTGAAAAAGAGCGTAGAGGAGAATTTTTAGGAAAAACGGTTCAAGTGGTGCCTCATATCACAAACGAAATCAAGGAACGCATGCAGTTACTTGGAAAATCAGGTGATTATGATATTGTGATAACAGAAATTGGTGGAACCGTTGGAGATATTGAATCATTACCTTACATCGAATCAGTACGCCAATTGATTTGGGAATTAGGTGAAAATAATGGAATTGTTGTACATTTAACGCTAGTACCTTATTTAGCTGCTGCCGGAGAGTTAAAAACAAAACCAACACAACATTCGGTAAAAACGTTGATGGAAAGTGGAATCAAAGCTGATATTTTAGTTTGTAGAACCGAGCATGAAATTTCGCAAGATTTACGTCAAAAATTAGCGTTATTTTGTAATGTAAAAAAAGAAGCGGTAATTCAATCTATTGATGCGTCAACTATTTATGAAGTTCCAAATTTAATGTTGGAAGAAGGATTAGATAGAGTTGCTTTGAAAAAATTAGATTTACCAGAAAAAAATACGCCAGATTTAAACAACTGGAATGAGTTCTTATTTAGATTGAAGAATCCAAAGCATGAAGTGAATATTGGTTTGGTAGGAAAATATGTAGAATTACAAGATTCTTACAAGTCAATTTTAGAAGCATTTATTCATGCTGGAGCGGCAAATGAGACAAAAGTAAATGTAATTTCAATTCATTCTGAACATTTAGATGCCAATTCGGCAGAAAGTCAGTTGAAAGATTTAGATGGCATACTAGTTGCTCCTGGATTTGGCGGAAGAGGAATTGAAGGTAAAATAGACACTGTTCGTTATGCAAGAGAAAACAACATTCCATTTTTCGGAATATGTTTAGGAATGCAAATGGCGGTTATTGAATATTCACGTAACATTTTAGGTTATGCCGATGCAAATTCAACCGAAATGAATGAAAACACAGTTCATCCAGTAATCAACTTAATGGAAGAACAAAAAAATATTGAAAACAAAGGAGGAACTATGCGTTTAGGCGCATGGAAATGTAGTATCAAAGAAAACACGTTGGCACAAAAAATCTATGGTAAAACTGAGATTATGGAGCGCCACCGTCACCGTTATGAGTTCAATGGTGTGTATTTAAACGAATTAGAAAAAGTAGGATTAGTAGCTTCTGGAATAAATCCAGATACGAAATTGGTAGAAATTGTTGAAATTCCTACACATCCTTTCTTTATCGGCGTGCAATACCATCCTGAATATAAAAGTACAGTAGCTAATCCTCACCCACTTTTTGTGAGTTTTGTGGCAGCCGCTGTGCAACATAAGAATAAATAAACTGTTCAATTAATACTGAACACTGAACACTAATAAGTAGATGGAAGAAAAAAAATTAGACCTAAATTCGATTATCGGATTTGTATTGATTTCGGGGATTTTATTATGGATGTTATATGCTAACACTCCTACCGCTGAAGAATTAAAGGCAAAAGAGAAAAAAGAACAAGTTGAAAAACAAGCAAAAGAAGCACAACAAGCTAAAACAGTAACTCCAACAACAGTTGCTACTCCAACTGATTCTACACAAAATGTTGCTGCACAAGCAAAATTAGGTTCTTTTGGCTATTCTGCAACACTTCCATCAGCTACAGACGCTGTAACTGAAATTAAAAATGAAGTTTTATCTCTTAAAATTTCTAATAAAGGAGGTTATATAGTAGATGCAACCGTTTTAGGATTTGATCAGTTTGAAAAAAACTCTAAAAAAGCAGTACAAATCATTAAAGATAAAAATGCTTCTTTAGACATTACATTAAACACTACAGATAACAGAACGTTACATACTAAAGATTTATATTTTGAACCTAAATTAACAACAGAGGGGAAAAATCAAGTTTTAACTTTACAACTAAAAGCAGGGTCTGATCAGTATTTAGAATATCGTTATGTATTAAAGCCTAACGAATATATGTTAGATTTTGCAATTCGTTCTCAAGGTTTAGAAAAAGTAGTAAATACTTCAAAACCTTTGGATTTAGAATGGCAACTAAAAACATACAGAAACGAAAAAAGTGTAACTTATGAAAATCGTTATACTGAGTTAGTGTATGAATATGAAGATGGAAAAGATGATTATTTGAATGCAGCCAAAGACTCTGAAGGTGAAGCTGCTGATGTTACTTATGTGGCTTTTAAACAACACTTATTTACTTCTATTTTATTAACTGATACAAAGTTTAAGAATGTAAAATTCAAATCAGATAATTTAGTAGATGACGAAGAAAAAGATACTATTTTTACTAAAAATTTTACAGCTCAAATTCCATTGGAATTTAAAAATGGAGCTTTAAACTACAATATGAATTGGTATTATGGGCCATCAAAATATCAAATTCTAAACAAATATGACAAAAATCTAGACGAAATCATGCCATTAGGTTGGGGTATTTTTGGATGGATTAATCGTTATATTTTTATTCCAGTTTTCGGATTTATTTCTGCATTAGGAATTAGTTATGGTATTGCCATTGTTTTATTTACCATTTTAGTTCGTATTGTAATGTCGCCAGTAACATACAAATCATATTTGTCGCAAGCAAAAATGAAAGTATTACGTCCAGAGATTACTGAATTGAACGAAAAATTCAAAGATAATCCAATGAAAAAACAGCAAGAAACAATGAAATTGTATTCAAAAGCTGGTGTAAATCCTATGGCAGGATGTTTACCTGCATTGATGCAAATGCCTATTTTCTACGCATTGTTTCAATTCTTCCCTTCGATGTTTGATTTAAGACAAAAATCATTCCTTTGGGCTGACGACTTATCTTCTTATGACAGCATTTTCCAATTACCATTTCATATTCCTTTTTATGGAAGTCACGTTAGTTTGTTTCCTATATTAGCTTCTATTGCAATTTTCTTCTACATGAAAATGACTACGGGAGACCAAGCAATGACACAACCGCAACAAGAAGGAATGCCGGATATGGGTAAAATCATGAAAGTGATGATTTATGTTTCTCCAATCATGATGTTGTTTTTCTTTAACAACTATGCTTCAGGATTGAGTTTGTATTACTTTATCTCTAACTTAATTACAATTGGGATTATGTTAGTTATTAAAAAATACATTGTGAAAGAAGATAAAATTCACGCTCAAATTCAGGAAAATAAAACGAAAGAGAAAAAGGAAAGTAAATTCCAGAAAAAAATGCGCGAAATGATGGAGCAAGCAGAAGCTCAAAAAGCCGCACAAAAGAAAAAATAATTTTTATCTTTATATAAACCCTGTCTGCACCGACAGGGTTTCTTTTTTTAATATTATGAAAATAACAATAATTGGTTTTGGTAATATGGGGCAAACCTATGCTAATAGTTTTATTAGTTCAGGATTTGTAACTGATGCTGATATTTTTGTTTTAAATAGAAGTGAAATCGAGAAAAAGAAAGCTTATGGCATTAAGAAAGACAATTTTTTCACCAAAGCCTCTCCTATTTTATTTGAAGCTGATATTTTAATTATAGCCGTGAAGCCACAAGATTTTAAATCACTTTCAAATGAAATAAAATCATTTTTAAAGCCTGAACATGTAGTATTGTCAGTTATGGCAGGAATTACAATTCAAACTATGCAAGAAGCACTTGGAGTTGACAAAATTGTACGCTCAATGCCCAATATCCCAACCCAAATAGGAGAAGGAATGACTGTCTTTTGCGCTTCTCAATCAGTTGATAGGAAAGAATTATTTATTATTCAAAACTTAATAAACACAACTGGAAAATCAATTTATATTGAACGTGAGGATATGCTCAATGCAGCTACGGCTGTATCAGGCAGTGGTCCTGCTTATGTATTCTATTTTATGAAATCAATGATAGATGCAGCTATTTCAATAGGTTTTACACCTTCTGAAGCTGAATTTTTAGTAAGTCAAACATTTTCTGGCTCAGTACAATTACAAAACAGAAGTAAATTATCAAATGATGAATGGATTGATAAAGTTGCATCAAAAGGAGGTACAACTGAAGCAGCATTAAAAATATTTAGTACTTTTAACCTCTCAAAAATCACCAATGATGCAATTTTTGCGGCAAATAATCGTTCTGAAGAACTTGGCAAGTTATTTGATAAAATAAACTAAAAAAACACTTATGAAAAAGTATATCATTATATTATTCTTAACCATTTCTGCTTTTGCACAAGACAAAGTAAATCAGTTAGACGAACAAGGAAATCGACATGGATTATGGAAAGGAACACACAAAGAAACAAATCGTCCAAGATATGAAGGTACATTTAATCATGGAAAAGAAACTGGCGTTTTTAAATATTTTGATGATACTAAAGCTGGAACTGTAATAGCTACCCGAGATTTTTCTAAAGGAGATGGATCTTGTTATGCAGTGTTTTATGACCAAAAAGGAAATAAAGTAAGCGAAGGTAAATTAGTCAACAAAACACCAGATGGTGAATGGAAATATTATCATTTTGAATCTAAAACAGTTATGTCTATCGAATTCTATAAAGACGGAAAATTAGAAGGAAATAGAAAAGTATTTTATAAAGATGGTACAATTGCTGAAGATACTAATTATAAAACTGGAGTTAAAGAAGGTACATCAAAAACTTATTCAGAAAAAGGAAAATTAATTGATGAACACATTTATAAAAATGGTCAATATGAAGGATTAGCATCTTATTATGATGGCAATGGAAACAAAATGTATGAAGGAAATTATGTGAATGGAAAACGTGTCGGAAACTGGAAATTTTTTGAAAATAACAAAGTAATTAAAGAAGTAAAAGCTGCAAAATTCAGTAAAGAATTAATCAAATACGAACAACGATACACTGAAAAAGTCTCAAAAACATTTGAGCAAGTAAAAAAAGAACAAGAGAAAGGAAAATAATTATGAAACGAGTTGTTGTAGGGCTTTCAGGCGGTGTAGATTCGAGTGTTGCTGCCTATTTATTAAAAGAACAAGGTTATGAAGTCATTGGTCTTTTCATGAAGAATTGGCACGATGATTCGGTTACCATTTCAAATGAATGCCCTTGGTTAGAAGATAGTAATGATGCACTTTTAGTAGCTGAAAAACTTGGAATTCCATTTCAAACGGTTGATTTATCAGAACAATACAAAGAAAAAATTGTGGATTACATGTTCAACGAATATGAAAAAGGAAGAACTCCAAATCCTGATGTATTGTGCAATAGAGAAATCAAATTTGATGTTTTTATGAAAATTGCAATGTCGCTTGGTGCAGATTATGTAGCTACAGGACATTATTGTCGTAAAGGCACTCTTGAAAAAGATGGAAAAGAAATTTTTCAATTATTAGCAGGAAAAGACGATAACAAAGATCAGTCGTATTTTTTGTGTCAATTATCACAAGAACAATTAGCAAAAGCATTATTTCCAATTGGTGAATTAACCAAACCCGAAGTTCGAGAAATTGCTACAAAATTAGATTTAATCACAGCCGAAAAGAAAGATTCACAAGGACTTTGTTTCATCGGAAAAGTGCGATTACCAGAATTTTTACAACAAAAATTACAACCAAAAGACGGGATCATCGTAGAAATTCCGGCTGATGCTAACATTTATGCAGAAGATAAACCAACTTTTAACTCAGAAGAGGAATCTTTTACTTTTGAAGCGCAACGCATCAACTATTTAAAAGTACCTGGAAAAGTTGTAGGGAAACACCAAGGCGCTCACTATTTCACAAAAGGACAACGCAAAGGTTTGAATGTTGGAGGAACTAAAGAACCTCTTTTCATCATTGAAACTGACGTTGAAAAAAATATTATTTACACTGGCCAAGGCAATAATCATCCAGGATTATTCAAAAAAGCTTTATTTATTGCAAATGAAGAAATTCATTGGATTAGAGAAGATTTAGCATTAAAAGATGGAGAAAAATTAAATGTTTTGGCAAGAATTCGCTACCGTCAACCGTTGCAAAAAGCTACTCTACACCAATATAAAAATGGAATGTATGTTGTTTTTGAAAAACCACAATCTGCTATTACTGAAGGACAATTTGTAGCATGGCATCATAACGACGAAGTGTTAGGGAGTGGTGTAATTGCTTAAGAATGCATTTGCTAAGCACTTTAAATAAAATTTCTTATTTTTGATAAAACTAACCTTAAGCCCATGAAAAAAACTATACTCATATTTTTATTGATTTTTAACTTAGGTTATTCTCAAGAAGATGCTTGGGTTTATTTTTTAGATAAGCCAAATGCTGCAACTTATCTAGCAAATCCTTTGACAATGCTTACCCAAAGATCTTTAGATAGACGAGCAGCTCAGGGAATAGCTTTAGATAATCTTGATGTACCAATTGCTCAAACGTATATAGATCAAGTTACCGCATCTACTGGAATCACTGTAAAAGCTAAATCAAAATGGCTAAATGCATTACATGTTAGAGGAACTCAAACTGATATTCAAGCATTAACAAATTTATCATTCGTGAGCGAAATCGAATTTGCAAATCAGGCATTAAATGCAAGAATGACCACAACAAATACTAGCAATAGTATTAACAAAAACATGAATGTAGAAGTTACTTTTAATTATGGGACTTCAGTAAATCAAATTCAAATGTTAAACGGACATTTATTGCACCAACAAGATTATACTGGTGTAGGAAAAATAATTGCTGTTTTAGATTCTGGCTTTCAAAATGTAAATGTAGCTACTCCTTTTCAGCGTTTATTTACAAATAATTTAATATTAGGTGGATACAATTATGTGAATCAAAGTACGAATGTTTATGCACTTCATAATCATGGCACAATGGTTCTTTCATGTATGGGTGGTTATGTAGATGGGCAATTAGTTGGAACAGCTCCTGATGCACAATATTATTTATTTGTGACAGAAGATGTAGCATCAGAAAATCCAGTTGAAGAAAGTTATTGGGTAGAAGCAGCTGAAGAAGCCGATAGATTAGGTGTTGATGTAATAACCTCTTCTTTAGGTTATTTTGGTTATGATAATCCAAATTATAGCCACACTTATAGTCAAATGACAGGTAACCAAGCTTTTGCTTCAAGAGGTGCAAATATTGCTTTTACGAGAGGAATTGTTGTAATTGCAAGTGCAGGAAATTCTGGTGCAACAGCAGATCCTTATGTTGGTGTACCCGGCGAAGCTACAAATGTTCTGGCTATTGGTGCTGTAAAAGCAGACGAAACTTATGCTTCTTTTAGTTCTATTGGCCCTTCTTTTGACGGCAGAGTTAAACCAGATATTATGGCTCAAGGGCAAGCATCGGTCGTATCAAATACAAGCGGTGCTATAGTGACCGCAAACGGAACTTCTTTTTCTGGACCAATTATGGCTGGAATGATTACAAGCTTTTGGTCGGCTGTTCCTAATTTAACTGCTGCAGAAGTTGTTCAATTTGTAAAACAATCTGCTGATAGATACACTGCACCTACAAATCAATTTGGCTATGGAATTCCAGATTTTCAATTGGCTTTAACCAACGCATTAAATGCACAAAATTTTGACAATGAACTGTTTTCAATTTACCCTAACCCTATTAAAAATGTAATAACAATTACTATCCCAAATGAATCCATAAATGCTACTTTATATTTATATAATAATTTAGGACAAAGAGTAAATGAAATTCCTTTAACAACATCTAATCAAACCATAAATGTTGAAAATCTAGCTTCTGGAATCTATTTCTTTGAACTTTCATCAAAAAATAAATTAATTCAAGGGAAATTAGTAAAACAATAATGAATAAAATCACCCAACTTTTCAATATTAAATATCCAATTATTCAAGGCGGAATGATTTGGAATAGCGGTTACAAATTAGCAAGTGCTGTAAGTAATGCTGGAGGTTTAGGATTAATTGGAGCAGGTTCCATGTATCCTGATGTATTGCGCGAACATATTCAAAAATGTAAAAAAGCAACCGACAAACCTTTTGGGGTAAATGTGCCTATGCTCTATCCAAATATTGAAGAAATCATGCAGATTTTAAAAGAGGAAGGTGTAAAAATAGTTTTTACTTCTGCTGGTAATCCAAAAACTTGGACTCCGTTTTTAAAAGAAAATGGAATTACTGTAGTGCATGTGGTTAGTAGCTCAAAATTTGCTTTAAAAGCTCAAGAAGCAGGAGTTGACGCTGTTGTTGCCGAAGGTTTTGAAGCTGGCGGGCATAATGGAAGAGAAGAAACCACTACCCTAACCTTAATTCCAATGGTGCGTGAACAAATTGACATTCCATTAATTGCAGCGGGAGGAATTGCAACCGGAAGAGGAATGCTTGCAGCTATGATATTAGGTGCCGATGGTGTGCAAATGGGGAGTAGATTTGCCGCATCAACCGAAAGTTCAGCTCATGATGCATTTAAAAAAACTATCATTGAAACAGGCGAAGGCGACACACAATTGACTTTAAAAGAATTAGCACCTGTCCGATTAATTAAAAATAAATTCTACAACGATGTTCAAGAATTGTATACAAAATGCCCTTCAAAAGAAGATTTAATTGATTTACTAGGTAAACGCAGAGCAAAAAGAGGTATGTTTGAAGGTGATTTAATCGAGGGCGAATTAGAAATCGGACAAATTGCTGGATTAATTCAAGACATATTACCTGTTGAAACTATTGTTGATAATATAATTACAGAATTTAACGTTGCTAAAAAAGAGCTTACTACCTTTGAATTTTAATTCTTATACTAATGAAACTTTTTAAATACCTTTTATTTTTCCTTTTTCTAACTTCTTTTTCAAATTATGCCCAACAATTTCGTTTTAAAACAACGAGTTTATCTGTTTTAGAAAAAGACAGTAAAGACAACTGGGGAAAATGGTCAAAACCAGAAGCTACAGAAATGTATGTCACTTTAGACTACGACAAAAATAAGATTGTAATCTATTCAAGAGAAATTCAGCATTATACAATTGTTGAATATCTGGAAAAAGAAGTTACTAAGACTGATGAAATCAACTCTTATTTGTGTAAAAATCAAGAAGGAACAGCTGTTAAAATTTCATTCTTTACAAGAGTAGATTTAGGAAATAAACCTCAACTATATGTCTATTTCAAAGATTTTATATTTTGTTATGACATTGTTGAAGAAGTAAAATAATTTTCAAAAAACACAAAAAAATGACTCTTTACTTGAAATATTTCAATAAAGGGTCTTTTTTATATATAGTTAACACACTATTTCTCTCAAAACTGTACTTTTGTATAAATTTTTAGTCTCTTATGAAAAAAGCTTTTTTATTTATTTTCCTATCACTTACAACTGCAAATTTTGCACAAGATAAGCCTAAATTAGTTGTAGGAATTGTTGTTGACCAAATGAAAATGGAATACTTATATCGTTTTTCAAATGATTTTTCCGAAAATGGTTTCAAACGATTAATGAAAGAAGGTTACACTTTTCACAACACACATTACAATTATATGCCAACCTATACTGCGCCCGGACACGCCTCGGTTTACACTGGGACTACACCTGCTGTTCATGGAATTGTAGGGAACGAATGGTTTAACAAAGCCACCGGTAAAGAAATGTATTGTACCGATGATGCAACCGTTACAACGCTTGGTGATGATTCTGTAAACGAAGGAAAAATGTCGCCAAGAAACCTACAAAGCTCTACCATGACTGATGAATTGAAACTATCAACTAATTTCAAAGGAAAAGTTATCGGTATCAGTATTAAAGATAGAGGTGCAATTCTTCCAGCTGGACATTTTGCAGATTGGGCATTTTGGTACAGTAAAACTGGAGCTTTTATTTCTAGTACTTACTACGGTGAAAAACTTCCTGATTGGGCTACACAGTTTAATGCTGAAAAAAATTATTTAAAATATGTCACAAAGGGTTGGGATCTACTAAAACCAAAAGACACCTACAATGAAAGTTTAACTGATAACAATCCATACGAAGGAAAATTGTATAAAAAAGCGCCATTTATGCCCTACAATTTACAAGATATGTATGATGCAAACGATGCCGGAATTTTACGTTCAACTCCTTTCGGGAATAATTTATTAGCCGATTTTGCTAAAAAAGCTATTGAAAACGAAAATTTAGGAAAAGACAATATCACCGACTTTTTAGCAGTAAGTTTCTCCTCAACAGATTATATAGGACATGTTTTAGGACCGCGTTCTATAGAATTACAAGATACATATTTACGCTTAGACGAAACTATTGCTGATTTTTTAACTTATTTAGATAAAACTGTTGGAAAAGGAAATTACTTGGTTTTCTTAACTGCAGATCACGCTGGAGCAGAAAACGTAACATATTTAAAAGACAATAAATACAAAGTGGATAACATTAATTTTAAAAACATAGAAACATCATTAAAAGAATTTTCTGAAACTACTTTTGGAGAAAATGTATTATTAGATTATTCTAATTATAATGTTTTTATTGATAAAAATAAAGTCAAATCAAAAGGATTAAATTTACAAGATGTAAAACAAAGCTTTAAAGAATATTTGCAAAAACAAGATTACATAAAAAGAGCTTACACAGAAGAAGAAGTAGCCAATGCTAATGCAAGTGATTATTACTTAAACTTTATTTCAAAAGGTTATGACCCAACACAAAATGGAGAATTAGTATTGATTTTCAAACCAGGTTATGTAGAATATTCTTCAACCGGGACAACTCATGGTTCACCTTATTCTTATGACACACATGTCCCATTGATTTTCTATGGCTGGAATATCCAAAAAGGACAAACCTATGATAGAAAAGAAATCACACAAATAGCACCAACTATCACTCAAATGCTAAAAATTACCATGCCAAATAGTTCTGATGGTAAGGTTTTGTTGGAGGTTTTGAAATAATAACAAAAAAGCATCAAATTTTAGTTTGATGCTTTTTTTTATCTGCGTTAATTTGTGAAATCTATGTCAAAACTTAAACCTCAATCATCACTTGATTTTTCAAAATATCTTCAAACGTTTCTCGTGCTCTGATTAAGTGTCCTTTTCCATCTTTCCAAAGCACTTCAGCTGGTTTTAGTCTTGAGTTGTAGTTAGATGCCATTGAAAAGCAATAAGCGCCTGCATTTCGGAAGCATAAAATATCACCTTCATGAATTTCATTAATTCTTCGGTTACTACCAAAAGTATCCGTTTCGCAGATATAACCTACCACTGAATAGTATCGTTCTTTTCCTTTTGAATTGGAAATATTTTCAATATGATGTTGCGCACCATATAACATCGGTCGAATTAAATGATTAAATCCTGAATCAATTCCGGCAAAAACTGTTGATGTTGTTTGTTTTACTACATTAACTTTCGCCAAAAAATAACCCGCTTCGCTTACCAAAAATTTCCCAGGCTCAAAAGCTAGAGTTAACGGACGACCATATTCTTTTTCGAAAGCTAAAAAGCGTTTGGTCAATTTTCTTCCAAATTCTTCTACATTGGTTTCAATATCTCCTTTTTTGTATGGTACTTTAAATCCGCTACCAAAATCGATAAAGTCTAAAGATGAGAAATGTTTAGCAGTTTCAAATAAGATTTCGGCGGCATACAAGAATACTTCCACATCTAAAATATCTGACCCTGTATGCATGTGGATACCATTAATATGCATTTTTGTATTTTCAATAATTCTTAATATATGTGGCAATTGATGAATCGAAATTCCGAATTTACTATCAATATGTCCCACCGAAATATTTGCATTTCCACCTGCCATTACATGCGGATTAATACGGATACAAACTGGAACATTTGGATGTTTTGTTCCAAATTGTTCTAAAATTGACAAATTATCAATATTGATTTGAACTCCTAATGCTGCTACCGTTTCTATTTCTTCCATTGAAACACCATTTGGTGTATAAATAACATCATGTGGTTGAAAGCCTGCATGTAATCCCAACTGCACTTCTTGAATAGACACAGTATCTAAAGCCGAACCCAAACTTTTCAAATATTTTAATATAGAAACATTAGAAAGTGCTTTTACTGCATAATGTACCTTAAACTTTTCAACTTTGCTAAAAGCATTTGTTAAACGATTATATTGAGAAGCAATTTTTACTGCATCATAAACATATAATGGACTACCAAACTCATGGGCTAATTGAAGTAATTCTTCTTGTTTCATGCTACTTTTTTTTGCAAAAGTAGTTTTTAAAATTTCTAATACAATTTTTAAAACAATAAATAACAAATTATAACATTTTGTTTTATTTATAACAATATTAATCATAGTAATTATAAAAAAATATTAATTCATGTATATCAAATTCCCAAATTAAACCGAAAAAAGTTAGTCAATTAAAAATTACTTTGTTATTTTTGTGGCACTTTTTAAAACAAGATAAACGCATAACAATTATGAACATACACGAATATCAAGGTAAAGAAATCTTAGCAAGTTATGGTGTACGCGTACAACGTGGAATTGTAGCTAACAATCCAGTTGAAGCGGTTGCTGCTGCAAAACAATTAACTGCTGAAACAGGTACAAGTTGGTACGTAGTAAAAGCACAAATTCACGCTGGTGGAAGAGGAAAAGGTGGAGGAGTTAAGTTAGCTAAAAACTTAGACCAAGTAACTGAAATCTCTGAGCAAATCATCGGAATGCAGTTGATTACACCACAAACGCCACCAGAAGGAAAAACAGTACACAAAGTGTTAATTGCTGAGGACGTTTATTACCCAGGTGAAAGTGAAACTTCTGAATTTTATGTATCTGTTTTATTAAATAGAGCTACTGGCCGTAATATGATTATGTATTCGACTGAAGGTGGAATGGATATCGAAGAAGTAGCAGAACACACACCACATTTAATCTTTACAGAAGAAATTGATCCTGCTGTAGGATTACAAGGTTTCCAAGCAAGAAGAGTTGCCTTCAACTTAGGACTTTCTGGAAATGCTTTCAAAGAAATGGTTAAATTTATTGATGCTTTATACAATGCTTATATTGGTTCAGACGCTTCAATGTTTGAAATTAACCCAGTTCTTAAAACTTCAGACAACAAAATATTAGCAGTTGATGCAAAAGTAAATATCGACGATAACGCTCTATATAGACAACCAAAATATGCTGAAATGCGCGACGTTAGAGAGGAAAATCCAATCGAAGTTGAAGCTAAAGAAGCAGGTTTAAACTATGTTGACCTTGATGGTACAGTTGGATGTATGGTAAACGGAGCTGGTTTAGCAATGGCTACTATGGATTTAATTAAATATGCTGGTTTTGAACCAGCTAACTTCTTAGACGTAGGTGGAACTGCTGATGCAAAACGTGTTGAATTAGCTTTTAGAATTATCTTAAAAGATCCAAACGTTAAAGCAATTTTAATCAACATTTTTGGAGGAATCGTTCGTTGCGACCGTGTAGCTCAAGGTGTTGTTGATGCATACAAAAACATGGGTGATGATATTAAAGTACCTATCATTGTGCGTTTACAAGGTACAAATGCTGAAATTGCAAAAGAATTAATTGATAATTCAGGAATGCCAATCTTATCTGCTGTTCAATTCCAAGAAGCAGCTGACCAAGTAAAAGCAGCTTTGTCTTAATTCATAAAACATACAAATAAAAAATCCCGATTCTAGCGAATCGGGATTTTTTTATATATAAAAAGCGCTCTATTTTTTAATCATTTTTGTTTCATTAATATGAAATGCTTTTACAACAGCGTTATAATCTTTGAAATCAACTTGATTGGCTGATTTATTTCCAAAATATGCTGGAATAACAACTACTCTAAATACTTGATCTAATTTATAGCCATTACCCAAACCTGCTAAGTCATAACCATACAAACTAACTTGTGCATCATATTGTGTAAAATCATTATCATAGCCAAAATCTAAAGTTCCATCATTAAAATAATATGTTTCTGGCATCAATTTCCAAACATCTCCAGCAGAACCATAATCCGCTAATCGGTAAACCAATACCATATCAGAAGAGTAAATAGTGTGAGGAAAATCTAATAGGGCCGTATACCCATTTCCTGAAACCAAATCTACATTAGAGTATTCGAAAACTTCACTAATTGTATCGTTATCATAATCATCACGAACTTCATTCACTGTACAACTTTGTAGTGTTATCATCCCGATAAAAGCAAACAATAAAGTAATTTTTTTCATAATATATTTTTTTTAGAGTTTAATGATATTAAACCATAACCAATTGTTGTGCCAAACTTTTAAATCTCAAAATTTTGTATCTTCGTCAAATGAAAAATCAAGCTAGTTTATAAATGATTATGCTTGGCTGTAAACCAAAAGGGCGTTTTACAGAGCAGCATGATATTTTTTTTGGTATTGCAAATTCTTTATTTGATTTAGTTGAAGATTTGAAACTTTTTTGGCCCGAAGCAAAAGGTCAAATTCATATTGATGCGTGGCAAAAAGTAACTCAAGTAGATGGATTCACAATAGAAATTATTTCCAAAGCTGAAAAAACCTCAACGAATCAACAGCAATTATTTTTTATCAATCTAGGAGGCTACAAAGAGAATGAATTTGAAGAATATCATTACAAAGTACTAACTATAGCACAAAACAAAGCTGAAGCAATTAAAAAAGCAAAATTGACCTCTTTCTATAAACATTTTGGGTTCAAAGGAGCAACTTCACATATTGATGATAAGTATGGTATTGATGTAGATGACTTATATGATGTTCAAGAAATTTTAGGAAAACAATTCAAACAGAGGTATCAGTTGCATTTTAAACCTAGTGCGTCAATTCATAAAAATGAATTGCACATAGGTTATTTAAAAATTGATAAAATAACATCATCTATGTAAATTATGGGAAGAAATAATCCAAAAAACATAAAAGCACATAACGACAAATTACACAAAGAACAGGCAAAAGAAAAAGCTAAAAAAAATGCACGTGCCGAAAAATTAAAAGAAATTACAAGAAAATTCAACGAATCTAAATCGTAATTTATGTCCTACTGTTATTGTGGAAGTTCGCTTTACTTTCAAGATTGTTGCAAACCGTATATCAAAGGAAATACAAAAGCACCAACAGCTGAAGCTTTAATGCGTTCAAGATATAGCGCATATGCAACAGGTGAAGCAGATTATTTAATCGCTACTACACATTTATCAACTCGAAAGTTTTATAAAAAATCTGATATTATAGCTTGGTCCAAAAACAATCAATGGCTAAAATTAGAAATATTGAATACTGCAGAAACTACCGTTACCTTCAAAGCTTATTTTCTTGATGAAAAACTGAAAGCTCAAGTACATTATGAGCATTCAACTTTTAAATTTGACAATGGTAATTGGTTTTACGTTGATGGTGAGTATTAAATTTTTCTCTTGACTGGAATCCATATTTCTTCTTCAGAGTTTGGATCATTATTTTTATATCTTTCACCTAAAATTTCAAATTGGGGACGATTTTCTAATTCATAACCAAAGTTAGGCAGCCATTTAGTATAAATTGAATTAAAAAATGCCGCAACACCATTTTGATCTCCTATGTAGTTAAAAACAGCATACAAACCCTCTCTTATTTCAAGTTCTTCCATTCCTTCAGGAACCTCTTCAAATAATGAAACGGCAACAGCAGCCCATTTTACAAAAGGAGTATTTGGATTAAAATCAAAATTTTCAGGGTTAATTTGAATGTTGTATAACTCAGTTCCAATTGCATTTTGAATTTCTTTTCGTCTTGGTATAAAACTACTCCATAATTCAAAAACACGATAATCAGCATAAGTAAACGAAAGATTTTTACCTATAAATTTTGTAGTTGGAAAGGATTTTATTGTTGGTTTCATTTTTCAAAAATAAAAAAACCTTTCAGAAATGAAAGGTTTTTTTATGAATATTCTTTAATCTAATTTTTGATTACATATTACGGCGGTATTGTCCACCAACTTCAAACAATGCACTTGTAATTTGCCCTAACGAACAAACTTTAGTGGCATCCATTAATTTTTCAAAAATGTTTTGGTTATTAATAGCTGCTTCTTGAATTACATTCAATTGCTCTGCAACTTTTTCTGCACTTGTTTTATGAAGATTGTTTAACATATCAATTTGATATTGTTTTTCTTCTTCTGTTGCACGAATAACCTCCGCTGGAATAACCGTTGGTGAACCTTTTGAACTTAAGAACGTATTTACTCCAATAATTGGGAATTCTCCTGTATGTTTCAAGGTTTCATAATACAATGATTCTTCTTGAATTTTTGAACGTTGGTACATCGTTTCCATTGCACCAAGAACCCCGCCACGTTCTGTGATTCTGTCGAATTCTTGTAAAACAGCTTCTTCAACTAAATCCGTTAATTCTTCAATAATGAATGAACCTTGAATTGGATTTTCGTTTTTCGCTAAACCTAATTCTTTATTGATAATCAACTGAATTGCCATTGCTCTACGCACTGATTCTTCTGTTGGCGTTGTAATTGCTTCATCATAAGCATTCGTATGTAACGAGTTACAGTTGTCGTAAATAGCATACAACGCTTGTAAAGTCGTACGAATATCATTGAAATCAATCTCTTGAGCGTGTAATGAACGTCCAGATGTTTGAATGTGGTATTTCAACATTTGTGCTCTTTCGTTGGCTCCGTATTTATTTTTCATGGCTTTTGCCCAAATTTTACGCGCCACACGACCAATTACGGCATATTCTGGATCGATTCCATTTGAGAAGAAGAACGATAAATTCGGACCGAAATCGTTGATGTTCATTCCGCGACTTAAATAGTATTCTACATAAGTGAAACCATTTGCCAACGTGAAAGCTAACTGCGTAATAGGATTTGCTCCTGCTTCAGCAATATGATATCCTGAAATCGAAACCGAATAGAAATTACGAACGTTTTGCTTAATGAAATATTCCTGAACATCACCCATCAAACGCAAAGCAAATTCCGTTGAGAAAATACAAGTATTTTGCGCTTGATCTTCTTTTAAAATATCGGCTTGAACTGTTCCACGAACTTGGGCTAACGTTTTAACTTTAATATCTTGATATACATCTAAAGGTAAAACTTGGTCACCGGTAACTCCTAAAAGCATCAAACCTAAACCATTATTCCCTTCTGGTAAAGCACCTTGATATCCTGGACGCTCTACTCCTTTTTTCTTATAGATTTCGTTGATTTTAGCTTCTACTTCATCTTGTAGACCATTTTCAACGATGTATTTTTCACAGTTTTGATCGATGGCAGCATTCATGAAGAATCCTAACAACATTGGTGCTGGACCATTAATCGTCATTGAAACCGAAGTTAACGGATGACTTAAATCGAAACCTGAATATAATTTCTTCGCATCATCTAAGCAACAAATTGAAACTCCTGCATTTCCAATTTTTCCATAAATATCAGGACGAATATGTGGATCATTTCCGTATAAAGTAACCGAGTCAAAAGCGGTTGACAAACGTTTTGCAGGTAATCCCGCAGATACATAATGGAAACGTTTGTTGGTACGTTCTGGTCCTCCTTCTCCTGCGAACATTCTACTTGGATCTTCTCCTTCACGTTTGAATGGATATAATCCTGATGCAAATGGGAATTCTCCTGGCACATTTTCTTGTAAATTCCATTTTAAAATATCACCCCAAGCTTGGTATTTTGGTAAAGCCACTTTTGGAATTTGAGAATGCGATAACGATTCAGTATGCGTTGCAATTTTGATTTCTTTATCACGAACTTTAAAACTATAAACTGGATTTTTGTATTTGTTTACTTTTTCGTCCCAAGTTAAAATGATTTCCCAGTTGTATGGGTCAAGGTTCATTTTAACTCTATCAAACTCTTTAGTCAATAACGAAACGAAATCTTTGTTATCAGCAGTAATTTTTAAAGAACTCTCAACAATTCCTGCTTTATCTAATTGCGGAACATTTCCGTTAACGGTTTCAACAGTTTTGAAAATTCCATATAATTTTTGCGCTACCTCAACTTGAGAAAGTGCTGTTTCGTCGTATTTTCTATTGTTTTCTGCAATTTCAGATAAATAACGTGTTCTGTGAGGCGGAATTACGAAGATTTTCTCGCTCATTTCACGTGTAATTTCAAAAGTCGATTTTAAATCAGCTCCTGTTTTGGCTACAATCTTATCCATGATAGATTTGTAAAGCGTATTCATTCCTGGGTCATTGAATTGCGAGGCGATTGTCCCAAAAATTGGCATTTTATCAGTATCTACATCCCATAAATTATGATTGCGTTGGTATTGTTTTTTTACATCACGAATGGCATCTAAAGCACCACGTTTGTCAAATTTATTCAAAGCAACTAAATCAGCAAAATCTAACATATCGATTTTTTCTAACTGCGTTGCAGCTCCAAATTCTGGTGTCATTACATATAATGAAACATCAGAATGTTCTAAAATTTCAGTATCGGATTGTCCAATTCCAGATGTTTCTAAAATAATGATGTCATATTTAGCAGCTTTCAACACTTCAATTGCTTCAGCCACATATTTTGATAAAGCCAAATTAGATTGACGTGTAGCCAACGAACGCATATAAACACGAGAATTATTAATCGCATTCATACGAATTCTATCGCCTAACAAAGCACCTCCCGTTTTACGTTTTGATGGATCAACTGAAATTAATCCAATTGTTTTTTCTGGGAAATCAATTAAGAAACGACGCACTAATTCATCCACTAAAGATGATTTTCCGGCACCACCCGTTCCTGTGATTCCTAATACTGGGATTTTAGACGTTTCATTCTTTTGGTGAATTTGGTCAAAAACCGATTTTGCAATTTCTGGAAAATTCTCAGCGGCCGAAATCAATCTTGCAATTGCCGTTGGATTTTTCTCTTCGATATGTGATAATTCTCCCGTTAGTTTATCACCAATTGGATAATCCGAACGTTGCACTAAATCGTTAATCATACCTTGTAATCCCATAGCACGACCGTCATCTGGCGAATAAATTCTTTCGATTCCGTATTCGTGTAATTCTGAGATTTCAGATGGTAAAATAACTCCTCCTCCGCCACCAAATATTTTGATGTGACCTGCTCCTTTTTCCTTAAGCAAATCATACATGTATTTGAAATATTCGTTATGACCTCCTTGGTAAGATGTCATTGCAATTGCATTTGCATCTTCTTGAATAGCTGTATTTACTACTTCTTCCACACTTCTATCATGTCCAAGGTGAATTACTTCAACACCAGTAGCTTGAATAATTCTACGCATGATATTAATAGCGGCATCGTGACCATCAAAAAGTGATGCTGCGGTCACAATTCTTACTTTATTTTTAGGAATATAAGGAGTTTGTAGTTCCATCTGTAATTTTTATTCGTTTTAAAGGGTGCAATTTACGAATTTAATAATTTTATTCCTTTGAAAAAATTAAAATTATTCTTCCATAAAAAAGGCACTATATTTGTTCAGATATTCCCTAAAATCAATAAAAATGAAGAAAATAGTATTTATGTTCGTTGCCTTTGGCTTATTGAGTTGTGCCGAAATGCAGCAAGTTATGGCACAATTACCACAAGGAACAAGTGTTTTAAGTCAGGGAGAAATAGGTAATGGATTAAAAGAAGCACTGAATAACGGCATCTCCAAACAAGTTTCTAAACTAACGGCTACCGATGGATTTTTCAAAAATGAAGCGGTAAAAATTTTACTTCCAGACGAACTAAAAGCGGTTGATAAAAAGTTACGCCAAATAGGTATGAGTAAGTTAGCCGATGAAGGTTTAAAAGTAATCAATCGTGCAGCGGAAGATGCTGTTAAAGAAGCGACACCTATTTTTGTAGATGCCGTAAAACAAATGACTTTTACTGATGCTAAAAACATTTTAATGGGTAATGAAAATTCTGCAACAACCTATTTGCAAAATACAACTTCAACTGCTTTGTATGCTAAATTTAATCCCGTGATTAAAAGTTCGTTTACTAAAGTAGGTGCTGATAAAGTTTGGAAAGAAATTATTACTAAATATAATAGCATTCCATTGGTAAAGAAAGTAAATCCCGATTTAACAGATTATACAACTAACAAAGCAATGGATGGTGTTTTCAAAATGATTGCAGTGGAAGAAAAAGACATCAGAACTAATTTAGCCTCAAGAAGTTCTGACTTATTAAAGAAAGTTTTTGCTTTACAGGATAAAAAATAGTCTTTTGTAGTTGAATTTTTACAGAAAAATCGTTTTCGTAAAAATTTAGTAATCAATAACATAAGTATAACATATCCTTAACATTACCATTGAAAAAAACATCGGATATTTGCAGTGTAATAAATTTGAGTTTTTCTCATTTGGTTAGGGTTAGTTTAAAAAATCACCACGCTTTAGGGCGTGGTTTTTTGTTTTTATAATTTATCCTCGTTTCTTCAAATACCCAATCACTGTTTCATTAAAAACAACCGGTTGTTCAACATTAACTACGTGTCCGCAGTTTTGGATTACAAATAATTCAGCAGTTTTTACGTGGTTAGCAACTACTTGTTTTACTGCTGGTAAAAACATGTAATCTTCTTCTCCCATGACATAAAGTGTGGGAATATCTAATTCCACTTGACGAAACCAACGTAATACAGGATTAATTTCTGCTGTTAATTTAAACCATTTGATAAATTCTTTTTGATAGAGTTTCTTGGCCTCATTGATAAATAACAAGCGAGAGTTTTTATGATTCTTTTTAGGCATAATCACAAAGGCAAAAAATTTGTATAAAACCAAATATGGCAATACATATTTGAACATATTTCCTAATCGCATTAAAATTTGCGAGCGAAAATTCATTTTCAAAATTGCTCCGCCTAAAATCATGCTTTTTACTCGTGTAGGATACATCTCGGCTAATTGACGAATAACAATTGAACCTAGCGAGATACCTACAAAATGCGAACTTTCAATTTGAAGATGATCAATGACTTCAATTACGTCATTCGCGATTGACTTGAATGTATATTTTTGTTTAAAAGCCGTTTTAATTTGTTCATTTGAATTGCCATGACCTCTTAAATCAAGCAATAAGACATTGAAATGCTTTTGAAAATCACGAATTTGCTTGAACCATATAGAAGAACTTCCTCCTGCTCCATGAACAAAAGTAACCCATTCGGTACTTGCTTCGTTTTTATATAGTGTGTATGAAATCAATGCTAGTTATTTTGTCAAATGTAGGTTTTTAAGCTGAAAGAGAAAAGAAAATGTTAACAAAGAGCCGCTTACTATATTTTTGAATGTAGTAATTTAAAATAATCAAATGCTTTTAATAAGCGACTTCCATACCAAGAAAACATTTCACCATCGACAAAAACTGTTTTAGCATGATGGGTGAAACGACCAATCTCAAACGCATGTTCATCTTTAAACGGAAAAGGTTCAGAAGACAAAAAAACATAATCGGGATCGCCTTCTAAGCGGATTTTTTTTAATTCGATTTCTGGATAACGCCCTTCTTTTACGTTGTAAATATTCTCAAAATGATTCAATTGCAATAGTTCATTGATAAACGTATCATTTCCAGCCACCATGTGTGGATTTGCCCAAATGAAATACGCTACTTTTTTAATTGGTTTTTCTTTTATAAATTGTTGAAATTCAAGATAGATAAAATTGATTTTATCAATCCATTTTTGAGCTTCGATGCGTCGGTTGAACAATTGACCAAAATCGTGAATCATTTGTAAATTATCGGCGATTGTATGAATATCAGTTACCCATACTGGGCAAATTTGCGATAACTCCTCTACTATTTCTTTTGTGTTTTCTTCTTTGTTGCATATAATAATATCGGGCAGAAGTGACTTAATTTTATCAAATCTTACATTTTTGGTACCACCAACAATTGTTTTAACAGATCTAAAATGAACAGGATGTACACAGAATTTAGTAATACCAACAATAGCATCTTCTAATCCTAAATCATATAACAGCTCGGTTTGAGAAGGCACCAATGAGACAATTCGCTTAGGAGTTGTTTCAAAAAAAAGCTGGGTTCCTATTTGGTCTGTTAATTGCATTATTTTAAAAATTAACCCAAAATTTCGGCCATTTCTTGTTGTAATTTTTGGGCTTCTGCTCTAGCCTTTTCAGCAAAATCAGCTCCATTTGAAGCGTAAATAATGCCTCGTGAAGAATTAATTAACAAACCTACATTATCACTCATGCCATATTTGCAAACATCGGCTAAACTTCCGCCTTGGGCTCCTACTCCAGGAACTAATAGAAAGCTATTGGGAACTATTTTTCTAATTTCGGTGAAATATTCTGCTTTTGTTGCACCTACAACATACATCAAATTTTCAGCATTCTTCCATGATTTTGACGTTTCCAAAACCACTTTATACAATTCTTTTTCACCAATATTTTTTGTTTGAAAATCAAATGCCCCTTCGTTTGATGTCAAAGCAAGCATAATTGTATGCTTATTTTCAAAAGCTAAAAACGGTTCTACAGAATCTTTGCCCATATAAGGAGCTACTGTGACCGAATCGAAATTCAAATCTTCAAAAAAAGCTTTCGCATACATTGACGAAGTGTTGCCAATATCGCCACGTTTTGCATCAGCAATGGTAAAAATTTCAGGATAGTTTGAATTGATGTAATTAATCGTCTTTTGAAGTGATTGCCAACCTTTTATTCCATAAGCTTCATAAAAAGCTGTATTGGGTTTATAAGAAACACATAGGTCATGTGTGGCATCAATAATAGCTTTGTTAAACTCAAAAATTGGATCTTCTAAAGTTAGTAGATGCTGTGGAATTTTAGTCAAATCTACATCTAAGCCAATACAAAGAAAAGATTTTTTAGTTCGGATTTGGGTAATTAGTTGTTCATTAGTCATTGTGTTGTTGTTTAAACGCAAAGTTCGCAAAGTTTTTCGCAAAGTTCGCAAGGTTTTAAAAAAAATGCCAAACAAATTATTGTTTAGCATCTTTTCTCTTTATTCTATCTTCTGTTTTCTTTCATTTAGAAAACTTCGCTTTCTTTAAGTTTTTCAGTATTGGCTACTAATTGCAACTCATCAATCATTTTATGTAAATTTCCATTCATAAAACCATCTAAATCAAAGATACTCAAACCAATTCTATGATCAGTAATTCTTCCTTGTGCGTAGTTATAAGTTCTAATTTTAGCTGATCGGTCACCACTACTTACTTGCGAATTACGTTTTTTAGCATCTTCCTCTTGCTTTTTAGCCAATTCCATTTCGTACAAACGAGAACGTAAAACCGTTAGCGCTTTATCTTTGTTCTTATGTTGTGATTTTTCATCCTGACATTGCGCTACCAATCCCGTTGGAATATGCGTCATACGAACCGCAGACTTTGTAGTGTTTACCGATTGACCTCCAGGACCAGATGAACAGAAAAAATCAATACGAACATCATTCATATCAATTTGCACATCAAATTCTTCTGCTTCTGGTAAAACCATTACTGTAGCTGCCGATGTATGTACACGACCTTGTGTTTCAGTTTGAGGAACACGTTGAACACGGTGTACACCTGCTTCAAACTTTAAAGTACCGTAAACATCTTCTCCTGTTACTTCAAAAATCACCTCTTTGAAACCACCTGAAGTACCTTCACTTACATCTACTACAGAAGTTCTCCAACCTTTAGAATCACAATATTTAGTGTACATACGATATAAATCTCCTGCAAAAATTGAAGCTTCATCACCTCCAGTACCTGCACGAATTTCAACCATCACGTTTTTCGCATCTTCAGGATCTTTAGGAATCAACATAAATTTGATTTCTTCTTCTAATTGCGGTAAACGTTCTTTAGCTTCTTCTAATTGCATTTTGGCCATTTCAACCATCTCAGCATCAGAACCATCTGCTATAATTTCATTAGCTTCTTTAATGTTTCCATCCAAAACGATGTACTCATCTCTTTTATCTACTAACGCTTTTAGGTCTTTATATTCTTTGTTTAATTGTACATAGCGCTTTTGATCGGCAATCACATCAGGCTGAATAATCAAATCTGAAATTTCGTCGAAACGTTGCTTTACATATTGTAATCTGTCTAACATAGTAGTCACTTATTTTGGAGTGCAAAGTTACAATTTTAGTTGAAAGTATAAAAGTATAAATGTTTAAAAGTTTTTCGACTGAAAATCAATATTTTAAAATTTTTATTTAAAATAAGTCTAAATAAGTTTTGTGAATTCGTTTTCTCTATATATTTTTGCATTGTTATTTTAATTAAATCTAAATAAGATGTGTAAAAACATATTTAAATCCATAGCCCTACTGCTTTCACTTCAAGCAGTCGCACAAGAAAAAACAAATGAAGAATTTGAAAATTACTTTACAGAAAATGACACTGTAAAAAATTTAAAAGAAGTAGCCATCCTTGGAAAAAACGACAAAGGAAAATCGTCTGTTAATAGAGCTGGCATCAAACCACTAGATATGCCACAAGCTATACAAGTTATTGGAAACGAAATTATTTTTCAACAACAATCTATCCGATTAAGTGATGTTATTAAAAATGCTAACGGCGTATATGTAGGTTCGGCTCGTGGTGGCGCTCAAGAATCTTTTTGGTCTAGAGGCTATGATATGTCTTCCAATAATATGTTCAAAAATGGTTTCCGTTTTAATAGTGGTTCAATTCCTGAAGTTGCTTCATTAGAAAAAGTAGAAATTTTAAAAGGTAGTGCTGCACTTTTATATGGAAATGTGGCTCCTGGAGGAATTTTAAACATGGTAACTAAAATGCCAACATTTAAAAAAGGTGGCGAATTTACAATGCAAACAGGCAGTTATAATTTTTACAAACCTTCAATTGATATTTACGGCCCTTTAAATCATGCTATTGCATACCGTTTTAACGGCTCGTATGAAAATTCTGAAAGTTTTAGAGATTATGTAACCAAAGAACGCTATTATGTGAACCCTTCTTTCTTATTTAAAATAAACAATAAAACAGATATTACACTGCAAGGTGATTATTTGAGCGATGATTGGACGCCAGATTTTGGAACAGGTTCAATAGGAAAACAAATTGCAGATGTACCAAGAAATGCATATTTAGGTGCAAAATGGTCAAACGGTAGTACCAAACAAGCTACAGCTTCAATTTTAGTAAATCATCAATTCAACTCGAATTGGAAATTAAACTTTAACTCTTCATTCCAAAATTACAAAAGAACTTCCATTGGAACTGAACGTATTCAACCTGCTGCAAATGGCAACTGGAACCGACCTTTAGGAAGAAATAAAGCAGTGGAACAAATTTTTGCCAACCAAATCAGCTTGCAGGGTAATTTTAAAACTTGGAAAATCAAACATCAATTGTTTACTGGAATCGATACTGAAAATTCGTATGCAGATGCCTATACATTCCGCTTTTACAACAGCACTACAGGAGCAACTGTAACTACTTACGATACTGTTAATATATTTGACCCTACTTCTTATGCTGCTTCAAACGAAGGTCCAATTCCTGCTTCAGAAGTGACAAGAATTGTAAACACAGAAACCAATCGCTATGGTGTATATGCACAAGATTTGATTTCGTTTGGAGAAAAATTCAAAGCATTATTAGGTATTCGTTATTCGTACCAAGAAGCAAAACCAATTACAAATAACATTGCTACAAATACAGTTACCGAAGAAAAAATTCGCAACGACAGAGCTTTTTCACCTAAAGTTGGGTTAATTTACCAACCAACGAAAAACACTTCAATTTTTGCAAGTTATGCTAATTCATTCACTCCAAACACTGGAGTAACCATCTACAACGAAGCTATAAAACCATCAATCATTGACCAATACGAAGTAGGTGTAAAAAAAGAATTTTGGAAAGGTATTCTTACAACAAACGTTACTTTATATCAAATAGTAAACAGCAATTTAGCTCAAACTGCCGAATTTGATGCCAATGGAAACGTAAACACTAATACCAATGTAAAATCACTAAGTGGCGAAACAACTAGCAAAGGAGTTGAAGTTGATATTACTTATAAACCAATAGATGCATTAAACATTATTGCGGGTTACAGCTACAACGATATGCGTTATACCAAAACAACAGGCACAACAGGAAGCTTTATCGAAGGTGACCGATTAGTGAGAACACCCGCAAATACAGCAAATTTAAGTTTCTTTTACACAGTACAATCTGGTGTTTTAAAAGATGTTTCTTTTGGAGCTATTGGGAATTATATTGGAAACCGTGTGGGTGGTTGGAACAATCAAGTAGATCCAACACAACCTAATGGTATTTTAGACCGCGAAATTCCTTTGGATGGCTACACGACGATTGATGTATCTTTAGGCTACAACTGGAACCAATTTTCAGTATTGTGTAAATTATCTAATATCACAAACGAATTGAATTATACTGTCCACGAAAATTACAGTGTGAATCCAATTGCACCAAGACAAATAATGACATCTTTGCGATATAAATTTTAAACCATACCTTAGCTTTTTATTTTTTAGAACATGAAACAACAAAAATTAGTTAGAGATCTACACCGCGATTTTGGTTACTTCTACGTAGGATTAATTATTTCATTTGCTTTTTCAGGCATTTTAATGAACCACAGAGAACATTGGCATCCCGAAAAATATACAGTAGAAACGAAGAACATTAAAGTACAATTACCAGAAGAAAGCCAAATTACTGAAGCCTATGCCGAAAATTTAGGAAAACAATTGGGCATAGACGATAAAATGCGTCGCCACAATGTAAAAAAAGGCACCTTCAAAATTTCATTTGAAAAGCACGATGTCGAAATCGATATGAAAACTGGGAAAGGTGAAATTGTAGCGTTTAACAAAACACCTATTATTAGTCAAACGATGAAGTTGCACAAAAACACTTCAAACTGGTGGATATACTATTCTGATATTTTTGGGATTTCATTAATCTTAATTGCCATAACAGGGACAATGATGCTCACTCACGGCAAATACACCTTTAAACAACGAGGCTGGAAACTGGCCGTAGCCGGAATTATTTTTCCTATCTTAGTTTTAATTATTTTGAGTTAATAAACGAAAAGGTTCACGAAAGTGAGCCTTTTTTATTTCAAACAATTAAAATTTCAATTGATGACTTGTAAGAAAAATTTAATATATTTGATTTAATAAAAAAAGCGAAACAAAAAAACGCAAAACATTCGCCAATCTTGCCAATACAGCATAAAAGTAGGCGGAAAGTTTCGCATATATACAAGTTAGCTGAAATTTTAATACTACTGCATAAAAAATGAACATCGAAAAATTCCACGAATATGAAAAGCTATTTAATAATATCGAAAAAAAAATACAGAATCGGATTAAGCTGACGCTTGATGAAGAAGAGATGCTCGGTATTTTAAAACTTAGAGAAAAAAAAGACATTCATTTATTAGAAGATGAAATTTTTGAAAATTATAAATTCAGACATTTAGCATATATTTACTCAACAGATTATAGTTATAAATCTAATTATTATAAACTTAATTTTGATAAAAATCAATCTGATTTTCGCAAATATGAGAAAGGCAATGAGATAAATTCACAAGAATTTGACGTGGATAATTTTAACGCAATGATAAATTTAAGAATCCAATTGGGATTTTTAATTCTTATCGACCAAAATGAAGTAAAGCGTGACGCAGCTTATTTAAAAACAATATCGTTAAAATGGAGCAACGAAATGCTAAACGAGAGACATGTAGATAAAAATTTAGCAATTATTGCCAAAGAAACTCGTGACACAATTAAGAAATCAAATCTTGAAAGATATATTAGTGGCAATGTTTCTGAAGCAGAAGAAATTGACATCCGAAAGGCTTTATTAAAATCGAAATATATTCACAACGAAGCACTAATAATACAAGATATTATTACGGCTGAATCTTCTGAAACAAAGTTCAAACTGAACGGAAATATTATTCACTATGAGTATATCTCAATAATTCATATTTTAAATAGACACTTTGGTCCTGGAATTTCCAACATATCAATCACTGAAAGTAAAACATTTCATAATCCTAAGATAGTTCCGAGATCTCTACATAAAACATTCAAATATTTCATAGAACTCATTGAAAATTCAGGTTTACTAAGAGAAGATTTAACACCAAACTTTCCAATTTATCTAAATTATTATAATTGTATTTACGCAATGTACTTGGATTTAGACAAATTAGATAAGAATAAAATAGTTATCAAAACATTTTACGAGATTGATTCTTCAAATTCTTTTGGAAAAAATGAGCTTAATAAAATTAAAGAAAAGTATTCACTTGTATATTTAGATGCAAATTTAGGTTTATATACAAAAAACTTCAGCTAACAGGCGTTTGGCAAGATTGCGAATTTTGTAGTAAATTCACGTTTAGATTTCGCAAGAAATTTTATCTTTGATAGAAAATAATCGGTTCCGAAGCTCGCAACCTCGCCAAGCGCCGGAACGTTACCAACTATTTTTGCTCAAAAAAACTTAAAAATTGGAAAGAAAAACAGTATTCCGAATCGTTATCTTTAATTTAATTCTTTCAAGCCTAATAACACTTGATATTTTACTTCCTGGTAAAGAAGATGTCATTTCTGAATTAAATTCTATTTATGGCTTTACAGCAATTACAGGTAGTAATACACAAAAACCAAAAATGGATGATAAAATAATATTAGAATTAACTAACGGTGAAAGATTTCGTATTGGAAAAGCTCCAATTAAAGTTTATGATAAAGGTCAAAAAATAATCATTATTAAATCTTTTCTCTCGAACAATGTTAATAAAATAAAAGTATTAGATAAAAAATGGGAAATAATTAATGTTGGTTTATTCTCAAATAATTTACTTCTTATAACTTTTTTAATTTCAATAATAGTTAACATTCTAAATATTTACATTAAAAGTAAAGCGTTAAATATAGTTTTAGTTTTTTCAATGATGTTTACACCAATATTATTTGCAGTATATTATATTTTCTTCTAATTAAAACATTTGGTAACAGCGGTTTAGCCGCATTGCTAGTCTAAACCACAAAAGAAAATCCTTCGGATTTTCATGCACTGCATTTCATAATAAAATTCTTCGTAAATTGCCGCAACGACGGCCAAGCCGCAGAAACGTTAAAATTTTAAACTAAAAAGCTGTTTATGGCTACTCGCCATTTTCAGAGTATAAACACAAAAAATCCCTAGTTTCCAAGGGATTTTTTCTTTATTCTATTTTCAATTCTCCTATTTCTTAACCGGAATATTCTCCAAAATTTCAATAACAAACTTCCAAAATTTTTGAGACGATTTAATGGATGCTCTTTCATCAGGACTGTGTGCTCCGTGAATCGTTGGCCCAAAAGAAATCATATCCATGTTTGGATAATTCGTTCCTAAAATACCACATTCTAATCCAGCATGACACGCCACTACTTTTGGTTTTTCACCGTTTTGTTTTTCGTAAATTGATGTCAAAACATCTAAAATTTCAGATTTTACATTAGGTGTCCAACCTGGATAACTTCCTCCAAATTCTACTTCGCAACCAAATAATTCATATGCCGAACGCAAGCTATTTGCTAAATCCATTTTAGAACTTTCCACAGATGAACGCGTTAAATTCTGAATCGAAATTTGTCCGTCTTTTACAATCACTCGTGCAATATTATTCGAAGTTTCTACCAAGTCTTCCATATCAGCCGACATTCTGTAAACACCGTTGTGTGCTGCATAAATAGCTCGTAACAGACCTTCTTGCACACCCAAATCCATTACTTTTGCTGGAGTTGAATCACTTTTAACAATCTCAACCGTTAAATTTGGTTCCATTGTTTTGAATTCGGTTTTGATGTCGCCAATTACTTCTTGCATGTCAAAAACAAACGCTTCATCATACATTTCAGCAATAATTACTTTCGCTACACTTTCTCTCGGAATCGCATTACGCAAACTTCCTCCTGAAATTTCAGCGATTTGCAAACCAAAATTCTCAAATCCGTCAAATAATAAACGGTTCATGATTTTGTTGGCATTTCCTAATCCTTTATGAATATCCATTCCCGAGTGTCCTCCTTGCAAACCTTTTACAGTAATCGTATAACCTACAGAACCTTCTGGCGTTTCTTCTTCGCTGTAACCTCTTGTAGCCGTTACATCAATTCCTCCCGCACAACCGATATCGATTTCATCATCTTCTTCAGTATCTAAATTCAATAAAATTTCACCTTGTAACACACCACCTTTTAAGTTCAAAGCGCCTGTCATTCCAGTTTCTTCATCAATCGTAAACAAAGCCTCAATTGCAGGATGTTTGATATCTGTAGATTCTAAAATCGCCATAATCATCGCAACTCCTAACCCATTATCAGCACCAAGTGTAGTTCCTTTTGCACGAACCCAATCACCATCGACATACATATCGATTCCTTGCGTGTCGAAATCAAAATTTGTATCATTATTTTTTTGGTGTACCATATCCAAATGTCCTTGAAGAACAATTGGTTTGCGGTTTTCCATTCCTGGCGTTGCTGGTTTGCGAATGATTACGTTTCTGATTTCGTCTTCAAACGTTTCTAATCCTAAACTGGTTCCGAAGTTCTTCATGAATTCAATCACACGTTCTTCTTTTTTAGACGGACGTGGAACGGCATTCAAATCGGCAAATTTGTTCCAAAGTGGCTTTGGTTCCAGATTTCTAATTTCTTGGCTCATTATATTTTTGTAGTTTTTAAGTGTCTAAGCAACAAAGTTACAAAGTTTAATTTCTTTACAAATTGATTTGTGATTATATTTACGTTTTAAAATACACTGTGAAAAGAAAATTTGTCCTTCCTTTATTTTTAGTCATCCAAATCATCGTTGTGAAAACGATTGGTTTATTTCCTGATTTTGTAGAAAATTGGTACAGCAAAGGTTTTTATCCAAAACTATCTTTCTTGTCGAGAAAAGCATTGGGTTGGTTACCATTTTCATTTGGCGATTTAATGTATTTTATATTGATTTTTCTATTATTCCGATGGATTTGGAAACACCGAATTGGCTTTTTTAAAGAGTGGAAAAATAACGGATTAGCAATATTGAGTTGGGTTTCGGTGTTTTATTTTTTCTTTCATATTCTTTGGGGAATGAACTACTACCGCATTCCATTACATGAAAAATTACAGATTGAAAAAGAATATTCGAAACAACAATTGGAAGCTTTCATTGAAAAAATGTTGGTAAAAACCAATGAACTTCAACTCCAAATCACTAAAAATGATTCGTTAGCCGTTATGATTCCGTATTCGGATGACGAAATTTATAATTTGGCTTTAAAAGGTTATGAAAAGATCCCAACCGACTTACAAGAATTCCGTTACGAAGTAAAAAGTATTAAATCTTCGTTATTTAGTTATCCTTTGAGTTATATGGGATTTGGCGGTTATTTGAATCCGTTTACCAATGAAGCACAAGTCAATTATTTGAAACCTAAATACACTTCACCTTTAACCACTTGCCACGAAATGGCGCATCAAACAGGAATTGGAAGCGAGAGCGAATGCAATTTCATCGGATTTGTAACCGCTGCAAAAAACGAGGATTTGTATTTCCAATATTCGGCATATAGTTTTGCATTGCGTTATGCCTTGAATAATTTAGAAGCCTTACAAGAAGGAAGTTCGAAGCCTTTTGTAAAAAAAATCAACAAAGGCGTTTTGAAAAACTTTGAAGAAAATGAAATCTTTTGGGAAGAATACCAAACACCAATCAACACCTTTTTTGAATATTTCTACGACAATTTTCTAAAAGCCAACCAACAAAAAGATGGCATGGAAGGGTATAGTAAGTTTGTGGGATTAGCAATTGGGTATGAGAGAATTTAGTTCTTGGACTTTACTCTTAAGATTATATTATCAATATTTTCATTGAAGTAAACTAACAGTGCAATAATTATGTGATAAATTCCTAATAGAATATTTATGGTAGAACTATCCTTCATTAAAAATTGAAGACAAACTATTACATGATAAAAAGTAAACAAATAAAGAATTACTTTATTATTTGATTTTAACAATACTAATAAGAATAAAATTTGAATAAGAATCCTAATTGTACTCACAGTAATTCTATCGCTTCCAATTTTGTTATAAACTAAGACCGCAAGAATTGATTCAAATAGAAAAACTAATAAAATTGAAATATATAAAGTTGGTTTTGTTTTCATAATTTATTTACAACTCATCACTCGTAAAACTTACTAATTTTCTCTTTTTATACGGACGCATAATTAAACGAGCCTCTCTGTCAAAACGGATGTAATTATACACCCAATTTAAGAATACAACCGCTTTATTTTTGAATCCAATTAGCGAAAACAAATGCACAAACATCCAAACAAACCAAGCAAAAACACCACTAAATTTGTAATTTGGTAAATCAACAACAGCTTTGTTTCTTCCTATAGTTGCCATCGAACCTTTGTCTTTGTAAACAAAAGGCTTTAACTCTTTTTTATCTAGCAATCGGATTATATTTTCGGCTAATAATCTTCCTTGTTGCATGGCTGGTTGTGCCATCATGGGATGTCCTTGTGGATAGGTTTCTGAAGTCATAACTGCTATATCTCCAATTGCAAAAAGATTATCATAACCTTCTACTTGATTGTATTGATTGACTTTTATCCGATCAATTTTTTCAATAAAACTATCCGATTTTAAACCGTGAGGCAAAGCACCTTGTACACCTGCTGTCCAAATCACTGTTGCAGAATCAAAGGACAAATCGGAATTTGTGGTGACTGTTTTTCCATCGTAACCTGTTACACGAACGTTTTTCCAAACGCTGACCCCTAAATTCAATAAGAATTTTTCTGCTTTTTCAGATGCATTTTCACTCATTGAATCTAAAACTCTATTACTTCCTTGGATTAGATTAATTTCCATTTTACGAACATCTAAATCAGGGTAATCTTTTGGCAAAATAGCTTTTTTCATTTCAGCTAAAGCTCCAGCTAACTCTACCCCTGTTGGTCCACCGCCTACTAAAACAAAATTCATCAAACTATGACGTTCGTCGATATCATTGGTAAGCAAAGCTTGTTCAAAATTCTCTAAAATTAAACTACGAATGTTCAACGATTGCGGAATGGTTTTCATTGCCATACTATTGCGTTCAATTTCTTTATTTCCAAAATAATTGGTTTTTGAACCCGTTGCAATGACTAAATAATCATACTTGAGTTCGCCAATATCAGCAATTACTTTATTGTTTTTGGCATCAATTTCTCGCACTTCTGCCAAGCGAAAATAAAAATCTCTAAACTCTTGCACTACTTTTCTTATGGGATAAGCGATAGAATCAGGTTCTAAACCACCCGTTGCAACCTGATACATCAAAGGTTGAAAATTATGGTAATTGTGCTTATCTAATAAAACAACTTGCACCTTTTTATTACGAAGCTTTTTGGCCAAAGAAATTCCTGCAAAACCACCACCGATGATGACAATTCGAGGAAAACTACTACGAGGTATGTTCATTTATCATTGTAAATTTATCCTTTCAAAGATAAGAAGAAAAAAGAATTAAATCTTTCGGAAAAAAGTTAATGAATATTTAAATTTGAAATACTTAACTTGTAACAAATTAGTCCAAACGACTACTTATTGTATATGAAATCAGAATCGGAAGCACTTTTCGTAAAGCAACTCAAAGAGAATCAGAATATAATTCACAAAATTTGTCGATTATATACTACTGATGCTGATGCGCATAAAGATTTGTTTCAGGAAATTACGATTCAATTATGGAAGGCTTTTCCAAACTTTAGAGGCGATTCTAAATTTACAACTTGGGCATACCGAGTGGGCTTAAACACTGCAATTACACTTTACCGAAAAAAGAAACGAACCATTGATACCATTGAGTTTGATAGTACCTTTCATAAGGTAACACAAGACGATTACAACTTTGAAGAAGAAGAAAAATTAAAACTATTATACAGCGCCATAAGTGAATTAAATGATATTGAAAAAGCGCTCGTTTTCTTGTATTTAGAAGACAAAGATTACACCGAAATATCTGAAACCTTAGGTATTAGTGAAGTAAATGCACGGGTAAAAATGAACCGTGTAAAAGGAAAATTAAAAAAAATATTAAATCCGTAATCATGGATGAATTAGAAATATTAAAAAAAGATTGGAAGAAAAACGAAAATGCTTTCGACCAAGTTACAGAAAAAGAAATATACGGAATGCTACACAAAAGATCATCATCAATTGTGAAGTGGATTTTGATTATAAGTGTTTTGGAACTTTTATTATGGAGTGGAATTTCATTTTTAACAGCAGATGAAGAATATTTCAAAACATTAGAAATGTATCATTTAGATACAATTATGCCTATAATTTCTGTAGTTAATTATGGTATCATTTTATTCTTTATTTATTTGTTTTTTAAAAATTACAAAACAATTAATACTACGGATACTGTAAAACAATTGATGCAAAGCATTTTAAAAACTAGAAAAACCGTTAAATATTACGTTTGGTACAACTTAGGAATGACAGCTTTTTCATTCATTTTGGTTTTTATTTTCCAATTTATGTATGATCCAAATATTCAAAAATTGGTTGAAAAAATGTCTAAAAGTTTATCCGTAAATACTTTTTATTGTATAATGGTTTTGGTTTATATAATTGTAATAGTAGTATTCATTGGTCTAATTTGGCTATTCTACAGAATTTTATATGGAATATTAATGAGAAGACTACAAAAAAACTTTAATGAACTACAAAAAATAGATTTTTAATGAAACACCTTCTTTTAGTTGCCGGGCTTTTTACCTCGCTATTGGGAAACTCACAAGAATTAGAGAAAAGTTTATTGTGGAAAATTTCAGGCAATGGATTGCAAGAACCTTCATATGTATTTGGAACCATTCACGCAACTTGTGACGCCAGTTTAGATGAAAATACAATCAAAGCATTACAAGAAACAAAACAACTATATCTAGAGCTTGATATGGACGACAAAGCGATGCAAATGCAGATGCTCAAATACATGAAAATGAATAATGATGTAAAACTTTCTACTTTATTAAGTGCCGAAGATTTTAAAATTGTAGACGATTTTCTAAAAAAGCACATGAATATGTCGGCCAAAATGTTTGACACTTTCAAACCTTTCGTGGTTAGTAGTATGTTATTACCTAAAATGCTAGACTGTGAATTTCAATCAGTTGAATCAGAATTAATGAAGATAACCAAAGAACAAGGTGAAGAAATTTATGGTTTAGAAGAAATGAAAGATCAGATGAAAGTATTTGATGCTATTCCTTATCAAATTCAAGCTGATGAACTGTTAAAAACAGCAAAAAGCGATTTAAATCAAGACAAAGCAGAATTTCTTAGACTTTTAGAAATATACAAAGAAAAAGACATCGAAGGAATGCTAAAAGCAATGGATGAATCTGAAAATAAAATTTCTTCAGAAAATCAAGATCTTCTATTAAACAACAGAAATAAAAACTGGATTCCAATCATTTCTGAAACCGCATCAAAAACCCCAACCTTTTATGGTGTGGGTGCTGGTCATTTAGCGGGTGATGAAGGTGTCATTAAACTATTACGAAAAGAAGGATTCATCGTTGAACCTGTTCAATAAAAAAGGAGGCAATTGCCTCCTTTTTTATTAATATTTCCACATTCTTTCTTTGTCTAATTTTTCTTTTTCTTCCAATTCTTCTGCTGGAATAACTTTTAGCAATGAAGGATGTTGCTCAATTGCAAATTCAATCATTTCAACAATTTTATCTACAGAATCATTTTCATAATCAATCTGCAAAGGCTCTTTAATAACCATAGATTGCAAAATTCCTTTCTTTTTTATCATTAATCCTTTTCGGTCAAACGAACGACGGAAACCATCAATTACAATGGGTACAACAACGGGCTTGTGTTGCAAAATAATATGGGCAGTGCCTTTTCTAACTGGTTTAAAAGAACGTGTAGTACCTTGTGGAAAAGTAATTACCCAACCGTCTTGTAGGGCAATTTTTATATTTTCAGTATCATTTGGATTTACTTCTTTCTTTTCGGTAACATCTTTTCCTTTTGCTCTCCAAGTTCTTTCAACAGTAATTGCACCTGCATATGCTAAAATTCTTGGCAACAAACCTTCTTGCATCGTTTCTTTAGCGGCAACATAATACATATTAAGTTTTGGATTCCATAAATAAAAAACATTCTTAATATTATTTTCTCTACCTTTCAAACTAGCATTAAAAACATGAAACATTGCTACAACATCAGCAAAATAAGTTTGATGATTAGAAATAAACAACACATTGGTATCTGGTAAACTTCTAATTATTTCAGAACCTTCTATCTGCAATCTATTAAAGCTTTTATAGCGTCTGTGTGTTAAGAATCCCGCAATGCGAATTAACCACGTTTTTAAAAACAATATATGTCCAAAAGGATTTCTCTTAAATAATCCCATACTAATTCCTTTTTTAACAAAACAAGAAAGCAAATGTAGTAAAATAGAACATTTTTAAAAGAAAAAAAGAATAAAATCGCATGATGAAAATATAATTTTAAAGTAGATTAAAAGAGTTTACAACAAAACGCTTTTGATGGTTTCTTTTAACTCACTCATCATCATCGCAGTAGCACCCCAAACCACGTATTTATCTACCATAAAAGCAGGTACTTCAATATCTGTAGCATAGGAAGTTGACATTTTTACTTTAGTAATACTCCTCTCGTCTAAAAAATCAACAATCGAAAATTCGAGTACTCGTTTAACTTCATCTAAATCAGGAATAAACGTTAATTCTTCGTGCGAAATTCCCATAAATGGAGCAACTAAAAAGTTGCTAGGTGGAATATATATTTCGCTAAATGTTTTAATAATTTTTATTTTATCAGGATGAATTCCTACTTCTTCATGCGTTTCTCTCAATGCGGTTTCTTCTAAATTTAAATCCGATTCTTCAACTTTACCTCCAGGAAATCCTATTTGAGATGAATGTACGCCTGGATAAGAATTTCTAACAATTAATGCCAAATGCGTAATTTCATTTTTTGGATAAAACAACATTAAAACAGCTGCCTTTTTCGGGTTTTTATCTAAGTAATTTTCTTTTTTCAAATACGAAATACGTTCCAATGGCGCCATTTTTACATGCGCATCTGTAGAAAGCAATTTTTCTTTTTCTATCTTTGGAATATATTTTATAAAATCGTTAAAAAGCATACCTATAAAATTTTAGTAATCTTAAAGATAACTAAATTTTCAATGAAAATAACTTTTCCTAAAAAAATAATATGTTTAGTAAAGAAGAAGCACTTCGGATAAAAAAAGACTTTTGGATCGCGTTTGCCGAAACATATCCGCGCAAATGGTTGTTGTATAATACCAAAATTAAAGATGTTACTTTTAAGTTTTATGTTGACAATAAAAAAGCGCAAGTTTTATTAGATATAGAACCAAAAGACGAAAATAAACGTATCATATATTATGAAAAGGTAGAATCATTGAAAACTATTCTTTTGGAAGACTATTTGGAAGACGCCATTTTTGAGCGTAATTTTTATTTAGAAAACGGAAAAGTAATTAGTCGCATTTGGGTAGAGAAAACAGGAATTAGCATCAACAATAAAAACACATGGCATGATGTTTTTGACTTTTTTAGCGAAAAAATGGATGCTTTTGAACGCTTTTTCTATGAAAATGAGGATTATATTAAAGATTTAGAAATCAATACATAATTCGAATATTTTGTAACTTAGTTAACATTTTATTTGAATGATAACCATTAAATTTGAAAAAATGTCAACTATGAAAAACTTGGTTTTATTACTTTTAGTAATTTCATTTCAATCTTGTCAATCTCAAAACAAATCCGAAACCACGGAAAAAACTAGTGCTATGAATACAACAGTTAAAAAAACCGATGCTGAATGGAAAGCCCAACTTTCGGAAGTAGAATATGAAGTATTACGAAATAAAGGCACAGAACGTGCTTTTACGGGAGAATATTATGACCATTTTGAAAAAGGAAAATACGTTTGTGCGGCATGTGGAAATGATTTATTTACTTCTTCTACAAAATTTGATTCACATTGCGGTTGGCCATCTTTTGATCAAGCAATCAAAGGCGCTGTAATTTATAAAAAGGATCTAAGTTATGGAATGGTGAGAACCGAAGTAATGTGCGCTAAATGTGAAGGACACTTAGGTCATGTATTTGATGATGGTCCACAAGAAACTACTGGTCAACGCTATTGTACCAATTCTGTCTCTATAAAATTTATTCCAGAAAACGAGTAAATTATGCTAGTTTCTTTTGTGAAAGATAATTTAAAAGAAAACATCGATTTGCTTCGACAGCTTTCAAACGAAGAATTTTGTAAAAAAAATCCTGAATTAAGCCAAGCAACTATTGGTGAACACATGCGTCACATTATTGAATTATTTGATTGCTTACTTATAAACTATAATCAAGGAATAATAAATTATGACAAACGCAATAGAGATATAAAAATTCAATCTGATGTTAATTTTGCCATAGCAATCATTGAAAAACATCTTTCTAATATTGACAGACCAAACAAACAACTTTCATTGCAACACAATTGTTATAGTGCCGAAGAATTGCTTCCTACAAACTATTTTCGTGAACTATTATACAATTTAGAGCACAGCATTCATCATCAAGCCTTGATAAAAGTAGCTCTATACTATTTTCCGCATATTAAAGTTTCAAATTCATTTGGAGTTGCTCCATCAACACTTGAATACAGAAAAAAATGTGTACTGTAACGTTTATTCCAACTACAAATGGCTACATAATTACATCCAATCGTGATGAAAAAATAGCACGTAAAAAAGCAATTCCACCACAATCTTATGAAATAAATGGCAAACAAATATTTTTCCCAAAAGATCAAAAAGCTGGTGGCACTTGGATCGCACATACTAAAAATAAAATTGTTGTTTTACTAAATGGAGCAGAAGAAAAACACATTAAAAAACCTTCTTATAAAAAAAGCAGAGGTTTAATTGTAATTGAAATAATAAGCTCAAACAACAGTTTAGAACTATGGAAAACCATTGACTTAACTAATATTGAGCCTTTCACAATTGTCTTTTTTGAAAACAACAAATTGCTTCAATTGCAATGGAATGAAATTGAGAAAAGACAAGAAGAATTAGCTATTTCAGAGCATCATATCTGGTCTTCTTCTACACTGTATTCAAAAGAAATTAGAATTGAAAGAGCAAAATGGTTTGCTAATTTTATGCTTAAAAATACTAATCCAACGACAACAGATATTTTAAATTTTCACCTGTTTACAGAATCTGAAAATGAAGAATTTGGCTTACAAATCAACCGAAATAATCTTTTGAAAACTATAAGTATTACACAATGTTTCATTTCAGAAAACAAAATACAAATGTCTTATTTAGACCTAATGGAAAACCATGATCAAGTTTAAACTCTTCTTTCACAAACTTACACATTGGGAATATTGGCCATACCAAGTGCTCTATTTTCCAGTATATTTTCAATATTTGTATTATGTAATTCGGACAAAATCGTTTTTCTTTTTCAACGCATCTAATCCTACAATTAAAAATGGTGGATTTTTTATGGAATCTAAAAAAGAAATTTATGATTTAATTCCGCAAGAGTATTATCCAAAAACAATATTAATATCTCCTGATGAAAATTTAGAAAATATTTTACAAAAATTAATTTCCGAAAACATTAATTTTCCTTTAATAGCAAAGCCAGACATCGGTTTGAGAGGAACAGCTGTAAAAAAAATAAACACACGAGACGAATTAGCAACGTATCTTAAAAAAGCAAAATTTAATATTCTATTACAAGATTTAATCCCTTATGAAAACGAAATTGGGCTTTTCTATGTAAAATTACCTAATCAACCCGGAAAAATTACTGGAATTGTATCTAAAGAATTTATGATTTTAACAGGTAACGGAAAAAATACCATTCGAGAACTTTTACACCAAGATATTCGTTATGTTTTTCAAATTAAAGCACTTGAAAAAGAATACAATAACAAACTAAACATGGTTTTAAATAAAGGAGAGATAATAAATTTGGTACCTTATGGAAATCATTGCCGAGGTACAAAATTTATTGATGCAAGTCATGAAATCACTCCTAAAATGATTGAAAGTTTCAATACAATTTGTAATCAAATCGACGGCTTTTATTTTGGTAGAATGGATATTATGTACAAATCATATGAAGATTTAGCAAATGGAAAAAAATTCCAAATTGTTGAAATCAATGGAGCTATTAGTGAACCCACACATATGTACGATCCAAAACACAATTTATTATTTGGCTGGAAAGAACTCACTCGCCATTTTCATTACATGTACCTAATCAGTAAAAGCAATCATAAAAATGGTACAAAATACCTAACTTTTCAGCAAGGCATTCAAGAGTTTAAAAATCATCATAAGCATTATGATCGTATTTTAGAGTTTTAGATATGTAGAAATAAATAGCTATAAATTTTATTATCTATAGTTAAAAATGAGTTTTCATCAAAAACAAATAGGCTATCATTCTTTTTATATCTCCTTATCCAAAACACAAAAACAAAAAAGCCTGTCTATAACTAGACAGGCTTTTCAAAAGAAAGGCGGCGACATACTCTCCCACATAACTGCAGTACCATCTGCGCAGTCGGGCTTAACTTCTCTGTTCGGAATGGGAAGAGGTGAGCCCCGACGCAAT
>NZ_DATGXL010000010.1:0-117852 GCF_035299005.1 Flavobacterium sp.
AAATCAGCTGGAATTACCATATCAAATGTTGGCGCAGTGGTATCTTGCACTGTAATTACTTGCGAATCAGAAACCGAATTTCCACAAACATCAGTAGCACTCCAAGTACGAGTTAAAGTATACGAATTAGGACAAACACCAGCTGAAGTTGTTTCAGAGAAAACAACAGTAACGTTGCTATCACAATTATCCGAAGCAGTAATCACCGCTGCTGTTGGAATTGAGTTACATTCTGCAGTTAGATCAGCTGGAATTACCATATCAAATGTTGGCGAGGTGGTGTCAGAAATTGTAAATGTTTGTGTAAAATTTAGTGAAATACAAGATGTTGATATTGAATATGTTCTATTTACTGATAACGGGCAACTTCCTGTTGCTACATCTGAGTATGTAATAGTATAACTTAGAGAATTATTAGAAACAGTTCCGCCAGCATTGATAAAGTCTTGCAATGTAATCGACACAGGAGTTGTGCTAAAAGCCAAAGGAGTTATAGCACTTGTACCACAACCATTGATAGTAGTTGCAGAAGGTGCTGTTATTATTGGAATATCATTGATAAAAATTGTGAACATAAAATAGCAACCATTTGCATTTGGTGGAACCGCATAGTAATTTACGCCACCTGGTGTATTTGGAAAAGGATTTGAACTTGTATATTCTGTTGATGCTATTGTTACAGGATAACTGCTATAAAATCTTGTCCCATTAGGATAATATGATGCAATTAAATTAAATGGAATAACAACTGAACTACCACAATAATTAAAACTAAGTTCTGTTACAGTGTTTTGACAATTTTGGTTGATAAAATCAGTAGCATCAATTGTAACTTTAATAGGATCGGTAATTGGATCTCCTAAACATAATCCAGTAGTCTGATAACCTTGAATAAAAGGTTTATCGATGATTGGAATTCCAGTAATTGCGCCAATACCATTAATGAAACCATGCAATGATGCAACAGGAATACAATTTGGACTTTTTAGTAAAAAACAATCTTCGGTTATTTTAATTTTATATTTTAATTCACCCAAAATGTCTGATGAGTTTGCAGGAACAGGTAGTGTACCAATATCCCATATTAAAGTTCCATTACCGCCTAAAGTTGGGTTGAAATATAAATTATTTGGTGTAGGTAATGGTGAATAATTTATTGTTCCTACTTGGCTTCCACTAACAAAGTTGGCAATATATGGGATTGCAATTTTTATTTGGGCATTGTTGATTGCTTCAGTACCTTCATTTAATATTTTTATTGAATATTCTATTTCATCACCTGGTAATACAGTTAGAGAACTAGAAGGAGGTTGACCATTAATAGTTATTAAAGACATTAGGCCTTCTGCGTCCGGAATATATGCGTCTACAGCCATAGCTGCCATAAAAATTACATAGGTATCTTGAGTGGAACCATATCGTAAAGTGGTAGATGTTTGATTGTTAGCAATTACGCTATTACTTGGATTTGGAATATTAAACATAGAAATATCTAATCCTGTATTGTTTAGTAAATTTGGAGTTCTAGTATTTCCACCAGTTTGAATTGATGAATTGAAGAAATTTCCGGTAGAATTTCCACTATGATTCAATGCTTGCCAATTATTATCACTTGAGCGAAGAATGTTAAAGTAATCTCCACTAATACTGCGGTCGCCTTCACCAGCCATCAATCCTAATTTTACATTTACTTGACCAGTTTGAACTGCATTAAAACCAGAAATAGGAATTTGGTGACTAATTGTTGTACTTCCTTGAACATATGCATGACCATCAAAAACAGTAATATCTCGCCATTTCATTTTGGAATTTTCATATACTACAATGATTCCCCAACCTCCATAATAACCAGTTCCGCCACCATTTCCTTCAATTAATGCTATGTCAGCAACGGTATATTGTCCTAAGCCATTTGTTTTTACATAGTCAGTAATTTCAGCAAATGCAGAATACATAAAACCATCATTATTTTGCGGATAATAAATATCATTAGCATTAGCAGTAACTTCTGTATAAGAGCTAGATAAAGGTCCTTTTAACTGAACTTTTCTTTTATTAAATGTCATAGTAATAGAATTTTTTGTAACATTAAATGTGTCAGGGCTATTTGAACCGTTTGAAGCTCTGCCTGTCCAATATAATCCAGCAAAAACAATTTTAGAACATTCTGGAATTGCTCCATTCTCTGTTGAAAAAGTTAAGTTTGAGCTTGATGAATTGAATGTATTTGTATCGCTATCAACATCAACATAAATCATGTTGTTGTTACTATTGGGTTCATTATTATCATAATTGTTCAATGTCAAATTTGTATTTCCTATTAAAGAAAAATCTCCTTTTACATGATAAATTGATGTTGTAGGGCTAGTTTGAGGTTCTCTTGGTGTAAAATTGACCCTAACTTGAGCAATTCCATCAATTCCAAGAAATAAAAAGAATAGACTATAAAGTAGCGATTCTTTGCTGTATAGAACTTTTAAAAAGTAATTTTTCATCTTCATTTTACACTATTTTATTGTGGAATACTTATTTGATAAGAAATAACCATATTTGGATTTGACATAGTTATTATTGAAGGAATGTTCATAGAATTTACATCGGTTTCTATGATTAAATGCACTAATTCTAAATTTGAAAACTGATTTAGATTGTTTAAATCAATTGTTGTATTTTCTTTAATTCGCACAATGCAATATTTGATAGAAAACAACCTACTATTAGAAATTTTACTTAAAGACACTAAATCATTGTAATCAATATCTAAAATCTCAAATTTGGAAGTACTTTGCAGATTATTTATAAATAAAACGTCTTTGGAATCTAAAAGAAGACTAATTTTTTTATCTAATTCTGCAATTTTACTTTGCTCGCTAATGTTATTTGTTTCACTATATTTATGAAACTGTTGTGCATTGCAATGAGCAAAACTTATGAAGAAAAATAATGTCATAATTAAATGACATTGGAATTTTGAAAAACTTTCCATAATACTAATTTTTTAAATTTAGAATTATAGCAAGTGTTCTAAAGGCTAGTTAAGGGGGTAGAAAATTATTAAGTTAAAAAAATAATAGATTTTTAGGGACTAAATCTTTTATGTGATTTATTTTAAATAATTATGTTAAAATTTTAAATTATAAATAAAATCACTGTGCTAAATTACTTAAAAACAATTAATTACAATAACCTTGTAGAAGTTTTTCGACAAAGTGTATAAAAAAATCTATTAACTAACTCAAATATGCGCAAATCACTTTTGCTTACGTCAATTAAATTCAGTAATTTAATTTTTTAAAGCAGATACTATGAAAAACTTAATTTTAATCAGACACGCAAAGTCAAGTTGGGATGCACCAGTTCAAGATATTGATCGTTCTATTTCGGCTAAAGGAGTAAAAAATGCACATCTTATAGCAGCTAAAACAGCTTTTATTTTGCCTAAATCTTACATAGTTTGGTCTAGTATTGCTAAACGTACTAGAGAAACTGCCTATATTTTTTCTCAATATTTATCAATTCCGATAGAAACCATTCATTTTTCAAATGAGTTATACACTTTTGATAAGAAAAAATTACATTTAGCCATAAAAAAATGTAAAAATGAGCATGATAATCTAATTCTTTTTGGACATAATGAAGCTATTACAAATTTTGTTAATAAATTTGGAGACCTAAAAATTGATAATGTTCCTACAAGTGGGGTTGTTGTTATGGAATTTGATAGCAACGATTGGTCAAATTTAGGCAAAGGAAAAACAATTAAAACTTTATTTCCAAGCCATTTTAAAGATGAATAATACACATAATAGTTATATAGACCGAGAAAAGAGCTGGTTAACATTTAATGCTAGAGTACTACAAGAAGCTAATGATGAAAATGTTCCTTTATTAGATAGATTTAGATTTTTGGGAATTTTTTCCAATAATTTAGATGAATTTTTTAGAGTAAGATATGCTGCCATTCGACGAATGAGCCACGAAAATACTGAAACTGAAAGAATATTGGGTGTTTCAGCTGAGCAATTATTAAAAGAAATTACAGAAATTGTAATTGAACAACAATCTGAGAGTTTACGAATTTTAAGTGAAATTGAGAAAAAGCTTGAAAAAGAAAACATCTTTATTATTAATGAAAAAGATATTTCTAAAGAACAAGAAGAGTTTATTCACGATTATTTTATTCAGAAAGTTAGCCCAGCAGTTGTGACTATTATGTTAAATGATTTAGATGAGTTTCCTTTATTGAAAGACACGTCTGGTTATTTGGCAGTAAAATTAGTAATGAAGTCGGAGTCAAATTCTATAGTTGATAAAGTATTTACAAACAAAGAAATTAGATATGCAGTAGTAGAAATTCCCAATACAATTAATCGTTTTGTAGTACTTCCATCAAATTCAGAAAAGCAGTATATTATTCTATTAGACGATGTTATACGTTATAATCTAAATAATATATTTAACATATTTAATTATGAAAGTATTTCTGCTCACATGATTAAAATTACTCGAGATGCTCAGTTGGAATTTGATAGTGATTTAAGTAAAAGTCTAATTGAAAAAATATCTTCTTCCGTTAAAGACAGACGCGTAGGTGAACCTGTACGTTTTGTATATGATCAAGCGATTGGAAAAGATACTTTAGAATTTTTCTTAAAGGGGATGAAAATCGATAGTTCTGATAGTATTATTCCTGGTGGAAGATACCATAACCGTAGAGATTATATGAGTTTTCCTAACTTAGGACGTTATGATTTGCTATATCGTTCTAATGTTCCTTTACCAATTACAGGATTGTCGCTAGAAGGTAGTATTTTAGAGAAAATTAAAAAGAAAGATTATCTATTATACGCTCCGTACCAATCTTTTTCATACATCATCAAGTTCTTAAGAGAAGCTGCTTTAGATCCAAAAGTTGCTTCAATTAAAATAACTTTATATCGATTAGCTAAGAATTCACAAATTGTAAGTTCATTAATAAATGCTGCTAAAAATGGTAAAAAAGTAACGGTTCAAATTGAATTACAAGCCCGTTTTGATGAAGAAAGCAATATTTCATATTCTGAACAAATGCAAACGGAAGGTATTGAATTGATTTTTGGTGTAAAAGGATTAAAAGTTCACAGCAAAATATGTGTTATTGAACGTATTGAAGAAGGAAAAGTAAAGCGTTATGGATTAATATCTACTGGTAATTTCAATGAAAATTCTGCAAAAGTATATACCGATGTTACCTTATTTACTAGTAATACAGAAATTTTAAAAGATGCAGCTAAAATCTTTGATTTCTTTGACGTAAATTATCGTGTTCACCGTTATAAACACTTAATTGTTTCACCTCATTATACAAGAGGAAAATTTAATAAGTTAATTGAAAGAGAAATATCAAATGCTCTTTTAGGAAAAGAGGCATTTATAAAGTTAAAGATGAATAGTATTTCTGACTTTAAAATGACCGATAAGTTATACGAAGCTAGTAATGCTGGTGTAAAAATTCAATTAATTGTTAGAGGTATTTGTTGTTTGATTCCAGGTGTAAAAGGATTGAGTGAAAATATTGAAGCAATTAGCATAGTGGATAATTATCTTGAGCATTCACGTATTTATATTTTTGCCAATGGTGGTGACCCAGATGTTTTTATCTCTTCTGCAGATTTTATGACTCGAAATCTAGATGCTAGGGTAGAAGTTACTTGCCCAATTTATGATGAAGATATCAAAAAAGAACTCATTGAAACTTTTGAAATTGGTTGGAAAGCAAATGTAAAAGCCCGAATTCATTCTGATGATTTACTAAATAAGTATAGAAAACGAGGTGATGAAAAACCTTTTAGAGCACAATTAGAAATGTACAATTATTACCAAAAAAAATTGGATGTAATTGCTGAAAAAGTTGAATAACCCTATAATTATCAAATGATTACAATAAAAAAATATGCTGCTATTGATATTGGTTCTAATGCCATGAGATTATTAGTTACAAATATCGTAGAGCAAGATGGTTGTGCCCCACAATTTAACAAAAGTTCCTTAGTTCGTGTACCTATTCGTTTAGGACAAGATGCATTTACTGTGGGAGAAATTACAGAAGAAAACATTGATAGAATGGTAGATGCCATGAAAGCTTTTAAATTATTAATGAAAGTACACAAAGTTGAAAAATACCAAGCTTGTGCAACTTCAGCTATGAGAGAAGCATATAATGGCAAAGAAGTAGTTGAGATTATTAGAAAAAAAGCAGATATAAAAATTGATATAATTGACGGTAAAAAAGAAGCCGCTATTATTGCTGCTTCCGATTTAACCCAGTTTATTAATTCGGATAAAGCCTATCTATATGTAGATGTAGGTGGCGGAAGTACTGAATTTTCTTTGTTTTTTGAAGGAAAAATTATTGCTTCAAAATCCTTTAAAAACGGAACAGTTCGCTTGTTGAATAATATGGTTTCTGAAATTGTTTGGCAAGAAATTGAAAAATGGATTAAAACTAACACTGAGCCGTTTGAAAACATCACTTTAATTGGTTCTGGTGGAAATATTAATAAATTATTCAAATTATCAGAAAAAAATCAAGATAAACCCTTGTCATATATGTATATTCAATCACAATATCAAAAATTGAATAGTATGACTTATGAACAGCGCATTGCCGACTTAGGTTTAAATCCAGATCGTGCTGATGTAATTATTCCAGCTACAAGAATCTATTTAAATGCTATGAAATGGAGCGGAGCAAGACATATTTACGTTCCAAAAATTGGATTATCAGATGGTATTGTGAAGGCAATGTATTATGGTAAGATATAGGAAGAACTAAACATCCAAATCAAAAGTCTTTCTCAACAATTCAATCGTAGGGTTAATTTGTTTTAATCGTTCAAATTTTTCTTGTGGTGTGAAAGCGTATTTGTTTTCAGTAGCTTCGTTTACAACAACTTCTATGGTAATATCGTGGTTGTGTAATTTTCCTCTCAAATAACCTAATAATTCATGACAACCCGTTAAGAATTCTTCTTTAGTACTTTGATTGGGAAGTTCTAAAGTAATTATAGTCCCGTTTAAAGTTGGATCGTTCATTTGCATATAGGTCGCTAATAAACGTTTGCCAGTGTCGGTCATTTTTTGGGCAAACTTATTCCATTGCAACAACATATCGGTTTCATTAAACACTTCTGAAGGCAATTCTTCTCTATGTTTTTGATGGTGTTGCTGCTGTGCTTCTAATTCTTTTTTAGCTTTAATACTAGCTAATGAAAGCGCCGAAACTTTGGTGCCTGTTGGATTTAAATTGGTAAGAACTGGTTTCGGAACATCAGGAATTATTACTTTTTCAATTGCTGGTTCTTCAACTGAAACTTCAGTTGTTTTAATAAGTTCATTTACTACAAAAGGTTTTTCATTCTGAATTTGCGGAATCTGATTTTGAACTTCAACAATAGAGTAGGAGTTGTTTTTGAAATAAGTAGCCGGAATTATAAATTTAGCTACTTTTTTTTTTCTCCATCAAAAGTGATAGAGGCTAATTGCATTAAACAAAGTTCAACCAAAAGACGTTGATTTTGACTGACTTTAAATTTCAAGTCACACTCGTTTGCCAATTCGATTCCTTTTATTAAAAAATCATGCATTGCTTTGTGCGATTGAGCAGCATATAACGCTTGAGCTTGTTCACCAGCTTCTAACAATGGTAAAGTAGCTGGATTTTTACACACTAATAAATCTCTAAAATGTGAAGCCAAACCTGCTATAAAATGATGTCCATCAAATCCTTTTGCTAAAATATCATTATAAGCAACTAATAAATCTGGGATTTTATTTTCTAAAATTAAATCGGTGATTTTGATGTAATATTCAAAATCTAATACATTTAAATTTTCGGTAACGGCTTGTCTAGTAAGATTTTTACCACAATAAGAAACAACTCTATCAAAAATTGATAAAGCATCGCGCATTGCACCATCTGCTTTTTGAGCAATAATGTGTAATGCATCATCTTCATAAGCAACACCTTGTTCTTTAGCAATTTCAGCTAAATGTTCTTTGGCATCTTTAACAGTAATTCTTTTAAAATCAAATATTTGACAACGTGATAAAATCGTTGGAATGATTTTGTGTTTTTCTGTTGTTGCTAAAATAAAAATAGCATGTTTAGGAGGTTCTTCTAATGTTTTCAGGAAAGCATTAAAAGCAGCTTGCGAAAGCATATGTACCTCGTCGATAATATAAACTTTATATTTTCCTGTTTGTGGTGGTATTCTAACTTGGTCGATAATACTACGAATATCATCTACACCATTATTAGAAGCAGCATCTAATTCAAAAACATTGAATGAGAAATCTTCATATGGATCATCATAACCTTCTTGATTGATTTTTCGTGCTAAAATACGCGCACAAGTTGTTTTACCCACACCACGAGGTCCAGTAAACAATAAAGCTTGAGCTAAGTGATTGGTTTCAATAGCATTTAACAATGTATTAGTAATAGCCTGTTGACCGACAACATCTTTAAATGTTTGCGGACGGTATTTTCTGGCTGATACTATAAATTGTTCCATAGATTATATTGAATCACAAATGTAAGTAAAAGTTTAAATGTTTAAAAGTTTATATGTTTAAAATTGGTATTAATTCGTAATTTTTAATTCGTAATTGATACATTTGCACCGCAGACCGCCTTATCGTCCGTGTGTAAGCATGGGAGGAAAGTCCGGACACCAAAGAGTAGCATAGCGGGTAACGCCCGTCCGTTGAAAAACGAGGACAAGTGCAACAGAAAGTATGTACAGATAATGCTGTAGTGAAACCAGGTAAACTCTATGCGGTGAAATGTCAAGTATATCAGCAGTTTCTGAGTAATCAGAATAAGGGCTACTCGTCCGATGCTGAAGGGTAGGCAGCTTGAACTATATAGTAATGTATAGTCTAGATAAATGATAAGGCTCCGATATATCGGAGACAGAATCCGGCTTATAGGTCTGCTTTTTTATTTTGTAATGTGATTAACTTTCATCTTCATCTTCAAAATTTTCTTCTTCTTCGCTTTCAAATTCATAAAAGGAAAAAACAGAACCACCATAATTTTTTGAAAATGAAAAATTAGTCATGTGATCTAGCTTAGTGTGTTTTGAATGTTCAATAATCAACATTCCTTCTTCATCTAAAAGTTCGTTTTCAAAAATGAGCTGAATAATACTTTCAAAATCTTGCTGATTTAAATCATAAGGTGGGTCAGCAAAAATAATATCGTAGCTAGACTTACTTTTTTCTAAAAATTTAAAAACATCGCTTTTTATAGCTGTAATGTCTAAATCTAATTCTGTTGCAGTTTTTTTAATGAAATTTACACAACCAAAATCGCCATCAACACTTGTAATTGGGCCTGCACCTCTAGAACCAAATTCATAACTGATATTGCCAGTACCCGAAAATAAATCCAATACTTTTAATCCATGAAAATTAAAGTAATTATTTAAAATATTAAATAAGGATTCCTTACACATATCAGTTGTAGGACGAACAGGTAAATTTTTCGGAGCTACTAATCGACGTCCTTTGTGTTTTCCAGATATAATTCTCATGAATGATAGAGTGTAAAGTGATTTCTAATTGCAGTTTCTGTTGCATCAAAACCATTTGTTAAGTGCGAAACATCTAACAGTGAACAATTGCGGATATAAGTATATGCAATTTTGAAATTTGCGTCGTCCGCAACACAGTTTCCGAAAAGTTGTACATTTATAGTTTCTGGATTCAATTGCAATTGCTCACAAGTAAATAGTAAATAATAAATAAAATCTTCAGCAGTTGAATAATAAAATGAATTAAACAGAATAAGTTCTTGATTTCTAACAACTACAATTTCAAAATGTTCTTTTTGAATATGAACAAATACTTGCTTTTCTTCTTTGTTTTTTGAAAAATCAATACATTTTTTAACTAATACCGAATTACTATTCTTGTAATCAAAACTTTCAAATTGATCCAATAAAAAATTATTAATATTCATGAAAGGCACATAAACATTATTAATTTCATAAGGTGCAATAACATCATATGCAAAAAAATCGGTTTCGAAAACCTTTGTATTGTATTGTAAATAACTTGCCAAAAAGTGAGGATCAAAAAGTGATGAAGGTACGAATGCATTCAAATTATTATTATGCAAAACAACTACTTCATCATAATTTTTAGTTAGTATTGGATAATCCACAAATGCTCGCCAAAGTTGCTCTTCAATCACTTTGTTTTTTTCTAAATTAAGCACTTGGGTATGCAATACTTTGTTTGTAATTAAATCAAAAACACAAAAAGAAAAGGTATTCAAAGCAACTTGAATAACTAACTTTTTATATGTTTTTTGAGTGATATCACTAGATGAAATTACCATAAATGCCTTATCTTAATCAGTAAAATATTGGTGTATATTACTGGCAAAGCTACAATTTTTTTTGAATGATATCTCTTTTCTTTCAAAAATCAACACTATATTTGATAATTATAAAAGTTACCACTTATTAATGATTACTTCTGCTTTGTTTTATAAGATTCTGCACAAAAATTTTCTGTTTCAGCCCACTGTAAAACAGGATATTTTTTTTCAAAAAATTTCAGATTTTCTTTTAAACAAATCAAGCGATGAAATTTTTGTTTTAAAAGGATATGCTGGAACTGGTAAAACAACTATAATTTCTAATGTAATTAATCAATTACAAGAAGTAGAAATGAAATGTGTTTTATTAGCTCCAACAGGACGAGCTGCAAAAGTAATTAGTAATTATTCTGGAAAACCTGCATTTACAATCCATAAACGAATTTATTTTCCTAAAAAAAATAAAACAGGAGGCGTTAGCTTTACATTGCAACAAAACAAATTCAAGAATACAATTTTCATTGTTGATGAATCTTCTATGATTTCTGATACTTCACAAGATTCAAAATTATATGAGAACGGATCGCTTTTAGATGATTTATTCTTTTATGTAGAAGCTGGTAAAAATTGTAAATTATTGCTCATAGGTGATACAGCTCAGTTACCACCCGTAAATATGACAATAAGCCCAGCTTTGGATATCGATACTTTATCGTTGCATTATCAAAAAAACGTGCAGCATATTGAATTAGATGAAGTAATGCGTCAGGCAGAAACTTCTGGAATTTTATATAATGCTACACAATTACGCGAATTATTACATTCACATTTTATTGATACATTTCAATTTGATTTGAAAGGATTTAAAGATATTGTTCGCTTGCAAGATGGTTATGATATTCAAGATGCAATTCATGGTGCGTATGACAATTATGGATTAGAAGATACCGTATTTATTGTTCGTTCAAATAAAAGAGCTAACCAATACAATCAGCAAATTAGAGCTTCAATTTTATCAAAAGAGAGCGAAATATCTACTGGTGATTATTTAATGGTGGTTAAAAATAATTATTTCTGGTTAAAAGAAGAATCTGATGCAGGTTTTATTGCTAATGGAGATATTATTGAAATTTTGGAAATTAGAAAAATTCAAGAGCTCTATGGATTCAAATTTGCTACAGTAAAAATCAGAATGGTCGATTATCCAAATCAGGCTCCTTTTGATACTATTTTGATGTTAGACACCATAATGAGCGAATCGCCATCGCTAACTTATGAAGAATCAAACAAATTGTATCAAGAAGTTTTATTAGATTATGAAGAGGAACGTCAGCAATATAAAAAATTACAAAAGGTAAAGGAAAATGAGTATTTCAATGCTTTACAAGTTAAGTTTTCTTATGCTATTACCTGTCATAAATCTCAAGGAGGACAATGGAAAACAGTTTTCGTAGAACAACCTTATTTGCCAAATGGAATAGATATAGACTATGTGAGATGGCTATATACCGCCATTACTCGTGCTGAAGAGAAACTATATTTAATAGGATTTAAAGATGAATATTTTAAAAATTAATACTTTTGCATATAAAATCTAAATTATGAAAATCATCGCTGTTATTCCTGCTCGTTATGCTTCTACTCGTTTTTCTGCAAAATTGATGCAAGATTTATGTGGTAAAACTGTAATATTAAGAACATATGAAGCAGCTGTAAATACACAATTATTTGACGATGTATTCGTAGTTACCGATTCGGATTTGATTTTTAACGAAATTTATTCGAATGGAGGCAAAGCAATTATGTCAATAAAAGAACACGAAAGCGGTAGTGATAGAATTGCAGAAGCAGTTCAAAATATGGATGTTGATATTGTAATTAATGTACAAGGAGACGAACCTTTTATAGATAAAAAACCATTAGAACAACTTATTGAAGTTTTTAAAAAAGATGCTGAAAAGAAAGTGGATTTAGGTTCGTTAATGTTTCAAATAACTGATAAAGAAGAAATTAATAATCCAAACAATGTAAAGGTAATAACAGATCAACAAGGTTTTGCTTTATACTTTTCACGTTCAGTAATTCCTTTTCCAAGAGAAGAAAATGCTGGAGTACGTTATATGAAACACATTGGAATTTATGCATTTAGAAAGCAAGCGTTGCTAGATTTTTATAGTTTACCCATGTTATCGTTAGAAGCTTCCGAAAAACTAGAACAACTTCGCTACTTAGAATATGGAAAACGTATTAAAATGGTCGAAACCACTCATGGAAGTATTGGAATTGATACTACAGAAGATTTAGAAAAAGCTCGAAAATTATTAGCTTAATTTTCTGCATCTTCGAAATATCCTTTGCTTTTTACTTTTGTCGAGAAAAAATTCAAAAATAAAATCACAAAAGAAAGAAAAAACATCGCTTGTAAACTCACTAAGACTTTGCCGAATGTTGTTATTGGATAATAATCGCCAAAACCAATTGAATTTGAACTAACTACACTAAAATATACAGAATCAAACCAATGTTCAAAAGGTTTATTCATATTGTCTCCAATAGTATACAACACACCGAACGAAACTACAATTTCAATATAATTAAAAAAGAGAAGTAGCATAGAACGTTTGTATGAACGTGGTCTAGAAAATAAATCCGAAGCAAAAATTAGTGTTGGAATATATAAAACTGTTTCAAGTAATAAATAAACTAACATCCAAACAATATAGATATTACTCTGCCATTGGTTCATTAAGATTAGAATAGGAAATACTACTTTTGCTAGTACATAAAAATCTAGCGCTAAATCTTGATATTCATAACCTCTTTTACAAGCAAAATATTTAATGTAAATACCAGGAAATAACAATTGAGAGCCAGAAAGTAATAATCGAACAATTTTTTCAATTCCATTATCATCTTGATGGTCGTTATTCCATATGGATTTGATATTTAAAATTCGTTTCTGAATAGGATTGTATTTAGGGACATAACTTCTAGAAACTTTTCCAACTAATAATTTTCTTAAAATGGAGTTCATTTGGTTATTTTTAACGAAATTAAATGAACTAAATCAAGTTTATAATTCTTGTTAAATCTTGATAGTATCACTTACAAATTTAAGCAAAATAAAACTAAAAACCCATAAATGAAACTCCAATTATTTAGCTTCATTTATGGGTTAATTATCAGATATTTTTGTTGGATTATTTTCCTTCCAAATTTTTCATTTCTTTTTCTAACATATCATAAAACTGATCAATTTTTGGCATAATTATGATACGAGTTCTTCTGTTTTTTGCTCTATTTGTTGGTGTATTGTTCTCAACTAATGGAATATATGAACTTCTACCAGCAGGAATTAATTGTTTTGGATTAACACCTAAATCTTTTTGCAAAACTCTTACAATAGAAGTGGCTCTTTTTACAGATAAATCCCAGTTGTCTAATAACACGGAATTTTTGATAGGCACATCATCTGTGTGTCCTTCAACCATGCATTCAAAATCTGGTTTACTATTGATTACTTTAGCAACTTTAGCTAAAATACCTTTAGCTCTGTCACTCACTTCATAACTTCCCGATTTGAATAATAAATTGTCTGCAATTGAAATCATAACAACTCCTTTTTCAACATTGATATTAATGTCTGGATCGTCAATTCCAACTTCGCGTTTTAAACTTGTTACTAAAGCTAAAGTTACACTATCTTTTTTAGTTAAGGCATCTTGCAAACGATTTATTTTTAGATCTTTCTCTTTTAAACTTTCTAACGATTTTTCAAGATTTTCAGCTCCTTTAGTAGTTAAAACAGTTAACTCTTTCGAACTATTGATTAAATCAGAATTGTTTTTCTTTAAATATTCAACCTGACTACTTAGAGCATCTTTTTCAGTTAAACAAGTGTTTAATTTGATAGTTGCTGTGTTTAATAAATCTTGAATTTCCTTGTTTTTAGCTTCTAATTCTGTGAATTTCTTTTTAGAAACACACGATGTAAATGACATAGAAACTAAAGTGATGATTAACATTACTTTTTTCATGAGATAATAATTTTTTACAAATTTAAAAAGGAAGTTTAAGTACACGAAATTTTTATACATAAACTATTGTTAAAACAAATCAGCAAACACCTTGCCATTCTTAACAAAATAGCGATAAACTATGTTGTTTGTTTTATAGTAATTATTTCTCTGTAGGGTTATTCTTTTTTTATAAAATTGATTTACAAGCGAATAAAACGCAAAATGTGCTTCAATAATTGCCCAGCAATGTTTTAATTTTCCTTTTAAAATAAATTGAATTCCTGCTAAACCATCTAAACACAAACGCATAAATAAAATAGGGATTAACTGTTTTTTAGGTAAATTCTTCGTTAACATCAATAATGAATTTCTAAAATTCAAAAAAGTTTTCTTAGGATTTCCTTCGTTTAAAGTAGCGCCACCCACATGATAAACAATAGATTTTGGTGTGTATTTTGCTTTATAGCCTAAATTGAAAGCTCTCCAACACAAATCAATTTCTTCCTGATGGGCAAAGAAATCATTATCAAAACCGTTTAATTTTCGATAGACTTCTTTTCTAATAAAAAAACAAGCTCCAGTTGCCCAAAAAATTTCAATTTCATCATCATATTGATGTTTATCTTCTTCAATCGTATCGAAAATTCGTCCACGACAAAATGGATAACCAAATTTATCAATAAAACCACCAGCACCACCAGCATATTCAAAATGTGTTTTCTTTTTGAAATCTAATAACTTAGGTTGAATAATCGCTGTTTCAGGTTGCGTTTCGAATATATTTAAAATAGGTGTAAGCCAATTTTCAGTAACTTCAATATCCGAATTGACTAATGCGTAATATTCTTCTTCAACATATTTCAAGGCTTCATTATAACCTTTAGCAAATCCAAAATTTCCCGTGTTCTGAATAATTTTAACAGATGGAAATTGACTTTTTATTACTTGAATCGAAGTATCTGTAGAAGCATTATCAGCTACATAAACGGTTGCTTCATCAGAAAAAGCAATAATTGAAGGCAAAAATTGTTCTAACAATTTGGCTCCGTTCCAATTTAATATGACTACTGCTATTTTTTTCATTGATTTGAATATTCTGGAAGTTCTTTCAAGAAAACATATTTTTCGTTTTCAAAATCCATTTGGCAAAAATAATGATTCAAACCATTAGTTACCATTAAATATTTAGCTTTCAGTACTAAATTATAACGTGCAATTTGATCAAACGTATTTTGCGTAATTGGAACATCAGGCGCTTTGCATTCAATTAATAAAAAAATTTCTCCATTTGGTTGAAATACAACACCATCATAACGTTTACTTAAATTATTTATTTTGATTAATTTTTCTACATTAATGTATGATTTCGGATATTTTTTGTCTTGTAATAAAAACTGAACCACATGCTGACGCACCCATTCCTCTGGTGTAAGAAGAATAAATTTTTTTCTAATTTCATCGAAGATAGCTATTTTATTTTCGCTATTTTTGAACCGAAAGGAATAGTTTGGGAAATTCAAATTTTGCATAGTTCAAAATTAGTTAAATATTACAAACTGCCAACTATTTTGCTGAACACTGAATACTAAATTATGGACGAAGTAATTCAAATTACAAAAGATATCAAAGCCGGTAATTATAAACCCATTTATTTTTTTATGGGTGAAGAACCTTATTATATTGATAAATTAACAGATTTTATTGATGATAATGTGCTTTCTGAAGATGAAAAAGGTTTTAATCAAATGACAATTTACGGAAGAGATACTACAATTGAAGAAGTTATTTCTCATGCTAAACGTTACCCAATGATGGCAGATAGACAAGTGGTTATTGTTAAGGAAGCACAAGAATTATCAAGAAATATTGATAAGTTAGAAGCTTATGCCGAAAATCCGCAGCCAACAACAATATTGGTTTTTGCTTACAAATACAAAACACTTGATAAGCGAAAAAAAGTCACAAAACTATTAGACAAAGTTGGGGTTGTATATGAAAGTAAGAAATTATATGAAAATCAAGTAGGGGATTGGATTAAGAGAGTTTTATCAGGACAAGGCTACAGTATAGAACCAAAAGCTGCTGCTATATTAGTTGAGTTCTTAGGTACTGATTTATCAAAAATTAGTAATGAATTAGATAAACTTAAAATAATTTTACCAAAAGGACATACGTTTACTCCTAAAGATATTGAAGAAAATATAGGTTTTAGTAAAGATTATAATAATTTTGAATTAAGAAAGGCGATTGGTGAAAAAAACCAAGTTAAAGCTTATCAGATTATAGATTATTTTGCACAAAACCCCAAAGATAATCCGTTGGTTGTAACTACTGGTTTAGTTTTTGGTTTCTTTTCCCAACTGTTACAATACCATGGATTAAAGGATAAATCACAATTTAATGCCGCTAAAGTACTTAAAGTAAATCCTTATTTTATTAAAGATTATGAAATAGCTTTTAAAAATTATCCTATGAAAAAAGTAAGTGCAATTGTAGCTGCTTTAAGAGATATTGATGTTAAAAGTAAAGGAGTAGGAGCTTCATCAATAAGTCAACACGATTTATTAAAAGAATTATTAATACATATATTCAATTAATTAGTTTATTTGAATGTTGTTATTTTGAATAATTCAGTAAAAACTACATAAAACATAATTATTTGTACTAAAAATTATGTTTTGTTTATTTTTTAATTAAAAAAAATATCAAAAATGTTTTTATATAATTGCTAATTTAGTATATTTATGCAAAATTTATATATATGGAGATTTTAGCCTGTCCAAAATGCCAAAGTGACACAATTGTAAAAAGTGGTGTAATCAAAGATAAACAAAGGTATTTGTGTAAATCTTGTAATTATTATTTCACGGTAAACAAATTAGGAAAAAAGATTGATGATTACTATGTTACAAAAGCATTACAGTTATATTTAGAAGGGCTCAGTTTTAGAGAAATTGAGCGTATTTTAGGGGTTTCACACGTATCTATTAGTAATTGGGTAAAGGAATTTAAGATAAAAAAACCTCCACATCCAAATTATCATCCTACATATAAAATTTTCAATCATTTAGAATTAGTTGAATTTCTCAAACACAAAGAAAAATTATCAGGTGCAGGTATGATAATTACAGAACTCGGTGATAAATTTATGCTTATAAAATGGGAACGTTTTAAAGATTAACTATAGTATTTTACATTAATATATATTATAATTTTTTTCATTAACAAAATTTTAGAATTTGGTCAAACAAAAATAGAATTACTAACCAAATTTTAAATTTATGAAAAGAGTATTAATTGCATCGTTTGCTGCTTTATCCTTCTCTGGATATTCACAAACTGCGCCAACAGCTGCCCCTGCAGAAAAAGAGTGGGACGTAAGTCTTTATGGTTTTGTTAGAACCGATTATATTTGGGATACTAGAAAATCAGTACAAGTTAGAGAATACAATTTGAACTTGTATCCATTAGATGAATCTTTAGATGCAAATGGAGACGACATTAATGATGCAGGTGCATCAAACTTTTTATCTGTTGTTTCCAGACTTGGAGTTAAAGCTAAAGGACCAAATGTCTGGGGAGCAAAAACTTCAGGAACATTAGAAGGTGACTTCTTTGGTAATACTGAAGGAACTGTTGGTCAATTTAGATTAAGACATGCTTTTGCAAGTTTAGAATGGTCAAAAACAACAGTTACAATGGGACAAACTTGGTACCCAACGTTTATTCCAGAGGTTTTTCCAGGTGTAGCAAATTTTAGCACAGGAATTATGTTTAATCCATTTGGTTGGGCTTCTCAAGTTAGAGTAAAACATAATTTATCAAAAAGTATCTCATTTGCTTTAACAGCATACAAGGAAAGAGAGTTTACAACAGCAACAGCAACAGGAGGATCTCAAAACTCTGCATCAATTAATTCTTCAATTCCAACCTTTCACGGTCAATTTCAATTCAAAAATAAAAATTGGATTGCAGGTTTAGGTGCTGAATTCAAATCATTACAACCACTAACTGTTTCTAATGGATTAGTGTCTGATGAAAAAGTAAATAGCACTTCATTCGTTGGATATTTCAAATACAATAACGATAAATTTCATATAAAAGCATACGGAATTACGGGTGAAAACATGTATAATTTAGTGATGCTTGGTGGTTTTGCTGGATATACAGTTCCTGGTGAAGTTGAAAAATATGAAGCTACTAAAACAACTTCATTCTGGTTGGACGTTGCTAGTAATGGTGCAAAAGTTGCTCCTGGTTTCTTTTTTGGATATACTAAAAATGATGGTACAGGTAAAGATGGTGCGACTGCATTATATATGAGAGGCGTTTCTGGAACAAGAGGTGTTGATAATGTTTGGAGAGCTTCTGCAAGAGTAGATTTCAAACAAAACAAATTTAGAATTACACCTGAATTAGAGTACACTGCAGCAACTTGGGGTGACTTAAAATCTGATGCTTCAATAGGTGGAAACACTAAAGATGTTGGAAACTTTAGAGCAATGATTTCTTGTGTATATGCTTTCTAATTTAATATTAAACTAAAATAATTATAAATATGAGTGATAAAAAAACAACGGGAATCTGGAAGGTTATTTCAGCTTCTTCAATGGGAACAATGATTGAGTGGTATGACTTCTATATCTTCGGAAGTTTAGCAGTAGTATTATCAACTAAATTTTTCCCGTCAGATAATCCTACAGCAGCATTCTTATCTACATTAGCAACATTTGCAGCTGGTTTCGTAGTTCGTCCGTTTGGAGCTTTATTTTTTGGTAGATTAGGAGATTTAATAGGTAGAAAATATACATTCATGGTAACTTTAATGTTAATGGGTGGTGCTACATTTGTAATCGGGTGTATTCCTAGTTATGAGACAATTGGTTATGCTGCTCCAATCTTAGTATTAATTTTACGTTTATTACAAGGTTTAGCACTTGGAGGAGAATATGGTGGTGCTGCTACTTATGTTGCAGAACACGCTCCAAAAAACGAAAAAGGATATTGGACTTCTTGGATCCAAACTACTGCAACTGTAGGTTTATTTATCTCATTAATGGTAATTTTAATTACTAAAGGATTAATGTCTAAAGAAGCATTTGAAGATTGGGGATGGAGAGTACCATTTTGGGTTTCAATTTTAATGGTATTTATTTCTTACATGATTCGTAAAAATATGCACGAATCTCCAGTATTTGCTAAAGCTAAATCTGAAGGAAAAACTTCTACTAATCCATTAAAAGAAAGTTTTGGTCACAAATACAACTTAAAATTTGTTCTTTTAGCTTTATTTGGAGCAACAATGGGGCAAGGAGTTGTATGGTATACTGGTCAATTCTATGCGATGAACTTCTTGAAAACAGTACAAAGTATAGATTCTTCACAAGTAGACACATTATTAGGGATTGCTTTATTATTAGGAACTCCTTTCTTTGTAGTATTTGGTTGGTTGAGTGATAAAGTGGGAAGAAAAGTTATTATGATGGGAGGTATGTTATTAGCGATCTTATGCTACCGTCCAATTTATCGTATGATGTATGCTTCTACAGATTTATCTTTAAAAACAGAAGTTGTAGATCAAACAAAAGTAGTTCCTTCAATCAAAGAAATTGATGCAACTAAAATGGATTCAATCTACACTACAACAAAAGCATATACTGATGGAACTACTGTAGAAGAAATCAAAACAATCCATTTTGAAGCTGGAAAAGTAATGCTTGATGATAAAGGAAAAGACAAAATTGAAACTAAGGTTACTAAAAAAATTAATAATAGCGACAAATGGTTCTTGGTATTAATGGTCTTCATTCAGGTAATTTTTGTAACAATGGTTTACGGACCAATTGCAGCTTTCCTTGTAGAAATGTTCCCTGTTAAAATTAGATATACATCCATGTCGTTGCCATATCACGTAGGAAATGGTATATTTGGTGGATTGTTACCTGCTATTTCAACATACTTTGTTACAACAGCCAAAGATGCTGGTGATGTAGAGTTTTATTTAGAAGGACTTTGGTATCCTATCGGAATTGCAGCTGTATGTTTCATTATTGGTATGATATACATTGATAGAAAAATTAATACACTTCACGACTAAAAAAAATAAGATATGAACGCAGTAAAAAAATATTTAGGAATCGTTTGGATAGCATTAGCAATCGCAATAGCTTATTTTTCGATTGGAATTTTTGGAGGTAAATTAACTTCTGGAAAACAAGATGATTTAGTTTTTGGAATCATTATTTTCTTCATACTTTTACCAATGGTTGTAACCGGATTAACAATATTCGGATGGTATGCAATCACTGATGAATACGAGGAAGATTAAGAATATTATTTAATTAACCTAAAAGCTCTTATTTCTATAAGGGCTTTTGGGTTTTTATTACATAGAGGTTTTAAAAGTTTATGAATTTAGTATATGAGATTAAAAACTTTGTGTAAATTAGTGAAATAATCATCAAAATAAACTCAACAATTTTGTTGCAATAAATATGAAAAAAAGACATCAACAAAAACTGGTCATCGTATCCATGATTTTACTCATAGGATTAAATCTTCCTATTGTATTATTATTTGATTCAAGCCAAAATATGTTAGGTTTTCCAGTTATATATATTTACTTTTTTTCAATTTGGTTATTTTCAATCTTGGTTTCTTTATTAATTGTAAAACGATATAATGAATAGTATTTCGCTTTTGGTTATATTATCTGGCTATTTGGCTGTTCTTTTTTATATTGCCTATTGGGCTGAAAAAAAAGGGAACAGTAAGTGGACAAATAATCCATATATCTATACTTTTTCGTTAGCCGTATATTGCACTGCTTGGACATATTATGGAAGTATTGGAGTTGCTGCAGATAGTGGCTTAAGTTATTTACCGATTTATTTAGGACCTATTATTATTGCCCCGTCTTGGATTTTAATTTTAAAGAAAATTATTAGAATATCTAGGGTAAATAAGATCTCAAGTATTGCAGATTTTATTTCTTTACGTTATGGAAACAGCAGATTTCTCGGCGCTTTAGTAACAATCATTTGTCTTACAGGAATTATTCCATACATAGCCTTACAATTAAAAGCTATTGCTGAGACTTTCCATGTGGTCACTAGAACCGAAATTCGCTCTTTTATTTTTGATGACACCACAACTTATGTTGCAATTGCATTAGCTTTATTTGCTTCATATTATGGAACACGTTATGTAGATGCTTCAGAAAAAAGAAAAGGAATTGTAACTGCTGTTGCTTTGGAAAGTGTTTTGAAATTAGTATTTTTTGTTATCATTGGCGTTTATGTAACTTTCTTTGTTTTTGATGGATTTGATGATATTTATCAAAAAGCATCTCTTTTAGAACATTTTAAAGAAAAAAATTCAATAGGTGGTTTGCCACAAGCAATCAACTGGTTTTTACTTTGTATATTATCTATGTTTGCTATATTTTTATTACCTAGACAATTTCAAGTAGGGGTAATTGAAAATAACCGTGAAAATCATATTAATACAGCAGTTTGGTTATTTCCTCTATACCTTTTACTGTTTAATATTTTCGTCTATCCAATTGCTTGGGGTGGAAATATTTTATTTGAAGGACAAGAAGTAAATTCTGATGCATATTCGTTATTGATTCCTCAATTATTCAATAATAAAACTTTAACCGTTTTAGTATTTCTTGGCGGATTCTCTGCAGCTATATCTATGATTGTTGTTTCATCAATTGGTTTATCCACTATGGTAACAAATAACATTTTGATTCCTTATAACTTATTAGGAAAATTGAAAAGTGATGAATCAATTAGTAGTAAATCTATCTTAAATAGTAGAAAAATTGGTATTTTTTCATTAATCATACTTTCCTATTTTATTTATAGATTTTTTGGATTAGATTATAATTTGGTTTCAATCGGAATGGTTGCTTTTGTTATCATTTCACAACTTGCACCAGCCTTTTTTGGAGCGCTATTTTGGAGAAGAGGTTCAAGATTAGGGGCGATTTATAGCATCATTGTTGGTTTTATTGTCTGCATATATACATTATTAGTTCCTTATGCAATAGGAATTACTAATAGCGAAAGTACTTTTATTTCTGATGGTTTCATGGGGTATGAATTATTAAAACCATTTCAACTATTTGGATTAGACTATTTGCAACCAGTTCCACATGCTTTATTTTGGAGTATGTTATTTAATTGTATAACTTATTTTGCTGTTTCTGTAAGCTTTAAAGGAAATTATCGCGAACGTAATTATGCCGAAATGTTTGTTGATATTAATAAATACATTACAAATCACGAAAATGCTTTCATTTGGAAAGGAACCGCTTATCGAAATGATATTGAAAAAGTATTGATTCGTTTTTTAGGCATTGAGCGCACAAAACGAGCCATGAATATATTTAATGTAAAATATAATGTCGATATCAATCAGGAATTAGCCGATGCTCGATTGATTAAATTTTCTGAAAATCTTCTTACAGGACACATTGGAACTGCTTCAGCTCGAATACTAATTTCAAGCGTTGTAAAAGAAGAAAAAATCACATTACCTGAGGTTTTAAAAATATTAGAAGAATCTAAAGAAAATATCATTATCAATAAAAAATTGACTGAAACATCAAACGAATTGAAAGAAATTACTGCAAAATTACAAAATGCAAATATTTCGTTGATGGCCAAAGACAAGCAAAAAGATGAATTTTTGGATACCGTAACCCACGAACTTAGAATGCCAATCACAGCCATTCGTGCCGCTAGTGAGATTTTGCATGATGATGACGAAATTCCAGACGAGTTAAAAAAACAGTTTTTGCAAAATATTATTTCAGAATCAGATCGTTTAAATCGTTTGATTGATAAAATATTAGACTTAGAAAAATTTGAAACGGGGAAGCAAACCATACATCCCACAAAAAATAATTTAGTTGAAACCATAGAAAAATCAATTGAACCCTTACAGCAATTGATTAAAAATAAAAACATAAGCATCTATATAGAAAGTAAGAGTAAGGTAAATGCCTATTATGATGAAGATAGAATTTTTCAAGTAATTACAAATTTAGTTTCAAATGCAATTAAATTTTGCCCTGAGAATGATGGTTTAATTACAATCCAAATAACTGATAAAGAAACTTTTATACAAACAAGTGTTATCGATAACGGAAAAGGTATAAATTCAAATGATTTTGAAGCTATATTTGACAAATTTTATCAATCAACTAATCAAAACATTAAAAAACCTGTTGGAAGTGGATTAGGATTAGCCATTTGCAAACAAATTATTGAACACCATAAAGGTAAAATTTGGGTAGAACAAAGTCTAAAAGGAGCTTGTATAGTTTTTACCCTGCCTAAAAACAAGAATACAGAAAATAATTAATTATGAAAAAGATTTTAATTGTAGACGATGAACCAAACATAGTAATGTCGCTTGAATATACATTTAAGAAGAATAATTATGAAGTGTTTATAGCTCGCGATGGGCAAGAGGCATTAGATATTTTGAAAACAAACTACCCTGATGTTATTATTTTAGATGTTATGATGCCGATGGTTGATGGTTATGCTACACTTGAGCAAATTAGAAAAGATATTAATTTACAACATACCAAAGTCATGTTTTTATCTGCCAAAAATAAAGAAAGTGATATTGAAAAAGGAATGTCATTAGGAGCCGATGTTTATTTGACTAAACCATTTTCAATAAAAAAAGTTGTAGAACAAGTAGAAGAATTACTTTCATAGTAAAATGACATAAATAATTTAAAAAAGGAACTGTATTTAAGTTCCTTTTTTTAACTATACCTATTTAGCAAAATTAATTCATTTAGCATTATTTTATTTTCTACATTTACTCTATAAAATAAATCACATAAATTGAATAATACAAATGAATTATTGCGATATTTATAATAAAAGTATAAATTCTTCTGAAGAATTCTGGGCAGATCAAGCCAAAAAATTAGAGTGGTATAGCCAGCCTTCAACTATCTTGTCAAAAGATAAAAACGATTATCCTTTGTGGTTTGCAGACGGAGAACTAAATGCTTGTTACTTAGCTTTAGACAAACATATTCAAGATGGTTTTGGTGATCAAGTAGCAATCATTTATGATTCACCAGTTACTCAAACTGTAAAAAAATATACATTTAGTGAAGTCAAAGCTGAAGTTGCTAAATTAGCGGGAGGTTTACTTTCTTTAGGTTTAGAAAAAGGAGACACAGCAGTAATCTATATGCCTATGATTCCTCAAGCCGCATTTGCTATGCTGGCTTGTGCTAGAATAGGAGTCACTCATTCCGTTGTATTTGGAGGTTTTGCTCCTCATGAATTAGCCATACGAATTGATGATTGTGAACCAAAAGCTATCATTACAGCTTCATCAGGAATTGAAATAGATAGATTAATAGCTTATAAACCTTTAGTTGATGAAGCTATTGAATTAGCCAATCACAAACCCGAAAAAGTTGTTGTTTTCAATCGAAAATTAGGCGCAAGGGTTCCATTTAAAAAATATGATGTTGATTATGATGCTCTTGTTTATGGTTCTGATGAAGCTAATTGTATTCCTGTAAATTCAACACACCCTTTATACATTTTATATACTTCTGGAACAACAGGTAAGCCAAAAGGAATTGTCAGAGATACAGGAGGTTATACAACTGCACTTAAATTTTCAATGCAACATATTTACGACACTAAAGAAGGTGAGGTATTTTGGGCAGCTTCAGATGTGGGTTGGGTTGTTGGGCATAGTTACATAGTTTACGGTCCGTTAATTAACCGAAATACTACCGTTTTATTCGAAGGAAAACCAATTCGTACACCAGATGCAAGTACTTTTTGGCGTGTGATTAATGAACATAAAGTAAATGTTATGTTTACAGCACCAACAGCCATTCGTGCTATCAAAAAAGAGGATCCAAATGGAGATTTTATTAAGCAGTATGATTTATCCTCATTGCGCATTCAATTTTTAGCAGGAGAACGATGTGACGTAGCTACATTAGAATGGTACCGTGAACATATTCCTATTCCAGCTATTGATCATTGGTGGCAAACAGAATCAGGTTGGCCTATGATTTCTAACATGATGGGGGTGGAATATTTACCTATAAAGCCTGGTTCTGCAGGTAAAGCTGTTACAGGGTATGATATCAGAATCTTTGGCGAAAACGGACAAGAATTAGGCCCTAATGAAGAAGGTTATGTAGTAATCAAATTACCTTTGCCTCCTGGGACTTTATTAGACTTATGGAAAGATAACGACCGTTTTAAAGCTGGTTATTTGAATAAATTTCCAGGTTATTATTTTTCGGGTGATGGAGGATTTAAAGATACTGAGGATTATATTTATATTACTGGTAGAGTAGATGATGTAATTAATGTTGCTGGACACCGCCTTTCAACAGCAGAAATGGAAGAGATTGTCGCTTCACATCATTCCGTAGCAGAATGTGCTGTTATTGGTATCAATGATGAATTGAAAGGACAAATTCCATTAGCTTTGGTTGTAGCAAAATCAGGCGAAGATATTGAGCATTTTCAATTACAACATGAAGTAGTACAATTAGTTAGAGAACAAATTGGAGCAGTTGCTGCTTTAAGAGATGTAGTTTTAGTACAACGTTTGCCTAAGACTCGTTCTGGTAAAATTTTGCGAAAAATGATGCGTAGTATTGCAGATGGAGAAAGTTTTCAAATACCTTCTACAATTGACGATGAGGCAATTATCGATGAAATAAGAGCTGCATTGCAACATGATAAAATTGGTTGTTTCAAATAAATTTGTTACAAAATTTTCTAACATATTTTCAATCTCTTAACTATATCTATTTAGCAAGAAAATTCTTTTTAGATTCTATTTAATAGTTATATTTACATTAACAAACTGATAACAAAAAACTAACAATGAGTTATTACAAAATACACGATTTAGAAAACTACTTTAAAATGTATAAAAAATCTGTGCGTGAACCTAGAAAATTCTGGGATCGTGTAGCGGATGAAAATTTTACTTGGTACCAAAAATGGGATAAAGTATTTGAAGTAGACATGCAAGAAGCCAATTTTAAATGGTTTTTAAATGCAAAAGTTAATATTACCAAAAACTGTATTGACAGACATTTAGCAAAAAGAGGAGATAAAACAGCTATTATTTTTGAACCAAATGATCCGAGTGAAGCAGCACAACACATTACTTATAACGATTTGTACATTAGAGTTTCAAAAATGGCAAATGTTTTGCGTGATCAAGGAATAAAAAAAGGAGATAGAGTTTGTATTTATTTACCTATGATTCCAGAATTAGCAGTTGCTATTTTAGCTTGTGCCAGAATTGGTGCAATACACTCAGTAGTGTTTGCTGGTTTTTCATCTTCTGCCGTTGCAGCTCGTATCAATGACAGTGAATGTAAAATGGTAATTACATCTGATGGTAGCTACCGTGGAAACAAAGCCATTGATTTAAAAGGAATTGTAGACGAAGCATTAGAAAAATCACCTTGTGTTGAAACTGTACTAGTGGTTAAAAGAACTAATACAGAAGTAAATATGAAAGAAGGTAGAGATATTTGGTTACAGCCTTTAATGGACGCAGCAGTTGGAAACAATGTAGCCGAAATTATGGATGCGGAAGATCCTTTGTTTATTTTATATACTTCAGGTTCTACAGGTAAACCTAAAGGAATGGTGCATACTACAGCAGGTTATATGGTTTACACAGCATATACATTTAAAAACGTTTTCAATTACGAAGAAAATGATATATATTGGTGTACAGCAGATATCGGTTGGATTACTGGACATTCCTATATTTTATATGGACCTCTTTTAAATGGAGCAACAACCGTAATTTTTGAAGGTGTTCCATCATATCCAGATTTTAGCCGTTTTTGGGAAGTAATAGAAAAACATAAAGTGACTCAATTCTACACTGCACCAACTGCTATTCGAGCTTTAGCTAAAGAAAGTTTAGATTATGTGCAAAAATTCCCATTGAGTACTCTAAAAGTTATTGGTTCGGTAGGAGAACCAATTAATGAAGAAGCTTGGCACTGGTACAATGACCACGTAGGAGGCAAGCGTTGTCCATTAGTAGATACATGGTGGCAAACAGAAACAGGAGGAATAATGATTTCACCAATTCCGTTTGTTACACCTACAAAACCAACATATGCTTCACTACCATTACCTGGTATTCAACCAGTTTTAATGGATGAATTACGTAATGAAATTGAAGGAAATCAAGTAACTGGTGCTTTATGTATTAAATTTCCTTGGCCGTCGATGGCAAGAACTATTTGGGGAGATCATCAACGTTATAAAGAAACTTATTTCACTGCTTTCCCTGGAAAATATTTCACAGGAGACGGTGCTTTACGTGATGAAGTTGGATACTACAGAATTACAGGTAGAGTAGATGATGTTATTATTGTTTCTGGACACAATTTAGGAACAGCTCCTATAGAAGATGCCATCAACGAACACCCAGCAGTTGCAGAAAGTGCAATTGTAGGTTTCCCTCATGATATCAAAGGAAACGCATTATACGGCTTTATTATCTTGAAAGAAACAGGTGAAAGTCGTGATAGAAATAACTTAGCAAAAGAGATTAATCAATTAATTTCTGATCAAATAGGTCCTATTGCTAAATTAGATAAAATTCAATTTGTTAGTGGTTTACCAAAAACACGTTCTGGTAAAATCATGCGTAGAATATTAAGAAAGATTGCTGAGGGAGACTTCTCTAACTTTGGAGACATCTCAACTTTATTAAATCCTGAAATAGTGGACGAAATCAAAGAAGGCAAACTCTAGTTTTTTAGTTTTATTGGTTAAGAACTGCTTCAGAAATGGAGCAGTTTTTTTTTATCTAATTTTTGTCTAAATTTGAGTATGCAAAGAATTTTTCATTTTATCTTAGAAATAATCGGTTGGATTCAAATAATGTTATCTCCTACATTATTAGGTTGCTTAATTGGAGCTATAATCTATTATAATTTTCAAACAAATATTGGCTTAGTAGTGGCTATAGGTGTAATAGTCATTGGTTTTATAATTGGAATATTTTTTGCGAATAAAAAATTTAAAACTACTGGGACAATAAGTTTTCTATCTCAAATTAGTGCAACTCCAGATATTGACGAAAAGAAAAAAGAATAAAAAATTATTGATTTCGCTTAAAAAGTGACACTAAATAAATTCCTGCAAAAATCAAGAATGGAGTAGTGGAAGCAATTATTTTATAATTCCAACCAAGAATTCCAACAAAAAAGAAAAATAAAACTAGTATTGATAGTAATAGAACAGCTATATTATTTATTTTTTTGCTAAAATTATTTAAAATAGCACCTAATAAAAGTATAATTTGAGTAATTAATCCAAGCAAAATAATTGGATGCGTTAAGTTACTTAACAAACTTTCAGTTTTTGTAAATATTTCATATTCAGCTTGAAATATAAACACAGAATTATTCGGCCATTCTAAATAACAAAATTGAAAAGCAATTAATAAACCAATATTTAGCAACCGATTTATCATTTTATATATGGTTCAAGTATTGATTTCATTTTTAAATATCCTTTTAAATTTGGATGTACACCATCTTCACCATAATGCTTTTGTAAACCATTAGAATTATCAACCATTTCAGAATAATAATCAACAAATTTTATCTTATTAGAATTTGCATAATTTTGAATCATTTTATTCAATGCTACAACTTTTTCACCTGGTAGTATTTTTGTATTCCAATAAAATCTATTAGCAGGAAGCACAGAACATAAAATAACTTCTGCTTTATTTTCATTTGTCATATCAATCATTGAAACAATATTTTGAAAAATTTCTTCTAATGAGATTGGTCCGTTATTCTCAGCAATATCATTAATTCCCGCTAAAATAACAACTTTTTTGGGTTGCAATTTTAACACATCATTTTCAAATCGCTTAACCATTTGAGAAGTTGTTTGTCCACTAATTCCTCTATTTATATACTTATTTTGAGAAAAAAATATGCTATCATTCATTTTCCAAAATTCTGTAATTGAATCTCCTATGAAAATTATTCTATTACCTATATTAGGTTGTTGAATAAGTTTTTCATTTTCTAAAGCATATTTATTAAGATTAGCCCAATCGTTTTGCATATTTTTTTCTTGACAAAATGTTAATAGAGGTAATAACAATTGAATAAAAGTTTATATAAAATTACAAATCTTTACTATATTGCCTCTGCTATTTTATCTTTAGAATCGTTTTTAATTTTAAAAAAAGAATGGCAATTGAAAATGTATCATCAGCAACCGAAATTCTATCATTAACAGGAACAGAAAAATAAGTACACATTTCTTCCAATGCGTATTTTTTATCAATTGTATCTTTTACTTTATTGAACATAATTTCAATATCAAGGGCTTCATTCTTAAGCTTTCCACAGTCTAATTTTGCTAAACTAGTATTTAATAATTCGATATCTTGATATACTCTATGTCCAATAATTGTAGCATTTCCGATAAAATTTATTAATAGTTCAATTGCCTCACTTTCAGTCTTTTTGGCTACTTTACTAACTAATAAAAACTCATTTTGATTGATTTCTACTTCAGATTTTGTATGAGAAACATATATTTCTAAAGCATCTTTAATTGTAATTTTATCATTTAAAATACTAACCGCAGAAAAAGCTAAAATAGCATCTTTTGAGGTATTAAGTCCAGTAGATTCAATGCTTAAAACTACATATCTATCTGATTTTTCTTTAAAACTAGAAGTGTATTTTTTCCAGAATTCTGGGTATTTATTATTTAGCCACTGTAGCATTTTCTATGAAAATTGTGTTAATTGGTATTTATCTTTAATTAATTCGATTATATCATCGGTTTGTGATAAGCATTTTTTTAATTTTTCCTTATCAACCTTATTTAGCGAATTTATTTTTATGTATGCGCCATCAGTATCATTTACAATACTTTCTTCAACTCTAAAATGTTGTAATTGCAAATAATTCTCTGCAAAATCTAAATATTTCTCAGCATTTTTAGCGTCTGTTATTGCCAACTGCTTATAACGTAAATAAGTATTGTTAACTCCTTTTAAATTATGGCTTAAAGCAAATAATCGAGCAGCATCAATATATACTTGTAAACCTTTTTGTTTAAGATCAAAAAAATCTTTTTTATCTCCATTTTCTTCAACAGCTATTTTCTTGAAAAAAGTTAATCCTTCAGGAAGTTTTAGAACTTTATTACCAAGAAAATCATAGAATAAAGTATTGTTTTTACTTTTCTGATAAATTGCAGTTTCAAGGGCGTCTTTAATTTTTATTTCGCCATAAACAAACTCAAAATCAAATAGAATAGTACTAAAATCAGTACTATTTTCTCCAGGTGTAACCATCCAATTTTGAAACAAATTGATATAATCTGTCAAAGATTTACACCATTTAATAGAGCTCGCCATGTGATCATATGGACATAATTTATAGCCAAGTTTTTCCATATTTCCTATAACCAACTTAGCTAATTGTACAAAATAATACTTTACATCACGATGCTTTTCTGGAGCAACATCTTCAAATATTAACATACTATCTTGGTCACTCAAAAAAAGCTGCTCTTTTCTTCCTTGACTTCCGATAGCTAACCATACAAAACGAGCAGGAGGAGAGCCTAGATGCTCAATTGCCATCTCTATATTTTTATGAATAATTGAGTACAAAATTTCACTTGCAACAGCATTGATATGAAAAATAGGAATATTTTTAGTAAATGAATTTTGAATGATGTCTAAATATTTGGTATGAATATATTTAATTTCATCAAAGGTATGTGCGGATTTAATTTCTTTAATTAAAATTCCCGGATTATTTGATTGCGAATTAATAACATCACGCTCAGAAATAATTCCTAAAATTGTAGAATTCTCTGTTCCATCTTCAGTTACGCATAAATGTGTTGCATCATTTTTTAGCAACAATAATTGTGCTTCAGCAACTGAAATACTCTTATCAACTACAATAAAATTAGTACTCATAATCTTATTGACATCATTCTCAATTTGAAATAGACCAGCTCCAATTTTTTTTGTAAAATCTGCATCAGTAACTAAACCTGCAATTTTATTATTATAAGTTATTATAGCATGATTAGATTTGTTTGCAATCATTTTTAAAGCTACATTTTTTATAGAAGTATTTATTTCAATTAATGTAGGATTTGTAGTGTATTGCAAATCTTGAAAATAAGATAAATTTGTATCAGATGCACCAGTATCTATCTCCGAAATAGATTTAAATTGTTGATAATTTTCCATTTTAGGTTTGGCCTGTGTAGCAAAATTTTCAAGAAAATAATCTAAGACCGAACTATATTTTGTCAAATAGGGTTTAAAAATAGCAATTGGAATAGCATATAAAACAGCATCTTCATTTGCTGTTGCATTTAAAACATAATTATTCTTGGCAAAAAATGGACGCAATCCAAACAAGTTACCAGTATAACATTTTGAATGCAAAACTTCTTCAGCATCAACCACTTTAGTCAAATGTACAACACCAGAATAAACAATATAAAATGATTCATGTAGTTCATCATTAATTTTAAAAAGTGATTTTGATTTTTGCAATGTTAAAATACTACAATTTGTTGCAATTGATTTTAAATCTGTATACTCAATATAATTAAATGGCTCATATTGTTTGAGGAAGGTGGCAATATTTTCGGCTATTGAATTCTGCATGGAGTGAGAGTGTTTAATTACTTAACAAATTTAGTAATTTTATTGATATATCAACATTCTTTTAAATATTCTATTTTACATAATGTATATTATATATCAAAATAATAATATGCAAAAATTAAGAAAAACGTTTGTGTAATACTATTATAAAGTTTAGTTTTGCAAACCTTATTAAATATAGTCATGGAAAACAAACAAGCCTTAAAATTAATCGAAAAAATACAGAAAGAACTATTACAAAATAAATTTTCTGTAGCAGACAGCGTTGCCGATTTAAAAAAAATAAGAGAAATTACTTTAGAATTAAATAATCCAGTTGTTACAAAAGCATTGCGCTTGGCATACGAACATTTAGAAGCTAATAATGCATTCTTAATTGGAATTCCAGACGACGAACCTGTAGATAGTAAAGAAACCGAAATTGAAGCAAATATTTCTGAAGAAAACAACTTAGAAAGTTTTAATTACTTCCTATCTTTATTTACAGACTTAAGTAAGAAAAATAATGTGTTAGATTTAAAAGAATACAACAAAGCATTTTTAGCATTTTAGACATTTCTATTTTACATAATATTAAAAAGCTACTTATTCTTAAGTAGCTTTTTTTATAAAATTATTAACGAATAATCATACCAAAAACAACTATTTTTGCCTCAAAATTGACATTATATGCTACGAATATTTAAAATTACGGCCATTTTAGAAGGAGTTTCCTATATTTTATTATTTGCCAACATGTTATTAATTAAACCTAATTTTATTGACATTTATAAGCAAATATTATTTCCTTTAGGAATGGCTCATGGGGTTTTATTCATTGGTTATATTTGTTTAGCTTTTTTATTGAAAGAGTCACAAAAATGGGATATTAAAACATTTTTTGTAATTTTAATCGCTTCAATATTACCATTTGGAACATTCTATGTAGAAAAAAAATACTTAACAAATAACTAGTGAAAATATTTAATTGGGCCTATACATTATTCAAAAGCTTAGATTTTAATGACGAATTAGCATTATATTTAAACTTGTTTGTGAACATTATTGTTCTAATTGTTGTTGCCTATATTTTAGATTATATTTTCAAAAAAGTATTTATAATTTTCTTAGCTATAGTAGCAGCCAAAACAAAATCGTCATTTGATGATTTTTTAGTAGCAAACAAAACGGCTAAATATATTGCTCACCTAGTTCCCCTACTCTTTATTTACAAAACGGTTCCTGTTATTTTGAGTAAGTTTACTTATTGGGAAGATTTTTTTGAAAAGGGAGTAAAAATTTACATCATTTTACTTTCCTTATGGATTACGCGAAGTATTTTTAATGCACTAAAAGATTATTTAAAGCAACAACCAAGATTTAGCGATAAGCCCATCGATAGCTATATTCAGGTAATTATGCTTTTTTTGTGGATTTTTGGAATTACTTCATTTATCTTAATCATATTTGACACTAGCAAAACAACACTTTTAACCACTTTTGGTTCTATTTCTGCCTTAATCATTTTGGTTTTTAGAGATACTATTCTTGGATTTGTAGCCAGTATTTCAGTTTCGGTAAATGATATGGTACGTATTGGTGATTGGATTACTATGGATAAATTTGGTGCTGATGGTGATGTTATTGAAATTAATTTAGCTACAGTTAAAGTTCGAAATTTTGATAATACTACTACAACTATTCCTACTTATAGCTTGATTTCTGATAGTTTTAGAAATTGGAGAGGAATGCTTAATTCAGATGGAAGAAGAATAAAAAGACATATTTTAATTAAATCCAACTCGGTAAAATTTATTCAACCAGAAGAAATTGAAAAATATAAAAAAATACAACACATTTCATCCTATATTACGCATAGACAGTCTGATATTGATAAATATAATCTATCAAATGCCATAGACAAAAGTACTATCGTAAACGGTAGAAATCTTACAAATTTAGGATTGTTTAGAAAATATATTAACCAATACATTATTAGTCACCCAGGTATTAATAAAGATATGCTAATAATGGTGCGTTATCTGCAAGTTACAGACAAAGGTATTCCGTTAGAAATTTACTGTTTTTCAAAGGATAAAGAATGGTTAAATTATGAGCATATTATGGCTGATATTTTTGATCACGTTATTGCTTCGGTACCATATTTTGGTCTAGAAGTATTTGAAATGGTAAGTACACCACCTGCAAAAATTGATACTGAAATTTTATAAAAACTTTTGTAATCCCGCTTCGATAATAGCTGAATGGTCAAAGGCTAGTGATGGTAAATTTGTTACCGAAAACCAGCCAATTTCTTTAGCATCATCGGCTGCCATTGCAATTGTATTTGTATCCACTTGGCCAAAATATGCAACTGAAACCATATGTCCTCGCGGATCTCTATATGGTTTTCCAAATGCACCAATTTGTTCTAAATGATATACTTTAACTTGAGTTTCCTCAACTAATTCTCTAATAGCAGCTAGTTCTAAATCCTCGTTTTCATCAACAAAACCTCCAGGTAGAGCCCAACAATCTTTAAATGGATCATTTTTCCGTTTTATCAACAGAATTTGTTGTTCCAATTCAAAAGTTTTTACAATTAAAACATCAACAGTAACAAATATTTTTGATATATATGCCATAACAATTTAGAGGTTATTCTATTCAAAAATAGCATTTTTAAAACAATTGTAAGGCAAACAATCAAAGAGTTTGACTAGAAGTAATTAACAACTGATTCTTAATAACTTATATACTAAACAATTATACAATGTATATTTTTTAATTAACTTTAAATAACTATAAAAAAAGAACCATGAAAACTAAAGAAGAAGCTATTTTAGAAATTAGAGGAGAATCTATTGGTACGATTACCGAACATTCTAGTTTTGAAGAAAGATTTCAAAATCAGACCTTGCGCCCTATTTTGAAATTTCAAAATGATTTGTTTTTGGAAGTTTTTAAAAACTATGCTGTCAAACAAAAAGGCATCTTCTTCACTTATACTCCTGAAAAAAAAATGAGTTACATTGAAAACGCAATTCAACGTGATATTAAATTTAGAAACTCATTGAAAGGTATTATCATTGGTCTCTTTACTATCACAGAGTACAAAGAATACATTCAAAATTCCTCTAATATAAACAAAAGAATGATGAATTTATTAATTGAACGTTTAAAAAGTCAAGTACAATTATTAGAAATAGCATAAAAAAACCATCTATTCATTGTTGAATAGATGGTTTTTCATAACAAACTTATACAAATTTAAACTAAAACCTGTTCTAATGTAGGGCCTGCTGCCACCAAACGTTTTCCTTCTTCTGTAGTGGTATATTGTTCAAAATATTTGATATATCTAGCTGTTAAATCTTTTGCTTTTATAGCCCATTCTTCCTCTGTTTTATAGGTATTTCTTGGGTCTAATATTCCTTCTGTTACATTTGGCAATGTAGTTGGAATTGTCAAATTCAAATAAGGAATATGCTGGGTTGGCATTGCATCAATCTCACTATTGATGATTGCGTCTATAATTGCACGGGTATCTTTTAATGAAATACGTTTTCCTGTACCATTCCATCCCGTATTTACTAAATATGCTTTAGCTCCGTGTTCTTTCATTTTTCCAATTAATGTTTTAGAATACATAGTTGGATGTAATGTTAAGAATGCTTCTCCAAATGCTGGTGAAAAAGAAGGTTGTGGTTCTGTAATTCCTCTTTCTGTTCCTGCTAATTTAGATGTGTAACCACATAAGAAATGATATTGCGCTTGCTCATCATCTAAAATAGATACAGGAGGCAACACACCAAATGCATCGGCAGATAAATATATGATTTTCTTAGCATGTCCAGCTTTAGATGGCAATACAATTTTATTAATATGATAAATTGGATATGAAACTCTAGAATTCTCAGTAATGGTATGGTCATAATAATCTACCTCTCCGTATTCATTAACCACTACATTTTCTAAAAGAGCATCTCGTTTGATAGCTCGCCATATATCTGGCTCATTTTCTTCTGATAAATCTATAACTTTTGCATAGCAACCACCTTCATAATTAAACACTCCATTATCGTCCCAACCATGCTCGTCATCTCCAATTAAAAAACGTTTTGGATCAGCTGAAAGTGTTGTTTTTCCTGTTCCAGAAAGCCCAAAAAACACTGCTACATCACCTTTTTCACCTACGTTAGCAGAACAATGCATTGATGCCATACCTTTCAAGGGTAGATAATAATTCATCATAGCAAACATTCCTTTTTTCATTTCACCGCCATACCAAGTACCGCCAATCAACTGAATACGCTCTGTTAAATTAAAAACAACAAAATTCTCAGAATTTAAACCTTGTTCAGCCCATTTCGGATTGGTTGTTTTTGAACCATTCATGACAATAAAATCAGGAGTGCCAAAATTTTCTAATTCATAAATTGAAGGACGTATAAACATATTGGTTACAAAATGAGCTTGCCAAGCTACTTCCATTACAAAGCGAACTTTTAAACGTGTATCTGGATTTGTGCCGCAAAAGGCATCAACTACATATAGTTTTTTTGAAACAGATAGTTGTTTTAAAACAAGTTGTTTCAAATCTTGATACACTTCTTGTGTAGTAGCAAAATTTACTTTGTCATCCCAATAAATGGTATCTTTTGTAACATCGTCCTTAACAATGTATCTGTCTTTAGGAGAACGACCCGTAAAGATTCCTGTCTTTACAGCTACTGCACCAGTATCGGTTAAGGCGCCTTTCTCATAACCTTTGCGTTGATGAGAAACCTCTGCTTGATATAATTCTTCATAACTTGGATTATAAGAAACCTCATGATATCCTGTAATTCCTAAATCATGCAACTCCTGAATAATTTTAATATTTTTCATATGATTTTCGTTTACTGATTTATTACTCTTTAATGCTTATCAAAGTTCCGAAATAGCATCTCCAAATAAACTGATATTTATCATAAAAAATAAAAAGTTACGCAAACGTTTTCTTTATTTATAAGGCTTAACAGAGATTTTATCATTTTTTATGATTACCTTTATACAGTAAAATTTCTTAAAGAAGAAGATCATGTTAGATTGGATGTATAGACTAATTTTCCCTAGCGAAATACCAGATGTTACACAATCATTAGTCGTGTTGTTATTAGCAATAAGTATCGGATTTTTTGTTGGCAGAATAAAAGTAAAAGGAATTACACTAGGCGTTTCGGCGGTTATGTTTGTAGGATTAGGTTTAGGCCATTATGGTTATCGAATTAACGCCGAAATTTTAGAATTTGTTCGCAACTTTGGTTTAATCCTTTTTGTATATGGAATTGGAATTCAAGTTGGACCATCTTTCTTTTCCTCTTTTAAAAAGGAAGGAATTCGCTTTAATATTTTAGCCGTTTCTACCGTCTTGTTTGGTGGATTTATCACTTTCCTCCTATTCAAATTTTCTACTATTTCTATTGAAAATGCCGTTGGATTAATGTCGGGATCGGTTACTAATACACCAGGACTAGGTGCAGCTAAAGAAACGCTTACCGAAATTCAGAAACAATTTCCTTCTAAATCATTTAGTGACCCTACTATTGCTTATGCTATTACCTATCCGTTAGGTGTATTTGGAATAATCATTACTATTATTTTATCTAAAACATTACTCAAAATTAATTTAGGAAAAGAAAGCTTTATATGTGATACTGTTACAACTAACAATGATACTGCACTTATAATCCATCAAAAATGTAGAGTTACCAATGAAGCCTTTTTTGAAAAAAGCATTTATCAAGTTTTAAAAGAAGTCAACATTCAAGACATCATTATTTCTCGTTTAAAAAACAGTGGTTCCCAGGTTGTTTATGCTCCTTCATTAGATACTAAAATCCATAATAAAGATGTCCTAATGGTTGTAGGAAGACCAGCAGTTGTATCACAATTTATTGATGCCGTTGGAAAAGTTTCTAGTGATTTATTTATCGAATCGGAACAAGATATAGTGACTAAAAATCTTTTTGTAACCAAATCAGCTGCAACACATAAAACACTAGCTGAACTAGACTTATACAACAAATTTGATTTAAAAGTAACCCGTGTATTCCGTTCAGGAATGGAATTGCTAGCGCAACCTACATTAGAATTATATTATGGAGATAAAATCAGAATTGTAGGAAATAAAGAAGCCATTGTTGAAGCTGAAAAAATCATAGGGAACTCTGAAAAAAAGCTATTAGAACCCGATTTTTTATCTTTATTTGGTGGCTTAATTATTGGAATGATCGTTGGCTCCATTCCTTTCTTTATCCCTTCATTACCAGTCCCTATTAAACTCGGATTTGCTGCCGGACCATTGTTAACCGCATTATTTATCAGTAGATATGGTGGTGTGGGTGTTATTCACTCCTATATAAATAATGGTGCTGTATATTTCATGAAAGACTTGGGAATTTGCTTATTCTTTGCTGCTGTGGGTGTACATGCCGGTGAAGGTTTTTATGATAATTTCATACACTACAACGGCTGGTTGTGGATTTATTATGGTTGCTTCATTACATTTATTCCGCTTATTGCAATGGTTTTAATCGGACGATTCGTACTAAAACTGAACTTTTATCAGTTAGTTGGTTTGATGAGTGGTACTTATACCGACCCTGCAGCTTTAGCATTTAGCACCAAATATTTAGATTCTGATATTCCTACACAGGCTTATGCTACGGTTTACCCATTAGTAACCATATTTAGAATATTTGTTGCCCAATTATTAATTTTACTGTTGGTTTAATAAATTGATTCGCCGTTTAAATCGGTGCTCAATACATCGCTCATGTAGTCAAAAAACGGACGCATTGCTTTAAAAGTAGCTATAACTTCTGCTTGAAAATTAGGCGATAACACTTCTTTATTCGTAAAACTTCGGGTTAATAGAAACTGCTTTTTACGAATTAAATCAATGTCCGGATGCGCTTTATCAAATCCTTTTGGAACCGTTTTTAACTCCTCTCCTTCTAGTGTTTTGAAATACTTTTGAAAAGTTTCTTCAGCAATAATTGCTCTCAGTTCTGAGGCATCCATTTCTATTTCTTTACGCATACGAAATAAATCGGCCGCATTGGGCTCCCAAAAACCACCACCTACAAAACTGGCGTCGTTTTCTATGTGTAAATACATGCCTCCTCTTAGCAAGGGTTTGGCTCGATTGAAACCAACACTAAAGTGATTTTTATAAGGTGATTTGTCTTTTGAAAAACGCACATCGCGATAAATGCGGAACACTTGCATTTTATCCAAACTGTCTATTTTTTCTATATCGGCATATACTGCAGCAAAAAAAGCTTTGGCTAATTTTTCTTCCGCCTGAAATGCTTTTTTATTTTCGGCAAACCATTCGCGGTTATTGTTTTCTTTGAGTTCTGCTAGGAATTCGAAGGTTGATTTTTGTAGCATATTTTTTTAATTTATTTAGCCATTGATTACACAGATTATCACGATTATTTACTTTGAAAATCCTTTTAATCCTATAATCCGTAGCAAAATGATGTTATTTCTTTAAACGATCTTCAATAAATTCAATTTGAGTTTTGCCGTGCGGTTTTGGTTTTCCATTTTCATCTAAGTTTACCATCGTGATGTTATCAATAGTAATGATTTTTTCACGTGTCATCATATTACGAACTTCACATTTTAATACTAACGACGATTTTCCAAAATGTTCCACATCTAAACCAATTTCAACAATATCTCCTTGTTTGGCGGCACTCATGAAATTAATTTCACTCATAAACTTGGTCACTACTTTAGGATTTTCCAATTGCACAATCGAATACAAAGCGGCTTCTTCATCTATCCAAGCCAGTAATTTACCACCGAATAACGTTCCGTTTGCATTCAAATCTTCGGGTTTTACCCATTTTCTCGTATGAAATCGCATCTTAAATTTTTATTTTAAAGGTAAGAATTTTTGGAGAAATTTGGATATATTTGAGGGAAATAAATAATTGTTTAATTATAAATAATGATTGAAAACTATAGATACAATTGTTGGTTTATTGATAATATTGTGTTTTCTGGAAAAGATTTTTCGAAAACTTTAGAATTTAATGATGAGAAAATTGAACTTCTGATAACAAATTACCAAAACTCAAAAACAATAGAAGAACCATTGAAAGATTGGATACATAATAAAATCATTAATGATGGAATGATGAATTCTAGGAATAGTCCTCTTCCGATAAGTTCAATATTTGTTATAACAAAAAATCCATATAATCATAAAGTATCAAGTGAATTTCCTCATTTACTAAGATTGTGTTTGAAAATTGTTTACTTTCAACCAACTTTAATTTCAAAAACAGCTGAACATGTTCCAAATTTAGTTAGTACAATGGTAACTTGGGAAGGTTTTAAAAACTCGAGAAATAGTTCGAAAATTGAAATTAATTCTAATAGTTTTGATAAAGTAATTCAATATTTTAATGCTTTAAAAACTATTCCTAGATTAAATTATTTTATTTTAGAAGAGATTTACAAGATTAGTCAAATTGATGATTCTATAATTGAATTGTTAAGTTTATATTCATTTATTGAAGGATTTTGGTATAATGAGAAATCTAATAAATCTAATATTACAGATAGCTTTATATCTATGTTAAAAACAAATTATGCATCCGGAAAAGAGAATAAATATATTCGTGATCAAATAATTGAAAAAATAAAAAGTCAAAACAGCTTTTTGAGAAACGAAAAATTTGATGATATGAGACATATTTTAGCTCATGGGATGTATAAAAAATTAGAAAATGATTGGACATCTGAACAATGGAATGTTTTACTTGAACAAAGAAACTTACTTTTTCAAATAGTATTTGAATCTTTAATAAATAAAATAGTCTCTGATGCAAAAAATAATCATACGTAAAACCATATCTAAAATCTCATTTTTTAATGAAATAAGCATTAAAAAAATATAACTTTACTTCTCCCTTCCCTTCAAAACTTTCACTACATCTTGCAACTGAAAACCTTTCGCTTGCAATAAAATTAAATAGTGAAACAATAAATCGGCACTTTCAGATAAGAACAAATCATCGTTGTTATCTTTGGCTTCAATGACTACTTCAACGGCTTCTTCTCCTACTTTTTGAGCGATTTTGTTAATGCCTTTCGCAAATAATGAAGCTACATAACTCTTTTCTGCATCGGCATTTACTTTGCGTGTTGCAATGGTATTTTCTAATTTTGATAAAAATCCAAGTTCTTGATTATTAGCTTCTTGCCAACACGTATCTAAACCTGTGTGACAAGTTGGACCCACTGGTTTTACTTTTACTAATAGTGTATCGTTATCGCAATCTTCTTTAATGGAAATTAGTTCTAAGAAGTTGCCACTCTCCTCACCTTTTGTCCATAATCGTTTTTTAGAACGACTGAAAAAAGTTACTTTATTGGTCGCCAACGTTTGGTCTAATGCTTCTTGATTCATGTAGCCCAACATCAAAACGTTTTTGGTTTCGTTGTCTTGAATGATGGCTGGGATAAGGTTATCTGGGGTTTTGTTGAAATTGATATTCATAGTTTTATTTTTAAACATATAAGTCATATAAGTTGATTCGGTAAATTGAGTTTATTTTTAAGTTCATAAAAGTTATACTCTAATTGAAATATTTTGATTCTTTAAAAACTGTTTCAATTCTGGGATTTCGATTTCTTGGTAGTGAAAAACACTAGCTGCTAATGCGGCATCAGCTTTTCCGGTGATAAATGTTTCTGCGAAATGTTCCATAGTCCCTGCACCACCAGAAGCGATAATGGGAATGTTTACGATTTCGGATAACTTGGCCAAGGCTTCATTCGCAAAACCATTTTTTGTACCATCATTATTCATGGAAGTGAATAAAATTTCACCAGCACCACGTTGCTCCACTTCTTTCGCCCAATCGAATAAATTTAATTCCGTTTGAACTTTTCCGCCAACCAAATGAACTATCCAATCGCCATCAATTTGTTTCGCATCAATAGCAACAACCACGCACTGACTTCCATATTTTGCTGCAATCTCGTTTATTAAATCAGGATTTTTAACAGCTGAAGAATTAATCGAAATTTTATCCGCACCGTTACGTAGTAAAACATCCACATCCGCAACGGAAGAAATACCACCTCCAACGGTAAACGGAATATTTATCGCAGCTGCCACTTTTCTAACCAAATCGATTAATGTCGCGCGACGCTCTTCCGTAGCAGAAATATCAAGAAAAACAAGTTCATCTGCGCCGGATTCAGCGTATTTCTTGGCTAATTCTACTGGATCTCCAGCATCTTTTAAATCCACAAAGTTGACACCTTTTACGGTTCGTCCATTTTTGATGTCTAAGCAGGGAATAATTCTTTTTGTAAGCATGATTTAGTGATTAGTGAATAGCTTTACAAACTTTTAAACATTTACTCTTCACTTTTACTTATTAATAATATAATTTTCTAATTGTTTTAAGGTGATTCTACCTTCATAAATCGCTTTTCCGATGATGGTGCCTTCGCAACCTAATTCGGCTAACTTGGGTAATTCATCGAAAGTGGAAATACCTCCAGAAGCGATTAGTTTTAAATCTTTAGTTTGTTCTAAAATTCTTTGGTACAATTCAAAACTTGGACCTTCTAGCATGCCGTCTTTTGAAATATCGGTACAAATTACATACTGAATTCCTTCTTGTTGATACTTTTGTATAAACGGAATTAATTCTTCTTTTGATCCTTCTAACCAACCTGAAATCGCTACTTTTTCATTCATTGCATCCGCTCCTAAAATGATTTTTTCAGCTCCATATTGCTGTATCCAACTTTTGAAAACTTCAGGTTGTTTGATGGCAATACTTCCACCTGTGATTTGACGGGCGCCACTTTCAAAAGCAATTTTCAAATCCGCATCCGATTTTAAACCGCCACCAAAATCGATTTTTAAATTGGTCTTCGAAGCAATTTGTTCCAAAATCTTATAATTCACTATTTTGCTTGATTTTGCACCATCTAAATCTACTAAATGCAAATAATCAATGCCATGTGCTTCAAAGGATTTGGCTACTTCCAACGGGTTTTCATTATATATTTTCTTCGTACTGTAATCTCCTTTGGAAAGTCGTACGCATTTTCCATCAATGATGTCTATGGCTGGAATGATTCTCATGTCAAGTTCGTTTTCAAGAGCAATTTTAAGCTCCAATTATACGTTTAAAAAGTTTTTCAAAATTTGTGCTCCGAAAACACCGCTTTTCTCTGGGTGGAATTGTACGCCAAAGAAATTATCGCGTTGTAATGCTGTGCTATATTCTTGTTGGTAATTTGTTGTGGCAATAGTGTTTTCAGACAATGGTGCATAATAACTGTGCACCAAATACATGAATTCGTTTTCTTTAATTCCTTTAAACAATGGCGATTGCAGATTGTAAATCGTATTCCAACCCATTTGAGGCACTTTAACCTCGTTTGAAAATTTCATAACATTTACATTAAAAATTCCAAGTCCGTTTGTGTTTCCTTCCTCTGACTGTTTGCACATCAATTGCATGCCCAAACAAATCCCTAAAACAGGTTGTTTTAACGTTGGAATTAGCACATCTAAACCACTTTCTTGTAACATTTTCATAGCACTACTCGCCTCACCTACACCAGGAAAAATCACTTTATCAGCGGTTTTTATGGTATTCCAATCATTCGTAACAATTCCTTCAAAACCAAGTCGTTCCAAAGCGAATATAACACTTTGCACATTTCCGGCTCCGTAATCTATAATGGCTATTTTCATTACAACATTCCTTTGGTTGAAGGTAAAATCATTTTTTCTGCATCACGTTTTACAGCAGCTTTTATGGCTTTGGCGAAGGCTTTGAAAATTGCTTCAATCTTATGGTGTTCGTTTGTGCCTTCTGCTTTGATGTTTAAATTTGCTTTTGCTCCATCGGTGAACGATTTGAAGAAGTGAAAAAACATTTCGGTTGGCATTTGACCAATCATTTCGCGTTTGAATTCTGCTTCCCAAACTAACCAATTTCTTCCACCAAAATCAATAGCCACTTGAGCCAAACAATCGTCCATTGGTAAACAAAATCCGTAACGTTCGATGCCTAATTTGTTGCCCAAAGCTTTTGCAAAAACTTCGCCTAATGCAATTGCTGTATCCTCTATCGTGTGGTGTTCATCAACTTCTAAATCGCCTTTCACTTGAATATCTAAATCCATTTGACCGTGACGCGCAATTTGGTCTAACATATGATCAAAAAAGAAAATTCCGGTGTTGATGTTGCTTTTTCCTGTTCCATCGAAATTTAAAGTGATAGCGATATTCGTTTCATTAGTAGTTCTTTTAATAGAAGCTGTTCTTTCATCCAATTTTAGAAATTCGTAAATCTTCTGCCAATCAGTTGTTTGTAAAGTAATTACATTTTGTAATTCTTCTAAAGAAGTTGCGATTTCATTTCCTCCCAAATTCTCTTCATTTTTGATGAAAATCGCTTTAGAACCTAAGTTTTTTGCCAATTCTACATCGGTAATTCTATCGCCAATTACAAATGAATTTTCTAAATCGTATTCCAGATTGTTCAAATACTTCGTTAACATTCCAGTTCTTGGTTTTCTGGTAGGAGTGTTGTCTTCTGGAAAACTTTTATCGATAAAAATTTCGTCAAATGTTATGCCTTCATTTTCAAATGCTTTGAGGATGAAATTTTGGGTTGGCCAAAACGTTTCTTCCGGAAAACTCTCGGTTCCTAAACCATCTTGATTGGTCACCATTGCTAATTCGAAGTCCAATTCTTTTACTATTTTACTCAAAAATTGAAACACTTTTGGATAGAATTCTAGTTTAGTTAAACTGTCCAATTGGTAATTTTCTGGTTCTAAAACCAAAGTTCCATCTCTATCTATAAATAATACTTTTTTCGGCATTGTTGAAGATTTTTAATAATTCAATAATTTGTTCGGTTTCTTCTTTGGTTCCAATACTAATTCGCAAACAATTTTCGCATAATGGTTGATTGCTTCTGTTTCGAACCACTACTCCATTATCTAAAAATTGTTGATAGCGATAATTTGCATCATCTACTTTAATCAAAATAAAATTGGCATCCGAAGGATATATTTTCTCAACAAATTCGCATTTTGAAAGTGCTTCGATAAGTTTATTTCGTTCCACCAATATTTTTCTAACTTGTGTTGGCATGGTACTTTGCAACAATTTTTTAACTGCCGTTTCTTGAGACAAACCGTTAATATTATAAGGAGGCTTGATTTTATTCAAGACCGAAATAATTTCCCTAGAAGCATACAAAATTCCAATTCGTAATCCCGCCATAGCATACGCTTTTGATAAAGTTTGGGTGATAATCAAATTAGGAAAATCTTTCAAAACACTTAACCAGCTTTCATCTTTTGAAAAATCGATATACGCTTCATCAATAACCACTAAACCTTTGAATTGATTCAGAATTTTGATTACCGATGCATCCGTAAAAGAATTTCCTGTTGGGTTGTTAGGCGAACACAAAAAGATGATTTTCGTATTGTTATCTACAGCATTTAGAATGGCTTCAACATTCGGTTGAAACTCCTCATTCAATAAAACCTCACGATTTTCAATAGCATTGATATTTGCTAAAACACCATACATTCCGTATGTTGGTGGCAATGTGATAATATTATCGCGATTCGGTTCACAGAAAGCTCTGAAAATCAAATCTAAGACTTCATCACTTCCGTTTCCTAAGATAATGTTGTCTTTAGGAACATTATTTCTATCTGCAATTATTGCTTTCAATTCTTTCTGTTGCGGATCTGGATAGCGATTCATACCGTTCGAAAACGGATTTTCATTAGCATCCAAATAAATCATTGGTTTTGTGAACTGTTCAAATTCGTCTCGTGCTGAGAAATAGGGACTCAGTTTTTTTACGTTTTCTCGGATTAGATTTTCTAAATTCATAGTTCTTATTTTAATCTTAGTGTAACTGCTTTTTTGTGTGCTTGTAAACCTTCAGCTTCCGCCATTGTTTCTATCGCTTTTCCGATGTTTTGAATTCCTTCATTTGATATTTTTTGGAATGTCATCGCTTTTAAGAAACTATCTAAATTTACACCGCTGTAACTTTTGGAATAACCATTTGTTGGTAGTGTGTGATTGGTTCCTGAAGCATAATCGCCAGCACTTTCTGGAGTGTAATTTCCAATAAAAATCGAACCCGCATTTTGAATGCCATCAACGAAATAATCTTCGTTTTTAGAACATACAATAAAATGCTCTGGGCCGTATTCGTTAATTAACGATAAAGCCGTTTTTTCGGTTTCAACAAAAATTAATTTGGAATTTTGAATGGCAACTTGGGCGATTTCTTGTCTTGGAAGCTCTTTTAATTGCTTGTAGATTTCTTCTTCTACATCATTTAAGATATTTTTATTGGTAGTAACCAAAATTACTTGACTGTCTTTCCCATGTTCGGCTTGACTTAATAAATCGGAAGCTACAAAACTTGGAATAGCAGTTTCATCTGCGTAAACTAACAATTCGCTTGGACCTGCTGGCATGTCAATTGCAACTCCATTTTGAGAAGCAAATTGTTTTGCAATCGTTACAAATTGGTTGCCAGGTCCGAAGATTTTATACACTTGTGGAATGGTTTCTGTGCCGAATGTCATTCCTGCAATGGCTTGAATTCCGCCTACTTTATAGATTTTAGTTACACCACACAAATCGGCAGCATATAGAATTGCGGAATTAATTTTTCCGTTTTTATCGGGTGGCGAACACAATACAATTTCTTGACAACCTGCTAATTTTGCTGGAACAGCCAACATTAAAACCGTTGAAAATAAAGGAGCAGTTCCGCCTGGAATATATAAACCGACTTTTTGAATTGGTCTTTTTTCTTGCCAACAAGTTACTCCGACAGTCGTTTCAACTACAATCTTATCCGTTTTTTGAGCAGCATGAAATTGTTCTATATTTGATTTGGCTAATTGAATGGCTTCTTTTAATTCGGAAGTAACTTCATCTTTTGCAATTTCAATTTCTTCTTGTGTGACTTGGATGTTTTCTAAAGTAACGCCATCAAAGAAGGAAGCATATTTTGCAATGGCTTTATCACCTTTTTGTTGTACTTCTTTGAAGATTTGTTTTACCGTTTCTTCTATGTCTGAGAAAGTTTGGGTTGGTCTTTTACAAATTTCTGACCAAGATTCGGGTTGTGGGTTGTATATTTTTTTCATAAGTCTATATTCTAAATTCTATTCTCTATTTTCATTTAAAGGACCATTTTCTCGATTGGGCAAACCAAAATTCCTTCGGCTCCAGCTTCTTTTAATTGGTCGATGACTTCCCAAAATTTATCTTCATCAATTACAGAATGCACACTACTCCAACCCTCTTCGGCTAAAGGCATCACTGTTGGACTTTTTAAAACAGGGAGAATTTTGCTGATTTCTAAAATTTTATCATTGGGAACATTCATCAAAATATATTTCGATTTTCTTGAACGCAAAACGGCTTGAATTCGAAATTGAAGTTTAGCTAAAACTTGTTTGGCTTCTTCTGAAATTTGAGGAGAAACAGCTAAAACTGCTTCACTTTTTAGAATCACTTCTACTTCTTTTAAACCGTTTTTAAATAAGGTACTTCCGCTAGAAACAATATCTACAATAGCATCGGAAAGTCCGATATTTGGTGCAATTTCAACCGAACCAGAGATTTGGTGAATGTCTACAGTAATTCCTTTCGAAGAAAAATAATCTACAACGGTTTTTGGATAGGAAGTGGCAACACGTAATCCGTTTAAATCTTGAATAGAATTGTAGTTGAAATTTTTTGGAACCGCTACTGATACTTTGCATTTGGAAAATCCTAGTTTCTCAGCGATTTCAATGTTTTGCCCTTTTTCAACTAAAAGATTATCGCCTACAATCGCAATATCGACTACACCATCAATCAAATATTGTGGAATATCCGAGTTTCGTAAATAATACACTTCTAAAGGAAAATTGGAAGCCGTGACTTTGAGTTGATCGTTTCCATTATACACTGAAATTCCACAATCTTTTAAGATTTGGATACTTTCATCGTGTAACCGACCTGATTTTTGAATCGCAATTTTTAACGTGTTCATTTTAAATTTAATTTGATTTAAAATGAGTACACCAAGAAGATTTTAAAAATGCTTAACAAGAAAAAACCCGCTTGATGTACTCAAACGGGTTTCTGATTTATATGGATTAATTACATAGCATCATTACTTCGCTTGAGCGGAGGTATGATGATGATGATGTAATTGATTTAAAAACATAATTTCTGTTATTATTTAACGTTGCAAAGTTAACAACTAATTTTTTGAATAAACAAAATGTTTTTAAAATTTTATTTTTTGTTTAATGGTCATCTTCGTGTGATTCTTGTTCATTATTTGTATCTGAAGTATTACTAATACTAGCATTAGATCGAATTTCAGTATGACGAATTTCACCTCCAGAATTACCTACTTTAATAGACAAAACAGCAGAACCAATTGCTAAAACTAAAACAACATAAGAAACAATTGCCGCTTTTGGATGCTTTTTAAAATTGGCAATTAATCCTAAAATAGAGAGAATTACTAATACATAAAGAATTTTCATGAAGGTTTCTGCTATTTCTTCATGTTCATGAATCAAATCATGTGAAATACCTAATCCTTCAACAATTTCTTCGGCTCCTTCGCCTGTCATCATAGTAGCTTTTGCCATAATCATACAAACGACGAACATTATGTAAGCTGTATTAACTAAAATTTTTGATATTTGATAAATCACTATACTAAAATACCTACCTATCAAAAAATAACTTAATCAATGGAAGTTGGTTTATTCATGAAACAATAACTGATGAATATGGTACTTTTGAAAATGTATCTCAAGGAATTTGACTATTAATTAGAATTAAAAAACAGTCTCCCTTTCAAAAAATTTTAATTTCTTGCAAAACAAAACCTTTTGCTTACAATGAATCAATACTTGAAAGTAAATTAGTACTTTATGATAAGAACAAATCTCGCTTTGCTATCCTTTGTCTAAAATAACTAATTAAACGTTTTGCTCATTTACTTTTTTTTAGAAATTTAATAATCTTTTTTATAAATAACTGAACTACTTGCCTCTCTTCTGCATACTTTATTGCATTGATTACGTTTGAATTTTCATTTTGTCAGTACAATAAAATCAATTGCTGTACAGCATTTAGTAAAATTTCCTAGGGAATTTGTATAAATCCCCTAGGGAAAATGTGCAATTCCCCTAGGGGATTTTATATATTTGTACTGATAAAACAAAAAGAGATGGCTATACAATTCAAAATGGTTGCCAAACAAAACAATATTGCAACCCCACCCGAAGTAAAATATTATCCTTGCGCAGTGAGTCAAGGAGAAATAGATTTAGATGATTTAGCAAAAACAATAGCAAGCCGAAGCACACTAAGCAAAGCTGATTGTTATGGTGTTATGATTGCTATGAGCGAAGCTATTGGAGAAGCTTTAGCAAATGGCAAACTTGTAAAAATTGAGAGTCTAGGTACATTTTCAGTAGCCTTAACGGGCAAAGGTGCAGCAGATGCTGAAAACATAGGTAAAAGCAATATTACAGGTGCTAAAATAACCTACAAACCATCTAAAACACTCAAAAAAGGCTTAACACAATTGAAGTATAAAAGAATTTATTAATTATTAAAAAACTTGTATATATTTGATGATATTTACTAGTTGTGTGTAATGCGCGCGCTGAACTGAAGAAAACCTTTATTTATAAAAAACAATAAATTTAAATATGATTTTTTTTGATAAGTTAACAGATTTTGTTTTTGATGAGAGAAAAAAAATTTCGTCAAAAGCTGCTATTATAATTTTATCTATTTTGGGTCTTGTATTAGTCGATAATCTAATTGGATTTTCCTATAGTTACTTATTAAACAATAAAATTGAGGAGGTACAAAAAATAAACTCTATAATTTCAGACAAATCTTCTGATAAATTAACAATAAAATATGCTGTCAAACTTCGTAACGAGACTTTACTCAGAAAAAACGTATTAGAAAAAATTAATGATTATTTGTCTGACCTTTCTTTTAATAAAAATATTGAGGAACCGAAAAAGTCTAATTTACCAAAAAAAGACGTTTATAAAATTGCTCCTAATAATTTTTGGTTTCATTTTACATCAGGTGGAATATATTATTTTTTTAGTATCTTAATGCTTCCACTTATGTTGTTTTTAGATAAATCTTCATCAATACTTCAAAGAATAACAATGAGTATTTTGTTATTTGCAATGTTTAGCGGAATTGGGTTCTTCTTTTTTTGGATTTGTAGTTTAATTCCAATGATATTGAGTAATTCTTGGCTTTTAAATTACATATTAAATCTTGTGATACAAAGTACGATAATATTTTTGATGTTTAAGTTCAATAAGACATAAAAAGCACTACACACAACAGGCGTTTGGCAAGATTGCGAATTTTGTGGTAAATACACGTTTATTTCTTGCAAGAAATTTTATCTTTAACAGAAAATAATCGGTTCCGAAGCTCGCAACTGCGCAAAGCGCCGGAACGTAGCGGCAACCTTTGAACAAAACTGCAACAAAAACAAATTGTAGAAAACAATTGAAAAATATTATGGCAACAAAAGACAATTTTTCTTCTCAATCTGACCAATATGCTAAATATCGTCCAACTTATCCAAAAGAGTTTTTTGAATATTTAAACTCAATCATTATTAACAAACAAAATGCTTGGGATTGCGGAACAGGAAATGGACAAGTTGCTTATGAATTAGCAAAAACATTTGAAAACGTATTTGCAACTGACATTAGCCAATCTCAAATTGACAACGCATTACAAGCCAACAATATCTCGTATTCTGTCCAACCAGCCGAACAAACAAATTTTGATGATAAACGATTTGACTTAATTATTGTAGCACAAGCAATACATTGGTTTGATTTTGACAAGTTTTACGAAGAAGTTAGGCGAACCACAAAAGAGAATGCTTTACTATGTGTAATTGGTTACGGCAGAATTAAAATTTCTGAACCAATAGACAACTTAATTACGAAGTTTTACACAAATGTTATCGGAACATATTGGGATAAGGAACGTAAATATGTTGATGAAAACTATGAAACAATTCCGTTTCCATTTAATGAAATCCAAACACCAAAATTTGAAAACCAGCATTTATGGACATTAGAACATTTGATTGGTTATTTAAACACTTGGTCAGCGGTAAAACATTTTATAAAACAAAACGGATTTAATCCAATAGATAAATTACAAAACGAAATTGAACAACTTTGGAACAGCGAAGAAAAAAAAGTTGTCTTTCCGCTACTATTGAGAATTGGAAAAACATAAAAGGCAGCCGCTAACAGCGGTTTGCACTAATTTCTGGGCTTGGGATTTATCAGAATTGGTAATTTTTGAAACTAAATTTTGTCTATATTTGTAATCAAAAGTGTTGAAAATCAGCAACTTCGTGAAGCGGCGACACGTTGGCAGAAAGCATAAAAAATCGTACAAAAATGAAGTTTAGAGTTGTATTAGTATTTATCTTTATTTCTTTTCAAAATTATGGACAAGAAACGTTGTGCAGAAAAGATATATTAAATGGAAATCAGATTTTTGAAGATAACCAAATCGAAAAATATTCAAAATTTGACTTTTCAAATTTATGGACGAAAACCGAAAATGAATTGGTTTATGGAATAATTGGAGATGATTATCAACGAATATTAATGAAATTCATTTTTGTAGAAAGAACTTTAAATAATCCTTATGAATATTTAGTTTATGGAAAATCGAGTGTTAAATCAAGTGTTTGTGATTTTATTGGAAAAATAACAATAACTAAAATACAAGAATTGAAAAACGACAATTTTGGAGTTGATGATGAATTCAAAAATTCAGGAATAAAAAGTCAAGGATTACTAACTGCAAAGTATGAACTATTTGAAAATAAAGAACAAAATCATTCGGGACAATTCAAAGGAATTTTACAAACAAAATGGTATTTAGACAAAGACAATTTAATAAAATATAACGACATTAATTTAAATTCTGACGGTTATTTTAACAATGCGTTTGTTGGAACTTGGAAAATGTATAACTCAACAACTGAGAAAATATGCAATTGGGGTGATTATCGAGTTCCATATACAATATGTGATTTTGACATTGGAGCCGGAGAATTAAGTATATCTGAAAAATATTCAAAAAATGGTTGGTGGATTAAACCGAAAAAAGAATGGTGGAAATAAAAATGCCATCTGCCAACAGCCGTTTACTTCAATACCTACTTCCAGATTTTCCTACTGAATGGAATGTTTTGTTATATTTGTAATGGCTTGGTGTTGGTGTAACGCCACTGAGAGCAAGCCGCAAAACGTTAACTATGCCATAGCTTTTAAAATAAAAACCACTTTATTGTTTATAAAGTGGCTTTTATATAAATCTTAGTTTCTATTAATCGTCGTCACCTTCTTCCGCTTCTCCTCCATTTTGGTCAACAGCAGTTGTAGTAGCATTGGCTCTAATTTCAGTGTGGCGAACTTCTCCTCCAGTTGTACCTGTTTGTTTTCCAAAAAACACACCAATAACAGCAACTACTAATGCAATATATGATACTGCAGCGGTTTTAGCATGATTTTTAAAATTGAGATACAATCCAATTAAGGAAATTATACCTAAAGCATATAATACTAAAGCTAATTTTTCAGCCATTTCTTCATGCTCATGAATGATTTGATCTGTAACAGAAGGTAATTTCTCAGCAATTTCCTCTGCTCCTTCACCCGTTGCCATACTGATAGCTCCAAAAATTGCAGCTACCACAAACAGAATATAAGCTACGTTTTTGATAACGTTGTTCTTTAAAAATATGCCAGCAATTAAAATTCCTAATCCAAAAATAGTTCCAATAATTGGAAAATGGTTTACTACCATGTGTAAATGCGCGTCGTTCATAATTTATTATATTTAAGTTAATACTAATTTATCCTGCTATGGAAACGCCTATTAATGCTCCTATTCCATAAGTTACTGCCGCTGCCGCTAGACCAAATATCACCTGTCTACATCCCGAAAAAAGAATGGATTTTCCTGTAAACAAAGTAATTGCAGAGCCGATAGTAAAAAGTCCAACAACACTACTACCAATACTCAAATAGATGGCATTAACACCTTCTAAAAAAATGAATGGATATAATGGAATAATGGCACCTAAGGCAAATAATACAAAAGATGTTATTGCAGCTTCCCAAGCCGAACCTTCTAATTCTTCTTTGTTAATGTTTAGTTCTTCTGTAATCAATGTTTCTATTGCTGATGCTGGAGTTTCAAAAGCTTTATCTGCTAATTTTTGCGCTTCTGCAACAGACATTCCTTTGGCTTGGTACAATAATGCTAATTCTTTTTTTTCTTCTTCTGGTGAAGCTTCTAATTCTTCGGTTTCTAATGCAATTTGATTTTCGTAGAGTTCTTTGGAACTTTGTACTGAAAGCCATTCGCCTAAAGCCATTGAAATTGCTCCTGCTAATAATCCTGCTGAACCCGTTAATAAAATTGTACTGTTTGAAACGGCAGCTCCAGCCACCCCCATAACCAAACTCATGTTAGAAACCAATCCGTCGTTTGCTCCCAATACTGCTGCTCGCAAAGCGTTACCTCCTACAGATTTATGTCGGCTTTCAAATTTTGATAAGAAACCACCCGAAATATTTAAGGCTTGGTTTTGATTAACAGCTTCAATTATCTTTAAGTGATTGTGTTCAAAGCCAGAAATCTTTTCGCCGTTTTCTAATTTGTTTTTTATTGTATTTACGGCAAACTGCTTTTCAATATTAGATAAATTGCTAATGATTGAATTATAACCAAACACTTTTCCCAATTTGAGTTGCAACTTTGCTCTTGCGGAAGGCATAGGCATTTGAGTACTTGGCTGCAATTCTTGGACTTTTATAAGCATATGATGAGCATGACTTTTTTCAATGTTTGCCAAACTCTCCAAAACTCTTTTTAAGTTGGTGTCTGTTTGAATAGCTGCAATGCTGTCGTATAAAAAAGCAGTGTCAACTTCTGTTTGCAATTGAGACTTTAGTTTATTCAAATCCATGAGATTACATATTTAGTTTGCCACATCAAACACACCTTTAGTCAATATCTTGGTAGTTTGATTAATAGTTGCTGTAGGCATTATTTCTACAAATTTTTCAGATTTCTCACCTAAAGATACAGGAACTTTTTTGAAAATATAGTCTTTTGTATCATTATTTAAAACCAAAACAAAGGTTTTATTGTCTTCAGTAACAATAGCTTCTGCTGGTACACCAAAACCTTTCTTAGAATTGATAACAATTCCAGCTTCAACAAACATTCCTGATAATAATTTGGTCTTGTCTTGTTGGCTTAATGTACCGAATACAGCAATAGTTCTATCTTTACTCTCTATCGATTTACCCACTTTTTGCACTTGTGATACAAACAATTCTTTACTTGCTTCAGGAATTGAAAAATTTATTTTTTGTCCTTCTTTTACACTCAAAATATCTTTTTCAAAAATACTTAAATTCAAATGCAAATACTTGGTATCCACAATTTCTAAAATCACATCTGAAGGAGACATAAACATACCTACGTTGGCATTCATCACCGTTACATCTCCAGAAATAGGTGCGGTTAACGTAATTTGAGAAGTAAACTTTCCACGTTCAACATTTGTTGGATTGATATTAAGTAACAATAACTTTTCGCGCAAACCTTGATACATACCTCTTGTACTCTTGTACTCACTTTCAGCTTTTAAGTAGTTTTTTTGCGAAGCTATTTTTTCTTGATATAACGTTTTTTGACGTTCAAATTCCGATTTTAAATACGTTAACTGTTCGGCAAGTTCTAAATAGTCTTTTTGTAAGTCTAAATATTCTGTGTTTTCTAAAGTAATCAAGGCTTGCCCCTTTACAACTTTATCACCAACTAACAGCTTAGTAGCTTTGACATAACCACCTAAAAAAGTTGTCACCTTAGCTCTATATTGTGGCGGAACATCCACTTTTCCTGATGCTTTTATAGTTACATCAAAATCTTGTTCAACTGGGTTTCCAATTGTCATTTTTGAGGCTTCAAATTGCTCTTTTGTTACCGTTATTGTGCTTTCATCAACAACAGAAACTTCCTCTGGTTTGGTTTCTTTACAAGAGAAAAGCGAAATAGTAAGTGCGGCTAAAATTATATTTTTTCTAAGCATAATATTAATAGTTAAGGTATTGTAAATCAAGTTGTGTTTTGTTGTATTGTATTAAAGCATCTAAATATTCCATTTGAATAGTTGTAGCATTTTCTAAACTTTGTATATATTGAAAAAAGTCTATTTCACCATGTTTATAACTCATATCGGCTACTTTAATTATTTCAGTCGCTAACTTTTTGCCATGTTCTGTATAATAAGTAATAGCTTGTTGATGTTGTTCTAAAGTGTTTTTTGACTGCAAAATATACGCTTCAATTTTTTGCTCTTCATTTTGCTTTTCTAGCTCCCAAGATTGCAAGGCTAGCTTCGCAACATTAGATTTAGCTACATTTCCTGAAAAAAACAAGGGTACAGCAACTCCTACTTGAAATCCATATAATGATTCAGAAATTCCATTGTTTCTACCTTGAAAATATTCTAAGTTCAAATTAGGTAACCAATTCTGATTTTGAAGTTTCAAATTACTTTTGTAAAAATTTGTAACACTTTCAAAATATGATAAATATGATTCTTTATTTGTAGTAATAGTTAAATTAATTATTGGCTTTAAAATTACTGATTTAACAGTTATTTTATCATCCGATTGCACCAATGCTTGTAACAATTCATATTGACCTTTTTTCTCTTTATCCAGTTGATTTAATTTAGTTTGTATTTGTCGATATTTTGCTTGCGCAGTAATTTTCTCTAAATAATTTGTTTCTCCCAATTCAAAACGTCTATCGCTTGCTTTAGAGAAATTTTGGTACAAACTATCTAAATATTTATAAGCTGTTTCCTGGTGTTGTAAATAAACAATGTTATGATATGTTTTAGAAATTTCTAACGAAAGTTTGTTTTTCTGTAACTCAAAACGTGCTTGTTCTTGCTCATAAGCAGCATGATTAACTTTTCGTTGCACACCATATACCGTAGGAAACAAAAACGATTGTTGCACACCAAACACTTTTAAAGGTTGGTTATTCAATGCCAAATTATTTTGGTCGTAACTGTAATATACATTTGTTTTTTCAAAGTCATATGCTGTCTTAATATTGGCTTTCATCTTATCTACTTGCAATTGTCCTGCTTTTAACGATTTATTATTTTGAATCGCTTTTGCTAGAATAGAATCCAATTCAACATTTCTATCTTGAGCAAAACCAAAGCTAGTACCAATAAAGAATAAAATAATATAAGTACCGCTTACATGTTTTTTAAATTTGGGTTTTTTAAATTCTTTACTATCAAGCACTTTGAATAAAATAGGCAACACAATCATAGTTAAAAGAGTTGCTGTAAACAAACCACCAATTACTACAGTTGCTAATGGTCGTTGTACCTCTGCTCCTGCTGATGATGAGATTGCCATGGGTAAAAATCCTAGCGCAGCGGCAGCGGCTGTTAGTAAAACAGGACGAAGTCGGTCTGTTGTACCTTTTAAAATAAGTTCGTTCATATCTTTCATGCCTTGATGTTTTAATTCTTTAAAATGTTCAATGAGGACAATTCCATTTAAAACAGCAATACCGAAAAGTGCAATAAAACCTACCCCTGCCGAAATACTAAATGGTAAATCCCTTATCCATAGAAATAAAATTCCACCCACCGCAGATAATGGAATAGCTGAATACACCATGACAGCTTCTTTAATTGAACCGAAAGCAAAATGTAGCATAATAAATATTAAAAATAGTGCAATGGGCACTGCAATTAACAAACGTGCTTTGGCGCTTTCTAAATTCTCAAATTGACCGCCATAAGTAACTCTATATCCACTTGGTAATTTAACTTTTGTTTCAATATTATATCTTACATCGTCAACCACACTTTGTAAATCTCGATTTCTTACATTGATTCCTACCACAATTCTTCTATTAGTATTGTCTCTTGATATTTTTGCTGGACCTTCTGTATATTCAATAGTAGCTAATTCTCTTAAAGGTATTTGTTCGCCTGAAGGTGTTGATACATATAAATTTCGCAAATCTTCAATATCTTGTCGGTTATTTTTATTTAAGCGAATAACCATATCAAATCGTTTCTCGCCTTCAAATACATTACCAACTGTTTTTCCAGCAAAACCTAATGCAATTACTTCATTTAAATCGGAAATATTCAAACCATAACGGGCAATTTTACTGCGGTCATATTGTACAAACATTTGAGGCAATCCTTCTGTTTTTTCTATGATGATATCTGAAGCGCCTTCCACATTTTTAATTGCTTTTTCTATTTCAGAGGCTTTTCTTGCCAATATATCTAAATCTTCACCGAATATTTTCACAGCTACATCAGAACGAGAACCTGAAATTAATTCATTGAATCGCATTTCTATAGGTTGTGTAAATTCAATTTCCATATTTGGAATTTTTTGCTCGATAGCCGTTTTAATTTTATCAGCTAATTCATCTTTGCTTGCTGCTGACACCCACTCCGATTTGGGTTTTAATTTCACAATGATATCGCTTTCTTCCATACTCATTGGGTCGGTAGGTACTTCTGCTGCACCAATTCTACTGACTACTTGCGATACTTCTGGAAAATTATCTAAAATAATTTTTTCAATTTTTGTAGTCGTTTCAATGGTTTTACTTAATGAAGTTCCTGTTTTTAATACTGGTTGAATAACAAAATCTCCTTCATCTAGTGTTGGGATAAATTCGCCACCCATAGTTGAAAAAATTGTCACCGCAATCACTAATAAACCTAAGGCTCCATAAAGCACTTTCTTTGTATTATTTAAAGCCCATTGAATTACAGGTAAATACAAAGCATTTAATTTATTAATCAATCGATTAGATAATGAATTAGGATTTTCTGCCTTTGGTTTTAAAAACATAGAAGAAACTACCGGAACATAAGTAAAACAGAATAACATGGCACCCAAAAGCGCAAAACTAAATGTCATTGCCATCGGTTTAAACATTTTTCCCTCTACCCCCGATAATGACAAAATAGGGATAAATACAATTAAAATTATCAATTGACCAAAGATGGCCGAATTCATCATTTTAGAAGCACTTTTATATGTTATTTGATCAATTTCAATTTGCTGTTGTTCTTTTGATAAACCAACAAGATGCCTTGATTTGTGCGCAATTTGAAAAGCTATAAACTCCACAATAATTACGGCTCCATCAATTATGATCCCAAAGTCAATGGCTCCTAAACTCATTAAGTTTGCATCAATATCAAAAATATTCATAAAGGAAATAGCAAACAATAAACAAAGCGGAATTACTGAAGCTACAACTAAACCAGATCGCCAATTACCAAGTAATAAGACCACTACAAAAATTACAATTAAGCATCCTAAAATTAAGTTCTCGGCAACAGTAAATGTAGTTTTACCAACTAATTCACTTCGCTCCAAAAACCCATTAATATACACCCCTTTTGGTAGTGTTTTTTGAATTTCTGCCACTCTATGTTTTACATCATCAATAACTTGTTTTGAGTTACCGCCTTTAAGCATCATCACCTGTCCTAATACCTTCTCTCCTTCTCCATTTCCAGTAATTGCACCAAAACGATTTGCATGACCAAAGCGAACCTCTGCTACGTTTTTTACATAAACAGGCAAACCTGATTCATTTTTAACTACAATATTTTCAATATCTTGAATAGAACTTACTTTTCCTTCACCACGTATAAAATAACTTTGATTTACCTTTTCGATATAAGCACCACCTGCTATACTATTATTTTTTTCTAATGCTGTAAAAACATCTGTTGTGGTAATGTTCATTGCTTTTAAGCTAGCTGAATTGATGGCGATTTCATATTGTTTCAAAAAACCACCCCAAGTATTGATTTCTACTACGCCTTTAATTCCTGAAAGTTGTCTTTTCACTACCCAGTCTTGAATCGTACGTAAATCAGTAACCGAATATTGGTTTTTGTATTCAGGTTTAACCTCTAAAGTATATTGGTAAATTTCGCCTAAACCTGTGGTAATTGGCCCCATTTCTGGTGTTCCAAATCCTTCAGGGATTTTTTCAGAGGCAGCTTTAATTTTTTCAGCAATTAATTGTCGTGGTAAATAGGTTCCTATTTCATCTTCAAAGACAATAGTTACAACCGATAATCCAAACTTTGAAATTGAACGAATTTCTTTTACACTAGGTAAATTTGCCATTTCAATTTCTACAGGATAAGTTATAAATTGTTCAATATCTTGGGTTGAAAGATTACGAGAAGTAGTAATAACTTGCACCTGATTATTGGTAATATCTGGAACCGCTCCAATTGAGATTTGGAAAACAGAAAACAAACCAAATCCTAAAACACCTATAGTGAATAATAAAACAATAAGTTTATTTTTTAAACTAAAAGCAATGATTTTTTCTAACATTTTTTGTAAATTTTAATATATAAAACAACGTTTATCGTTTTAAGATAAACCTATTGAATCCATATAAAATGAATCCATTTATTTAAAAAAAATTAGAATAATTTAGGCGGTAGCCAAATTGAAGTAATCAATTTGGATTTAAAAGATTTATTATAAAAAAATTTCTTCTTATTAGAGATTAAAGGCTTTTGTACTTGAACTTGATATGTTGTAATAATAGAAAATGCAAATAATAAATTTGTTGAATTATCTATTGTTTTAAAAGGCAAATCTTGATGATCGTGATTGTTTTCTGCACTTGTTGAGTAATGCGAAATTATATAATCAATGAATGAAATTGAATCCGATGACAATTCATTATTATGTGCATTGTAATGCTCTATTAAGTTTGGAACTTTCAATAATTGTCCTATCGCTGTGTTTGCACACATGAATACAGATATTAAGAAAATGACAATTATTTTTTTCATTGTAAAAAGAATAAACTTCTTTAAAAAGAATTACAATACAAAAATAAAAAATAGAATAAAGAAATAGCTTAAGAACTACTTAAGTTTAACTAAAGGAAAACTTAAATTAAATACTGTTCCTGCATTCAATTCACTTGAAACCGAAACTTCAATTTTAAGTAAATCACAAAGCCTTTTTACAATAGAAAGTCCTAATCCTGTACCTTTAATTTTAGCTTGATTCGTACTATCTGAACGATAAAAAGAGTTGAATATTTTGTCTAAATCAGTTTTTGAAATACCAATACCATTATCGGCAACAGAAAATAATATAGCATTTGCATTTTGAAATAATCCAATGGTTATTTCTCCGTTATCTTCTGTATATTTTATTGCATTTGAAATTAAATTACTTACAATGATTGAGATTAAATAATTATCAGATTGCAAATGATAATCTGCTGTGAAATTAGTTTTAATCTTTAGTTTTTTTGCTTCTATTTTTTCTGAAAAACGAGCTAAATTATCCAATACTAATGCATTCAAATAAATAGATTCATTTTTGATATTTTGTTTTTGATTTTCAAAGCGAGCCAAAAGCAATAATTGATCCACCATATGATTCAAACGATCTACTTCGGTAATACAGAAGTTGATTTTTTCTTCATATTCATGTTGATTTCGAGGTTTTCTAATCAATACTTCCATTGTACCTTTTATAACTGCCAATGGTGTTCTTAATTCGTGAGAGGCGTCTGAAGTGAATTGTTTTTCACGTTCTATTGCATTTTCAACTCGATCTAAAAGATTATTAATGTTTTGTGATAAAACATATAATTCATCTTTATTAATAGGTAAAGGAATACGAGTTTGGAGGTTGTCTTTTGTAATTTGACTAGATGTCTCTATAATTGTACTCACAGGTTTTATACTTTTACCTGCAAAAAAACGAGCAATTAGATAAAGAATAATTAAAATTAAAGGAAAGGAAATTAAAAGGATATTTTTTAATATTTGAACAATTTCAAAATCTTCTAATGACATTGCAATTACAAGATAACCAACTACTTTGTTTTTATTTATAATTGCCGTTTGAATTTGTCGAACAGGAATTCCATTTAATGTTGAGTTGATAAATAAATTATTATGGAAATCATCCAAAAGTTTTAAATTAGAACTATTTAGATTAGGCGATTTATCAATAAGCTGCTTATTATTATCATAAAATTCCACAAAGACAGGGTTTACACTAATAGAGTTATGCTCACGAGCTCTCCACTGATCTACTTGAATTAAATAAGTATCATTTGAGTCTGTAGTTACATCATCTAAATGCTTGTATAATTCTTCCTGAATTTCTTCATTTACATGCTGGTTTACACTATATTTAACTATGTTATAAATAAATAAAAATACTATGGCAATAAGAATTGAACCACTTACAATGTAATTAAAAGCAATTCTATTTCTAAATGAAAATGAAAAAAAATTAGTCATTTGCAATATATCCTACTCCTCGAATAGTTTTAATTAATTCTTGATCTTTAGTTAAATTTAGTTTTTTACGAATGGCATTCATAAAAACATCGATGACGCCTGTATCATACTCAAAATGAATATCCCAAACATCTTCAATTATTTTATTTCTCGTACAAACGTTTCCTTTATTTTTAATTAAATATGCTAGTAATTCAAATTCGCGTTGGGTTAAAGGAACTTCTACATTATCTACAAAAACTTGGAACTTATTTTTGTCTAAGGTAATATTTCCTAAAGATAAAATTTTTGCTTCGTCCTTTGTTCTAAAATGAATTTTTATACGCTCTAATAATTCTTCGAAAGAAAATGGTTTTTTAATATAATCATTAGCACCTGCTTTTAAACCTTCAATAGTTTCTTGCACAGTATCTTTAGCGGTTAAAAATATTATTGGAATTGATTTTTGTATTCTAACAGCTTTACAAACTTCCAAACCATTCATTTTAGGCATCATCCAATCAAGAAGTATTAAATCTACAGGTAAAGATAAGGCTTTTTCAAGTCCATCTTTACCATCAGCAGCTGTTGAAATTGTAAAACCTTCTTCTTCCAAACCTTGTTTTAGAAAATCTACAATTCCTTTCTCATCTTCAACAATTAGAATATGCATAATTCATTTGTTATTGTTCAACAAATTTTATTCCCACAGTAACAATATTAGCATTTAAACCATCATTTCTGTCGTAATGATTGAATCTAAAATCTATATTTTTAAGTCCAAATTTCCAAATCTTGGCATTGGTAAAAATATCTGTATAATTTAAACCAAATCCATATTGATTGGCATTAAAAGTTGATAAATCGTAATCAGATGTATAATATTTTTCAGTAGACAAATGTGTCTCATAGGGTGCAAAATATTTAGAATTTCCTTGAGTGTAATATCTATACGTTGGAAAAACAGTAAACTTATCTGATAATTTTATTGGTAATTCAATACTAGCAGTATGTGATGTAATTCCCCAATCATCCCAATAATATCTATAGTATGTTCTTACAGCCAATCTTTCATTCAAATAATAATTTAAACGAGCTCCAACAGGGATTTTGAAACGAGTATTTGGTAAACGCTCAATATCATCAGCTAACTGATATACACCTTTGTTTTGTGTAGATTCATAATCTGGAATATATTGTGCTTGTCCTATATAATAATTTGCCTTGTCTGCAAAGTAAATTCGGTGATAAGGGGTTGACAACATTCCTTCTTGTTGTAAAATATCAAAGAATAATGAGAATTGCATCTTTTTAGTTGCTACCTGTGAAAAACCAAATGAAGCAGAATATGAATTTCTATTAGTAGATTTCCACATTGTAAAGTCTGATGGCAAGTAACTTGTTGTAGCATTTCCATTTTGATCTAAAATAGTAACTCCACTAAAAAATCCACTTGATTGAAAACTTGATCCATATTTTGCATATTCATGTAACTCTGTTGAGTAAATCGGTCTCCATTGATCTAAATAAACATTGACTTTTAAAGAAACTTCAGAATTTTTATCATTAAATAATTTGGTCATACCACCACCAAAACCAATTGAAGTATAATCATATTCGTTTGAAAAAGCAACATCTGCATTCCAAATAAAATTACGATTATCACTACTATGACTATAATTTACCATTACTGATCCTAAAGCATCTTGTGCTGAAGCACCCGAAGAAGCTTGCCAAGGAGTTCCATAGGGCCCAGTTATTGGAGCTTTGTCTCCATCATCGTCATCACCACCACCAGAAGCTCCAGTAGCATTAAATGGATTGATATTACTTGAAGAAGCTGAAGTATATGCCGAAAGACCAGCATCAACAGTTAACACATCATCATCATTTAATGGGATTGCAACTGTAATATTTGAAGCTAAATCGGTTAATTTTTCAGAACCCATACCACCAGAAACCGATGAATGAACACCATCTTGTTTATAATAACTAGCTAAGAAATCTACTTCTATTCCTTCTAAAACACGTTTTTTATATACTACATCTGTCGAATCTTTTTCTTGTGAAAAAGCGAGGCTGCTAATTAGTCCAAAGGCTATTAATAATTTATTTTTCATATTTACTTCTTAATTACATCCACAACCACCGCCTGTTTTTCCTCCGTTTGCACCAGAAGCAGCTTCTCTATATACTTGAAAAGTAGTTTCATAGCGTTCAGAGCTTCTAGCCGATAATTTCATGTCGGGATCATTAATATATTGTTTGTCATACTCTTTAACTGAATTGCAAGAAATAGCTGAAAATACAACTATTAAAGCTAAAATTATCTTTCTCATAACTATTGATATTTTTTGATGTCTATATTTTTTGAAACATGAATGGCTCCTTTGTCATCTACAATTATACATCCAATTCCTTTTAATTGATTAACCAAATCTAAACCTACTTCTACCCCTAATACAAAAATCCCTGTGGCTAGAGCATCAGCTAATTCAGTTTGCTTTGCAAAAACCGAGACACTAACAATTCCACTAGCGGGATAACCTGTTCTTGGGTCAATTATGTGAGTATAGCGCTTTCCATTAAAGGTTACATATTTTTCATAACTTCCAGAAGTTTCTACAGCGCTATCATTTAATGGGAACGTTGCAAAAATTTTATTTTTATTCATCGGATTAACAATACCCACAGTCCATGCTTCTCCATTTGGTTGTGTTCCCCAAGTATTGATATCTCCAGAAACATTTACTAACCCAGAATTACAACCATTTGCTTGTAATAACATTTTTATTTTATCTGCTATATAACCTTGACCTATTCCTCCCAATCCAAGTTTCATTCCTTGATTTTTCAAAAAAATAGTAGTGTCTTTTGGGTTTAATATAATATTTTGATAACCAACTTTTTCAACTGATTTTTTAATTGCTTCAGGAGTTGGCATTTCTTTCATACTACCGTCAAATTTCCAAATTTTATCCATTGAAGCATAACTTATGTCAAATGCTCCAGATGTCAATTTAGAAATCTTTGTTGATCTTTCTACTAATTCATATACTTCTAAATCTACTTTTACAGGAGCAATCCCAGCATTTTGATTTACTCTTGAAATTTGTGTAGTAGGAATCCAATCTGAGATTAAATTTTCAATTCTTTTTACTTCCGATACTGCTAAATCTGTATATAAATTAGCTTGAATAGAATCTGTAGCAACCACTGTTATTTCAAATGGGCTTCCCAACAAGCTTTTTTTCTTTTTAAAAACTTGCTGACTAAATGAAATACTATTAGTTAGTAAAAATAAAAGAATTATTATTTTTCTCATTTTTTCTCTAAGGCGTGAATCATTTTGATATACTCTTCAGGAGAAACGTTTTTAAAGCCCATTTTTCCTAAAACTTTTCCGTTTTTATCTAAAATAACAACTAAAGGAAAACTTCCTTCAATATTATATTTTTCTGCTAATTTTCTGTTGTGCTCTGTTTGTTCTTTAGACAATTCATTCGCTTTTTTTCTAGGAAAATTAGCCTTAACCAAAACCCATTCTTCAGCAGCTTCTTTTTTAAATGCGTCTGATTGCCAGATATTTTTGTCTAATTTAATGCATGGAGCACACCAATCTGATCCAGAAAAAACTATGATTATATTTTTATCTTGTTCTGTGGCTATTTTTTTTGCTGCTTCAAAATCAGTTTGCCAATCTTGAGCTAAACCAAAATTTGAAACCAATACTAAAAGTCCGAATAATATCTTTTTCATTTTTTATTTTTTTATTTAATAAAGTTACTATAATATTTATAACCGTTTAGTAACTAAAAACCCTACCAAAGTATTTTATTTTAATCACTAACAAAAAAACTATTTTTATTGCAATAAATTGTACTCTTCATGAGAGATTAAGCAAATTTTAAGTTTATTTCAATTTAGCATTCAAATATAAATAATCTGCTGCTTGATACCATGCAATGGTTTCATTTAATTTTGGTTTATTCATAGGAACAACTTTTAAATGATTTGAAACCGAATTCCATGCATAATTTGAATTATTTTTTTGGTTGGATAATATCATTACATTATTATTAGTTTTGCAAGCCAATTTCAAGTAAGTTCCCATTAAAGCTCTCTCTTTATAGCTATTAGACAAAACATTTGTTCCAAAAAAGTTTGATGTATAACTCCAATGCAATTGCCCAAATAATGTTGGAAAAACATCTATTTGACTACATAGCTTTGTAACTTTTTGTGGTTGAATTAGATTTTGTCCGTAAATAATTGCAGGTATTTGATAATTTTTCACATCAATTTCATCTTTACCAGCACTACTAGCACAATGATCTGCAACAAAAACAAAAATCGTATTTTTAAACCAAGGTTTATTTTTTGCCTTAGCAAACATTTGTTGTAAAGCATAATCAGAGTATTTTACTGCACCATTTCTTCCTGTTCCTGATGGAATGTCAATTTTATTACCTGGATAAGTATATGGCCTATGATTTGAGGTTGTCATGATAAAGTTTAAAAATGGTTTCTTTTTTTGATGATATTCATCTGCAACTTTAATCATTTTATTATAAATATCTTCATCACAAATACCCCATGCATTTTCAAATGTAACTTCTTTATCATCAATATTGTGACGAGTTGTTTTAATAGCATCACTTAGAATACTACCTCTACCTCTATCATAAATATCAAAACCATTGCCTCCATAAAAAGCATTCATATTGTCAAAATAGCCATCTCCACCATAAAAAAAATTGCATTGGTAATTTTTGCTTTTAAAGACATTTGAAATTGTATATAAATTAGCATTATTGGGTCTTTTTACAATGCTTTGACCTGGTGTTGGCGGAATTGACAACGTCACCGCTTCCATTCCTCTTACTGTTCTGTTTCCTGTAGCATATAAGTTTTTAAAGCATAAACTCTGATTTGAAATACTATCTAAGAAAGGAGTGATTTTTTCTTCATTTCCAAACTCTGACATAAAGCTTGCACTCATGCTTTCAATTAAGATAAAAACCACATTTGGTTTATTTTCAGATGCTAAACTATCTTTTATTTTTCGTTTAATTGAAAAATCACTTGTTAGAAATTTTGCATTTTCTTCTTGCAAATTATCTCTTACTATCTGAAAAGCCTCTTCATCAGAAATTGAAGAATAAAATGTTTTAAAATCTAATTTATTATTTCTCAATTCCGCAAAGAAAGAATAAATTCCTGCTTTTGAAATTTCATTGTTATATCTGTTTTTTGACCATTCTGCATTTGAATTAGTTACAAAAGCAATATAAAAAAACATCACTCCAATTGTGATAAGAAGTGTAATAAATCTATTTTTAAATGAAGTTTTAGTGCCAAATGTTTGACTAAAAAAGTGTTTTTTCCAAAAATAATAAAAAATAAACCCTGTAATTATAAGCATTGAAGGAATCAATATATACAATGGATAAGATTCATGAATGTTTTGAACTACTTCAAATGTGTAAATCAGGTAATCAACCGCTACAAAATTAAATCTACATTTGAACTCTTCCCAAAAAGTAATCTCAGCAAAAAAAGTAAACACAAAAATGAATAAGGTTATTGAAAAGCCAAAATATATGACGATTTTATCTAATGTACTCCCAACCCATTTTTGCGGAATTACTAATATATATAAGCATGCAATTACAAACAAAAAAGATAAAACACCAACATCAAAAAGCAATCCCGTACCTAAAATTTTTAATAAACTAAAGGCTGATAAATCTAAATCATTCAATTGCCACAATAGAAATACAATTCTAAGTAATAATGAAAATAACAAAAACCAAACTGAAAAGCCTAATAATAAAGCATATCTTTTTGAAAAAAGAGAATTAATTTGCATAAAATGAAATTTTTGAACAAATTTCATTTTTCGGTCAAAAATTATGCTTAAGGATAACTTAATAGCTTCTTAAGATTTGCTTAAGTTACAGTAAACCATTGTATTTACGTACAAACCACTCTACTCCTAGTGATAAAATCAAAAACACTAATAACCATGTCCATTCAATAAGTGGGGTCTTTTTAATGGTTTCTTTTTGTATTGGAATATAATTCTCGTTTTCAATTAACGATTTAACTAAGGCCTCCACTTGATTTGTATAATACATCATACCATTAGTGTTTGTAGCTAACTGTTCCAATCTTGATTTATCGGGATTAACAAACTGTTTTTCAATATCAAAATTTAACACTTCAAATACACCTGAGAAACTTGTATTAGAACGTTTTTCTGTGATTTTAAACGAATAATTTCCAGACTCTAATCCATCTAAATTCACTTTAAAACTAGTGTCTGATTTCAATAAGTCATATTTTTTTGCAGCTTTAGTTTTTAAATTTACAACTTGAATCGTCAATTGAGCTTTGTCGTCAAACTCATAATTTTTATTAAAATATTCCGCTGTTATTTCAATATTTTCGCCCACATTATAAAAACTTTCATACGTTGCGGTTAAATTTTTTTTTGAGGCATTGGTTATCAAAAACTGTATGATTTTATCAGTGAATAAATCAAAATCATCAAAAGATTTTTTATTCAAATTGTTTTCCAATCTCCATTTCCAAACATTTTCTCCTAATAAATAAGCGTTTCTTTTACTTCCGTTTTCTCCAAAAGTTAACAATGGATTTTGTAATTGTACATTTCTAATTCGCGCAGTAAGCATACTATTTTGATTACTTTTTGCATAGACAGTCCCAAATTTATGTTCTAGTGGTGGAAAGTTTTCAAAACCAATATTAGATTGTGCAAATAGATTAAAAGTTGATTCAAATGTTGCTAAATAATCTTCTTTCTGTGCTGACATTTTGAATAATAAATCATTTTGAACTTGATTTAAAAAATTAAAATCAGTAGAAAGACCAGTAATAATAAAAGTGTTTATTTGTGCTGTTTTATTTTGTTCAAAAATAGTTTTAAAAGAAGTAGTTGGTTGATACAAAATTAAAATATTATAATTTTGTAATGATTTGATTTCTTTAGGTTTAAAAATAGTTACTTTACGCTGTTGATTAACTTCTATACTTCGTTTTAAAGCACTTAAATCCGGGTGATTAACTTCAGAAATTAAAGCAATTTCACTACGCTGATCGATGACTTCTACTGCAAAATTTTTACTATTATTAAACAGATTTTTTTCTTTTACATTAGAAGAAATTACAGCTTTATATTTTGCGATTCCAACCTTATCAGCATTTAATAAAACAGAAATAGATTGTGCTTTCCTATCTTTTGAAAATGTAACCGTTTGTTTGTGAATGGTTTGATTTCCTTTTTGGATAGCAAAAGTTGTTGAAATTGATTGATTCCCATTGTATTGTAAAAATACTTCTACAGGAAATTTATTCTTCAGGAATGCGTATTTATTTACGTTTATTTGGTTGATTTTCAAGTCAAAAACAGTAGTTGTATCACCTAAAACAATTGGAAAAACATTTGTATTCTCTTGAAAACTAAATACATAATCATTTCCCATAGTTTGATTTCCATCCGTAAATAAAACAAGTGGATAATTTGCATTTCTATATAACTGTTTTAAATTTTTTGCAACTCCATCAATATGAGATTGATTTCCTTTAAAATCTAATTTTTCTAATGGTTTAAAATCGCTGTCAAAAGAAAACAATTGCACATCATATTTTTCATTAATTTCTTTATTATCAATTATTTTCTGATACAATTCGCTTGCTTCCTTAGTTGCTTTTAATTCAGAAATTGATTTAGAATTATCAATAATAATCGGCAATGGTGTCTTTTTTATTTCGTTAATTTTTCTACTGATAACAGGATTAATTAACAATAAAAAGATAGAAAATAAGCTTATAAAACGTAAAATAGCCAAAAACCAATACAATTTTGATTGATTTTTGACTTTATATAAATATTGATAAAATGACAATCCTGCAGCAATAATTACTGATAAGATAAGAAGTAAGATTGTACTTGTTGTCATTTTTATAATTGATTAGTGAATAGTAATTAGTGAATAGCTATCTAAGTACTATTCACTAATCACTAATTACTCTTAAGTTAACATTCCACCATCAACATTAATAACTTGTCCAGTTACATAAGCACTCATTTCAGAACCTAGAAACACACAAACATTTGCTACATCCTCTGGAGAACCACCTCTTTTTAAAGGAATTGCATCTCTCCATCCTTTTACAACATCTTCGTTTAATTTGGCAGTCATTTCTGTTTCAATAAAACCTGGAGCAATGGCATTACAACGAATATTTCTTGAACCTAATTCCAATGCTATCGATTTAGTAAATCCAATCATACCAGCTTTAGAAGCCGCATAATTTGCTTGTCCAGCATTTCCTTTAACTCCTACTACACTACTCATGTTAACGATAGAACCTTTGCGGTTTTTTAACATAATTTTTTGTACAGCTTTTGTCATATTAAAAACTGATTTCAAGTTAATTTCAATAACTTTATCAAAATCTTCTTCAGACATACGCATTAACAAATTGTCTTTTGTAATTCCTGCATTGTTGATTAATATATCTACTGTACCAAATTCAGCAATTACATCATCAACTAATTTTTGAGCATCATTAAAATCAGCAGCATTTGATTGATATCCTTTTGCTTTAATACCTAAAGCATTTAATTCATTTTCTAAAGCCATTGCTGATTCTGCAGATGAACTATATGTAAATGCAACACTTGCTCCTTGTTGTGCAAAAACTTTTGCAATTCCACTACCAATTCCGCGACTAGCACCAGTAATAATAGCTACTTTTCCTTCTAATAATTTCATATTAAATATACTTGTTAGTTTGTTTTTCAAATAAAGTTCAAATATAGGAATAATTTAAAGTATAAAAAATAAGATGTTTTTAATTAAACCTTTTTTAATAATTGATGTCTTACAAAAACTAACTTAAAAACTAACCATATGAAAAACCAACTTGTAACTTTATGTTTGGCTATTTCTATATTAACTTCATGTAGCAACAACTCAGACGAAAATTATGAAGACATTTCTGATTATCCTTTTATTGAAGCCGAATTTGGCTCTTCAATAGATTTGGACAATTTAGCAAATTATGCCAATCAAACCATACCTCCTTATATTATCAAAGATAACTCATTAGGAAATAGTATTACAGACAAAGGAGCTACTCTTGGTCGTGTTTTATTTTATGATAAAAATTTATCTTCTAATAATACAATATCTTGTTCAAGTTGCCATATACAAGCAAATGCTTTTAGCGATACAAGCATTGCAAGTACTGGAGTTAACGGAACTACAGGAAGACATTCAATGCGCTTAATAAACACTCGTTTTGCCACTGAAACAAGATTTTTTTGGGATGAACGAGCTTTAAATTTAGAAACCCAGACTACGATGCCTATTAAAGACCACGGAGAAATGGGATTTAGTGGTGAAAATGGTGATTTAGCGTTCAGTGATTTAATAACCAAATTGAGTTCTATCGGTTACTACAAAGAACTTTTCAAATTTGTTTATGGAACCGATGAGATTACCGAAACGAAAATTCAAAATGCATTAGCACAATTTATAAGAAGTATCCAGTCCTTTGATTCAAAATATGATGCTGGTAGAGCTTTGGCAGCAAATGATGGCCAACCTTTTGCTAATTTTACTGCTCAAGAGAATCAAGGAAAAAATTTATTTTTATCGCCACCTATATTTGATGCAAATGGAATTAGGACTTCAGGTGGATTAGGTTGTGCGGGTTGCCATAGAGCACCAGAATTTGATATCGATCCAAATACATTAAACAATGGAATTATTGGAAAAATTTCAGGAACAGGAATAGATATAACCAATACTCGTGCTCCTTCGCTACGTGATTTAGTTAAATTAGATGGAACACCAAATGGTCCAATGATGCATACAGGAGTAATAACATCATTGCAAACTGCTATAGGTCATTATGGAACTATAAATTTAGCTCCAGGCAACACGAATCTTGATCCAAGATTGACACCAGGAGGTGTTGGACAACAACTCAATCTTACAGCTACAGAAGTTAATGCAGTGATTGCTTTTTTAAGAACGCTTTCAGGAAGTGATGTGTATACTAATCCTAAGTGGTCAAATCCTTTTAATTAATAAAAGATATACAAAAGATAAAATCCCGCAAAATGCGGGATTTTTTATATAAATATATTTAAGGGTTACCCTAAAACTTCTTTTACTTTTTTACCAATTTCTGCTGGAGAATCTACAACGTGAATTCCGTTTTCTCTCATGATGCGTTTTTTGGCTTCTGCAGTATCATCAGCTCCTCCAACAATTGCACCAGCGTGTCCCATTGTTCTTCCTTTTGGAGCAGTTTCACCTGCAATAAAACCAACAACTGGTTTACGATTACCGTCAGCTTTTACCCAACGAGCAGCATCCGCTTCTAATTGACCACCAATTTCACCAATCATAATAATGATTTCAGTTTCTGGATCGTTCATTAATAATTCAACTGCTTGTTTAGTTGTAGTTCCGATAATTGGATCTCCACCAATTCCGATAGCTGTAGTAACACCTAATCCTTGTTTTACAACTTGATCAGCAGCTTCATAAGTTAATGTACCTGATTTAGACACAATTCCAACTGTTCCTTTTTTGAAAACAAAACCTGGCATAATACCTACTTTAGCTTCACCTGGCGTAATTACACCTGGACAGTTTGGACCAACTAATCTACAATTTTTGCCTTTGATATAATCATTAGCTTTAATCATATCTGCAACTGGGATTCCTTCTGTAATAGCAATAATAACTTTAATACCTGCATCCGCTGCTTCCATAATGGCATCTGCTGCAAATGCTGGTGGTACAAAAATAATTGATGTATCAGCTCCTGCTTGCTCAACAGCATCTTTTACTGTATTAAAAACTGGTCTGTCTAAATGTGTTGTTCCTCCTTTTCCTGGAGTCACTCCACCAACTACATTAGTTCCGTACTCAATCATTTGAGAAGCGTGGAAAGTACCTTCGCTACCTGTAAAACCTTGTACAATTATTTTTGAATCTTTATTAACTAAAACGCTCATGATATATGAATTAAATTGTGTTTAAAAATTGTGATGCAAAAATAAGTTTTTTACTAAATACTGTTGCATTTTTTAGTGTGTTTTTTTAGTTAGGTTTGCTAATTAGATATCCATCGCTAATTTTGCCATCGAGAAAAGACCAAATTGCAACTACTTTTGCAATTAACATAATTTCTTTTGGATTTTCAATCGTAGCAACTTTGTGGTTATATTTTACTACAATTTGATTACCCTCTTCTATAAGATGTGAGATTTCAAAATAGGAAATTTCATAATTATCATTAATAACCTCACTTAGATTTAAAATAAAATTTTTATCCAAAACAGAATTTCCTGATGAGCTATCCCATTCTAATTTAAAATCATCATGGATTAAAGTATCTAAAAACTTTTTGTCTCTAATTCCATCTTCTTTATACAAAAATTCAATTTTTTCTCTATTTGTCATTTTGCTTTAATTTTTCAATAATTTCTGGAATGCGTTTCACATTGGCCAATTGTTTTAATTTCTCACGAGATTCTTCAATTGGAGTTCCAAAATACGTTTTTCCTCCTTCAATAGATTTAGTTACACCCGTCTGTCCCATTACTACTGCTTTTGAGCCAATAGTAATACCACTTGTGGTTCCAACTTGTCCCCAAAGTGTTACTTCATCTTCAATTACAACACAACCCGCAATTCCGGTTTGTGAAGCGATTAAGCATTTTTTTCCGATAACCGTATCGTGTCCCACATGAACTTGATTGTCTATTTTTGTTCCTGCACCAATAGTTGTATCTCCTGTAACACCTTTGTCAATAGTACATAAAGCACCAATTCCAACATTATCTTCGATAACTACTCGCCCACCAGAAATTAATTGGTCGAAACCTTCAGGACGTTTTTTGTAATAAAAAGCATCAGCACCTAAAATTGTTCCTGCATGAATCATTACGTTATCACCTATGATAGTATTGTCATAAATTGTTACGTTTGCATGAATCAAGCAATTTGTACCGATTTGTACATTATGACCAATGAAACAGTTTGGCTGAATTACAGTTCCTTCTCCTATCCTAGCCGTATCAGAAATTGCAATATTCGATGCTAGAAAAGGTCTAAAATGCTTTGTCAATTTATTAAAATCTCTGAACGGATCATCAGAAATTAACAGCGCTTTACCTTCTGGACATTGAACTTCTTTGTTAATTAAAACAATAGTTGCAGCTGATTGTAATGCTTTATCATAATATTTTGGATGGTCAACAAAAACAATATCTCCGGGCTCAACCACATGAATTTCGTTCATGCCTTGTACTGGAAAATTTTCATCACCCACAAAATTACAATTGATAATTTGTGCTATTTCTTTAAGTAGATACGTTTTTGGAAATTTCATTTGTTTGGTATTCGTTTAGAAAGAAAATTAATAAAAAAAGTGTTCAGAAAATTATATTTTATCTGAACACTTAAAAAATTATTCTTTAACTCTTTCCATATAGTTTCCTGTAGCTGTATCAATTTTGATTTTATCACCTTCATTGATAAACAATGGAACGTTTACTGTTGCTCCTGTTTCTACAGTTGCTGGTTTTGTAGCATTTGTAGCCGTATTTCCTTTTACTCCTGGCTCTGCATAAGTAACTTCTAAAACAATTGAAGCTGGCATATCAACTGATAATGGTGCTTCTGTTTCTGCATTAATTTGAATCATTACGTTAGTTCCTTCTTTTAATAAATCTGGAGCATCCAATACTTTTTTATCTAAAGTAATTTGTTCAAATGACTCATTATTCATGAAGTGAAATTGATCTCCTTCTGCATACAAATATTGGAAAGTATGTGTTTCAACACGTACTTCGTCAATTTTGTGCCCTGCAGAAAATGTGTTATCTAATACTTTTCCGTTTGTTAACGATTTTAATTTTGTTCTTACGAAAGCTGGTCCTTTACCCGGTTTTACATGAAGAAACTCAATAATTTTATAAATATCGTTGTTGTATTTGATACATAATCCGTTTCTAATATCTGATGTACTTGCCATTTTATTTTATTTTTATTGTGTAATTAATTATTTATTAAATTGAACTTCCTGTATATCCCTTCATGATTCCGCGAGAAGAATTTCTGATAAATTGAATAATATCATCTCGTTCAGGAGTTGCTTCCATTTCTGCTTCAATGATACTTAATGCTTGAGTGGTATTGTAATTTTTTTGATATAAGATTCTATAAATATCTTGAATCTCTCTAATTTTTTCAGTTGTAAATCCTCTTCTTCTTAATCCCACAGAGTTGATTCCTACATACGAAAGAGGTTCTTTTGCAGCTTTAGTGAATGGAGGAACATCTTTTCTTACCAATGACCCGCCAGAAATCATTGCATGATCACCAATTGAAATAAATTGATGTACAGCTGCTAAACCTCCAATAATTGCATAATCACCAACAGTAACGTGCCCAGCTAAAGCAACACCGTTAACAATAATTGCATTATCTCCAATGTGACAATCGTGTGCTATGTGAGCTGTAGCCATAATTAGACAGTTTTTACCAATTTTGGTTTGTCCAGAAGCTATTGTTCCTCTGTTAATGGTCACACATTCTCTAATTGTAGTATTATCTCCAATAACTGCTAATGATTCTTCTCCTCCAAATTTTAAATCTTGAGGAACAGCAGAAATTACAGCACCAGGGAAAATATTACAATTTTTTCCAATGCGTGCACCTTCCATAATGGTAACATTAGAACCAATCCAAGTTCCTTCACCAATTTCAACATTATTATGAATGGTTGTAAATGGATCAATTACAACGTTTCTTGCTATTTTGGCACCTGGATGCACATAAGCTAATGGTTGATTCATATGTCTTTATTTAACTTTAACAATTTGTGCCATTAATTCGGCTTCTGAAACTAATTTTCCATTTGCATACGCATATGCTTGCATGTGACAAATCCCTCTTCTAATTGGAGAAATTAAATCACATTTAAAGAATAATGTATCGCCTGGTAAGACTTTATTTTTAAACTTAACATTATCTATTTTCATAAAATAAGTTAAGTAATTTTCAGGATCAGGAACAGTACTTAAAATTAAGATTCCGCCTGTTTGAGCCATTGCTTCAACTTGTAAAACCCCTGGCATTACTGGCGCACCTGGAAAATGCCCAACAAAAAAATCTTCATTCATTGTCACATTTTTCAAACCAACTACATGAGTATCTGAAAGCTCTAAAATTTTATCAACTAATAAGAATGGTGGTCGATGTGGCAATAAATTCATTATACCATGAATGTCTAAAACAGGCTCTTTATTTATATCATAAGAAGGTACATTATTACGTTCTTCTATTTTGATTAATTTAGAAAGTTTTTTTGCAAATTGCGTATTTACAAAATGACCTGGTTTATTAGCAATAATTTTTCCTTGAATTTTTGTTCCAATCAATGATAAATCACCAATAATATCCAATAACTTATGACGAGCAGCCTCATTTGGATAATGCAACGTAAGGTTATCTAAAATTCCATTTTCTTTTACTGAAATACGTTCTTTATTAAAGGCTTTCTTTAGATTTTCCATTGTTTCTGTAGAAATTTCTTTATCCACATACACAATTGCGTTATTTAAATCACCTCCTTTTATTAATCCATTGTTTAATAAACTTTCTAATTCATGTAAAAAACTAAATGTTCTACAATCTGCAATTTCGTTTTTAAACTCTGTAATATTTTTCATAGTTGCATTTTGTGTACCTAATACTTTAGTACCAAAATCTACCATTGCAGTCACACAATAATGATCACTAGGAATAACAGTTATTTCACTTCCCGTTGCTTCATCTGTATATGTAATTACTTCTTTAACTACATATACTTTTCGTTCTGCTTCTTGCTCAATAACGCCTGCTTTCTCAATAGCTTCAACAAAATATTTTGAAGAACCATCCATAATTGGTAGTTCAGATGCATTTAATTCAATGATAACATTATCTAAATCACACCCAACCAATGCTGCTAAAACATGTTCAGGTGTTTGAATCATAACACCTAATTTCTCTAGATTAGTTCCTCTTTGTGTATTAACTACATAATTTGCATCTGCTTCAATAATTGGTTGCCCTTCTAAATCGACTCTAACAAATGTAAAACCGTTGTTGATAGGCGCAGGTTTGAAAGTCATTGTAACTTCTTGCCCCGTGTGTAATCCTACTCCAGTTAATGATATTTCACTGGCAATGGTTGTTTGTTTAACCATGATTTATTCTATTTATATTTATTGTTGTTGTTTTTTAATTTCTTCTAATTCTGAAACAATTTTAGGTAAATTTCTAAAATGTACAAATGATTTTGCAAAATCACCATAGTTGAATGCAGGACTTCCTTGCACTACTTCTCCGTCCGATAAACTTTTTCCAATACCCGATTGCGCTTGAATTTTTACCCCATTACCTATAGTTATATGCCCAACAATTCCAACTTGCCCTCCAATCATACAGTTTTTACCGATCTTAGTTGAACCTGCAATGCCTGTTTGCGCTGCAATCACAGTGTTTTCTCCAATCTCTACATTGTGTGCAACTTGTATATGATTGTCTAGTTTTACTCCTTTTTTAATGATTGTTGAACCTAAGGTAGCTCTATCTATAGTTGAACAAGAGCCAATTTCAACATCATCTTCAATAATTACATTTCCAATTTGTGGCACTTTTTTATAAGTTCCATCTTCTTGTGGCGCAAATCCAAATCCATCAGAACCAACAATAGTTCCAGAATGAATCGTACAATTAGCTCCAATTTCAGTTTCAGAATAAATTCTAACTCCTGCAAAGAAAATACAATTGTCTCCAATTGTAACATTGTCTCCAATAAAACTATTTGGATAAATTTTTACATTATTTCCAATGGTTACATTTTTTCCTACATAACAAAAACTACCTAAATATAAATCAGTTCCATAAGTAACTCCTTCAGAAATAACTGATGGTTGCTCAATTCCTGATTTCATCAACTTTACTTGATTGTAATATTCTAATAATTTTGAAAATGATTTATAAGCATCTTCAACCTTTATGAGTGTAGTTGTAATTTCTTGCTCAGGCTCAAAAGTGTTACTCACTATTGTTACAGTAGCCTGTGTAGAGTAAATGAAATTAATATATTTTGGATTGGCTAAAAACGTTAAAGAACCTTCGGTACCTTCTTCTATTTTAGATAATTTATAAACTTCTGCATTAGGATTACCTACTACTTCACCTTCTAAAATACCTGCTATTTGCGCTGCTGTAAATTTCATTTAAATAATAATGTTTATTCCGTAATAAAAACGAAATGGTAAATATAAAACGACTCAAAACTATCAAATATACAAATTTGAGTGTTTTATATGGGCAAAAATATAAAATTAAATTAAAATGTTAAGATTCTAATACGACTTTTGGAAAACAAATGTAATATTTAGTTACTTCTTTTGACAATGCTTTTAAGTACATTTGATCTGAAGCTTCTACTACATCTTCAATTGTTTTGTCTTTTTTTAAAACATAAATTGGCTCACTAGATTTACTATATGCCTGATTTTTTAGTTTACCTTTAAATACAAAATAATCCGCTTCTTTGTCTGAAATAAACACTTTGCTTATGAATTTATTCTTCAAATCTAACAACCTCTCTTTGTTTGGTTTATCTTCAGTTATTTGAATTTTTAATAAATCACGATTTAAAATCATTCGACATAAATTCTGTAAGACATAGTCCTCGTTAAATTGCCATGATTTGATAGCTCCCATTACATCATAATCATCCAAATATGAAAACTTATCCAAGACATTTTTATCAAAATCTGTTAACGAAATTTTATGTTGCATAAAAAACTGTAACGATTCACTACAGGGCAATACTAATCCTTTTTGAGTCAATTCTTTAGCTCTTTTTAAAATTTTTGTCAAAATTAATTCAGCTACAACGCTAGTTTTATGTAAATAAGCTTGCCAATACATCAATCTTCTTGCAACCAAAAATTTTTCTACCGAATAAATTCCTTTTTCTTCAATTACCAAAACATCATCTTGTACATTCATCATTTGAATCAATCGATCACTATTGATATTTCCTTCTGCAACTCCACTGTAAAAACTATCGCGTTTTAAATAATCCATCCTATCCATATCTAACTGACTAGAAATCAACTGCAACATGAATTTACGCTGATATTCTCCTTTAAAAACTTGAATTGCCAAAGCTAATTTCCCATCAAATTCTTTGTTTAATTGCTCCATAAAAAGTAACGACAATTCTTCATGATGCACTTCTTCCACAATACTATGTTCCATGGCGTGACTAAACGGACCATGCCCGATATCATGTAATAAAATAGCAATATATAAAGCATTCTCTTCCTCTGAAGATATGGGAACTCCTTTAAATTTAAGGGTTTGCACGGCTTTTTGCATAATATGCATACAACCTAATGCATGATGAAAACGAGTATGATGTGCTCCAGGATAAACCAAATATGACATTCCCATTTGGGAAATTCTTCGTAAACGCTGAAAATAGGGATGTTGGATTAAATCGTAAATTAGAGTATTGGGAATGGTAATAAATCCATAAATCGGATCATTAAATATTTTGAGTTTGTTAGTCTGGCTCACAAGATTGATTTTTTGAATAACAAATGTAAGTATTTTTTCCAAACCTAATTGTTTAAAACTATTCCAAAAATTTATACTAATTTTAATACAATCGTCGTTTAATAAATAGTAAATTGCACACAAATTAAGGAAAAATGAGCCAAATAAAAATACTCTGGGTGGATGATGAAATTGATTTATTAAAACCACATATACTTTTTTTAGAAAAGAAAAATTACCATGTTACAACTTGTAATAACGGTCAAGACGCTATTGATTTATTTGATACCGAGAACTTTGATATTGTTTTTTTAGATGAAAATATGCCTGGTTTAAGTGGTTTAGAAACCTTAGCAGAAATCAAAGAAAAAAAATCTTCTGTTCCTGTAATAATGATTACTAAAAGTGAAGAAGAATATATCATGGAAGAAGCCATTGGTTCTAAAATTGCTGATTATTTAATAAAACCCGTGAATCCAAATCAGATTTTATTGAGTTTAAAGAAAAATTTAGACCATTCGCGCTTAGTTTCTGAAAAAACAACTTTAGATTACCAAAAAGAATTCCGAAAAATTGCAATGGATATGGCAATGGTTCGTACTTATGAAGATTGGGTGGAATTGTATAAAAAACTATTATTTTGGGAACTTAAACTCGAAAATATTGAAGACCAAAGTATGGTCGAAATTTTGGAAAGTCAAAAAGCCGAAGCTAATATGCAATTTGGAAAATTTATCGAACGAAATTATGAAGATTGGTATACACCAAAAGCGGATAAGCCGGTACTTTCGCATGAAATTTTTGGAGAATTAGTTGCTCCCGAAATCCGTAAAAAAGACAAACCTATTTTATTTGTTGTCATTGACAACTTACGCTATGACCAATGGAAAGCGTTTGAAAATATTGTCAACAATCACTACAAGTTAGAAAAAGAGGTAAGCTACTTCTCTATTCTACCAACCGCAACACAATATGCCAGAAATGCCATTTTCTCTGGATTGACACCATTGGATATGGAAAAGAAATTTCCACAATACTGGAAAAATGATGTGGATGATGGTGGAAAAAATTTATATGAGGCTGAATTTTTAACCGAACAATTAAAACGTTTGGGATTAAACATTAAGCAAGAATATTATAAAGTAACCAATTTTGCATCAGGTAAAAAATTAGCAGATAATTTTAAAGCATTAAAAAATAACGATTTAACCACAATAGTTTACAACTTTGTAGATATGCTTTCTCATGCAAAAACCGAAATGGATGTAGTAAAAGAACTAGCCTCAAATGACAAGGCATATCGTTCATTAACCGTTAGCTGGTTTAAGAATTCGCCTTTGCTAGACATGATTCAACAAGCTCAACAACAAGGTTTTAGATTGATTTTAACCACAGACCACGGAACCATAAATTGCAAAAATCCATCAAAAGTAATAGGTGATAAAAATACAAGCTTAAACCTTCGCTATAAAACTGGAAGAAGTTTAACCTATGAAGACAAAGATGTTTTCGCCGTGAAAGATCCTAAAAAAATTGGATTACCAGCATTAAACATGAGTAGTTCGTTTATTTTTGCTAAAAATGATTTATTTTTAGCTTATGTTAACAACTTCAATCATTATGTAAGTTATTACAGAAATACGTATCAACATGGAGGAATTTCATTAGAAGAAATGATTATTCCGTTTTTAATATTAGAACCAAGATAAAATTTTCAGTGTTCCGTTAATTTAATTTAATTATGACTATTATTTTTAGTTTAGACGAAATAAATAAAGTTGCCAAACAAATTCTATCAACACCAACTTTAAAAAAAGTAATTACATTTCACGCACAAATGGGCGCTGGAAAAACAACATTAATTAAAGAACTAGTTAAGGAATTAGGTGTTCAAGATAATTCGAGTAGTCCTACTTTTTCATTAGTTAACGAATATCGTACTTTTGATGGTGAGATTGTATATCATTTTGATTTATACCGCTTAAATTCAGAAGAAGAAGGTTATGATATGGGATTAGACGAATATTTTTATTCTGACAATTGGTGCTTTATTGAATGGCCAGAAAAAACGCCCAACTTAATTCCAATAGACCACGCAAGTATTTCAATAAAAGTGATGGCAGATGGAAAAAGAGAATTGATATTGAAAAATTAGGGTATTATTCCCTCTTTTGTCTCATGTCTGTTTTCTAATTTAAAAATTATTGCTAAATTGGCGCAACAAAAAACAAATCGCTATGTCTATTTATAGTCCTTTCTCAAAATCGCAATTACTACCACAAGAAGAAAAGCTAGAAGTTGCTCGACATAAAAGCGAATTATTTATTGGAATTCCAAAAGAAACCTCTTACCAAGAACGGCGTATTTGTTTAACACCGGATGCCGTTTCTTCATTAGTCTCTCATGGACATCGTGTAATGATTGAAGCAGGCTCAGGTGAAAGTTCAAGTTATTCCGATAAAGAATATAGCGATGCTGGTGCTGAAATAACACAAGATACAAAGAAAGTGCTGGGTTGCCCAATGATTTTAAAAGTAGAACCACCTACTCTAGCAGAAATCGAAATGATGAATCCACAAACTATCGTTATTTCAGCAATTCAATTAAAAACACAGAAAAAAGAATATTTTGAAGCTTTAGCTACCAAAAGGATTACCGCTTTAGCTTTTGAGTTCATAAAAGACGAAGATGGTTCTTATCCAGCTGTAAAATCACTATCAGAAATAGCCGGAACAGCTTCCGTTTTAATAGCTTCTGAATTAATGATTGGTGAAAACATTGGTAAAGGATTATTATTTGGAAATATTACAGGTGTTCCACCTACAAAAGTGGTTATTATTGGTGCTGGAACAGTTGCTGAATATGCTGCCAGAACCGCTCTAGGATTAGGCGCAAGCGTTAAAGTATTTGATAATTCGATTACCAAATTACGCCGATTACAAAACACATTAAATCAAAGAATATTTACTTCAACCATACAAGATAAATCGCTTTTAAAAGCTTTACGTCGTTGTGATGTAGCCATTGGAGCAATGAAAGGAAAAAATCGCGCACCAATTGTTGTTACCGAAACCATGGTAGAGCATATGAAAAAAGGAGCTGTTATTGTAGATGTAAGTATCGATACAGGTGGTTGTTTTGAAACTTCAGAAGTCACTACACATGAAAGGCCAACTTTTATTAAAAATGGTGTAATTCATTATTGTGTACCCAATATTCCTTCTCGATATTCGAAAACGGCTTCTATGTCGATTAGTAACATCATCTCACCTTTCTTGCTACACATTGCAGAAGATGGAGGCATTGAAAGTGCTATTCGTTGCAATAGAGGTTTAAAAAATGGCATCTATAGTTATCATGGTTTGTTAACTAATAAAGCTATCGCCGATTGGTTCAATTTAGAACACAGAGATATTAATCTGATTGTTTTTTAAATTACTTCAAATCACTAACTAATCTTCGTGTTTATGTGTATAATTTATACTAAATTTGCGCAAATTTAAATTTTATGAAGTTTCAGTTTCGTTTAGCCTATTATTTATTTGGATTGCTTTTAGGAGGCGTTTTTGTAATGTGGTTTTTAAAAGCAAAAGCTACCAATCGTGGGGTTGAATTTTGCTATTTACCAAATTGTCGTGTTTTAAAAGACTTGCGTAGTAAATCATTAGAAATTGATTCACTTGCGAAACAATCGTTAAGCGAAAAATGGGTCACCATGGAAGATATTAAGAACAGTCTAACCTATGGCGATGTAGATTTTGGCAAAAGTAACGAACTCTATCGCAAAGGCAAGATTTATGTGATTGAAGGTAAAACTTCTAAAAATGAAGACATTACCATTACAATGGTAAATTACACAAACAAAGTACTCTTAGAAAAGATAGAAAAAAAGTAATTTTTTTTCTCAAAACGCTTGCAAAAACAAATAATCCTTGTATATTTGCACTCGCATTACGGTAATAGTAAAGCATCTTATTGGGGCGATTAGCTCAGCTGGTTCAGAGCACCTCGTTTACACCGAGGGGGTCGGGGGTTCGAACCCCTCATCGCCCACAAAAATTAAAGCACTTCTTAAGAAGTGCTTTTTTTGTTTTTATACTTTAATGATTTATTTAAAATGTTGTATATTTTTGAGGGTATTTATTAGTTAGTAACTTTTATGAAAAACATAATTTATATAATAACTATATTTTCAATTATTAGTTGTTCTAAAAAAGGAGAACCGAAAACTGTTACCAAAAACAAAAATGAAGAATTAATAGTTGTTGACACAATTGAGGTTTTTTCTGATTCTATTAGTTTTGGTCAAATACACAATAATAAAGTGGAAGTTTATAAAATAGGCGACCAAGAAAACACTTTTGCTAAAGTTTATCTTTATGAAAAAAAACAATTACATTGGAAATTAAAAGATAGCTTAATTATAGAAGCTGAGAGAATTAATGATTTAGATACTGAAATCAAAGATTTTAACAACGATGGCTTCAAAGATATAATCTTTACAACTGGTATGGCAGCAAGAGGTGGAAATGTTATCCAAACTCTAATTCTATATTCTCCTAAAAATAAATCATTAAATTGGATAAAAAATTCAGAACATTTTCCAAACTTAATGTATAATGAAAAACTAAATTGTATTGACGCTTTTGTACTAACAGGTGGACAAACAACAAACTTTTTAAAAATTAAGAATGATAGCCTAATAGAATTTGCTATTGTGGAACAAAGAGAGGGTAAAATTATTGCGGAAGTTCTTGACGTGAATGGAAAATGGAAAGAAATTGAAAATATTAAAGATTCTCCAGATGCTTTTGATAGATTTATTAATTTCAAACCTATAGAGAAAAGAAAATAACGGCTACTAACAGCAACGTCCAATTTTTCACACAAGATATTAACCATTAAATAGTTTTCTTGTTATGTTTGCAATAACTTTATTGAGTTTATCTCACTTCTTGATATCAAGATACTAAATTAAGTACATAAAAAAATCCCGCCATGGCGGGATTTTCTTTTTATAACTTTCTACGCTCTTTTTCTTTTTTAATAAGAGTAAGCTCTCTACTGGTTTGTCCAGCCACAGAAGTATTTTCTTCTGCTCTTCTTATTAAGTAAGGCATCACATCTCTTACGGGACCAAAAGGCAAATATTTTGCAACATTATACTTGTTTTCAGCTAAATTAAAACTAATATTATCACTCATACCTAATAATTGCCCAAAAAAGATACGTTTATCATCCTTAGTTATACCTTTTTCTTCTAGTAATTGCATTAGTTTGTACGAACTTTCTTCATTGTGTGTCCCTGCAAAAATGGCCATCTTATCAATATTTTCAACCATATACAACACTGCTGCATCATAGTTAATATCTGTAGCTTCTTTAGATATACAAATTGGTGATTTTAAACCTCTTTCGGCAGCTCTTTCATTTTCTTTTTCCATATATGCGCCACGAACCAATTTCATTCCTATGTAAAAACCTTCTGTTTCTGCTTGTTCATGCAACTGTTTCAAATAAGCCAATCGATCCCAACGATACATTTGTAATGTATTGAAAACAATAGCTTTTTGTTGATTATATTTACGCATCATATCTGTCACAATAGCATCTGCAGCATCTTGCATCCAACTTTCTTCAGCGTCAATTAGTAATAACACATCTTTTTCATATGCTGTTTTACAAGCTAAGTCAAAACGAGCAATTACTCTATTCCATTCTTCTTGCTCAGCAACAGTTAAAATAGCCTTCTCACCTACTTTTTCATACAAATCTAAACGCCCAAAACCTGTTGGTTTAAACACAGCAAAAGGTATTGCTTCACGTTCTCTAGCAAACTCAATGGTTTTCAGAGTCATTTCTAGAGCTGAATCAAATTGTGCTTCTTCCTCTTTTCCTTCAACAGAATAATCCAAAACAGAAGACACTCCTTTAGTATACATTTTATCTACTACTTTTAAACAATCTACTTCATTAACTCCACCACAAAAATGGTCAAAAACAGTTGAACGAATCAATCCTTCAACTGGTAAATGTGCTTTTAAGGCAAAATTTGTTACCGCTGTTCCTATTTTTACAAGTGGTTGACTTGCAATTAATTTAAAAAGAAAATAAGCCCTTTCAAGCTCTGTGTCACTTTTTAAAGAAAAAGCAACTTGTGTATTGTCAAATATTTTATTCATGATATTTTTGATAAAAAGCGACACAAATATACATCAGTTTTTACGAATTTTAAATAAAATTTACCTTATTTTGCAATAAAATTCAAGCTTTCAGATGCAAACAATCACTGCCAACAATTATAGTGTTTATTTTGATTCAACAGGATATGAAACTTTAGCTTCAATGCTAATTCCAACTCGTTATTCTAAACTATTTATTATAGTAGATGAGAATACTTCGCAATATTGTTTACCACACTTTCTTAATAATTTAGCAACCGAAATTGAAATCGAAATCATCGAATTAGAAGTTGGCGAAATTCATAAAAATATTGCTACTTGTACTGAAGTATGGAGTGCTTTATCAGAACTAGGTGGCGACAGAAAAAGTATTATTCTAAACCTTGGTGGAGGCATAATCTCTGATTTAGGAGGGTTTGTAGCATGTACCTTCAAACGAGGTATTGATTTTATAAATATCCCTACTACTCTGCTTTCAATGGTAGATGCTTCTATTGGTGGAAAAAATGGTGTGGATTTAGGAAGTTTAAAAAATCAAATTGGAATTATTCGTGAACCAAAAGCGGTGTTAATCGACACCCAATTTTTAAATACTTTACCTCAAAACGAAATGCGCTCAGGTTTAGCGGAAATGCTGAAGCATGGTTTGATTTTTGATAAAACATATTGGAATAGATTCAAAAACCTAAAAGATTTAAATACAGAGGATTTAAAAGAGTTAATTCATCAATCTATTCAAATAAAAAATACAATAGTCTGCGAAGATTTAACAGAAAATGGCATTCGAAAATCGTTAAATTTTGGACATACTCTTGGACATGCTATCGAAAGTTATTTTCTAGAAAATGAAAACAAAAGAAGCCTTCTTCACGGAGAAGCTGTAGCAGTTGGAATGATATTAGAAAGCTTTATTTCTAAAGAAAAAGGATTGTTAACCAATGCAGAATATCACGAAATTAAATACATTATCAACGATATTTTTGAACGCATTGATTTTTCAAAATTTGAAATAGAAAAAATCATAGATTTATTGATTTACGACAAGAAAAATGAGTTTGGAAAAGTGCAATTTGCACTACTAGATGGTATAGGCAAAATAAAAATTAACCAAGAGACAGATAATACATTGATATACAAAGCTTTTGAAGATTATAACAGCTAGTTATTTTTTTAGGTCATCTTTTCAATTTTAGCTATTTTATTTTTTAACTTTGCCCGAATGAAAGAAAATAAAAACCAAACAAATCGCAACAGAAAATTGAATAATAGAAATGCCGACATCTCTATTATTGAGCGATTTATTTTTTCTATTTTCTCATTCCACATTATTGATTTGTTCCAATTATCGAAGATGTTTAGCGAAAAACTCCCTATTCGATATGCTAATATTAGAGTTTGAAAATTGTGATTTATAATCATTAACACACTTTTTAATTATTTAAATCCAAAATTTCAAAATGAACACTAAATATTACGACTTAATTAATCAAACTTTTTATTTTCCTCAAGAAGAATTTACCTTAAACAAAGATAATCTTCAATTTCATGGTATCGATTTGATGAAATTGGTTGAAGAATATGGTACACCACTTAAATTTACTTATTTGCCTAAGATTTCTCAAAACATCAACAAAGCAAAAATGTGGTTTAGAAATGCCATGGAAAAACATGATTATGATGCTAAATATTTTTATTGCTATTGCACTAAAAGTTCGCATTTTGAATTCATTTTAAATGAAGCGTTAAAAAACAACATTCATATTGAAACTTCATCTGCTTTTGATATTGATATTGTTGAAAATTTAATGGAGCAAGGCAAAATCAACAAAAACACTTTTATTGTTTGTAACGGATTTAAACGTGATCAATATGTAACTAATATTGCTCGTTTAATCAATAACGGGCACAAAAATACTATTCCAGTCATTGATAATTTTGAAGAATTAGATTTGTTACAAGAACAAATTGATGGTAAATTTAAAATTGGAATCAGAATTGCTGCAGAAGAAGAACCTAAATTTGAGTTCTATACTTCTCGTTTAGGTATTGGATATAAAGACATTTTACCTTTTTATAGAAAGCAAATTGCTGAAAACAAGAAAGTGGAATTAAAAATGTTGCACTTCTTCATCAATGCTGGTATTCGTGACACAGCGTATTACTGGAACGAATTATTAAAATGTATGAAAGTTTACATAGCTTTGAAAAAAGAATGTCCTTCTTTAGATAGTTTAAATATTGGAGGTGGCTTCCCTATCAAAAACTCATTGGCTTTTGATTATGATTATCAATATATGGTTGACGAAATCCTTAACCAAATTAAAATAGCTTGTGATGATGCAGAAGTTGCAGTTCCACATATTTTTACAGAGTTTGGTTCGTTTACTGTAGGAGAATCTGGTGGTGCTTTATACCAAGTTTTATACCAAAAGAAACAGAATGATAGAGAAAATTGGAACATGATTGATTCTTCTTTTATTACCACTCTACCAGATACATGGGCAATCAACAAGCGTTTTGTTATGATGGCAGTTAATCGTTGGAATGATACTTACGAAAGAGTACTTTTAGGAGGATTAACTTGTGATGGTGATGATTATTACAATTCTGAGCAACACATGAATGCTGTTTATTTACCAAAATACAACAAGGAAAAACCTTTATATATTGGCTTCTTTAACACAGGAGCCTACCAAGAAACCATTGGAGGTTTTGGGGGATTACACCACTGTATATTACCACAACCAAAACACATTTTAATAGATAAAGACAAAAACGGAATAATTGCTACAGAAGTATTTTCTGAGCAACAAAGAGCCGAAGAAGTATTAGAAATTTTAGGATATAATAAAAAGAAAGAACAATAAAATAAGAAATAATGAGCAAAGGACCAATTAGTCAGTTTATTGAAAAACATTATCTTCATTTTAATTCTGCAGCTTTAGTAGACGCAGCAAAGGGTTATGAAGAACATTTATTAGACAACGGAAAAATGATGATTACCTTAGCAGGTGCTATGAGTACGGCTGAATTAGGAAAATCATTAGCCGAAATGATTCGTCAAGACAAAGTACATATTATTTCTTGTACTGGAGCTAACCTAGAAGAAGATATCATGAACTTGGTAGCTCATAATTCTTACAAAAGAGTTCCAAATTACAGAGATTTATCACCTCAAGAAGAATGGGATTTATTAGAAAACCATTACAATCGTGTAACGGACACTTGTATTCCTGAAGAAGAAGCTTTTAGAAGATTACAATCACATTTATATGACATTTGGAATAATGCCGATTCAAAAGGAGAACGTTATTTCCCACATGAATTTATGTACCAAATGATTAATTCAGGTGTTTTAAAACAATACTATGAAATTGACCCAGCAGACTCATGGATGGTGGCTGCAGCTGAAAAGAATTTACCAATTGTTGTTCCTGGATGGGAAGATAGCACAATGGGTAATATTTTCTCTTCATATTGTATCAAAGGAGAATTCAAAGCAACCACAATGAAAAGCGGTATTGAATATATGATGTGGTTAGCAGATTGGTATCCAAAAAATTGTGCAGGTAAAGGAATTGGTTTCTTCCAAATTGGGGGTGGTATTGCTGGAGACTTCCCTATTTGTGTTGTTCCGATGTTATACCAAGACATGGAAATGCACGATGTGCCGTTTTGGAGCTACTTTTGTCAGATTTCTGATTCAACAACAAGCTATGGTTCATATTCTGGAGCGGTTCCAAACGAGAAAATCACATGGGGTAAGCTAGATATTCATACACCTAAATTTATCGTAGAGTCTGATGCTACGATAGTTGCGCCATTAATGTTTGCTTACATTTTAGGTTGGTAAATTTTTTGAAAAAAATATTTCAATTTACTTGAAAATATAAGTTAAGGATATTACATTTGACGAAATTACTAGATTAAAAACTACCCAATGAAAAGAGTTATTGTTGATTACGCTAAATTAACAAATGAAATCTTAACCTTACTAGTTGAGAAATTTCCTGACGGCTATGATGATTCAGACATCATTCGCTTTAAAAATGCTAAAAATGAAACAGTTGAAGCTGTAGAAGTACGTACTTCAGACACTATTTTTTTAGTTAAAGTGAGCACAAAATTATCAGACAGAATTGAAAATTATGACGAAGACGATATTATCGAAGAAGAAGTTGTAGTTGACAAAATTGTTGGTTTGAAAGAATTAGACATCGAAGAGGATGAAGAAGAAGAGGAAGACGAAGAAATGTCAAACGATTCTGATGATCCAGAAGATTTAGATGATGAAGATTAATAATAAAAAGGGAATTCAAATGAATTCCCTTTTCTTTTACAAATATCGTTCTAATATTACATTTTTATGGTGCAATTCATGTCCAAGTATAATATAACCGATAGCCCTTACAGAAACACTGTTATCAGAAGCCGTACCTATTCTTAATAACGATTCATTATCAAAACTTTCAAATAAAGCAATCGAAGCTTCTCTTACCAATTTATACTCCTGTAAAAGACTTTCAAATTCACGTTGATTCGCATTTGCAAATACTACATAATCATCTTCTTCAAAGCCTGGCAAAGCAGTCATATCATTTCTCGCAATACGAAGTGCTCTATAAGCAAAAACTCTTTCTGCGTCAATTAAATGCAATAATATATCTTTTATTGTCCATTTACCATCAGCATAACTATATTCTTGCTTAAAAGTAGGAATTGATTTAAAAAAATGAATCAATTCTTCTTTTTGAACATTTAACCCTTTAACAATATCTTGACCAGGTACTAATTTAATATAATTTGCATAGTAAGGTGCAAATTCATTTGATTGTAAATTTTTCATGTTATAAAGATATAAAAAAAGCCTCTTTTCAGAGGCTTACTTTATTAAAGTTCTTTAAAAATTGTATGCATCAATCTTTTTTTATCGTTGATGCTCTCTTCTAAAGAAATCATGGTTTCTGTTCTATAAACACCCTCAATGTCATCAATCATAAAGATAACTTCTTTAGCGTGTTTAGTATCTTTAGCTCTTATTTTACAGAAAATATTAAATTTTCCAGTAGTTACATGAGCAACTGTTACAAAAGGAATTTGATTAATTCTTTCTAAAACAAATTTAGTTTGAGAAGTGTTGTGTAAAAACACCCCAACATAAGCAATAAAAGAATATCCTAATTTTTCATAATCTAATGTCAATGAAGAACCTTGAATGATTCCTGCATCTTCCATTTTTTTAACTCTAACATGAACAGTTCCTGCAGAAATTAAAAGCTTCTTAGCAATATCTGTAAATGGAACTCTTGTGTTATCAATTAACATGTCTAAAATTTGATGATCTACTTCATCTAAACGAAACTTACTCATAAGTGCTTATAATAAATGTTAAATTATTGATTTTTTATCAATACCTATGCAAATTTATTAAATTATTTTTACACCGTTGTTAAATTTGGTTAAATTATTTAATGTAAATGTTGCTTTTGCCCCTATTTCTGGATTATTTTTCCCTTCTGAAGAAAAAAGCAAAGATTCACAATCATATTCAACATGTCCTGAATAATTCTCTAAATCAGATATTTTAGAAATAATAGCTTCAAAATGAATTTCATCTTTGACTAAAATTTCTTGATATTGTGCTGCAAAGTTAATTATTTTTTCAACACTATTATCAATAATTTTGACATTTTTGTAAATAAAATCAAAAAAACATTTATTATTTTGAGGAATTCTCAAATATTTTCGCAATTCATTATCAACTACAACGTTTTCGTAATTATCAAAAAACGAACTCAAAAGCGCAATAAAAACATATTTTCTACTTTCCTCTCTATTGTAATCATTTGGGTAATGCCCTGCTTCAAATAAAATTGTAGGTGTATTTTGAGTTGTAAAATAATCACCCGTGCAATTCACATTATAACTATCATCAAATCTACCTATTTGATTAGGAATATATTGCATTAAAACATTATTCATTTTATTAATTACCTCTATGGCTTTTATGCGAACTTCATTATATGTTCTTTCTTCATTATAAGCAGGTGCTAAAAAAGATATTGTAGCCGGTAAATTAAGCTCATCTGTACCAAAAATAGTGCGTTGATCATGCAAATTATAACAATAATCAGGTTTAAAATTTTCATACAAAGCCTTCAGTAGCTTCATTTCAGGCTGAGTAGCTAAATAAGCATCCCTATTTAAATCTATACCATTAGCATTTTCACGAGTATAAGCAAAAGCTCCATCTGGATTTAACATTGGCACACATAATAAAGTATATTGACTCTTAATTTGAATAGCTTCTCTTGAATCTGTTGCTAAAAAATTAAAAAAGTCAAACAAGCCTTTTGTAGTTGTTGGTTCATTGCCATGCATCTGAGACCAAACCAAAATTTTTGTTTTACCAGTCCCAATTTTAACTTGATACATACTTCTTTGTTGAACTGATTTCCCTATTTCAGAAATTTCAAATACACTTTCAAATGACTTTAATAAAGGTAAAATAGATTCTAAGTGAATGTATTTCCCAATCAAACTTGACTCTAAATGATGTGTTGCTATTTGTAAACTATTCATGTTTATTTATTGTGTTACAAATGTAAACAACTTTATATTTACAATTGTAAACACTAATTAACTATCCTAATATCACTTTTGTAAACACTTGATTTTAATCTGAAACTAAATATATATAAAGCATGTTTACAAAAATAATAATATTTAAATAATACTTATAAATAATTGTTTATTAGTATTTTAAATACTATTAATTAAATATAAATGTTAAATAAAAACACTCATTTTACATTTGTAAACTTGTGTGTTGATTTGTTTTTGTTTACATTTGTAACCTATTTCTTTTTAACCCTATTTACAATGGTAAACATAGATGACTTTATTAAACGCTTGGAAATAATCCTCGATTATTACAATTTATCCGCCTCAGCATTTGCAGATAAGATAAGTGTGCAACGCTCTAGTTTGTCTCACCTACTCTCTGGAAGAAATAAGCCTAGTCTAGATTTTATCATCAAATTAATTGAAGTTTTTCCAGAAGTTGATTTGTACTGGATTTTAAATGGAAAGGGAACATTTCCAAAATCTGATGGTAAAATTATAAATATTGAAACTGTAAAAGATTCAGCTGTTGAAGAACGAATTATTCAAAATGATTCAGAAGCACCCGATCTATTTTCGGCTGTACCAAATAAAAATTTTGAAAAAATTATACAGCACACAGAATCTGATTATCGATTGGCACCTCCATCATCAAAAGAAATAGAGCGCATCGTGATTTTTTATAATGATGGTACTTTTAAAAACTATATTCCATAAAAAAAAGCTCTAGTTTCATAGAGCTTTTTAAAATTAATTACTAACACTTTATCTTCTTAATAAATAAACTGCTGTTACACCAGCTTCTGTTCTGGCTGTTTGAGGTGCAAAATCTCCATTAGACATAGGAAAAGAAAATTTTAATACTTGTCCTCCTCCATTTAAACGTTCGGCAACATAAATATCATTTGTAACATGATCGTATGCAACGTCAACAGGATTTCCTAATAATGAATTTGGACCATAAATTCTAATTTGGTTACTCATAGCAATTGTTTCCATATTAGCAGTAGCATTTAAAACAGAAGAAAAATTATTAATAACTATCAATCCACCATCTGTTGCACTTGAAGCCAAACCTACATCCGATAAAATCATTACATTATCTTGAGTAGAATAAGTTATTCCGTGGGTTCTGACTAATCCTTCTATTGCAACTCTTTTAGATGCTACTATTGCCCCAGTTGTATTTGATAAAAAGTTATTATAAACTACCAAATCACTAGTGTTGTCAGCAATGGCATACATTGTATTCCCTTCTAGATGAATTCCCCATAATTTAATATCAACCGTGTAAATATTTAATAACGAAAAACCATCATTATTTCTTTGGTAGACATAAAATTTGCTTGTGTTTGAATTCCCTGCATTTTGGTCTTGGGCAACAACTACTTTATCTCCAGAAACTGCAATTTCTCTTGCATTTGTAAAATCTGAAGCAGAAGAAAAAGTGAGATTTAATGAAGTTGCCGATGTAATGATTGAATTTCTAAAACCCGAATATGCTTCAACTCTATTGTTTGTTCTAGAAGCTTGAATAACTTGATCTTTAAAAGGATCATAAAAAACTCCATCTGAATCAGTTGAGGAAACTGTAAAACTTTTAGGAGTTGGTGTTGGTGATAATAAATCAGTAAAAGATATCTTTCCAGAAGTATTGCTTGATGTGAATAATTTTAATTCTACTGCAGGAGTTGGAGTAGTATCAATTGGTTCTGGATCAGTTGTAACCACTGAATCATCATCATTACATGAAGCAAATGAAATTGCTAAAAATGCTAGGGGTAAAAATAGTTTTCTCATTGTTGAAAGTTTTAAATTTCTTTCATTTACGAAAAACTATATTAAATGGTTTTTAAAAAATAATAAATTAAAACAAATACCTAATAACTATTTAAATTACATAACTATACATGTTAATCATTCATAGAAACATAACTAAATTCAGGTATTTTTCCTACTACACCAACAAAATAGGATTCCAGTATTTTAATGTCTTTATCGATATTTCCTGTTGGATAAAAAGGTTCATGATAAACAACTTGCTTTTTTCCATAATCAAAAGCAACTGGTATGATTGGTACATTTGCCTTTAATGCCATATAATAAAATCCTGTTTTCCATTCGCTAACTTTTTTCCTGGTTCCTTCTGGAGCTATTGCTAATCTAAAAACTTCTTTTTCTTGAAATATTTTAGCAATTGTATCAACTTTATTTTCGTTTTTTTGACGATTTAAAGGTGTTCCTCCTGTCCATGTAAAAAAATAATTAAAAGGAAAAACAAATAATTCTTTTTTTGCAACATAATTAATTTCCATATTTAATATTCCTCGAGAGAAAATTCCAAGAAAAAAATCCCACCAACTAGTATGCGGAACAGCTATTAAAACACATTTTTTAAGCTTAAATGGAATTGCTCCAACAACTTTCCAACCTAATAGTGTACAGAAAATAAATTTGTAAATAATTTGTTTCATTGGATATGAATTTAAGGCAAAAATAAAATTATATTTACGATTACAAACAAAATCATCCATGATTAAGCAATTATTAAGTTATTTTTTGCCTATAAAAATTTACGAAACACAATCAACAGTTAGTTCAAACTTAGAAGTTACTTGGAATAATGGTAAACTTGTCTTAGATTCAAAACACACAAATTATTCATATGGTAGTTTAGAAAAAGTACTAAGAAGAGGATTTCAACAAATTGGTTATACAACTATTCTAGAAATGAAGTCTATCCTTTTACTAGGTGTGGCGGGTGGAAGCGCGATTAAAACGTTAATTGAAGACATCAACTATAAAGGGTTAATTACTGGTGTAGAAATTGATGAAGAAGTAATAAAAATTGCGAATACTTATTTTGGTCTAAATCAATATAAAAATGTAAATATTATTATCGATGATGCCCAAAAATATGTCGAAATAGATGATACTAAGTATAGTTTAATTATCATTGATATATTTGAAGATAGCAATATGCCTGATTTTTTATTTGAAGAAAAATTTATCAACAATATTAAAAAATCACTTGAAATAAATAGCTATATTTTATTTAATTTCATGATATTAAATGATTACGAAAAAAAATTCACTGCTTTCAAATCAAAATTTAATAGCAGTGAATTTAAAGTTGTGAATTTAGTGAATGTTGAAGAGTTTAATCAACTTCTTATCATTCAAAAAATTATATAAATATTTTCAATAGGAAATAAATTAGAGCCGCAAGAATCGCTGAAACAGGTATGGTTAAAACCCATGCCCACAATAACTTAACCGTTACACCCCAACGAACCGCCGAAACTCTTTTAGTAACTCCTACTCCAATAATTGAACCTGTAATTGTATGTGTTGTTGATACTGGAATTTTGAAATGTTCTGTAGTGAATAATGTTAGTGCTCCTGCAGATTCTGCTACAACTCCTTCAAAAGCAGTTACTTTTGTAATTTTAGACCCCATAGTCTTAACAATTTTCCATCCACCGCTTAATGTTCCTAAAGCAATTACAGTGTAACAAGTTAATGGGATCCAGCCTGGCATCACACCATCAATTTTAACACCATCTTTTTCTGAAGGTAAAACTACATTCAAGTCTAACCAACCTGCTGATAAATCAATATTTGGATTAGATTTGATATAAACCGCTACAGCTGCTGCAATAATACCCATAACTTTTTGTGAGTCATTTCCTCCATGTCCTAAACTAAATGCTGCTGAAGATAATAATTGCATCTTCTTTAAAACTGCCTCTGCTTTTGCTGTAGATAAACTACTGAAAAACAAATTAAAGATAGCTAAACTATAGAAAATAAATGCTACTAAAAACCATTTAATGTTATGTGGTTCTGTAATAACACTCCAAAATTCACTTTCAAATCTTGGTTTTTTTATTTCTTCATATGGAATCATTACTGAGTAGAGAAACCAAGCAACCAATAACATTAAAGTAACTGTAAATATTTTTGGAAATATATTTTTCTTAGAAGAATACATCAACCAGAGAGAAATACAATATGAAATTAGCATCCCTAGCAATGGCGCAAATACAATAAATAAAATTACAATTACCACACCTGAAGGCAATAATTCCCCTTCTTTAGCAGCTTTGAACCAATTTACAATTTTAAAACCAGCATGCTCTGGGTCGGTAACACTTGATAATCCGTGAGCAATTGCAGCACCAGCAAAACCACCAATAAGTGTGTGTGAAGATGATGATGGAATTCCTTTTAACCAAGTAATAATATTCCAAATAATAGCAGCAATAACACCTGCTAAAATTGTTGTCAAATCAATACTGCTTGTATGAGCAGTTTTAGCAACTGTGTCAGCAACACCAAAACCAAATACCCAATAAGCTAAGAAATTAAAGAATGCAGCCCAAAGTACCGCTTGAAAAGGCGTTAATACTTTTGTAGCAACAATTGTAGCAATCGAATTTGCCGCATCATGAAAACCATTGATGTAATCAAAAACTAAAGCTAAAAATATGATTATAATTAATATTGTAAAATCCATAATGGGTTTTTTAAAATTAAACTATTATGAATGTTTTACAGAAATTTGTTCCATTACATTAGAAACACTTTTACATTTGTCTGAAGCAGATTCTAAAGCAGATAATACTTCTTTATACTTGATAATGTTTTTAGCATCACTTTCGTTTTCAAAAATATCAGCTACAGCTTTATCAAAAACAACATCAGCTTTACTTTCTAATTTATTAATTCTTTTACAAGCTTCTTTAATAGCTTTGTGGTTCATATCTTTTAATTCTTTGATACCAACACCAATTAATTGACAAGCTTCTAAATTAATCTCTGTTAATTTTCTAATTGATTTTGTAATTTTTTCTACTTGATACAAACGCATTCTACTTGTAGCTCCTTGCATAAAATCTGCTACATTGTCCATTGATTTGATTAACGCGTGGATGTCTTCTCTATCAAATGGAGTAATAAAATTTTTACTCAATTCAATATTTGTTTTATGAGTAATTTCTTCAATATTGGCTTCTAATTCGTCAATTTTTTTAAAGTAGTTTTCTCTTTCACCTTTAGGAGCATTCACTGCTTCATGTAAGGTTTCTGCTAATAAAATTAAATTTGCCGAAGCTTGTTCGAAAAGTGGAAAGAACTTTTTATCTTTCGGAACAAAAAACTGAAAAATATTGTTTAATGACATTTTATTTGTATTTAAATTCAGTGCAAAAGTAATTTTCCAATGTTAAATTATCATTAACTTAACAATAATAAGAAGTTATTAAATTTAAGATTTAAAAATATTATATTTTTTCGATAACGTTTTCTTATTTTTACCATCCAATAAAACAACAAAACCCAAATGGACATTAATTTTAATAAAAACGAAGATTATAACAAACTTTTACTTTCTGATTTAAACAAAAAATTTGCTCAAGTTAAATTAGGCGGTGGAGAAAAAAGAATTGAAAAATTGCATGCAGAAGGTAAAATGACTGCTCGTGAGCGTATTGATTATCTATTAGATGAAAAATCAAAAAGCATAGAAATTGGTGCTTTTGTAGGTGACGGAATGTATAAAGAACACGGTGGATGTCCTTCTGGTGGTGTGGTTGTTAAGATTGGTTTCATCTCTGGAAAACAATGTATTGTTGTTGCAAATGATGCAACTGTAAAAGCAGGTGCTTGGTTTCCAATAACAGGAAAAAAGAACCTTCGTGCGCAAGAAATTGCAATGGAGAATAGATTACCTATTATTTACTTAGTAGATTCTGCAGGGGTATACTTACCTATGCAAGATGAAATTTTTCCAGATAAAGAACATTTTGGTCGTATTTTTAGAAATAATGCACACATGAGTAGCATGGGAATCACCCAAATTGCTGCAGTCATGGGAAGTTGTGTAGCAGGCGGTGCTTATTTACCTATTATGAGTGATGAAGCAATGATTGTTGATAAAACAGGTAGTATATTTTTAGCAGGTAGTTATTTAGTCAAAGCTGCCATTGGAGAAACAATAGACAATGAAACTCTAGGAGGAGCGACAACTCATTGTGAAATATCTGGAGTAACTGACTATAAAGCAAAAAACGACAAAGATGCTTTAGATCGTATTAAAAATATTGTAGGTAAAATAGGAGATTTCGACAAAGCTGGATACAATCGAGTGAAAGCTGAAAAACCAGCCTTAGAACCTAAAGATATTTATGGAATTATACCAAAATCGCGTGCCGACCAATATGATATGTATGAAATAATTAAACGCTTGGTTGATAATTCAGAATTTGATGAATACAAAGGTGATTATGGAAAAACGCTAATTACAGCCTATGCACGAATAGACGGTTGGGCAGTAGGAATTGTAGCAAACCAACGAAAAATTGTAAAAAATGCTAAAGGAGAAATGCAATTTGGCGGTGCAATTTATTCTGATTCTGCTGATAAAGCAACACGTTTTATTGCTAATTGTAATCAAAAGAAAATTCCTTTAGTTTTTATACAAGATGTTACCGGATTTATGGTTGGTTCAAAATCTGAGCATGGTGGAATTATTAAAGACGGCGCTAAAATGGTAAACGCAATGGCAAATTCAGTAGTTCCTAAATTCACAGTAATTGTCGGTAATTCATATGGTGCAGGAAATTATGCTATGTGTGGAAAAGCTTATGACCCAAGGCTAATATTTGCATGGCCAAGTGCAGAATTAGCAGTTATGGGCGGTACACAAGCTGCAAAAGTATTAGCACAAATTGAAGCTTCTTCGTTAAAAGCAAAAGGAGAAGTGATTGATGAAATAAAAGAGGCCGCATTATTTGATAAAATTAAAGCACGATACGACGAACAAGTTTCTCCATATTATGCAGCTTCTCGATTATGGACAGATGCAATTATTGATCCATTAGAAACCAGAAATTGGATTTCGATGGGAATTGAAGCTGCAAACCACGCACCTATTGAAAAACCCTTTAATTTAGGTGTAATTCAGGTGTAATCATTATATCATTAAAAAAAATCCCGATTTAATCGGGATTTTTTATATACTAATCTAAATTATTTTTTAAATTCAATTTACTATTCTTGTGACTAAATCCAAAGTAAATGATTAATCCTATTAGTAACCAAATAGTGAAGTAAATCCAATTCCATACACTCAATTCAGCCATCATATATAAACAACTTACTAATCCAAGTAATGGAATTAATGAAAGGTTTTGTCTCCATGACCATACTGCAAATGCTACTAATGATATCAAAAATATCCACATCGGAATTTTGTGTTTGAATAGCGCAAAACCACTTTCATACTTTATAGTATTATCAATTGGCAATGAATCAACAATATTTTTATATACTACTTCATCCTCAGAAAACTTACTTAGTACTTCTTCCAAATCAGCATTAGTTTCTTTTACTAAAGATTTTTCTTGTAAATAAGCCAAAACCTCTTTAGTTTGCGATTCTTCTAGAGAAGTTACAATTGTTGCTGCGTCATTAATTTGCTTTTCATTCATGATAAATCCCATTGTAGCCTGCTTATTTACTGTAAAGGCAATAGAAATACCTACAAAAATTAACAATGGAAATACATATTTAGAATTCACATAAGGTGTTTTAAATTTCCCTCTTGGAATATCGGTTCTATTTTGCAAAACCAAAACCCCTGCACAAACCAATACAAAAGCAAACAATGTTCCAATACTACATAAATCAGTGACCATAGTCAAATTCAAAAACAACGCTGGAACAGCCACTACAAATCCTGTAACAATAGTAGCGTAAGAAGGTGTTTTGTATTTTGGATGCACTTTAGAAAAACGTTTTGGTAATAACCCATCACGACTCATACTCATCCATATTCGAGGTTGTCCCATTTGAAAAACCAATAATACACTTGCCATTGCCACAACGGCACTCACAGCTATAATTCCAGACATCCATTTTAAATCTAATTTATCAAAAACAAATGCTAATGGATCGCCCACATTTAAATCTGCATAATTTACCATTCCTGTTAAAACTAAAGCGATTATTACATATAAAATTGTACATATAATAATTGCCCACATCATACCTCTTGGTAAATCACGTTGCGGGTCTTTACATTCTTCAGCTGTAGTTGAAATAGCGTCAAAACCAATGTAAGCAAAAAATACAGCAGAAACTCCTTTTAAAATACCACCTACTCCATTAGGAGCAAATGGGTCCCAATTTGCTGTATCAACATAAAATATTCCAACGGCGATTACCAGTAATATTATGCAAAGTTTTACTACAACCATTAAATTACTTGCATTACGTGATTCCTTCATCCCTCTGTAAACCAACCAAGTAATAACAACAATAATCAACAATGCTGGTAAGTCAGCAACTAAATGAAAACTACCAAGTGTTGGAGCTGTAGTCCAAGCGGTATAGGCAGATTTTAACCCATCTGATAAATTCTCGAAAGATTTTCCGCCGTTCATTAATGCAGTTGCTTCATCAAACCCTTTTGAGGCTGTTAAATAATCCATTTGAATCCATTGCGGTAAATGCATTCCTCCACTTTCAAGTAAGCCCGTAAAATAATCACTCCAAGATATAGCTACTGTAATGTTACCAATAGCATATTCCATTATTAATGCCCAACCTATTATCCAAGCAATAATTTCTCCAAACGCAACATATGAATATGTATATGCACTACCAGAAACGGGAACCATTGAGGCAAATTCTGCGTAAGCAAACGCTGCAAAACTACATGCAATGGCTGTAAAAATAAATAAGAAAATTACTGCTGGACCACCATCGGCACTCGCTTTTCCAATTGTACTAAAGATTCCTGCACCTATAATAGCTGCAATACCAAAAGCTGTTAAATCTCTAGCAGTCAAATGCTTACCTAATGAATGATGCCCGTCTGCCTCATTTTTTGCTACTTGCTTTAAAATATCATCAACTGTTTTTCTTCTGAATAAATTAGAAAAGTTCATATTTAATAGGTTGTTAGTATAAAATTTTTACGAAAAACAAATATAGGATTTTATTATTTAGAACAAATAAAAAAACAATTTTAGAAGATATAACTAAAATCTATTTTAAAATAAGAAATAAGCATAGATTATCTATAGATTCATCAGAAACGTTTTGTAAATTTGTTAAATCAATATTTTTTTTATTAAAAATAAATCAATTTTATAACATAAAAATTAAATAATCAATAAATAATCATGGAAAATTCAAACGACATTAGCAAATGCCCATTTCATCAAAATTTGGCATCAAAAGGAACTTCCAATCAAGATTGGTGGCCAAAATCGCTCAACTTAGATATACTTCATCAACACGATACTAAAACAAATCCGCTAGGTGAAAATTTTAATTATGCTGCCGAATTCAAGAAATTAGATTTAGAAGCTTTAAAAAATGACTTAAGAGCATTTATGCTTGACAGTCAAGATTGGTGGCCAGCCGATTGGGGTCATTATGGAGGCTTAATGATTCGCATGGCTTGGCATTCAGCAGGCACCTATAGAATTTCTGATGGTCGTGGCGGTGCAGGAACTGGAAACATCAGATTTGCACCTTTAAATAGCTGGCCCGATAATGGAAACTTAGACAAAGCCAGAAGATTATTGTGGCCTATCAAAAAGAAATATGGAAATAAAATTTCATGGGCTGATTTGATGATTTTAGCTGGAAATATGGCTTATGAATCTATGGGATTAAAAACCTTTGGTTTCGCAGGTGGACGTGAAGACATCTGGCATCCTGAAAAAGACGTGTATTGGGGAGCCGAAAAAGAATGGTTAGCAAAAACAGGAAGTGAAGGCAGTAGATATTCAGGAGAAAGGGATTTAGAAAATCCTCTAGCTGCTGTTATGATGGGATTAATCTATGTAAATCCAGAAGGAGTCGACGGTCAACCAAACCCATTAAAAACAGCACATGACGTTCGCATCACATTCAAACGAATGGCAATGAATGATGAAGAAACAGTTGCTCTAACTGCTGGTGGACACACAGTAGGAAAAGCCCATGGAAATGGTGACGCGTCTAAACTAGGTCCTGAACCAGAAGCTGGGGCTATTGAAAACCAAGGTTTTGGTTGGTTAAACCCAAACGGTGGCGGTGCTAATGCTGTAACAAGTGGTTTAGAAGGTTCTTGGACAACCCACCCTACTCGTTGGGATAATGAATACTTTTATTTGCTATTAAGCTATGATTGGGAATTAAAGAAAAGTCCAGCTGGTGCTTGGCAATGGGAACCTATCAATATCAAAGAAGAAGACAAACCTATTGATGCCCACAATCCATCAGTAAGAAGAAATCCAATCATGACCGATGCCGATATGGCAATGAAAATGGACCCAACTTACAGAGAAATTTCAGAGCGATTTTATAAAGATCCTACTTATTTTTCTGAAGTATTCTCAAGAGCGTGGTTTAAATTAACACACAGAGATTTAGGTCCAAAAGATCGTTATTTAGGAACTGATGTTCCAAAAGAAGATTTAATCTGGCAAGATCCTATTCCTTCAGTAGACTATACCTTATCTGATGCTGAAATTGAAGAATTAAAAATTAAATTATTAAACAGTGGATTAACAAGAACTGAACTAATCAACACTGCATGGGATAGTGCTAGAACGTATAGAGGTTCTGACTTTAGAGGAGGTGCAAATGGAGCAAGAATTCGATTGGAGCCTCAAAAAAATTGGATAGCCAATGAACCAGAAAGATTACAAAAAGTTTTAAATAAATTAGTTGAAATTCAGTCAGGTTTAAGTAAAAAAGTTAGCATCGCTGATTTAATTGTTTTAGGCGGAAGCGCAGCTGTTGAAAAAGCTGCTCAAGAAGGCGGATTTAATATAAAAGTTCCATTTCATGCTGGACGAGGTGATGCGTTGCAAGAAATGACTGATGTAGAATCTTTCGAAGTTTTAGAACCAACAAATGATGCTTTCAGAAACTTTATGAAATCAAATTATGTGGTAAAACCAGAAGAATTAATGCTAGACAGAGCACAACTACTAGGATTAACCGCTACTGAAATGACTGTTTTAATTGGAGGAATGCGTGTTCTTGGCACAAACTTTGGTGGAACAAAACATGGTGTTTTCACGAATAGTGAAGGTATTTTGAGCAATGACTTTTTTGTAAATCTTACTGATATGAATTATAGTTGGAAACCAGTTGGGGAGAACTTATACAATATTGTTGATAAAAAATCAGGTGCGACTATATGGACAGCTACAAGAGTTGATTTAATTTTTGGCTCTAATTCAGTTTTAAGAGCCTATGCAGAGGTATATGCTCAAGATGATAACAAAGAAAAATTTGTTCATGATTTTATAAAAGTTTGGACCAAAGTAATGAATTTAGATCGATTTGATTTGAAGTAAAAATAGTGTAAGTTATTATTTTTCTAATAGTATCATCACTTTTGATGATACTATTTTTTTATAAGTTTTTTTTTTGATACTAATTCATCAGAATATTATTTTATCCTTAACACAAATTTTCATAAGATTTTTTATCATAAATTTTTTCTATATACATATTTAAAAATATAATAAATATCATGTTTTATTAATCATTCTATTTGTAATTTCGCAATCAGAAAAACAACAATAATTTTAAATAAAAAATCATGGCATTAGTAGGAAAAAAATTCCCAAACATTACAGTTGACGCAATCTCTTTTATGGGAGACAACTTAAGAATTAACGTTTTAGAAGAAGCAGTTAACAACAAGAAAAAAGTAGTTTTATTTTGGTATCCAAAAGATTTTACTTTTGTATGTCCTACAGAATTACACGCTTTTCAAGCAGCTTTACAAGAATTTGAAAAAAGAAACACAATGGTGATTGGTGCTTCATGTGATACAAACGAAGTACACTTTGCTTGGTTAAATACTGCAAAAGACAACGGTGGAATCGAAGGTGTAACATACCCTCTTTTAGCAGATACAACAAGAAATTTATCTGCCGCTTTAGATATATTAGATTCAGAATGGGTTTATAACGAAGATTTAAATGACGAAATCTTAGAAGGTTCAAACGTAACTTTTAGAGCAACTTATTTAATTGACGAAGATGGAAAAATTTTCCATGAGAGCGTAAACGATATGCCATTAGGTAGAAATGTAAATGAGTACTTAAGATTAATTGATGCTTATACACATGTTCAAACTAAAGGTGAAGTTTGTCCAGCAAACTGGGAAGAAGGGAAAGATGCAATGAATGCTGACAGAAATAGTACTGCTGCTTATTTAGCTTCTCACTAATTCAATAACAAATAGCAATGACAATATTCAATACTTAAATTTTGATATTGTCGTTGCAATTGAAATTTAAAAAAAATGTTTACAGAAATAGAACAAGATAATTTAGCGGAAATAATAGCTTCAAATGAAGTAGTTGTAGTACAATATGCTGCCTCTTGGTGTGGTAATTGTCGTATTATGAAGCCTAAATTTAAAATGATGGCTTCACAAAACGAGAATATACCTTTTTTAATTGTAGATGCTGAAAAATTTCCTGAATCTAGAAAATTAGCAAAAGTGGATAATTTACCAACATTTGCAACATTTAAAAATGGAGCTTTAGTAAATCAAACACAAACTAACAAAGCTGAAGTTTTAGCTGAATTAGTTGCAGAAGTAGTTTAATTATAAGTTTCAAGTTTGTGAATACAACTAAAAACAACCTGAAACCTTAAACTTGAAACAAAAATAAATATGAAATTACCCATTATAAAACAGTTAACTCAATTTATTGAAGATAACGATCAAGATTATTTAGTTGAAACTATTGAAGTATTAGAAAATTTATGTGAAGTTTCCTCTTTAAAAGATGAGGAATTAGATGTAATAGGAGAACTAATATCAAATATGTATGGAGCACTTGAAGTACATCCATTGATAAAAAACGGTGCCGATAAAAAAACTGCTTTAAATGATTTTATGAAGCGTGTATTGGGCTCTATCGACAAATAACAGACTGTAAAAGAAATAATTAAGGTTGCCAAATTAGGCAACCTTTTTTTATTAAACATTTTTTATATCTTTGAGATACTAACCAAAATTTTTTAAACTATGAAAATTGCAACTATTATTGTTCGTGTACTTCTAGGAGCTATGATGTTATTTGCTTCTATTTCTTACTTTTTTAAAATTGGCCCACAGCAACCCGCTCCTACTGGAGATTTGGCTACTTTAATGACTGGTTTTATGGCATCAAAATATATTTTCCCTGTAGCAAAAACCATTGAATTATTAGCAGGATTAATGTTGGTAAGTGGAAAATTTAGCAGATTAGGCACTATTTTATTAATGCCGATTTCTGTGAATATTTTTCTTATTCACATGGTTGTCACTGGAACAGATATTCCGATGTCTACTGCAATTTTACTAGCGAATGTATTTTTAATTTATGCGTATTGGAATGATTTCAAAGTAATCGTAAAACCTTAATTTTATAAATTCAAATAAAAAAGCCCAAATTTCATTTGAAATTTGGGCTTTTTTATTTGAATTTATAAACTATTTCAATTCTATATTACCGATTTTTTCCCAATTTTCATCGGCAACTAAAACAACTCCAATATAAGTGTCGTTTTTCTTATTCATTACAACACCATTTGCTAATTGCGCATTAACTTGTTTAGGGGTTAATTTATACATTGCACCAGAACTAGCATCTATAATTAAACCTATAATTCCACCAAAAGCGATGTTACCCCATACCCAACCATTTGTTTTTCTAGTTAAAGTCAACTCATAGGGTTTGTAACCTTGTAACTCAATTCTAACTTTTTGATCTTTTTTACTTCTTTCTAATTTAGTTGTAACTGGAGTTACTCCCAAATTAGCACCATCTACGTATACAATTGCACCTGCTGGAGTAGAATTAAATTCGATTTTTTGTTGACTACCAGATATAATTGATGCACAACTTGGTAATAATAATGAAATTGCGAAGGCAGAGATAAAAAATGTTTTCTTCATAAAAAATATAAATAGTAATTAATTACACGTGTAATGCTCTATTTTCAGTTGCTGCTAACGCTGCTTCTTTGATAGCTTCTGCAAACGTTGGGTGTGCGTGTGACATTCTTGAAATATCTTCTGCACTTGCTCTAAATTCCATAGCTGTAACTGCTTCTGCAATTAAATCAGCACATCTTGCTCCAATCATGTGAACACCTAATACTTCATCGGTTTTTGCATCGGCTAAGATTTTTACAAATCCATCAGTGTCCCCTCCTGCTCTTGCTCTTCCTAATGCTTTGAATGGAAAACTTCCTGCTTTGTAAGCTACTCCATCAGCTTTTAATTGCTCTTCTGTTTTACCAACTGCGGCAACTTCAGGCCAAGTGTAAACTACGCCTGGAATTAAATTATAATCAAGATGTGGTTTTTGTCCTGCTAAAATTTCTGCAACTAAAACACCCTCTTCTTCCGCTTTGTGTGCTAACATGGCTCCACGAACCACATCACCAATTGCATAAATATTTGAAGCCGAGGTTTGTAAATGATCGTTTACTTCAATTTGACCTCTTTCGGTAACTTTTACACCAGCTTTTTCAGCATTTAAACCATCTGTATAAGGACGACGACCAACAGAAACTAATGAATAATCACCTTCTAATGTGATGATTTCTCCTTTAGCGTTTTCTGCTTTAACCGTTACAATATCTCCAGCTCTTTCTACCGATTGAACTTTGTGAGACGTGTAGAATTTCATACCTTGTTTTTTCAACACTTTAGTCAATTCTTTTGACAAAGCAGCATCCATTCCTGGAATAATTCTGTCCATAAATTCTACTACAGAAACTTGTGCTCCTAAACGTAAATATACTTGACCTAATTCGATTCCGATAACACCACCACCAATAATTACTAGGTGTTTAGGAACTTCTTTTAGTTTCAAAGCTTCTGTAGAAGTGATGATTCTATCTTTATCTAATTTGATAAATGGTAAGCTTGATGGTTTAGAACCTGTAGCAATAATAATATTTTTAGATTCGATAATTTCTGAAGAACCATCTTCTTTAGTCACTTTTACAGAAGTAGCGCTTTCAAACGAACCTACTCCATTGAAAACTGTGATGTTGTTTTTGTCCATTAAGAATTTTACACCACCCGAAGTTTGATCCACAACTGCTTGTTTACGAGCAATCATTTTTTCTAAATTCACTTTTACTTCTCCCGAAACTTCAATTCCGTGGTCAGCAAAGTGTTGTAACTCTTCGTAATGATGAGAAGATGCTAATAATGCTTTCGATGGAATACATCCTACATTTAAACAAGTTCCTCCAAGAGTTGAATATTTTTCAATAATAGCTGTTTTAAAACCTAATTGGGCACAACGGATAGCAGAAACATATCCTCCAGGTCCAGAACCTATAATGGTTACATCAAATTGACTCATGATTTTATATAAAGTTTGTTGTTTGACTTAAATTCGGATACAAAAGTAACGCTTTTTGAATTAATTATTTACAGATAAATTGGTAAATTATTATAGCTAATCTACAAAGTAAAAGCGGTTGTATTTTTAACTTCTCCTATCATAAACGAACTGTGCGTACTACCAATATGCTGCAATCCTGTTAGTTTAGTCACCATAAATTCACGATATTCATCCATATCTTTCACATTTACTTTCAAAATATAGTCATAATCACCACTCACATGAAAACATTCTAACACTTCATCAAGTTTAACAACTTCGCTTTCAAATGTATGAATCAAATCTTTGGTATGCTGAATTAACTTAATGTGACAAAATACAACAAACGCTTTCTCAATTTTATTTCGATCTAAAATAGCAACATACTTGCTAATTACGCCTTCACGTTCTAACTTTTTAATACGTTCGTAAACAGCAGTTACCGAAAGATTTAAAACCATGGATAGTTCTTTGGTTGTTTTTTTAGTATCTTCTTGAAGTAATCCTAATAATTTTTTATCAATTGCATCCATTAATTAAAGTATAAGTGTTTTTGTTTTAAATTACTTATAGGGATATTTTTAGTTTTATTATCTACAAAAATAGCTATTTAATGAATAAAAAACTAATTTTAATCCAAAGTATTGAAAAATAAATTAGTATTTCGGAAGTTTGAAAACTATTAAACAACTAAACTTCAAATTTATGAAAAATTTCAATCCAGCTGACCGCATACAAGATTTACAATATTTTGGTGAATTTGGTGGTGTAAATCCATCTATTTCAGATAGTTCTACCTATACTTTCCTTTCTGCAAAAACTATGTTCGATACTTTTGAAGGTAATGCTGAAGGATGTTATTTATACTCACGTCATTCTTCACCAAGTAATCTATACTTAGACAAAGCACTAGCTGCAATGGAAGGAACCGAATCGGCAAATGTTGCTGCTTCAGGTATGGGTGCTATTACTCCAACTCTTTTGCAATTATGTGGAAACGGTGATCATATTGTTTCTAGTCGAACAATCTATGGCGGAACGTATGCTTTTTTAAAGAACTTTGTTCCAAGAATGGGGATCAAAGCAACATTTGTTGACATTACAAAATTGGATGTTGTTGAAGCTGCAATTACTCCAAATACGAAAGCTTTATACTGTGAAACCGTTAGTAATCCGTTATTAGAAGTTGCGGATATTGCTTCATTAGCTAAAATTGCTAAAAAACACAATATAAAATTGGTAATTGACAATACATTTTCTCCTTTATCAGTTGCACCAGCGAAACTAGGTGCTGATATTGTTATACATTCGCTAACAAAATACATTAACGGAAGTAGTGATACAGTTGGTGGTGTAGTTTGTGCTTCACAAGAATTTATTAACAGTTTAAAAAATGTAAACGATGGAGCAAGTATGCTTTTAGGACCAACAATGGATAGTTTACGTTCGGCATCTGTAATGAAAAACTTAAGAACATTACACATTAGAATGAAACAACATAGCCACAACGCAATGTATTTGGCAAACAAATTTGAAGCAGACGGAATTAAAACAGTTTATCCAGGTTTAGCTAGTCATCCAAGTCATGAAATCTACAAGACCATGATTAATGAAGAATATGGTTTTGGAGGTATGATGACGATTGATGTGGGAACTTTAGATAAAGCCAATGCACTAATGGAATTAATGCAAGAAAGAAACTTAGGATATTTAGCAGTAAGTTTAGGTTTTTACAAAACATTATTTAGTGCCCCAGGAACTTCCACATCATCAGAAATTCCGTTAGAAGAACAAAAAGAAATGGGTTTAAGTGATGGTTTAATTCGTTTCTCAATTGGTTTGGATAATGATATAGAAAGAACTTATGAAATGATGAAACAATGTATGGTTGAATTAGGTGTTTTATAATTTCAATCCGATTTAAAATAATAATCCGATTTAGTAATGAATCGGATTTTTTTGTAATTTTATGTTTTAATAACATGTATATGTGTAAATATTTCTTATTTATTTTAGGATTTTCATTTTTATCTAATGCACAAAATATAACATTTACTGATGCAAATTTTAAAAATGCTTTGGTAAATACGATTTGTATTAATAATGATGCAAATCCTGGGGCTGATATTGATGCTGATGTTAATAATGACGGTGAAATTGAATTTTCGGAAGCTCTATTAGTAACTAACCTTTCAATTAACAATCAAAATATATCAAACATTGATGAAATTATTTATTTTTCAAACTTACAATATTTGTCTTGTTCGCAAAATTTCATTTCTTCAATTGAATTTTTTAATAATATTACTCTACAATCTTTGTTTTGTAATGACAATTTAATTACCACTTTAACTTTAAATAATTTACCAAATTTAACAAACCTATATTGTAGTGGAAACTTAATAACAACTATAGACCTAAGTAGTACAGGCTTTGTACAAGGAGATTTTTCTAATAACATCAACTTACAAACTGTTCAATTAAAAAATGGAATAACAAATTCTTGCATAATTTTATTAATGCAAGGAATTGATTACACTTGTTCGATGTTTTTAAATTGTCCTTCATTAGTTCATGTTTGCTTAGATCAACAAGATTTAGATTCATCAATGTTTTATTCAAGTTCTCCACAAGAACTTGTAACTTTTAATACAAATTCAAATTGTGCATTGAGTAATGAAAATTTCCAAAATAATGAAATAAAAATATACCCAAATCCATTTAATGATTATTTGAAACTATCAACAGAAACAAACTTAAATATTAAAAGAATAACAATTTATAACTCATTAGGTCAAATTGTTAATACGAATACTTCAAATTTTGAACACATCGATGTTTCCAAACTAAAAACAGGATATTATTTCATTGAAATAGTTACTAATGAAGGTAAAAAGATAGAAAAAATAATAAAACAATAAAATTTAATCCGATTTAGCAATGAATCGGATTTTTTTGTAACAATTATTTGATTTTAAATACTAATACAAAAATAATTTATTAGTAATGAAAAAATATATCCTAAGTTTTCTATTGGTCGGAAGTTTTGCTGTAGGGCAAAATTTAACCATTGAAGAAACTGTTTTTGGGCCAAGAAAATATGCTCCAACAACTCAAACCGCACAACAATGGCGAAAAGACTCAAAGTCAATCACTTATTTAAGTTCCGATTTTTCTACTCTTGTTGAAAAAAGTGCTACAAATGGATGGAATGCAACAAATTTAGCTACTAAAACTGAGTTTGAATCCGCTTTGAAATCAAAATTAACTGCTGACGAATTTACGCTTAGAACATTCCCATTTGCAATAGAATGGAAAACTTCTAACACTTTTGAAACTGAAGTTTCTGGCAAAAAAAACAATTATAAAGTAACTTATGATGTAGTTACAAAACAAATTACTTCGGTAGTTAGTTATTCTAATGAAGGTGCTCAGGCAAAATTTGCCTCAAATAATAACGTTGCTTGGTTATTAGATAACAACATTAGAATTACAACTCCTTCAGGTCAAGTTATTGAAGTGACAAATGACGAAAATAAAGCAATTGTAAATGGTTCTGATTATGTACACCGTCAAGAATTTGGCATCGATAGAGGTATGTGGTGGAACGAAAAAGGAACACAATTAGCGTTTTATCGTAAAGATGAAAGCATGGTGGCAAATTACCCACTTACTAATTGGAACGAACGCGAAGCTACTAATAAAGACATAAAATATCCAATGTCAGGAATGACTAGTGAAAATGTAACTTTGGTTATCTATGATGTAAGCTCAGGAAAAAAAATAACTATTCAAACAGGAGAACCTAAAGAACAATATTTAACAATGGTTTCTTGGGAACCAACTGGGAAACACATTTTTATTGGTATTTTAAATCGTGAACAAAACCACTTGAAATTCAACAAATATGATGTTACAACAGGTGCCTTTGTAAAAACATTATTTGAGGAAAAAGCATCAACATGGGTTGAGCCACAACATCCTTTAACTTTTGTTCCTAATAATCCTTCACAGTTTATTTATCAAACCGATTTCTTTGGTTTCAACCAAATGTATTTGTATAATACCGAAGGTAAATTATTGAAAAACTTAGGTTTTAAAGATGTTGTTGTAAAAGAAGTACTAGGTTTCGATGCTTCAAACACAAAAATAAATTACATTGGAACTACCAATAATGGACTAGACCGTCAATTGTTTCAAGTAGATTTAAAATCAGGAAAAACAATTCAGTTAACTACAATTTCCGGAACACATGCGGCTTCAATTTCTTCTGATGGAACTATGATTTTAGATCAATACAGCAACTTAACAACTCCAAACGAAATTTCCATTTTAAATATCAAAAATAAAATGGCGAATACTACTTTAGTAAAAGCTGAAAATCCTTTCACTGGGAAAATTGATTTGCCTAAAATTGAATTCGTAACCTTAACTTCTCCTGATGGTAAAACACCTTTAAATGGAAGATTGATTTATCCAGCCAACTTTGATGCTACTAAAAAATATCCTGTGATGGTATATGTATATGGTGGTTCTCACGCACAATTAGTCAATAATCGTTGGCTAGGCGGAGCTGGATATTTTGATATCTACATGGCTCAAAAAGGCTATGTTGTATTTACATTAGACAATAGAGGAAGTGATTCTCGTGGAAAAAAATTCTGTGAGGTTACCCATAGAAATTTAGGTGTAAACGAAATGGCTGACCAAATGAAAGGAATTGAATTCTTAAAATCAAAATCTTTTGTTGATGCGGATAAAATTGGAGTTTTTGGTTGGAGTTTTGGTGGTTTCATGACAACTTCATTAATGACAAATCATGCTGATGTTTTTAAAGTTGGTGTTGCAGGTGGACCAGTTATCGATTGGAAATATTACGAAATTATGTATGGAGAGCGTTATATGGATATGCCGCAAGAAAACCCAGAAGGATATGAAAAAACTTCTTTATTGAACAAAGCAAAAGACTTAAAAGGAAGATTATTAGTTATCCATGGCGCTCAAGATCCAGTAGTAGTGCAACAACACAGTATGAACTTTATAGAATCATGTATCAAAGCGGGAAAACAAGTTGATTATTTCTTATACCCTAATCACGAACATAATGTAAGTGGTAAAGATAGAATTCACATGTATGCAAAAATTGCCGATTATTTTGATGTGCATTTGAAATAAAAAAACTAATTATTAGTTTATAAAAAAGTTGGTTATGTATTGCATAACCAACTTTTTTATTTGTATTACCTTTGCGCTATGGTAACTAATTTATTTCAAAGATTTAAAACTGATATTTCTGGTATAGAATTACCTGAAAAATTTACTTTTCCGTTTTATTATGAACCTCACATATTGAGCAAAATTGCGGCTCAAGAATTACAAAATTATTTACAATCACAAACGGACTTTGAACATAATTTTGGTTTAGAGGAAAATCAAAAAGGCTTAATTATTGGAAAAATGTTTGGTGTTTTGGTTTGTCAAAACAAAGAAGGAGAATTGGGATATTTGTGGGCTTTTTCAGGAAAGCTTGCTAATGTAAATCACCTTCCCTATTTTGTTCCTACCATTTTTGATATGTTGCACGAGGATGGTTTTTTTAGAAAAGAAGAAGAAATCTTAAATTCCATTAATCGTCAAATTGAATTTTTAGAAAATTCAGACGAACTTCGAACCAAAGAAATTCAATTACAAGCTACAAAAATTGAAGCTGCAACAGATATTCAAAATCAAAAAAATAAAATCAAAAGACTAAAAATTGAACGTGACGAGAAAAGAAATTCATTCACTAATTTATCTTTATCTGAAAATGGCACGAGCAATCGTGAACTTGCAAAGCAAACCTTAGAGCATGAACTTTCGGAAGAGAGCAAAAGAGAAAGCATTTTACTAAAGAAAATGACTAAATATTGGAATTTCCAAATCATGAATGCTCAAAAAGAAGTTGATTTATTTTTGGATAAAATCAATTCTCTTAAAGAAGAACGCAGACAGAAATCGGGTACATTACAACAAAAACTATTTGCCGAGTATTCATTTTTAAATCTATATGGTGAACGAAAAAGTATTGGAGAAATATTTGACAACAATCCACCAGCTGGTGCTGGAGAATGTGCCGCACCAAAATTGTTACATTATGCTTTTAACCATCAATTTAAACCTATAGCTATGGCAGAGTTTTGGTGGGGACAATCGCCAAAATCAGAAATTAGAAAGCACAAGCAATTTTATCCAGCTTGTAAAAGTAAATGTGAACCCATTTTACTTTCTCATATGTTAAAAGGGTTAGATATGTATGCTAATCCGTTTCAGGAAAATCCAGCAGAAGGAAAAGAAATTGAAATTGTGTACGAAGATGAAATATTACTCGTGGTTAATAAACCTGCCGAATTTTTGTCAGTTCCCGGAAAAATTATTACTGATTCCGTTTATCAAAGAGTTAAAAAACTTTATCCAAATGCAACAGGTCCTTTAATTGTACATCGCTTAGACATGTCTACTTCTGGCTTATTATTAATTGCAAAAAATGAAGAAGCTTATAAGCAATTGCAAAGTCAATTTATCAAACGAACTATTAAAAAACGTTATGTTGCTCTATTGGATGGTATAATTAATAAAAATGAAGGTGTTATTGAATTACCACTTCGAGTAGATTTAGACGACAGACCTAGACAATTAGTTTGTTATGAACATGGCAAATTTGCACAAACAAGATGGGAAGTTATAGCAATAGAAAATAATAAAACCAGAGTACACTTCTATCCTATTACTGGGCGAACACATCAACTTAGGGTTCATGCTTCACATGAATTAGGCTTGCATACTCCAATTGTCGGAGATGATTTATATGGTACCAAATCCAATCGACTACACTTACATGCTGAATACTTAACATTTATGCATCCTATTTCAAAAGAAGAAATCACAATTCAAAAAGCAGCTGAGTTCTAAAATTCTTTATTTTTTAATTAGATTAAAAAAACTACCCCCAACTGAATAAATCAATTGAGGGTAGCTGTTAATTAAATAAATAAATCAACTAAACAGTTTTCAGTATTATGAGTTTAAATCATTAAAATTTAAACTTTATAAAAAATTCATTCGAACCATTGGCTCTACCTAAAAGTTCACTTCTTAGACTATACTCGTAAGCATAACCCAACATCATTTTCTTACTAACTCTTACTTGAGCCATTCCAGCCAAAGATTTATCTGTACGATAAGTAGCTCCTAAATGAAATACTTCATCGAAAATAGTTGTAGCTGTGAAATCTGTTGAAAATGGGGCTCCATTTACATAACGAACCATAAATGATGGAACTAAATCAACCGTTGAACTCAACATAAAATTATATCCTCCAGATACATAATAATGTACCCTATCTGTAGATACTGTAGCATAGCCATCTTCATTTTTTGCTCGCTCAGTATTTAACATTCTTGGAGTTGATAAGGATAAATAAAATTTATTATGTTTTAGGTAAAAACCTACTCCTACATTTGGATTAAATCTTGAAATTGATGCCAAACTAGGGTCTGCAATCACATTATAAGTTTCTAATCCCTCTGTATTTACTTCATAATTGTTCCCTCCTGCTTTAATACCCATATATAAATCTAACTTCTCTGAAAGCTTTACTTGATATGAGAAATCGATAGCAACAAAAGATTGTTTCTCTATAAATACCTTATCATGGATATAAGAAATACCTATTGCTAATTTTTTATTCCCTAATGGAGTCATAAATGATACTGCTTGTGTTGAAGGAGCATCCTTAATTCCTGTCCATTGCTGTCTTATCGATGATTGAAAACTAGCACTATCATCCGAACCTACAAATGCCGGATTTACCAAATTCAAATGACTTTTATAGAAAGTAATCATACTTTCTTGCTGAGCTAATAGGCTACTGCTTGTTAAAAGCAGTAGTCCTAATAGAATAATTGTTTTTTTCATAATTTGTTTCATTTCCTAATGTGACACGATTATTTTCTAGAGATATATAACCAACCATCATAATCAACAGTTCCATTTCCATCCAAATCAATTTGATAGTAATATGAACCTCCATCTGGTAAAGATTGGTCACGGTTTTTATAATGTCCATCCCACTCATTTTGATAACCTCTAGCATTAAATACTAGGTCACCCCAACGATTAAATACTCTAACAGTATTATTTGGATGGCTTTGAATGTTATAAATCATCCAAGTATCATTAATTCCATCTCCATTAGGGGTAATAGCTTCAGAAATATTGATCTCAATAGTATCACATACATCACCTATACCGTCATTATCTCTATCCTCTTGACCAGGATTGTATATAAATGGACAGTTATCATCTGTATCTAAAACACCATCATTATCATCATCGTCATCACAAATATCACCCATACCGTCTTGTTCATTATCTGCTTGGTTTGGATTATAAACGAATTGACAATTATCATCTTCATCTGCTATTCCATCATTATCATCATCATCATCACAATTATCATTGCTTCCGTCTTGATCATTATCATCTGCTGTAGACACTACAGTTACAATTGCGGTTCCAGTTGCTATATTTCCATTAACATCTGTTACTGTCAATATTACTGTATTAGCTCCTAAATCATTACAATTAAAGTCTAAAACATTTACTGAAATACTTGCAATTCCACAATTATCAAATGATCCATTATCAATCATATCTGCAGTAATTGATGCATCCCCAAAACTATCTAACTCTATACTAATATTTTGAGTAACTACTGTTGGTAAAATTGCGTCAATAACAGTTACAATGGCTGTGTTTGTTGCAGTATTACCATTTACGTCAGTTATTGTTAATGTAACTATATTAGCCCCTACATTTGCGCATGTGAAACTTGATGGACTTACACTCATTGTACTTATTGCACAATTGTCGAATGAACCATTATTAACATTAGCAGCTGTAATACTTACTTGACCATTAATGTCTAAAGCAATAGTAATAGGCTGTGTTAGTACTGTTGGAACTGTTGCATCTGTTACTGTTACTAATTGTGTAGCAGTTGCTATATTTCCAGAACCATCAACTACTGTCCACGTAACTGTAGTAGCTCCTAATGGGAATGCTACTGGAGCATTATTTGTCACACTAACGACAGAACAATTATCTGTTGCTACTGGATTACCTAAAACAACTCCTGTTGCTGTACAAGCTGTGTTTGTAGTTACATTTAATGCTATTGGAGCTACGATGGTAGGCAATTGTATATCTTCAACTACTACCGTTTGTGTTGCTGTAGATACATTTCCTGAACCATCAACTACCGTCCAAGTAACTGTTGTTGTTCCTAATGGGAACGAAGCTGGCGCATTGTTAGTAACACTTACCACTGAACAATTGTCAGAAGTTACTGGTGTTCCTAATACAACATTTACGGCATAACATCCATTGTTTGTTGCAACAGTTACAGCTGTTGGTGCTGTAATAATTGGCATAGTTGTATCTGTAACAGTAACTAGTTGATTAGCTGTATTCACATTACCTGAAGCATCAACAATTGTCCACGTTACTGTAGTTGTTCCTAATGGGAACGCTACTGGTGCATTATTGGTTACACTTGCTACTGAACAATTATCCGCTGTTACTGGCGTACCTAATACAACGCCGGTTGCAGTACAACCTGTATTGGTGGTTATATTGACTCCTGTTGGAGCTATAATTGTTGGTAAAGTAGTATCAATAACTGTTACTAATTGTGTAGCAGTTGTTATATTTCCAGATGCATCTACTACGGTCCATGTTACGGTTGTAGTTCCTAATGGGAATGCTGCTGGTGCATCATTAGTTAAACTTGCTACTGAACAGTTGTCTAATACCACTGGATTACCTAATACTAACCCTACTGCTGTACAACCTGAATTTGTTGTGGTATTGATAGCAATTGGTGCTACGATAAATGGAGCAACAGTATCTACAATCGTTACGATTTGTGTTGCAGTAGATACATTTCCTGAATTATCAGTTACTGTCCATGTCACAGTTGTATTTCCTATAGGGAATACAAAAGGAGCATTATTAGTAAGACTTACAATTGAACAGTTATCTGCTATTGCTGGTGTACCTAACATTACATTTACTGCAAAACATCCAATGTTTGCTGGCCAAGTAATAGCTGCTGGTGCTGTAATTGTTGGTACAACAACATCTGTTACTGTAACTAATTGTGTAGCAGTAGCCGTATTACCTGAACCATCTACTACAGTCCATGTTACAGTGGTTGTGCCTAATGGGAACACTGCTGGTGCA
>NZ_DATGXL010000011.1:0-14760 GCF_035299005.1 Flavobacterium sp.
CCTTTCCATTAGCCTTCGACAAGCTCAGGATGACAATCGTGTCAATATATTTCTCTAAGATTTTCCATATAGATTTTAAAGATTTCTAAAATTCCTTCAATCTGTGTTCTTTAAAAAAATCCGCCACCATTCAAGTGCAACGCCCTCAACACCATCCCCCATCAAAAATCCGTCACCACCAGCGCTTTGCAAAGCAAACCCGTTTCATCCGCGTGCTAATTTATTGAAACATATAAATGAAGATAAAAATAAGTACAACGCTAAGTAAATTTAAGATTTTAAAAATTTTCAAAATTCCTTCAATCTGTGTTCCAAAAACTTGAAACCTGAAAAATCCCTTTCCATTAGCCTTCGACAAGCTCAGGATGACAATCGTGTCAATATATTTCTTTTAGAGTATCCCTATAGATTTTAAAAATTTCTAAAATTCCTTAAATCTGTGTTCCAAAAACCTGAAACCTGAAAAATTCATTTCCATTAGCCTTCGACAAGCTCAGGGTGACAATCGTGTCAATATATTTCTCTAAGATTTCCCCTATAGCTTTTAAAAATTACTTCATTTTCTTCAATCTGTGTTCCTAAAAAATGAAAAACGCTACAATTAAAGTGCAATGCCCAACTAAACACTATTCAATCCAATACTAAAAGTACTCCCTAATCCCAACTCACTTGCCACAGCAATAGTACCATTCTGAGCCTCAATAAACTCCTTACTTATTGCCAAGCCCAAGCCTGTACCCGATTTGTTACTCCCTGGTATTTGAAAATACTTATCAAAAACTTTCGACTGATAGCGCTTATCGATGCCTTTGCCATAATCTTGAACCTGAAAAATCACTTGCTCATTTTCGGCTTTTAATTTGACAATTATTTTACCTTGCATGGGCGAATACGTGATTGCATTGGTTAAAAAATTAATCAAAACCCAACCCGTTTTTTCTGCATCCGCTTTTACCATTGGAAGATTGGCATCCGCATCTATTTGAATGGTTATTTGTTTTTGTTCTGCTTGAACTTTTACCGCATCAACGGCATAATCAACTATTTGATACGGATTACTTTTCTCAATACTCAAATGGATGTTACCCGTTTCTAATTGCGAAATATCCAATAACTCACCTGTGATTTTTAATAAGCGTTGGCTATCGTCTTTTATACTTTCAATCAATTGTTTTTGTTCCTCATTAATTGTGCCCGTTGCTTTGTTTTCTAAAAGTTGTAAACTCAATTTAATTGCCGAAATAGGTGTTTTTAATTCATGAGAAACAGTGGCAATAAAGTTTGTTTTTGCAAAATCCAATTCTTTAAATATAGTAATGTTGCGCAAAATAATAACATGACCAATAGTGATGGTTTTATCTTCACCTGTTGGGGTTATGGTAATGTTAACCCTTTCTTTTTCAAAATAACTTTCTCTCCCATCCGCAAATATTTTGATAGGTAATGTCTTTTGAAAACTGGTTGCATTAGATAATAATGTACGTATCAAGTCGTTTTCCAATGCCAAATGCACCGCCGATTTACCAATAACTTCCTCCTGCTTTAATCCGATAATTTTTAACGCCTCATCATTTACAAACAAAATCACCTCCTGATTATCTAACCCTATAATCGGGTCATGCATATTGTTGATTAAGGTCTCTAATCGCTTTTTCTCAAACGAAAGTTTATACAAATTACTACTGTGGTATTCTTCTAATTTTTGTGCCATGGTATTGAACGAACGTGCCAAATCACCAAACTCGTTATGGTCTAAAAAGTGTACCCGTTCAGAATAATTTTTATTAGCAATCTCTTGAATACTAGACGTTAGTTCTTTTATAGGATTTGCGATGTTATTGGGTAAACTCACCAATAAATTAAATGCAATAAGAAAACAAAATACCCCTATAAGAATGACCCAAAAGTTAGCCGTTTCGGCTGTTTTTTTGGCAACATCACTTTTCTGTTTGATGGCATCCATATTGAGCTTCATAATCTCAAAAATGTTTTGGTGCATTTGAGACATGATGCTATCCGATAGCGGATGGGCTTTCATGAACCGAAAATTATCCCGTAATTGGTACGTAGCATTGTCTTCACCAAACTCGGTAATATTTTGCAATTGCTTGTTTAAATTCATCTCAAACACAGCAACCGCTTTTGACTTGTCCTTAGGGATAGCATCCAATGCCAAAAGCATATTCCGAGAATACTCCAGCGTTTCATAATTGGCCTTGAGAATATTCTGCGTGTCTTTTTTGATAGAGTGAATATAAAAAGCACTCAATAAAGAAAGGATTATTATTAGTAAAAACAATAACCCTACGCCTAGATTTAATTTGGTTTTTATTCGCATTTTTTTGAATTGTTTAACTGTGAAATTTAACAGTGAACTTTAATCTCACCTTTTTCACTTCTCACTTCTCACTCCGCACTCCGCACTTCTCACTCCGCACTTCTAAGATAAAATCACAAGATCAATGTTAGAAGAAGAAAGGTTATTCAATAATTTATTAAACACAGTGGAAGACAAAATTACTTTAAATAAATTTAAGTGAGGTTTACCAATACACACAGTGGTAATGTCTTTTTGGGCTACAACGTCTAGAATTGCATCCGTTATTTTTGGGTTTTGAACTTTAATAATTTCTGCACCTAACTCGGTAGCCATCTTAAAGTTATTGATTAAATGGCGCTGTTTATCCAATGCAATCTTATCGCTACTTTCATTGGGGGTTTCCACATACAGTACATACCAAATACTGTTGTAATAGCTAGCCAATCGCGCTGCTTTTCTAATTACTTTCTTAGCCGTTTTATCATTACTACTGATACACGCCAGTAATTTTTCGTGGCGGAGAGCAGTATTTTTAGGTACTTCATTTTCCACTTTTCGCACCACTTGGCTCGCTACTTCTTTTAATGCCAATTCACGCAATTGAAGGATTTGATCGGATTTAAAAAAGTTGTTTAATGCTGTTTCAATTTTATCTGGTGTATAAATTTTGCCTTCTTTTAAACGAGTAATCAATTCATCTGAGGTCAAATCAATATTCACTACCTCATCAGCTAGGCGCAACACATTATCAGGCACACGCTCTTGCACATCCACATTGGTAATTTGCTTCACATTTTGATTAAGACTCTCAATGTGCTGGATATTTACTGCCGAAATTACATTAATACCCGCTTCTAAGATTTCCAAAACATCTTGCCAACGCTTTTCGTTTTTGCTGCCTTCAATGTTGGTATGTGCCAATTCATCAACAATTACAATTTCGGGGCGTAAATTGATAATGGCTTGTACATCCATTTCTTCCAGTTCTTTTCCCTTATAAAAAAGCGTTCTACGAGGAATCACGGGAAGTCCTGCCAACAAATCATGAGTTTCTTTACGGTTATGGGTTTCGATGTAACCTATTTTAACATCAATTCCTTTTTTCAAAAGCGTATGTGCTTCTTGCAGCATGCGATAGGTTTTCCCTACCCCTGCACTCATACCAATATACACTTTGAATTTCCCTTTTCTTGATTTTTGAATTAGGTCTAGGAAATGTTTTACGTTTTTTTCTTTTTCAGCATCCATTTTTGAAGAATTGTATTACTGTTTATTGTATATCATATTATTGTATACTGAACTGAAAATCAATATACAATAATACAATATACGGTTTACAATGATTTAAAACGAAATAGCTAATGATGTAGTCAAAAAAGTATTATTATCGGTAGGATTTCCATCCTTCAAAAAGATTTCATCTTTACTATTCAATGCACGCGCTTCAATTCTAAACAGTACATTATCTGCTACTAAGTAATCAAAGTTAGCCGAATACCCAAAAGTTTTGAATCCGTTTGGTGTTCCCGTTGCAATAATTACACCATTTTTATCTTGATAATATTCACCTCTTGCTGCCAATTGAATTTTAGCGGTAGGTTTGTATTGCGCAATAAGCACAGGTGAATACCAAGTATCATAATCGCTACTGCTGTTAGTTGTTTGTTGCACACCTATATCAAAACCTGCTACAATATTGGTTTTTTCAGAAACTTTGAATTGACCGTAGAAGTTATTAAAATAACGCCATTTTCTATCCGTATCAGGTTGTTCATTTCCTACAAAAGTGCTCCAATTCAATGTTGCTTTTCCAGAAGGTTTATAAGTAACTTGTGTGCCAAAAGCGGGTGTTTGATTGCCATCAATCCTTTGAATGCGTTGCCAACCGTTTAAGTACATCGCTGCCAAGTACCACTTTTCAGAGGCAGAAGTATATCCTAATTTTACACCTGCTTCGTAATAAGGTGAGTTTTCGGCTAAAATACTTCGGGTTAAGTTCATGCAGTCTTTTCCAATAGCACTTTCAAAACCGATATGTGAAGGCATAATTCCAGCATCAACCCATAGATTTGCAGTTTTTGAAAGTTTAATCCCAATATTTGCTTCAAAAATGTTTTTCAATGCATCTTGTTCAGTAGCCAAATTATATTGTGCGTAAGTGCCTGCCATAAGGGCAAAATTACCTCTGACAATTCCTTTGGAATAACTGGCTTTTACATATCCTAGATTTAAAGTCGCTTCATTGTGTTTGTTATAGCTGTACATAAACCCGGGACGTGTATGATTGTCAGGATTACCAAAATCATAGCTATAATACGTATCTATATAACCAGAAAACGTAAAGGGATTGACTTCTTGGGCGTTTGCAATCGTGCCTACACAAGCTATTAAACAGGTATATATTATTTTTTTCATTGTTACTCTTATTTCAATTGATCTAAAGCGATGTTCAGTTCTAAAACATTTACGGTCTCGGTTCCCATCACTGTTGGTTTGTTACTCATCTTTTCTACTAATTGCATTACTTTTTCTTCCGATAATTTTCTAGCATTTGCAACTCTTTTTACCTGAATTAAAGCGCCTTGTGGCGAAATATTAGGATCTAATCCACTACCTGATGCCGTTACCATTTCAGAGGGAATATCTGCTTTTTTCAAATACGGATGAGCTATTAAAAAAGTGTCAATTCTCTTTTGAACTTGTGCCAAATAATCAGCATTACTTGGTCCTTTGTTACTTCCCGCACTACCCGCTGCATTATAATCAACTGCTGAAGGACGACCCCAAAAATAGTTGGCTTTATCAAATTTTTGACCTATTTTTTGATAACCAACTACTTTACCATTTACCGAAATGGTTTCGCCTTTACCTTGGTTGGGAGCCAATTGTGCTATACCTAACATGGCTAAAGGGTAAACTACTGCAAACAAAATTACTATTAAAACAGTAAACTTTATTATTGATGTTATATTTTTCATTTTTTTATTTATTTAATGTAAAATATGAGTTGCAAAATATGGAACAACTTAATACTTTTTACTTTTTACTTTTTACTTCTCACACACTTAAAAGAACATTGCTACCACTAAATCAATCAATTTAATCCCAACAAATGGTATAATGATTCCTCCTAAACCATAGATTAAAAGGTTTCTTTTTAGAATAGCACTCGCGCCAATGGGCTTGTAATCTACACCACGTAATGCCAACGGAATTAATATTGGAATAATAATGGCATTGAAAATTACGGCTGATAAAATGGCACTTTCTGGACTATGCAAATGCATAATATTCAATCCTTGTAATGCTGGAATGGATGCTATAAAAAGAGCTGGAACTATAGCAAAATATTTGGCCACATCATTCGCAATGGAGAAAGTAGTTAATGTTCCTCTCGTCATCAATAATTGTTTTCCAATTTCTACGATTTCAATTAACTTGGTGGGATCATTATCCAAATCGACCATATTTCCTGCTTCTTTGGCAGCTTGCGTGCCACTATTCATGGCTACACCAACATCGGCTTGCGCTAAAGCAGGTGCATCATTAGTTCCATCTCCCATCATAGCAACCAATTTACCATTTTGTTGTTCGTTTTTGATGTAATTCATTTTATCCTCTGGTTTCGCTTCTGCAATAAAATCATCTACTCCAGCTTTCTCTGCAATGAATTTAGCAGTTAAAGGATTATCGCCTGTTACCATAACCGTTTTTACACCCATTTTGCGCAAACGATCAAAACGTTCTTTCATTCCTGTTTTAATAATGTCTTGCAATTCGATAACCCCTTGCACTTGACTGTTTTTGATGACTACTAAGGGTGTTCCGCCATTAGAAGAAATTTCAATGACTTGTTTAGCGGTATCTTCTGGGAATTTGTATCCTGCCTGTTCCGAAATGTTTTTAGCAGCATCTTGAGCCCCTTTTCTGATGTTGGTTCCATCTTTTAAAACTACACCCGAAGTTCTCGTTTCTGCGGTGAATTTTATTGTTTGCGAGATGTGAGATGTGAGATGTGAGATGCTTGCTTTCATTTCACCTTTTACATCTAACATTTCACTTAACTCAAGAATACTTTTCCCTTCAGGAGTATCATCTGCCAAAGAACTCAGTACGGCTGATTGGATAAACTCTTCTTGAGAAACACCATTGGAAGGATAAAAGTTAGTAGCTTTTCTGTTTCCAATAGTGATGGTTCCTGTTTTATCTAAAAGCAACACATCAATATCACCGGCAGTTTCAACAGCTTTTCCTGATTTAGTAATTACGTTAGCTCTCAGAGCTCTATCCATTCCTGCAATACCTATTGCCGATAATAATCCTCCAATGGTTGTTGGAATCAAACACACAAAAAGAGAAATAAAAGCAGCAATAGTTATTGGTGCATTGGCATAATCCGCAAAAGGTTTTAAGGTTACACACACAATGACGAAAATTAAAGTAAAAGCGGCTAACAAAATTGTTAAAGCAATTTCATTCGGTGTTTTTTGACGGCTTGCACCTTCTACTAAAGCAATCATTTTATCAAGAAAACTTTCGCCAGGTTCTGTGGTTACTTTAACGATGATTTTATCGCTTAACACTTTTGTGCCACCAGTAACAGAGCTTTTATCACCACCTGCTTCCCGAATCACTGGTGCACTTTCTCCTGTAATAGCACTTTCATCTATAGTGGCTAAACCTTCAATAATTTCACCATCGGTTGGAATCACATCCCCAGCCTCACAAAAGAACATATCGCCTTTTTTCAGTTGAGAAGAAGAAACCATTTCTATTTCTGAAGGGCTAATTTTACCAACAGCTGTGATTTTTTTGGCAGGTGTTTCCTCTCTCGTTTTTCGCAAGCTATCGGCTTGTGCTTTTCCTCTAGCTTCTGCTATTGCTTCTGCAAAATTGGCAAACAAAAGGGTTAAGAATAGTATTATGAATACTATGAAATTATAAGTGAAACTACCTTGATTTTGTGCACCCATTAAGATGGCAATACACACTATAAACATAATGGCAGTCCCAATTTCAACCGTAAACATTACTGGGTTTTTGAACATTACTTTTGGGTTAAGCTTCACAAAAGATTGCACGAATGCTTCTTTTACTTGCTTACTTTCAAATAATGAATTGGATTTATTTTTAGTCATTTTTTATTTTTTTTAATAGTATACTGTAAAATGTATATTGTATTGTTGTGTTTGATTATTAATAATAAAATATTTAAAACTTTAAATATCATTACTCAGAACTACATTTTTGCATTATACATTATACATTTTTGCATTATACAATCATTATTTATTTTAATGTAAAATATTCTGCTAATGGTCCTAAAGCTAATGCTGGGAAGAAAGATAAAGCAGCAATAATTGCGATTACAGCAAAAACCATAATTCCGAAAATAGTTGTATCTGTTTTTAAAGTTCCGGCACTTTCTGGAATGTATTTTTTATTGGCTAATAATCCTGCGATGGCAAGCGGACCAATAATTGGTAAAAATCTACCTAATAGCAACACAATACCTGTAGATATATTCCAAAACGGATTGTTATCACCTAAACCTTCAAACCCTGAACCGTTATTGGCAGAACTTGAGGTAAATTCATAAAGCATTTCAGAAAAGCCATGATTGCCTGGATTGTTTAGCCAACCTGTTGCATTTCCGTTAAACCAATACCCCATAGCAGTATCATTAGCTGCAAGATAAGAGGCTAACGCTGTTCCAGATAAAATCAATAAAGGATGAAGAATGGCTATAAAAGCGGCTATTTTTACTTCACGGGCTTCAATTTTTTTACCTAAAAATTCAGGGGTTCTACCAACCATTAAGCCGGAAATGAAAACAGCAAGAATAATGAAAATATAAAAGTTCAACCATCCCACACCACATCCGCCATAAAAAGCATTTACCATCATAGATAATAATTGCATTGCTCCCGACATTGGCATTGAACTATCGTGCATACTATTCACAGAACCTGTAGAAATTACCGTAGTAGCAATACTCCAAAAACCTGAAATAGCAGGTCCGAAACGTACTTCCTTACCTTCCATTGCCCCAGTTGCTTGGGTAATTCCCATCTTGGTAATGGCTGGATTTCCGCTTAATTCGGAACTAATTGTAGGAATGACCAAGAGCAAAAATCCAATAGTCATTACACCAAAAACTACATAAGAAAATTTACGTTTTTTGAGATAAAACCCTAATGCGAATATCATTGCAAATGGAATTAATAATTGAGCTACAAGTTCTACAGCATTGGTAAGATAAGTTGGGTTTTCAAATGGATGTGCTGAATTAACTCCGAAAAAACCACCTCCATTGGTCCCAATGTGCTTGATTCCGATAAAAGCAGCGGCAGGACCACGAGAAACTTCAACCGAGTCGCCTTGTAAGGTTGTAATGGAATCTTTTCCCTCAAATGTCATTGGAGTTCCACTAAAAATTAATATTACGGCAACAATAGCTGCTAATGGTAATAAAATACGCGTACAACTTTTGATAAAATAATTGTAGAAATTACCCAAATGTTCGGTAGTTCTCTCTTTCATGGCGTTGAAAACCATTGCGGCGGCGGCCATTCCAACCCCTGCCGAAACAAATTGTAAGAACATCAACATTAATTGTCCCAAGTAAGACAAACCCGTCTCACCTGAGTAATGTTGCAAATTACAGTTGACTACAAATGAAATAGCGGTATTAAAAGCTAAATCGGGACTCATTGATGGGTTTCCATCGGGATTTAAGGGTAAACTTCCTTGAAAAAGGAGCACAAAAAAACAAAGAATAAACCATCCTAAATTGACACTCAAAAGTGCTTTTAGGTGTTGCTTCCAATTCATTTCTTCTTTGTCATTGATACCACTTATCTTAAAAATCAAGCGCTCAATGGGGTTAAATATTGGGTCTAAAAATGTTTTAGTTCCTAAATATACTTTTGCAATGTACTTCCCAATAGGAATTGACAAAACTATGGTTAGAAAAAAAACCGCTACAACACCAAAAATTTCTGTGTTCATAATTTAATTATTTTAAGAATGTTTAAAATTTTTCGGGTTTAATTAAGACATAAACCAAGTAGCCAAATACAGCTAACGCGACAATAAATAGTGCTATCATAATTTATACTTTTTCAAAAAATTCGACCGATTTAAAACAAATTGCAAAGAGTAAAACACCCAATGCAAGTAATAGGATAGTGCTCAACATGTTTATTTAATTTTAGGGTTACTATTATACCGAACTGGCATTGATTTGCTTAATATATTCCGTCTTTAATCCTTTAGGAAATAGATTTGAAATACTACAGTGACGTATTTCCATAAAGGTTGAAACCGAATAAACATATACCGTTGCAATTACTTCTTTGGTTTCATGGCTACCAGTTTCTAAAAGATCTTCCGCTATATTCAAGAGTTTTTTAGCTCTTACAATATTTCCAGAAATAATAGCTTTGTTGGTGATTGCCGCAAAGCGTTCGGCTTGTTTGTAAATGGTATTCATTTTATTTCTCATACAGATGAATTTATAGGTTCTTCATCGCTTATGCCAAAAGGTGTTCCATAAACCAAAACCAAAACATAACATATTGTAAAACAAAAGAATAAATGGTTTTACTAAAAATCAGCCCAATAAAAAAGCCTATCAAAATGATAGGCTTTTATCAAAATAAGTAGTTTTATTTCAACTGTTGCAGTTCTTTCTTGAGGGCATTTAACTGCAGTTGTAAAGCCTCAATCTCTGAACGATTATTGATTGCTTTTAAACTTTGGAATACTTCTATTTTACTTCCTTCTAAACCATATTTTTTAAGTTGTGAAATTATTTTTCTTGAAAGATTTTCTTCATATTCATCGACCACTACATCAACAATTATCTTTTTAGTCTCGGCATCTACAGAAGTATGAATAACGTGATGCGATTTTTCGATTTCATGTGCAATAAAATAGTTAACTCTATCAGTATAAACATTTATGGTCCAAAGGTTATAGGCTAAATAAAGTGCCGGTATAATTGCAATGAAAGCAAGTATACTAAAATAGCTATTAATATGTTTAATATTACTTTCTGTAAATTTAGAAAACTTCAAATAGCGAGTTATTAAATAACATCCCAAACAAATAAAAAGAGCATTGATAAAATAAGTGTACAAGCCTCCTAAAATATATTCCCATTGTAATGTTGCTATACCATAACCCGCAGTACATAATGGAGGAATACAAGCGGTTGCAACTGCAATTCCAACTAAAACCCTATTGCCATCATGACGAGAGATAGCTATCATTCCGGCCATTCCCCCAATGAAAGCTAAAAAGATATCAAAAATTGTTGGCTTGGAAAAAGACAACAACTCATCAGTTGCGATATGATATGGAGAAAGCACATAATATAGTGTAGCGCATAAAATTGAAATGATTACAATTCGAAAAGCATTTCTTAAACTTAACTGTAATAACTCACTATCTAATGTTCCTAATGAAAACCCAATGCCAAAAATTGGTCCCATTAGAGGAGAAATTATCATTGCACCAATAACTGCGGCTTTAGAATTAATATTTAAACCAATGCATGAGATAAAAATGGCAAAAGCCATAATCCACAAATTAGTACCTTTAAAAATGGCTCCAGTTTTTATTTCATCATACGTGATTTGCTCCGCCTCTTGATCCGTTTTTAAATTTACAATGGTTCGGATATATCTTTTTACTACAGCTAACTTACTTGTCATATTATTATGGATAACTTATAAATTGTATTCTTCAATTTTTCGATACAAAGTAGCAATACCTATTTCAAGTAACCGAGCGGTTTCTGCTTTATTTCCATTTGTATAATTTAAAACTTTTTGAATGTGTAATTTTTCTACACTACTCATAGAAAAAGCCGACATAGACTTGGTTGTATGATCCGATTGGTGCTGGATTTCATAAGGTAAAACATCAACCGTTAAAATATCGTCATTAGCTAAAATAACAGCCCTCTCAATTACATTTTTGAGCTCACGTACATTGCCAGGCCAATGATAAGTTTCTAACTTATGTCTAAAACTATCATCCACTCGCATTGTTTTTTTGTTAATTGCAGAAGAAAACTTATCTACAAAAAAATGTATCAAAGGCAAAACATCTTTTACACGTTCTCTCAATGGTGGAATATTTATTTCAAAAATATTTAGCCTAAAATACAAATCGGAACGAAAACGATGGGCTTCGCTTTCTTGCTTCAAATCTCTATTTGTGGCAGCTATTAAACGGAAATTAGATTTTTTAGGTGTGGTATCTCCAATTGGAATAAATTCATTGGTTTCTAGAACACGAAGCAATTTTGCTTGCAATTCTAGGGGAATCTCTCCTATTTCATCTAAAAACAATGTACCTCCATTAGCTTCTTCAATAAACCCTTTTTTATCCTTGATAGCACCCGTAAACGCCCCTTGTTTGTGTCCAAATAATTCACTTTCTAAAATTTCTTTACTAAACGTACTACAATTTAGCGCTACAAATGACTTATTGGCGTGCGTGCTATTTTCATGAATAGCTTGGGCAAAAACTTCTTTACCAGTACCCGTTTCACCTGTTAATAATACCGTTGAATTGGTTTTAGCCACTTTTTTAGCCAAATCAATTACTTGTTCAATGGCTTTAGATTTCCCGATGATGGTCTCAAAAGAATATTTATCAGAGATTCGCTTTTCGAGTTGTTTTACTTTCTTTTGCAGTTGTACTTTTTCAAATGCTTTATACAGTAAGGGAATAATTTTATCGTTATCATCTCCCTTCACAATATAATCAAAAGCCCCATTTTTCATGGCTTGAACGCCATCTGAAATATTGCCATAGGCTGTTAACAATATTACTTCTGTAAGCGGAAAACTTGCTTTAATTTTTTGAAGAAAATCAACACCATTACCATCAGGCAATTTAACATCACAAAGTACTACATCTACATCGTTGTGTTCCAATTTCTTGAAACCAGATTTTAAATCAGCTGCTTCAAGCACATCAAAACCTTCCGCTTTTACAATTCTAGAAAGCAAACCTCGAAGTTTATCTTCGTCATCAATGATTACTATATTTCTCAAAAGGTTTCAAAATTTATTCATGCAAAATTAGCTATATTTTTTTATCTATTTACAAAGTGAGTCAATTACCAACCCTTTTGCTATTAAGCCACAAAAAACATTTCCATAGAGACATCAAACAACAATCAAAACGATGCATTTTCAAAGATATCTCACCTTTTAGGTTTTTTTAGATTACTTGAATTTTTCTAATCCGCGTGCCAAACATTTTTTTTAAACCCTATAAGTGATGTAAGTAAATATAAGCATAAGCGCAACCTTATGTTTAATTAAGTGCGGTTAAGATTTTAAAGATTTCTAAAATTCCATCAATCTGTGTTCCAAAAACCTGAAGCTAAATACAATATTTAAATTCCTTTTCATTAGCCTTCGACTGCGCTCAGGGTGACAATCGTGTCAATATATTTCTTTTAAATTTTCCATATAGATTTTAAAGATTTCTAAAATTTCTTCAATCTGTGTTCCTGAAAAATGAAAAACCACGCCAATCATATACCAACATAATATTTTTTTTAATACTTTAGTAAAAATATTGCTTTAGCATGTCGATTAAAACATTGTTACATACACCTGCGCTTACTCACGAAAAGTCGTTAAAAACTTTGGTTGAGAACCGCACCATATTCTCATTAGACCATTGCGAATTAAACATATTTGAAACCTATCAAAAATCGGATTTGGTACCGTTAAAGTTTAATGACTTGGTGGTTACGAGTATGTTGCGAGGTAAGAAAGTAATGCATTTGTTTGAAGACCCAAGCTTTGAATACCTTCCAGGTGAGACAGTGATTGTACCCTCGAATGCCGAAATGAAAATTGATTTTCCAGAAGCTTCAAAAGACAATCCTACTCAGTGTATTGCTTTGGCAATTGACAATAACATTATCACCAATACGTTAGATTTTCTTAACGAAAAATACCCAAAAGAAGGCAAAAGTAACTTGTGGAAATTGGATCACGAAAACTATTTCTTTTACAACAACGTTGAATTAGCGGGAACCATTAACAAGCTGATTAAAGAATGTATGGGGAATTCTATCACCAAAGACGCTATTGCCGATTTAACCCTACAAGAGTTAATCATTAGAATCATCCAAACGCAGACCACCAAGCGTTTTGAGAGCGAAAAATATATTGACAGCAATAGTCCGATTACACCCGCCATTGCATTTATAAAAAGTAACATTAGAGAAAACATCAATCTCAAAGAATTGAGCGACAAAGCTTGTATGAGTACAACCTCTTTTTACCGCTATTTCAAACGAGAATTAGGCATGAGCCCAATAGAGTTTATATTGAATGAAAAAATAAAATACGCAAAAAAACTACTAAGTAATCCCAATATTAACGTTTCCGAAGTATCCTATGCCACCGGTTTTGAAGATTGCAATTACTTCATCCGATTGTTCAAAAAATACGAAGGCGTCACCCCAAAACAGTATCAGTTGATGAATTATAATGGGTAAATGAGTGATTAGTGAAGAGCATTACTCATTCAACCTTATTTCTTCTAGGTTTTGAGCTTCTTCTTCGGTAAACAATCTATAATTTACTATAAATGTTTTTCCGTAAGGTGTTTCCAGTGAAAAACCTCCTGCTCCTATGCCATCGGTTACATCCAGGGTAAAATGGGCGTGTTTCCAGTATTCGAATAAATCTTTATCCACCCAAAACTCGAATCCTTTGATGGTTCCGATACATACATCGCCATAGCGTAAATAAAACCCGCCCTTTTCAAAACATTGCGGCTGTGTTCCTTCACAACATCCACCGGCTTGATACAACATTAAATCGCCAAATTTTTCGGCTAGTCTGTCTAATAAATCCAATGCCTTCTGTGTAGCATCTAATCGTTTTACTTTTTCCATATCTTAAATTTAAACACATCAGCAAATATAAACACAACAACACATTCATTAAAGATTTTAAAAATTACTAAAATTTCTCAAATCTGTGTTCCTAAAATAAAAAACGTTATGTTTTCCATTAGCCTTCGACCACGCTCAGGGTGACAATAGAGTCAAGGAATTTCTAAAGATTTATAACCATTTTAAATTTTAAAGATTTCTCACATTTCTCCAATCTGTGTTCCAAAAAATAAAAAACGTTAAGTTTTCCATTAGCCTTCGACTAAGCTCAGGGTGACAATAGAGTCAAGGAATTTCTAAAGATTTATAACCATTAAAAATTTAAAAAATTCTCACATTTTTCCAATCTGTGTTCCAAAAAATAAAAAGCGTTATGTTTTCCATTAGCCTTCGAATAAGCTAAGGGTGACAATAGAGTCAAGGAATTTCTAAAGATTTATAACCATTAAAAATTTAAAAAATTCTCACATTTTTCCAATCTGTGTTCCAAAAAATAAAA